>NZ_JBIVVD010000002.1:415849-1017786 GCF_044757505.1 Streptomyces sp. NPDC091271 | reverse complement strand
CCGCACCCCGTCCGGCGCCCCGTCGCCCCCACCCCCGCGGCGCCCGGGGGGGGGCCCCCCCGGGGGGGGGGGCCCCCCCCCGGCCCGGTGGGCGTACGCGGTGGGTCAGTTCACGACCCGGGCCGCGTTCAGGACCGTCTGGTCGAGGGTGCTGCCCGCCGCGTTCGTGGCCCGGACACGCAGCGACATGGTCTTGGCGTTGCGTGGGGGCTTGATGCCGACGGTCGACGTGCGGTCGGTGACCTGGCTCCTCAGGGTGGTCCAGGTGGTGCCGCCGTCGTACGAGACATCGATCTTCGCGCCGGTGAGGCGGGAGTGGGTGCCCGGGTTGCGGAAGGTCACCTTCAGACGGTGGGTACGGGTCGCTTCCACGCTGCTGTCGAGTGCGACGCCGTCCAGGTCGTAGTCGGCGTTCAGGAGCGGCAAGGTCTCCCAGGCGACACCGGCGGGTTGTTCCGAGTCGAACGTCCAGGCGGTGCGGGCCTCGGTGCTGACACCCCACCAGGCTTCGGTGCGCTTCGCGTCGAGCTCGAAGCGGTACGAGGACTTCGCCGACGGAAGTCCGGTGATCCGTGCGTAGGCGACCGGTGAGGTGCCCAGGAGCTGTCCGTCGCGGTAGGCCCGGAACTCGTTGGTGTCACCGGGCCGCACCGACACGCCCTCCCAGGACCCGGCGGAGGCCGACGCCCACACGGGGATCTGGACGAGCATGCCCTCGTCGTTGCGCGAGGCGGGCATGCCGGTGGCGGGCGACGTGGCCGTGCTCGGTGTCGCGGCCCGCATCACCGGCTTGAACCACTCCTCGGTGACGGTCGTACCTGCCGTGTACGGCTTGAGCGGGGCGAGCATCGCGGGGCCGTTACCCAGCGGTACCGCGACCCGTTGCCACCGGGCGTCCTTCGCGTTGACGTAGACCCGCTGCGTGGTGCCGAAGGTGAGCGCGCCGAAGCCGCCGGAGCCACGTCCGGTGGTCTCGCTGTAGCCGAGCCAGCCCTCCTGGCTGCCCTTGAGGGCTGCCGGGTCGGCGGCGGGCGAGTAGTTCTTCAGCTTGATCCCGGCGAGTTCGGATGCCTTGGGCACGTACGTCTGGTCGGCGGCGATCCCGTCCGCCGTTCCGCGCACCAGCCCGTAGACGTACGCCGGGTGGCTCTCCACGGTCAGCTTGATCGTCACCGGTCGTTCGGCGAGTGCGGCGGCGACGCGGTCACCGCTGCTCTTGGGAACGCCGAAGACCGGAACGGCGGCCGGGAACGCGCCGACCTGCCGGTCGTCGACCTCGTTGACGACCATCACCGCGGCGGCCCCGGCCGCGACGAGCCGGGGCAGGACGGTGTAGATGTCCTCCCCGCCCTCCCGGAAGAGGGCGAGCTTTCCCTCGACGGGGTGCTCGGCCAGCTCGGCCGCCGAGCCGTGGCCGACGTCCACGGTGGCGTAGGACCGGGTGCCGTCGAAACGACCTGAGGAGAGGAAGGACTCGGCGGCCAGGTCCAGCGTGCCGGAGGGGAGCTTCGCCCTGGCGACGATGGGCGGGCTCTGGAGGATCCGATTGGTGGTGAGGCCGAAGGTGCCGTCCTGCGGCTTGGCGGCCGGGATGGCCCACTGGTGGCCGCCGGCCCGGCCCAGCACGATGGTGCTGGTGACGCCGAACTTCTGCTGGGTGGACTGCCTGCCGACGGAGAGGATCAGGTTGCGCAGTTCGCTGCGCTCGGGGGTCTTCGCCTTGATCGGTACGGCCTTCCGGCCGTCGGCGGTGACGCTCACGTCCTGGTCCTTGACGTCAATGTCGGGTATCCCGAAGGAGACGTACTCCTGGCCCTGCTGGAGGTGCCCCACGATGGCGTAGCGGCCCGGCTGGACCTGGGCGGAGGCGAGGCCGCCCGCTCCGATCCGGATCGGCGTCGGGGCCCGGTCGGAGCCCAGGTCGTACAAGGTGACCGAGGTGCCCGCCGCGGGCGCGGTGCCGTCCGGCATCACGCCCTTGAAGTTCAGTTTCACGGTGGGCTGCTGCCGGTTGAGTGCCACGGTGGCGTGCGCGCTCACCTCTCCACCGGTCGCGGTGACCGTGCCCGTGTAGGTGCCGTACGCCGTGGCCAGGTCAGGGGCGACGGTGACCGCCACCTCACTGCTGCCGCCCGCCGGCACCGTCACGCTGTCCGCGCCCAGGGTGAGCGCGCCGTCGGCGACCGCGCCGGTCGCGTCCAGCGTGAGCGCGCCGGTCAGGGCGAGGGTGACGGGCCGGTCCGCGGTGTTGTGGAAGGTGACCTTGCGGGTGACGGGCTCGGCCTTGTCGCGGGGGGCGACCGTACCGAAGGACGCGTTGGTCGCCCATACGGTCTGCTCCAGCGCGGCGGGCACGTCCGTACGGCCCGAGCCCTCCGCGAAGGCCCCGGCGCCGACCACGTCGGCGGCCGACATGAGGGCGCCCTTGATCTCGGCGGCCGTCCAGTCGGGGTGCGCCCCGGCGAGGATGGCGGCGGCGCCCGCGACGTGCGGGGTGGCCATCGAGGTACCGCTGGCCGCCGTGTAGTGGGCGTCGGCGGGGGTGCCCATGGCGGTGCCCGCGGCGCGGGCAGCGACGATGTTCACCCCGGGGGCGGCGATGTCGGGCTTCAGCGCGCTGTCCCGGAGGCGGGGCCCCCTGCTGGAGAACGACGCGATCTTGTCCTGCTTGTCGACGGCCGCGACGGTCAGCGCGGAGTCGGCCGATCCCGGTGAGCCGATGGTGGTGGGGCCGGGACCGGTGTTGCCCGCCGCGATGACGAAGAGCGCCCCGGTCTCGGCGGTCAGCTCGTTGACGGCCGTGCTGAGCGGGTCGGTGCCGTCGGTGGCCGCGTCGGCCCCCAGGCTCATGCTGATGACCTTGGCCCCGCTGTGCGCGGCCCACTCCATCCCGCCCAGGACGGACGAGTCGCTGCCCTGGCCGGCGTCGTTGAGGACCTTGCCGACCATGAGGTCCGCGCCCGGCGCCACCCCCTTGTTCCGCCCGCCCGACGCGGCCCCGGTACCGCCGACGGTGGACGCGACATGGGTGCCGTGGCCATGGTGGTCGACGGCGTCGGCCGTCTCGGTGAAGTTGCGGGCCTCGGAGACCCGTCCGACCAGGTCGGGGTGGGTCGAGTCGACACCCGTGTCGAGGACGGCGACCCTCACGCCCTTTCCGTCGAAGCCCTTCGCCCAGGCATCGGGTGCGCCGATCTGCGGGACGCTCTCGGCAAGGGTCGCCCTGACCCTGCCGTCGAGCCACACCTTCTCGACCCCGCCGGACAACCTCTTCGCGCTCGCGCCCTTGGCGGCGGAGCGCAGCTCCTTCCAGAACGCGCCGGTGCGCGGCGCTTCGACGACGGCGGCCGTCGCGTCGAGTGCTGCCACCTTCCGCACCGGCTCGGCACCGGCGGGGAGGGGTGCGGACGCCTTGGAACGGCGCACGATCAGGGGCAGGTCCGCGCCGTCGGCGTATCCCTGGGCGATCAGCCCGTCGATGTCGAAGAGCCGCGCGTCGAGGGTGCCCGCCTCGAGCAGGGGCCGTACCTCTTCGGGGATGACGGTGATGTCGGTGCCGTACTGCTGGATCTCCGCGACGCCGCCGGGGCTGTCGGCGTCCGGTGCGAACGTCACGATCCGCTGGTCGCCCGTGCCGGTGACCACCACGCTGTCACCGGTGATCAGGCGGACGGTGTGGGCCGCGACGGCCGACTTCGACGGGCTCGGCGACGTCAGCCGCGCCTCGCCCTCGGGGCCCGTCGCCGTCGCGGGTGCGGCGCCCGTGGCGGCGAGGAGCGCGGTCAGCGCCAGCGCCACGGAGCCCTGTGCTACAGGTCTGCGCATGAGTGGGGTAACTCCCTTCCGGAGGCCCGGGGTTCGAGCCAGCCGGAAGCCTGTACGGCACGCCGACTGCGAACAAGCAGTCCGGGCGGCGCATTTGCGACACGGTGCAAGGACCCGCACCAAGTGGCCCGGCGTCGTCCCGGCGGCGTCTGCGGGGTAATGGGCGGGTAACGGTCGCCGCCTAACGTGCCCCGCAATCTCCATCGACCCTGTGGGGGAATCCCGTGACATCAGCGCCGGCCGAACCGCTCGACATCCAACTGCTCGGTGGATTCCGCGTCCTCAGGAACGGGGTGGAGATCTCCGAGGACCGATGGCCGCGGTTCTGCGCCCGCAGGCTGCTGCGGACGCTCGCCCTGGCCGAGGGAGGGCGGATGCGCCGCGACCGGCTGGCCACGCTGCTCCGGCCGCACGCGGAGCCGGCCGCCGCCGCGGGCAGTCTGCGCGTCGCGTTGCACGCGGTGCGCCGGGTCCTGGAGCCGGACCTGGTCCCGCGCGCCGCCTCCAGCTACGTGTGGTCACGGCCCGGGGGCGAACTGCTTCTGGCTCCGGGGACGGTCCGGGTCGATCTGTGGGAACGACGGGAGGCGGCCCGGAACCGCTCTCTCTCGCCGGAGGCGCTGGAACGCTCGTTGACCGCCCTGGTCCCGGAGCTGCTACCCGGCGACGGGAGCGAGCCGCTCGTTGCGGAACGCCGTCGTGACCTGCGGGCCCTGCGCCGGGAGACGGCTCTCGCGCTCGCCGCCGACCAGGAGGCGGCCGCACACCCCGAACGGGCGGTCGGCCCGCTGCGGCAGATCCTGAGCGCCGACCCGACGGCCGGTGACGTCTGCCGGGTGCTCCTGGAGATCCTGCTGCGGCTGGGCCGCCACGGGGAGGCCGTGGATCACTACCATCTGCACCGGCAGGCGCAGGTCCGCACGTACGGCCTGGACCCGGACCCCTGCCTGCGAGAGCTGTTCGCGCGGGCGGTGGCCGGGCCGCGTCCGGCGGCTCCGCCGGGCGTCGAACGGGCACCGGGCCCGTTCATCGGCCGGCGGCGGGAGCTCGCCGCGCTGACGACGGTGCCGCGCCGCGCCGACCGCCCGGTCGTGACCCTCACCGGGGAGCCGGGGATCGGCCTGAGCCGGATGCTCGACGAGACCGCCCGGGGGCTGGGGGCACACGGGGTACGCATCCTGCGGGTGCGGGGCGTGGCCGAGGGCGTCGGCCCTCATGCGGCGACGCTCGCCGCGTTCGAGGAGCTGGTGCGGCAGCTGCCCGCCCGCACCAGAGCGGTGCTCGCGGACCGGCACCCCGAGGTGACGGGCCCTGAGGTGTCCCGGCGGGCGCCCACACCACGGTTGCTGTCGTCGCTGGCTGACCTGCTCACCGGGCTGGCGGGCCTGCACCCCGTGGCGGTCCTTGTGGACGACGCGGAGCGGCTGCCGTTGCCTGCCCGGACGTTCCTGGGGCAGCTGATTCGGCGGTGCGCCCGTCATCCGGTGCGGTTCGTGGTGGCGCACCGGTCTCGGGAGGTGATGGCGCCGCACCTGGGCGTTCCGGGTCAGGAGTTGGTGCTCGGGCGGTTGAGCGCGGTCCAGTGTGCCCGTCTGGTGGGGCCGCTCCGGGCTGTCGACGTCCACCACCTCTCGGGCGGGAACCCGTTGTTCGCGCTGTCCGTGGCGCGCGGGACGCTGCGCCGGGCCACGGTGACGGACCGCCTGCGTCATGAACCGCCCGCGGTGACGGAACTGCTCGATCTGCTGGCACGTACGACGGAACCCCTGACGCCCGCGCGACTGCGGGCGTCAGGGGTTCCGGGGTCCGCACTGGACCGGGCGATCCGGGCGGGCTGGGTGCGGCGCCTGCCCGGACCGGTGTACGAGCCGGCGCTGCCGGCCGTGCGGGCGGCGCTGTCGGAGGACCGGCCGGACGGGCTACTTCAGGGCGTAGGCCCGGGTGATGGTCTCGACGGTGCGTGCGTCCCGCCCGTCACTGACCTCCGTCCGCACGGAGACGAACCCGTTGGTGGCGTTCTTCGCCGGGTGCGCGACGGTGACACCGAAAGAGTTCGCGTCCCGGCGCTGGACGCGCGCGTCACTCCAGGTGGCGCCGTCGTCGTAGCTGACGGAGACCTTCGTCCCGGCCATGAGGGACGAACCGGTGAACCCCTTGGCGCGCCCCCCGCTGACGGTGAAGGTGAACTTCCGGCCCGCGGGCGCCTGGTTGAGGACGTCGAGCGGTATGTCGTAGTCGAGCACCACGACCGGCAGCGTCGCGCAGACCTTCGCGCCCGGCAGGACCGTTCCGCAGTCCTTGACGGTGTTGCGCGTGGGGGCGGCCGAGCGGACGTTCCACTCGGTGTTCACCTTGGTGCCCAGGGTGACCCCGGCGAAGGCGTAGGTGCGGCTGGTGTCCTGGACGAGCCGGTAGGCGGCCTGGCCGGGAACCATCAGGGTGCTGAGGTCGGTGACCTTCTGCCCGTCGCGATAGTACGTCCAGGTCGGCCAGCGGCCCGACGTCAGCCGGTGCCCGAGGGAACCGTCCCCGCCCTGGTTGTCGGTCAGTACGGTGCCGACGTCGGTCCGGCAGAACGCGCAGGGCAGTTCGGTCGCGGCCGAGGGGTGCATGGGCGCGTCGTACCAGGTCTCCGCGTAGTGGCGCCCGGCCTTGCGATAGCGGACGACGGCTCCTTCCATACGGGAGACGTAGGAGGTGGAGGGCGTGACCATCTGCTGGTAGCTCAGCCGGGGGTCGGCCAGGATGTGGTCGGTGCGGCTGCCGCCCTCACCGACGTACTGGGCCGTGTGGATGGAGGGGAGGCCGTACGGGCCCCAGATGTCCAGGGACTCGAAGCCGACGCGGCGGGCCTGGTCGGCTTGGAAGGTGTTGCGGACGCTGACGTAGTCGTCGTCCGAGGTGGTCTTCGCCAGGGAGACGGGCAGTCGGCCGTTGTCGTAGAACTGGGCCGCGTAGGTGTAGCCGGACTCGTACACGCCGGTCAGGGCGATGGAGACGGGCTTGCTCGCGGCGAGCTCGACGAGTTCGCGGCCGTCGTCGTAGTCGGTGGTGGAGACGGGGATCGAAAGGTTCGTGCCGACGAAGCTTGTGATGGGGCCTTCGGAGGCCGGTGCGGCGATCATCGCGACGGCTCCGGCTGTGACGGCCCGCCGGGCCTGCTCGGTGATGCCGACCATGTTCGTCGCGGTGATCAGGACGGCCTTGCCCTTGACGTCGAGACCGGCGAACTCGGCCTCGGTGCCGGCACCGGCGTCGACCAGGGTGAGCTTCCTCGTACCGTCGAAGCGGGCGGCGTTGCCCGGGGTGCGGACGGTGATGTCACGGCGCACCGGGCTGGTGACCGACAGCCGCTGGAGCGGCTCGCGCGCGGTGATGAACGTCGACAGGGTGAGCTCACCGGTGGTGGCGGCGGCGCTCGGGACGACACCGTACTTCTGGTCCGAGGAGGTCAGGACGTCGGTGATCCCGCGCTGCTGAGGCTCCGGCCCGTCGGGACTGGTGCGTTGCAGCAGAAGGGAGAAGTGCGAGCCCTCCAGGGGGCGCTTCTCGCCACGGACCGTCAGACCGACGTCGGTCGCTTTCGCCGCGTCGACGGTGAGCCCTTCCTGGTCCTCCTCGGTGATGTCGATCTCCGGCAGCGCGAAGAGATCCGTGGAGTGGGCGACGTTGCCGCGGCCCCCGGGTGCGGCCGAGGTGAGCGAGCCGATGATGGAGTACCTGCCGACGGGGAGCCGCCAGGTGTAGCTGTCCCGCGCCTTGAGGCGGTAGCCGGCCACGAAGTCGTTGTCGAGGCCCTGGACGGTGAGTTCGACCCCGGTGGGGGTGTTGCCGAAGCGGTCCTTGAAGCTGACCTTCACGGCGCGCTTGGGCGACTCCTTGATGAAGCCGACGGGGGCGTGGACCGTCCGGCCGTCCGTGGCGGTGGCGGTGAGGGAACCGGT
Organism: Streptomyces sp. NPDC091271; assembly: GCF_044757505.1. Taxonomy (NCBI): domain Bacteria; kingdom Bacillati; phylum Actinomycetota; class Actinomycetes; order Kitasatosporales; family Streptomycetaceae; genus Streptomyces; species Streptomyces sp. NPDC091271. Next base: position 1,010,017 of record NZ_JBIVVD010000002.1, on the reverse strand, counting down.
GTAACGGCCGGCCGGCAGGACGTTCGGGTCGAGGGTCGCGGTGACCTCGGCGGTTCCTCCGGCGGGGACGGTGACCTGGTCGCCGCCGCTGAAGGTGAGCGCCCCGGCGGGCAGCGAGGTGCCGGAGGTGCTGAGCCTCAGGGTCGTGGCGGCGGCACCGTCATTGGTGAACGTCAGCGTGCGGGTCCGCTTGTCGAAGGCGGTGTCCTGCCACTTCAGCAGCCCGAAGTCGACGATACCGGCCAGGTCGAGATCGGAGCCGACGGTCGCGGCGACATCGACCCGGCCGTACCCCTGCTCGTACACACTCTGGTCGGCGGCGGGCTTCGCGTGCGAGGTGAGGGCGGCCTTGATGCGCGCGCCGGTCCACTCCGGGTGCTGCTGGGCGACGATCGCGGCGGCACCGGCCACGTGCGGGGTCGCCATCGAGGTGCCGTTCATGGCGATGTACCCGGCTTCGGCAGGGGTGCCGAGGGTGGTGCCCGCGGCGCGGGCGGCGACGATCCCGACGCCCGGCGCGGTGATCTCCGGCTTGATACCGGCGTCGACGATGCGCGGGCCACGGCTGGAGAACGGGGCGATCCTGTCGTCGCGGTCCACCGCGCCGACGGTCAGGGCGGACGCGGCGGTGGCCGGGGAAGCGACGGTGACCTCGTCGGGGCCGTCGTTGCCGGCCGCGATGACGAAGAGGGTGCCGGCGGAGGCGCTGAGTGAGTCGACGGCCTCGGTGAGAGCGTCCGTGCTGTTCGTGGCGGTGGCGCCCAGGCTCATGTTGACGACGTCGGCCCCCTGCGCGGCGGCCCACTCCATGCCGGTGAGAACGTCGGCGAAGTCACCGCCGCCCTTGTTGTTGAGGACCTTTCCGATGAGCAGTTCGGCGCCGGGTGCGACGCCCTTGTACCTGCCGCCCGAGGCCGCGCCCGTACCGGCGATGGTGGAGGCGACGTGGGTGCCGTGGCCGTAACCGTCGCCGATGTCCTCGCCGGTGACGAAGCTCTTGGTCAGGGCGACGCGGGGGGCGAGGTCGGCGTGGTTCAGGTCGACGCCGCTGTCGAGGACGGCGACCTTGGCCCCCTTGCCGTCGTAGCCGGCGGCCCAGGCCGCGGGGGCGCCGATCTGTGGGACGCTCCGGTCGAGGGCGGCCTCGACCTTTCCGTCGTACCAGATCCTGGTGATACCGGTGGACCGGGTGAGCGCCGACGCGAAGCCGGAGGCGTCGGCCTTGTCGATGTCGACGCCCGCCATGCCCAGTTCGGGCAGGACGGTGGTGGGCTCGCTGCCGGGGAGGGCGTCGGCGACGGTCTCGATGGTCTTCGCCGACGGCCTGCCCCGGTAGTCGACGATCGCGGGTATCTCGTCGGTGGCCGCGTCGCCGCGGCCGTCGGCGAGCAGCCGGGTGACGTTGAACAGCTCCTTGTCCAGGACACCTCGGTCCAGGAGACCCAGGGCGTCCTGCGGGTAGGCGTACAGATCGCCGTTGGCGCCGGTCGAGGTCTGGAAGGGGCCTCTGCCGTCGCTCAGGACGGTCAGGGACTGGGTGCCGTCCGCGTCCGTACGGACGGAGACGGTGTCGCCGGTGATGAGGGTGAGGGGCTTGCCCTCGGTGGCCGATGGAGTTCCGCTTCGTACGGTCCCGGAGGCAGGGGAGGGGACGGTGGGGGCGCCGGCTGCGGGCGACGGTGCCGCTTGTGCGCCGCTGCCGCCGATGGTGACGGCGGCCGTGAGGATGGCCACGGCTGCGAATCGCCGCGCCCTCGGGCCTCTTGGAGGGTGGTGCACGGACTTCTCCTCGGTCGGGATGAGTGGGATGTCCGGGACGCTAACCGGCCATCACGGCCGAAAGAAGGGCAGGACAGTGGCGCATTGGTGACATGCCGCCGGTCGCGGTGGGCTGCGACCGGCGGCAGGTGCGGTGCGGACTACTTCAGCGCGTAGGCCTTGGTGATCTCCTGGGTGGTGCGGTCGCCCGCACTGTCCCAGACCTCGGAACGCAGGCTCACGAACCCGCTCGTGGCCGCGAGTTCAGGGTGCCGGAAGGTCGCCTTGAAGGTGTTGCCGTCCTTCCGCTTGACGCTGAGGGGCTGCCAGGTGGCGCCGTCGTCGTAGCTGACGGAGAGCTTCGCGCCGGCCATCTCGGTCGAGGCGGGCGACGCCTTGGAACGGGAGCCTTCGATCGTGATCGAGTGGTCCGCGTCGGCGGCGACCTTGTTGAGGATGTCCGCCTTCATGCCGTAGTCGACCAGGACGACGGGCAGGGCCTCGCACTTGGTGGCCTTGGGTACGTTGAGCTGACAGTTCGGCACGCTCATGCCGGTGGGCGCGGCCGAGGTGAACGTGTACTCGGTGTGGGTCTTCTTGCCGAGTTGCACACCCTCGTAGTCATTGGTGCGGGCGGTGTCGTCGACGAAGCGGTAGGTCGCCTTCTCGGGAACCAGCAGCGGTGCGCCGGCGGGCACCTTCTCGCCGTTGCGGTAGTACGTCCAGGCCCGCGCACGGTTGTTGGCGAGCCAGTGTCCCGGATCGTTGTCGCCGCCGAGTTGCGGGAGGAAGAGCATGCCCGCGTCGGTGCGGCAGAAGTTGCAGTAGTACTCGGTGGTGTTGCCCGGGTGCATGACCGGGCCGAACCAGTCCTCGGCAGTCGTGCTGCCCGCGGTGTAGCTCTTGGGAAGTTCGACCATCCTGGCGGGGTGGTCGGTACGGGCCATGACGTGCTGGGCGTAGGTGAGGCCGTTACCGGCACGCAGGTAACCGGTCCGTTCGTGGCCCTGCTGGAGGAACTGGCTGGAGCGCACCGACGTCATGGGGTAGGTGCCCCAGGCGTGCGTCGTGTGGTAGCCCATCCGGTCGGCGCCGTCGGAGTGGAAGGAGTTCTTGACCGATGCGAGGTCGGCCGCGCGTGCGGTGACCCGCAGGTTCGCCGGGATGCCGTTCACGAAGTCCCACTGGCCGGCGTAGTGGTATCCGGCCTCTTCGACTCCCTTGAGGGAGATGTTGGTACGTCCCTGGGCGACAGCCGAGGTGAGCTTCTTCCCATCCGCGTACGTGGTGGAGAAGTACGGCACGTTGACCCCGGTGACCACGGTGGCCTGTGGGGCCGCGCTGTTGGGGACGATCACGATCGCCTCGGCGCCCGCGGCCTCGGCCGCCTTGTACGGGGCCGAGCCGCCGTTGACGCGGTCCACGTGGATCAGAGCGGCCTTGCCCTTGACGCCCGCCGCCGCGATCTCCGCCTCGGTGCCGGCGCCCGCGTCGACCACGTCGTACTTCCGGGTGCCCTCGAAGCGCTTGAGGTAGCTGGAGGTCCTCGCCGCCAGAGTGAAGGTCTCGGGCCGCGTGACGGTCGCCCGGATCAGCGGCTCGCGCTTGCTCTGGTAGAACGAGGTGAACAGTTCACCGGTCGTGGCGGCCGGTGCGGGGATGGCCCCGTAGCGCTCCTGGCTCCAGTTGGTGAGCCCGGCGACGCCCATGGAACTGCGCCGCTTGCGCCCGTCGTTGTACCGCGTGAGCTGGAACGACATGTCGGAGACCTCGACCGCGCGGCTCTCGTCGGGCAGGCGCATGTCGAAGTCGGTGGCCTTTGTGCCGTCGACCGTCACCGACGCGTCGTGCTCGGTGAGGTCGATGTCCGGCAGACTGAACAGGTCGGTCGCGAAGTCCGTCCCGGCGGTGCCCTCGGCCGTGGTGGTGAGCAGCCCGTTCACGGTGTAGTTACCGGCCGGCAGCCGCAGTTCGGTACGGCCCGAGGTGATGTTCATGCTCTGGAAGTAGTCGTTGTCGAGCCCCATCACCGTGAGGCCGGCCTTCCCGCCCTTGCCCTTACGGTCCTTCAGGTCGAGCGTCAGACCGATCCGCTTGGACTCCTTGATGAAGCCGATCGCGGTGTGGACCGTCGCACCGTCGGCGGCGGTCGCCGTGAGGTGGCCGCTGTACTGGCCCTCGGGAACGGCGGCCGGGTCGAGGGTGAGGGTGACCTCGGCGCTGCCGCCTGCGGGAAGCGTGACCTCGGGCGCCGAGGTGACCAGCGCGCCCGCGGGCAGATCGCCGCTCGTCTCGGTGGAGAGCTTCACCGTGGTGGCGGCGTCCCCGTTGTTGGAGAGGGTGACCTTGCGGGTCTCCTTCTCGTAGCCCGACTCCTGCCACTCGATCAGACCGAAGTCGGCGGTGCCGGTCGCCTCCAGCTTCGGGTCGAGGGCGGCGGGGATGTCCACACGCCCGTTGCCCTGCTGATAGACCGTCTGTCCTTCGACGACCTTGGCGTGCCCGGCGAGGGCCGCCTTGATGCGCTCTCCGGTCCAGTCGGGGTGCCGCTGGGCGAGGATGGCGGCGGCGCCCGCGACGTGCGGGGTGGCCATCGAGGTGCCGCTGGCGGCGGTGTAGAACTCGTTGACCGGCGTGCCCATGGCCGTACCCGCCGCGCGCGCGGCGACGATCCCGACACCGGGCGCGGTGATCTCCGGCTTGATCGCGTGGTCACCGACACGCGGTCCGCGGCTGGAGAAGCCTGCGAGGACGTCGGACTTGTCGACCGCGCCGACGGTCAGCGCGGAGTCGGCGGTGCCCGGGCTGCCGATGGTGGACGCGTCGGGCCCGGCGTTGCCGGCGGCGACGACGAAGAGCGTGCCGGTGGAGGCGCTGAGCCGGTCGACCGCCTCGGTCATCACGTCGTCGGGAGTCGCCGCGGGACCGCCGAGACTCATGCTGATGACGTCGGCGCCCTCCGCGGCGGCCCACTCCATCCCCTCCATGATCCAGGAGAACTGGCCGCTGCCCCCGTTGTCGAGAACCTTGCCGACGAGCAGGTCGGCACCGGGAGCGACGCCCTTGTACTTCCCGCCTGAGTTGGCCCCGCTGCCCACGATGGTGGAGGCGACGTGCGTGCCGTGCCCCTGGCCGTCGGACGCGGTCAGCCCGGGCACGAAGCCCTTGCTGGCCGTGAGGTTGCCCTTGACGTCCGAGTTGGTCAGGTCGATCCCGGTGTCCAGTACGGCGACCTTGGCGCCCTTGCCGTCATACCCCTTGGCCCACGCCTCGGGGGCGCCGATCTGAGGCACGCTCGTGTCGAGGGCGACCTTCGCCCTTCCGTCGTACCAGAGCTTGGCGACCCCGGAGGCGCCCGGTGCTGTGACGCCCCTGCCCGCCTCGGGTGCCTTGCTGACCGGCTTCACCTGCTTCCAGAAGGCGCCGGCACCCGACTTCTCGACCTCGGCGCCCGCCATGTCGAGGCGGTCGAGGACTGCGCCCGCGTCACTCGCGGGCAACGCGTCCGCTCGCTGCTTCAGTGTCGTCGCGCCCGGTTTGTCACCGTAGGCCAGGATGACCGGCAGCTCGTCCGCCTCGGCGTCTCCGTACCCGTCCTCGATCAGCTGGGTGACGTTGAACAGCTTGGTGTCCAGGGCGCCGGAGGATATGCCGTCCATCGCGTCGGACGGGTACACGTAGAGGTCCTCGTCGGGCCCCGAGAACGTCTGGAAGGTCTTGGACGTGCCTTCGGCCGCCGTGGCGGTGACGGACTCCTTGCCGTCCGGGGCGGTGGACACGGTCACGGTGTCACCGGTGACGAGCGTGACCGTCGACTCCGTGGCGCCCTTGGCGGCCGGCTGGACCAGCCCGGTGGCCCTCGGCTCGGCCTGTGCGGTGGCGAAGGCGGGAAGCGAGGCGCTGACGGCGATGACCACTGCCGTCGCCATCGTTCTTCGCGTGGTTCTCCCGCGGTGGGGGTGCTGCACGTGCTCCTCCTCGTTCGGGGCGGCGGAGCGCGTGAGTCCGCCCAGGACACAGGTCGAGGACGGCACACGCGATGCCGGATTCGGTGCGTGTGCCGGACGCTACCGGCGTGGAAGAAGGAGCAAGAAGACGTATCGGGTGCGCTTTGGCGACAACGGCACCTATGCGCCGCCGACACTCTGACCAGACGTTTCACGTCCTGCGCCGGCGGCCCCGTCACTCGGGGCGATCCAGCCGTGCTGCGCCGCGTACCATCCCAGCTGCATCCGTGTGACGACGCCCGCCCGGTCCATGAGATGGCGCGCCCGACGCAGTACGGTCCGTCGCCCCACACCCATCTGGCGGGCTATCACCTCGTCGGTGAGACCGCTGAGCAGCAGCGTGAGCACCCGGGCCTCGGTCTCGTCGAGCTCGTGCCCGGCCCGATCACCGTCGTGCACGAGATCGAGAGGCAGCGCGCTGCTCCAGGTCTGCTCGAAGAGCCCGATGAGTCCGTCGAGGAGCGGGCTGGGGTGGATGAGGGCGGATCCCTCGGTGTGTTGTGTATTCATGGGGAGGGCGGGCACTATGCCGAGCCTGCGATCCACGATGAGCATCTTCAGCGGCAGACGCGGCATCGCGCGGGCATCCTCGCCGGCGTCGATGTAACGCCTGATCCGGTTGAGACCTCCGGGCTGTTCGATGGACATCTGGTCATAGACCGTCCGGTAGCGGACTCCCGCGGCCAGTCGGTCCATCTCACAGTCGTTGCCCAGTGCGGTGCCGTCCTCGGCGGAGGACACATAGGGCGGCATATCGAAGATGAGGACCTCTTCGCGGGCCCCGCGCTGCATCTGGTCGGCGCGTTGGGCGACGGCCGCCCCGTCCGTGAACTCGACCGACGCGCGCCCCAGCCCGTCCTTCGGGCTGCTGTGGTACTCGGCGGACAACCGTCCCATGGCAGCCCGGGCCAGGTGGAGTTCCTGCATGCGGCGCAGCAGCAGAACATCCCCGGCGATGTCCGGCGGGGACGCGATGAGCTGGGCGGGTTCTCCGGCAGTCCGGGTGAGCAACCCCTTCGCGACCAGGCCCTCCAGTGCCCCGCTCACCACCGCCCCGGGGAGGTCGGGCAGCCCTGGAAGACGGTCGAACTCATCGGTCGGGGAGGGGCCGGAGCGCACCAGGGCGACATACAGTTCCGCCTCGTCGTCGGTGAGTCCGAGGGCTTCCAGCATGGTGCCTCCTGTCTCTCGTCAGGGTGAGCCCCAAGCCTCACGCGGCAAGGACGCCTCCTCAACCTCGCGTCCGCCACGGCCGCCACGGAGTAACGGCCCTGTAACTCGCCGCGCGCTGGCGCCGGTGCCGGTCTGCTGCTGGTGGCCTCGGCGGGTGCGGTGACCGTGTTCGCCACCGTCGACGTCCTGTACATCAAGGTCCCGATGATGTTCGGCCCCATGGCGGTCGCCCTGGTCATGATCACTGCCGCGCAGACGGCGATCGCGAGGGTCACGCCGCCTTCCCGAATTCGCCTCCACCCGCGTTGCGGTCAGCCACTGAGAGGCGCCCTGCCACGCCCGACAGCGGTGGGCAGGTCGCGCGGCGACCGAGCTGGGGACGGGACGCCAGGGTGATGACGGCGGATGAGCCCGAGGCGCAGGTCCATGCCTCACACCGGTCCGCCGGCCGCCGCCGAGGCGGCGTCGTCCACGGTGAGGTGGCGGCCGCGCGGGCCGAGGCGGTCGGCCAGGGCGTGCCGGGTCAGGTCCTGTTCGGCGTGTGCCCGAACGTGAGCCAGGTACAGGGCGATGTCCTTCCTGGCCAGTTCCTCTCGCAGCTCGTCGAGTGCGTCGAGGACGGGGATCCCGAGGCGGTAGCTGCCGGTCAGGTCCAGGACGACGGCTCGCGGGGGAGGAGTGGTGCGCTCGACCTGGTTGCGGACGGCGAGGCGGACGCGGTCGACGTTGCCGAAGAACAGGCTTCCGTCGGGCCGCACGGCGAGTACGCCGGGGGTCGTGGCGGCGTCCGGGTGCTGTGCCGTGTCGGCGTACAGACGGGTTCCGGGCAGGCGCCCGAGGACCGCGACGTTGCGGTGGCTCGCCGCGGCGATGAACAGGACGAGGGAGAGCGCCACGGCGAGGAGCAGTCCGGGCAGCAGGTCGAAGAGGAGCACCCCGATCAGTGCGGTGAGCGCAACCCACAGACTGCGCCGGTCGTGGGCCGCGTAGCGCCGCAGTTCGCCCACCCTCATGAAGCCGCGTACGGCGACGATCACGATGGCCCCCAGGACCGGTTCGGGCAGGTCGGTGAAGAGAGGGGTGAGGAAGGCCCCGGTCAGCAGGATCAGGGCCGCGGCGATCAGGGACACCATGGGGGTACGGGCGCCCGCACCGGTTGCCGCGGCGCTGCGCGACGCGCTGCCCGAGACGACGAAGCCCCGGACCAGGCCGACGGCGATGTTGCTGAGGCCGACCGCGGTCATCTCCCGGTCGGCGTCGACCTCCTGGCCGTGCTCGCGGGCGAAGCGGTTGGCGATGCTGAACGCTTCGGCGAAGACCACCAGGGCGACGCCGAGCGCACCCGCGGCCAGGGCGATCCAGTCCTCGGCCGGGATGCCCGGCAGATGCGGAACCGGGACGGCCGAGGGGATCTTGCCGACAACGTCCACGCCGTGGTCCTTCAGGCCCAGCGCCGCGGACAGGACGAGTCCCAGGACGAGCACGATCAGCGCGGCGGGGAGGCGGGGTACGAACCGTCCGAGCAGGAACAGCAGCGCCAGTGCGGCCGCTCCGACGCCGAGCGTGGCGAGTGACCAGTCGGGAGCCCTGCTCAGGAGGGTCCACAGCCGCTCGAAGAAGTTGCCGTCCCCGCTGGAGACGCCGACGAGTTTGGCGCCCTGGCGGACGACGATGGTCAGGGCCATCCCGAACAGGAAGCCGACCAGGGCGGGTTCGGCGAGGAAATTGGTGATGAACCCGAGGCGGGCGATGCCGGCGACAAGCAGGACCACTCCGACGATGACCGCGAGGGCGGCCGACAGGCCGACGGCGTCCTTGGGATCGCCGCTGATCTCGGAGACCGCTGCCGCCGACAGGACCGCCGCCGCGGATGTCGCGCCGATGATGAGGAAATTGGAACGCCCGAACAGCGCGTACACCAGCAGAGCCACCGGGGCGGCGTAGAACGCGTTCTGCGGAGGCACGCCGGCGATCTGCGCGTACGCGACACTCTCCGGGACGATCAGGGCCCACGCCGTGAGTGCCCCGAGCATGTCGCCCCGCAGCATGCCCTTGCGGTAGTTCCCCAGCCACTCGGCCACCGGCAGGTTCCGTCGGCCCTGCCCGCCGCTCATGTGGACACCCCCGGAAGAGCGTTCGTCGCTTGCCCCATGGCTGGCTCCCTCCGACCCGGCGTCCTGTTCATTACGCCTTCTCGTCCGGCCGGGCGCGCACGCAGTAACCCGAACAGGTGGACCGTCGATCCGATGACGTGTGGCAGCACCCACATGAGGCGGTGCGCGGCAGCCCGTGGCCCGACGGGCTGAGGATGCGCTTTCACACGGTACGTGAAAGTTTAGGACGGAATGTGAGCTAAGGGTGAGGAGGGGTGACGTGCCCGAGGTGAGTGTCGACGAGGCGCGGAAGGCCGCGACAGAGGGCTGGATCTGGGGATTGGCGCTCCTGGAGAACTACCGAACGATGTACCCCCAGGCGATCGACCCGGAGGACCCCCGGTACGTAGGAGGGTTCGGGCGGTTCAGGCACTACTCGCAGCCGTTCACTCCGGCCAATACGGACGTGGTGACGCCGAACAACGACACCCCGTACTCCTGGGCGTGGCTCGACCTGCGGGCCGAGCCATGGGTGGTGTCGGTACCGGCCGTGGACCGGTACTTCGTGCTGCCGCTGCACGATCTGGACACCTCGTACGTCGGATACATCGGTGCCCGTACGACCGGCCCGGAGGCGGGTGACCATCTGGTCGCCGGGCCCGGCTGGGACGGTGAAGTCCCCCAGGGCATCGCGGGCGTGCTGCGGGCCGACACCTTTCTCGTCGGGATCCTGGGCCGTACGTATCTGGCCGGCCCCGATGACGTACCGGCCCTGCGGGAAATCCAGGCGGGGTACCGGCTGCGCCCCTTGTCGGAGTTCACCGGCTCGGCCGCGCCGCACCCGGTCGACGAGCCGGTGTGGCCCGTCTGGCGGGAGGAGGACCTCGGGACCGTCGAGTTCTTCACCCTGCTGGACTTCCTGCTCCAGTTCTTTCCCGTACTCGACAGCGAACGCGCGCTGCGGGACCGGCTCGCCGCGTCGCTCGGGGTCACGGGCAGCGGCGAGTTCGAGCCCGCCGGGCTGACCCCCGAGATCCGCGCCGCGGTCGAGCAGGGCATCGCGGACGCCCGCGCCCGGCTCGACGAGGCGAAGAAGGACGCGGCCGACTCCACCCACTGGTTCGGCACCCGTGCCGACCACGGCACCGACTACCTGACCCGGGCGGTCGGCGTCGACAAGGGCTTGTACGGTCTGCCGGCCGCCGAGGCGTGGTACGCGGGCTGGGTCCAGGACGACCTGGGCAACCGGCCGCCGGACGCCACGACGCACGACCACGTCATCCACTTCGCCCGTGGGGCGCTGCCGCCGGCGCGGTATTTCTGGTCGGCGACCATCTACCGGCTGCCCGAGCGGCTGCTGGTCGACAACCCCATCGGCCGGTACTCGATCGGCGACCGTACCCCCGGCCTGGTCCACGACGACGACGGTGGCCTGACCCTCTACGTGGGCAAGGACCGGCCGCAGGCCCCGGAGCGGGCCGCCAACTGGCTGCCTGCCCCCGACGGCCCCTTCACCATCGCCATTCGCGTCTACGGCCCCGGGGCTTCGGTCCTCGACGGCTCCTGGACGCTGCCCGCCCTGAGCGCCGACGTCCGAAGGAGCCAGCCGTGACCAGCAGGACCGACAGCCTTGCCGGCCTGGCCGCAGACGCGTACGTCTACGGCTACCCACTCGTCTTCGACGTGTCGATGATCTCCGCGTTCATGCACAAGGGCTTCGGCTCGCTGCCGCCCACCCCTTTCAACCGGTTCGGACACTCCACGAAACTGGCGACCCCGGACGCCCACTTCGTCTCGGTGAACAACGACACCGTCTACTCGATCGCCCAGGTCGACCTCTCCGGCGGCCCGGTCCTGCTTCACGTCCCGGACACCGCCGGCGCGTACTACGTCCTGCAGTTCGTGGATGTGTGGAGCAACAACTTCGCGTACCTGGGACAGCGCGCCACCGGGACGGAAGCAGGTGACTGGCTCGTCGTCCCGCCCGGCTGGGCGGGCACCGCGCCCGACGGCGTGCGCGGGGTGATCGACGCCCCGACCGCGGTGATCTCGATCGTCGGCCGCAACGCCTGTGACGGCCCCGAGGACATGCCCAGGGTGCAGGCCCTGCAACAGCAGCTCACGCTCACCGTGCTCGACTCGGCCAGTCACCGCACGGGTCTGCCGGCGCCGGATCCCGACGTGCCCGAGGAACTGCGCTTCTTCGAGCGAATGCGGGTCTGGACGGCGGGTTTCCCGCCCTCCGCACCGGACCAGGACCACCAGGAACGCTTTCAGCCGCTGGCCCTCCTCGAAGAGGGTCCCTCGCCGTACGTGAACGCCGACCCCACGCTCGTCAAGGCGCTGACCGAGGGGGCCGCGGCAGGGAAGGCGCGCGTCGAGGCCGCGTCGAATCCGCCCGCCGACGGTGAACGCCCGCCGGGTGCCTGGGAGATGAACCCCCACTTGTTCGACTACAACCTCGACCACTACGGGATCGGGACGATCGACTCGCCGCAGTGGCGGATCGCCGACCGGGAGGCGTCCTACCTGGTGCGGGCGGCCGCGGCGCGTGCCGCGCTCTGGGGCAACCACGGCTACGAGGCGGTGTACGCGCACACCTTCACCGACGCCGAGGGCAAGCGGCTCAACGGCGCCCGGTCCTACTCCCTGCGCTTCGAGCAGCCACCTCCCGTCGAGTCGTTCTGGTCGGTGACCATGTACGACACCCCCGACTACTACCTCGTCGACAACCCGGTCGGCCGGTACTCGCTAGGCGACCGCACTCCTGGCCTGGTGTACGGCGAGGACGGCTCACTGACCGTCGTCATCCAGCGGGAGCGGCCGGACGACCGGGACGGCGCGGCGAACTGGCTGCCCGCCCCGGCCGGGGACTTTCGGCCGATGATCCGCCTGTACACGCCAGGGCAGTCCGTCCTCGACGGGACCTACCAGTTGCCGCCCATCGTGGCGAGGGGGTGACGAGCCATGGGAGACGCCATCGGCCAGATGCTCGCTTCCGCGGTGGGCATCGCGATCAGCCCCCTGCCGCTGATCGCAGTGATCCTCATGCTGGCCACGCCCGAAGGGCGGGGCAACGGCATCGCCTTCACGGCGGGCTGGGTGATCTCGCTCGCCGCCCTCGTCACGGTGGTTGTACTCGCCGGTTCCGGCGGTGACGCCTCGGGCGGCGACGACGGTCCGGCCTCCTGGACGTTGTGGCTGAAGCTGGGGCTGGGCGTGCTGTTCCTGCTCATGGGTGTCAAGCAGTGGAAAGGCCGGCCGAGGGAGGGGCATGCGACCGAAACTCCCGGCTGGATGAAGGCGATCGACAGCTTCACACCGGGCAAGGCAGCAGGCTTGGCAGCAGCCCTTGCCGTCGCCAACCCCAAGAACCTCGTCCTCGCCGTCGGCGGCGCGGTCTCCATCGCCTCCAGCACGGCCTCGGCCGGCGGTAAGACGGTCGCCGCCGTCCTCATGGTTCTGATCGCGTCGCTGTGCACCGCGCTGCCGCTCGGCGTGTACCTCCTGGGCGGTGCGAAGTCGACGAAGGTGCTCGGAGAATGGAAGGCGTGGATGGCCGCCCACAACGCGGCCGTCATGACGACTGTCCTGATCATCCTCGGCGCCAAGTACATCGGAGACTCGATCAGTGGGCTGGCGGGCTGAAGCCCGCGGGGACTCCGAACGTGTCCGTGCCGGGGAGAAGCCGCTATGAGCCGAACCGCGGACTGCGGGCCTGGGCAACCCTGAGCGCGCCTGCCGGGTAGGGGAGCCGGGCGCAGAGGGCTGCGGCTCTGTCGAACTCCTCCCCGGCTTCCCGCCGCCGCCCCAGGGCCATGAGTGCGGCGGCGTGCACCGTGCGGGCCTCCGTCTCCGAGAGGCGTTCGCCGGTGCGTTCCGCGCGGGCCGTCTCCGCGGCAGCCCGGTGCGCCGCCCGGTCCGGGTGACCCGACAGGAGCTCCGCCCACGCCACCAGGTGGGCGGCGCCCGGGCCCGTGCCGTCCGCAAGCAGGGTCAGTGTCTCCTCGGGGCGGCCGTCACGTACAAGCAGTTCGGCCTGTGCGGTGCGCACCTCGTGCGTCGCCTGCCGGTCCGCTTGCGCTCCGGCCACCTCCGCGGCCCGCGCCAGCAGTTCGGAGCCACCCGGCTCACCGGTTCTGACGCGCACCCGCGCCAGCGCGGCGAGGGCGTACGGGGTGCACCACTCGTCACGCTCACCCGTGTCCCGTACCGCCGCCTCCGCATGTTCCCGTGCCGCGTCGAACTCCATGAGCAGCAGGTGCAGTTCGGCGAGATTGGCGCGTTCGAAGGCGACAGCCGTCGGGTCCCCGGTGTGCTCCGCGAGCCGCAGCGCCCGCTGCCCGGTCGAGACCGCCTCGGCGAGGCGGCCGGAGCGGCGGGCGTGCTCCCGGAGCACCGAGAGGATGTTGACGAGCAGATCCTGATCGCCGTACGCCTCCGCGTGCGGCAGGGCCAGATCGGCCGCGGGCCGTGCCTCGGCCAGCCGTCCGGCAAGCCCCAGCGACGTGGCCTGGAGCCCCAGTGCCCGGGCCAGCAGCCCGCGCCGTCCGCTGCCGGGAATGGCGTCGGCGGCCGTCTGCGCGGTGCGTGCCGAGGCGTGCGCCTCCTCGTACCGCCCACTGACGAACTGGATCACTCCGGCCGCCAGATGGTGGTTCGCCGTGGTCAGCGGCGGTGTCTGCGGCTGCGGCGGGTAGGTGCGCAGGAGCTCCTCGCCCTCGTCGGTCGAGCGGTACTTCACCAGGACTTCGGCCAGCCGGGCGGCGGCCAGCACCTGCCCGTCCCCGTCGCCCCGCCTGACCATGTCGTCCAGCGCCTCGCGCAGCACGTCGACCGCTTCCCGGTAGCGTGCCATCCGGCGCAGTACGGCACCCCGGTCGATCCGGGCCATCGCCGCGTCGGCGGCCAACGCGTCGAGCCGGGCTGTCAGTTCGGCGTAGTAGCGGTCAGCCGTGTCATTGGCGCAGACGGCGGCGGCCCGCTCCGCGGCCTGCCGCAGATACTGGGTGGCCCGCGGGTCGTCCGCGCGCGTCAGATGTGAGGCCAGGGTGTCGACCGCCTCGGGCCTGCGCCGCAGAACGGCTTCCGCGTACGCCGAGTGCAACTGTCTGCGGCGGGCGGCCGACAATCCGTCGTAACAAGTGAGCCGCACGAGCGGGTGCCGGAAGACGAGCCCGGGCAGGGGCTGTCCGCCGACCACCACCGGCCGTTCCTCCACCACCGAGGCCAGCACCGCCACGTCCACGGCGTCCGTCGCCTCGGCGGCGGAGAGCGGCGGGTGCAGTCCGTGGGCGGCGACATCCATGACCTCGGACAGTGCGGCGCCGCCTCCCGCCACCGATATCGCCTCGACCACACGCCGCGCCGCGGGCCCGAGCCGGGCCAGTCGCGCCCGAACCAGCTGGCGTATGCCCTCCGGGGCGCTGAGCTCGGCCGGGTCGGTGCCCTCGTCGACGGTACGGGCCAGTTCCAGGGCGAAGAGGGGATTGCCGAGCGACAGTTCCCAGACCCGGTCGAGCCCGGTCCGCGCGCCCGCGTCCTCGGCCACGGCCAGACACTCCGTACGCCCCAGCCGCCCCAGCTCCACGGAGTGCGCGAGCCCCTGGCGTACCAGGATGTCCAGCGCGGTGCGCCGCGGGTCCGTGGCGTCCAGCTCCTCCGCGCGGTACGTCACGGCGAACCGCCAGCTCGTCCCCGTGGTCACCGCGCGCCGGGCCAGATGACTCAGCAGCTGGTACGAGCCGGTGTCGGCGGCGTGCAGATCGTCCAGCACGAGCAGGACGGGAGCGGTAGCCGCGAGATCACCCAGCAGCCCGGCCGCGGCGCGGAACAAGCGGTCGCGCTCCTCCTCCGGACTGCGTTCCGCGCCTGCCCCGATCTGCCCCAACGAGGGCAGCAACGAGGCGAGTTCGGGGTACTCGCCGCCGATTCTCGCCCGCTCGGCGGACGGCCGGTCGGCGAGCCAGGCGTCCAGAGCCTCGACGAAGACGCCGTACGGGGTGTGCCCCTCGGCGTCGTGGCCCGCGCCCCACAGCACGATCGTCCCGGCCTCCGCCGCTCGCAGGGCCGCCTCCGCCGTCAGTCGCGTCTTGCCCACGCCGGCCTCGCCGCCGATCAGCCGCACGGGTGGCCCGCCGGTGGCGAGGAGCAGGCCCAGCTCATCGGCCCTGCCGCGCAGCGGGGGACCGGGAGGGGTGCGGATGGCGGCAGGCAGCACAGGGGCGGACCGGGCGGGCAGCACGGTTGAGGCGGCGTCCAGCGCGAGCAGATGCAGTCGCTCGGTGGCGGGGCCGGGGCGTACGCCGAGTTCGGCGTCGAGCGCTTCCCGGCACAGGTGGTACTGGCGCACGGCCTGTCGGCGTAGCCCCTGGCGCAGGTAGGCGTCGATCAGTACCCGGTGCGCGCGCTCCTCGGCGGGCGCGGCGGCCAGGGCGCGCAGCGCCACCTCGGTGGCCAGCTCGGTCTCGCCCTCTGCCAGGTGGGCCTCGGCGAGTGCGAGCCGCACGCGGTCGCGGAGCAGGGACAGCTGCTCGCGCCGTGCCTCGGCCCAGGGTGCGTAACGGTCCTCCGGCAGCAGCTCACCGGTGAACGCGGCGAGCGCGGCGGCCAGCGCGGCGGCCGAGCCCCCGGCCAGCGCGCGTTGGGCGAGGGTCTCGGCGACATCGGCGTCGATCACCACGGTCCGCGGATCGAGCCGCAGCAGGGTGCCCTCGCCGGTCAGATAGGACGAGGAGGCGCGGGGTGCCAGCTCCGGCTCGATGGCCCGGCGGGCCGTGTGCAGCGCGACCCGCAGACTGCCGAGCGCCGCTTGGGCGTCGGCGTCCGGCCAGCAGATCTCCATCGCCTGCTCACGGTGGAGGCTGTGGCCGGGGGAGACGGCGAGCAGTTTGACGAGGGCGCGGGCGCTGGGACGGGGCCACTTGTCGGCGAGGGGGGCGCCAGCGTCTCGTTCCACCCTGAATCCACCGAAAAGGTACACGTGGAGCGAAGGTGCGCTGTCCGGGGTGCTCGGTGCCGTTTCGTATGGATGTGCTGCTGCCATGAGAGCAGCCACTTTAACCACCGAAACCGTGCCCTTGGCCAGGGCACGGTTTCGGCGGAATGGGTGGTACCGGTCAGGAGCTGGTGAGCTTCGCGACGACCAGACCGTGGAGGCCGATGTCCTCCACCCGGTAGCGGGCACCGGAGAGCTCGAGTGTCTGGTCGTGGCCGACCACATCCAGCGTGAGGCCGATGACCTCGTCGACACCGTCACCGTCGAGGTCGGCCGCGATGACGTCGCGGGTCGCGTAGGCGTCCACCTTGGCCAGCGGATTCGGGTAATTGGCGGCCGCGGTGAGGATCGCCGGGTCGTAGACGTAGAAGCCGCTCGCATGGCCGCCGATCAGCAGCCGCCGGCCGCCGGGGCCGGTCGCGAAGGCCCCGCTGTGGGTCTCCGGCAGCGTGAAGATCCGGTAGTCCGCGCCGCCCGCCGCGTAGGTCCGGAAGGAGGCCGTGCCGACCAGGAGCAGCCCTTCGTCACCGGTGAAGTAGTGGCCCAGGGTGTTGAAGCCGCCGGCCTCCGTCGAGTGGAGGACCTCGCCGGTGCGACCGTCGCGGATCTCCACCAGCGTCGTCGGGCCGATCGCGTTCTCCACGGTCCAGGTCATCACCATGGCGTGACCGTCCGCGTACGGGATCTCGGAGGAGGCGAAGACGCTGTTCTCCAGCTGCGCACCGTAGATCGTGGGGTCGCTGCCCGCGAACTTCGGGTCGGCGGTCCAGGCCACCGTGCCCCTCGCCGCGTCCAGCGCCACGCCGTTGGTGACGATGTCGGCGGCGCTCAGTGTGCCCGCGGTGTTGTACGTCCCGAAGACCTTGCCGTCCGCGACCGCCAGGTCCGAGAAGGTCACCGGGGCGCCCTCGGGGGCGTACTCCCACAGCCTGCGTCCGGTGCCGCTGTAGGCGCGGACCTTGTCGGTCGGGACCAACACCTCGGCCCGGCCGTCGTTGTTCACGTCGGCGCCGGTGACGCTGCGCACGAACGTCCCGCCACCGTCGATGCCTGCCAGCGTGCGGCCGTCACGCGCGGCGAGCACGACCGCTTCGGTCTCCGCCGCGACCAGGATCTCGGGCTTCCTGTCGCCCGTGGTGTCGGCGAGCTCGATCCCGTACACCCGGCCGGGCATGGTCCGCTGCCACAGCAGCTTCGGCTTGCCTGCCACCATGGACGGGCCGTCGTAGGCCCAGATGCCGTGGGACTCCCCGCCCGCCACGACGTCCTTGATGCCGTCGCCGTTGACGTCGACGGCCTGCGCGAAGGACAGGTCGCCCTGGACCGGGGTGAGGGCGGACTGCTTGCCGCCGCCCACCCGGTACGAACGGATGTTCTGGTCGAGGTCGACGGTGCGGGCGTACCAGGCGCCGTCCTTCTTGAACGGCTGCGTGTAGACGGGAGAGGCCACCGCACCGGAGTGGTCCCAGCGGACCTCCCCGTCGCTGCCGGCGAGCGCGGTGAGCCGGCCGAAGCGGGAGCCCCCGGCGTTGGAAGCGGTCTCCTTGCCCTCGGTCACGAGGAAGTTGGCGAGCACCCGGCCGTCCACGATCTTCAGCCCGAAGGCGGAGGGGCCGTCCTTGGAGTTGCCCTCCTCACGCTTGACCGTGTGCGACCACAGCTCGGTCGAGCCGTCGCCGCCGTCCAGCGCGCGCACGGTGGTGGCGTTGACCCACAGGTTCTCGTCGAGGGTGTCCTCGCTGACCGCGTACTCCGGCTTGCGGTCCCCGCGCAGATCGCCGACCTCGATGCCGAGCGCCAGGGCGTTGACCCGGGTGTCGAGCGTGGTGCGGCTGCCGTCGCGCACGTCGTACACGGCGAGTTCGTACGTCAGCCCGTCCGTGTAGTCCGCCTCCTCCAGCGCGAGTACGCGCTCGCGGGAGGCGTCGTACCGCAGCTGGCGCGAGTAGAGCGAGCTGTCGGTCTGCCAGACGACCCGGCCGTCCTTCGAGTCGAGGACGAGGGTCCGGCTGGACGCCGCGGTGGTGGCCGTCTTCCGCTTGTTCCAGGAGACCGCGAACAGCCCGCCGCCGAGCTGTTCGACCGCGCCCCAGGTGCCTGCGGGCGCCCCGGTGTCGTACGTCCAGGTGCCGCTCGGGGTGAGCTTGCCGTCCCCGGACGAGAACCGGATGGCCTGGAGGGCGGCGGCACCGGCGGGAGACGTGCGGTTGCCGACCGGCTGGTCGGCGACGATCAGGGTGCCGTCGATGATCGACACCTGCTGGGCGTCCGCGTAGAGCTTGCTCCACAGCGTCTTGCCGGTCTTCCCGTCGAGGACGGTGACGAAGGTGCCGGTGCTGAGGGTGGAGCCGGGCGAGGTGAAGGCGCGGGACGGCCTGACGCCGACCTCGGCGGTGAACGCCACGTCGGCGACACCGTCACCGGTCAGATCGCCCGTCGCGTAACCGTGCTCGGAGCTGTCGGTGAACGGGCTGACCGCGTTGAAGCCCATCGTGATCCGGGCCGGGCCCGGCTCCACCTGGTACGCGCGGACCGGCTTGACCTGCCAGTCCGTGTACAGCGACGCGTTGTCGCGCCTCCACATCTGTGTGCCGTCCGCGGCGAAGGCGGCCACATTGCCGAGGCTGTGCAGCACGGCGTAGCCGCCCTTGGTGCCCGCCAGTTCGGTGGTGGCCGCCATGCCGCGCGCGGTCTCCAGACTGGTCGCGGCCTTGGCCGAGAGGGTGCCCGTCGTGGCGGCGTCGGCGGTGGCCTGTCCGTCCGTGGCTTCCGCCGTGACCCCGGTGCTCTTGACCTCGGTGTCGGCCGTCGCGTACGGATCGGCCTGGATCCGGTCCTGCAGGGTCTGCACCTGCGCGGCGGTCAGCTTGCGAGGGGTGGCGTCGGAGTCGGCCTGGGCCGCGCCCGGCAGTGCGCCGAGCGTGAGGCCGGCCGCGACCAGCGCGGAGGCGAGCTGGAGCGCTCGCCGGGAGTTGGGGGTCATGACGTCGCCTTCGTGGTGATGCGGATGGCGGACAGGTCGGTGAGGACCGCCTCGTTGAAGGAGTACTGAAGGGCTTCCGTGCCGGCCTGGTTCTCGATGCCGATCGTCGCCGTGGCGCCCGTCTCGGGGGAGGAGGCGCCGACGCCCTGGTACTGGAGCGTGATGGCGCCGGTCGCCTCGTCGAAGAGCACCTCGAAGGTCACCCGGCTCGACGGGGCGGAGACGAAGGCCGCGTTCTCCCAGACGATCGCGAAGGTGCGGTGCCCCGTGGCGCCGGTGGTCGCTGTCTTCACACTCGCCTTGGAGTCGATCGTGAGGTCGTCCCATAGCGCGGCGATGATGCCGTTGGGCTTGCCGGCGGAGGGGAGCGCGGTGTTGTCGTAGTCACCGAGACGCGGCTCCTGGAAGTTCACCAGGCCATTGGTGGTGACGTTCGCGGTGGTGTAGGGGACCCCGTAGAGCGCGACCGCGAAGGGCAGCTTGACGGCCTTGGCGTTCTCGTCACCGGCCAGCGCGAGCTTGGTGGTGCCCTTGACCCACTTGTACGAGGAGGGGGCGCAACTGTGGCCCGAGGCGTCGGCACGATTCGGCAGCGCGGCCGTCACCGTCTCGTCCCCGTCGACCGTGACCGCGCTCTTGAAGACGCCGTTGCACAGGACGGGAGCGGTGGGCGTGGCAGTCAGGGAGAAGGAGCCCTCGGCGACCGACGGGAAGCGGAAGATCCCCTTCGAATCGCTGGTGACGGCGTCGAGCGGCGCGTCCACGAGGCGCACCGCGGCGCCCGGCAGGGGCTTGCCGGTGACATCGAGGACAGTGCCGGAGACCGCGTGGGCCGGGACCGCGTCGAGCGCGACGTTCTTGGTGACGTGCTCGCCGGTGGCGACGGTGAAGGCCTGTTGGGTGGTGGTCGCGTAGCCGTAACCACTGACCTCGACCGTGTACGTGTCCGCGTTCAGGTTCAGTTTGTACGTGCCGTCGGCGGCCGTTGTCACCGAGCGCTTGGCCGCGCCCGCCTGGGCCTTGACCGTCATGCCGGAGAGTGGCTTGCCGTCGGCCTTCTCCGTGACGGTGCCGGTCACCGTGGCCGCGCTGCGCGGGGCCGCGTCGACCGAGGCGAGGATGTCGAGCTTGCCCTCGCCCCACACGTTGTTCATGTCGGCCGAACCACCGCAGTGGGTGTCGTCGACATCGATCGCGCCGTCGTTCAGGATGGCCCGGGTCTCGTCGATCTTGCCGATCAGGGAGGGGGCGGCGGACCACAGCAGGGCGACGGCGCCCGCGACGTGCGGGGTCGCCATCGACGTACCGTTGATGGCCTTGTAGGTGCTGCCCGGCCACGTGGACCGGATGTTGACGCCCGGTGCGGAGATGTTCGGCTTGGCCGAGCCGTCGACCAGGGAGGGGCCGAAGCCGGAGAAGTCCGCGATCTTCCCGTTCACGTCGTACGCGCCGACGCCGTACGACGGGGCCTGCGAGCCCGGGGCGTGCGCGGTGGAGCAGGTCGTGCCGTTGCCGTCGTTGCCCGCGGCGAACGCCTCGAAGATCCCGGCCGCGTTCCACGCCTCGACGATGTCCTGGTAGAAGGTCGTGTCACCGCCGCCCCAGGAGTTGTTGACGATGTCCGGGGCCAGCTCGGGCCTCGGATTGAGACCGCTGTGGTCGGTGGGCGCCAGGATCCACTGACCGGATGCGAGCAACGCGGAATCCGAACAGCTGCTGGACTCGCAGCCCTTGGCGGCGATCCACTTCGCACCGGGGGCGACGCCGACACCGTCGGCGCCGACCATGGTGCCCATGGTGTGGGTGCCGTGACCGTTGTTGTCGCAAGGGGTCCCGGAGGCGCCGCCGCACTCGCCCGTGGGGTCGAACCAGTTGTAGTCGTGGCTGTAGGTGCCGTCGCCCAGATTGCCGCGGTAGTTGCCCACCAGCGCCGGGTGGTCGAACTGCACACCCGAGTCGACGTTCGCGATGACGATGCTCTCGCCGCGGTCGTCGTACTGGGACCAGACCTGATCGGCCTTGACGTCCTTGATGCCCCATTCGGGGTCGGCGGTGGTGTCGGGCGACGGGCCGGCGACGGCCGTCTGCTCCACCTCGTCGAGCTTGTAGGTGCGCTCCTGGCGGATGCTCTCGACATCGGCGCGTGCGGCGAGCCCGGCGACCAACTGCTCGTCACCGGTCACCTTGAGGGTGTTGGCGATCCAGTACGGCTCATATCCGACCTCGGCCTTGTCCAGGTAGGACCGGATCGACGCCTGGCTGCGGGCCGCCTCCTTGCGCAGCGAGGCGAAGGCGGACTTCGCCTTGTCCTCGTGGGTGCGCTTCTCACGCGTGGCGGAGAGATCCGCCTGCCTTTTCAGCGTGACGAAGAAGGTCGACTCCTTGCCTTTCCTGACGGTGTCGAGAACGGCGGAGTCGACCTGGACGTTGCCGGAAGCGCTGCCGGGGCGGGCCCTGTCAGTGCTGTTCGGCTGCGCGAAGGCGGGGGCAGGCCCGGTGAGGACAGCCGCGGTGATCGCGGCCGCCGCCGCCCACGTGGCAGTTGTGCGCCACGAGGATCGGGGCAGGTACATGGGAGTGCTCCTCCACGGCTGGTACGGAGTCGCCTTCCCCACCGCCCCGGACAGGGGCAGGGGAGGACTTTTCCGCGACGCTAGGAGGAGGCCGTTACTGGAGCATTACTGGACAGGCATGCCCTGGGGGCTCCACCGGACCAATCGACTCGTACTCCGCGAGGCGAGGGTGTGATCCGGTTTGCCCTGCTGCTGACCACGCGCTCCTCGCCGACGATCACCCTCGGTTACTATGCTCACTTCATGCCGGAAGCCGGCAGCGGAGGGCGCGGCACCATCGACGGTCTGCTCGGGGAGCGGGGAAGCCGGCTCCCAGCCGAAACTCCCCCCTTCTCCCCAGCGCCGTCGACCGGTGATTCCTGCCTCTACGCCCCGGAGAGGTCGTCCGTGAATTGTGAGGCTGATGAGATGGGTGGCCTGGGAAAGTGTTGGAAGAAGTCGTAGCGACCCGCTATGTCACTCCCCTGCGAGAGGGTGGCTCGCTCCCCGGGATCGTCGAGGCCGACGACCTGGGCACGTACGTGATGAAGTTCACCGGGGCCGGCCAGGGCCGCAAGACCCTGGTCGCGGAGGTCATCTGCGGAGAGCTCGGCAGGCGGCTGGGGCTGCGGGTGCCGGAGCTGGTGACCATCCAGCTCGACCCGGTGATCGGCCTCGCCGAGCCGGACCAGGAGGTGCAGGAGCTCCTCAAGGCCAGCGCCGGGCTGAACCTCGGGATGGATTTTCTGCCCGGCTCACTCGGATTCGACCCGCTCGCGTACGAGGTGGGCGCGGCGGAGGCCGGGAAGGTCGTCTGGTTCGACGCGCTGATCAACAACGTGGACCGGTCGTGGCGGAACCCCAACATGCTCGTATGGCACGGGGAGCCGTGGCTGATCGACCACGGGGCCACCATGATCTGGCACCACAACTGGCCGGGCGCGCAGGCCTCCGCGGCCAAGCCGTACAACGCCTCCGACCACGTCCTCGCGCCCTTCGGCCCGGACATCGCGGCCGCGGCCGCCGAACTCGCCCCGCTGGTCACGGAGGAACTCCTCACCGAGGTCGCGGCCGAGGTGCCGGACGAGTGGCTGGCGGGTGAACCGGGCTTCGAGACCACGGACCAGCTGCGCCGGGCGTACGTGGAGCCGCTGCTGGCACGCGCCGGAAGCATCCACGAGCGCATCCTCATGGAGGGGCCCACGAAGACCCGGCCCAGCCAGGCCCCCGGATGGCTCACCGAACACGTGACCCCCTGGCCCCATCCCACCAAGAAGGACCGGGACGCGCAGGCGGGCGCCGGGAACAGCAAGGACGGCGGCCGATGAGCGAGCGCGATGTCTTCGAGTACGCGGTCCTGCGCGTGGTGCCGCGCGTGGAGCGCGGTGAGTGCTTCAACGCGGGCGTGCTGGTCTACTGCCGGGCCAAGTCGTTCGTCGCCGCGCGGACGCACCTGGACGAGCGCAAGCTCAAGGCGCTGGACCCGCGTGCCGACGTACTCGGTGTACGGGCCGCGCTGCGGGCGGTCGAAGGGGTGTGCGGCGGCGGCGAGGCCGCCGGCCAGGCGGCCGGTGACGATCCGGGGCGGCGCTTCCGCTGGCTGATCGCGCCCCGCTCCACGGTCGTCCAGCCGGGCGTCGTACACAGCGGTCTGACCGCGGACCCGGCCGCCGAGGTCGAGCGGCTGCTCGACCTGCTGGTGCGCTGATTCCGGGGGCGGTGCCGCCGCCCGGGAGTCACCGGGTGGCGGCACCGCCCGGTGTGACATGCGCCCGGGCCCCCGTGTGCCGTTGACACCGGGTGCCGGGGCTTCTAGCGTCTCGTCTGCTGAAGGTACTAAGCGGTTGCTCAGTTATCGGGAACTTCCTGACGTCCGCTGAGCCGCGATCCAAGGGCGAGGAGAACCAAGCATGTCCACCACCGAGCAGCGCGTCGCCATCGTGACGGGAGCGGCACGGGGCATCGGCGCCGCCACCGCCGTACGCCTGGCGGCCGAGGGCCGCGCCGTCGCCGTACTCGACCTCGACGAGGCGGCGTGCAAGGACACGGTCGAGAAGATCACCGCCGCCGGGGGCAAGGCCCTCGCCGTCGGCTGCGATGTGTCGGACAGCGCGCAGGTGGAAGCCGCCGTCGCGCGCGTCGCCGCCGAGCTGGGCGCCCCGACGATCCTCGTCAACAACGCGGGCGTGCTCCGCGACAATCTGCTCTTCAAGATGAGCGAGTCCGACTGGGACCTCGTGATGAACGTCCACCTCAAGGGCGCGTTCCTGATGGCCAAGGCCGTCCAGTCGCACATGGTGGAGGCCAAGTTCGGCCGCATCGTCTCGCTCTCCTCCTCCTCGGCGCTGGGCAACCGGGGTCAGGCCAACTACTCCGCGGTCAAGGCCGGCCTCCAGGGCTTCACCAAGACGCTCGCCAAGGAGCTCGGTAAGTTCGGCGTGACCGCCAACGCCGTCGCCCCCGGCTTCATCGTCACCGAGATGACCGCCCAGACGGCCGCGCGGGTCGGCATGGGCTTCGAGGAGTTCCAGGCCGCCGCCGCGACGCAGATCCCGGTGCAGCGCGTGGGACGCCCCGAGGACATCGCCAACGCGATCGCCTTCTTCACCGGCGAGGACGCGGGCTTCGTGTCCGGGCAGGTCATGTACGTCGCCGGTGGACCGCTCAACTGACCCCGGAAGGGCAACGGACAACATGACTGTGCAGGACAGTGGCAAGGTCGCGCTCATCACGGGCGCGAGCCGGGGCATCGGCTACGGCATCGCGGAGGCTCTCGTCGCCCGGGGCGACCGGGTCGTCATCACGGGCCGTGGCGAGGACGCCCTGAAGGAGGCGGTGGAGAAGCTCGGCGCCGACCGGGCGGTCGGCATCGCGGGCAAGGCGCACGACGAGGCACACCAGGCCGCAGCCGTCGAGCGTGCCATGGAGGCGTTCGGCCGGGTCGACTACCTGGTCAACAACGCCGGTACGAACCCCGTCTTCGGGCCGATGGCCGAGCTCGATCTCAACGTCGCCCGCAAGGTCTACGAGACCAATGTGATCTCGGCGCTCGGGTTCGCCCAGCAGACCTGGAAGGCGTGGCAGCGGGAGAACGGCGGGGCGATCGTCAACATCGCCTCGGTCGCCGGTGTCTCCGCGTCCCCGTTCATCGGCGCCTACGGCATGAGCAAGGCCGCGATGGTCAACCTGACCCTCCAGCTGGCGCACGAGTTCGCGCCGGTCGTGCGGGTCAACGCGATCGCCCCCGCCGTGGTGAAGACCAAGTTCGCGGAGGCGCTGTACGAGGGCCGTGAGGCCGAGGCCGCGGCGGCCTACCCGCTGGGCCGGCTCGGTGTCCCGCAGGACATCGGCGGGGCGGCGGCGTTCCTCACGTCCGAGCAGTCCGCCTGGGTCACGGGACAGACTCTCGTGGTCGACGGCGGTATTTTCCTGAATGCGGGCGTGGCCTGAGAGAGGCCTGCGCCGGTTTGGCCCTGATTGACTCAAGTGCCCCGCCGGGCCAGCGGATTGTTCCGGTGGGGCGCTGCGGTATGGTCTGCCGACCCCAAGGCTGATCGAGGAGCGTGCACGTGTTCTACCGGGCCAGTCTGCAGGCCGCTGCAGCCCTTGCTTCCCTTTCTGTGCTGGCCGGCTGCGGTCTGCTGTCCGACAGCGGTTCGGAAGCGGACCAGCGGATATCCGTCGGAACGACGAGCTCGCCCTCGACCCTTGATCCCGCGGCGGCGTGGGACGGCTCCTGGGAGCTGATGAGGAACGTCTTCCAGACCCTGGTGAGCTTCCCGACCGGCAGCACCAGCCCCGAGCCGGACGCGGCGAAGGAGTGCCGCTTCACCGACTCCACGAGCATGGCCTACCGGTGCACCCTGCGTTCGGACCTGAAATTCTCCAACGGGGAGAAGATCGACGCCGAGGCCGTGAAGTACTCCATCGACCGGATCACGAAGATCAAGGTCAAGGGCGGCCCGGCCGGCCTCCTCGGGTCCCTCGACCGGGTCGAGACCAAGGGGGACGACACGGTCATCTTCCACCTCAGCAGGGCGGACGCGACCTTCCCGTTCATCCTGGCCACACCGGCCATGTCGATCGTCGCCCCCGGTGAGTACCCCGAGGACAGCATCCGCGACGACGGCAAGGTCACGGGTTCGGGGCCGTACGTCATGGATTCGTACGAGCCGGGCAAGAAGGCCGAGCTGACCAAGAACCCCAGCTACAAGGGGTTCGCCGACCGGAAGAACGACGCTGTCACGATCCACTACTTCACCGACTCCACCCCCATGGTGAAGGCGCTGAAGAAGAAGGAGATCGACGCCACCTACCGCGGCCTCACCGCCGAGGAGGTCATCGGTCTCGAGGACAACAAGAAGGACAACGACGGCCTGCAGATCGTGGAGTCGGTCGGCGCCGACATCCGCTTCCTCGTCTTCAACCCCAAGGACCCGGCGGCGGGGAAGCTCCCCGTCCGGAGGGCCATCGCCCAGATCGTGGACCGCGACGCCCTCGTCGCCAAGGTCTACCGCGGCACCGCCGAACCGCTCTACTCCATGGTTCCGAAGGGCATCGCCGGTCACGCCACCAGCTTCTTCGACTCCTTCGGCGACCCGGATGTCGCCGAGGCCAGGGCGATACTCTCCCAGGCCGGTATCACCGAGCCGGTCGAGATGACCTTCTGGTACACCACGGACCGCTACGGTTCCTCCACCGCTCCCGAGTTCGCCGAGCTGAAGCGCCAGCTCGAGGCGTCCGGCCTGTTCCGGATCACGCTGAAGAGCGCGCCGTGGAAGTCCTTCCAGGAAGGCTTCACCAAGGGTGACTACCCGGTCTTCGGCCGTGGCTGGTTCCCCGACTTCCCGGACCCGGACAACTTCGTGGCTCCCTTCGTCGGCGAGGACAGCGTCACCGGAACCCCGTATCTGACGGACGAGATCACCCAGGACCTGCTGCCCTCCTCCCGCAAGGAGAGCGACCGCGGGGCGGTCTCCGACCAGTTCAAGCGGGCCCAGGAGATCCTCGTGAAGGATGTGCGGCTGCTGCCCCTGTGGCAGGGCAAGCTCTACGTGGCCGCGGGTGAGGACATCGGCGGCGGCGAGCGCGCGCTCGACCCGCAGACGGTCATGCAGATGTGGGAGCTGTACCGCAAGGCCAGCTG
This sequence comes from Streptomyces sp. NPDC091271, assembly GCF_044757505.1. Taxonomy (NCBI): domain Bacteria; kingdom Bacillati; phylum Actinomycetota; class Actinomycetes; order Kitasatosporales; family Streptomycetaceae; genus Streptomyces; species Streptomyces sp. NPDC091271. The sequence goes on along the minus strand of NZ_JBIVVD010000002.1, from coordinate 983,308 downwards.
GTAGGAGGGTGACGGCGGGCTCGGCGGGCTCGGCGGGCCGGTTGTCAGTGGGCCCCGGTAGGTTCTGTGGTCAAGAACCGATTGCTTACCGGAGGTTGTGGACGTGACCGACACCGACCTGCTGCCCGAGTCCTGGCGCGGCGTCCTCGGCGAAGAGCTGCAGAAGCCCTACTTCAAGGAGCTCATGGACTTCGTCGAGGAGGAGCGGGCCAGGGGACCGGTGTATCCGCCGCGCGAACAGGTCTTCGCCGCGCTGGAGGCCACGCCGTACGACCGGGTGAAGGTGCTCGTCCTCGGTCAGGACCCCTACCACGGCGAGGGGCAGGGGCACGGCCTCTGCTTCTCGGTCCGGCCGGGCGTGAAGACGCCCCCCTCGCTGCGCAACATCTACAAGGAGATGAACGACGAGCTCGGCCTGCCGGTCCCGGACAACGGATATCTGATGCCGTGGGCCGAGCAGGGCGTCCTGCTGCTCAACGCGGTGCTGACGGTCCGCGGCGGCGAGGCCAATTCGCACAAGGCCAAGGGCTGGGAGAAGGTCACCGACGCGGTGATCCGCGCCGTGGCCGAGCGGCCGGACCCGGCCGTCTTCGTCCTCTGGGGCAACTACGCCCAGAAGAAGATCCCGCTGATCGACCAGGACCGTCATGTGGTGGTCAAGGGCGCGCATCCCTCGCCGCTCTCCGCCAAGAAGTGGTTCGGCTCCCGCCCCTTCACGCAGATCAACGAGGCCGTGGCCGCGCAGGGCCACGAGCCCGTCGACTGGCGGATCCCGGACCTGGGCCTCGGGGCGACCCGGCCGGCCGCCGGGGCCCGCGCCTGAGCGTGATTGCCCGTGGCTGCCGCTAGCGTCTGAGCCACCGGAACAGGCCGGGCGGTGATCAGGGGAGACCTCTGTAGTGGAGCAGCGGGAAGTGCCGGGGGACGCCGTCATGACCAGGATCGGCCAGGCGATCATGCTGCTCCACGCGGGGGACAGGGAGGAGGCCCGCAACCGGTTCGGGATTCTCTGGTCGGAGATCGGCGAGCGCGGTGCCGCCCTGCACCGCTGCACCCTCGCCCACTACATGGCCGACACCCAGGACGATCCCGGGGACGAGCTCGCCTGGGACCTCCGGGCGCTGACAGCCGCGGAAGGCCTGACCGGGGCGGCGGTCACGGCCCCGGGCCCGAGCGCGGCCCCGGCCCCGGACACCGACACCGGCACGGACCCGGACCCCGGCACGAACCCGGAGCCGGGCGGTGAGCGCCGGGAGGTGACCGCCGTCCGGGCCCTCGTCCCCTCCCTGCATCTCAATCTGGCGGCGGACTACCTGAAGCTCCAGCGCTTCGAATCCGCCCGGGTCCATCTGGACCGCGCCTGGGACGCCGTGGGAGTGCTGGAGGACGACGGATACGGCGGAGGGATCCGCGCCGCCATCGGGCGGATGGAGCAGCGCATGCGGGGCAACGCGGCGGGGGAGTGACGCGGGCCGGCCCACCCCCGGCGGCCCCGCTCCGGGCCGGTCAGGCGCCGGTCGTGCCATCGCTCAACCGGCGGCCCCGGTGCCGAGCATCCCCCGCAACAGTTCGGCGCAGCCCCTGCGCAGCTCCTCCTCCGTCGGCACGGCCCGGTGGTAGGAACCCACGGCGCACGCGAACATCATTCCCTCCGCCCAGGCCACGACGGACAGCGCGTGGCGCTCGGGTTCGGTGGATCCCGCCGCGGTCATGAGGGCCACCAGCGGTTCGCGGAACCGCCGGCCCGCGTCGTCGTAGAACGCTCTGAGGTCCGGGCGCCGGGTGGCCTCAAGGGCGAGTTCGTAGCGGCAGACGAGGAGCTCGGTGGAGCCGGTCAGATAGCGGTGCAGCGCGTGTGCCAGCCCGGCGGCGGCTCCGGCCGGATCACCGCTCGTGAGCAGCTCCCCCGGCGCGAGCACCCGCGCCTCCAGCTCGGCCAGGCGGCGGACGGCGGCTTCAAGCAGGGCCTGCCGGGTGCGGGCGTGGTTGGACGTCGACCCCTGGGGAAGCCCGGCCCGCTCGTCCACCGCCCGATGGGTGAGTCCCCTCATCCCGCGCTCGGCGAGAAGGGTGAGAGCGGTGTCGGCGATCAGTTCGGTGCGGGAGGGCGCGGACGGCCGGGCGGCGTCGGCGGGGGCGGCCACCGGGGGCGTGGAGCGTGTGGGCATGGAACCAATCTACCGCCACCACTACACCTGTAGTACGGTGGAGCTCACCTACTACAGATGTAGTCCCGAGGAGGAGTCAGTCATGACGACGTCCCGTGCGGTGGTCATCGGCAGCGGAATCGGCGGACTCACCGCCGCGGCGGCGCTGCACCGGAGTGGGTGGCAGGTCACCGTGCTCGAGCGTGCCGCCTCACTGGAACCCGTCGGCGCGGGCATCAGCCTCGCCCCCAACTCCCAGCGCGCCCTCGACGTCATCGGACTCGGGGACGAGGTCAGGTCCCTCGCGGCCTGGCAGGGGGACGGCGGCATGCGCACGCCGTCCGGACGCTGGCTGGCCCGCACGGACAGCGCCGCCGCGGCGGAACGGTTCGGCGGGCCGCTCGTCCTGCTGCACCGCTCGGCGCTCGTCGACCTGCTGCGCGCACGGCTCCCCGAGGACGCCGTGCGCACCGGGACACCGGCGCGACTCGTGGATCCGGGCCGCGCGGGCGGAAGCCCGGCCCTCGTCAGGACGGCCGCCGGTGACATCGAGGCCGATCTGGTGGTCGGTGCCGACGGCATCGGCTCGGCCGTGCGCACCGAGCTGTTCCCGGGCCACCCCGGCCCCTCGTACAGCGGCTTCACCACCTGGCGCGTCCTCGCCCCCGGGCTGGGCCGCACCTTCAGCTCGCACGAGACGTGGGGCCGCGCCGCGCTCTGGGGCAGCCACCCGCTGAAGGACGGCGGGATCTACGCCTACGCCGCGGCAGCCGTCCCCGCCGGAGCCCGGGCCGCCGACGACGAGAAGGCCGAACTGCTGCGCCGCTACGGCGACTGGCACGACCCGATTCCCGCGATCATCGACGCCGTCGAGCCAGGCCAGGTCCTGCGCCACGACGTGTACCAGCTGGCCGATCCGCTGCCGTCGTTCCACCGGGGGCGCACCGTCCTCGTAGGCGACTCGGCGCACGCCATGGTGCCCTTCCTCGGCCAGGGCGGTAACCAGGCCATCGAGGACGCCGTCGTGCTCGCCCACCACGTCACACCGGACGGTGACCTGGGAGCGGGCGTGGCCGCCTACAGCGCGGCCAGGCACCCCCGTACGACCGCCATGGTCCGCAAGGCGGCGCAGGTCTCCCGGATGACGGGACTGCACAGTGTGCCGGCCGTCGCCCTCCGGAACGGACTGATGTCCGCCGTCTCCCGTCTGGGTCCGGGGCTCGTCCTGCGTACGTTCGACGGGATCTGCGACTGGCAGCCCCCGCAGCGCACGTATGCTGCCGGGACCAGGGAAGGACAGACGACGCGACCGTGACAAGGCCCTGGTAAAGGCGACAGGGAGAACCTCGTGAAGGTCGGCTGCATCGGGCTCGGCGACATCGCGCAGAAGGCGTATCTGCCGGTACTGACGACCCTGCCCGGCGTCGAACTGCATCTGCAGACCCGCACCCCGGCCACGCTGGCGGCTGTCGCCGGGGCCCACCGGATCCCCGAGGAGCAGTGCCACGAGGACCTCGGCTCGCTGCTCGACCGAGGGCTGGACGCCGCCTTCGTGCACGCGCCGACCGCCGCCCACGCGGAGATCGTGGGACGGCTGCTCGAAGCGGGCGTCCCCACCTACGTCGACAAGCCCCTCTCGTACGAACTCGCGGAGTCGGAGCGGCTGGTGTCCCTCGCCGAGGAGCGCGGTGTCTCTCTCGCGGTCGGGTTCAACCGCAGGCTCGCCCCGTCGTACGCGCAGTGCGCCGAGCACCCGCGGGAGCTGATCCTCCTGCAGAAGAACCGGGTGGGCCTGCCCGAGGACCCGCGCACGATGGTGCTGGACGACTTCATCCACGTCGTCGACACCCTGCGCTTCCTGGTCCCCGGTCCCGTGTCGAACGTCGTCGTGCGGGCGCGGATCGCCGAAGGGCTCATGCACCATGTGGTGCTCCAGCTGTCCGGCGACGGATTCACGGCCATCGGCATGATGAACCGGCTCAACGGATCGACGGAGGAGATCCTGGAGGTCTCGGGGCAGGACACCAAGCGGCAGGTCCTCAACCTCGCCGACGTCGTGGACCACAAGGGGCAGCCGACCCTGCGGCGGCGCGGGGACTGGGTGCCGGTCGCCCGCCAGCGCGGAATCGAACAGAGCGTGCTGTCCTTCCTGGACGCGGTGCGGTCCGGCGAGATGCTCAGCGCCCGGGACGCCCTGGAGACCCACCGGCTGTGCGAGCGGGTGGTCCTGGACGCGTCGGAGCAGGCGACCTGAGGGACCGCACCCCCGCCGCTCCGAAGAAGACGGCCAGCACCGCCAGCGCGCCGTAAACGGGCCAGGCCCCCAGCCGGACGTAGAGGGTGGTGCCCCGGGCGAGCGGTACGTCGTAGACGGCGGCCCCGCTCGTGTCCGTATCCAGCGGTGCCCCCACCCGCTCGCCCCGAGGGCCGTACGCCGCGCTCACGCCCGTCAGTGTGGCGTGCACCATCGGCCGGCCCGTCTCCGCCGCCCGCAGCGCCCCCAGCGAGGCGTGCTGCTCCGGGGCCCAGCTCTGCTGGAACGTCGAGGTGGAGGACTGGGCGACGATCAGCTGGGCCCCGTCCTCGGTCAGCTGCCGGCTCATGTCGGGGAACGCCGACTCGAAGCACACCACGGGGCCCACCCGCAGCCCGTCCGGCAGGTCCATCACCACGGGCTCACTTCCCCGCAGCCGGTCCTCACCCGCGGCCTTGCCGACCGAGGTCGCCCAGCCGAGGAGCGCGCGGGCCGGGACGTACTCACCGAACGGCACCAGGCGCATCTTGTCGTAGCGGTCCCCTGTCGGGCCGTCCGGGCCCACCAGCACCGCGGACTTGAAGATTCCGGCGCGGGCGGGGCCGTCCGTGCGCCGGGCGTCCATGTTGACCAGCACATCGGCCCCGACCAGCCGGGACAGTGCGGCGACACGGTCCGCCGTCGCCTTGCTCCGGGACAGATCGACGGCCACGCTGCTCTCGCCCCACACCACCAGGTCCACGTCCCGGCCCGCGAGGCCCCGGGTCAGTGCCTCGCCACGCGCGAAGCGGCGTTCGATGCTGCCGGGGCCCTCGACGACACCCGGCTGCACGACGGCGATCCGGGTCGTACCGGTCTCCTCGGGACGCGGCGCCCAGAGCGTTGTCGCGCCCACTCCCAGCGCCCCCGCCACCAGACACGCGGCCCCGGCCGTACGGGCTGCCGGAACGGCCAGCAGCAGCACGACCGCCGTGTTCACGGCCACGAGCCCCAGACTCACCAGCCACACACCCCCCACCGAGGCGACACGCAGCGCCGGCGGGACGTCCCACTGGCTGGCGCCCAGCAGTCCCCAGGGGCCGCCGAGCCCCTCCCAGGAGCGGACCAGCTCGATCATCAGCCAGCCGGAGGGCACCACGGCCACCGCGGCCACCGAACGCCGGACGGACGGCGAGCCGCCGAGAAGCCGGGCCACGAGCACGCCCCAGGGCGCCCAGAGCAGTCCCAGCAGGGCGGCGAGCACCAGAATGAAGACATGGAGGCTCGGCATCAGCCAGTGGTGCGCGGCGAGCATGAAGCCCGTACCGCCGAGCCAGCCGTCGACGGCCGCTCGGCGTCCCGTGCCCGCCGAGCGGATGAGCAGCAGCCAGGGCACCAGGGCGACGTAGGCGAACCACCAGAGTGAAGGCGCGGGAAACGCCAGGGCGGGCAGGGCGCCCGCACACAGGGCCACGGCGCCGCGCCCGGTCCTGGACCGCAGCAGCCGCTCGTACGGCCGTGCACCTTCCTCACCGGCCGGCCCGTAGCGGAGCCGCCCGCGCAGCATCGGCATACATGCCCTCCTCGCCGGTCGTGCGCCTGATCTCCAGTGTGGTGCAGAAGATCAGCAGCGCACAGGGGGCGTGCCGCGGCCACCGGGCGGGCGCCCCACGCCGGCCGCGGATCAACCGGCCGCGTACCGCCACTTCCGGTGCGCCGTGACGGTCAAAATCCGCCAGCCCGGTTCCGTACGCACCAGCTCGAAGACGTACCCGCCGCCGGTGACCAGGGCCGGAGCCGTCTCCCCGTCCCAGGCCACCGGACCCGTCGGGCTGAGGTAGTCGGCCCGCACCTGCGCCCGGTCACCGGGGTAGCCGCCCAGGTCCTGGAGATCGAGGCGCCTGTTGACGATCAGGTGCTGGCGGGCGGGGTGAGGCCGAAGGCTCTCCGCCAGCCACCCCGCGGCCTCGGCGGCCGGCCCTTCGGCACCTCCCGCACCGCGGTAGTCGGCGTGTCCGTCCGGCGTGAACAGGGCGCCGTAGTCCTCCCAGGCCCCGTCGCCCCACGCCACGGCGTAGTCGGTGATCACTGCATCGATGGAGAGCCGGTCCATCACCGTCGCGAGAGCCACGCGCTGTGTCATCGCCCAAGTCTCGGCCGTCGCACGCCGCACGCCAAGGGGCCGGGCAGGGCCTCTCGGCTCCGGCCGGGGGCAGATGTCACGTGGGGACGACGGCCACCGGGCCGAGGGCGTGCGTCACCGTCGTCTGCGCGACGGGGGAGAGGCCCAGCCCGAGGGCCTCGCCGCCCCTGCGCCGCCCGACCACGGTCAGCGCGGCGGTGGCCGATGCCGTGACCAAGGTGCGGGACGCCGAACCCCGGACAGGTTCGCGCACGACCTCCACCCGCGGGTACGTCTCGCGCCGGCCCACGGTGAGTTCGGCGAGCATCCGCTCGGCCGAGTCCGCCGCCGCTTCGCTGTCGAACACAGGGCCGCCGGACAGCATCGAGGAGAACATCGTCCACCCGTGCACCAGCCGCAGCCGTGCACCCGGCCTGGCGGAGGCGGCCGCGTAGGCGAAATCGAGGACCGCACCGCTGCTGTCGTCGGCGGCGACCCCCGCGACCACGTCCGGGAAGGCGTCCGACGGCTCCACCTCGCCCTCGTCCGTCCTGCCGGTGTGGGCGACGACGACCGGACAGTGCGCCATCGAGGCGGTGGCCAGGCTGTTGGATCCGATCATCAGCGAGCGGAATCCGCCGAGACCACGCGAACCGACGACCACCAGCGAGGCGTCACGGCTCAGCGAGGTCAGCGCCGCCGAAGGAAAGTCCAGCGGCGCCAGCGTCGAGGTGCGCAGCTCGGGGGCGAGCCGGGAGGCCCGCAGCGCGGCCTGCGCCAGCAGTTCCTCGGCCTCGCGTAGAGCTCTCTCCTCCTCCGCATGCCTGGTGGGCGGTCTGACATGCACGATCAGCAGCGGCAGACCGGTGCGCACCGCCTCGGCGGCGGCCCAGTCGAGCGCCTCCCAGCTGTGGGCGGAACCGTCCACGGCGGCGATCACGGGCAGTTCGTCGGCGGTCATGCAAGCCTCCACGGGGCCGGAGAGCTTCCGGGCCGGGGCGGGACGGCCCTGAACCGTGATTATGACCCGGTTGCGCGCCCGTGGCCCGGCGGACCTCACCGGCGTAGGCGGACTACTGTGCAGCGGACGTAACCACGCTTGATCGTCCGGTGTGACACCCGGGAAACGGACGTTTCGTACGGTCGCGACATCAGCGTTCCCCATGAAAGGCCGTCCATGACCGTGCCGAATCCGCAGCCGGACACTCCCGCCCAGGTGCGGACGGTCTGCTCGTACTGCGGTGTCGGGTGCGGGATGGTCCTGGACATCGGCATGGGCCCCGACGGCCGGCGTACCGTCCTCAAGGCCACGGGAGACAAGGCGCACCCCACGAACGGCGGCCGGCTCTGCACGAAGGGGGCGACGAGCGCGGAGATGCTGGCCGCACCCGGCCGGCTGACGACGGCGCTGGTCCGCGCCGACCGCAGCGAGGAGCCCGCGCCGCTGCCCATGGACGCAGCCGTCAAGGAGACCGCGCGGCGGCTGCGCGCGGTCGTCGACGAGCACGGTCCCGACGCGCTCGCCCTCTACGTCTCCGGGCAGATGACGCTGGAGGCGCAGTACCTCGCCAACAAGCTGGCCAAGGGGTTCGTCCGCACGAGCTGGATCGAGTCCAACTCCCGGCTCTGCATGGCCAGTGCGGGCAGCGGCTACAAGCTCTCGCTGGGCGCCGACGGCCCGCCCGGGTCGTACGAGGACTTCGACCACGCCGACACGTTCCTCGTCATCGGCTCCAACATGGCCGACTGCCACCCCATTCTCTTCCTCCGCCTCATGGAGCGGGTGAAGGCCGGCGCGAAACTCATCGTCGTCGACCCCCGGCGCAACGCCACCGCCGCCAAGGCCGACCTGTTCCTGCAGATACGCCCGGGCACGGACCTCGCCCTGCTCAACGGCGTCATGCACCTCCTCGTGGAGAACGGCCACACCGACCCGGAGTTCATCGCCGAGCACACCGAGGGCTGGGAGGCGATGCCCGGCTTCCTCCGGGACTACGCGCCCGCCGCGGTCGCGGAGATCACCGGCATCCCCGAGGCGGACATCCGGCTGGCCGCCCGCTGGATCGGCGAGGCGGGTGAGTGGATGAGCTGCTGGACCATGGGCCTCAACCAGAGCACCCACGGCACCTGGAACACCAACGCCCTGATCAATCTCCATCTGGCCACCGGAGCCGTCTGCCGCCCCGGCAGCGGCCCCTTCTCGCTCACCGGCCAGCCCAACGCCATGGGCGGCCGCGAGATGGGCTACATGGGCCCGGGCCTGCCAGGTCAGCGTGGCCTGCAGTCCGACGAGGACCGCGCCTTCACCGAGGAGCTGTGGGGCGTCGCCCCCGGGACCCTGCGTACGGACGCGGCGGGCGCCGGGACCGTCGACATGTTCCGGCACATGTCGGACGGTGCGATCAAGGCCTGCTGGATCATCTGCACCAACCCGGTGGCATCCGTGGCCAACCGCCGAACGGTCATCGAAGGCCTCGAGTCGGCGGATTTCGTGGTCACCCAGGACGTGTTCGCCGACACCGAGACCAACGCCTACGCCGATGTCGCCCTGCCCGCCGCGCTGTGGGGCGAAGCCGAGGGCGTCATGATCAACTCGGAACGGAACCTCACGCTCGCCGGACAGGCCGCCGATCCGCCGGGGGAGGCCTGGCCGGACTGGCGGATCATCGCGCGGATCGCCTGCGAGATGGGTTACGAGGAGGCCTTCGGCTACAGCAGCGCCGAGGAGGTCTTCGAGGAGATCAAGCGGGCCCACAACCCGAAGACCGGCTACGACCTGCGCGGAGTCACCTACGAGCGGCTGCGCCGCACCCCCGTCCAGTGGCCCAGCGCCACCCCGGACGGCCCCGCGCGCAACCCGGTCCGCTACCTCAACGACGGGGTCAGCCGGAACCGGGCCGTACGCGCCGACGGGAGCGTGCCACGGCTCCTCTTCCCCACCCCGAGCGGGCGGGCGGTGTTCTTCGCCCGCCCGCACATGCCGCCGGCCGAGATGCCCGACGACGACTTCCCCTTCACGCTCAACACCGGCCGCCTGCAGCACCAGTGGCACACCCTCACGAAGACCGGGAAGGTCGCCAAGCTCAACAGGCTGAACCCCGGCCCCTTCGTGGAGATCCACCCGCGGGACGCCGCGGCCCTCTCGATCACGGAGGGCGACTCGGTCGAGGTCGCCTCACGGCGCGGCCGGGCCGTGCTGCCGGCCGTCGTCACCGACCGGGTGCGGCCCGGGGACTGCTTCGCGCCGTTCCACTGGAACGATCTCTTCGGCGAGTACCTCAGCGTCAACGCCGTCACCAACGACGCCGTCGACCCGGTCTCCTTCCAGCCCGAGTTCAAGGTCTGCGCGGTGACGCTGGTGAAGGTCGCCGCCGTCGTGCCGGCCGCCGCGCCGGCCCCCGCCGTCCCTGTCCCGGCTGCCGTGGAAGGACCCGAAGCCGCGCTCGCCGGGGTGTTCGGGATCGCGGACACTGCCCCGCCCGTACTGGCCGAGCACGAGCGGCGCTATCTGTCCGGATTCCTCGCGGGGCTCGGCACACAGCCGGCGGGCACCCCCGTACTGCCGGTGCACGCGCCGTTCGAGCCCGACCACGCCCTGTGGGTCAACGGGGTGCTGGCCGGCATGTTCTCGCGTGTGCCCGGCGAGGCCTCCGGCGCCCCGGAGCCCCTCGGTGCGGCCCCGGAGCCCGGCGCCGCACCGGGCCGGCAGGTGGTGGTCCTGTGGGCCTCGCAGACCGGAAACGCCGAGGAGGTCGCCGCGGCCGCGGCCCGGCGGCTGACCGCCGAAGGACGGACGGCGACCCTCCTCGGGATGGATGACAGCCCCCTGGACAGCCTGCCGTGCACAGCCGATCTGCTGGTCGTCACCAGCACGTTCGGCGACGGGGACGCGCCGGACAACGGCTCCGGATTCTGGGAGTCGCTCAACGCGCCCGACACGCCCCGGCTGGACGGGGTCCGCTACGCCGTACTCGCCCTCGGGGACTCCTCGTACGACGACTTCTGCGGGCACGGCAGGAGGCTCGACGAGCGGTTCGGTGAGCTGGGCGCCGTGCGGCTCGTCCCCCGTACGGACTGCGAACCGGACTACGAGGAGCCGGCCGGGCGGTGGCTCGACAAGGTGTTCGCCGCCCTGGGCGCCCCGTCCGACCACGCCGACCCCACCCCTCCCGCCGCCCCTCCGGCGCCGACCCGTTCCACCAGGACGGCGACCGGGCGGCTCGTGGGCAACCAGCTGCTCAGCCTCCCCGGCGCCACCAAGGAAGTGCGCCGGTTCACCTTCGACACGCAGGACAGCCCCGTACCGCTCACGTACGAGGCGGGCGACGCACTCGGCGTGGAGGCGCTGAACTGCCCGGAACTGGTGGCGGAATGGCTTGCAGTCACCGGCCTGGACCCCACGGAAACCGTCGACGTGTCAGGCGTCGGGCCCGTACCCCTGGGCGAGGCTCTCCACCGTCACCTGGACATCGCCCGGATCACCCCCGGACTGCTGCGCCTGGTCGCCGAACGCACCCACGACCGCACCCTCAAGAAGCTCCTGCGCCCCGACAACAAGGGCGAACTCGCTCAGTGGACCTGGGGCCGGCAGGCCGTCGACGTCATCGCCGAGCACTCCGCCCGCGCCTCCGCGGCCGAGTGGACCGGGGCCCTCACGCGTCTCCGGCCGAGGCTCTACTCCATATCCTCCAGCCCGCTCACCGACCCCGGCCTCGTGAGCCTCACCGTCTCCGTCGTCCGCTACGAGAACCGGCACGGCGCCGTCCGCAAGGGCGTGGCCTCCACCTTCCTCGCCGACGCGGAACCGGGCACCCCCGTCCCCGTGTTCGTCCAGCGCGCCCCGCACTTCCGTCCGCCGGCCGACCCGGCCACCCCCATGGTGATGGTCGGCCCCGGCACCGGGGTAGCCCCGTTCGTAGGGTTCCTCGACGAACGGCGCGCCCTCGGCCACCGCGCCGCGAACTGGCTGTTCTTCGGAGAGCAGCGCAAGGCGACAGACTTCTACTACCGCGACGAGCTCGACTCCCTGCGCCTCGACTCGACCCTGACCCGGCTGGACACCGCCTTCTCCCGCGACCAGCGGGCCAAGATCTACGTACAGGACCGGATGCGGGAGCACGGCGCCCAGCTGTGGTCCTGGCTCCAGGACGGCGCCCACTTCTACGTCTGCGGCGACGCCTCCCGGATGGCGAAGGACGTGGACCGGGCGCTGCGGGACATCGCCGTGGCCCACGGTGGACTCCAGGAGGACACCGCCGCCGCGTACGTCAAGCAGTTGGCCGCCGACAAACGGTATGTGCGCGACGTGTACTGAGGTCAGTTCCCCGACACGGCGGCGCTGAAGGCCGGCAGATACGCGGACTCGTGGCCCTCGGCCGTCGGGTGGACGTTCGAGCTGCTGATCCAGGCGTCGCTCGTGCAGATCTCGTGCCCGGTGAACGCCGGCCGGCCGTCCGCGAACGCGAACCCGGCTGCCGCCGCACGGCCCGCGATCGTCTCGTTGAGCAGATCCGAACCCTGGTTGACAGCCGTGCGCTTGGCGGAGCTGAGCCCGCCGAGGCAGAGGCCGCCCTCCTTGTAGAGGTGCGGGTATCCGATGACGACGACCTGGGCGTGGGGCGCCCGGGCGCGGACGGTCGCGTAGAGGCTGTCCAGCTCGCCCGGCAGCTCGTTCACGACGTACTCCCCGGCAGTCTCCAGGGCACGCTCGCAGGCCGACTGGGTGGAGTACTGACAGCTGAGCATGGTCGAGGCGAAGCCGGAGTCGTTGCCCCCGATGCTCAGGCTGACCAGGGTGGTGTCCTCGTCCAGCTCGTCCACCTGGTCGCTGAGCACGTCGGGGATCTTCGCACCGCCGCAGGCGACGAACGAGAACGAGGCCGGGTCGTTGGCATCGGCCCAGAGAGCGGGGTAGGCGTTGCGGCTCCGGGTGCACGCGATGTCGGAGTAGCTGCCGGCGCCGGTACCGGAGGCGTACGAGTCGCCGAGGGCCACGTAGTTCACCTCGGCGGCCTCCGGGGCGGCTGTCGCGGTGGACATGGTGACCGAGGCGATCGCGAGGGCCAGCAGTGCGGCACCGGCGGTACGGGGGAGAGGCATGGGGTTCTCCGTGGTGTGGGAGGGGATACGGCCGGTGCACGGCTGCCGCGTGACACCGACGGCCGTGACCACGCCCAACTTCCCGCCCCGGCGGGCTCACGTCATCGGCGAAATGACCCGTCCCCCTGCGCGCTGCCACGGGGCTGCCCTCGGCATCGCGGCCTGCTCGGCCTCCGGTCACGCACGGCGGCCTTGCCACAATGAGGTTGTGGCAGGAGCGACCGGGGGAGCAGAAGCATGGCTACGGATGCAGGCAGGGACACGGGTGTGGACGGTGCGGCGGAAGCCGAGTCCCCGCTGATTCGCGCGGTCCGGGCCGGCGACACCACGGCGCGGATCCCCGGCCCAGCGCACCGGGGAGCCTGCTGCCGCTGTGCGAGGCGGTCGACTCGGGGGCGCCCGCTCTCGTCCGTGCCCTCCTGGACGACCGGATCCTGGCACGCTACGCCGAGTCGGAGCTGCTGGACGCGCGGGACCTCGCCCGCGACTGGTGCGAGACGGGTGTCGAGGCCGGGCTGCGGCGGCGCACGGGTTCCGAGGACGTCGTCACCCGGACCCGGGTCCAGGACGACGAGTACAACAGAGTCGACGAGTTCACACTCGACGGTATGACCGTGCGGGACGGGCACGGGGCGGTCCTCACACGACTGGAGGAACTGCTCGGTGCCCGTACCTCGTTCGAGGAGCTCATGGCCCGGGCGACGGTCCACGCCGATCAGGGTCACGCGCCATGGGCCGCTGCCACCATGCTTCTGGCTCACCGGCGCGACCGGGCGACCTGGACGGCCGCCGCGGCACTGCGCACGCACACGGAGTCGCTGCACCGCTTGTTCGGCGCCGAGGTACCGCGGCTGACCCATCTCTTCGACGGCAGCGACGAGGACGCGTTCGCCTGCCCCGCCCTGGACACGTTCACCGGATGGTCGGCCGAGGAGACGGACCCCGCCGTGCTCGCCGAGGTGCTGGTCGCCCTCGGAGAGCACTCCGGTCCGCGAGCGGAAGCGGCCCTCCTGCCCCACGCGGGCCACCATGAGACCCGTGTCCGGCGCGCGGTGGCGCGCGGACTCGGTGCCTGGCCCTCGCCACCCGCCTTCTCCGGCGCGGTTCGCACGGCGCTGCGAGAGCTGATGCGCGACCCGGAAGCAGGGGTGCGGCAGGACGCCTGCCTCACGTTCACCGACGGCAAGGACCACGACCCCGCCCTCATCGAGGCCATGGCTGCTCTGATGGACGACGAGGACCGCGGGACGACGGCTGAATCCCCCTCCACTCACCGACGCCGGTCGGGCGCCCGGAAGCGTATGGAGCGCAGCTCTGGAGTCTGCCGCACCGAAGCCTCCCGTCAGCCTGCGGACTCGCCCGCATGCGGGCTCAGCGCACCCGCTCCGACCAGGATGAACAGCACGATGCCCAGGATCACGCGGTAGATGACGAACGGCATGAAGCTCTTCGTCGTGATGAACTTCATGAACCAGGCGATTACGACATAACCGACCACGAACGCGATGATCGTCGCGAAGATCGTCGGCCCCCAGGAGACGTGCCCCTCGCCCGCGTCCTTCAGCTCGAACGCGCCCGAGGCCAGCACCGCCGGAATCGCCAGCAGGAAGGAGTAGCGAGCAGCCGCCTCACGGGTGTACCCCATGAGCAGGCCGCCGCTGATCGTCGCGCCCGAGCGGGAGACACCCGGGATCAGGGCCATCGCCTGGCAGACGCCGAAGATCAGACCGTCCCTGACACCCAGTTCCTTCAGGGACTTGCGCTCCTTGATGGCCCGGTGCTTGCCGCCGGTCTCGTCGCGGGCCGCGAGCCGGTCCGCGATGCCGAGGACGACGCCCATGACGATCAGCGTCGTCGCGATCAGGCGCAGATCACGGAACGGGCCCTCGATCTGGTCCTTGAAGGTCACCCCGAGCACACCGATGGGAATCGATCCGATGATGACCAGCCAGCCCATCTGGGCGTCGTGGTCGCCGCGCATCGAGGAATTGGTCAGAGACCGGAACCAGGCCGAGATGATCCGGGCGATGTCCTTGCGGAAGTAGATGAGGACCGCGGCCTCCGTGCCGATCTGCGTGATCGCGGTGAACGCGGCTCCCGGGTCGTGCCAGCCCGCGAACGCCGCGGTCAGCCGCAGATGCGCGCTGGAGGAGATCGGCAGGAACTCGGTCAGTCCCTGAACGAGGCCCAGGACGAATGATTCGAACCAGCTCATGGGGCTTAGGCCATCCCGGAGGTACTCATGCAACGGCCGACGGACCCGAGGGCCGTCGGCGGTGTGCGGATGCGGTCAGAAAAAGGGGACGGGACGCCACGGCCCCGGACATCCTCTGTCGGTTCCGCGCAGCGTATCGCCTGCAGGTGAACAGACTCCCGCCTGCCCCTGGCTACGCCGCGTCGCCCGCCCCGGCCGAGGACGCACCCTCCGTGCCGCCCAGCTTGTGCCGCCTGCGCCAGGCCACGAGCGCCGCACCCGCCCCGGACAGCACGATGAAGCCCATCGCGGCCAGGAACACCGGCGACGTGGGGGAGGAGGCCGAGCTGCCCGCGATGACGTACGCGGCCGTGTTCGGGATCGAGCCGAGCCCGGTGGCCAGCAGGAAGGGCGGGTAGCCCATGCGGGAGGTCGCCGCGCAGTAGTTGGCCGCGGCGAACGGCACCCCGGGGAAGAGCCGCAGCGCCAGCATCGACCTGAAGCCGTGACGGCTCAGCAGACCGTCCGCGGCCTTGAGGTATTTGCCGCGCAACAGGGTCCGGAGAGCGTCCTGCCCCAGCACCCTGCCGAGCAGGAAGGAGACACCGGCACCGAGGACGGTTCCGGCCAGAGCCGCCGCGAGACCGGCCTGGGCACCGAAGAGCGCACCGGCGGCCAGGTTGAGCAGCGGACGCGGCACGAAGGCCACGGTGCACACGCCGTACGCGAGCCCGAACAGCATCGCCGCGGCGGAACCGGTGAGTTGAGGTGGCCAGCCGGAGGCCAGCAGCCGCTGTGGTTCGAACAGCAGCATGGTGGTCGCGGCGGCCAGCAGGACCGCCACGAGCAGGGAGAACCGGGACCAGGGGGACAGTAGCGCCCTCGTACAGCGCACTGCGAGGCCACCGGAGGGCCGTGTTGCGGGGACGGGGTCGAACATCTGGGGAGCCTAACCGAAACAGGTGTGTGATCGCCGTAATGTCCGTGCGAGGGCGACGAGTCACTCGTCACGCATCCCGGTCCCTCCGGGCGGTGACCTAGGGCCCGGCCGGCCCGGAACAAGGCGCGGTCGCCCCTGTTCCGCGCCGGCCCGAGGAGCACTCGGAGCACGGAACGCCCGCCCTCGGCGGTGCGGCAGGACGCAGTCAGTCGCCGCGTGGACCCCGGAAGTCCACCGAGGTGACGAGGACGTAGTCGAAGTAGATCGGGTCCCCCTCCTCGTCCATCGGGTATTCGAAGCTGCTCTCGTTGGACAGGATCACCTTGAGGCGGGGAAGTGTGTCCACACCGTCGTCGTTCTGTTCGACGGTGTGGCCCCGTTCCCCGAGGCGCTCCAGCAGCTCGTCGGCGGGAGTGCGGAAGACGTCGAGCCCGTCGAGGACGACCGCGACATCGGCGTCCTCGATCTGGAACCGATACATATGGATGTCGGTCAGCGCGCCCTTGGTGAAGCCGAGATTGAACACCGTCCGGGACTCCCCGTGCTCGCAGAGCACCTGTCCGGGCGCGTCGCCGTGGTCCGGGTCGGACGGTGCGAAGCCCAGTTCGCGTGCGGCCCCGCCCGCCTCGTCGGCCGACATGCCGAGCCTGAGTGTGGCAACCCCGACCTCCGGCAGCAGTTCCAGAATCATCGCCATTCCTTCCGGCCGGCCGATACGGCCGCCTGCTCCATGTAACCCACGACGCAACAGACCCGTACCCGTTCGCGCTGCGATCTTCCGGTGATCGATCTTGCGTGTGACGCGCCGTCGGATCGACCGGTTCCCTCCACAGTGCCGTGCGGCAGGCGGGTTCGGGCGGCGCGAAAATCATTCGACGTCGTGCCGCCGCTCCGCCATGATCAGGGCATGTTCCGGTACGCCTTCCTCGCAGCGCAGTCCGCAGTCGCGGACGCGCCGAAGGCTGCCGTGAGCCTCGCGGCCGCATGCAACGCAGCGGTCGCAGCAGCAACTGACGCAGCGTTCGCCGCTGCCGCAGCGCCCTTCGGCGGCGCCCGAAGCTGACCCTCCCCCGACAGTCCGGCGGACCCCGCAAGGGGAGGGTCGGCGGGGCCCTGGGGTCTTCTCCTCTCAGCTTCGAAATCCAAGGAACGAGCCATGCCCAAGACGGCATACGTGCGCACCAAGCCGCACCTCAACATCGGCACCATGGGCCACGTCGACCACGGCAAGACCACCCTGACCGCCGCCATCACCAAGGTGCTCAGCGACCGCGGCACCGGCACCTTCGTGCCGTTCGACCGGATCGACCGGGCCCCGGAGGAGGCCCAGCGCGGCATCACCATCAACATCGCGCACGTCGAGTACGAGACGGACACCCGGCACTACGCGCACGTCGACATGCCCGGACACGCCGACTACATCAAGAACATGGTCACCGGAGCGGCGCAGCTCGACGGGGCGATCCTGGTCGTCTCGGCGCTCGACGGCATCATGCCGCAGACCGCGGAGCACGTTCTGCTGGCCCGTCAGGTCGGCGTCGACCACATCGTCGTCGCCCTCAACAAGGCCGACGCCGGTGACCCGGAGCTCACCGACCTGGTCGAGCTGGAGGTCCGTGAGCTGCTCTCCGCGCACGGTTACGGCGGGGACACCGTGCCCGTCGTACGGGTGTCGGGGCTCGGCGCGCTCCAGGGGGACCCACGCTGGACGGCGTCCATCGAGGGGTTGCTGGACGCGGTCGACACGTACGTACCGATGCCGGTGCGCTACACCGACGCGCCGTTCCTCCTGTCGGTGGAGAACGTGCTCACCATCACCGGCCGCGGCACCGTCGTCACCGGAGCCGTGGAGCGCGGGACGGTGCGCGTCGGGGACCGGGTGTCGGTGCTCGGCGCGGACGTCGAGACGGTCGTCACCGGCCTGGAGACCTTCGGGAAGCCGATGGAGTCCGCCGAGGCCGGCGACAACGTCGCCCTGCTGCTGCGTGGCGTCGAGCGCGACCGTGTCCGCCGCGGCCACGTGGTCGCGGCGCCCGGCAGTGTGACGCCGAGCAGGCGTTTCACCGCGCAGGTGTACGTCCTCTCGGCTCGGGAAGGGGGCCGGACCACTCCGGTAGCCACGGGATACCGGCCGCAGTTCTATATCCGTACGGCGGACGTCGTCGGTGACGTCGACCTCGGCGAGGCGGCGGTGGCACGGCCCGGCGACACGGTCACCATGACCGTCGAGCTCGGCCGTGACGTCCCGCTGGAGTCCGGCCTCGGCTTCGCGATCCGCGAGGGCGGCCGCACGGTCGGCGCCGGCACGGTCACCGGTCTGCTCTGAGGCCCGGGCGCGCCCGCCTCCCCACCCCGGGGAGGCGGGCCGCGCGCCGTGCATCAGACTGGGTGCCATGGCAGACACAGCTCTCGTACTGGGCGCCGGAGGCGTCACCGGCACCGCCTGGGAAACCGGCATCCTCCACGGCCTCGCCAAGGCGGGTGTCGACCTCTCCGCCGCCGATCTGATCGTCGGAAGCTCGGCGGGGGCCATCGTCGGGGCGCAGCTCGCATTCGGCCCGGCCGGCATCGACGACCTCTACGAGCGGCAGTTGGCCTCCCCGGAGAACGAGAAGGGAGCGGCGGGCCGGCTAGGACCCGTCACCATCCTGCGGTACGCGAGAGCAGTGCTCTCCTCCCGCACACCCGACGAGTACGGACGCAGACTGGGCGCCCTGGCCCGGGACAGCCGCCTCGCGGCGACCGCGGACGAACGGCGCGAGTCGATCGCGAGCAGGCTCCCGTCGCCCGAATGGCCCGAACAGCACCTGCTGATCACCGCCGTGGACGCGCTGACGGGCGCTCTGCACACCTTCGACAGGACGGGCACGGTCGCGCTCACCGACGCCGTCACCGCGAGCTGCGCGGTCCCAGCGGTCTGGCCCGTGGTCAGCGCCGGCGGCGGGAGCTGGATCGACGGGGGCGTGCACTCCCCGGCCAACGCCCACCTTGCTGCCGGTTACGAACGCGTCGTCGTCATCGCACCCACCGCGAGCGGCAACAAGGTGATCGCCTCGCCCCGCGCGCAGGCCGCCGAACTGGAGGCCGCGGGCGCCCGCGTCGAGGTCATCACCCCGGACGCCGGCACCCGGAAGGCCATCGGCCGGAACTCCCTGGACCCGGCACGCCGGGCCGCGGCAGCCAGGGCCGGCCTCGCCCAGTCCGCCGCCCACACCGAAGCGGTCGCCGCGGTGTGGAACGGCTGACCCTGCGGGGGAGAGGGGCCGGCGCCCGTCACCACAGGGGCTCGGCGCCCGTCACAATGGAGGGGTGAACGAGCCGATACCCGTCATCCGCGACACCGACTGCGGCACCGCCAGGCTGCTGCCCGACGTCGACCGGGACCGGGCCTGGCTGCTCACGGTCGACGGCGCCCCGCAGTCCTACGTCGATCTCGACGAGCCGGAGCACCTCGAATTCGAGTACGTACGCCGGCTCGGCCATGTCGTGGACCGGGCCGGCGCACCGGGAACACCGCTGGACGCCGTGCATCTCGGCGGCGGCGCACTCACGCTGCCGCGGTACGTCGCGGCCACCCGCCCCGGCTCGCGGCAGGACGTGGCCGAGGCGGACCGGGGGCTCGTCGACCTGGTCCGGGAACATCTGCCACTGCCCCGGGGCGCAGGCGTCACCGTGCACGGCACCGATGCCCGGAGCTGGCTGGAAGAGGCGCCGGAGGACTCGGCCGACCTGTTGATCGCCGATGTCTTCGGCGGATCGCGGGTGCCCGCGCACCTCACCTCCGTGGAGTACGCGCGGGCCGCCGGACGCGTCCTGCGGGAGGACGGCGTCTACGCGGCCAACCTGGCCGACAGCGCTCCCTTCACCTTCCTGCGGTCGCAACTGGCCAACTTCGCAGAGGTTTTCGACGAGATCGCCCTCATCGCCGAACCGGCTGTCCTGCGCGGCCGGCGCTTCGGGAACGCCGTGCTGCTCGCCTCCCGCGCCCCGATCGACATCGCTCCGCTCACCCGGCTGTGCGCCGCCGACGCGTTTCCCGCGAGGGTCGAGTACGGTGCGGCGCTCACCCGGTTCATGCGCGGTGCGAAGCCCGTGCGGGACAGCGAGGCCGTGGCCTCACCCGAGCCCCCCGACGGCGCCTTCAGCATCGGCTGACTCCCGGGACCGCTCCGGGACGCTGACCTGCTTCACCAAGCTGCGGCGCGTCAGATTCCGTACATCCGGGACGAACAGTACGCCCGCCGTCACCAGCACGATCAGAGCGGCGCAGCCCCAGAGGGCCTCGCTGCGGCCCACGAGCGTCTCCACCGGGCCGGCCGCAGCCGTGGCCAATGGCACCATCGCCACCGAGCCGAACCAGTCGTACGCCGCTACCCGGGACAGCTTCTCCTCCGGGATCTCCTGGTGAAGGGCCGTCATCCAGGAGACCCCGAACACCTCGATGGCGACCCCGGTCACGAACATCACCGCACAGAGGCCTGCCACCGGCAGCGGGATCGCGAGCCCCGCGGACGGCAGGGCCAGCGGGAACACACAGAGTGTCCCGGCCAGCAGCAGCCGCCTGGGTTTCCACCGCATCATCAGCAGGGCCCCGCCCAGCGTGCCGACCCCGAACGCGGCGAGAGCGAACCCCCAGGGGCGGGCACCTCCGAGCTCGTCCCGCGCCACGAGCGGTCCGTACACCGCCTCGGCTGCTCCGACGACGGCCACGACCACGGAGAACTGCAGCACGACGGCCCAGAGCCAGGGGCGCCCGACGACCTCCTGCCAGCCGTCCCGGAGATCGGCGAGCAGCCCGCCGCCAGGTGCGCGTGCGGGGATGTGGCTCACGTCCAGGAAGGCCCGGAGGGCACCGGCGACGGCGAACGCGGCGGCGTCGACCGCCAGCACCCAGCCCGGGTCCATGGCCGCGATCATGGCCCCGCCGAGCGCCGCGCCGCCGATGGCCGCGCCATGCATGGACATCCGGAAGAAGGCGAAGGCGCGGGCCGCCTGCTCACCGCTGACGCTGGACATCAGCATGCCCTCGGCCGCCGGGCCGAAGAAGGCCTGCCCGGTGCCGCAGAGCGCCGTCAGCACCATCATGTGCCACAGCTCGGCGTCGCCGGTCAGCACCAGCCAGGCGAAGACCGCCTGGGAGGCACAGTTGAGCGTGTTCGCGGCCACCATCACCCGGTGACGCGGCAGCCGGTCCGCCACCGCGCCGCCGATCAGCAGGAAGAGCACCAGCGGCGCCGTACGCGCGGCCGCGACCAGCCCGACGTCGCCGCCGTCGCCGCCCGACTCCAGAACCGCGAACGCCGCCGCGATCAGAGCGCCGTTGGTACCCAGGCTCGTGATGATCGCGGCGGCGGTCAGCAGACCGAAATTGCGGCCTTCCGGCAGGGAGCGGAGGGCGGGGGACGGCGAGGAGGCGGCGGAAGTCACCAGAGGACTATCCCCGGGCCGCCCCCCTCCCGCCAAATGGATCGTCCCGGCGGTGTGCGCCGGAGGCTCAGGACGCGGTCTCCGCACCCTCCGCCAGACGCACCGTGCTGAGGATCTTCTGGATGGTGGCGTCCGGGAGTTCGTCGTCGATCCCCGCGTTCGCGTAGAGGATCCAGGACGAGAACTCGTCCTTGGCGTTCTTGAAGGTGAACGCGATCGACTTTCCGTCGGTGTCGCACTTGTTCTTGTTGGCCAGCCCCGTGGCGGTGGCCGTGACGACGCTGCCGGAGAGACCCGACTTGGTCGTGTACGGCTTGGGCTTGCCGATCTTCACCTTGTTCTTCGGGTCCTCCTGCGCATAGGCGGCCCAGACCCAGTTGGCGGCCTCGTTCGTGGCCGCCTCGTCCGTGTTCTTGGCGCCCTGCCCGCCCTTGGTGCCGACACCGGCCAGGCTGGTGTCGTCCTTGGTGCCGTCCTTGTCCGGGTCGTCGGTGCACCACTTGCTCTTGTAGTGCGCCGGCGCGGAGAAGCCGACCGCCGGAGGACCCGTGGGGTCCTTCACGTCCTCGAAGCCCGAGATCACACCCGTTCCCGAGACCTCCCAGTCGCCGGGCACGTCGAACTGCGTGCCCCACTTGGGGTTGGTCACGACCTTCCAGCCCGGGATCGTGGGCGCCGCGTCCTCGCCGCCCCGCGGGTTGGCCGCGGGGGAGGAGGACGCCGACTCCGACGCCTTCGCGGACGGCGACGAGGACGCCTTGCCGTCGGCCACCTTGGAGCCGCCCTTGTCGTCCTTGTTCATCACGACGACACCGGTGACGACCGCCGCGACGACGACCGCGGTGGCCGCGACGACGGCGACGATCGTCGTCTTCTTCTTGTCGTCCGGCTGCGGCCCGCCCGGCCCGCCCGGTACGGCGTACTGCGGCGCCGTGGGCTGCTGGTACGGGTTGGGCTGCGGATAGCCCGGCTGACCCTGCTGTTGGTATCCCGGCTGCTGATAGGGATTCGGCTGTTGGTACCCCGGCTGCTGGTACGGGTTCTGGTTCTGGTCCTGCGGGTTCTGCTCGCCCCCGGGCGGCTGCTGTCCTGGCCACATGGCCAGTAACCATAGAGGGGCGGGGGGCCCTCTGCCACGGGCGCCCCTGTGAGGGGATGGTCAAAGACTGCTACCCGCTAGTAACATCGCCGCCATGAGCACAGAAGAGATGACAGTCGGCGACATCCTGTCCGCGAGCGTCCCGATGGTCCGGACCCTCGGCATCACGTACCTCGAGACGACCGCGGAGCGCGCTGTCCTCTCGCTCCCCGACCGCGCCGATTACCACAACCATCTCGGCGGACCCCACGCCGGAGCGATGTTCACGCTCGCCGAGTCGGCGAGCGGCGCGATTGTCGTCGCCGCCTTCGGCGACCAGATGGCCCGGGCCGTTCCGCTGCCCGTCACCACGGAGATGGCCTTCAAGAAGGTGGCCATGGGCGAACTCACCGCGACGGCGGTGCTGGGCCGCCCGGCGGCCGAGGTCGTCGCCGAACTCGACGAGGGGAAGCGCCCGGAGTTTCCCGTGAGCGTCGAGATCCGGCGCGCCGACGGCGCCGTCACCAGCGAGATGAGCGTGGTCTGGACACTGCGTCCGAACCGCTGACCGCGGCCTGGCCCCCGCACGCCCCGGTCGGGGGGCCGCGGGGGCCGCTCCGGCCGTCCGGCCCGGTAGGCTGCCCGCCGTGCACCACCCATGGTGCGCGGCCGCAGATCTTTCACGGGAAGGACCCCGCGTTGCACGTCCAGGAGTGGCTCGAGACCGTCCCCGCGGTCAGCATTTACCTCCTGGTGGGGGTCGTCATCGGACTCGAGAGTCTGGGTATTCCACTGCCCGGCGAGATCATCCTCGTGAGTTCGGCGCTCCTCGCCTCCCAGCACGGCGACATCGACCCCGTGGTCCTCGGCGCCTGTGCGTCCGCCGGAGCGATCATCGGCGACTCCATCGGCTACGCCATCGGCCGCAAGGGAGGGCGCCCCCTGCTCACCTGGCTCGGTGGAAAGTTCCCCAAGCACTTCGGGGCGCCCCAGATCGCCATGGCGGAGCGCTCGTTCGAGAAGTGGGGCATGTGGGCGGTCTTCTTCGGCCGCTTCGTCGCGCTGCTGCGGATCTTCGCGGGGCCGCTGGCCGGTGTCCTGCACATGCCGTACTGGAAGTTCCTCATCGCCAACGTGCTCGGCGGGATCGTCTGGGCCGGCGGCACCACCGCAGTCATCTACTCGGTGGGAGTCGTCGCCGAGGCGTGGCTCAAGCGCTTCTCGTGGCTGGGGCTGCTGGCCGCCGTGATGATCGGCCTGGTCTCGATGCTGGTGCTGAAGAGCCGCGCGAAGAAGGCAGCGGAGCAGGCCGACCACCCGGTGCCGGCACCCGAGCCGGACGCCGTCCCGGCCGACTGACCCGGCGCGGCCCCTCGCGGGGCCGCCCCGCGGCCGTCAGTCCTCCTGGTGCGCCGCGCGGTGGGCCTTCGCCAGTTCCACGTAACCCGCCGCGTTGAAGGCGATGCCCTCGCGTTCCTCGGTGGTCAGCTCCCGCTTGACCTTCGCGGGCACACCGGCGACGAGGGACCCCGGCGGCACACGCATCCCCTGCGGCACGAGTGCCTGTGCGGCGATCAGGGAACCCGCTCCGATGTGCGCGCCGTTGAGCACGGTGGCGCCCATGCCGACCAGGACGTCGTCCTCGATGACGCAGCCGTGCACTACGGCGTTGTGACCGACGGAGACCCTGGCGCCCACCGTCAGCGGGAAGCCGGGGTCCGTGTGCACGCTGCAGTTGTCCTGGATGTTGCTGTCGGGACCGAGGGAGATCGGGCCGGCGTCGGCGCGCAGCACCGCGTGGTACCAGACGCTGGAGCCCGCGGCCATCGACACATCGCCGATCACGACGGAGGTCGGGGCGAGGAAGGCGTCCGGATCGACGTCCGGCTCCTTGCCGCCGATACCGGTGACCAATGCCTGCAATGCCATCGCCTGCTCCTCCGGTGGGTGTGGTGCGCTCGGGGCCCCTTGCTCCGCACGAACCGTAATGGACGGTCCCGGCGCCCCGGACGGGTGGGGTGAACATCACAGCCCGCCGCGCGGACCCGCTCCGCCCGGGCGGACTACCGTGAGCGGGTGCCGAAGAACCGGAACTCGTTCTCCTCCCTGGCCCTCCGGCGGCGTGGGCTCGCGTCCCGCGCCGTCCACCGCGTCTGGGCCTGGGTGCAGGAGACCGGAGCGGTCACCGCGCAGCACCCCGGGCGGCTCCGGTTCCGCCGTATCGGTACGGGAACCCGGCTCGCCTTCCCCCAGGGCACCGTCTTCGGGGAACAGTGGATCGAACTGGGCGACCACTGCATCATCGGTGAACAGGTGACGCTCACGGCCGGCCTGATGCCCGACCTGGATCTGGGGGCCGAGACCGTCCTGACCCTGGGCGACGGCGTGGTGCTCGGCCGGGGCAGTCATGTCATCGCAGACACCAGCGTCTCGATCGGCTCGGACACCTACTGCGGCCCGTACGTCTACATCACCTCCACCAACCACAGTTACGACGATCCCCACGAGCCGGTCGGCAAGCAGTGGCCGCGCATGGAGCCGGTCGAGATCGGGCCCGGCTGCTGGATCGGCACCGGGGCGGTGATCCTCCCGGGGGCCAGGCTCGGCCGCAACGTGGTGGTCGCGGCAGGAGCCGTCGTACGCGGAGAGGTCCCCGACCACGCGGTGGTGGCGGGGGCCCCCGCCCGGGTGGTGCGGAGCTGGGATCCGGAGAAGGGCTGGCAGCCGCCGCTGCGCACTCCCGCGCCGGTGCCGATCCCTGACGGGGTCACGTCCGAGCAACTGGCCGCTGTGGCGCTGCTGCTGGAGGACGCGGCCGACGGGGCCTGACGCCCTTCCGCCCCGCCCGTCCGTGCCAGGAGCCCCTCAGCCCGTCGCCAGCAGGAGGGTCCCGAGCAGGGCCAGGCCCGCGCCCGCCGCCTGGACCCCGCGGAGTCGCTCACCCAGCACGCCTCGCGCCGCCAGCGCCGTCACCACCGGATACAGCGAGGCCAGGACGGCGGCCACCGTCACCGGTCCGTGCTGGGCGGCGATCGAATACGTGCCGTTGGCCGCGACGTCGGCGAGCCCGACGAAGGCCAGTGCGGGGAGCGCGGCCCGGACGGCGGCCGCCCCGCCGTCCTCGGGCAGCGCGCGGCCGCCCCGGCGTACGGAGACGTACAGCGCCGTCGTGCCTACCGCGATGTTCGTGAGCCGCTGGACGAAGAGGGCGAGGAAGAGACCGGTCACGGTGGTGGACGCCTCCGCGATCAGGGTCATCACCGCTCCGAAGCCGAAAGCGGCCAGCAGGGTCAGCACGACCGCCTGGCGCTGCACCGTCGCGCCGCGCAACTGCGGCCCGCCGGCCAGGACGACCCCCGCGACGGCGACCGCCACCCCGGCGAACTGCAGCAGCCCGGGCCGCTCGCCGACCAGCAGCCCCACTCCGACCGGGACCGCCACTCCGAGGGAGCCGAGCGGGGAGACCACGCCCATCGGGCCCAGCGCCAGGGCCTTGTAGAAGCTCAGCAACGCGACCGGGCCGACGGCCCCCGCCGCGACCGCGAACCAGAGGCGGCCCCCGGCCTCGCTCCAGCCGCCGGTCGCGATCACGACGGTCCCGAGGACGACGGCGGCGATGCACTGCGACACGACGACCACGGTGAGGGCGGGGGTGCGCCGGGTCAGCAGGCCGCCGCCGAAATCGGCCAACCCCCACAGCAGGCTCGTGGCCAGGGCGAACAGTGCTGTCATCGGGTGCCTCGCAGTACAGTCTGATGGTCGGGTGGGGACACCACACGGTAGTGCAGTATTTTCGACTCTGTCATCCAGAATATTGGACGGAATGTGTCTGACCTCGATCAGCTGACGCAGTCGCTCGCCCGCAACCTCAAGCGCTGGCGGGGCGAGCGCGGTTTCACCCTGGACGCTCTCGCGGCACGGGCGGGGGTCAGCCGCGGCATGATCATCCAGATCGAGCAGGCCCGTACGAACCCGAGCGTCGGCACCACCGTCAAGCTGGCCGACGCGCTGGGCGTCAGCATCACCACCCTGCTCGACTACGAGCAGGGGTCCCAGGTGCGGCTGGTGCCGGAGGACCAGGCGGTGCGCATGTGGTCGACGGAGGCGGGCAGTTCGACCACGCTCCTGGTGGGCACGGAGGCCAGGGGGCCGATCGAGCTCTGGTCCTGGCATCTGATGCCCGGCGACAGCAGCGCCTCCGACCCGCACCCCGAGGGGACGGTGGAGCTCCTGCACGTCACGGCGGGAGAGCTGACCCTGATCGTCGACGGCGAGACCCACGTGGTGCCCGCCGGCACCTCGGCGACGTTCGAGGCGCACGTGCCGCACAGCTACCGCAACGACGGTCCCGAGCCCGCCGACCTGACCATGGCGGTCTCGATCCCACCGGTCCGCCGCGTGAGCAAGTGAGCAGCGCATGAGGGCTGTTAGCGTGAGCGGCATGCGCTCACTCCTGGGCATCTTCAGCGATGCCGCCCCCGCCGCCGACCGGCTGGACCTGCTCGTCCCTCCCGTCGCGGAAGCGGTCGCGGCCGGCTGGGGCGGTATCCCCGCCGAGTCGGTGCTCCACGTCGACACCGACCCCGAGATCGCCGACACGGCCGTGTTCGCCGAGCACTACGGCCCGGAGCTGCTCGACACGTCGGCCAACTGCGTGGTGGTGGCGGGCAAGCGGGGCGGTGACACGACCCTGGCCGCGTGCGTGGTGCTGTCGCGCGCCCGGGTCGACGTGAACGGGGTGGTGCGCAAGCACCTCGGCACCCGTAAGGCGTCCTTCGCCCCGATGGACGCGGCCGTGGGCGAGACCGGCATGGAGTACGGAGGGATCACCCCCATCGGCCTCCCGGCGGCCTGGCCACTCCTGGTCGACCCCGCGGTGGCGGACGAGGAGTGGGTCCTGATCGGCAGCGGCAGCCGCCGCGGCAAGCTGATCGTCCCGGGCAAGGCGCTGGCCGCTCTGCCGGGAGCAGTCGTCCTGGAGGGCCTCGGCGTCTGAGGGGCCGGCGGCGGCCGGCGGGGACGCTCAACAGCCGTCGGGCCGACGGTCCCTGAGCCATTGCGTGGCGAAGTCCACAGCTGCGCGGAGGGGAAACAGGCGGCTCCGAGCAGTCCCCACCCGGCCGTTGCGGACCACTCCGGCCCGCGCACGGACGAAGTCGGCCCCGAGTGCGGCGAAGTCGCTGTCGTCCAGGGCGATGTCCTCGTACTCCCACCAGCGTCGTCCGCCCTCCGACACCACCACACAACGGTAGAGACGGCGGGGCGGAGCGGGGCGGCGGTACTCCGCGAGGTGGAAGGCGGTGCAGCTGTCGAAGCCCGTGCCCAGCAGCAGGACCTGTGCGTCCGCCTCGTACAGCCGGGCGAGGGGGGAGTCCTCGCCCAGGTGGCAGTCCTGGCGGTGGCCCGACAACAGCTTCTCCGCCGCCGGGCCGAGGGCGGCGAACGAGGTCTGCGGGTGGGTGCTGCGCAGCGCGCCCGGAGCCAGCCGCACCGACTCGGCGAGCGCGCCCATGCCGGGTGCCGGAGAGGTCGCCGGGTCGAATGCCGGCATCGACGCACGCACCTCGGCGCGGGACTCGTCGCTCAGGCCGCGGACCCGGTCCAGGTAGGAGCGCGAGGTGTCGGAATTCTCCGGGGTGAAGGCAGGGACGACCAGCGTCCCCTCCGGGCCCAGAGTCCTGCACAGCGCATCGGTCATGCTCCCCGCGTCACCGCCCGCCGAGCGCATCGAGGCGTGCACCAGCAGGACGCCGCCCCGCCGCAGGCCGAGCTCGTACAGCTGGGTGGCGGCGCGCTCACCGCCGAGGAGGAGATGCTGTGTCACAGCGCACATTCTCCCCGCCGGAGCCCTTCCGCGACACCACGCCTTCCGGGCGGCGGGCGCGGCGCCTGCCGGAGGCCGCCCCGAGAGGGCTTCAGTGACGAGCGTCCAGGCGGGGTATCTCGATCGCGGGGCAGCGGTCCATCACCATGGCGAGACCGGCGGCGCGCGTGCGCTCGTACGCCTCCTCGTCGATCACGCCGAGCTGGAACCAGACCGCCTTCGCGCCCACCGCCACCGCCTCGTCCGCGACGCCGCCCGCCAGGTCGCCGTTGACGAAGACATCAACCACGTCGACGGGGAAGGGGATGTCCGCCAGCGAGGCGTACCCCTGTTCGCCGTGGACCGGCTCCGCCTTGGGGTGGACGGGCACCACCCTCTTGCCGAAGCGCTTGAGGACCTCCGCCACCCCATAGGCCGCGCGGGAGCGGTTGGTCGACAGGCCGACCACCGCCCACGTGTCGCCCGTGTCCTGGAGAATCCTGCGAACCGTCTCGTCGTCTGCGTACATGCCCTGACAACGGACGGTCCCGCCGGACCATTCCCCACGGGAGGGTGAAAGTGCGGGGCGGCCCGGCGCATAGGGTGGACCGATGCAGGAGCAGTACCGGACAGTCGCCCGCGCGGGCGTGCACGAGACCGAGGTCAGCCGATCGCGCTTCCTCTGCGCGCTCGCCCCCGCCGCCACCGAGCAGGAGGCGCAGGAGTTCATCGCGCGCGTCCGCAAGGAACACCCCACCGCCAACCACAACTGCTTCGCCTACGTCATCGGCGCCGACGCCTCCGTGCAGAAGGCCGGTGACGACGGGGAGCCCGGCGGGACGGCAGGCGTCCCCATGCTGCAGATGCTCATGCGCCGGGAGGTGCGGTACGCCGTCGCCGTCGTCACCCGCTACTTCGGCGGCGTCAAGCTCGGAGCGGGCGGACTGATCCGGGCGTACGGAGGAGCGGTCGGCGAAGCGCTCGACACGCTGGGCACGACCACCCGCCGCCGGTTCCGCCTCGCCACCGTCACCGTAGACCACCAGCGGGCGGGCAAGCTGGAGAACGACCTGCGGGCCACCGGAGTGGACGTCCGCGACGTGACCTACGCGGAGGCTGTGACCATCACCATCGGGGTGCCGGACGCCGACGTCGACGGCTTCAGGGCCTGGCTGGCCGACGCCACGGCAGGCTCCGCGACGCTCGAACCGGGCGGCGAGGCGTACGGGGATGTCCCGGGCGGATGAGGGGTCCGGGGCCGCGCGGCATTAGCGTGGTCGGGCCGGCCGCGGAAATCCGCGGCGTGCGGCGTGCGGACCGGTCCGGTCCCGGGGGCGGAGGAAGTGGAACATGCGGGTCGGAGCAGCCGGAGTGATGGCATGAGGATTCTGCACACCTCGGACTGGCATCTGGGGCGGTCCTTCCACCGCGTCTCCATGCTCGACGCCCAGGCCGCCTACCTCGACCACCTCGTCGGGACGGTGCGCGAGCACGCCGTCGACGTGGTCGTCGTGGCGGGCGACGTCTACGACAGGGCCGTGCCGCCGCTCCCGGCGGTCCAGCTCTTCGACGACGCACTGCACCGGCTCGCCGCCGCCGGTGTGCCGACCGTAATGATCTCCGGGAACCACGACTCGGCCCGCAGGCTCGGCGTCGGCGCCGGGCTGATCGCCCGGGCGGGGATCCATCTGCGTACCGACCCCGCCGACTGCGCCACTCCGGTCGTGCTGCACGACGCGCACGGTGACGTGGCGTTCTACGGCCTCCCCTATCTGGAGCCGGCACTCGTGAGGGACAGCCTGGGTGCCTCGAAGGCGGGGCACGAAGCAGTCCTCACCGCGGCGATGGACCGGGTTCGGGCCGACCTCGCCGCCCGGCCGGACGGCACCAGGTCCGTGGTTCTCGCCCACGCGTTCGTGGCGGGCGGCGAACCCAGCGACAGCGAACGCGACATCACCGTGGGCGGTGTCGCCGCCGTCCCCTCAGGAGTCTTCGACGGCGTCGACTACGTCGCACTCGGCCACCTGCACGGCTGCCAGACGGTCACGGAGCGCGTGCGCTACTCGGGCTCGCCCCTCGCGTACTCCTTCTCCGAGCACACGCACCGCAAGACGATGTGGCTGATCGACCTCGGCCCCGGCGGGGACCTGGTCGCCGAACGTGTCGACTGCCCTGCGCCGCGCACGCTGGCACGGCTCCGCGGACGCCTCGGCACGCTCCTCGAGGACCCGGCCCTCGAGCGGCACCAGGAGTCCTGGGTGGAGGCCACACTCACGGACCCGGCGCGGCCGGACGAGCCGATGGCCCGGCTGACGGAGCGCTTCCCGCACACCCTCAGCCTGGTCTTCGACCCCGAGCGTTCCCCGCAGGACCCCCTCGCGTCGTACGCCCAGCGGCTGCAGGGGCGTGACGACCAGCAGGTGGCGGAGGACTTCGTGGCCCATGTACGCGGCGGAAGCGGACCCAGCGCACAGGAACGGACGGTGCTGCGCGCCGTCTTCGACGACGTACGGGTGGGCGACGGAGTGGACGAGGTGTCCCGTTGAGGCTGCACAAGCTCACCCTGACCGCGTTCGGGCCCTTCGGCGCCACCCAGGAAGTCGACTTCGACGCACTGTCCTCGGCCGGGATCTTCCTGCTGCACGGCCCCACCGGCGCGGGCAAGACCTCCGTCCTCGACGCCGTCTGCTACGGCCTGTACGGGGCGGTGCCCGGCGCCCGGCAGAGCCCCGGCACCTCACTGCGCAGTGACCACGCCCCGGTGGACCTGCCGACCGAAGTGTGCCTGGAGCTGACCGTGGGAGGGCGCCGCCTGGAGATCACCAGGCGGCCCGCCCAGCCCCGCCCCAAGAAGAGGGGCGGCGGCTTCACGACCGAGAAGGCGCAGAGCTGGCTGCGCGAGTACGACCCGGAACACGGCTGGAAGGCTCTCAGCCGCTCCCACCAGGAGATCGGCGAGGAGATCGGCGGCCTCATCGGGATGAGCCGGGACCAGTTCTGTCAGGTGGTACTCCTGCCGCAGGGCGACTTCGCGCGGTTTCTGCGCGCCGACGCCGAGGCGCGCGGAAGGCTGCTCGGCCGCCTCTTCGACACCCGTCGCTTCGCCGCCGTCGAGGAGCGCCTGGCAGAACTGCGACGCGCGGCCGAAGCGCGGGTCAAGGCAGGGGACGAGCAGATCCTCGCCCTGGCCCAGCGCATCGCCCAGGCGGCCGGCCCGACGGCGGAAGAGGTGACGCTGCCGGACGCGCGGCCGGGCGAGCCCGGTCTCGCCGAAGGGGTCCTGCAGTGGGCCGCCGTCGCGCGCAGCGGAGCCGGTGAACGGTCCGACATCGCCCGGTGCGTCCTGGCCGGGGCTGAGAGCCGGGCCGCCGCCACCCGCCGCGCACTCGAAACCGAGCGTGAACTCGCCCGGCTCCAGCAGCGCTACGAGGAGACCCGACGCCGTGCCGCGGGGCTGGAGGACCGCCGTGCGGAACGCGACCGCTGCCACGAACAGCTGACCCGCGCGCGCAAGGCGGACCTGGTCGCGCCGGCGCTCGACCTGCGTGACGAGGCGGAGCGGGCCCATCGCAGGGCTGTCGAGGCCCGCGATCGGTCCCGCGCGACGCTGCCTCCAGAACTGGCCGAAGCGGGCTTCGAGCAGCTGGCCGGCAAGGAACGCGGACTGCGGGCGGAGCTGGGCGCACTCGACGCCGCACGCCGGGCCGAACGACGCAGCCGGGAGATCGACGCCGAACGCTCCGGCCTGGAAAGGCAGTCCCGCTCCGACGACGAACTGATCCAGGAGGCGGCACAGTGGCTGGCGGGCTGGGACGCCACCCACCGGAGCCTCAGGGAGCGCGTCGAGACGGCGCAGGAGGCCGCGACCCGCGCGGAACAGCTGGCCGGCCGCCTCGACCCCGCACGCAGGAGGCTGGAGGCGGCACGCCGCCGTGACGCCCTGGGTGTCCGGGAGGAGACCGCGGTGGCGGCCCTGACAGCGGCCCGCGAACGTGCCGTGGAGGCGCACGAGAAGTGGCTCGTGCTGCGGGAGCAGCGGCTGAGGGGCATCGCCGCGGAACTGGCGGGCCGGCTCGTCGACGGCGTCGCCTGTACGGTGTGCGGCTCGGCGGAGCACCCGGAGCCGGCCCGCGCGGAGGCCGGCCACGTGGACCGGGCCACGGAGGAGGCGGCGCTCGCCGCCCACCAGCGGGCGGACCGGGACCGTGCCGAGGCGGAGAACGAGCTCGGGGTGGTGCGCGAACGCCTCGCCGCGGCCCGGGCGGAGGCGGCGGACCCGGAGGACGTGGACGGGGCCACAGGGCCGGCCGGCCGATCCCAGGCCTCCGTGGCCGGACTGCAGGCCGTCGTCGACCGCCTGACCCAGGACCACGCGGACGCGCACCGCCTCGCCGCGGGGACGCACGCGGCAAGGGAAGCACTCGCCGCCGCCGAGCGTGAGCACCTCGGCCGCCTCGACGACCGGCAGCAGGCCGAGCGGCGTGGAGCTGCCCGCACCTCTCAGCGGGAAGCACTCGACCGTGAACAGTCCGCACTGACAGCCGAGATGGTGAAGGCTCGGGGTGCCTGTGACTCCGTGGCCGAACGCGCCGGGCTCCTGGAGCGCCGTGCCGGGCTGCTGGCCGACGCCGCCGAGGCGCTCCGGGTGGAGCAGGACGCGGCCGAGCGGCTCAAGGAGGCCGACGGCAGGCTCGCCGACGCCGCCTTCAGGGCCGGGTTCGCCACCCCGGAGGCCGCCGCCGCGAAGCTCCTGGGCGACACCGCGCAGCGGGAGTTGCAGCACCGCATCGACGCCTGGCAGACGGAGGCCGCCACGGTCGCCGACCGGCTGGCCGAGGAGGACGCCCGGGCCGCAGCCGGCCGGCCGTCAGCGGAGCCGGACGCGGCCCAGGAGGCGTACGACCGGTCCGCGAAGGTGCTGCGCGACAGCGCCGCGACGCACGCTGCCGCCGAGGAGCGCGGCGTGGAGCTCGGCCGGCTCTCCCGGCGCGCGGAGGAGGAGGTTCGCGCCCTGGGCCCCCTGCGCCAGGAGTACGAGAGGGTGGCTCGTCTCGCCGGCCTGACCGCGGGCACCTCCGCGGACAACGAGCGAAAGATGCGGCTGGAGGCGTACGTACTGGCGGCGCGCCTCGAACAGGTGGCCGCCGCGGCGACGGCCCGCCTCCAGCGGATGTCGGCGGGCCGCTACACGCTGGTCCACTCCGACGAGCGCAGCGGGGCCCGCAGGGCGGGGCTCGGACTGCACGTCGTCGACTCCTGGACGGGCCGGGAGCGCGACACGGCCACGCTGTCCGGCGGGGAGACCTTCTTCGCCTCGCTCGCGCTGGCGCTCGGCCTCGCCGATGTGGTGACGGACGAGGCGGGCGGAGTACGTCTGGACACGCTCTTCATCGACGAGGGCTTCGGCAGCCTGGACGACCAGACGCTGGACGAGGTGCTCGACGTCCTGGACTCGCTGCGCGAACGCGACCGCAGTGTCGGGATCGTCAGCCATGTGGCCGACCTGCGCCGTCGCATCCCCGCCCAGCTCGAGGTGGTCAAGGAGCGGCACGGATCGGCGGTGGTCCACCGGGCGGCCGGCACGCTCAGCGGCTGATCGCCCGAGGGGGGAGGGGCGAGGGAGTACACGATGCTGTGGTCACGGAGCAGAGGGTGCCGATCCCCCGTGACCTCTGCCGGCCCACCCCGTCGCTGCCTGCCTCCCCGCCCACCTACCTGCCCGCGCCTACGCCTGCGGGGTGTGCTGAAGCGGGGCACGCCCCCGGATGCCGTCAGGTACCGGTGAGGGCGCCGAACAGGCTCTCGCCGGCGTCCCCGGCGGGCAGGCCGCTGACCTGACCGTCACCGACCTCCACCACCCGCCACGCGCCGTCCTCCCGCAGCGCCATGTCCGTGGTCACCCACCGGCAGCCGAGAGCGCGCACGGCCTCGCCGACGGCGTCGAGGGCGGGTGCGGGTAGCAGGCCGGGCGTGTCCGGATGAGCCGTCACCCGCACCGCCTCGCCGTCCACCCACCACACCCGTGCCTCCCCGCCCGGCACGAACGGTTCGTACGCGCGCAGCACCACGCCACCGGCCAGGAAGTCCCCCTGCAGTTCGACGAACCGCTCGACGACGCGAGCGAGCCGTTCCACGTCCCCCAGCTCCGGGACGAAGCACGCCTCATCCCATTCGTGCTTACGGGACTTCACGAAGTCCTTGACGATTCCGGGGCCGGCACCGAGACCCCGGGCGAGGCCCGACCACACGGACGGCTCGGGCAGCGCCTCACCGGCGGCCACGGCACGCCAGACGCTGAGCGGGGTGAGTTCGGCGAACACCTCGTACCAGCCGGGGAGTTCATGCGCGGTGCGATAGGCGGAGGCGTCGGTGAGCAGCGAGCAGCCACGGGCGGCGAGTGCGTGCTCCAGCTCCCCGTAGCGGGCGGGCGGAATCATCCAGCCCCGGTACCAGTACGGCCCCGAGTCCCGCGGCACCCGGCCGACGGCCGTCTCCGGATCCCCGGCGAGCAGCGCGTCGTGGTCGACCAGGACGGTCCGCGCACCTGCGCGCCGCGCCGCGGACGCCTCCTCGGCGAAAGCCGGATCAGGGTGCCGCGGCCGCAGGGGGTCGCGGCAGAACAGGAAGCCGGGCGCAGGCACGTAGACATCATCCTTCAGGCTGTCGGCGGGGGAGGGAGGCGTGCGGGGTCCGGTGGCGCGCACCGGCCCCGCACCGCCGGGATCAGAGCCTGGACAGCTCTTCCACGAGGTCGTCCAGGCCGAGCGACCCCTGCGACAGGGCCGCCATGTGCCAGGCCTTGAGATCGAACGCGTCGCCGTGTGCCTTCCGCGCGTTCTCCCGGCCCAGCAGCCAGGCACGCTCGCCCAGCTTGTAGCCGATGGCCTGCCCCGGCATGGAGAGGTAGCGGGTCAGCTCGCTCTCCACGAAGTCGGCGGGCCGGCCGCTGTGGCTGCCGAAGAACTCCTCGGCCAGAGCCGGCGTCCACCGCTCACCGGGATGGAACGGGGAATCGCCGGGGATCTCCAGCTCCAGATGCATGCCGATGTCGACGATCACCCGGCAGGCGCGCATCATCTGCGCGTCCAGATAGCCGAGGCGGCGCTCGGCGTCGGGCAGGAAGCCCAGTTCGTCCATGAGCCGCTCGGCGTACAGCGCCCAGCCCTCCGCGTTGGCGCTGACCTGGCCGACCGACGCCTGGTAGCGGGAGAGGCTGTCCGCGACATGCGTCCACTGCGCGATCTGCAGGTGATGGCCGGGAACGCCCTCGTGGTACCAGGTGGACACCAGGTCGTACACGGGGAACCGGGTCTCGCCCATGGTGGGGAGCCACGTGCGGCCCGGCCGCGAGAAGTCCTCGGACGGCCCGGTGTAGTACGGAGCCGCGGCACCGCCGGCGGGAGCGATCCGGGACTCCACCTTCCGGACGCGCTCGGCGAGTTCGAAGTGGGTCCCGTCGAGCGCCTCGATGGCCTCGTCCATCAGGCTCTGCAACCAGACACGGACCTCCTCCACGCCCTCGATGTGCTTACCGTGCACGTCGAGATGGGCGAGCGCCTCCCAGGGGCCCGCGCCGGGGAGGATCTTGTCCGCCTCGGTCTTCATCTCGGCCAGCAGCCGGTGGTATTCGGACCAGCCGTAGGCGTACGCCTCGTCGAGATCCAGATCCGTGCCGTTGAACTGGCGTGCCCAGCGGGCGTAGCGCTCGCGGCCCACCGTGTCGGGGGCGCCCTCGATCGCGGGGGCGTAGACATCCCTCATCCAGTCCCGCAGGGCGACCAGGGACGCGGCGGCCTGCCCGGCCGCTTCGTCCAGCTCCGGGCGCAGTGAAGCGGGTCCCCCGGCCACGAAGTCCTGGAAGAATCCGGGCCCGTCGTCCTCCCCGGCCCAGGTCCCCAGCTGGCCGATGAACGTCGCGGCCGGACGGGGGCCGCCGTACAGCTTGCGCTCCAGACCGAGGGCGAGCGACGCGCGGTACCCCTCCAGAGCCGCCGGTACCGCCCGCAGCCGGTCCACGACCGCGGCCCAGTCCTCGTCCGTCGCCGTCGGCGTCGCCGAGAACACGTCGCGGAGGCTGTGCGCGGGGGAGTGGATGTTGGAGACGGCCCGCAGCCCCTCCTCGGCCTCGTGGACGGCGAGTTCGGCCGTCAGGCGCTCCCGCAGCAGGCGCGCGCACCGCCTCTCCTCGTCGGTGTCCGCGCCCGGCAGCTGCTCGGCGGCGTCGAGTTCACCGAGGGTGCTGCGGATGAGTCCGGCCATGGCGGCCTGGCCGGCGGGCGAGAAATCGGGCAGCCGACGGGAGCTTTCCGCGACACCGAGATAGGTACCTGTGATCGGGTCGAGTTCGATGTATGCGTCGACGTAGGCGTCGGCGACCTGGCGCGGCAGTGCGCTGCTCGATGTGTCTGACATGTGGGACATCCTCGTACGGAGAGGGCCTTCACGTCACGGGGAAAAGGACTTCGGGATCACGCGCCGGTCGCGGGCGGCATCAGAGGGCCGCACTCCCACTGCTGGAAGATCAGCCGGGTCTCCACGCGTGCGACCTCGCGGCGTGAGGTGAACTCGTCCAGCACCAGGCGCTGCAGGTCCGTCGGATCGGCGACGGCCACATGCACCAGATAGTCGTCGGGTCCGGTGAGGTGGAAGAACGCCCTGGACTCGGGCAGCGCCCTGATCCGTTCGACGAAGGGGCCGATGAGTTCTCTGCGGTGCGGCCGGACCTGAACCAGCAGAAGCGCCTCCAGGCCCCGGCCGAGCCGCGCCGGATCGAGCCGCAGCCGGTGTCCGAGGATGACACCGGACCGGCGCAACCGGGCCACACGGTCCAGACACGTGGACGGGGCCACTCCCACTTCTGCGGCCAGCTCCCGGTACGTCGTCCGCGCATCGTTCTGCAGCAGCCGCAGAATGTGGAGATCAACCGGATCGAGAACGACGGATTCAGGCATCGGGCGAACGTAGCACGGCATCTTGGTGCCTCGGGCCGGTTGCTGTTCAGGCTGGTGACATGGACACCGAAGCCTCCTCGCTGAGATCCCAGCCCTCCTTCCGGTCCAGGGCGCTCGCCACCGAAGCCGTGCACGCCGGACGCGACGACCTCGCCTCTCTCGGCCTGCACGCCGCGCCGATCGATCTGTCCACCACCTATCCCTCGTACGACTCCCGGGGGGAGGCCGCGCGCATCGACGCCTTCGCCACCACCGGGGCCAGGCCCGACGGCCCGCCCGTCTACGCACGGCTCGACAACCCGACGACGGGCCGTTTCGAGACGGCACTGGCCCGGCTGGAAGGCGCGGGCAGCGCAGTCACGTTCGCCAGCGGGATGGCGGCGCTCACCGCCGTCCTGCTGTCCCGCGCGAGCCTGGGGCTGCGTCATGTGGTCGCGGTGCGGCCGCTCTACGGCTGCAGCGACCACCTTCTGAGCGCCGGGCTGCTGGGCACCGAGGTGACCTGGACGGATCCGGCGGGCATCGCCGAAGCGATCCGTCCGGACACCGGCCTGGTGATGGTCGAGACGCCCGCCAACCCGACGCTGGCCGAGATCGACATCAGGGCCGTGGCGCACTCCTGCGGCTCCGTGCCGCTCCTCGTCGACAACACCTTCGCCACGCCCGTGCTGCAGCGGCCCCTCGAACACGGGGCCCGGATCGTGCTGCACAGTGCCACCAAATACCTGGGCGGTCACGGCGATGTGATGGGCGGAGTCGTCGCCTGCGACGAGGAGTTCGCCGCGACCCTGCGGCAGGTCCGGTTCGCCACCGGGGGAGTGCTGCACCCGATGGCCGGATATCTGCTGCTGCGCGGGCTGTCCACCCTGCCGGTACGGATCCGGGCCGCTTCGGCCTCCGCCGGCGAACTGACCCGCCGGCTCTCGGCCGACCCCCGCGTCGCCCGCGTGCACTACCCGGAGGTGGGCGGCGCGATGGTGTCCTTCGAGGTGTTCGGTGACCCGCACAGGGTCATCGCGGGGGTCCGGCTGATCACGCCCGCCGTGAGCCTCGGCAGCGTGGACACCCTCATCCAGCATCCGGCCTCCATCAGCCACCGCATCGTGGGTGAGGGAGACCGGAGGGCCGCCGGTGTCGGTGACCGTCTGCTGCGTATGTCCGTGGGCCTCGAGGACGTCGAGGACCTCTGGGCGGATCTGTGCCAGGCGCTCAGTGACGGAAGCGCTGGTCCGCAGGCGGTGCGAACTGCTGGGCAGCAACCGCGGACAGCCGCGCGGTGATGACCAGGGTGCCCTCCTCGATCTGGTAGTCGAGAGGCAGCGAGAGCGCCCGCATGGCGGCCACCATCCCCGTGTTGTGGGCCTGCGTCACCGCGTAGACGCTCTCGCAGCCCGCCTCGACGGCCAGGGCCACCAGCCGGCCGAGGAGCTCGGAGCCGATGCCGCGGCGCTGCCAGTCGTCCTCGACGAGGAGGGCGACCTCGGTCTCGTCCCCGTCCCAGAGCAGATGACCGAGCGCCACCAGCCGGCCGGAGGCCGTCTGCACGGCGAGCGTGCGGCCGAAACGAGGGCTGAGCAGGTGGTCCAGATACCGGTCGGCGTCACGGACAGGACCGTGGTAGCGCAGCCCGAGGGTGTGCTCGGAGCAGCGTTCGTGCATGGCGAGGGCCGCGTCGAGGTCCCCGCGGTCCGCGCGGCGCACGGTGATCTCGTTGCCCTCCGGCAGGGTGAGGACGTCCTCGCTGCGCGGGACGCGCGGGCCGAGCCGCGCGTCGAGCTCGACCAGCGCACGGGCGCGGGCGAACTCCGTCGGGGTGAAGGGGAGGTAGGGGCGCTCCACGGTGATGACACCGCCCGACGGATCGCGCAGCCTCATCACGGTCTCCTCGAGGACACCTTCCACCGGTGCGCTCTCCCCGGTGGGGCGGCCGGTGATGGACAGGGCGGGCAGGGAGTGGATGGTGCACCGGCCCAGGAGCTGGCGCAGGGCCAGGGGGAGTTCGGCCGCGTCCAGCGCGGTCCGGGTGGCGAGGCCGAGGACCCGGGTGGGCGTGTCCACCAGGTCGTGGGCGTCCGCGCGCTCGATCCAGGTGGCGGACCCACCGGCGGCGGAGACCTCCCGGGTGAGCTGCTGGGCCGGCAGCGTCGCGGGCGCACGCAGCAGGAACTCGTCGACGGTGCCCTCGGCCAGTGGGTGGGTCTGCAGGGTCAGGATGTCGATGCGGTGACGGGCCAGGGCGATGCAGAGAGCGGCCAGGGCACCCGGCGCGTCCCGCACGGTCGTCCGCATCCGCCAGAGCACCGTTTCGGCAGGCCTGTCGTTCTCTTCGGCCTTTTCGGCGTCGGCGGAGGGAAGCTCCGGACCGGCGCCGGTATCGGTGTCCGGGGGTGGTGCGTGGCTGTGCCGCCGCGCCCACCATGTGTGGAAGGCGGCCGTGGCGGCCAGAGCCACGGCCGACGCCATGAGCAGATAGGGCCCGTCGGGCTGGTGCCCGATCAGGTTGGCGATCGCGTCGGCCACGGCTACGGCTGTGAAGAGGGCGGCCAG
This sequence comes from Streptomyces sp. NPDC091271, assembly GCF_044757505.1. Taxonomy (NCBI): domain Bacteria; kingdom Bacillati; phylum Actinomycetota; class Actinomycetes; order Kitasatosporales; family Streptomycetaceae; genus Streptomyces; species Streptomyces sp. NPDC091271. The sequence goes on along the minus strand of NZ_JBIVVD010000002.1, from coordinate 943,767 downwards.
CTCGATCAGGTCCCGCCGCCAGTGGTGCGGACGGCGGGCACTCTTCGCGGATGTCACATCAGTCATGCCTTCACTGTGACCGAACGGTGTTGCCTGATCACGAACGCATTGTGACTGATGGGTTACGTGTGGATCTGGTCGCCTTCAGCACCTTTTTCATGTCCTCGCCCTCGCACCGCCGACGAGCCGGTCCTCCACCCGGTGTCCACCGGGTGGAGGAGCTCACTGCCCGGCGCGCCCCGGCTGCAGCACCTTGCTGAACAGGACGGTGCCGCCCTGCGCCCTGAGCCGCACGGTCAGCTCCCCGCTCCCGCCGTCGATGTCGACCTCTCCGAAGAACTGCGGCTGCTCCATGGGAGAGACGTTCTGCCGGTCGGGCGCCCGGACGAAGACCCGCTCCGGGCCGAACGTCCCGTCCAGCGCGTTGGCGGGGAAGCTGCCCGCGGCCAGCGGGCCCGAGACGAACTCCCAGAACGGTGCGAAGTCCTTGAAGGCCGCGCGCTCGGGGGCGTAATGCTGGGCGGAGGTGTAGTGCACGTCGGCCGTCAGCCAGACGGTCCCGGTGATACGCCGGTGCTTGATGTAGCGCAGCAGCTCCGCGATCTGCAGTTCGCGCCCCAGCGGCGCGCCCGGGTCGCCCTGTGCGACCGCCTCGAAGTCCGTGGCACCGTCGGGGACCACCAGCCCCAGCGGCATGTCGGCGGCGATCACCTTCCACACCGCACGGGACCGCGACAGCTCGCGCTTCAGCCAGCGCAGCTGCTCGGTGCCGAGGATGCCCTGGGCGTCGTCGGGCTGCCGGCCGGGGGAGTTGGCGTTGCGGAAGGACCGCATGTCCAGGACGAACAGATCGAGCAGCGGACCGTGCCGCACGACGCGGTGCATGCGCCGCTCGTCCGGCGATCCCTGGAGCGTCGTAACCGGGAAGTACTCGCGGAACGCCCGCATCGAGCGCGTCGCGAGCAGGTCCACGTTCTTCTCCGTGTAGCGGACGTCGTCGAGGATCTGTCCCGGGTACCAGTTGTTCCGCACCTCGTGGTCGTCCCACTGGACGACGGAGGGAACCTGCGCGTTGAACGCCCGCAGGTTGTCGTCGAGCAGGTTGTACCGGAAGTTCCCGCGGTACTCGTCCAGGGTCTCGGCGACCTTCGACTTCTCCGGGGTCGTGATGTTGCGCCAGATCCGCCCGTCGGGCAGCGTCACGCTGGGTTCGATCACCCCGTCGGCATAGATGTTGTCGCCGCTGCAGAGGAAGAAGTCCGGGTCCAGGCGGCGCATTTCGTCGTACACCCGGTAGCCGCCGATGTCGGGGTTGATGCCCCAGCCCTGCCCCGCGATGTCGCCGGACCAGAGGAAACGCACCCCGTCACGCCGGCGGGCCGGTGCCGTGCGGAAGGTTCCGTACACCGGCTTGCCCGTGCGACGCGGGTCGTGCGGGTCCGCGAGCGTGACGCGGTAGTGCACCTGCTCGCCGGCCGGCAGCCCGTACAGCGGGGTCGTGCCGGTGAAGTCCGTACCGGCGTCGACCAGCGGGCCGTGCCATGCGCGGGGGCGGCGGAAGGACTCGGTCGCGGATGTCTCCACCACCATCTGCGCGGGGCGGTCCGAACGGACCCACACCAGGGCGGACGACGCCGTGACATCACCGACCTGCACGCCCCAGGAGGCGCTCGGCCGGCCCGACAGCGCGAAAGCGGGAGCCGTGGTGACCGCGGCCGGCACGGCGACCGCCGCCGAGGCCAGGAGCGAGCCACGCAGCACGGTGCGGCGGCCGGGGACCGGGACGGGGGGACGGTGCGACATGGATGCGCCTCCATGGGCGAGAGGGCTGCCGGGACAGCGGGGGCGTACAGGCTGATTGCAGCCCTATGCCTAGTACCCGGCGGCGGCGGGCACGCCAACCGCAGATGAACAGCCGGTCGGCGGTCCGCCCCTACGCCTCTACGCCCCTATGCCCTTCCGCCCTCCCGTCCCTACGCCTAGACCGCCGGGGCCTGCGGCGCCCGGCCGTGCCGGACCGCCTCGGCCAGGAGCCGGACACCGTGCTCCACGACGGCGGGCGCCAGGTGCGCGTAACCGAGCACCAGACGGACCGTGCTGTCCCGCGCCCCGCCCGCCGTGCAGTCGCTCAGCGCACGCAGCGCGATGCCTGCGGCTGCCGCCCGCCGCAGGAACTCGTCCTGCGGCCCGAATCGTTCCGGCAGCCGGGCGATGATGTGCAGACCCGCGGAGATCCCGCTGACCTCCACCCCGGGGAAGTGAGCGGACAGGGCCTCCGTCATGGCGTCACGGCGCTCCCGGTACGCGCGCTGACAGCGGCGCAGCTGCCGGTCGTAGCCGCCGCCGGCGACGAAGTCCGCCAGTACCGCCTGGTCGACCGACGGGTTGCCCAGGTCCATCGTGCGCTTCCGGGCGACGATGGCGTCGGTCATCGAGGCGGGGGCGATGAGCCAGCCGAGCCGCAGGCCGGGAGCCAGGGACTTGCTGACCGAGCCGGTGTACACGACATGTTCCGGGTCCAGACCCTGCAGGGCCCCGACCGGCGCCCGGTCGTAGCGGAAATCGCCGTCGTAGTCGTCCTCCATGATCACGCCCGAGGTGCGCCGGGCCCAGTCGAGCAGTGCGCCGCGCCGTCCGGAGGAGTACGCGATGCCGGTGGGGAACTGGTGAGCAGGGGTCGTGACCACCGCGCGCACACCGGAGCGCAGCAGCGGTTCCACCGCCAGCCCTTCGTCGTCGAGCGGCAGCGGAAGCGTCTTCAGACCGGTGGAGGCGAACAACGAGGCGTGCTCGGGGCTGCCGGGATCCTCGACACCGACCGCTGCCTCGCCGCGCTCGCGCAGGACGAACCCCAGCAGAGTCGTGGCCTGGGCCACCCCCGAGCACACCACCAGCCGCTCCGGATCGGCCACCACGCCCCGGCGCCTGGCGAGGAGGGAGGCCAGCGCCACGCGCAGTTCCGGCAGGCCGCGCGGATCCGGGTAGCCGAGGGAGCTGTGCGGCAGCCGGTCCAGGACCGTGCGATGGGTCGCCGCCCAGGCACCCCGCGGGAACAGCGCGAGGTCCGGGGTACCCGGACGGAAGTCCACCACACGGGGGCCGGGTGCCCGCGGTGACAGATCCCGTGCTCCCTGCGCGGCGGGCCTCACCGCTCCGCTCACCCAGGTGCCCGCGCCCCGGCCGGCGCGAAGGTAACTCTCCGCCGTCAGCTGCTCGTACGCCTCGGTCACCAGGCCGCGCGACACCCCGAGATCGGCGGCGAGCTCACGGCTGGCGGGCAGCCGGGTGCCTGCCGGCAGACGGCCCGAACGCACGGCATCGCGAAGGGCCGACTGCAGCGCGCGTCCCCGCCGGCGGGCGGGGGCGGATGCGGCGGGAAGCAGCAGTTCCCAGGCGGCTGAAGCGCCCCCGCCCTCGCCCCCGTCGTACGAGGCCGGGCCGGGCGGTGGATTGGTCCCCGAAGAAGTCATGGAAGTGGACCTTAAACGGGACCACCACGGACTCTAGCGTCGCCCTCATGAACGCAACTCCCTTGCGCGGAGCCCTCCTCGCGGCCTTCGCCTGCACCCTCGTAGGCGCCTCCTTCACGGCGAACAGTGTTCTCGGCGACTACCCGTACGCGGGCGGGCAGGCAGTGCGGTACGGCCTGGCCGCACTGCTGCTCCTGCCGTTGCTGCGCTCCGGCGGCCCCCGGCCCGCCGCCGTCCTGAGGACGCTCACCCGGAGGCAGTGGGGCCGCCTGGGAGCTCTCGCCGCCATCGGGATGGTCGGCTTCAACCTCGCCGTCCTGGCGGCGGAACGTACGGCCGAACCGGCTGTACCGGGAGTGCTCGTCGGGTGCGCGCCCATCGTCGTCGGCGTCCTCGTACCCATCCTGGAAGGGCGCCGCCCCACCCGGGCGGTCCTGTGCGCGGCGGGCCTGGTCGCCGTCGGCGCGTTCACCGTCCAGGGCTGGGGCCGGACCGACCTCGCGGGCGTCCTCTACTCGGTGGGCGCACTCGGCGGTGAGGTCGGCTTCGCGGTACTCGCCGTGCCGGTGCTGCGCCCCCTCGGACCGAAACTGCTGTCGGCGGTCGTGTGCGCCGTGGCGGCCGTGGAATCAGCGCTGCTCGGCGTCCTGCTCGACGGGGGAGGCCTTCTGCGGACGCCCACCGTGGGGGAGGCCCTGGCGCTGCTCTGGCAGGCCGCGGTGGTCACCGTCATCGGCTTCGTGTGCTGGTACAGCGGTATGCGGCGCATCGGGGCCGAGCGGGCCACGCTCTTCTCCGGGCTGATCCCCGTATCGGCCGCGCTGACCGCACCGCTGGTCGGTACGGGGACGTACGGCGTGGGTCAGGGCGTGGGAAGCCTTCTGGTGGGTCTGGGGGTGGTGCTGGGCTCAGGCGTTCTGGGACGGGGCGGCCCCCGTGCGTCGGCGGCTCGTGTCGAGGATGACCCGCGCGACGGCGGCCGGGTCGTCGTTCATCGGGACATGGCCGCAGTCCGGAAGGCGGACGAGTCGCGCTCCCGGTATCACGCGCTTGGCCCTGACGCCCTGCCGACGCAGGAGCAGTCGGTCCTTGTCGCCCCAGGCGATGCTGACGGGGACGTCCGGTACGTCGTCGGTGAACGCGACGGTCAGACCGGCCTCCAGAGTCTGCCGGAAACCGGTGGCCTCGCGCAGCGCGACGGTCTCCGACACGACCGCGCCCGGTGAACGGCGGCCGGGGCGAGCGTAGATGGTGCTGGTCAGCGCGGCCCGGCCGGGCGAGCTCTGGGAAAGCCGCTCGATCAGCGGCATCGGCATCGAGAGGGCTGCTCCACGCATCGCCCGCAGCACCCCGAAGGCGTAGCGGCGCTCGCTCCGGGTCCAGAAGCCCGCGGGGGACAGCGCCGTCACCGAACGAACGAGCTTCTCGCGGCCCAAATCCAGCGCCAGCAGGCCTCCCAGAGAGTTCCCGGCCACATGCGGCCGCGCCACGCCGAGCGCGTCGAAGAACGAGCCGAGCACCGGAACCATGGTCCGCAGGTCATGGTCGAGCCCCTGCGGAAGCGCCGGTGAGGCGCCGAACCCGGGCAGGTCCACCGCTATGACGTCCCGCTCGACCGCCAGGATGCGCACGACCGGGTCCCACGCCTGACGGTGATGGCCGATGCCGTGCAACAGCACCAACGGTTCGCCCGAACCGGTCCGTTCGTACGACACATCGACCGTGCGCGGGCCGACGGGAGAGCCCACTGCGAACGAGATCGTGGTGGCCATGCTGCTCCTCTGGACGAGCCTGCCGGGTCGGGGCGGAAGGAATGAGACGCCTCGTCAGCAATGATTACCGCCGGGTAGCTCGTAGTTCAAGGGGCGGGCGTGATTCCCGCTGGACACCCTCGGACGTGTCGGCTGGGATGGATGAGTGACTGCCGACACCGTGACCGATCTCTTCGAAGAACACCGGCCCTTCCTCACCGGGGTCGCCTACCGCATGCTCGGCCGCGTCGCCGACGCCGAGGACGTGGTGCAGGAGGCGTGGCTGCGCTGGTCTTCGGCAGAGCGTGAGGACGTGCGGGAGCCGCGGGCCTTTCTCGTCCGGATCACCACGCGTCTGGCCATCGACCGGCTGCGCCACCTGAGGTCCCGGCGCGAGGCGTACGTGGGGCCGTGGCTGCCCGAACCCGTGGTCACCGAATTCGGTCCGGCCGTCCCCGATTCCACCGAACGCGTGGTGCTCGCCGACTCCGTGTCCCTCGCCGTGCTGGTCGTCCTCGAGACCCTTTCCCCGCTGGAGCGTGCCGTCTTCGTCCTGCGCGAGGCCTTCGGTTTCCCGTACGCGGAGATCGGCGCCGCTCTCGACCGGTCCGAAGCGGCGGTGCGGCAACTCGCCGGCCGCGCCAAGCGCCACGTGGACGAGCGCAAGCCGAGGTACGACGTGGACCCGGCCGTGCGGCGCGATCTCACCGAGCGTTTCCTCGCCGCCGCTTCGGGCGGGGACCTGGAGCAACTGCTCGCTCTGCTGGCTCCCGACGTGCGCCTCGTCAGCGACAGCGGAGGCAAGGCGAAGGCGCCGAGGCGGATCATCGAGACGGCTGACAAGGTCGGCCGCTTCCTCATCGCGGTGGGCCAGGACCGGCCTGCCGCGACGGAGGTCCGCATTCTGGAACTCAACGGCGGCCCCGCCCTGGTGTTCAGTGTGAAGGGAGAGGTGGACACGGTGTTCCAGGCCGAGATCGGCGACGGAGTCATCCAGTGCGTCTACGTCATTCGCAACCCGGACAAACTGGCCGCGGTGCGCGCGGGTTGACGCGGGTCGGTGGCGAGGGGGGAAGCCCCGGTCCGGGAAATCACGCGCCCACACACAGCCCCACGACCCTCACCGATGGTGCAGGCCGTGGGGCTCCGTGTTGCCTGCGCCCGTCACCACGCGAACGTCCCGTGAACGCTCTGCGGCAGTGGATCGTTTCGCTGCGTTACGGGGCGAGGATTGGTCTTGACCAAGGTGGTTCGCCGTCCTAAGGTCTGAACGATAAGGCAGGAACCTTTAATAAATAACGTCGCGGAATACAAGCCACCGGGCGGATGCGGAGGACAGGGTGGGGACCACGCAGCTGGAAGCGGTGCAGGAGCCGAAGTACTGGCACCTCAAGACCGTGCTCAGTGAGGCACTCGACTCGGACTTCGCGGTGGGAGAGGTACTGCCCAACGAGCGGGATCTCGCGGCGCGCTTCGGCGTAGCCAGGGCCACCCTCCGCCAGGCGCTGGAGCAGCTCGAACTCGAAGGCAGGCTCCAGCGGCGCCGCGGCGTGGGCACCACCGTCGCCCCGCCCCGGGTCAAAGTGGCTGTCGCCACCGCACAGCAGGGCTGGGCGGGCGGCGACACGGACGAGGCATGGCAGCCCATCGAGTGCGTCACGGGCACCGCTCCTGCCGCGGTCGCCGCGCTGCTCGGCACTGACGCAGGGGAACCTGTGCACGTGGTGCGCCGCATCCGGGTCGCTCAAGGGCAGGCTGTGGCGGCCGAACTCCTCTATGTACCGACGTCGTCCGTGCCCGAACTGTCAGCCATCGAAGCGCCGTCAGGGCCTGTCCGGGCCCGCAAAGTCCTGCGGGAACTGCACCGCATCGACCTCGACGGCCAGGACCGCTCGGTCGAACTCGGTTCGGCCCGCGCGGACGACGCGAAGGAGCTCGACCGGCTCCCCGGCGCCCCGGTTCTCGTGGTCACCACCCGGCATCTCGCCGCCGCAGGCACGGCAGCGGTCTCTGTAGCCACGTACAGGGCCGACACCTGCCGGCTCACCTTCGGGGATTCCGGCGCGCTGGAGATCAGCCACGATGAGCAGGAGCGCAAAGCCTCCTGACGTGCCGGGGGGCTTGCCCCGCCGTCTTCGGGCCTGGTTCCCGGACGGGTGTCCGCCCCGGGCTTCCCGCTCGGGTGCCGCGGTCCGATCCCGTTTCCTCACGGCCCGTCGCTGTCAGCGGCGGGCCGTCACCGTTCCTTCCACGGCGAAGAGCTGTTCCTCCACGTGGTCCAGGGCCAGCCGCAGTGCGCCGGTGGCGACAGCCGCCTCCCCGAGGAGGGAGAGGGTCACCCTCGGCGGCCGCAGGCAGTAGCGGGCGAGCTCGTCGCGGAGCGGGTCGAGAACACCGTCCAGCCCGGCGGCCCAACCGCCGATGACCACGAGCTCCGGATCGAGCGCCAGCACCAGAGCCGCGACATCGTGCACCAGACGCTGGATGAACCGTGCGACCGCGGCCTGGGCCCCCGCGTCGCCGTGCCTGGCCTTGGCGAAGACCGCGGCGACGGCGTGCTCGTCCAGAGGGTCCAGCGGGGTGTCCGTCGTGGAGAGCAGGTGTTCCGGTGTGACATCGCGGCCGAGGAGATGCAGCGCGCCGATCTCTCCGGCCGCACCACCGAACCCGCGGTGCAGCCGCCCGCCGATCAGAGACCCGGCGCCCGGACTCAAGCCCGCCAGGACGAAGACGATGTCGTCCGACTCGGTCGCCGCGCCCTTCCAGTGTTCGGCCACCGCAGCCGCGTTGGCGTCGTTCTCCACCAGGACGGGGCACCGGAAGGAACGCCGCAGCCTTTCGCCGAGCGCGAGACCGGTCCAGTCCGGCAGTGCGGTGCCCAGCCGGACGGTGCCGTCGGCCTCCACGATGCCGGGGCTTCCCACTCCGACCGCGCGCAAGCTGCTCCGCTGCACCCCTGTGCGGCGCAGCAGATCGGCGATCATGCCTCTGACCTGGTCGAGTCTGTCATCCGCGCACGCCGTCTCGGAGACGTCCCGTGAGCCCGCGCCGACGATCCGGCCGTCCAGTCCGGACAGCAGGGCGGAGACCCGGTGCGGGCCTATCTCGATGCCCAGCAGGTACCCGGCCTCGGCACGGAACCTGAACCGTCGGGCAGGCCGGCCCTGGCGCCTGGTTCCGCTTTCGTCGGGCAGCGCCTCCACCACCAGGCCCGCCGCGAAGAGCCCCTCGACGACACCTTCGACCGTGGGGCGCGACAGGCCGGTGATGCGGGTCAGGTCCGTGAGCGTGGGCGAATCCGCCCCTCGCAGGGCGTGCAGCACCACCGCGGAATTGATCCTCCGCAGCAGAGACGGGTCCCCACCGGTCAGCCTGCCCACCGTGTGTCCTCCCAGGTCGTGCCCATGTCTGCCGGATCGTACTCGCTGACTCTCACCTCGGCGACCAGCACCCGGAGAGAGACAACCGGAACCGGTCCGGGCCCGGGCGCGACCCCGATCGGAGCGGAGCTGAGGGCCGGCGTGGAGCTGCGATGGGCTGGAGGGGCGCATCGAGGGCCGGCGGGGGAGCTGGGAGGGTCAGCTGGGCGCTACGAAGCCGGACTCGTAGGCCGCGATCACCGCCTGTGTGCGGTCCCTGGCGCCCAACTTCGCGAGCACAGCGCTGACATGTGTCTTCACGGTCTCCACGCCCACCACGAGCTCTGCGGCGATCTCCGCGTTGGACCGGCCCCGTGCCATCAGGCGGAGCACCGCCGCTTCGCGGTCGGTGAGCGCCGCCCGGACCATCGCGTCCCGTGCCTGTCTCGTGCCGTAGTCCGCCGCGAGCTGCCGGACCGCGGCGGGGAACAGCAGCGACTCACCTTCCGCCACCAGCCTCACCGCGTAGACGATCTCCGCGGGCCGGGCCCGCTTGAGCAGGAACCCGTCCGCTCCCGCGCGCAGCGCCTCATACACGTACTCGTCGTTCTCGAACGTGGTCACCACCAGGATCTTCGGCGGATCGGCAACGGTGCGCAGCACCAGCCGGGTCGCCTCGATGCCGTCCATCAAGGGCATGCGCACATCCATGGCCACGACGTCCGGCCGGAGGCTGCTGACGAGAGGGATCACGGCCGCACCGTCTGCGGCCTCACCCACCACCTCGATGTCGTCCTGCGCTTCCAGGACCGCGCGGAGTCCCGCGCGCACCAGAGGTTCGTCGTCGACGAGAAGTACGGTGACCGGCATGCGGTCAGGGTATGCGGTCCAGCGGCAGGCTCGCGTGCACGATCCATTCCCCTTCGTGCGGCCCGGTTCTGGCCTTGCCACCCAGCAGGGCGGCCCTCTCCCGTATGCCCCGGAGCCCGCTGCCGCTGCCCGGGGCACGGGTCGATGCCACGAACGGATTGGCCACCTCCAGCTCCAGCCTCTCCTTCGCCACGGCGATCCTCACCCGTACGGGAACGGCGCCGGCATGACGTAGCACATTGGTGAGCGACTCCTGCAGAATCCGGTAGCCCTCGCGGGACACCGGACCGGGGAGCAGATCCAGCGGCCCGGTCATTTCCACGTCCATCTTGACGCCGGAGCCGCGAGCCGATTCCAGCAACCGGTCGGCTTCGACCAGGGTCGGACGCGCCCCGGCAGGAGGGTCCGATTCCCTCAACACACGCAGGACACGCTCCAGATCGTCCAGCGCCTGGCGCCCGGTCTCCTCGATGGCGGCGAGTGCCCGCGCGGTGAACTCCGGGTTGCCCGCTGTCCTGGCAGCCCCGGCCTGCACCACCGCGACCGTCAGCGCGTGTCCGATCGAGTCATGAAGCTCGCGAGCTATGCGGTTACGCTCCAGAAGCTGCTCCGCGCGTTCCTCCAGAGCGGTCAGCCGCTCCGTCGGTGAGGGCCCCAGCAGCCCGCGGGCGGCCGCGGTGGCCACCTCACCGAACAGGACGACCAGCCCGAGAAGTACAAGGATCGGCAGGGGTGCGAGCAGAGCGCACCACCAGCCGGGCTCGACATCACGGGCCAGCCATGCATCGCTCGGACGCGTTCCGAACGCACCACGCACGAGATCGACCGCCGTCGCCGACAGCCAGACCGTCGCGAAGCACGCAACCGTCCCTAGGACCAGGCGTGCCTCCAGCCAGGCAACGGTGCGCCAGCGGGCAGCCCAAGTCATGGCAGGTGCGGCGGAGATCGCGGCATCTGGGCGGCCCCGCTGATCGGGCGTGAGGAGAAACTGTGCCTGGAGCCCTTCGGCCAGACGCATCGCCGGAAGCAGGCCGACAGGAATTGCGAAGAGGACGGGCATCCACGGCTTGGTCGGGGAGATGAACAACCACACGCTGCCCACCGCGGCCGGAATGAGCAGGTGCAGCCAGCGACTGTATGTGGCCGGTCTGGCCAGCATGGATAAGAAGCGGCGCATGCTGCCATCGTGCCAGGGCAGGCCGGGGGCCGGCTCCCCCGAGAGAGGGAGACGATCCACTCGGGCGGGGGAGGCCCCAGGCCGGGCCCGACGACCAGGCTGAGGTCATGACCAGCATCGACGTGCATGAACTCACCAAGGACTACGGACCCACCCGTGCCGTGGACCACCTCACGTTCAGCGTGCGACCTGGCCTGGTGACGGGCTTCCTCGGGCCGAACGGGGCGGGTAAGTCCACCACCATGCGCCTGGTCCTCGGACTGAACCGGGCGACCGGGGGTTCCGGCAGGATCGGTGGCAAACCCTACGCGTCATTGGGTAATCCGCTGCGACGTGTCGGTGCACTGCTCGACGCACAGGCCGCACATGGCTCCCGGACCGCCCGCAATCACCTGCTCGCGCTCGCCACCAGCAACGGTATATCGGGAAGCAGAGTTGAAGAGGTGCTCGTGGAGGCAGGCCTCGGCTCGGTAGCCGAGCGGCGGATCAAGACGTTCTCGCTCGGAATGCGGCAGAGGCTCGGTATCGCCGCGGCTCTTCTCGGCGATCCCGAGGTGGTGATGCTGGACGAGCCGTCGAACGGATTGGATCCGGAAGGCATCGTCTGGATCCGTGAACTGATGCGGAAGCTGGCCGGTGAGGGCCGTACGGTTCTGGTCTCCAGTCACCTGATGAACGAGACCTCTTCGTTCGCGGACCACTTGATCGTCCTCGGCAGGGGAAGGCTCCTGGTCGACATGCCGATGCAGGAGTTCCTTGCTTCCCGGAGCCGGCCCGGCGTCCGGTTCCGTACGACGGAGCCCACACGGCTGCTCGACGCACTGGCCCGCAGGGGGTTCGAGCCTGCACAGGACGACAGCGGGCGCTGGACGGTCGTCGGTGCCACGGCAGAAGAAACTGGTGTCCTGGCCGCCTCCGAAGGCGTCCCACTTCTCGAACTCGTCGATGAGCAGGCCACGCTGGAAGAGGCCTACTTCGATCTCACGTCGGCCGAGGCCGAATTCGCCGCCCCCATGCCCCCCGCCGCCGGCCAGGAGGTCTGACCAGCATGACCATGTCGACGACTGCAGTACTGCACTCCGAGTGGATCAAGATCAAATCGGTGCGATCCATTTCCGGTTCCCTGATAGCGGTTTTCGCCGCTACCCTCTTCGTCACCGTGCTCGCCTCCTCCACCGTCGGGCAGGCAGAAGCGGACAACCCGGGTAACGACCTTCTCTTCTCCGCCTTCTACGCGCTGAACTTCGGCCAGATCGCGGCCATCAGCTTCGGCGCGACCGCTCTGTCGTCCGAGTTCCTGAACGGCGCCCTACGGACATCGCTCACGGCCGTCCCCAGCCGCAGCCGTTTCTACGTAGCGAAGATGGCGATGGTCGGTGGGCTCGCCCTGGTCGTTGGGCTGATCACCAGCTTCGCCGCATTTCTGGTGGGACAGCTGTTCATGGGCGAGTACAGGATCCATCTGGCGGAACCAGGCGCCCTGCGCGCCGCGGTCGGTGGTGGTGTCTACCTCGCTCTGATGGCGCTGTTCGCGGCCGGACTGACAGCGGTGTTGCGCAGCGCGGTTGCCGTACTCGGTCTGCTCATCCCCTTCATCCTGATCGTCTCCTTCGTGGTCGGCGACATAGCGGGAGGCGTCGCCCAGTACCTCCCCGACCGAGCAGGGCAGTTGGTGCTCCGGGGACAACCTGAGGGGGGCCTCGGACCATGGACGGGACTGGCCGTCACCGCGGGGTGGGCGGCAGTCGCACTGGTCGCCGGCTGGTGGGCCCTCCGGAAGCGGGACGCCTGAGGGGCGGCGCCGGAGTGGACACGGCCCGAATGCACGGCCCGAATGCACGGCCCGCACGGCCGGCTTCCAGTACCGCGCGTGGTCGGCCCACAGCACCTCGGGAGAGCAGGAGACCGTCGGACCGGGGCCATGTGTCAGTGCAGGGAGGTTTACTGACGGTATGACCACCGCACACCACCTCCTCCTCATCGACGGGATGCGCACCAAGGACTTCCCTCTGGAGCGTGTTCCGTCAGGCTCGGGAGTCAGCGGACCTGGCTACCACACGGCGGTCCTCATCGGTGAGGACGGCCACGACGGGAGAGATGGGGCAGACCGGCTGGAACACCGGGCGCAATGTCTGGCGGAACGCGACGCGCTGCTCACGCTGCTCACCCTGCGCTGGGGTGAACCCCAGCTCGTCAGCCTGTGGAGCGCACAGGAACGGGCGACGAGAGGAGAGGAGATAGCCGAACCATGGGCTGAAGCAGTCGCCGGCTGCGAGTATCTCCAGCTGTGGCATACGGAAGGCCGGTGGATTGCCGTGGTGCTCCACCTGGAGGAAGACGGGCCGGGCTGCGAGTTGGGCGTGCTTGTCACCGTGATCGACCCACCCTGAGTGACAAGGACCTACGGCCGCGCGGCCGCGCGCCCGGAGGCAGTCCCGCAGCAGCTCATGGCGGAGCCGGGGCCGGGGCGGCCGGGCCGGAGGCGTCCCGGCCGACCGCGGCCAGCAGTCGAGCGTACTCGTCCGCCATGGTGCTCACGGTCCAGTGTGCGTTCAGGCCACTCGGGTTGGGCAGCGCCCAGACACGCGCGCCGCCGATGGTCCGCTCCTGCGGGCCGATCTGCGCACGGCGGTCGCCGAAGGCCGAGCGGTAAGCGGTCACCCCGACCACGGCCAGCCACTGCGGGCCCAGCGCTTCCACCTTGGCCGACAGCAGTTCTCCACCCGCACGGAATTCCTCCGGACTCAGCTCGTCCGCCCGTGCGGTGGCTCTGGACACCACATTGGTGATGCCCAGGCCGTAACCCGGAAGCTGATCCTGCTCCGACGGTTTCAGCTGCCTGGGTGTGAAGCCCGACAGATGCAGCACCGGCCAGAACCGATTGCCGGGATGAGCGAAATGGTGCCCCGTGGCGGCGGTCATCAGGCTCGGGTTGATTCCGCAGAACAGCACACGCAGACCGCCCGCGACCACGTCGGGTACGACGCGATCGCGGGCGGCCAGTAGCTCTTCGGGTGTCATGCGGCAGTGGGGCAGGCCGTCAGAGGATGGAACCGGGGGTGTACGCCGCGGCCTCCGGGTGCTGCTTGGCGATCTCCTCGATCCTGGACACCAGAACAGCGACCTGATCGCCCGCCGCGCCGGTGAACGAGAGCTTGTCCGCCATGAGGGCATCGAGCTCACCGCGGTCGAGGGGGATACGCTCGTCGGCGGCCAGCTTGTCCAGCAGCTCGTTGCGCTCGGCTCCTTGCTCCCGCATGGCGAGAGCCGAGGCGACCGCGTTCTCCTTGATGGCCTCGTGCGCGACCTCGCGGCCGACCCCTGCCCGCACCGAGCCCATCAGCACCTTGGTCGTGGCGAGGAAGGGGAGGTAGCGGTCCAGCTCACGTGCGACGACCGCGGGGAACGCGCCGAACTCGTCGAGCACGGTGAGGAACGTCTCCAGCAGGCCGTCGAATGCGAAGAAGGCGTCCGGCAGTGCGACCCGGCGGACCACGGAACAGGACACGTCGCCCTCGTTCCACTGGTCGCCCGCCAGCTCGCCCGTCATCGACGCGTAGCCGCGAAGGATCACCATCAGCCCGTTGACCCGCTCGCAGGAGCGCGTGTTCATCTTGTGCGGCATCGCCGACGAGCCGACCTGGCCCGGCTTGAAGCCCTCCGTCACCAGCTCGTGTCCGGCCATCAGCCGGATGGTCTTGGCGACCGACGACGGCGCGGCGGCAAGCTGCACCAGCGCGGTGACCACGTCGTAGTCGAGGGAACGGGGATAGACCTGGCCCACGGAGGTGAAGGCATGTGCGAAGCCGAGGTGGCCGGCGACGCGCTGCTCCAGGTCGGCGAGCTTGCTCGCGTCTCCGCCCAGCAGGTCCAGCATGTCCTGCGCCGTCCCGACGGGGCCCTTGATGCCGCGCAGCGGGTAACGGCCCAGCAGGTCCTCCAGGCGCCCGTAAGCCACCAACAGCTCGTCCGCGGCGGTGGCGAAGCGCTTACCGAGCGTGGTCGCCTGTGCGGCGACATTATGCGAGCGACCCGCGATGACCAGCTCGCTGTACTCCGCCGCCAGCTTGCCCAGCCGGGCCAGAACCGCCACCGTGCGGTCGCGCATCAGCTCCAGCGAGAGCCGGATCTGCAGCTGCTCGACGTTCTCGGTGAGGTCCCGGGAGGTCATGCCCTTGTGGACCTGCTCATGGCCGGCGAGGGCGTTGAACTCCTCGATCCGCGCCTTCACGTCGTGCCGGGTGACCTTCTCGCGCTCGGCGATCGAGGCGAGGTCGACCTGGTCGATCACACGCTCGTAGTCGGCCGGCGCCGCGTCGGGTACCTCGATCCCGAGGTCCTTCTGAGCGCGCAGCACCGCCAGCCACAGCTGGCGTTCCAGCTTCACCTTCTGCTCGGGGGACCAGAGGACGGCCAGCTCCGTAGAGGCATAGCGGCCGGCCAGGACATTGGGGATGCGAGGCTTCGCAGACACAGCAGTCACGTGTCCGGATTCTACTGGCGGTTTCTGCAGGTCCGCGCCGCGGGCCGGTATGTGGCTTCCTACGAGGACCGGGAGCGGGGTCTCCGGTCCGCCGGCTCCTCAGGGCTTCGCGGCCACGAAGCCCCACTGGTCCACGGGCTCACCCGCCGGGGGCTCATCGGGACGCCACAGGCTGATCGACCCGAATCCGGGTTCGACGAGATCGAGCCCGTCCGCGAAGGAGCGCACTATCTCCCTGGGGCGCGAGATGTACGGCATGGCTCCACCGCTGGCGTACTCGTCGGAGGCCGCCCGGGTCTCCTCGGTCTCGATGGTGTCGCACAGCATCAGGAAGCTTCCGGCAGGGACCGCGGCGAGGTAGCCGCGCAGAAGGGCGGCAGCCTCACCCGGGTCGGCGATGTGTCCCAAGGTGGAGAGCACCATCAGCGCCACCGGCTGCTGAAGATCCAGGGTCCGGGCTGCCTCCCGAAGCACGGCGTCCGTATCCCGAAGATCCGCGTGCACGTAGTTCGTGGCGCCCTCGGGGCTGCTCGTCAGCAGTGCGCGTGCGTGGGCCAGAACAATCGGGTCGTGGTCCACGTACACCACGCGCGCCGCCGGGGCGACAGCCTGCGCGACTTCGTGCGTCGCGTTCGCGGTCGGCAGGCCGGTGCCGAGATCGAGGAACTGACGGATCCCCACCTCCTCGGCCAGATGACGCACCGCCCGGGCCTGGAAGCGGCGGGAAGCCCGGGCGATGTCGATGATCTGCGGATAGAGCTCTTCCATCGCCGCGCCGAGCCGACGGTCCACTTCGTAGTTGTCCTTGCCGCCCAGCCAGTAGTTCCAGACCCGCGCCGAGTGAGGCGTGCCGGTGTCGATGCCGTCCGCCGGTTCCTGGATGTCCGGTACGCCGCTCATGGGCACTCCCCGCTCCGGTGCCCAGGGAGTTCCTGCGCGCTGAGCGCCCATGCTGCCCCACCGGTCACATGCGCAACAGAAACAACTGCGCCAACCGGTCAGCCGTTCAGCGGACGCGCACCGGTCAGCCGTCCAGCCGACGCCAGCCGCTCACCGGCCCCGGGCTCGCCGTGTCCGCGGGAGTGATCCAGTACGCCTTGCCCAGCTCCGAGTCGTACTGCGCGCCTGCCCGGCCGTCCCCGGACGAGCGCCCGGTCAGGCGCCGCCCGATCCAGGGCATCAGATGGTGCCGGGCGAACCGTACGTCGTCGATCCGCCGCTGTGCCCACCGGGCGGGCGCGGACACCGGCATCGGGGTCTGCCAGTCGCTCTCCGCGGGCAGCCCCAGCGTCTGCCAGACAGCCTCCGCGACCCTGCGGTGTCCCTCGGCCGTCAGGTGCAGCCGGTCCACGTCCCACATCCGTGGATCCCCCAGCGACGCCGCGCCGTACAGGTCGGTCACCACCGCGCCATGGCGCTCGGCCAAGTCGCCGACCAGCGAGAACAGCTCCTCCATGCGCGGACGGAAACGTTCCATCACCGGACCGTTCCGGCCCGGGCTGCGCATCAGCACCAGGGTCTTGCACGCCGGTGCGAGTCGCTCCACCGCCTCCTCCAGCCGGCCGCGGACCATGCCCATGTCGCACTTCGGCCGCAGGGTGTCGTTGAGCCCGCCGACGAGCGTGATCACATCCGGCTGCAGTGCGGCGGCGATCGCGACCTGCTCGTCCACGATCTGGCCGATGAGCTTTCCCCGTACGGCGAGATTGGCGTACCGGAATCCGGGTGCGCGTGCCGCGAGACGGGCGGCGAGGACGTCGGCCCAGCCGCGGTAGGAACCGTCGGGCAGCAGATCCGACATGCCCTCGGTGAACGAGTCGCCGACCGCGACGAGACTGGTGTAGGAGGCATTCAATTCCATGGCGCTGCCGATCGTACCGCGACCGAGGCCCTCACCAGGGGCGCGGAAGCACGGAAGAGGGGCGCGACCTGGGTCCGCCCCTCTTCGTACCGTCATCCGACGTTGACGCGGGCGTCAGCGGGGCTGCGGCCTGCCCACCAGCTCACGCAGTACGTCCTCCATCGTGATCATGCCGGCCAGCCGGCCGTCCTCGTCGAGGACGGCGGCCAGGTGCGTACGACTGCGCCGCAGCGCGGTCAGCACGTCGTCCAGAGGTGTCGCCGCACGCACCCGGGCGATCGGCCGCAGGGCCGTCACCGGGAAGGGCACATCGCGCGGCGTGGCGTCCAGAGCGTCCTTCACGTGGAGGTACCCGATGATGCGCTGCTCGCTGTCCATCACCGGGAAGCGCGAGAAGCCGGACTCGTGCGAGAGCCGCTCCAGCTCCTCCGGGGTCGTGCCGACCCTGGTGTAGAGCACCCGGTCGACCGGGAGGAGCACGTCCTGGACCGGGCGCCGGCCCAGTTCCAGCGCGTGGCGCAGACGGTCCGCCGAGCGGTCGTCGACGAGCCCGGAGTCCTCCGCGTCCTTGACGAGGCGTGCCAGTTCGTCGTCGGAGAAGGTCGCGGAGACCTCGTCCTTGGTCTCCACCCGCAACAGCTTGAGCAGCGCGTTCGCGAAGGCGTTGATCGCGAAGATCACCGGCTTGAGCGCCCTCGCGAGCGTGACCAGCGGCGGTCCGAGCAGCAGCGCCGTGCGGGCCGGCTCGGCCAGCGCGATGTTCTTCGGCACCATCTCGCCGAGCAGCATGTGCAGATAGGTCGCCACGGTCAGGGCGATGACGAACGAGATCGGGTGCACCAGCCCGTGCGGTACGCCGACCCCGTCGAAGACGGGCTCCAGCAGATGGGCGATGGCGGGCTCGGCGACGATGCCCAGCACCAGGGTGCAGAGTGTGATGCCCAGCTGTGCCGCCGCGAGGAGCGCCGAAACGTGCTCGAGCCCCCAGATGACACTGCGGGCCCGCCGGTTCCCGGCTTCGGCCTCGGGCTCGATCTGACTGCGGCGTACGGAGATCAGCGCGAACTCCGCGCCGACGAAGAAGGCGTTGACGACCAGGGTCAGCAGGCCGATGAAGAGCTGGACGGCGATCATCGTTCGTCCTCCGACGGCTCGTCGCTGCCGGGCAGCGGGGCGTGCAGCAGCGCACGCGCGGCGCGGTGCCCCGAAGCGTCCACCACGTCGATGCGCCACCCGGTGAGCTCGACGGTGTCGCCGACCACCGGGATGCGGCCCACCTCCGTGGCGATCAGACCGGCCAGCGTCTCGTACGGTCCGTCCGGTACCCGAAGCCCGATGGTGCGGAGCTGGTCCGTGCGGGCCGCTCCGTCGGCGGACCACAGGGTGCGTCCGTCCGCGTCCTCGCCCGCGGCCGCCAGGTCGGGGGTCTCGTGCGGGTCGTGCTCGTCCCGCACCTCGCCGACCACTTCCTCCACGATGTCCTCCAGCGTCACGACTCCCGCCGTGCCGCCGTACTCGTCGATGACGACGGCCATGGCCAGCTTCCCGGAGAGCCGGTCCAGGAGGCGGTCGACGGTGAGTGTCTCCGGCACGAGCAGTGGTTCGCGCAGCATGTCGGACACCCGCTTACGGGGCCGCTGGTCCGCGGGAACGGCCAGCACGTCCTTGATGTGGGCGACGCCGACCACCGTGTCCAGGCTGCCCCGGTAGACGGGGAACCGGGACAGGCCGGTCGCCCGGGTGGCGTTCGCGACGTCCTCGGCGGTC
Organism: Streptomyces sp. NPDC091271; assembly: GCF_044757505.1. Classification (NCBI taxonomy): domain Bacteria; kingdom Bacillati; phylum Actinomycetota; class Actinomycetes; order Kitasatosporales; family Streptomycetaceae; genus Streptomyces; species Streptomyces sp. NPDC091271. The sequence continues at coordinate 925,029 of NZ_JBIVVD010000002.1, read as the reverse complement.
GCCTGGACCTCGAGCGCGGTGACCTGGACGCGGGGGGTCATCACGTTCTCCGCGGTCAGTTCGGACAGGTTGAGGGTGCGTACGAAGAGTTCGGCGGTGTCCGCCTCGAGCGCGCCCTCCTTGGCGGAGTGGCGCGCCAGAGCCACCAGCTCCTGCGGGCTGCGAGCCGATGCCAGCTCCTCGGCCGGCTCGAGGCCGAAGCGCCGGACGATCCGGTTGGCGGTGTTGTTGAGGTGACTGATGAAGGGCCGGAAGACCGCCGTGAACGCGCGTTGCGGCGCTGCGACCGTCCGGGCGACGGCCAGGGGGGAGGAGATCGCCCAGTTCTTCGGGACGAGCTCACCGACCACCATCAGGACGACGGTGGACAGCGCCGTACCGATCACGAGTGCCAGCGAGGAGGACACGCCGGGCGACAGCCCTGTCGCTTCCACCGGCCCCCGGATCAGCTTGGAGATGGACGGCTCGGAGAGCATGCCCACGATCAGGTTGGTGACGGTGATGCCGAGCTGTGCGCCGGAGAGCTGGTAGGTGAGGCTGCGTACGGCCTTGAGTGCTCCCGCCGCACCCCGGTCCCCTCGCTCGACCGCCCGTTCGAGATCGCCGCGCTCCACGGTGGTCAGGGAGAACTCCGCCGCCACGAACGCTCCGCAGGCGAGGGAGAGCAGTACCGCCACGAGGAGCAGGAGCACTTCGGTCATCGGTTCACCTCCGTCCCATGATCGGGCAGGGGCAGAAGGTTCGCGCGATGTCGGCAGTGTCTACTACTGGGGGGCTCGCCCATGGGCGGACGCTCACACCTTTCGAAAGTGTCGGACGGTCGAGATTACATAGTAAAGGATCGGCAAAATGCCCTGTACGGGCGGACGGACCGCGGCAGGACAGGGGCCCTCGGTGGTTCCGGGCGTGGTCACAGGGACTTGACCCAGCGCCGCCAGTGGTCCTCGCGATGGTAGCCAGCCGCGCCCCACGCGTGATGGGCCCGCTCGTTGGATTCCAGGACCATGGCGTCGACCCGGCGGCCGCCCAGGCCCATGAATCGTTGTTCCGCGGCTTCCAGCAGTGCGGTCGCGACGCCCTGCCGGCGGCAGGCGGGATGTACGGCGAGCCGGTACGCGGAGCATCGCCATCCGTCGAAGCCGGCTATGACGGTCCCGGCGATCCGGCCGTCGCGTTCCGCGAGGAGCAGGGCCTCGGGGTCCCGCGTGATCAGCCGGGCGACCCCGTCGTGGTCGTCGGTGATGCTGGTGCCCTCCGCGGCCTCGCGCCAGAAGGCCAGGACGTCGTCGATGTCGGAGAGGGCCGCGCAGCGGATATCGAGATCGGTCATGGCCAGAGCCAATCAGAGCGCTCGGGGGAAGGGCGAACTGTTTCGCCCCGGGTCCTGTCGGGTGCGTCGCCCCGCCCCTCTCCTCTTGCGAGTGCTAGCGCACACGCGCTAGCGTGATGGCGTGCCCAAGACTCAGCTGAACGTTCGAGTGGACGAGGCCACCGCCGAGGCGGCGCGACAGCGCGCCCTTCAGCGGGGGATGAGCGTGAACCGCTACATAGAGGAGCTCGTCAAACAGGATGCGGGCGAGGTGGGACACACCTTCGTCGAGGCCGCGGCCGACTTCATGAAGCAGTACGAGTCGGTGTTCGCCGAGGAGTTCGGCCCGGAGCGCGAAGGCACCCGTTGAACCTGCAGATCGACCTTTCCTGGCTGCTGATGGTCGCCGAGCACAAGACGCCCGGTGATCCGCAGGTCGCCGACTGGGGTGCGCTCGTGGCCGCCGTCAGCCGGCACGAGGCGGAGATCTTCGGCAGCCCCGTCTACAGCGACCCGTACTCCCGGGCGGCCGCCCTGCTCCAGCTGCTCCTGCACGTGCCCGCGCTCGAGCACTCCAACGCCATGTTCGCCTCCGCCGTCGCCTACGGCTATCTCGTCGCCTCGGGGCTGAAGGTCATCACCTCTCCCGAGCAGGTGCGCGATCTCGCGCGGCTGGTGAAGGAGGGCAAGGCCGACGTCCGGACCATCGCCGAAGAGCTCCGCCGGTGGAGCCTTTGACCGGCGTTCTCAGCCTGCCTCCGCCGAGCGGTCCACCACAGCCGACCGGCGGGCCACGCCGAGCACACACGGCGAGCTCGGCAGCTGAACGCCCGTGTCCGGGATACGGAACCTGCGGCACGTCTCCAGCTCGAAGCCGGCCTTTTCGATGGCGGCCACGGTGTCCCGCGCCGTGTGACAGCCCCCGAAGAGCAGCGGCCAGAAGGTGCGGTCCGCCGCCCGCTGCGCGGTCGCCAGCGCCCGGCCCGGGGCCAGGGTGTGCTCGAAGAAGCGCAGCTCACCGCCCGGCCTCAGCACGCGCTTGATCTCCGCCAGCGCCCGGGGCAGGTCCCGCACGGTGCACAGGACCAGTGAGGCCACCGCCGCGTCGAACGCCTCACTCTTGACCGGCAGCGCCTCGGCCGTGCCCGGCACCACGTCGACCGGCACCTCCGCGCGCAGCGCCGCACCGGCCGCCAGCTGCCGCAGGCTGCGCTCGGGCTCGATCGCGACGACTTCGGAGACGGCCCCCGTGTAGTGCGCGAAGTTGAGGCCGTTGCCCGCGCCGATCTCGAGGACACGGCCGGAGAGACCCGCGAGAAGCTCGTCGCGACGGTCCGCCACACCTCCCTTGAGGTCTGCCGCCACGCTCATCCGGGCGTAGAAGCGGGCGAAGACCGGGTGGTGCACCGCGTCCCGGGGGACAGGTGTGCTGCGCCGACGCATGATCGGGCCTCCTCGGAGGGCACGTGGATACGGCTCTCCTCAGATTCTCCCCCGTAGGGCCCCGCTCAGCCGCTTCTACGGTGACCGCCGAGTTCCGGGGCCAGCCAACCCGCCGCCCGCGCCCGGAAATCGGCCGGTTCCAGCGCTCCGGAGCCGGCCGGTACCGCGCCGAGCAGCGGGGCGCGCGCGGCGACCGGGAGGTCCTCGATGTTGCACCGCGAGGCCAGGTCAGGATCGGCCGGCATGCTCCCCACCACCACTCCGGGACACGTGAGTCCCCGGGCCCGCAGCGCCTCCGTCGTCAGGGCGGTGGCGTTGAGCGTGCCCAGGCCCGCCGGGGCCACCACCAGCACGGGCGCCGCCATCAGCCGCGCGGCGTCCGCGAGCGTGGCCCCCTGCTCGTCGTAGCGGACGAGCAGCCCGCCCGCGCCCTCGACCAGCACCAGGTCGTGCTCCGTCGCCAGCTTCTGGGCGGCCTCGGCGATCTCGTACGGGCGTACGGGGGTGAGGCCTGCCCGGCGTGCGGCTGTCTCCGGTGCCAACGGCTCAGGGAACCGGGCCAGTTCGACGGCCGTCACATGAGCGCCGGCCAGCCGTGCCACCTCGGCGGCGTCCCCCGGCTCGCCCGGTGCGAGACCCGTCTGGGCGGGCTTGAGGACCGCGACCCGGCGGTCCCGGTAGGCCGCCGCAACCGCCGCGGTCACGATCGTCTTGCCGATCTCGGTGCCCGTTCCGGTCACCACGAGGATCGTCATCTCAGCCCTCCTTCGCCGCGGCGCACACGGCCCGGCAGATCCTTGCCACATCGTCGTCGCCGGTCACGTACGGCGGCATCGTGTACACGAGATCGCGGAACGGACGCAGCCAGACGCCCTCGCGCACCGCGGCCCGTGTCGCGGCCTCCATGTCGACCTCGTGATCGAGCTGCACTACCCCGATCGCGCCCAGCACCCGGACGTCCCGTACGCCCGGAACACCGGCGGCCTCCGCCAGCCCCTGGCGCAGTCCCGTGCCGATCCGCTTCACCTCAAGCTGCCAGTCCTGGCCCAGCAGGAGATCGACGGAGGCGCAGGCCACCGCCGAGGCGAGCGGATTACCCATGAACGTCGGCCCGTGCGCGAGCACCGGCACATCCCCGCTTGAGATGCCCTCCGCCACCCGCGAGGTGCACAGCGTCGCCGCGAGCGTCAGATAGCCCCCGGTCAGCGCCTTGCCGACACACATGACATCCGGGGAGACCCCGGCGTGCTCCGCCGCGAACAGCTGCCCGGTACGGCCGAACCCCGTCGCGATCTCGTCGAACACCAGCAGCACGTCATTCGCGTCGCACGCCTCGCGGAGCACCCGCAGGTACGCGGGGGAGTGGAAGCGCATCCCGCCCGCCCCCTGCACCACGGGCTCCACGATGACCGCCGCCGTCTCGTCGGCGTGCGCGGCCACCAGCTCGCGCAGATGCCTCACGTAGGTCTCGTCGGGCTCGGCGTCGAAGCCGTCCGGAGGGGTGTCCGCGAAGATCTGCCGGGGGAGGGATCCCGACCACAGCTCGTGCATCCCGCCCTCGGGGTCGCACACCGACATCGGCTGCCAGGTGTCACCGTGATAGCCGCCGCGCCAGGTCAGCAGCCGGTGCTTGGCGGGCCGCCCCGCCGAACGCCAGTACTGCAGGCACATCTTCACCGCGACCTCGACGGAGACCGAACCCGAATCGGCGAGGAAGACGTGCTGCAGCGGCTCCGGAGTGATCTCCACCAGCCGGGTCGCCAGCCGGACGGCGGGCTCGTGGGTGAGCCCGCCGAACATCACGTGACTCATCCGGTCCAGCTGGCCGCGGGCGGCCTCGTTGAGCACCGGATGGTTGTAGCCGTGGACCGCGGACCACCAGGACGACATGCCGTCCACCAACTCCTGCCGGCCGTGGGCAGGTTCGGCGAGGCGAAGACGTACCCCGGACGCGGACTCCACGACGAGCGGCTCCTGCCGGCCCGGCATCGGGCCGTAGGGGTGCCAGACGTGGGCCCGGTCCAGGGCGCGGAGTTCGGCGGGGCGGAGCGGATCAGGCATTGGGCGCGAGGTCCGTCCCGGTACCGCGACGGCGGACCGTCACGAGATCCGTACGCGCCGCCAGGGCCTCGGAAGGCTCCGGAGCGGCCTCGGCGGTCTCACCGCACGGAGCGCAGCCGCCCTCGTGCGAACCGCAGCCGCCGCCCGTCGGAGCGCGGTGCTCGGGAAGCGTCGTGGTGTCCGCCCCCTCCACCTCGAAACCGGCGTCCGCGATCATGTCGAGGTCGGACTGGCCCGACTGGCCCTCGGTGGTCAGGTAGTCACCCAGGAAGATCGAGTTGACCAGGTTCAGCGCCAGTGGCTGCATCGAACGCAGATGGACCTCACGGCCGCCGGCGAGCCGCACCTCGACGTCCGGGCAGACGAACCGGACCATCGCCAGGATGCGCAGGCACCGCTGGGGAGTGAGGTGCCACTCCTTGGCGAGCGGGGTGCCCTCGATGGGGATCAGGAAGTTCACCGGCACCGAGTCGGGGTCGAGGTCGCGGAGCGAGAACACGACATCCACCAGGTCGGCATCGCTCTCACCCATCCCCGCGATCAGCCCCGAGCACGCCGACAGGCCGGCGGCCTGGGCCTGCTGCACGGTGTCCACCCGGTCGGCGTACGTATGGGTGGTCGTGATCTGCCCGTACGTCCCCTCCGAGGTGTTGAGGTTGTGGTTGTACGCGTCGGCGCCCGCCGACCTCAGCCGGTCGGCCTGGCCCTGCGAGAGCAGACCGAGGCACGCACACACCTCGACGTCCTCGTGCTGCTCCTTGATCGCCTCGATGGTCTGCGACACCCGGTCGACGTCCCGGTCCGTCGGCCCCCGGCCGCTCGCCACCAGGCAGACACGCTTCGCGCCGCCGGCCACCCCGGCGGCGGCGGCCTTCGTGGCCTCGTCGGGTTTCAGCCAGGTGTACTTGAGGATCCCCGCCTCGGAACCGAGCCGCTGCGAACAGTACGAGCAGTCCTCGGGGCAGAGCCCGGACTTCAGGTTCACCAGATAGTTGAGCTTCACGCGCCGCCCGAACCACTGACGGCGTACCTTTCCGGCCGCGGCCACCACGTCGAGCAGTTCGTCGTCGGTCGTCGCCAGCACGGCGAGCGCTTCGTCACGGGTCGGCAGTTCGCGCCGCAGCCCCTTGTCCACCAGCGTATTCAGCAGGTCCATGGCCTTGATCCTGACGTACGGCACCGTCATCGGCCAAGGAGGAACCGGACAGTAGAGCCGGTCGATGCTGTGTGTATTGCCACACCCTGGCCTGTTGCGCACCCGGTTAGGGTCTGTGAGCTGCCTACAAAAAGGGACCCGCTCATGTCCTACGCCCCGTTCGACTGGATCGACGACGACGCCCGTCGCCGTGCCGACGCCGGACTCGTCCGGACGCTGCGCCCCCGGCCCGCCGAAACGGAAGTGCTGGATCTCGCGAGCAACGACTACCTGGGTCTGAGCCGGCACCCCGACGTCACCTCGGCCGCCGCCGAGGCGGCACGGACATGGGGCGGGGGTGCCACCGGCTCACGGCTCGTCACCGGATCCACCGCGCTGCACGCCGAACTCGAACGCGAACTCGCCGACTTCTGCGGATTCGAAGCCGCCCTGGTGTTCTCGTCCGGTTACGCGGCCAACCTCGCCGCCCTCACGGCGCTCACCGGACACGACTCGCTGATCGTGTCCGACGCGGGTAACCACGCCTCGATCGTGGACGGCTGCCGGCTCGCCCGGGCCGCCACAGCCGTCGTGCCGCACGCGGACCCCGAGGCGGTGCGGAAGGCGCTCCTCGGCCACGGCGGGCGGGCTCTGGCTGTGACCGACTCCGTCTTCTCGGTGGACGGGGACGCCGCCCCGCTGGCAGCACTCGCAGGTGTCTGCCGCGAAGCCGGCGCGGCCCTCCTCGTGGACGACGCTCACGGACTGGGTGTCCTGGGCGAGGGCGGGCGCGGCGCGCTCGCGGCCGCCGGACTGGCGGGCGGCGAGGGGGTCGTCGCCACCCTCACCCTCTCCAAGTCGCTCGGCAGCCAGGGGGGAGCGGTGCTCGGCCCCGCGCGGGTCATCCGCCATCTGGTCAACACGGCCCGTACGTTCATCTTCGACACCGGTCTGGCACCGGCGGCCGTCGGCGCGGCTCTGGGCGCCCTGCGGCTGCTGCGCCGCGAACCCGGACGCGCGGCGAGGGCCGGGGCGGTCGCCGTCGAGCTGTACGACCGGCTGACGGCGGCCGGACTGACCGCCGTGCGCCCCGACGCCGCCGTCGTATCGGTCCGAGCGCCCTCGGCGGAGTCCGCGGTGCGGTGGGCGGCCGACTGCCGCACGGCGGGTCTCGCGGTGGGATGCTTCCGGCCGCCGTCGGTGCCGGACGGGATCTCCCGGCTGAGGCTGACAGCCCGGGCGGACCTGACGCAGGATCAGATCTCGACAGCTGTGGGCACGATCCTTTCCACCGCACCGGGGCCCGTCAGCTGACCGCGCGGGCGTCCAGTCCGGCGACGAAGGACGTCCACGCCGTCGCCGAGAAGTGAAGCGGCGGCAAGGACGTGTCCTTGGAGTCCCGTACGGCGAGGTCGTCATCGCCGGTCGGCGCGGTTTCCACGCAGTTGTTCATGCCGGTGCTGCGGCTGCTGCGCCGCCACCTGGGTGCGGGCTGTGCGAGACGGTCGGACATCGTGGCCCCCTCGGGCAGTCTGAAGGTTCCGGCTGATCACCGCGGCCTACCGCGGCGATGAGGTCCAGCGAACGCTCGGGCGATAGTGCGTGAGCCTGCATCGTGCGGAAGGCCGAGCTGTACGCCTCAAGGTCTTCTTTCCGCTCCAGATAGAGACTACTCGTCAAGTGGTCGAGAACGACCACGTCTAGGTCAGAAGTGGTCGGAAATGAAAAAATAACGAAAGAGCCTGTGAGGCCGATATAACTCCCGGCCTCGAACGGCAGTAACTGCAGTGTCACGTGCGGAAGTTGAGCGACTTGCCACAGATGGAGGAGCTGTTCCTCCATGACCCGAGGGCCGCCGACCCCTCGCCTCAACACGGCTTCGTCGAGTACGGCGCTGAGCCGCAGCGGCCGGGGTGCGTGGAGGACGCTCTGCCGGGCGAGTCTGACCTCCACGAGGGAGTCGAGTTGTGCGGGCGGCAGTCCGTCCAGCGAGGACCGGGTCACCGCCCGCGCGTAGTCGGCGGTCTGCAGCAGGCCCGGGACCACGGAGGTCTCCAGTGTGCGGGCGGCATCGGCCTGGGACTCCAGGCTGATGAAGTCGCGGTACTGGGGCGGGATGAGCCCGCGATAGGCGTGCCACCAGCCGCTTCCGCCTCCGCCCGCCGAGCCGGCGAGCGTCTGGAGCAGGGAGCGCAGCTGACGGTCGTCCACACCGTAGGCGTCCAGAAGGCGGGTCACGTCGCCGGGCGTCACCCCGCTCGCCCCCGTCTCGATCCGGCTCACCTTCGACTGGTGCCAGCCCAGCATTCCGGCGGCGTCCCGGCTCGTGAGTCCCGACGTGTGACGCAGGCTGCGCAGCTCCTCACCGAGCTTGCGACGGCGTACCGCAGGGCCGTTTCGCATGGCGGCCTCCTCCCGTTGTACGGAGAGCCGCCCGGGCGGGTCCGGCTCGGAAAGGGGCCAGTGTTACGCCCGTACACGACTAAGTGGGCGGAGTTCACCGTAATGAGCGATAGATATATGCATATCTTGGTGGATCGCCGTCATGGAGGGCGGCATCGGTGGCAGTCTGGCGCGAAGCACAATCCAGGCCGGCCACGGGCCGGTCAGGGCGGGAAAGGGACGGCGTCGCCATGGCAGACCATCAGGAAGCAACCGTCACTCTGCCGAGCGAGCCGGCCTCGGTCTCCACAGCCCGGAGACATGTGGCCCGGGTGCTCGCCGAATGGGGCCTGGCCGAGGACGGCGACACCGCCGACACCATCCGACTGATCGTCTCGGAACTCGCCACCAACGCCGTCCAGCACACGTTCGGGCAGTCACCCACCTTCACGGTGGACCTCCGCCTCGACCGGGACGTGGAGTTCTATCTGGGTGTGACGGACAGCCACCCCCGCTGGCCCCAGCGGCTGCCCGCCGCGGTCCGGCAGGACAACGGCCGCGGCATGGTGATCATCCGGGCCCTGACGAAGGAGCGCGGCGGGCGGCTCAGCGTCAGCCCCACCCCGGACGGGGGAAAGACCGTTTCGGTCGCTCTACCTTGGCCGGTTCCCGCCCAGTCCTGACACCGTCGGGCAGGCGCCCGTGCGTGCGGGCGGGCAGGAAGTACGGGTGGTGAGGTCCGGGCCGTGTGGCGCGGGGCCGTCATCACGCGGCGGACGCCCGGCCGAAGCCGCTGCGCAGCAGCGCCATCAGCGTCGTCGCGGCCGCGGTGTTCCGGTCCCCCCGGTGCACCACGGAGATCGTCCGCCGGAAGGCGGCGGGTTCAAGGCGCCGGACGGCGAGCGGCGCAGGGGACATCGCGGCCACCATCTCCGGTACCACCGCCACGCCGATCCCCGCGCTGACCAGGGCGCACACCAGTGCGTAGCCGGGCGACTCGCAGACCACGGCAGGGGTGGCCCCCGCCTCCGCCAGCGCACGCTCCACCCCGCGACGCGGGGGATGGTCGGGCGCGCTGCTGATCAGCGGCCGGCCCGCGAGTTCGGCCACGGGCAGCGGGCCGCTGCCCTCGGACAGCATCTGCCCGAGGGCGGTGACCAGCACCAGCTCCTCGATGAGCAGCGGCTCGGCGGACACCCCTGCCGGGAGCGGATCGGCGGCCGCGGGCTCGTACGCGTGGGTCAGCGCCAGGTCCACGTCGCCGGCCGCCACGGCGGCGACACCGGCGGGCGGCTCGTAGTCCGTGACGGCCAGTTCCACGTCGGGGTGGGCGCGCCGGAACGCGGTGAGCACCGGCGGCAGCAGATGGATCCCGGCCGTCACGAACGTGCCGACCCGCAGCCGGCCGCCCGACAGCCCTGCCAGTCCGGCCAGCTCGTGCCGCGCCTGGTCCATCTCGTCGAGGATGCGTCTGGCCCGTCCTGCCAGCAGCTCACCGGCGGCCGTCAGTCGTGCCCCTCGGTGGTGACGGACGAGGAGTGCGGCTCCGGTCTCCTTCTCCAGCTTGGCCAGCTGCTGCGAAAGGGCGGGCGCGGTGTAACCCAGCCGCGCCGCTGCACGCGTGATCGATCCGGCCTCGGAAACCGCCACCAGCGCGGCCAGCCGTGTCGGGTCGTACATTAAGCGTTCCTTTTGGCAGACCCAGAAGATTGCAAGTACACGCTAAGGGCTGGGATCGGTCAGGGTGGACCCATGGACGCACAACTGCTCGCCTTCGTCGCCGTGGCCGCGGGAATGGTGGCCCTTCCCGGCGCCGACTTCACCGTGGTCGTACGCAACGCGCTCACATCCCGGCGGTCCGGGCTCGCCACCGCCGCGGGAGTCGCCGGAGGGCTTGTGGTGCACACCGCGCTGGCCGCGGCCGGGCTCGCCGCCGTGCTCGTGGCGATGCCCGCCCTGTTCCGCACCGTTCAGCTGCTCGGCGGCGCGTACGTGCTCTACCTCGGTCTCAGCGGCCTGTACGCGATGCGCCGGCAGGCCACCACCGGAACCGCTGCCGAGGAGGTGAGCGAGGGCAGGACGCTGCCGGGAGCCGGAAGGTCACTGCGCCAGGGTTTCCTGACCAACGCCCTCAACCCGAAGGCGCCCGTGCTCTTCCTCAGCCTGCTGCCCCAGTTCGTCCCCGAGGGGGAGCCACCGCTGCCCAGGACACTGCTGCTGGCCTCGGTGGTCGTCCTGCTCGCGCTCGTCTGGTTCCCGGCCGTCGCCCTGCTGGTGGACCGCATGGGCCGGTGGCTGCGCCGGCCGCGTGCCGCCCGGGTGATCGAGGGTGGCAGCGGCACGGCGCTCACCGCGTTGGGACTCGTGCTGGTGACGGGCCCCCTGCTGCACTGAACGGAAAAGGGAGGGACCTCAGCGGACCCTCCCGTACAAAACGTTTCCGGACCAGATCTTCTCCAGCCGGACCACGGCGCCGGTCTTCGGCGAATGCCAGATCTTCCCGCTGCCGGCGTAGATGCCGACGTGGTACACACTGCGGCCCGCGTGGAAAAAGACCAGGTCGCCGCGTTTCCGCTGCGACCTGGAGATATGGCGGGTCTTGTTGTACTGCTGCTGAGCCGTGCGGGGCAGTTTCTTGCCGGCCTTCTTGAACGAGTAGAGCGTGAGCCCGGAGCAGTCGAACCTGTGGGGGCCCGTGGCGCCCCATCTGTAGGGCGCGCCCTTCTTCGAGGCCGCGATCTTGAGTGCCGTCGTCGAGTGGGCGGCGGCCTCGGCGTCGTTCACGAGACCGGGAGTCATCATGGTGGTGCCTACGGCGAATGTCAGGACCGAGGCCGTACCGACCCGGGCGAACAGTGACGGGACATGAACCTGCGCAGTCATGCGCAACCCTTCGTCAGCCGCCTGTGAAGGATGACCTGTCGGGTTCGGGCTGGCGAAGTTGCCCGGCCGCGCGAAGCGGCTTCACCCCGAGGGCCGTCCGGAACTCCGGTCGGCCCGTTGTGCTCGGGTCCTCCACTCCTGCCGATCCACTCCTGTCGACCAGGCATCCGGGCGGCGGCAGGACTCGGCGTCCGCCCGGACCGCCCCGCCGCGGTGGCGGGGGCTTGTCGTCCCAGGGATCTTTACGCACACGCCGCCGGATTTCCTCGTTGAAGTGCCGATATGTGAGAGTCGTCACGACTGATCCGATCGGGTGGACACAGCCGGTCCGGAGTCGGGGCGGTCGCACCGGACCAGCCGCGCACCAGCGACGGAACGACAGATTCCGTTCAGTGTCCGCGCCTGTCACGCAAGTTGGGCTGTCCCTCGGGCGGGGGACCTTCTACGCCGATCGAGCGAGGAAAACTCGTCAGGCCGCCGGGCGTGTCGAAAACAGGCGCCGAAAAGCGGGTGCGGCGGCCGAGTCGGGCCCGGAGCGCTCAACTCGACGACGCGGGAGGCACGGCGACCCGACCGGCGCGGCGCTCGCCGTCCAGCAGCCGCAGTGCCCTGGCCAGAGTGTCCGCGTGGATCTGGGACTCACCCCGTTCGTGCATCAGCACGAGTGCGTCACGGAGGGCGGTGGCCCGGGAGGCGAGAGCCTGAGCCGCCCGGAGCGCCCCGTACGTGTCGCTGCCGCGTGCGGGGTTGATGCGGCCGAGCTGGTCGAGCACCTCCAGGTAGCAGTCGATGAACTCGGCCTCCGCGCGGGTCAGGGCGGGGAGCGGCGGGAACTGGGGTGAGAGCATCGGGCGTTCACCTCGCGGGATGCGGCGGCTGGGACGGCGTGCGGTTCTCCACGACGTGGTCCACCAGTCCGAACGCCAGGGCGGCCGGGGCGTCGAGGATGGTGTCCCGTTCGATGTCGGCGCTGATCTCCTGTGTGGAACGGCCTGTGTGGCGGGCCAGCATGGCCGTGAGCATCTCGCGCTCGCGCTCCAACTCGCGGGCCTGGATCTCGAGATCGGAGGGCTGGCCCTGCACCGGTTCGTCCAGGGCGGGTTGCTGGATGACTACCCGGGCGCCCGGCAGGGCATGTCGGCGTCCGGGCGTGCCGGCCGCGAGGAGCACCGCGGCACTCGAACCCGCCTGGCCGAGGCAGAAGGTCTCCACCTCGCAGGCGAGGAAGTGCATGGTGTCGTAGATCGCGGTCATGGCGTTGAAGGAGCCGCCCGGCGAGTTGATGTAGAGGGACAGGGGCCGGTCGGGGTCCGCGTGCTCCAGATACATGAACTGCGCGATCAGGTCGGTCGCCGCGGTGTCGTCGACCGGCGTGCCGAGAAAGACGATCCGCTCGGACAGCAGCTTCGAGTACGGATCCATGCTCCGGGAGCCGTAGGCGGTGCGCTCGGTGAACTCGGGCAGGACGTAGCGGGCGGCGGGACGGAACATGGCGATGCCTCTCCTCGGACCACAGCGAATCGCAGTACGTAAAAAATGTACAGGACGTACAGGAGGTTAAGATGGGGGTATGGCCTACGAGATTCCGGTGACGCAAGCCCGGGCGGAGCTCGCCGAACTGATCAACCGCGTCGTCTACGGGGGTGAACGGGTCGTGGTGACGCGGCACGGAAAGCCCCTGGTGGCTCTGGTCTCGGCCGCTGACCTGCAACGACTCGAGAACGATGAGGCGGCGGCACAGGAGGTGGCGACCGAGGAGCAGGTGATCAGTTCGGTCTCCTCGTTCCGCTCCGTGTCGTCTGCTGAAGGCGAACAGCACCGATTCGGGCTCGCGGCGGAGTACCGCGGCCACGAGGACCGGGACCGCTGACGCCCCCCCGCGGAACCCCGGGCCCCTGTCTGCCGCCGACGCACGAAAAACCGAGCCCCCGCCTGTCCTGGCGGGGGCTCGGCTCGTCCGGCGGGTGTCCGTCAGCCGGTGAGGACCGGTTCCCGGCGACGGCCGGGGAGTTCGGCCGGCCTGCCGGCTTCCGGCTGCCGCCGTCCGCCGATCAGTACGGCCGCCAGGCCGAGCAGGGCCCAGGCCGTCAGGGTCAGTGCGGCCCCGCCCGCCGCGGCGCCGTCGAAGAAGGCCACCGACCTCAGCAGTGAGCCACCCGCGCCCGGCGGGAGCCACTGGCCGATCGTGCCGACCGGTTCGGGAAGCAGTTCAGGCGCGCTCGTGACGCCCGAGAAGGAGTTGCCGAGCAGCACCATCAGCAGCGCGCCCACGCCGATGCCCATCGAGCCGACCAGTGCCGCGAGCCCTGCGACGCCGGAGGAGATGGCCAGCACGGTGAGTCCGACGGCGCCGGCTTCCGTCCACCAGTCACCCGTCACCACGCCCAGCCAGCTGTGGGCGACGGCCGTGGCGACTATGCCCACCAGTCCCGCCGCGCCGACAAGGGCCACGGCCGCCCTGGCGCCGCGCAGCCTCATGACGGTCACCATCGCCCCCGCGGCGACGCCGGCGAGTGCCAGCGGGAGGATGCTCGCGCCGAGCGCCGCGCCGCGCGGATCCGCCTCGGGTGCGGCGACGACATCCGTGACCGGCACGGCCGTTCCCGACGGAGCAGCCCCCTTGGCCGCCTCGGTCAGCAGCTGGGAGACGACAGGGCTCGCCGCGGAGGCGGTGAGCAGCCGTGGGCCCTCCTCGGTGACGACGACGGCGCCGTATACGACCCGGTCCTCGATGGCGTCGCGGGCCGCGGCCTCGTCGTCGTAACGGTGGATCTCGAAGGCTCCCGCACGCTGTTCGAACTGCCTCTGCAGCTGGTCGGCCGCCGGTGCGGCGCCCGCGACACCCACGGGCAGATCGCGCGGGGCGATCCGGGCTGCGGGCCAGGAGAACGCCCAGAGGCTGATTGTCGCGATCAGCGGGACGAGGAGGATGACCGTGACCGCGCGGCGGTTCGGCGCAGCAGGCATGACGACTGCCTCAATTCAAAGAGAAGGATCGTTCGTTTTTTAGATGGTGACCTACTGTCTCTCCGGCCGGGACGCTTGTCAAGAAGGAACGTTCGTTTTAGATTGAGGTCATGGCACGTGTATCCCAGGAGCACCTCGACGCCCGCCGCCGGCAGATCCTCGCCGGCGCCGCGCGCTGCTTCGCCCGCAACGGCTTCCACGGCACCTCGATGCAGGACGTGCTGAGGGAGGTCGGGCTGTCGGCCGGAGCCGTATACCGCTACTTCGCGGGCAAGGAGGACCTTATCGGGGCCATCGCCGACGAGGCGTTCCGCTTCATCCGGAGCGCCTTCGAGGAGGCGGCGGAGCTCACTCCGCCCCCCACTCCCGATGTGCTCCTCGGCAGGGTGCTGCGCGGGGTCTTCGAGGGGCAGATCTACGGGATGGAGCGCCGTGCGTGCGCCGCGCTCATCGTCCAGGCGTGGGCCGAGACCCTGCGTAACGACCAGTTGGCGAGGACGCTCGAGGACGGTTACGCCGGCATGCGCGCGGCATGGGCGAAGCTGGTGCACGCCTACCGCGCGGCCGGTCTCATGCACTCCGACGTTCCGGCCGATGATGTCGCCCGCACCATGATCGCCACAGCTCAGGGTTTCATGGCGCAGGAGGCCCTCTTCGGTGGAGTCGAACCCGCCGTCCTGGAGAACGGGTTGCGCGGGCTGATGTCCATGGATCAGTCAAAGATCAGTTAACGCGCCGGAAAAACTTCCGCCCTAACGTGCAATACCTGGTCGCGGAATCCTCTTCATCGTTCAACAGAGTGTTGAAGGCGGGATAGGGTCCCGCTGCGTCCGGGGCAGGTACCGGGCGGGAGACGAAGAGGGTGGAAGCGTGCAACTGACTCCGCACGAACAGGAACGCCTGCTCATCCATGTGGCGGCCGATGTCGCCGAGAAGCGCAGGGCGCGCGGACTGCGGCTGAATCACCCCGAGGCGATCGCGCTGATCACGTCGCACCTTCTGGAAGGTGCCCGCGACGGCCGGACCGTGGCCGAACTGATGGCCTCCGGGAGAAAGGTCCTCACCCGCGACGACGTCATGGACGGCATCCCCGAGATGATCCACGACGTCCAGGTGGAGGCCACCTTCCCGGACGGAACCAAGCTCGTCACCGTCCACGAACCGATCGTCTGACGGGGGAACGGCCGATGATTCCCGGAGAGATCCTGTTCGCGGAGGGGCGGATCGCGCTCAACGAAGGGCGCCCCGCCACCCGCCTCACCGTCCTCAACGCCGCGGACCGGCCCGTCCAGGTCGGCTCGCACTACCACTTCGCCGAGGCCAACCCCGGCCTGGACTTCGACCGCCGCGCCGCCCACGGGCTGCGGCTGAACATCGCCGCCGGGACCGCCGTGCGCTTCGAACCCGGTATCCCCGTCGATGTCGAACTCGTCCCGCTCGCAGGTCTGCGTATCGTCCCCGGACTGCGCGGCGACACCGGAGGTTCCCTCGATGCCTGAACTCAGCCGCCCCGTGTACGCCGACCTGTTCGGGCCCACCACCGGCGACCGCATCCGGCTCGCCGACACCGATCTCGTCGTCGAGATCGAGGAGGACCGCTCCGGCGGCCCCGGACGGGCCGGTGACGAGGCGGTGTTCGGCGGCGGCAAGGTGATCCGCGAATCGATGGGGCAGGCGCGGACCACCCGCGCCGAAGGGGCTCCCGACACCGTCATCACCGGCGCCGTCATCATCGACCACTGGGGCGTCGTCAAGGCCGACGTCGGCATCCGTGACGGCCGGATCACCGGGATCGGCAAGGCCGGCAACCCGGACACGATGGACGGCGTCCACCCCGAGCTGGTCATCGGCCCCGAGACCGAGATCATCGCGGGCAACGGCAAGTTCGTCACCGCCGGTGCCATCGACGCGCACGTCCACTTCATCTCGCCGACCCTCGTCGACCAGGCTCTCTCCTCCGGGATCACCACCCTCGTCGGCGGAGGCACGGGCCCGGCCGAGGGGACCAAGGCCACGACGATCACCCCGGGACCCTGGCACCTTGCCCGGATGTTCGAGGCGCTTGAGGCATACCCGGTCAACATCGGTCTGCTCGGCAAGGGCAACACGATGTCCCGGGAGGCCATGCACTCCCAACTGCGCGCGGGCGCACTGGGGTTCAAGATCCATGAGGACTGGGGCGCGACCCCCGCCGTCATCGACGCCTGCCTGGGTGTGTGCGAGGAGACCGGCGCCCAGCTCGCCATCCACACGGACACGCTCAACGAGGCCGGGTTCGTCGCCGACACGCTGGCCGCCATCGCGGGGCGCTCCATCCACGCATACCACACCGAAGGCGCGGGCGGCGGGCACGCTCCCGACATCATCAGCGTGGTCTCGGAGCCCTACGTCCTGCCCAGCTCCACCAACCCGACCCGGCCGCACACCGTCAACACCATCGAGGAACACCTCGACATGCTGATGGTCTGCCACCACCTCAACCCCACGGTGCCGGAGGACCTCGCCTTCGCCGAGTCCCGGATCCGGCCCTCGACCATCGCGGCCGAGGACATCCTCCACGACCTCGGAGCCATCTCGATCATCTCCTCGGACTCCCAGGCGATGGGCCGCATCGGCGAGGTGATCCTGCGTACCTGGCAGACCGCCCATGTGATGAAGCGGCGGCGCGGAGCCCTGCCGGGTGACGGTCCCGCCGACAACCACCGGGCACGTCGATATGTCGCCAAGTACACGATCAACCCGGCGGTGGCCCAAGGACTGGACCGGGAGATCGGTTCCGTCGAGACCGGAAAGCTCGCCGATCTCGTGCTGTGGGACCCGGCGTTCTTCGGCGTCAAGCCGCAGACCGTGATCAAGGGGGGCCAGATCGCCTACGCGCAGATGGGCGACGCCAACGCGTCGATCCCCACCCCGCAGCCGGTCATGCCGCGCCCGATGTTCGGCGCCGTGGGCCGCGCACCCTCGGCCAACTCGCTCAACTTCGTCTCCTCCGCCGCCGTCGAGGCCGGGCTGCCGGAACGCCTGGGGCTCGGCAAGGAGTTCGTGCCGATCACCAGCACCCGAGGCGTCACCAAGGCGGACATGCGGGAGAACGACGCCCTGCCCCGGGTCCAGGTCGACCCCGACAGCTTCGCCGTCACCATCGACGGCGATCCGGTCGAACCCGCCCCCGCCGCCGAGCTCCCCATGGCCCAGCGGTACTTCCTTTTCTGAGGGCAGGACAGCACTCCATGACGACTCGCGCAGCCCTGCTCGTCCTCGCCGACGGCCGTTTCCCCGCAGGAGGGCACGCCCACTCCGGCGGGGCCGAGCCGGCCGTCAAGGCGGGACGCATCCGGAACGCCGAGGACCTGGCGGACTTCTGCCTGGGCCGGCTTCACACCACCGGGCTCACCTCAGCCGCCCTGGCCGCCGCGGCCGCCCACGGCCTGGACCCGCTCGCCCTCGACGAGGCCGCCGACGCCCGGACGCCCTCGCCGGCCCTCAGGAACGTCGCCCGCAAGCTCGGCCGGCAGCTGATGAGGGCGGCGCGAGCCACCTGGCCGAGCGCCGAACTGGCCGCGCTCGCCGAGGCCCGGCCGCGCGGCGCCCACCAGCCCGTCGTCCTCGGGCTCACGGCACGGGCCGCCGGCCTCGACCCCGCGGACGCCGCACACTGCGTCGCCTACGAAGCGGTCAGCGGCCCGGCCACGGCGGTGGTACGTCTGCTGTCCCTTGACCCCTTCGAGGCCACCGCGGTCCTCGCCCGGCTCGCGCCCGCACTCGACCGGGTCGCCGAACAGGCCGCCGAGGCCGCCCGGCGCGGCATCGACGCCCTGCCGGCCGCCTCCGCCCCGCTGCTCGACATCTCCGCCGAGGCCCACGCGGCCTGGTCCGTCCGCCTGTTCGCGTCCTGAACCCCGCGAACCCCAGCTCACCGTCATCACCAGGAGCCGCACCATGCATCTCGACCACGCGCACACCGGCCCGGCCGCCGTCAGTGCCGACTCCACCCGCCCCGACGGCACCCGCCGCGCGCTTCGGATCGGCCTGGGAGGACCGGTCGGATCCGGCAAGACGGCCACCGTCGCCGCCCTCTGCCGCGCCCTGCGCGACCGGATCTCCATCGCCGTCGTCACCAACGACATCTACACCCGCGAGGACGCCGCCTTCCTGCTCCGCAACGCGGTGCTGCCGCCCGAACGCATCCAGGCCGTCGAGACCGGGGCCTGCCCGCACACCGCCATCCGCGACGACATCTCGGCCAACCTCGAGGCGGTCGAGGATCTGGAGGCCTCCGTAGGCCCCCTCGACCTCATCCTCGTCGAATCGGGCGGCGACAACCTCACCGCGACCTTCTCCAAAGGGCTCGTCGACGCACAGGTCTTCGTGATCGACGTCGCGGGCGGCGACGACATTCCCCGTAAGGGCGGCCCCGGCGTCACCACCGCCGACCTGCTCGTCATCAACAAGACCGACCTCGCCCCCTACGTCGGCTCCGACCTGGGCAGGATGGCCCGCGACGCCGCGGAGCAGCGAGGTGACCTTCCCGTGGTGTTCACCTCCCTGACCGGCGCCGACGGTGTCGGGCCCGTCGCCGACTGGGTGCGGGCCCGGCTCGCGGACTGGACCGCATGAGCGTCACGGCCATCGCCCGGATCACGGCTTCCGCCGACGGGCGGGGATCCACCGTGCTGCCGGTCCTCGAGAGCGAAGGCCCGCTCGCCCTGCGCCGGACCAGATCCCCGGATGCCACGTACGCGCGGGTCACCGTGGTCGGCGCGATGAGCGCTCCCCTCGGCGGGGACCGGCTCACGATCGAGGCGCGGGTGGAGGACGGCGCACGGGTGACGGTGGACTCCGCCGCGGCCACCGTGGCGCTCCCCGGGGCCGGCCCGGACGCATGCGCCGCCTCGTACGACGTGCGGCTGAGCGTGGGGGAGGGGGCCGAACTCCACTGGCTCCCCGAACAGATCGTCTCCGCCCACGGCAGCGATCTCGACATGACCACCCGGGCCGAACTCGCCAACAGCGCCCGCCTGGTGCTCCGTGAGGAACAGATTCTGGGCAGGCACGGTGAACCCACCGGCCGGCTCTCGACGCGTCTGACCGTGCGGAGAGCCGGCCGTCCGCTGCTCGACCAGCAACTGTCCTACGGGCCGGGAGCGCCGGGAGGCTGGGACGGCGCGGCCGTCCTGGGCGGCCACCGCGCCGTCGGGCAGCTGCTTGTCGTCGACCCCGCCTTCGACGACGGTCTTCCCGCACCGCGACTGCTCGGCCCCACCGCCGCGGTCACCCCGCTGGCCGGGCCCGCCGTCCTGGTGACCGCGCTCGCAGCCGACGCGCGGCTGCTGCGCGCGGTGCTGGACGAGGCGCTGGAGGGTCTGCTGAAGGAGGGAAAGGCCCTTCGGGAGCCGTGAGTTCGCTCAGCGGGACAGGACGCACCGGTTATTGGTTCGGTAAAGAAACATGCGTACGCCCTGTTCTCAGCGACCTCACAGACGAAAGGATCCTCCTGGACATGTGAACCAGCGCGCCGCCACCGGCGGCGCATCACGCAGGGGGAGGTTCCACTTGAGACGCACAGCGGTGCTCGGTTCGGCCGGCACACTGATCGCGGGCGCGCTCATAGCGGGGGCGATAGCCGCACCGGCCGCCGGTGCCGACAGCCGGCACCACGGCGACCAGGAGGCGCGCGGTGTCCAGATCGCCGCCGTCCGGGCCGCGAAGGCCGGAATCGACTGGACGGACTGTCCGGCCGACTGGGCGATCGCCGCACCCATCCAGTGCGGCTGGGTGAGCGTTCCGCTCGACTACGCCGAGCCGAACGGCAAGCGGATCAAGCTGGCGGTCGACCGGCACGTCAGCACGGGCACGAAGGACGAACGCCAGGGCGCACTCGTCTACAACCCGGGAGGCCCCGGCGGCTCGGGCATGGCGTTCCCGAAGCGCATCGTCACCAAGAACCCGCTCTGGACGAAGACCGCGAAGGCGTACGACTTCGTCGGCTTCGACCCGCGCGGGGTCGGCCACTCCGCGCCGATCTCCTGCATCGATCCCCAGGAGTTCGTGAAGGCCCCGAAGGCCGATCCGGTGCCGGACAGCGAGGCCGACAAGCGGGCCCAGCGCAAGCTCGCCGCCGAGTACGCCGACGGCTGCGCCGAGCGCAGCGGTGACATGCTGCCGCACATGACGACGCCCAACACCGCACGCGACCTGGATGTCATCCGCGCCGCGCTCGGCGAACGGAAGCTCAACTTCCTGGGTGTCTCCTACGGCACCTACCTGGGCGCGGTCTACGGCACGCTCTTCCCGTCGCACGTACGCCGCATGGTCGTCGACAGCGTGGTCAACCCGGCGAAGGACAACATCTGGTACGAGGCCAACCTCAACCAGGACATCGCCTTCCAGACGCGCTGGAACGACTGGAAGACATGGGTCGCCGAGAACGACGCGGCCTACCACATCGGTGACACGCCCGAGAAGGTCGAGCAGGCGTGGCTGACCCTGCGCGCCGCGGCCAAGAAGAGTCCGATCGGCGGCGTCCTCGGCCCCGCCGAACTCATCGGTTTCTTCCAGGGCGCGCCGTACTACGACTCCGCCTGGGCACCCACCGCCCAGGTCTGGAGCGACTACCTGGGCGGCGACACCCAGGCGCTGATCGACGCCGCGGCGCCCGACCTGTCGGACACCGCCGGGAACGTCAGCTCGGAGAACAGCAACGCCGTGTACACGGCGGTCGAGTGCGCGGACGCCAAGTGGCCCACGAGCTGGAAGAAGTGGGACCGCGACAACACCCGGCTGCACAAGGACCACCCGTTCATGACCTGGGCCAACGCCTGGATGAACCTGCCGTGTGCGACCTGGCCGTCCAAGCAGCAGACCCCGCTGGACGTCCGCACCGGCAAGGGCCTGCCTCCGGTACTGATCGTGCAGTCCACACGCGACGCCGCCACCCCGTACGAGGGCGCCGTCGAGCTGCACAAGCGCTTCAAGGGCTCCCGTCTCATCACCGAGAAGGGCGCCGGTTCGCACGGTGTCACGGGCCTGGTCAACCCCTGCGTCAACGAGCGGGTGGACACCTACCTGCTCACGGGGAAGACCGACCGGCGCGATGTGACGTGCACCCCGCACGCCACACCGACTCCGTGATCACCACCTGACGTGAGCGGGCGGCCGATGTCTTCCGGCGGCCGCCCGCTCACCCCCCACCCCGGGCCGGTGCAGCGCCGCTCACGCTCCCCGGTCGTACCGGTCCAGCCAGGCGTCCTCGGCCGCGTAGTCGAAGAGCGCCTCGCCGTAGTTGCGGGCCATCGCCGGGAAGGCCTGCTTCCAGTCGCGTCCCTGCAGCTGGGCGACCAGCCATTCGACGGTCTGCGGCAGCGACTCGACATACCCCGTGACCGGGCGGTAGCCCAGCTCCCGTTCGGCAGCGGCCATGTCGTACACGATGGGATGCGTACCGCTCCACGGCGTCTCCCCGATACCGCCCTCGGGCGGCGCACCCGCCACCAGCACCGTCTCGGTCTCCACACCGAGCACTTCGTCGACGGCCGAGCCGATCTCGGCGACGGTCGGCGCCTGCGGGTCCGCCGCGTTGAGCACCCGGGGAGCCGGGCGCCGGGCGGCGAGGCGTATGAGCTCGGCGATGTTGGACACATGGGCCGGATGGAACCGGCTCGCCCCGTCGTACGCGAGGACCCGCCGTCGGCGTCCGTCCACCGATCGCTTGACGAAGTACAGCTCGCGCGGAGTCCGGCAGTGCGTCCCGTGGATCGCGCCCGCCCGGAGGAGCGTCACCGGCAACGCGTCGCCGGCCGCGAGCAGTTCCTGCTCCAGCGCTGTCTTCCGCGTCCCGTACGTCGTGTCCTCAGGGGCGACCGTGCGCTGTGTCTCCGGGACCGGCACCGGATACTCCGGGAAGCCGTCGGGCTCGCCCTGTGTGTCGAAACTGCGGCTCCGGTCGTCCTCGTACACCGCGCCGCTGGATATGACGACCGCGGAGCCGACCCGGCCCGCGAGCCCGACGAGCTGCGCGGCGTGGTCCCGGCGGAGGGCGACCATGTCGACCAGGACATCACAGCCCTCACCGAGCGCCGCCTCCAGCGCCCCCTCCTTCTCGCGGTCCACCGCGACGGTGCGGACCCCCTCGTCCCAGCCGCTGTCCCGGCCGCCCCCGCGTGAGGCGGCGACCACTTCCCAGCCGTCCTCGGCCAGAGCCCGCACCGCGGGACGGCCGATCTGTCCCGTGGCTCCCAGCACGAACGCTCGTCCTCTGCTCATACGGGGAACGCTACTGGCGGCCCCGTCGGCCGGACCAGAGGAATCTGCCCACAGCAGATTCCCCGCTCAGCGTGGCCGACGTGGGAACTTCCTGGTCTCCTCGGCCTGCGCCGCCTTCGCCTTGACCGCGTACTCGTCGACGTACTCCTGCCCGGAGAGACCGAGGATGGCGTACATGATCTCGTCCGTGACCGCACGGATCGCCGCCTTCTGGTCCTCCAGCCCGGCGTAACGGGAGAAGTCCAGCGGCTCACCGAACCGGATCGTGACCCGCTTGACCTTGGGCATCTTCTGACCGGGCGGCTGGATCTCGAACGTGCCGACCATCGCACAGGGGATGACCGGTACGCCCGCCCTGATCGCCATCACCGCGACACCGACCTTGCCCTTGTACAGCCGTCCGTCGTGCGAGCGGGTGCCCTCCGGATAGATGCCGAGCAGTTCACCCTTGCTCAGCACCCCCAGCCCCTCGCGGATGGCAGCCTGTCCGGCCTCCTTGCCGGACCGGTCCACGGGGATCTGCCCGATGCTGTGGAAGAACGCCGCTGTCAGCTTGCCCTTGATGCCGGGGCCGGTGAAGTACTCGGCCTTCGCGAGGAACGTGATGCGGCGCCGGAGGATGGCGGGCATCAGGAAGTGGTCGGAGAAGGAGAGGTGGTTGCCCGCGACGATGGCTGCGCCGTCGTCGGGAATGTGTTCCAGCCCCTCGATGCGAGGCCGGAACACCAGCCGGAGCAGGGGGCCCAGCACGACATACTTCAGGACGTAATAGAACACAGCATCTCTCCTAGCCTTCCGGACCGGGCTGTTGGCCGCGTTCTGCCAGGTCACGCATAGTGTTGTCGCTCGTGTGGCCGACGCGTCGGTGCGGCTCACGGCGGACCGGCCTCCTCCGACTGGTACCCGCTTCTCGTCGCCTCACCTGACGCGCCATCAGTCGATGGTGCGTACGGATTCCGTCGTTTCTCTCCGGCGGAGATCGTAGCTCTGTTCCGGGTGCTTCCGGGAAGTCCTGCGGAGCGGGGGCGGGCACCAGACCGCCGTGACGTGGCGGGAGCCAGCGAAAGGGTCCTCCGAACCTGTCGGAGGACCCTTCCGGATCAGGTGTGGCTTCGCGCCGGGTCCCGCGTCAAGGGGCCGTCCCGTCACCCTCGGAGCAGGCGCCCCAGCGCCCACCGCGCCGGGCCGGCATAGGCTGCGACAGCGACAGCGGGTCCCTCGATCCGGAGCGTCGTGGCCGTGCAGCCCGGCAGGCGCAGGACCTCGTGACGCAGCCGCAGGAGCACCGGGCCCAGCCGGACCCTCCAGGCCCACCGCCACCGTTCCTCGTCCACCGACTCGACGACGAACGCCGCCGTGACCCCGAACAGGGAGACGATCTCACCCCGGGTGCCGGGCCTGATCCATTCGTCGTTCACGCGCACCGCCCTGATCTGCGGCGACCAGGACGGCCATCGGGCCGGCGTGACGTAGCGCAGCCAGACGTCCTCGGCCGCCGCGCGGCCTTCGGCCCGTAGCGTCACAGCTGCCATCGGACCGGACCTCGCTCATCCGGCCTGGTCGTGGATGAACTCGTTGAGGGCCTTGCCCGGCCGCAGGGAGGCCTCGCCGCCCACGTCGTGGAAGCTGCCGAAGCCCACCAGGGTGACCGCTCTCCCCGCCTTGAGGGCTTCGGCGATCGCGCCGGGCTCCGCGACCGTGCCGAACAGGGCGTCCACGACCCGGCCGATCTGCTCGGCCGGCACCTCGCCGTCCTCCGCCGTCTTGCGTCCGATCGCCTCGATCAGCCCGGCCCTGTCCATGCGAAGCACCCACTTCCCGCCGACGGAGACGCGCGACAGACACGACCTCGCGGTCCACGTCGGCCGGTCACGCGCCACACAGTGTCACCAGGGTGACACCGGTGGCGCACCTCCGCACGGCGCCGTACGCCGGCCGGGTGCGGAGGCCGGCGGACCTTTCGCCGGCGGGGGCGGGAGGCGCAGCCGCGGGCCGGCCGCTCCCTTCGTCAGGTGTCGCGGGTGGCGAGCATCCCCAGAGTGGCGAGCCCGAGGACCACCCAACCGAACCAGAGCCAGCCGTTGCTCCCCAGTGCCACTGTGTACGCCGTCACCGCGACCAGCGCGCCGACCGTGAGCACTCCCATGGTTTTCGTGGATCCAGGCATGAGCGCACGCTCCTCACCCGGCCGCACGGCCGGTGAAGCCATGGTCACCCCTCGGGGGCGCCCACCGCTACTGGCCGCGCGCCTGCAATGACGCGAGATAGGCGTTGTACGCCTTCAGTTCCTGATCGCCGTCCCGGTCGGCGGCACGGTCGGAACGCTTGGCCGTCCGCTGCTCGGAGCGGTACCACTGGAAGACCAGCGCGATCAGCACCAGCACGGACGGGATCTCGCTGAAGGCCCAGGCGATCCCGCCGGCCGCGGACTGGTCGCCCAGGGCGTCGATACCGAGCGAGGCCGGGGGGTTCTCGTACGCCTTCACCATCGGCTGGCTCGCCATCATCAGCGCGATCCCGAAGAACGCGTGGAACGGCA
Organism: Streptomyces sp. NPDC091271; assembly: GCF_044757505.1. Taxonomy (NCBI): domain Bacteria; kingdom Bacillati; phylum Actinomycetota; class Actinomycetes; order Kitasatosporales; family Streptomycetaceae; genus Streptomyces; species Streptomyces sp. NPDC091271. The sequence goes on along the minus strand of NZ_JBIVVD010000002.1, from coordinate 900,048 downwards.
TGCCCGCGAAGAGCTCCAGCATCCGCATCACGTAACCGGGCCGGTGCGGGCCGGGGTCGATGCCCATGATCGGCCAGAAGAACACCAGGCCGACCGCCAGGAAGTGCACCATCATCGCGATGTGGCCCGTCTTCGACCCCATGAGGAAGTCGAACAGCGGAGTGAAGTAGAGCCCGTACAGGCTCGCGATGAAGAGCGGGATCGTGAAGACCGGATGCGTGATGATCTTCATGTAGCGGCTGTGGAGCAGCTTGAGCAGCAGCTCGCGCGGTCCTGTACGGTCCCGCCCGGCCACGGGCAGCGCCCGCAGGGCCAGCGTCACCGGGGCGCCCAGCAGCAGCAGGATCGGCGACACCATGCTGATCACCATGTGCTGAACCATGTGCACGCTGAACATGACCATGCCGTAGTCGTTCAGCCCCGTACACATCACCAGGGCGATGGACAGCACACCGATGACGAAGAACACGATCCGGTTCACCGGCCAGCCGTCACCCCGGGCGCGCAGCCGCGCGACCCCGTAGCCGTACAGGGCGAGGGCGGCGACGCAGCCGACCAGGAAGAACGGGTCCGCGGAGAACTCGAGCCCGCGTCCCAGCGTGAACGGCGGCAGATCCATGTTCATGCCGTGCCCGCCGTGATCCATCTGTTCACTCCCGCTGGGGACGTCCCCGTTTCGTGCCGGTTGTCCGGTCCAGACTAGAACCGCCCCCGGCCGCGGGTGCGGCCGGGGGCGGTTCAGCGGGTGTCGTGACGGTCAGAGTACGACCTGCGCCTCGGCGTAGCGCTCGGCCGGGACCGTCTTCAGGGTCTCCACGGCAGCCGCCAGGGGGACCATCGTGATGTCCGTGCCGCGCAGCGCCGTCATCATGCCGAACTCGCCGCGGTGAGCGGCCTCCACCGCGTGCCAGCCGAAGCGGGTGGCCAGGACGCGGTCGTACGCGGTCGGGGTGCCGCCGCGCTGCACATGGCCGAGGATCACGGGGCGGGCCTCCTTGCCGAGGCGCTGCTCCAGCTCGCCGGAGAGCTGCGTCGCCACGCCGGCGAAGCGCTCATGGCCGTAGATGTCCTTCTTGCCCTGGTTGAACTCCATGGAGCCCTCCCGCGGCTTCGCACCCTCCGCGACGACGACGATCGCGAACTTCTTGCCGTCCGAGAAGCGCTTGCCGACCAGTGCGGTCAGCTCGTCGATGTCGAAGGGCCGCTCGGGTACGACGATGGCGTGCGCGCCGGCCGCCATGCCCGAGTGCAGCGCGATCCAGCCGGTGTGGCGGCCCATGACCTCGACGATCAGCACCCGCTGGTGCGACTCCGCCGTGGTCTTCAGCCGGTCCAGCGCCTCGGTCGCGACGCCGACGGCCGTGTCGAAACCGAAGGTCACGTCGGTGGAGGCGATGTCGTTGTCGATGGTCTTCGGCACACCGACGATGGGCAGACCGGCCTCGGAGAGCAGATTGGCGGCCTTCAGCGTGCCCTCGCCGCCGATCGGGATGATCGCGTCCAGGCCCAGGTCGGCGACATGGCCCTTCGCCCGCTCCACGCCGTCACGCAGATGCGCGGGCTGGACACGGGAGGAGCCGAGGATCGTGCCACCACGCGCGAGGATGCCGCCGACCGCGTCGAGGTCGAGCTTGCGGTAGTCGCACTCGAGGAGGCCCTTCCACCCGTCGTGGAAGCCGATGACCTCGTCGCCGTGGTCGACGACCGCGCGGTGTACGACGGAACGGATGACGGCGTTGAGGCCGGGGCAGTCGCCACCGGAGGTGAGCACACCAATTCGCATTGCCCGGGAAACCTTTGCAACGTGGGCCGACGCCGGACCACGTCGTCCGGTTGGATCCCCGCCACCCTACCGGCGCGGGGTGGCCGGACCGAACCCACTGTCCGACTGCTGGACGTCCACCGGATGTACACCGGCCCGGCACACGCGGACCGGCCCCCGGAGAGGCCGGTCCGTACGGGCCGCGTCAGGCGGGGCTGGGTCAGGCGGGCTGGGTCGCCGCGGCGATCCGCTCGGCGCGCAGCGCCTCGTACCACCGGTCGTCGCTCGGCGGCAGGGCGTTGACGTCCAGGGCCAGCTTCAGCAGCAGGTCCGCGATCAGCGGGTTCCGGGCCAGCACCGGCCCGTGCATGTACGTACCGAAGACGGTGTCGTTGTACGCGCCTTCCGTGCCGTCACCCGTGCCGTTGCCCCGGCCGAGACGCACCCGGGCGAACGGGCGCGCCGAGGGACCGAGATGCGTGACCCCCTGGTGGTTCTCGAAACCGGTCAGCGGCGGCAGCCCCAGGTTCGGATCGATGTCGCCGAGCACGTCGCCGACGCACCGGGCGCCCTCACCACGGGTCGAGACGACGTCGAGCAGCCCGAGGCCGGGCTCGCGCTCGCCGAGGTCGTTGATGAACTCGTGGCCGAGGATCTGATAGCCCGCGCAGACCGAGAAGATGATCGCGCCGTTCGCCGCGGCCCTGTTCAGCCCGCCGTCACGGCGCAGCCGCTCCGAGGCGAGCCGCTGCGGCCGGTCCTCACCGCCGCCGATCAGATAGATGTCGCCCGACGTCGGGATGGGCTGGTCGCTGCGTACGTCCACGCGCGCCACGTCGAGGCCGCGCTGGCGGGCACGGCGCTCCACCACCAGGGCGTTGCCCTGGTCGCCGTAGGTGCTGAGGAGGTCGGGGTAGACCCACACCAGCCGCAGGCTGTTGTTGCTCATGCTTCGTCCTCTCCGGGGGTTGCCCGCGCGGGGGTCAGTTGCCGACACGACGGCGCAGATCCTGGAAGGCGGTGTAATTGGCGATGACCTCGATGCGGCCGGGCGGAGCCATCTGGACGGCCTCGTCCAGGGTCTCGCAGACGCGGAAGTCCAGTCCGGCCACCTCGAGCCGGACCGCGAGGTCCAGCTTGCGGTCACCGAGCACGAAGATCGGGTGACCGTAGAGCTGGGTGTAGTCGACGTCCCACAGCCAGGAGGTGTCGGTGCCGTCGGCGCCACGCGCGTTCACGGACAGGATCACCGGGGTCGGCGGCGGGTCGATCAGGGAGAACGTCTCGAGCCAGCCCGCCGGGTTCTTCGCCAGCAGGAGCCGGAGCTCACGGCCGAGGAAGGTGACGACGTCGTAGCGGCCCGCCACGGCCTGCACCTGGTACATGCGCTCCAGGGCGACCTGCGGCGGTACGCCGAAGACCGCGGCCACGGCGGCCGAGCTCGTGGCGTTGGCCTTGTTGGCCCGGCCCGGCAGCTGGAGGTGGATCGGCCACGCGGAACCGTGCGGGTCCAGGACGTAGTCGCCGTTCAGCGCCCAGCTCGGGGCGGGGCGGCGGAAGCCGCACTCGCCGCAGAACCAGTCGTCGCCGGGGCGCTGCATCACACCGCCGCAGGACGGGCAGGACCAGGCGTCGTCCTTCCACGCCTGCCCCGCCGCGACCCACACGACATTGGGGGAGGAGGAGGCGGCCCAGACGATCAGCGGGTCGTCGGCGTTGGCCACGATCACGGCCTTCGAGCCCGACAGGCCCTCACGCCACTTCTCGGCCAGCATCCGGGTCTCCGCCGCGCGGTCCAGCTGGTCGCGGGAGAGGTTGAGCAGCGCGATGACCTTCGGTGTCGTGTCGCGTGCCACACCCGCGAGGTACTTCTCGTCGACCTCGATCACGCCGTACCGCGCGTCGGAGCCACCTGCCAGCGCGGAGGTGATCCCCGCGGGCATGTTGGCTCCGAGTGCGTTCGACACGACGGGACCGGCCGCCGTGAGCGCTTCCGCGATCAGCCGGGTGGTGGTCGTCTTGCCGTTCGTCGCGGACACGAGGATCACGTCCAGGTGCTGCGCCAGCCGCCCGAGCAGGTCGGGGTCGAGCTTGAGCGCCACCCGGCCGCCGATCACCGATCCGCTGCCGCGCCCCGCAGCGCGCGACACCGCCGCCGCTGCCTTGCCCGCCGTCACGGCGAGCTTGGCCCGCGGCGACAACGGCTCCGTGTTGCCTGCCATCGTCCTAGATCCTCCTTGCGTAAGTCCTCGCCCAGCCTATCGATGTCCGGCGCGCCGACCGCACCTCGGCACCAGGGGGAACGTGGAGGTCACGTGGAACGTACGCTTCTCCCCATGCGAAACCGCCCGATCCCCGGCAGTACCGGACGCGTTCGCGCCATGACTCTGCTCGGCGCCCCGGTGCTCCACAGTCCGTGCGACGACGTCACCGACTTCGGCCCGTCGCTCGCCCGGCTGGTGGAGGACATGTTCGCCACCATGTACGCCGCGAACGGTGTGGGGCTCGCCGCGAACCAGATCGGCTCCCCCCTCAAGGTGTTCGTCTTCGACTGTCCGGACGACGACGAGGTCCGGCACCTGGGCCACGTCGTCAATCCCGTACTGGTCGAGGCGGACGGCATCACCGTACGCGGACCGGAGGGATGTCTCTCGCTTCCGGGGCTCGAAGCCGCGACCCCGCGTTTCGACCATGCGGTGGTCGAGGGCCGGACGGTGACGGGGGAGCCGGTGCGGATCGCAGGCACCGGATGGTTCGCCCGCTGCCTGCAGCACGAGTGCGACCACCTCGAAGGATCGGTCTACACGGACCGGCTCACGGGGCTGCGCCGGGCCAGGGCGCTGCGTGCGGCCCGACGGGCGCCCTGGGCGCGTACGGCCGCCGACGACTGAGCTCCGGAGCCGGCCGGTCGCTCAGAACCCCTGGCCGCCGGGTAGGTCGCCGGCCTCGGCGAGCCTGCCCCAGAGCAGGTCGGCGAGGCTGCGTACCAGCTGTTCCCGCGAGCACGGCCGGTCGCCCAGCCACCAGTCGCCGGCCGCGTGCATCATGCCGACGATGCCGTGACCCCAGATGCGGGCCATCTGCTCGCTGTCCGGACCGAGATCGACCCGCTCCGCGATCACCTTCCCCAGCTCCTCGCCGAGGCGGCGCAGCAGCGGCGCGGAGTGACGGCCCACGTCGAAGCCCTGTTCGGGCGAGGGGGCCGCGTCGTCGGACGGGTGCATCAGGAAGCGGTAGACCTGGGGGCGCGCCTCGATCGCCGCGAGGTAGGTGTCCAGGGTCGACTCGACCCGTTCACGACGCTCGGAGGGCGCGTCGAGCGCGGCCCGCAGAGCGCTCAGCAGCGCGTCGGTGTGGCGTTTGGCGAGCGCACGGTAGAGGCCGCCCTTGTCGCCGAAGTGCCGGTAGAGGATGGGCTTGGTGATCCCGGCCTCCGCGGCGATCGCGTTCATCGACGCCTTCGGGCCGTCCCTGAGCACCACTCGGTCCGCGGCTTCGAGCAGCTCCCGGCGGCGGCGTTCGGCCGCAGTCCGCTGCCGTTCGGCCCCTCTTGTGGTCTCCATGTCGTTTCTCCCGCCCCACCCAACTGTCCTGCGATCTCGTCACGCCCGGGCAACGTAACACCCTGGGTCCGTCGGGCGCGGATCCGCAGCTGACTGGTTGACAGAGGCTACTTGCTGGTAACAGACTGATGTTACCGCTAGTAACGGTTTTATCCGGAAGTGCATGGAGGGAACATGGCCGAGTTCACGCTCGAGCTCAACGACGACCAGAAGCAGGTCCGTGACTGGCTGCACGGATTCGCCGCCGAGGTGATCCGGCCGGCCGCTTCGGAGTGGGACGAGCGTGAGGAAACGCCCTGGCCCGTCATCCAGGAGGCGGCCAAGGTAGGCATCTACTCCCTCGACTTCTACGCCCAGCAGTTCTTCGACCCTACGGGCCTGGGCATCCCCATGGCCATGGAGGAGCTCTTCTGGGGTGACGCGGGTATCGCCCTGTCGATCGTCGGCACCGGCCTGGCGGCCGTCGGCGTCCTCGCCAACGGCACCGAGGAGCAGATCGGCACCTGGATCCCCCAGATGTACGGGGACGCCGACGACGTGAAGGTCGCGGCCTTCTGCTCCTCCGAGCCGGACGCCGGTTCCGACGTCGCCTCGATGCGCACCCGCGCGGTGTACGACGAGGCCAAGGACGAGTGGATCCTCAACGGCACCAAGACCTGGGCGACCAACGGTGGTATCGCCAACGTCCACGTCGTCGTCGCCGTCGTCGACCCCGAGCTGGGCTCGAAGGGCCACGCCTCCTTCATCGTCCCGCCGGCCACGCCCGGCCTCTCGCAGGGGCAGAAGTTCAAGAAGCACGGCATCCGCGCCTCGCACACGGCTGAGGTCGTCCTCGAGGACGTCCGCGTACCCGGCCACTGCCTGCTCGGCGGCAAGGAGAAGCTCGACGAGCGCCTCGCCCGGGCCCGCGAGCGCGCCAGGTCCGGCGGCGAGCGCGTGAAGAACGCGGCGATGGCGACGTTCGAGGCCTCCCGCCCGGCCGTCGGCGCCATGGCGGTCGGCACCGCCCGCGCCGCCTACGAGGTCGCCCTCGACTACGCGAGGACACGGACCCAGTTCGGCCGCCCGATCATCGACAACCAGGGCATCGCCTTCCAGCTGGCCGACATGCGTACGCAGATCGACGCGGCCCGGCTGCTCGTCTGGCGCGCCTCCTGGATGGCGAGCGCCGGCAAGCCGTTCACCGCGGCCGAGGGCTCGATGTCGAAGCTCTACGCGAGCGAGACGGCGAAGACGGTCACCGCCCAGGCCGTGCAGATCCTCGGTGGCAACGGCTTCACCCGTGAGTACCCGGTCGAGCGCATGCACCGGGACGCCGCGATCTACACCATCTTCGAGGGCACGAGCGAGATCCAGCGCCTGGTCATCGCCCGCACCCTGTCGGGGATGCCGATCCGCTAGCCACGACCGTTCGTGACCGGCCGCCGGCTTCGGCCGGCGGCCGATTCGTCGTCGTGGAGTGTGCGCGGGCAAGCGGGCGGCCGGGTCGTCGCGCCGGGTGGACGCCGGTTCCCCCGGGTCAACCGATCAAGTCCAGGACGGGCGCACTCATGAGGCCCGAGGCCGGGCGGCGTACGCGCAGCCTTTCCGAGCACCTGCCGGACGCTCCGCCGCGTGAAAGCGCGTGGCCGGTGAGGCCGAAGGGCCGGACCGCGTACCGGTCCGGCCCTCGTGCTGTCCGTACCGCTACCGCGGCAGCTGCGCCTCGACGGCCGCCACGACCTCGGGCGCCTCCGGCTCGGTACGGGGGCGGATCCGGGCGACCGGCTCACCGGCCGGGGAGATCAGGAACTTCTCGAAGTTCCACTGGACGTCCCCCGCCGCGCCCTCGGCGTCGTCGAGCTTCGTCAGCTCCGCGTACAGCGGGTGCCGGTTCTCGCCGTTGACGTCGATCTTCTCCAGTAGCGGGAAGCTGACCCCGTAGGTGGTCGAGCAGAACGTCTGGATCTCCTCCGCGGTCCCCGGCTCCTGGCCCGCGAACTGGTTGCAGGGCACCCCGAGAACGGTGAAACCACGGTCCGCGTACTCCTTCTGGAGCCTTTCCAGGCCGGCGTACTGCGGAGTGAGCCCGCACTGGGAAGCGACGTTCACCAGCAGGACCGCCGAACCCTTGTAGGCGCCCAGGGTGGTCGGTTCGCCGGCGAGCGTACGGAGCGGGATGTCGTGCAGCGTCATGTGATGTCTCCTCGGTGGCGTGGCGTCCCTCTCATTGTGACGGCCCCTTCGGGGGAGCCTCCCGCGGGTCCAGCGCCCGGTAGTAGAGCGTGGTCGCCTTGAGCGTGCCGTACGGGTCCGTCGCGTAGTCAGGCACCGAGCCGCAGGGCGTCCACCCCGCCGAGCGGTAGAGCCTCTCGGCATCGCTTCCCGTCTCGGTGTCCAGGACCAGCAGCGTCAGCCCCTCGTCGGCGGCGGACCGCTCGAGCGCGGTGAGCAGGGCCCGGCCGACCCCCCGGTTCCGGGCCGACGGCCTGACCACGAGCTTCGCGACCTCGGCGCGGTGGCGGGCGTTGGGCAGGGGCGCCTTGACCAGGCCGATCGTGCCCACCAACCGCTCGTCGTCCCGGGCGATCCAGACCTGGTGGCTCCCCGACTCGACGGCGGCGGCCCGCTCCCGCCACCAGATGGCGGCCGCCGCCCGGTCCAGCGGGGCGAGGAAACCGACGGAGGCCCCTCCCTCCACCGCCTCGATCAGCAGGGCGGCGAGCTCATCGGCGTATGTGATCAGTTCGGGGCCGGACACGGGGACGATCTCGGTCATGAAGCGGGTCCTTTCACATTCACGGCAGGACAATCATCAGTGCGTAGCGGACGCGTAGCGGGCCCGGACAGCGGAAGTGCGAGGGGCCGCGCAGCCGGAAGCGCAGGCAGTCGCCCTCGTGCACGGTGTGCGTGGTTCCGCCGACCGTGATCTCGACCGTGCCCTCGAGCACCCAGATGTGCTGCTCCACACCGGGCACCGGCGCGTTCTCGTACGAGAGCGCCGCGCCGGCGTCGAGCGTGCCTTCGACGACCTCGGCGCGCAGACCGGGGTGCGGCGGCGAGACGGAGCGGCGCACGAACCCGGACGGCTCGTCCCGCCACACCGGCTGCCGCGCGGCCGGGACCAGCTGCGGCGGCTCCGCCTCCACCTCCATCAGCAGCCGCGACATCGTGCGCCCGTACACCGTGCACAGCCGGCCGAGCACGGCGGTGGTGGGACTGAGCTCCCCGCGCTCCAGCCGCGACAGGGTGGAGCGACTCACACCGGCGCGGCGGGACAGCTCGTCCAGCGACCACCCGTGTTCGGTGCGGAGCGCACCCAGCCGTACCGCGAGGCGGTCGTCGACGCTGTCGGGCGGCACCTCGGGCTCTCTCATATGCGGGAGCTTATCTCTGTTCTGAGAAGAGTGCCGATCAGGTGATGCCGTGTCAGGCTGATAAACGGAACATAAGCCGTGAAGTGACCCGATCGGGTCGCTCATCGGCTGGGAGCCGAGGAGGCCCACATGGCTGGAAGTGCAGCAAGCGGAACGAAGGTGGGGCACGACACCGCCGGCGGGCGCGGAGCCCAGTCCGGCTGGACCGTGTTCGCGGCGGTGATGATGATCTTCGGTGGGGCCATGGCAGTCCTTGAGGGCATCGCCGCCATCGCCAAGGACGATCTGTTCGTCTCGACGCGCAACTACGTGTTCCAGTTCAGCCTCACGGGCTGGGGCTGGGTGCATCTCATCCTGGGGATCGTCGTCGTCCTCGCCGGTGTCGCCCTCTTCAGCGGGGCCCTCTGGGCGCGCGCCGTCGGTGTCGTGCTCGCCGGGCTCCTGGTGGTCGCCCACTTCCTGTGGCTCCCCTACTACCCGTTCTGGTCGCTGGTGCTCATCGCCATCAACATCTTCGTCATCTGGGCGCTGTGTGTGGGTCCTCAGAAGAGCGTCCGAGCCTGAGCGTGAGGACGTAGGACACCACCACGGAGACGATCACGAGCGGCATCACCGTCACGCCCTCGGATCCCAGCAGCAGTGTGGCGAGCAGTACCGAGGTCATCGGCAGCCTGAGCATCGCCACGCACATGGCCCCGATGCCCATCGCGAAACCCGAGGTGTCGTTCAGGCCCGGCAGGTGCGACAGTGCGAGCCCGCCCGCCGCGCCCAGGAACATCGACGGGAAGATAGGGCCGCCCCTGAAGGCGCTCAGCGAGGTCGAGTACGCGAGCGCCTTGCAGATGATCAGCACGAGGAGCGTCCCCACCGTGTACGTGGCGTCCTCGGCGAGCAGGCCGCCGAGGGCGTCCTGGCCCGAGTACAGCACCTCGGACGCGCTCCTTCCCGTGCTCTCGGCGTAGAGGAGTGCGAGGACACCGACGACCAGGCCCATCACCACGGCCGCGATCACCCGCCGCTGCTCGACCCGCCCCTGCAAGGCCAGGGAAAGTCTCCTGATGCCCGTGCCCACCAGCGCGGCCGCGGCCCCGAGAACGAGGGCCCAGCCGAACTCGGCGACGGTGGGCTGGGGGGCGTGAGGGACATGGGGGAGGGTCAGGGAGTACGTGCCCAGGCCGGTCCACGATCCCAGGCCGATGAAGATGAGTGACCCGATACCGGAGGCGAGAAGCCCTGGAACGAGCACCATGCCGAGCATCATTCCGGCGAGGCCGGACGCCTCCATCAGCAGGAAAGCGCCGAGCAGCGGCGATCCCAGGAGAGCGCTGACCGCGGCGAAGCTCCCCGCGGCCGCCACCATCGCGGTCGCACTCGGCTGGATGCCCGGCTTCAGCAGGCGCGCCGCGCAGACGGCCAGCCCCCCTCCGAGGGCGATGAGCGGGGCCTCGGGCCCGAGGACCGCGCCGAGACCCAGGGACGCCAGCGCGGCGAGCGCGACTCCTGGCAGTTCCGCGGCGGTCGGTGCCCCCGTGTTCACGAAGCCTTCGGCCGGCTTGTGGCCGCCCGTTCCCGGGAGGTGGCGGATGGCCAGTCCCGTCAGCAGGCCCGCCACGGCGAGCAGCGGGACCGGCCACCACGACGGCGTGCTCCCGAAGCCCAGCGCGTGGGGCAGATCCTTGTAGGTCAGGGACTGGAGCTCGTGGACGAGCGCCAGGAAGCCGAACGCGGCCGCGGAGATGGGGACTCCGAGGAGCGCCACCATGACCAGCAGTACGGCGTATCCCCGGGTGCGCACCACGGTGAGAGGATCCGGGTGTTCGGTCCCGGGCGCTGCCCCGGGTTCGGCCGACATCGGCATGGTCTCCTCAGCGTCGGGTCCCTGCCGGAACATGCTGTCCCGCCGGGATCCACACGGTGATACCACGATGTGGCGTTCTGTCCGTGATGTACCCACTGTCCATGCCCGGCGATTCGGGACTCCGCTACCGTGCGTCCGCCCCGGCGGAGGGAAGAGCGCCCGCCGCCACCGCGTCGACCAGCGCCCTGTGATCCCGCTCGTTCCGGTCGGCGTACAGCTCGGCGAACGTCGACAGTGCCCGGTCGAACACGTCACCGTGCCCCAGATAGGCCGCGATGGCTATCCGGTCACCGGATCGTGCGTGGGCACGGGCCAGGGTCGTCCCGCACAACTCACCGAAGGCGGCCATCCCGCGCGGCACCATGAGTTCCGGTTCGGCGATGCCCTTCCAGTCGCGCAGCTGGCGTACGTAGAAGTCCCGGCGCCGCCCGTCGATCCCGTCCACCCGCTCCCAGCCGAGGAAGATGTCGCCCGCCGCCTGCATCAGGCGCTGGCCGGCCACCACGCGCTCGCCCTGGTTCCGGTACGCGCTCGGCCCCGCGAACGGCGCGAGTACCGAGGTGTCGGCCTCCTTGGCCTGCAGGAAGAGCGGATCACCGCCGTCCCGGCCGAGCAGGAGAATGATCCAGCAGCGGGTTCCGACGCTGCCCACCCCCACGACCTTGCGGGCCATGTCGACCGGCTGGAAGTCGGCGAGCAGGGCGCGCCGGTCCGACGGGAGGCTGCGGCCGTAGCGTCGTACGAGTCGCCGGAACTGCTGCTCCGTGGCGTCGCGCTCGTCCCGCAACAGGTCCGCGACCGGTACGAGCAGCGGCGGATCCGCCGAGAGCCGGAGCCGCCCACCGGACACCTCGGTGAGCTTGTCGAAGGCCTGCAGGCTGTCCCGGGTGCGGGCCTTCGCGGTCACTCCGGCCAGGCGCTCGCGGCCTTTGGCGGCCAGTTTGCCGGCGCCCACCGCCCGGAGCTGGTCCTCGTCGATCCGCGTGTACCAGACATCGAGGTTTCGCATGCCCGCGAACCGGATCATCGACTCCCGGTAGGACCGCACCGTGGCCCGCACGATGCGCTTCCGCTCGCGGTCCGTGAATCCGTTCGCACGCCCCGCGATGACGAAGCTGGCCGCGAGGCGCTTGACGTCCCACTCCCAGGGGCCGGGCAGCGTCTCGTCGAAGTCGTTGATGTCGAACAGCAGGTGGCGCTCGGGTGAGGCGAGCAGCCTGAAGTTCAGCAGGTGGGCGTCGCCGCAGAGCTGGGCCCGGAGTCCGGAGTCCGGCGTCCCGGCGAGGTCGGAGGCCATGACGGCCGCGGCGCCCCGGTAGAAGCGGAACGGCGACTCCGTCATCCGCCCGTAGCGGATCGGGACGAGCTCGGGGACGCGGGCCGCCGACTGTGCCTCCAGCACCGTCAGCGGATCGGGCCGGTCCGGCGGCGGGTCGAAGACGCCGTGGCTCGAACGGGGCGCCCTTCCACGGGCCGCCTTGCCGAGAGCGGCCCGTTCCTCGGGCGTCGCGCCAGGTACGGCACGGAGTGGTGAAACGGCTTCCCGGGGCATGTCGGCCCTCCTGGCGCGAGCGGGGCCGTGCGGCCCCGCTTCCCATCATCCCGGGCCGGCGGGATTCCGGCCGCTCAGGAGCCACTTCTCAGGTCTGCCCGCCGTGCGCAGGGCGCTCGTGCGGGCCTCGGTGAGCGACACGATGCCCACCACGCCGGCCAGGGCGGCGACGGCGACGGAGAAGAAGTTCGGGGTGTTGATCAGATCGGACACCGGTCGCAGTCCCAGGTCGAAGGCCTGGGACTGCAGACCGAATCCGCGGATGAGCAGACTGAAGAGGAAGGTGACCGCGATCGTCAGCAGAAGGCCCGCGCACAGGGCGGGACAGCCCCTTGCGCACCATGGCCCGGTCGCCCCGGTCGAAGCCCAGCGCCACGGCGACGATCGCTCCGTATTCGGGACCGACGACCATCGCCCCGACGATCAGGATCTGGGAATTGGTGACGATACCGACCGATCCGATGAGCCCCGCGATGACCAGGTACAGGCAGAAACTCGGTGCATACCTGCCCTCGGACCGGATGCGCGCCTCCACCTGGTCCCGGACCGGAGCGTGCGCCGTCGCGCCGAGCCGGCGCGACGCACCCTCCGAGGCCCGTCCGGAGAAACGCCATGTCGACCGGCTCGATGACGACGGAGCCCCGCAGGTCGATCTGGAGGTCGCGGCGCACGGACCGGTGGGCGACCTGCGGACAAGCGCGCTGATCGCGTCACAGGGGGTCGTCGGCCGGTTCGCCGCCCCGCGCTTCGGCCCCCCGAGCACCTTCGCCGCCCTGCTCGACCACGATCGCGGAGGCTGCGTCCGCTGTCGCCCGAGGACGCGGAGAGCTACGCCGGGCCCTGACGAGGCGCTCGACCGGCAGCGGGACCGACCGTCAGTCCTTCGCGTCGTCCCACTCCGTGCCGAGCAGCGGGCTGTCGAACGTGCGCAGCACGGCCACGAGCACCGCACCCAGCCGCCGGTCGTACCCGGGCGTGTGCAGGTGCACCGTGTCGCCCTTCGACCTGAACTCCAGCGCGGCCCGCCCGCCCGCACGCCACACGATGCGGCGGGGCCCACGCGCCGCGTCACCGTCGCCGCTGAGCAGACTCACCACAATGATCAACGTCTGCAGCGGGGACAGCAGCCACCACACGCACCACCAGAGGATCCGGCCCTTGAAGCCCACCGCCTCCTGGCCACCCGCCGCAGTCACCGTCCAGCGGGTACGCAGCCCCCTGCCCCGCAGTGCCTTCTCACGGACGATCGTGCCGATCAGCTCCCCCTGCGCCCCGAGCACCTGGTAGGCCGCGACACCGCTCCCGGCGGACACCGTCACCAGGGTGGCGAGCCGCTCCCGGCGGTGCTCGTCCGCCCACAGGACGAAGAAGCGCGCACCGCTTCCCCGTGCCGCCCGGTAGGCGGGTATCCCGCCCGGCGGCAGTTCGCGCTCCACGTACGCCGCGACGCGCTCGGGCGCCGGCCCGTCCGCGCACAGCACCTGGTGCCCCACCGGAGCGGCGATGCCGCCCCCGGCCGGCCCCTCGCCCCGTGGCGCGGGCACCATCCTCAGTACGCTGCTCACCGCTGTGCCCCTCCGTGGTGTGTCACACCGGCCTGAGAGGATCCGAATGTGGAACCGCCCGAGCCCTTTCCCGAACTCTTCCCCGGACCCCAGCCGGACGCCGGCCGTCGCGAGGGCCGGCGCCCGGTGAGGTGCGCCCTCTGCGGGCGGCCCCTCACCGGCGCGGAATCACGCCGCACGGGGCTGGGCCCCTCCTGCGACGCCAAGCTGCACCCGGCGGGCCCGGACATCCGGACCCGCCGCCACGAGGTCGACCAGGACCCGCTGCCCGGCACCTGACCGACCCCGTTCGCAGGGCCTACGCGCCGTCGAGACGGCGGAACAGCCCCTCCTGCACCACGGACACCAGCAGCTGCCCCTGACGGTCGTAGATCCGCCCCCTGGCCAGGCCGCGCCCACCCGTGGCGATCGGCGACTCCTGGTCGTAGAGGAACCACTCGTCCGCCCGGAACGGCCGGTGGAACCACATGGCGTGGTCCAGCGACGCCATGTCGAAGCCGCGCGGCCCCCACAGCGGCTCGACCGGGATCCGTACCGCGTCCAGCAGCGTCATGTCGCTCGCGTACGTCAGCGCGCACGTGTGCACGAGCGGGTCGTCGCCCAGGGGGCCGACCGCGCGCATCCAGACCGCGCTGCGCGGGTCCGCGTCCCTGACCTCGTCCTGGGTCCAGCGCAGCCGGTCGACATAGCGGATGTCGAAGGGCTGGCGGCGGGCCATGCGCTCCAGCGCCTCCGGCAGACCGCCCAGGTGCTCGCGCACCTCGTCGGCGACCGTCGGCAGCTCGTCCGGACCGGGCACCACGCGGGCCGGCGGCAGCTGGTGCTCGAAGCCGGCCTCCTCCGGGCGGTGGAAGGACGCCGTCAGATTGAAGATCGTCCGGCCCTGCTGCACGGCCGTGACCCGGCGCGTGGTGAAGGACCGGCCGTCCCGCACCCGCTCCACGTCGTAGACGATCGGCACGCCGGGACGGCCCGGACGCAGGAAGTAGGCGTGCAGCGAGTGGACGGGACGGTCCCCGTCGGTCGTGCGGCCGGCCGCGACCAGCGCCTGGCCCGCGACCTGCCCGCCGAAGACCCGTTGCAGGGACTCGTCGGGACTGCGGCCGCGGAAGATGTTGACCTCGATCCGCTCCAGGTCGAGCAGATCGACCAGGCTGTCGGCGGGGTTCGTCATGCGGTTCTTCTCCACTCTCCTGGCCGGCGCGCCGTCACAGCTGGCCCACGGCCGTGACCCGGACGACCGCCCGGCCCTCCTCGTCGGAGGCCGCGAGATCGACCTCCGCACGAATTCCCCAGTCATGGTCCCCTGCCGGGTCGGCGAAGGCCTGCCACACCCGCCAGAGACCGTGCTCCTTGTCCTCGTCGATCTTCAGCAGCTTCGGGCCGCGCGCGTCCGGGCCCGTACCCAGCTCCTCGTGCGCTTCCCAGTAGTCGTCCATCGCCTCGCCCCAGGCGTCCTCGTCCCAGCCGGAGTCGGCGTCCAGCTCGCCCAGGTCGCGGACCCGGTCCAGCGCGGCCAGCTCCACCCGGCGGAACATCGCGTTGCGCACCAGCACACGGAAGGCACGGGCGTTGGCCGTCACCGGCTTGACCTCGTCGGCCCGCTCCTGCGCCTGCTCGGCGGTCTCCACCTCCGGGTTGGCCAGCTGCTCCCACTCGTCCAGCAGGCTGGAGTCCACCTGACGCACCATCTCGCCCAGCCAGGCGATCAGATCCTCCAGGTCCTCCGACTTCAGGTCGTCGGGGATGGTGTGCTCGAGGGCCTTGTACGCGCTCGCCAGATACCGCAGGACGATGCCCTCGGTGCGGGCCAGCTCGTAGTTCGAGGTGAACTCCGTGAAGGTCATGGCCCGTTCGTACATGTCGCGGATCACCGACTTCGGCGACACTGGGTGGTCACCGACCCACGGGTGGCTCGTGCGGTACACGTCGTACGCGTGCCAGAGCAGCTCGCTCAGCGGCTTGGGGTACGTGACCTCCTGGAGCAGCTCCATCCGCTCCTCGTACTCGACACCGTCCGCCTTCATCCGCCCGATGGCCTCGCCCCGCGCCTTGTTCTGCTGGGCGGCCAGGATCTGCCTCGGGTCGTCGAGCGTCGACTCGACGACGGAGACCATGTCCAGGGCATACGAGGGGGATTCGGCGTCCAGCAGGTCGAAGGCGGCCAGCGCGAAGGTGGACAGCGGCTGGTTGAGCGCGAAGTCCTGCTGGAGGTCGACGGTGAGCCGTACGATCCTGCCCTCGGCATCGGGTGTGTCGAGCTGCTCCACCACGCCGCCGTCGAGCAGCGAGCGGTAGATCGCGATGGCCCGGCGGATGTGCCTCAGCTGCGCCTTGCGAGGCTCGTGGTTGTCCTCGAGCAGATGACGCATCGCCTCGAAGGCGTTGCCCGGGCGGGCGATCACCGAGAGCAGCATCGTGTGCGTGACCCGGAAGCGGGAGGTCAGAGGCTCCGGCTCGGACTGGATCAGCTTGTCGAAGGTGGTCTCCGACCAGGCGACGAAGCCCTCGGGGGCCTTCTTGCGGACCACCTTGCGCTTCTTCTTGGGGTCGTCGCCCGCCTTCTTGACGGCCTTCTCGTTCTCGATGACGTGCTCGGGAGCCTGTGCGACGACGAAGCCCGCCGTGTCGAACCCGGCCCGGCCGGCCCGGCCCGCGATCTGATGGAACTCACGTGCCCGCAGGGTGCGCACGCGGGTGCCGTCGTACTTGGTGAGAGCGGTGAAGAGCACCGTGCGGATGGGGACGTTGACACCGACACCCAGCGTGTCCGTGCCGCAGATGACCTTCAGCAGGCCCGCCTGCGCGAGCTTCTCGACGAGGCGGCGGTACTTGGGGAGCATGCCCGCGTGGTGCACCCCGATCCCGTGCCGCACGTAACGGGAGAGGTTCTGGCCGAACTTGGTGGTGAAGCGGAAGTTGCCGATCAGGTCGGCGATCTTCTCCTTCTCCTCCTTCGTGCACATGTTGATGCTCATCAGCGACTGGGCCCGCTCCACCGCGGCGGCCTGCGTGAAGTGCACGATGTAGACGGGCGACTGCCGGGTGTCCAGGAGCTCGGTGAGCGTCTCCGTGATGGGTGTCAGGCGGTACTCGTAGCTCAGCGGCACCGGCCGGGTCGCGGAGCGCACCACGGACGTCGGGCGGCCGGTCCGGCGGGTCAGGTCCTCCTCGAACATCTTGACGTCGCCGAGGGTGGCCGACATCAGGACGAACTGTGCCTGCGGGAGCTCCAGGATCGGGATCTGCCACGCCCAGCCGCGGTCCTGCTCCGCGTAGAAGTGGAACTCGTCCATCACGACCTGGCCGATGTCGGCGTACTTGCCGTCACGCAGCGCGATCGACGCGAGCACCTCGGCGGTGCAGCAGATGACCGGGGCGTCGGCGTTGACCGAGGCGTCCCCGGTCAGCATGCCGACGTTCTCCGTGCCGAAGAGCTTGCACAGGTCGAAGAACTTCTCCGAGACCAGCGCCTTGATGGGCGCGGTGTAGAAAGTGACCTTGTCCTGGGCCAGTGCCGTGAAGTGCGCACCCGCCGCGACCAGGCTCTTTCCGGACCCGGTGGGGGTGGAGAGGATCACGTTGGCCCCGGAGACCACCTCGATCAGCGCCTCCTCCTGAGCCGGATAGAGGGTGATGCCCTGCGATTCGGTCCATGACGAGAAGGCCTCGAAGAGGGCGTCCGGGTCTGCGGTCGGGGGCAGCTGATCGATAAGGGTCACGCCCCCATCTTGCATGCCTCCGGCCCGGATGAGGGAACCGGAGGAGCCGGTGAAGATCACGGACGATACGCTTCCCACTCAACTCGGCTGCCGCACACAGACGATGGCGGCCCGGCCTGGACACACGGCCGAATCACGATGGGGGCGGGAACAGCCATGATGGGACCGGCACACTCTCTGTCAGGGGCAGCGGCCTGGCTGGGGGTGGGCGCCGCGGCCGCCGCCATGGGCCACACGATGCCCTGGCCCGTCCTGGTCGTGGGCGCCCTGATCACCGCCGGCGCCGCGCTCGCCCCGGACCTCGACCACAAGTCGGCCACCATCTCCCGGGCCTTCGGACCGATCTCCAAGGGCGTCTGCGAGATAGTCGACAAGCTCTCGTACTCCGTCTACAAGGCGACCCGGGGCCCCGGCGACCCGCGCAGGAACGGCGGCCACCGCACCCTCACCCACACCTGGCTCTGGGCGGTGCTGATCGGCGGCGGAGCCTCGGCCGCCGCCGTCTTCGGCGGCCGGTGGGCGGTCCTGGGCATCCTCTTCGTCCACCTCGTGCTGGCCGTGGAAGGCCTGCTGTGGCGGGCGGCCAGGGTCTCCAGCGACGTCCTCGTATGGCTGCTGGGTGCCACCAGCGCCTGGATTCTCGCGGGGGTGCTCGATCAGCCGGGCAACGGTTCGGACTGGCTGTTCAGCGCGCCCGGCCAGGAGTACCTCTGGCTCGGACTCCCGATCGTGCTCGGTGCCCTCGTCCACGACATCGGCGACGCCCTGACCGTCTCGGGCTGCCCGATCCTGTGGCCGATACCGCTGGGCCGTAAGCGGTGGTATCCGCTCGGGCCGCCGAAGGCCATGCGGTTCCGGGCCGGCAGCTGGGTGGAGCTCAAGGTGCTGATGCCTCTCTTCATGATCCTCGGGGGAGTGGGCGCCGCGGCGGCGCTCAACGTCATCTGACGCCGGAGCGCTCTCCGGGGGGCGGTGGGCCCGCCGCCGTAGCACCATGGCGGCATGCTGCTCGCCAGGCTCGCCCATGTGTCCCTGGAGGTCGCCGCGACGTCGGCCCGTACCCGGAAGACGGCCCTGCTGGCCGGGCTCTTCCGGGAGGCGGGGCCGGACGACGTCCCGGTCGTCATCCCCTACCTCGCCGGGCGCCTCCCGCAGGGCCGGCTCGGGATCGGCTGGAGCGCCCTGCGCCACGACGTGACGCCCGCCGACACTCCCACGCTGACCGTCACGCAGACCGACGCGGAACTGACGGCCATCGGATCCCTCGGCGGCCCGGGCTCGCAGGCAGCCCGCAAGGAACGTCTGACCGGCCTTCTCGCTGCCGCCACCGCCGACGAGCAGCGCTTCCTTCGCGCACTGCCCACCGGTGAGGTACGGCAGGGCGCGCTGGACGCCGTCGCCGTCGACGCCCTGGCCGACGCCGCCGGAGCACCGCCCGCCGACGTACGGCGCGCCGTCATGCTCGCCGGGTCGCTCGGACCCGTCGCCCGTACGCTGCTCGCGGAGGGCCCCGGGGGCCTCGCGTCCTTCCGGCTCACCGTCGGACGGCCGGTCCAGCCCATGCTCGCGCACACCGCCCGCTCGGTGACCGAAGCGATCGACCGGCTGGGGTCCTGCGCCGTCGAGGAGAAGCTGGACGGGATCCGCGTACAGGTGCACCGCGACGGCGAGCGGGTCGGCGTCTACACCCGCACCCTCGACGACATCACCGACCGGCTCCCCGAACTCGCAGCGGCGGTGACCGGATTCCCCGCAGGCCGGTTCATCCTCGACGGCGAGGTGATCGCGCTCGGGGACGACGGGAGGCCCCGGCCGTTCCAGGAGACCGCCGGCCGGGTCGGATCCCGGCGCGACGTCGCCACCGCGGCGGGCGCGGTCCCCGTGGTCCCCGTCTTCTTCGACGTGCTGTCCGTCGACGGCCGCGAGCTCCTCGACCTCCCCTTCGCCGAACGCCACCGGGAACTGGCAGGGCTGGTCCCCGAGCCGATGCGCGTACGCCGCGTCGTCGTGGAGGACCCGGCGGACGAGGCGCAGCGCGAGGCGGCCGTGGCGTTCTCCGAGGCCACACTGGCCCGCGGCCACGAGGGCGTCGTCGTCAAGGGCGACACGGCGGTGTACAGCGCCGGCCGCAGGGGCGCCTCCTGGCTCAAGGTGAAACCCGTGCACACCCTGGACCTCGTGGTGCTCGCCGCCGAATGGGGCCACGGCCGGCGCACCGGGAAGCTCTCCAACCTGCACCTGGGGGCACGCCGGGAGGACGGCACGTTCGCGATGCTGGGCAAGACCTTCAAGGGGCTCACGGACACGGTGCTCACGTGGCAGACCGAACGGCTCCAGGAGCTGGCCACCGGCGACGACGGACACGTCGTGACGGTGCGCCCGGAACTCGTCGTGGAGATCGCCTACGACGGACTCCAGGCCTCCACGCGCTACCCGGCGGGCGTCACGCTGCGGTTCGCCCGTGTCCTGCGCTACCGCGAGGACAAGCGGGCCGAGGAGGCGGACACGGTCGACACGGTGCTCTCCCGCCGGACATGACCCCGGCCCCCGCCCCGCGGCGGGGACAGGGGCCGGGCGGGGCGGTTCAGCCGCGGACGTCGGCGCCGGCCGTGTGCGCGCGGATCTCCTCCGGCGTGAGATACGCGTCCGTGTACTCGAAGTCGCGCAGGGTGGCCTGCTTGCGGGCCTGGAACCCCGTCCGCACGAAGTCGTCACCGGCGATCGCGTTGAGCAGCCAGTTGGTCATGACCCGGGTCTTCGCGACATTCGTCCGCAGCGCAGCCCAGTGGTAGCCGCGCGCCGCGGCCTGGGCCGGCAGGCCCTTCAGCTCGATGCCCAGCGGTTTGGACACCGCGTCACGGCCACCGAGGTCCACGACCAGACCGAGGTCCTTGTGGACGTACGGCTGCAACGGACGGCCGCGCAGCGAGGCGATGATGTTGTCCGCGAGCTTGCGGCCCTGGCGCATGGCGTGCTGCGCGGTGGGCGGGCAGATCGCCCCGTCGCCCTTGGCAAGGTCCGGCACCGCCGCCGCGTCGCCGAGCGCGAAGACGCCGTCGCTGCCGGGCAGCGTCATCTCCGGCGTCACGGCGAGCCGGCCGCGCACCGTCTCGGCGTCGAGCGTGGCGACGAGCGGACTCGCCGCGACGCCCGCGGTCCAGATCAGCGTGCGGCAGGGGAGCACCCGGCCGTCCGTGAACGTCACCTTGTCCGGCCCGGCCTCGGCCACGGAGACACCGAGCGAGACCTCGATCCCGCGCTTGCGCAGGATCTCCAGGGCGCTGAGACCGAGCTTGTCGCCGAGCTCCGGCATGAGCTTCGGCGCGATGTCGATCAGATGCCACTTGATCAGCTTGGGGTCCAGCCTGGGGTAGTGCTTGACGGCGTTGGTGGTGAGCAGCTGCAGACACGCGGCCGTCTCCGTGCCCGCGTACCCGCCGCCCACCACCACGAACTGCAGCCGGGACGCCCTCTCCTCCTCGTCGTGACTGGCATCGGCCAGATCGAGCTGGGAGATGACGTGGTCCCGGATGTAGGCGGCCTCGGCCAGGGTCTTCATGCCCCGGGCGTTCTCGACCAGCCCCGGGATGTCGAAGGTCCGGGTGACGCTGCCCGCGGCCAGCACGATGTAGTCGTACGGCTCGTTCACGATCTCGTCCGTGATCTTGCGGACCACACAGACCTTCGCCTTCGTGTCCACCCCGATGGCCCCGCCCGGCACGATCCGGGTGCGATGGCGCCGGCTGCGGCGCAGGGAGACGGCGACCGACTGGGGGGTGAGCACCCCGGAGGCGACCTGGGGGAGCAACGGCAGGTAGAGCTGGTACGAGAACGGGGTGACGAGCGCGATGTCCGCCTCGCCGGGCGCGAGGGTGCGCTCCAGCCGACGCACGCACTCGACCCCGGCAAAGCCGGCGCCGACAACGAGAATCCTGGGTCGTGCCACGGTGTGCGTCCCTTCTCGGGTTTACGCGGTCATCGCTCGCCTGCCCCGTATCCGAGGCCAGTCACTCCCTCATCCTTACCGGAGGGGACCGAGTTCGCCTCTTGTGCGCCGGGGCCCTGCCGCCGGGACGGTGACGCGCGGCAGGGCCAGGCCGGGACGGCGACGGCCGCCCGTCGCTCAGCCGTGCCAAGACCTCCAGAGCGACGCGTAGGCACCCTCCGCGGCCACCAGCTCGTCGTGGCTGCCCAGTTCGCTGATCCGGCCGTCCTCGACCACCGCGATCACATCCGCGTCGTGCGCGGTGTGCAGCCGGTGCGCGATCGCCACCACCGTGCGGCCGTCCAGCACCTGCGCCAGCGACCGCTCCAGGTGCCGGGCCGCCCGCGGGTCGAGCAGCGACGTCGCCTCGTCCAGCACCAGCGTGTGCGGATCCGCCAGGACGAGGCGGGCCAGGGCGATCTGCTGCGCCTGAGCCGGGGTGAGGGCCAGACCGCCCGAGCCGACCTCCGTGTCCAGACCCGCGTCGAGAGCCTTCGCCCAGCCGTCCGCGTCCACGGCGGCGAGCGACGCCCACAGCTCCGCGTCCTCGGCGCCCGTACGGGCGAGCAGGAGGTTGTCCCGGAGCGAGCCCACGAACACGTGGTGCTCCTGGTTGACGAGAGCCACATGGGTCCGTACCCGCTCGGCCGTCATCCGGGACAGCTCGGCACCGCCGAGCGAGACCGAACCGGCCCGGGGCGCGTAGATCCCCGCCAGCAGCCTCCCCAGCGTGGACTTGCCCGCACCCGACGGACCGACCAGCGCCAGCCGCGTACCCGGGGCGACGTCCAGGGACACCTCGTGCAGGACGTCGACGCCCGCGCGGTAACCGAAGTGCACCTCCTCGGCCTTCACCTCCCGGCCGTCGGGACCGACGAGGTCGTCACCGGCGTCGGGCTCGATCTCCCGTACACCGACGAGCCTGGCCAGCGACACCTGGGCGACCTGCAGCTCGTCGTACCAGCGCAGGATGAGACCGATCGGGTCCACCATCATCTGCGCCAGCAGCGCCCCCGTCGTCAGCTGTCCGACGGTGATCCAGCCCTCGATCACGAACCAGCCGCCGAGCATCAGCACCGCGCCGAGGATCGTCACGTACGTGGTGTTGATGACCGGGAAGAGCACCGAGCGCAGGAAAAGGGTGTACCGCTCCCATGCTGTCCACTCCGCGACCCGACGGTCCGACAGCGCGACCCTGCGGGACCCCAGCCGGTGGGACTCGACGGTCCGCCCGGCGTCGACGGTCTCGGCGAGCGCGGCCGCGACCGCCGCGTACCCGGCCGCCTCCGAGCGGTACGCCGAGGGCGCCCGCCGGAAGTACCAGCGGCAGCCGACGACCAGCACGGGAAGCGCGATCAGGACGGCCAGCGCCAGCGGCGGGGCGGTGACGGTCAGCGCGCCGAGCAGCAGCCCCGCCCAGACGACCCCGATCGCCAGCTGCGGCACGGCCTCACGCATCGCGTTGGCCAGCCGGTCGACGTCCGTGGTGATCCTGGACAGCAGATCACCCGTACCGGCCCGCTCCAGGACACCGGGCGGCAGGCCCACCGAGCGTACGAGGAAGTCCTCGCGCAGATCGGCCAGCATCTCCTCACCGAGGATCGCCCCGCGCAGCCGCATCGCCCGCGTGAACACGGTCTGCACGACCAGCGCCAGGGCGAACACCGCGGCGGTGCGCTCCAGATGGAGGTCGGTGACACCGTTCGACAGGTCCTCGACGAGCCCGCCGAGCAGGTAGGGCCCGGTGATCGACGCGATCACCGCGATCGCGTTGGCGGCGATCAGCACCGCGAACGCCCTGCGGTGGCGCCGCAGCAGGGCGCGTACATACGTCCGTACCGTCGTCGGCGTACCGACCGGCAGGGTCGTCGCCGACTGCGGTGCGGCCGGGTCGTACTCCGGTGTGGCCAGGCCGATCATGCCGTCTCCTCGATTTCCTCGGCCGCCCGGAGGCCGCCGGACGCGGGGATCCCGTCCCGCGCAGCGGCTTCGTCCTCGGTCTCACGGGTCACGACCGCGCGGTACCGGTGGTCGTCCCGCAGCAGTTCGCGGTGCGTCCCCGCCGCGACGACCGTGCCCTCGTGCAGGAGCACGACGCGGTCGGCGACGTCCAGCAGCAGCGGTGACGAGGCGAACGCCACCGTCGTACGGCCCCGGCGCAGCAGCTCGACACCGGCGGCGACCCTGGCCTCCGTATGGGAGTCCACGGCGGACGTCGGCTCGTCGAGCACGAGCGCCTCCGGGTCGGTGACCAGCGACCGGGCCAGCGCCAGCCGCTGCCGCTGGCCGCCGGACAGGGACCTGCCGCGCTCGGTGATCCGGGTGTTCATCGGGTCTCCGTCCGCGTCGACGGACGCCTGCGCCAGCGCGTCCAGCACGTCACCGCACCGGGCGGCGTCGAGCGCGTCCTCGGCCGACACGCCGCCCGAGGACGGGACGTCCAGCAGCTCCCGCAGTGTCCCGGAGAGCAGAACCGGGTCCTTGTCCTGCACCAGTACCGCGGCACGTGCGGTGTCGAGCGGCAGCTCGTCCAGCGGCACACCGCCGAGCAGCACCGAGGGGGCCGGCACGGAAACGTCGTCGTCCGGCTCGGTGTGGCCACCGAGCCGCTCCGCCAGCCGTCCCGCCTCGTCGGGATCGCCGCAGACCACAGCGGTGAACAGGCCCTGCGGCGCCATCAGTCCGGTCACCGGGTCGTACAGATCGCCCTGGGGCACGGCGGTGTCCGCCGTCGGGGGGCGGGTACTGCGACGCAGGGACAGCACCCGGACCGCGCGCTGCGCGGACGGCCGCGAGAAGGAGTACGCCATGGCGATCTCCTCCACGTTGCGCAGAGGGAAGAGCATCAGGGTCGCCGCGCTGTACACGGTGACCAGCTGGCCGACGTCGATCCGGCCGTCCCGGGCCAGCGTCGCGCCGTACCAGACCAGCGAGATCAGCAGAACTCCTGGCAGGAACACCTGGATCGCCGAGATGAGCGCCCACATCCGCGCACTGTGTACGGCCGCCTCGCGGACCTCCTGGGACGCACGCCGGTAGCGGTCGAGGAACAGCTCCTCGCCGCCGATGCCACGCAGCACCCGCAGCCCGGCGACCGTGTCGGAGGCCAGCTCCGTGGCCCGGCCCGCCTTCTCACGCTGGAGATCCGCCCGGCGGGTGGCCCGGGGGAGCAGCGGAAGTACGGTCAGGGCGAGGACCGGGGTGGCGATCGCGACCAGCACACCGAGCGAGGGCAGGTAGAAGACCAGCCCGACGCAGATCAGCACCAGCGCGGTCGCAGCAGCCAGGAAGCGCGACAGGGCCTCGACGAACCATCCGATCTTCTCGACGTCGCCGGTGGAGACCGCGACCACTTCTCCGGCCGCCACCCTCCGGGTCAGCGCCGAGCCGAGCTCGGCGGTTCTGCGCGCCAGCAGCTGCTGAACCCGCGCCGCGGCGGTGATCCAGTTGGTGACCGCCGTCCGGTGGAGCATGGTGTCGCCCAGGGCGATGAGGATGCCCAGGACGGTGAGGAGGACGCCGGCCCTCGCGAGGTCACGGCCGGACCGGTCGATGACGGCCTCCACCGCCAGGCCGACGGCGAGCGGGAGGCCCGCGATCGCGCAGTGGTGGAGCAGCCCCCAGGCGAGGGACTTGAGCTGGCCGGTGAGCTGGTTCCGCCCGAGCCAGTAGAGAAAACGGGGGCCTGACCTTACATCGGGATCGCCGGGATCCGAGTACGGAAGATCGCGAATCTGCATGACGTCCCAAGGATCGGAAGCGGAGATCCGTGGAGGACCTCGTGGAACAGTGGGGACCAAACCGTGCAAGGTTCGCTTCCTGACCCCACTCGGGGCAAGCGATTATTTCGGTGCGGGGGATCGGGCCCCGGCGACGGGGCCCGATCCGGCCTACTCGTCGGGCTGTTGGGAGTCCATGCCCGAGCGTGCCTTCTTCCACTCGCCGCGGGTGAAGTCCGGGATCTGCTGCGGGGCTCCCCCGGCCTTGATGGAGAGGTGGCTCAGCGGGACCGGCGCGGTCCAGGTGGCCGCGTCGTACACGTCGAAGTCGGGTACGAGCCCGAGGCGCATGCACTGCATCAGCCGGAACACCAGCATGTAGTCCATCCCGCCGTGACCACCGGGCGGGTTGGCGTGCTCCTTCCACAGCCAGTGGTCCCAGTCGGCGTACGCGGAGAAGTCCGCCCACTGGTCGTCGGTGTGATCGGGCTCCAGATAGATCCGGGCCGGGTAGTCCTCGAAGACGCCCTTCGTGCCTCCGAGGTTGTTGATCCGCGAGTAGGGGTGGGGCGTCGACACGTCGTGCTCCAGGCGGATCACCCGGCCCTTGGCCGTCCGGACGAGACTGATCGTCCGGTCGCTCTCGATATAGGTCTCCTTCCAGCTCGGGTCACCCTTCGGCATGTGCTTCTCGCGGTACTCGGCGAGGCCGAGCGAGGGGGAGCCGACGCTGGTGATGGACACCGCGCGGTCGCCGCGATTGACGTCCATGTAGTTGGCCACCGGCCCGAATCCGTGGTTCGGGTAGAGATCACCGCGCAGGCGGGTGTGCCACAGCCGTCGCCACGGGCCCTCGTAATAGTCGGGGTCGAACATCAGCCCGCGCAGATCGTGGTTGTACGCGCCCGCGCCGTGCAGCAGATCGCCGAAGAGGCCGGCGTGCGCCATCCGCAGGACCCGCATCTCGTTCTGCCCGTAGCAGCAGTTCTCCAGCTGCATGCAGTGCCGCCGGGTCCGCTCGGAGAGGTCGACCAGCTGCCAGAGCTGGTCGAGCTGCAGGGCGACCGGACACTCGACGCCGACGTGCTTGCCGTTGAGCATGGCGGTCTTCGCCATCTCGAAGTGGAAGTCCCAGGGCGTGGCCACGTAGACGAAGTCGATGTCACCGCGCTTGCAGAGGTTCTCGTAGTCGTCCTCGCCGTTCGCGTACACGGCGGGGGCCGGCTGGCCCGCCGCCGTGACCTTCGCGGCGGCCTGTTCGGCCTTGTCCTTCACCGGGTCGCAGACCGCGACGACCCGCACCCCGGCCACGGCGAGGAAGAGATCGATCATGCTGCCGCCGCGGTTGCCGAGGCCCACGATGCCGACCCGCACCGTGGAGCGGCGGTCGAAGGGGACGCCGGCCATGGTGGCGCCCTTGCGGGCAGGGGAGGCGGCGGGAGCGGCCGGTGCATTCTCCGCCGCCGCCGCGGTGCCGGTGCCGAGGGTTCCGAAGCCGAGTCCGACGCCGGCGATTCCGGCTGCCCCGGCTGTGGTGCGAAGCACGGAACGACGGCTCATCGAGCCGTCGTCCGCGTTCAGAGGGTCCAGGTCCTGTGGTGCGTCGTCATTCATCGAGCCTCCAGAAAGGGCGATCGACGGTGCGCAGACGAATCCGGGGACCCGTGAGGAGGCGGGCGCCCGGACCTTGGTAAGGACCTTGAACGGTGGGGCTGTTGTTGTGCAAGGGATGCGATTGGACTCTCGCGCGTAAACCATGGACTTTGCTGCGGCCGACGGCGCGGCGGCGGTGTGGACGGGCATGGGGGCGCGGCCGGCGGCGCGGCGGCGGGCCGGCGGTTCTGTGGATCGGGGAGCGGGGTGCGCCCGGATTAAGATGTGCGGGCATGCGCCCGGTTACAGATGTGCGGGCGTGAACCCGGTTTCAGATGTGCGGGCGTGCGCCCGGTTTCAGAGGACCGGCCGTGTGGCCCGCTCCAGCTCGATCAGCGCCGAGTGGTAGGGGTGGCCGGTGGCCCGGTCCATGCCGATCTCGCACATCCGGTTGGCCGACAGATACGCGTCGTACTCCCGGGCGCCCACCTCGGCCCCCTCCTTGGCGGTCGCCGAGTCCGTGAGCTCCTTGTGCAGCATGCCGCGGTCGCCCGCGAAGGCGCAGCAGCCGGTGTCGTCGGGGACGACGACCTCCTCGGCGCAGGCCTCGGCGACCGCACGCAGCTGTGCCACATCGCCGAGATGCTGCATGGAGCAGGTCGGATGGAGCACGGCGGAGCCCGTCCTGCGGAACAGGGTCAGGGCGGGAAGCAGCTCCTCGGCCGCCCAGACGAGCGAGTCGACGATGGCCAGCTCGTGGTGCAACTCCCGGTTGGCCTCACTGAGATAGGGCACCACCTCGTGCGCCAGGCCCAGCGTGCAGGAGGAGGCGTCGACCACCAGCGGCAGCCTGCCCCCGGCGGTCCAGCCCCAGGCGGCCTCCACGATGCGGTTGGCCATGACCGCGTTGGCCGCGTCGTAACCCTTGGAGTGCCAGATCGTCGCGCAGCAGGTCCCCGCGACGTCCTGGGGGATCCACACGGGCTTCCCTGCCCGCGCCGACACGGAGACCACGGCGTCGGCGAGCGACAGCGCACTCTCGTCCTCGGGTCCGGCGAAGATACGGTTCACGCAGGCCGGGTAGTAGACGGCACTCGCCCCCGCCCGCGAGGTCGGGGGGAGCCTGCGCGAGGCGGCGCCGGGGGTCTCCGGCAACCACTCCGGCACGAGATCCGGCCGGACCGCCCGGCGGGCGAGCCTGGTCACGGCCCCGAGCACCCGGTCACGGGCCGCGCCGGGCGCGGTGTGGGCAGCGGCGATCGTGAGCCGTGCCGTGGTCTCCACCGCCGTGAAGTACTTCGCGGTGAGCATCGCGATCCGCTCCTCGCGGGCGGAGTGCCGGTGGTGGCGGAAGTCCTTCATCATCGCGCCGGTGTCGATGCCGACCGGGCAGGCCAGCTTGCACGTGGAGTCGCCCGCGCAGGTGTCCACGGCGTCGTACCCGTAGGCGTCCAGCAGACCGGCCTCCACGGGGGATCGGTCCGGCTGGCGCATCATCTCCCGTCGCAGCACGATCCGTTGACGCGGAGTGGTGGTCAGGTCCTCACTGGGGCAGGTCGGTTCGCAGAAGCCGCACTCGATGCACGGGTCAGCGACCGGCTCGACCGAGGGGATCGTCTTGAGCCCGCGCAGATGTGCCTTCGGGTCGCGGTCCAGGACGATCCGCGGCGCCAGCACCCCCTCGGGGTCGATGACCTGCTTCGTGCGCCACATCAGCTCGGTGGCTTTCGGGCCCCACTCCAGCTCGAGGAAGGGGGCGATGTTGCGGCCGGTCGCGTGCTCCGCCTTCAGCGACCCGTCGAAACGGTCGACGACCAGCGTGCAGAAGTCGTCCATGAACGCCGCGTACCGCTCGACGTCGGCGGGCTTCGCGGCGTCGAAGGCGAGCAGGAAGTGGAGGTTCCCGTGTGCCGCGTGGCCGGCGACGGCGGCGTCGAAGCCGTGCACCGCCTGGAGCTCGAGCAGCGCCTCGCAGGCCTCCGCGAGCCGGGACGGCGGAACGGCGAAGTCCTCCGTGATCAGCGTCGTGCCCGAGGGGCGGGAGCCGCCGACGGCGGTGACGAACGCCTTCCGGGCCGTCCAGTAGCCCGCGATGGTCCCGGCGTCCCGGGTGAACTCGTTGGTGACGGAGACGGCCGGCACGACGAGGTCGAGGCCGCTGACGACCGAGGCCGCCGCCTCCTCGTACGTCCCCAGCGCGGTCTCGTCCGGGGCGCGGAACTCCACCAGGAGCGCCGCTGTGGCCCGTGGGAGACCCGCCCAGTCCGCGGAAACGCCCTGGACCCTCACCGAGGCGCGCAGCGTGTTGCCGTCCATCAGCTCCACGGCGATCGCGCCCGCCTCGTTGAACCGGGGCACCGCTGCCGCCGCCGAGGTCAGGGAAGGGAAGAACAGCAGCGCGGAGGACACGTGCCGGTCCAGGGGCAGGGTGTCGAAGACGACCTCGGAGATGAAGCCGAAGGTGCCCTCGGAGCCGACCATCAGCCCTCGCAGGATCTCCACGGGGGTCGATCCGTCGAGGAACGCGTCGAGGCGGTAGCCGTTGGTGTTCTTGATCTCGTATTTGGCGCGGATCCGGGCCGTGAGCGGCGCGTCCGCCTCGATCTCCGCCTTGAGTGCCATCAGCCCGTCGCACAGGCGCGGCTCCGCGTGGCGCAGCAGCTCGTCGGCCTCGGGCTCGGCCGTGTCGACCACCGTGCCGCTCGGCAGGACGAAGGTGAGGGAGGAGACCGTGCGGTATGAATTACGCGTCGTCCCCGCGGTCATCCCGGAGGCGTTGTTCGCGACGACGCCGCCGACGGTGCAGGCGATCGCGCTGGCGGGATCGGGGCCAAGGAGCCTGCCGTGCCGGGCGAGCGTGATGTTCGCCCGCATGACGGTGGTACCCGGGCGGATCCGGGCCCGTGCCCCGTCGTCCAGGACCTCGATCCCCGTCCAGTGCCGGCGTACGTCCACGAGGATGTCCTCGCCCTGTGCCTGGCCGTTGAGGCTCGTGCCCGCCGCCCGGAAGACGACGTCACGGCCCTTGCCGTGCGCGTAGGAGAGGATCGCGGAGATGTCGTCGATGTCCTCGGGGACCACGACGACCTGCGGAAGGAAGCGGTAGGGGCTGGCGTCCGAGGCGTAACGCACCAGGTCGGAGATCTTCCACAGGACCTTCTCGGCGCCGAGCAGGGCCGTCAGGCCGGCCCGCAGCTCCGCCGGTGTCCCCGACGCCTTCCAGCCGGGCACCCGATCGGGGGACGGCGGGCGGGCCGTCCCAGGGCGCAGGGCTTCCGGCTTCGGCAGCGGCATGTCAGGTCCCCTCGACGGCGCGGTGCGGGGGCCGCACCGCGTGCCTCAGCAGCGGCGGCGCTCCGGCATCCCGTCGACCAGAGCGGTGAGCAGTCCGCCGAGCACCTCACGCTGTCCGGCGGTCAATGGAGCCAGGATCTCCTCCGCGGCGGCCTTGCGCGCGTCGCGCATCGAACGGAGCACGGCGCGGCCCTCCTCGGTGATCTCGATACGGACCACCCGGCGGTTGGCCGGATCAGGGGCGCGCCGCACCCGGCCGCTCGCCTCCAGGCCGTCGACCAGAGTGGTCACAGCCCGTGGGACGACGTCCAGGCGCTCGGCGAGATCGGCCATCCGCGGCGCGCCGTCGTAATGCGCGGTCGTGCGCAGCAGGCGGAACTGGGCCGGGGTGATGCCGATCGGCTCCAGCTGCCGGCTCTGGATGCGCTGGAGACGGCGGGTGAGCCGCAGCAGCTGCTCGGCGAGCATGCCGTCGGAGTCGGGGGAGTCCATGAGGGAACAATATCAGGACCTTGTTCATTGTGAATAGAGGTAACAATGAGCTAGGCTCTCGAAAGTCCGCTCTCCCCGTCAGCTCGACCGGGCCTCCGTGCCGGCCGCCGGACGCACGAGCGCTCCATCATTCGCACGCTCTCGAAGGAGCCCATGAAACCCGACGAACCCGTCTGGACACCTCCAGCCGCAGACACGGGGCAGCCGCCCGCCGAACTGCGCCGCATCTTCCGGCTCTTCCGGCCCTACCGGGGCAGACTCGCCGTGGTCGGGCTGCTGGTCGGCGCCTCCTCCCTGGTGTCGGTCGCCTCCCCGTTCCTGCTCCGCGAGATCCTGGACACCGCGATCCCGCAGGGGCGTACGGGGCTGCTCACGCTGCTCGCGCTCGGCATGATCCTCACCGCCGTGATGAACAGCATCTTCGGCGTTTTGCAGACCCTGATCTCCACGACGGTCGGCCAGCGCGTCATGCACGACCTGCGCACCGCCGTATACACCCAACTGCAGCGGATGCCGCTCGCCTTCTTCACCCGGACCCGCACGGGCGAGGTCCAGTCCCGCATCGCCAACGACATCGGCGGCATGCAGGCGACGGTCACCTCCACCGCCACCTCCCTGGTCTCCAACCTCACCTCCGTCATCGCGACGGTGGTGGCCATGCTCGCGCTGGACTGGCGGCTCACCGTCGTCTCGCTGCTCCTGCTGCCCGTCTTCGTCTGGATCAGCCGGCGAGTCGGCCGGGAGCGGAAGAAGATCACCACTCAGCGCCAGAAGCAGATGGCCGCCATGGCCGCCACGGTCACCGAATCGCTCTCGGTCAGCGGAATCCTGCTCGGCCGGACGATGGGCCGCTCGGACTCGCTCACCAAGGCCTTCTCCGAGGAATCGGAGCGCCTCGTCGACCTCGAGGTGCGTTCCAACATGGCGGGGCGCTGGCGGATGTCGACCATCGGAATCGTGATGGCCGCCATGCCCGCCGTCATCTACTGGGCGGCGGGTCTCACCCTCCAGTCGGGTGCCACGGCCGTCTCCATCGGCACCCTGGTCGCCTTCGTCTCGCTCCAGCAGGGCCTGTTCCGGCCGGCCGTGAGCCTGCTCGCCACCGGTGTGCAGATGCAGACGTCCCTCGCCCTGTTCGCGCGCATCTTCGAGTACCTCGATCTTCGGGTGGACATCACCGAGCCCGAGAAGCCCGTCCAGCTGGATGAGATCCGCGGCGACATCGCCTTCGAGGACGTCACCTTCAGTTACGACGAGAAGAGCGGCCCGACCCTGAGCGGCATCGATGTGACCGTGCCGGCCGGGACCGGCCTGGCCGTCGTCGGCCCCACCGGATCGGGCAAGTCCACGCTCAGCTACCTGGTGCCGCGGCTGTACGACGTCACAGGGGGCCGGGTCACCATCGACGGCGTCGACGTGCGTGACCTGGACTTCGACACCCTCGCCCGGGCAGTCGGCGTGGTCTCGCAGGAGACCTACCTCTTCCACGCGTCCGTCGCCGAGAACCTCCGCTTCGCCAAACCGGACGCCACCGACGAGGAGATCGAGGCCGCCGCCCGCGCCGCCCAGATCCACGAGCACATCGCCGGGCTGCCCGACGCCTACGACACCCTCGTAGGTGAACGCGGATACCGATTCTCCGGCGGCGAGAAGCAGCGGCTGGCGATCGCCCGCACGATTCTCCGGAACCCGCCCGTGCTGATCCTCGACGAGGCGACGAGCGCGCTCGACACCCGTACGGAACACGCCGTGCAGCAAGCCATCGACTCCCTTTCGAAGGGCCGCACCACGCTCACCATCGCGCACCGGCTCTCGACCATCAGGGACGCCGACCAGATCGTCGTCCTGGACGACGGCCGCACCGTCGAGCGCGGCACGCACGAAGAGCTGCTCGCGCAGGACGGACGCTATGCCGCCCTGATCCGCCGCGACGGCCATCAAGTTCCGGCTGCCACCTGAGGGCGGGATCCGGCTGCGGAGCCGCCGGTGGGTGCGGCATGATCCCCACGCATGAGAGCACTGCTCGGGGTGGAACTCCCCGGATGCCGGCCCCTGGACAGCGGCGGCGGCGCCCAGGGTGAGTCTGGGCCGACGACGACGGCGATGTGCTGTCCGTGCACCACTTCGCCCTGCCCCCCGATCTCCCGGCCGGCCTGGACGACGGGCCCGCGCTGCGGACCACCCTCACCCACTGGGCCGCGCAGGCGGGCGGCGGACTCATCGAAGCATCGGTGAAACGGCTCGGCGGCCTGCCCGCACTCCGGCAGATACTCAAAGTGCCACTGCCCCGGCAGCCCAGGGGGCAGGTGTTCATCGGCAGTTTCACGGTGCCTCGCCAGGAGTGCAGCACCGTGGTGAGGATCCAGGCACCCGAGCGCGGGATGACAGGGATGCGGGAAGCCGTCGTGATGGCGGAAGTCGGCCCCGACGCGTATTTCCGCCCACACCCCTACGCACCGGATGTGCGCGGCGGCCTTCGCTTCCATGTGGCGGACCATGCCCGCTGGGACTCGAAGTTCCCCGACCACCCGCTCAGCCGGGTGCGCCGCACGCTCGACGCGCTCACCGAGGCGGTCACGGTGGATCCGCGCTTCGCGGACCTGCCCCGGCACTCGGTTCTGACGGAGCCGACACGGAAGCGCCGCCGCTCCCGTGGGACGGGGAGCGGCGGCGCGGTCATGCAGGAACGATCAGACGAGCCAACCCACGAAGTGGACGACGCCGGCAAGCAGGTTGGTCAGGAAGTTCATCTGGTGATTCTCCTTGTGCGTGGTGCATCTGTGGGACACGCGCAGTAGCGGTCTGCAGCCCGCTGTGTGCGTGTAGTAATCATCTGGCGTCGCACGGTAGTTGGGCAACCAGATACGGCACGGCCACGCGTTCGAGCGAACACCCGATCCCCTGTTCGCGTGTTCTGTTCCTGCAGTCGTACCTGAGCCCGATCAGACCGGCACGCTGTCCAGCAGCCGGGTGACCGAACGGACGGCCTGCCGTCCGGCCCGGTTGGCGCCGATGGTGCTGGCGGACGGACCGTAACCGACGAGGTGGATGCGTGGGTCCCGCACGGCCCGGGTGCCCTCGACGCGGATGCCGCCGCCCGGTTCGCGAAGTTTCAGCGGTGCCAGGTGATCGACGGCCGCCCGGAAACCGGTCGCCCAAAGGATCACGTCGGCATCAACGGTCCGGCCGTCGGACCACGCCACCCCGTCCGGCGTGATCCGCTCGAACATGGGGAGCCGGTCGAGAACGCCCTGCTCGCGAGCGCGCCGGACGGCGTCGCTGAGCGGCAGTCCGGTCACGCTGACCACGCTCTGCGGCGGAAGCCCGCGGCGTACGCGCTCCTCTACCATGGCCACCGCGGCCCGCCCCTCCTCCTCGCCGAACGGCCCGTCGCGGAACACCGGGGGGCGCCGCGTCACCCAGTACGTCTCCGCCGCGACCTCGGCGATCTCCATCAGGTGCTGGGTGCCCGACGCGCCGCCGCCGACCACGACAACCCGGAGGCCGGCGAACTCCTCCGGCCCCGGATAGCTCGCGGTGTGCAGCTGCCGCCCCCGGAACATCTCCTGACCCGGGTAGCGCGGCCAGAACGGACGGTCCCAGGTGCCGGTGGCGTTGATCAGGGCGCGCGTGGCGTACGTACCCTCGGAGGTCTCGACGAGCAGCCGCCCGTCCTCGCCGTCGCGCACGGCGCTCACCTCGACAGGCCGGTGCACCCGCAGGCCGAAGCGGTTCTCGTACGCGTCGAAGTAGGCTCCGATCACCTCGGACGAGGGACGGCTGCCGTCGGCGCCCGTCAGCTCCATGCCGGGCAGGGAGTGCATGCCGTGCACCTTGCCGTACGTGAGCGAGGGCCAGCGGAACTGCCAGGCGCCGCCGGGCCGGGGTGCGTGATCCAGCACAACGAAGTCCCGGTCGGGGTCGAGGCCGGCGCGGCGCAGATGATAGGCGGCGGACAGCCCCGCCTGCCCGGCGCCGATGACGACCACGTCCAGCTCACGAGTCCCGAAGTTGTTCACGTTTCTACCAACCCTGGCCCGGCCCCGGATCTTCCCGGTGGGCACGGCCCGCCCCGACGACGAGAGAATGGGGCCATGTCCGACACCTTTGCCACACACCTGCTGAGCGTCACCACGGGACGGACCGAGACGGTCATGGACCTGACGGAGGACTGCACGCGGTTCCTGGACCGCGTCGCTCACGGGCGGGACGGCCTGCTCAACGTCTTCGTGCCCCACGCCACCGCCGGGATCGCGATCCTGGAAACGGGCGCCGGCAGCGACGACGACCTCCTCACGGCGCTGGGGACCCTGCTCCCTGCCGACGACCGCTGGCGCCACCGCCACGGAAGCCCGGGCCACGGCCGCGACCACGTGCTCCCGGCGCTGGTCCCGCCGCATGCCACCTTGCCGGTTATCGGGGGGAGGCTGGAACTGGGGACGTGGCAGTCCGTCTGTCTGGTGGATACCAACATCTCTAATTACAACCGTCAGGTGCGGTTGAGCTTCTTCGGCTAGTGAGTCGCTTGGAGGGACTGTAGAGGAGGAGTCCGGCCGCGCCAACTGAGTGGTGAGCGCGACTGCCCGCCGGCCCGCAGGTCACCGAGCGTGTTCCACCTCTGGCGGGCTCCCTTCCACATCGCCCCTCTGTTCCCGACGACGCACGATGTGGAGTGCGTGGCGATCGTGAATCGGCGGCCGAGGCCTCTGGAGCTGCAGTCTTGTGCGTGCGCACTATGTGCGGGGGTGGGTTTTGCGGGCGATATCCGGACGCTGAAATGACGCCCGCGACGTTGGTCCTGTAGGGGTGATACCGGCGTTGGTGCACTACTGCAGGTGGGCGAAGCGGTCTACGTTTGCAAGCGCGTGGAGGGGATAGGCAGGTGTCGGAGCGTCGGCCAGGGGCGGGGCCTTACCCAGGGACAGCCACGGACAGAATCTTGCCGTCGCCCGAGGTGTAGTGGGCTTGATCCGCTTTGACGGACATTCGAGATCTGGGGTTCAGCCCCGGAAGGATGTCCATCATGGAGAGCATGGGGAAGAAGAAGCCTCGCCGCCCTCGTCGTTCGTTCACGCCGGAGTTCAAGGCCGAAATCGTAGGGCTGTGCCGACGGGGTGACCAGTCGAACACGAACGCGTCTTGACCAGTAGTCGGCTTCCCGCCTGGAACACCACCGCTCGGCCTCTCTTCTGATCTGGATACAGGCAGGGCCCGAAGTGCCTCCTCGCCCGAGGTTGGTCCTTCGCGCGATCCAGTCGGGTAGTCGCGTCCGAGCTGAGCTGTATCAGCGGGAATGCTCCATGCGACAGCTATAGGCGACCAGTTGTGGCTCAGACAGTGTTGCCCCGCTTCCATGCCTCGATAATCTCGATGGGGATGCGGCCGCGGTCGGGGAGGGGATGGCCGTTGGCGCGGGCCCATGCGCGGATTTCGGTCGGGTTCATGGAGTCCTGCTGGTCGGTTGGGGGGGTCGGCTCCACGATCGGGCGGGCGGGGGTGAACGTGGTCCCGTTGTCGAGGAGGTCTTCCGGAAAAAAGGGGACCCGCGTCGTGCCGCTGATGACCGCGAGGAGGAACTGGGTGAGGGTTCCGGTGAAGGTGTACCAGGGCGCGCGCAGAGCCTGGTTGACCGCGACATCCCACGCGTCTGGCTTGTCCGAGGGCTGCGTGACCCAGAAGAGGTAGTCACCGTTCCCGGTGACCCCTGTGGCGAAGAGTTGCTCCGGGGGGTGGGGCAGTGGCCACGGCTGCCGGGCGTTGTGCCTGACTTCTTCGATCTGCTGCCGAAGTCGGGCGGGCATGGGCCCGGTGAGATCTGCCGCTTCGCGGGGGGCGTGCGGATGGTACAGAGAGAGGAAATTGCAGAACTCCCCAGGACCATATGTGGCCATGAGCTGCTTGTAGTCCTCGGGAAGCCGTATGCCGAGTTCTGTCTCGACCTGGCTCCAATCGGGGGCTGAGGGAGGTGACGCGGGGGGCGGGCAGATAGTGGTCAGCGCGGTCAGGGTGGTCATGGTGACTCCGGGGGAGTATCAGGGGCGAGGTTCGTCGTGAGCTGGGTTGGAGCGGATGTCTTCCTGGTCGAACCGGAGCTTTCCATCTGGTCCCTTCCGGTGGCCGAAGGCCTCGAGGTGAATGCTCTTCGGCGGTGAGTCGGGGTCGTCGTTCACGTATTCCAGGTAGACGTTGTATGTGACAACGTCACCATCCGCGACAGCGTCATAGACTCTTTGTTCGAACATGCTCATCCATGGCGTGTTTGTCGGGTTCTGCGAGATGGTGAACAGATTCTTCCATTCATCCCCGGAACCGCCGAGTTGATTGGCCAGCATGTGCCCGCGGGCCTGGCCCACACCCGACTGGTGGCCCGGCGGGATGATGGTGTTCCGTGCGTCGGTGCCCTCATCGAGCATGTTCCGGGTCACGATGGCGTTCATCTCGTACGGCCGGCCGTGTTCATCAAGGGTCCACCGGACCTGTCCGCCCCATGTGGGATCCGCCGTGCAGCCGGCCAATCCCAGCGGATCGGAAAGCACCAGGGGGTTGGGGACGTATGCGTAGTGATTGATCGCCGGTGCGAGGCCCAGGGGATCAGGCGACAGATACCGGCCCAGATTCGGGTCGTAATAGCGGTTGAAGTTGTAGTGCAGTCCGGTCTCCGGATCGAAGTACTGGCCGGGGTACCGCAGTGGTGTGTAGGCAACGCTGTCCTTGTTCCACTGCGTGGCTCCCCACACCGTGCTTCGGGCCCGCCAGGCCAGAGAGCCGTCGGTGGACACGAGTTCGGTAGGAGCGCCCACCAGGTCGGTGACGATCGCGAAGAATCGCCGATCGAGCTCGTTCTGTTCGCGGTCGAACTTGAACTCACGCTGGCACAGCGGCTGGAGCCCGGCGTAGTCCCAGACCACGGCGGTCCCGTTGGTACGTTCCTCGGCCAGCAGCGCGCCGTCCCACCGGTAGGTCGTGGTTTCGACTATGTGGTGGTCCGGGGCCAGACGCTGTTTGGCCAGCCGTCGGCCCAGCGGATCGTAGAGGTAGCGCCAGTCCAATCCTTGAGGGATACGCACGTCCGTGAGGCGATCTTCTGCGTCCCACTGGAAGTGCCATACGAGGACTCTGCCGCTCAACGTCTTTGTCCTGCGCTGCGTGACTCGGCCCTGCTCGTCGTACGTGTAACGGGTACGGCCGGCTCGCGTGATACGGGACCCCTCATAGAGCCGATCTCCTGCGGCCGCCTGGCCTGGAGCCCGGGCGGCCAGGGCGGTCCGGGATTGGTCGCCGACGGCGTTGTAGGCGTATTGCTCGCTCCACCCGTCCGCCTGGACTTCTTCGACTCGACTGGCGGAGTCCAACGAGAAGGTACGTTGCCCGGTCAGGCTGTCGCGGTTGAGCTTCCTGGGCTGACCAAGATCGCCTCGGGGCCGTGCCGTCGAGTCTTCGTACCTTGCGTGCGCGAATGGAGAGAACCTTGCACGGTACGACCCCACGTGTGCATCGGAGCCCCCCTGGGCGCCGGTGGGAGAACGTGCTCACAGCCGCCGCGTCGTTGGGGCGCAAAGTCGTCGACTGCCTGAACACCGGATACAAGATGCGGGCAGGGCCACCGGCCGCAGCGGTGGACGTCCTGCGCGTCGAGCACGGGGCCGGTCGCAGGAGCGGCGGCCGCTGATGCGGACCGAGTTACCGCTCGATTCCCGCGATGAGGAGTGCGGCAAGCCGGGCCAGGGCCGTTCCGGGCTTGGCGATCCTGAGGCGGGCTCCGCCGGCAACGACGTACGGCCGGGCCTTCGTCCGGGTCACCGCCACATTGAACGGGCGGAAGCCATTGTGGTGCCAGGCGTTGGCCCCAGGCTGCCGCCGCTGCCGTCCACCGTGTCGAAGACGACGACGTCAACTCCCGGCCCTGGGACCGGTGGGCCGTGTCGGCCTCCGCGAGTGGGGCCCCGCGCCTTCGACGTCGCGCAGCGCTTCCGGGGTGGCCTCGGCCTGGACGCGTACGGCGTGACCGTGCCGGCCTCTTCGCTCTGTTCGCGGTGGAGTTCCACCAGCGCCCGCGTGATGAGTGACCCGGCGGGCCGCCATGCTTTGCGCCTGTCGGTCAGGTGGGTGCGAGCCGGCTCGTTAAGACCATCGGTGTGATGAGGACGA
Source organism: Streptomyces sp. NPDC091271 (assembly GCF_044757505.1). Classification (NCBI taxonomy): domain Bacteria; kingdom Bacillati; phylum Actinomycetota; class Actinomycetes; order Kitasatosporales; family Streptomycetaceae; genus Streptomyces; species Streptomyces sp. NPDC091271. The sequence continues at coordinate 861,439 of NZ_JBIVVD010000002.1, read as the reverse complement.
TCTCGGGGTCGTTGTCCGGCCTCTCCCACAGCACCTGGAGCCGCCTGTGAGGGCGTCTCCGTACATGCGGTCGTTGCCCACGCGCATGACGGCCACGCCGAAACGGTGCTGTGCGGTGTGCGTGACGTACGGCGGGTGCGCCTCGGCGTTTCGGCGCGGCTCAACAGGCTCTGGTTCGCGCCGGTGCACACGGAGCCGTACGTGTGCGTACACACGCCGCCCGGGGAACCCCGCACGCCCTACCGGTGCGCGCGGGCAATGGAAAGGATGAGCACACCGCACATGAACCAGGTGATCCGCAGTTCCCCGTCCTCCGGCCGGGCGGACTCGCGGCGGAAGGAGTTCACGGTGTTGCTTCTCATCTCCCCGGACGGCGTCGAGGAAGCGCTCGCCTGCGCGAAAGCGGCTGAGCACCTCGACATCGTCGACGTCAAGAAGCCCGATGAGGGCTCGCTCGGCGCCAACTTCCCTTGGGTCATCCGGGAGATCCGCGACGCGGTACCGGCGGACAAACCGGTGTCCGCCACGGTGGGCGACGTCCCGTACAAGCCGGGCACCGTGGCGCAGGCCGCGCTCGGCGCGGCCGTCTCCGGCGCCACGTACATCAAGGTGGGCCTGTACGGATGCACGACTCCCGAGCAGGGCGTCGAGGTCATGCGGGCAGTTGTCCGGGCGGTGAAGGACCACCGCCCGGACGCGCTGGTCGTCGCCTCGGGCTACGCCGACGCCCATCGCGTCGGCTGCGTGAACCCGCTCGCCCTGCCCGACATCGCAGCCCGCGCCGGTGCCGACGCGGCCATGCTGGACACCGCGATCAAGGACGGGACGCGGTTGTTCGACCACGTTCCGCCGGACGTCTGCGCCGAGTTCGTCCGCCGCGCCCACGCATCCGGTCTGCTCGCCGCCCTCGCGGGCAGCGTCAAGCAGGCCGACCTCGGTCCGCTGACCCGTATCGGCACGGACATCGTGGGCGTGCGGGGAGCGGTCTGCTCGGGCGGTGACCGGAATGCCGGAAGAATCCAGCCACGCCTGGTCGCCGCCTTCCGGGCCGAGATGGACCGGCAGGCCCGGGAGCACGCCGCCGACGTCCCGGCCCTCAACTGACCACCGGGATGCCGACACCGGAAGCCGGCCGCGCCCCCGGACACCGCGCTCCAGGCCTCCCTGTCATCGACCCGGCTTCCGGGGAGACCTTCGACGAAGCCCCCGACCAGCAGCCGCACGAGCTGGACGACGTGATCGACCGGGCCCGGCGCGCCTGGGCCGGATGGCGCGCCGAGCCGGGCGCTCGCACCACCCTGCTGAACGCCGCCGCCGACGCCGTGGATGCTGCCGGAGACGACCTCGCTCCGTTGCTCACCCGGGAACAGGGCAAGCCCCTGGCCGAGTCGTACGCCGAGGTCGCCCGTACGGCGGCCCGGCTGCGGTACTTCGCCGCTCTGGTTCCCCGCGCCCGCCGGATCGACGACGGCCGACCCGTACACAGCGAGATCCGCTGGCAGTCTCTCGGGCCCGTGGCCGCGATCGTGCCGTGGAACTTTCCCCTCCAGCTCGCGTCGGCGAAGTTCGCTCCCGCACTGGCTGCCGGCAACACCGTGGTCCTCAAGCCGTCCCCGTACACCCCCCTTGCCACCCGACTGCTCGGTGCCGTCCTCGCCACAGCCCTGCCCGATGATGTCCTGACCGTCATCACCGGCCGGGAACCCCTCGGTGCCTACCTCGCCGCCCACCCGGGTATCCGCCACGTCACCTTCACCGGCTCGGTGCCGACCGGGCGGGCCGTCGCCGCGGCTGCGGCGGCCTCCCTCACCCGCGTCACCCTGGAACTGGGCGGCAACGACGCGGCCGTCCTCCTGGACGACGTCGACGTCGACCGGGTCGCGGACCGGCTGTTCTGGGCCGCCTTCCGCAACTGCGGGCAGGTCTGCATGGCGGTCAAACGCGTCTATGCACCGGCCCGGCTCCACGCCGAGGTCGTCGAGGCCCTCGCACACCGCGCGAAGACCGTCGTCGTCGGATCCGGCCTGGACCCGGAGACCCGGCTCGGGCCGGTCAACAACGCCCCCCAGCTGGCCCGCGTCGAGCGGGTCACGCAACGGGCCCTGGCGGCCGGCGCCCGGGCGGCGGCCGGTGGTCACCGGCTCGACGGACCGGGCTACTTCTTCGCTCCCACGATCCTCACCGACGTCCCTCCCGACGACCCGGTGGTGACCATGGAACAGTTCGGGCCGGTCCTGCCGGTGCTGCCGTACCGAAACCTCGACGAAGCCGTCGAAGCGGCCAACGACACCGGCTTCGGGCTGGGCGGTTCGGTGTGGGGCACCGACCTCGACCGGGCGGCGGCGACAGCCGAGCGGCTCGAATGCGGCACGGCCTGGATCAACCACCACGCCGAACTCTCCCTTGCTCAGCCCTTCGCGGGCGTCAAGGACAGCGGCGTCGGCGTCGCGGGCGGGCCGTGGGGCCTCTACGGCAACCTCCGTCCTTTCGTCGTGCACCGGCCGACGGAGGAAGGGCGATGAGGTTCCGAGCCGCCGTGCTGCGCTCTTACGAGACCCCGTTCGCGGTCGAGGACATCGTCCTGAGCACCGGCCCGGCCGCCGGTGAGATCCTCGTCGAGATCGCGGGATGCGGAATGTGCCGGACCGATCTCGCGGTCCGGCGATCAGCCGGCCGCACCCCGCTGCCGGCGGTCCTCGGCCACGAGGGGAGCGGAGTCGTGGTGGCGTCCGGCGACGGCCCGGACAGCGCGATCGGCGTCGGTGACCACGTCGTGCTGAGCTTCGACTCCTGCGGAGACTGCCGGAACTGCCGCAGCGCTGCCCCCGCCTACTGCGACTCCTTCGCCTCACTCAACCTCTTCGGGGGACGCGAGGAGGACGCGTCACGGCTCACCGACGCCGTCGGGAGAGCGCTGGCCCCCCGGTGGTTCGGCCAGTCCTCCTTCGCCGAATACGCCCTCGTCCCGTCGCGCAACGCCGTCAGGGTCGACGCCGCCCTGCCGCTCGAACTGCTCGGTCCGCTCGGCTGCGGCACCCTCACCGGTGCCGGAGCCGTGCTGAACACCTTCCGTGCCGGCCCCGGTGACACCCTCGTCGTACTCGGCGCGGGAGCGGTGGGCCTGTCCGCAGTCATGGCGGCCACCGCCGCCGGCGCACGGACCGTGGCCGTCGACCGGCATCCGGGGCGCCTGGACCTGGCCGAACGGTTCGGCGCGGTCCCGCTGCCCGCCGTGACGGCCGGACTGGCCGAGCGCATCCGCCGGCACACCGACGGCGGCGCGCAGTACGCCCTGGACACCACGGCCTCCGCCCCGCTGATCAACGACGCGCTCCGCGCGCTGCGCCCCACCGGCACCCTCGGTCTCGTGGCCCGCCTCCACACCGCACTGCCGCTCGAACCGGGCACGCTCGACGGGGGCCGCAGCATCCGGCACATCTGCGAGGGGGACGCCGTACCCGGACTGCTGATCCCCCGGCTGATCGGTCTGTGGCAGGCCGGCCGCTTCCCCTTCGACCAACTGATCCGCACCTATCCCTTGGCCGACATCAACGAGGCCGAACGCGACTGTGACGCCGGACGCGTGATCAAGCCCGTCCTGCTGCCGGAAAGAAGAGACCGATGAGTGAAACCTCCATCACCGGAGACCCTCGCCATCCCACCAGCGACCCTTCCGTGTGCTTCGCTCCCACCGAAGGGGACACGACCACCACGGCGACGCGGCGGACCGGCGCGGAAGGCGTGGACGCAGGCGTGGGACTGACCGCCCTCCTGGTCGCCGCCGCACGGGCGATCGAGACCCACCGCCACGACAGCCTGGCCCGGGATGTCTACGCGGAGCACTTCGTCCGTGCAGCCCCCGCCTGCGCGGACTGGCCGGTGAGCATCCAACAGGTCCCGGAAGGGGACGACAACCCGTTGTGGGGGAGGTTCGCCCGCTACTTCGGTCTGCGGACCAGAGTCCTCGACGACTTCCTCCACCGGTCGGTCGGTACGGGCGTACGCCAAGTGGTCCTGCTGGGGGCGGGATTGGACACCCGCGCCTTCCGGCTGGACCTGCCGTCCGACTGCGTCGTCTTCGAGATCGACAGGGCGGGCGTGCTGGCCTTCAAGGAACAGGTGCTTGACGACCTGTCGGCTGCCCCGAAGGCGAAGCGGATCCCGGTACCGGCCGACCTGCGCGCCGACTGGGTCACCGCCCTGACCTCTGTCGGCTTCGACCCGGCCGCTCCAAGCGTCTGGCTGGCCGAAGGACTCCTCTTCTACCTACCGGGCCCCGCCGAGACCTACCTCATCGACACGGTGGACCGGCTCACCACCCGGGGCAGCGCCCTGGCCTTCGAGGCCAAGCTGGAGAAGGACCTGCTCGCGTACCGCGACAGCCCGATCTACACGGCGACGCGAGAGCAGATCGGCATCGATCTGCTCGACCTCTTCGACAGGGGGCCGCGCCCCGACTCCGCGGGTGACCTGGCGGCCAAGGGCTGGTCCACCTCGGTGCACACGCCCTTCGAATTCACCCGTCAGAGGGGACGTGGTCCCCTCCCCGAGCCGAACGACGCGCTGGAGGGGAACCGGTGGATCTTCGCGCACAAGACCCGATCCTGACGTCCGCTCACGAAGACGTCCGCACGGGCCCGGCACCGCCTTGACCTCACGGGGCCGACGCCCGCGCGCGTGGGGGCGATCCGGGGCCCGACCCGCGGCGTCCCGGGACGGCCCACGCCGCCACGGAACGCTCACGTCCGGGCCGGGTCAGACGGCCCGGACAGCCACCAGTTGGTCAGCCGGAATTCCACCCATGTCCGGCGCGTAGTAGTCCTCGATGCCCCTGGCCCACGTGGTCACGGTGATGCGGTCCTCGGCGTCCGGGCCGAAGGCGTCGAAAAGCGCATGGATGTTCGCCTCCGCGAAGCCGATCGCCCTCATCAGCGATACGAAGAGCGGGCGCTCGATCAGGCCGTCGCCGTCGGGATCGCCGAGTACGGCGAGCGCCTCGGCGAACTCGGTGATCGTGGGACCGAAGCGCTCGGGGTCGAGCACGAACGGACGGAACTCGTCGACGGAGATCACACCATCGCCGTTGGCGTCCAGCTCCGCGGCCAGAGTGGTCCAGTAGCGGCGGAACGCGGCCCGGATGGCCTCCCTGGCGCCGCCGTCCGATGCGACCGCCACCTCCAGAACACGGCCCGTCATGAGGTCGAAGTCCTCGGAGTCGAGGACCCCGTTGCCGTTGGCGTCGAAGAGGGAGAAGACCAGCTCGGCCCTCTCGATGGCCTCAGTTCGCATGTCCATCACTTCTCTCCTACGGTCCTTCGATCCCGGAACTCGGTTCGATGAGTGCTCCTATGTAACCGCGTAGGGGGAGAAACGTGGCGGTGAGGAGACCTCAGCTACCAGAAGGAGTGAGTGTGCCGACAACCAGTTCGTACGGTCGGGCGCTTGCGGGGTGCAGGGCGCAGAGTACGGGGACCACACCAGTTCGACAGGTGCTCGATGATCAGCTGTGATCTCCCGGCGGCACCGAGTGCCCGGTCAGCTCCAGCGCCTCGGTGGCACGGCCATCGCGCCCGGCGGGCGGCGCGCGCCCAACACCCCGAGGCCGTAGCCGCTACGACTCCTGATCGGGCCGTCGGCAGGACGCTGTGGTTCTGCGCGCGGACCAGCCATGGTCGGCTTTTCCGCGCGTCGCCGGCCCGGTGTGTGCGCAGCGCCCGGATAGCCTCGGTTGCCTTGACGGAGGTCGGTGGACACGAATATCTCGAATTACAACCGTCAGGTTCGTTTGAGCGTCTTCGGAGAGTGCGTCGCTTGGACGGGACTGCAGAGGGGAAGTCCGGCCGCTCCAACTGAGGGGTGCGTGTCGATGTGATTCGATCCGGCTTCCGTCCGTGCGGATCTCGAGGAGTTATGCGCCTATGAGACGCTCGGGCGGCGTGCCCAAGCCGGTCGCCACTGCGTGACATCTTCAATCGGGTCGGGGGAGAAAAGCCACTGGCCCCGTTCTCGTGCCCGCCGGCGGGTTCCCCTGGACCGGGAGCCCGCGGTGGGCTTGCGCATTCCCGGTTCGTCAGGGGAGGGGGCTCGGGAGAGCCGGCGTGGCATGTGTCCAAGTCGCGTCGAACTGGCGCAGGGCGGCGGTGTACAGAACGCCAGGCGCCCGGGCGTACAGGCACGGAGAGTTCCTGCCGTGGGCCGACGCATCGTAGAACGTGAGGTAGGCGGCGCGGTCCGTCGCGATCACGCGGCAGTTGTTCGGCAGGTTGAAGGTGCGCAGTTCGATGCCGTCCCTCGCCTGCGTCACCCGGGTCAGGTAGTCGATGTTCGTTCGGACCTGGCTTCTGAGCAGACCTCGCGTGAAGCCTGGATCGAACCGAGATACCTCCTGAGAGCGTCGATCGAGCCACGAATCCTCTCGGGCATCGGGATCTGGCAACAGGATCTGGACCGACTGCGGGGACGGCCCTCCCGACCACAAGGGTGAGAAGACCTCACGGGTAAGCACGTTTCCTCGGCCTGCGAGTACCTTGACCCAGCGGGCTCGACGCAGGTCGCGAGCGAGGTCCTGTTCGGCGGAGGACTGGTGACTGTAGACGCGGCCTAGCCCGGTCCCTGTGTACCGGGAGGAGGCGGCGACCAGCCACCACAGAGGGCGGGAGCCGCGCAGCAAGCCAAGGACGAGGAAGATCGCGCTGGCTGCCAGAGAGCTGAGGATCCCTAACAGAAAATTGGTCATGTGGAGACCTTTTCGGTGTCGCGTCGGTTTTGGCGGGGCATCGATTGCGTCAGCAGAGGAAGGGCAGCAGGAGCCGAAGAACGTGGGCGGCGTTTCGGGCCGCGAGTTCGTGGTGTGCGTGTCCCTTCTCCGCATCGGCGTTGTCGGAGACACCTCGGATGACGATCCAGCCGGGGTTCGACTCGCCGTGGACGGAGTTCTCCTGCCAGTACTGGCTCAAGCCGCCTGCTTCCATGTCCACCGCCAGTATCTTCTCGTTGTAGTGCGCGAGGTACCGGCGGATGTCGCTGTCGCGATCGGCGATGACTGCTTCACCGGAGCCGATCAGCCCTGGATGCACTTCATAATCCTGTGATGATTGTGAGGCTAGCTGGCCGTGTATGCGGGCCGGGGTGCCGTGCTCGCTGAAGAATGCGTTCACCGCGTGCACCACCTGGGCCGGTGACTGCCGGTGTTCGCCACGTCTGCGGACGTCACCGAGCGGATTGATCTTGCGGTTCTCGTAGTAGACGACTTCGGTCGAGACGATGACGTTTCCGATGCGGGCGTGATCGTCGTGGATACCTCCCCCCACGCCGACGAGAGCCCATAGTCGCGGCGCATAGTGGCGTCGCAAATTCTCCAAAGCGGCCATGGTCGATCGTTGCCCCTGGCTCTGAGCCTGAGTGGTGACGATGCGGATGGTGGAGTCCGCAGTGGCATGTTCTCCGCGGTAGAAGTACAGGCCGCCTGGCTCCTTGTGTCGTTCGAGCTTCAACTCGCCGCATAGTGCGCGCAGTTCCTCGCTAAGAATGGTCACGATCCCGATGTCCCACGTGCCTCGATCCGCTAGTGCCGTAGAGCCGGTCACCGGAGCGCTGACTGCCTCTGCGGGAGGCGTCGCGGTGACTCGGGCGTGGCTTCCCACGGCGTTGTTGGTAATGATGTTGCCGTCGCCATGCGCGCTGATGCCTCGGTTGGTGTTCACGGAGTTCCTCCATCGCTGGGGCTATCGGTCCCTGTGGCGGGGTGGCCCTGTGCGCTGACTTGAGCCGCAGCGCCTACGGCGTTATTGCTAATGGTGTTGTTGTCGCCGAAGTTGAAAATCCCGCTATTGATGATCTTGAGTGCTCGATTGTTGAACTCTGACGCGTCCACTTCCTTGGTCAGCAGAAAGTCGCCTGCCGCCCGGAGTAGACGTTGTTCGATCGTTTTCATCCGGCCAAGGATGTCGGTCTTCTCTAATTGCACCTTGGACCAAGCCTGAGCCGATTGCTCCCGGATGCTCACACGACTACCGATGAGGACGTTTCGTATCGGTGTGGAGGTGAGATCCGGGGGGAGGATTGCAGCTTTGATCAGGGTGAGGAGAAAGCAGATGAGCCGCCACGAGTGCTGGACTTGCTGGGGGAGGGCGGACAGTTCGCGAAATGCAGCCCAAATGACCGCGATGAAGCCGTGCTGGCCGAACTCGGCTGTCCTTTGGAAGGACCTTGGCGTGTGTGCTAGCACGCACGCCGCCGTGGAGATGATCAGAGTCCGTCCCCGTACGCTGACATGGAGCAGGACGGTCGCGACGTACTCCGCGCCTTCCAACGGTGTCGTGACCTCGAGGAAATGATGGCCCTTCGATCCTGGCGTGTTGATGATCTCCCGCAGATCCACGTCGGTGAGCTTCTGGGGGAGTAAGGAACGATCGGTTGCCACGTCGGTCTCGGAAACATAGACGCGATCCCCGACCTTGGCGGGCAGGCGGACATCGTCGCTGTCGGTGTTCAGTAGCCGGACCGCGTTGCGCAGGTGCTCGACGAGTTCGTGGGCCTGGAAGGGGGGTACGGGGTGTTCCCGTTCGTGCAGTGGGGCGTCGTCGTCCTCGACAGGACGCAGAAGTTGGACGCTCATGGGCGGGTTCCATTGGTAGACGATCTCTCCGGCACCGATGAATGGCGACTTCTCGCCGAAGAGGGTAAACGCGGTCAGGTCATCGTCGGCTGCTTCCTCGTCCTGGCTGTGGCGGGGACGGCGGTACACGGTGTGAACGTCCCTCTGCTGAACGTCGGCCACCCGCTGCCGGGGGGACAGCCGGCCTGGGCGCAGGGTCGGTGCCCGAAAGATCCGGTTGAGCTGCAGCTGACGCAACGCTCCGATGACGAGGCACACGAGCACGATGCTCGCCCCCATGTGAAGGGCCGTGGTGGCGTGATGGGGATAAATGCTTCCGATCACGAGGCCGGTCGTCGCCAGACCGAGTGCGATACCTCCAAGGCGTTCTAGAGCCTGTGACTTCTCCGATTTCCTTCGCGGGAGGAACCGTTGTAGGCGGCGCCGATGGCGGTACTGCGGCTTCTTGTTGCGGCGTCCGGGCTTTCGGACGCTCCGGGGCTCGCGGTCGCCCCGGTGGATGAGCAGGGCCAGCCGGAACAGCAATAGGAGAGCGAGGCCACATGCCATGAGAGCGCTCGCGGGCAGGGCGCCCGTGTATGCAGGCGCGATCACGGACCCCCACAGCGTGACGCGCACAACGGCCGCAAGGGTGGCGGCACGCCACGCGTGGCGCATGACGGGGACTATGTCGAAGCCGTAAGACGGGGCGACCCTGCGGTGGGGCGACGTGCAGATCTTGTCGATCACTAGGTCGCGGAAATGTTCGTCCACGTATGGGCCCGCGCATAAGTGGCGTGTTGCAGCCGAGGGTTCGTCGCTGGAAACCTTCGCTGGTCGTACGGGGGGAGTGGCCATGCCCTGCCCTCGCCTCCTGAGGTTAAGGTCTATGTGACCGTAAGTGGTGAGAGTGTTTAAGTCAATGTGACCTTTAGGGGATCTCGTGGATGACTGGCTGAAAGACTCCGATGAGGTGGAGGCTTCGTGGGTCACGGTGGACCTGGCGATCTTCACGCTGAGGGGCGATCGCCTGATGGTGCTCTTGGTCGACCGAGGGGTCGAGCCCTTCCTTGGTTGGCCTGCGCTCCCTGGGGGGTATGTCCAGAAGGATGAGACCTTGCGCGAAGGGGCGCTGCGTGAGCTGAGGGAGGAAGCCGGCATCGAAGGTGGGTTGTTGCACCTGGAACAGCTCGGTGCTTACGGTGATCCTGGCCGGGATCCGAGAGGGCGAGTGGTCACCGTCGCATACCTGGCCCTGGGGCCCGACCTGCCCGTGCCTGTGGGCGGCACCGATGCGGAGCATGCCTACTGGGCAACTGTTGAAGGGCTCGGTCGGGATGGGGCGAGGCTGGCATTCGATCATTCCGAGATCCTTGCCGAGGCCTTGGAGGAGGTCCGACGTAAACTCGAATACACCCCTGTCGCCACGGCCTTCTGCGCCTCGGAATTCACCCTCAGTGAGTTGCGCACGGTCTATGAAGTCGTCTGGGGGCAGACGTTGGACCCGAGTAATTTTCGACGCAAGGTACTGAAGACCACAGGTTTCGTGGAGGCCACAGGCGATCAGAGGATGCCCTACACGGGTCGTCCGGCCGCGCTCTACCGCAGGGGGGGTGCATGGGTGTTGAGCCCACCGCTCCTGCGTGTTGGCCGGCAGCCTGCGTAGTCGCCCGATCTTCGAGGCCGCGGGATCAAGACGGGGGTGCGAGGCCGCTCGAGCTCTAGGTAGGCCCCGAATCGGCTGCCGGGCGAATGAGTGAGCCTTCGCTTCGGCCATTTCCAGATGGACTTCGCCCAGTTTGCTTCTGGTGTCGCGTGCGGGTGGGCGTGACGCGGCTCCGTCCCGCTGGTCGGCGGCCTGAGGCGGTAGCCATTACTGACAGAGCAACAGGAAACAAGCTGCCCCTGGGCGGAGCGAAAGTCCCGTTGGGGTAATGGCGTTGGCCTGAGCGAGACGCCCGGGCATACGGCTGCCTACGTGGGGAAGCCCGAGATGCTGCTGTCGGCAGATGTGTCCGCTCCTGGCGATGAGCTGGCCGATACAAAGTCCCAAACCGGCTCAGGGGCAGCGGGCCGGTAGGCGGAGCCAGCGGCGGCGCCCGGTGAATACGAGTTGGGCGGCGGTGGTGAACAGCCGGATCCGCTTGGGTTCCCCGTGGAGGGGGCGCCGGGGAGGGCAAACATCGGCGGATTACTCGGCGTTGCCCGCCGCCGACGCGCGCGCTCGAACTCAGCGGCATCCGGCATCCAAGAGCCGTCCTGTTCGAGTGCAGCACAGCTGCCGCGGATGAAGGCGCTCGCCAGGTCCTGGTGCCCGCCGATCCCGTCGGCCAGGTGGTACTCGACCCGGTCCTCCGGATCCGACCCGCGGTCTTCACTCTGGCGAACAGGCGCGTCATGGTCGAGTGAGACGTAGAGCCTGAACTCCACAACCGTGGTTGGGAAATCGCTCAGTGTCTGGGAAGGATGTCTTGCGGTCTGATGCGTCGCACGCGAGCTGGCGTTAGTGGCCTTGGCGGGCGGTGCGCACGACACGGCGTTCCACGACTTTGCGGCTTCCGCGCTGGCCGAGGCCGCAGCCGACATGCTCCTCGACCCGCCGAAGGCTCCGCTCCGAGGGTGGAGCTCTGCTTGATACTGAACTTGATCGGGTGATGTCGGGCTGTTCGCCAGACAGTGAGAAGGTGACCTCGGTAGTCCTCGTTCGGTGAGATATCCGCAGGCGGCGGTTTGACCGACGTCGAGAGAGACGCGCGGGAGCGGGTCCGGCGCCAGGCCGTGACATGCTTCGAGGCTGGCGGGAAGAACCGGGAGATCGCTGCCACGCTGCGGATCTCGGAACGGTCGGTGGAGCGTTGGCGACGCCAGTGGCGCGAGGGCGGCCACGCCGGAGTGGCCTCCAAGCGGTCACCCGGTCGACCCCGACTATCTGGCGCGCAGATGGCCGGGTCGGAGCGGGAGTTGGAGCTCGGTCCGCTGGCACACGGGTGGGCCGACCAGCGGTGGACGCTGGCCCGGGTGAAGACGGTGATCGGCCGACTGTTCCACGTCTCGTACACCGTGGAGGGCACGTGGCGACTGCTGCGGCGCTATGGCTGGTCCTGGCAACAGCCCACCCGGCGCGCTATCGAACGTGACGACGACGCGGTGGAGATGTGGAGACGAGAGGTGTGGCCGCGGGTAAGAGCACCGCGATGGCGAACAGCGGTTGGGTGGTCTTCGAGGACGAGGCCGGCCAGTCGATGACGCCGCCTCGTACCAGGACCTGGGGCCGTAGGGGCAGCACTCCGGTCGTCCGCGTGCGCGGGCGGGGATCGGGCCGAGTCTCCATGGCGGGGATGACCTGCTACAAGCCGCGTGAGCGGTCCCGTTTGTTCTACGCGATCCGTGAGTACCAAGGCCGCAAGAACAAACCGAAGGGCTTCGGCTGGAAGGACTTCCGCGACCTGGTCATCCGCGCCCATACACAGCTCGGCGGCCCGATCGTGCTCGTGTGGGACAACCCTCTTCGTCCAAACGGAGGGCGGGGCAACCTGCGGGGGTGTTCGGCGGCTACTCTGGCGGTTGCCTTAACGGAGTTTGGTGGACACGAACGTCGACAATGCGGACCGGCAGGTGCGGCTGAGCTTCCTGGGCTGACCGAGATCGCCCCCAGGGGTCGTGCCGCCGATTCTCCGTATCACGCGTGCGCGAACGGACTCGACGGCCCGTGAACTGGACGACCCGTGCGGAAGGTCATGGGGGGCAGGGCCGACATGGCATAGGGGCGTGAACTCGCCGCGCTCGAGGCCGAGCCTGAGCGAGCGCCCGGCATGTCAGGCGGCCGACGGATGTGGATACGCGCCGGGAAGCCGTGCGGCAGTGGAGGAGGCGATCTGGTCTCCCCACTTCGCGCGTGGGCCCGGGACCGCGACAGTCACCGTCCCGTCCTCCGCCGCAGGGCGATCGCGGTGAGCAGTATGCCCTGGCGGGAGAGCCACCGGCCGTGGAACTCTTCGATACGTCCCCCGTCGGCTGTGGGGCCTTGGACGAGTAGTCGCGCGGAGAAGGTGCCTTCCTCTGGGTCGATGCGCATGTCCGCCTCGGAGAAGTCGAGTCCGCGCTCGGTGAGCGGAAACCAGATCTTGAACACCGCTTCCTTGGCGCTGAACAACAACCGGTCCCAGCAGACTCCGGGAGAGGACCGCGTCAACGCGTGCACCCGCGCCCGCTCCTGGGGCAGTGAGATGAACTCCAGCAGGTCCTCTGCCAGGGGAAGGTTGGGCTCGGCATCGATGCCGAGCCCCACGAACGCGGAGGTGCGGCCCAGGGCGGCGGCCCGGAACCCGGGACAGTGGGTCAAGCTGCCGACGGTGCCATCGGGCCACAGTGGTTCGCCGCGCGCACCCGACAGCACAGGCGCCGGCGGCACGCCGAGTTCGCGCATGGCGCGGCGGGCACACATGCGGACGTTCGCGTATTCTTGTCGGCGCTTCGGCCAGGCGCTCGCGACGGCGGCGGCCTCCTGCGGGTACAGGGCGGTCAGCGCCGCGTCGAAGTCAACGAATGAGCTGCCCGTGCCGATGGGCGAAGGCAGTAGCTCAGCGATCACAACAGCAACCCGCGTTCATGTCTCGTTCCCGAGCTTTCCTCCTGCGCGCCGCGCTCACCGTGATCGGGCGAGCCTGAACCCGAGGTCCTCGATGGTGAGGGTCGGGTGGCTCTTGCGGCGGCACGACGCCCGGCACCCCCGGGGCTCGTCGAAGAAGCCGCCGCCGCGGAAGACGCGGTACGAGCCGTAGACGCGGGGGTCATAGACGTCCCAGCACCACTCCCAGACGTTGCCGATCATGTCGTGGAAGCCCCACGCGTTCGGCTCCCGCATCGCGATGTCGTGCAGCTCGCCTTCGGAGTTCCCGCGGTACCACGCGATCTCGTCCAGCTCTCCGTAGCGGGCCTCCGAACTCCCGGCCCGGCAGGCGAACTCCCACTCCGCCTCGGACGGCAGGCGGTAGCCGTCGGCTGACCAGTCGCAGACCACGTCCTCGGCGTCGCGGCTGTCGCCCATCGTGTAGCAGGGGTTGAGCCCGACGGCCTGCGAGAACAGGTTGCAGAACCGGACGGCGTCCAACCATGAGACCTCGGTCATCGGCGTTCGCGGCCCCGCGGAGCTCTCCGGCGCCTTGCCCAGCACAGAGGCGTACAGCTCGCGGGTAACCGGACTCGGCGCCAGCTGGAAGGCGGCAACCTCGACCGTCCAGTCCGTCATCGTGCCCTCGTCCCGCAGCACGATCTCTCCAGCGGGCAGGTCGATCATGGGATCGGCGGCCAACCGGTGTGGCGTTGCTTCACGGTTCATCGCAGCCCTACTCCTACACATTTGGTTCGTGTCCTCAACGTACGATCACCGTCAAGGCACCCGCAGAAGTCATCACGGACTCTCGGTCTGCTCGGCCGGACGACGGGTGCGGCCGGGGCGACATCTTGAGCCGCGTGGTTCCTGATAGGCCGCGAAGCAAGTTTGATTGCCCTCACTCCCGCAGTCTGCCGCAGCCGGCGCAACTGGGGATGCCGAGGGAGCTTTTCAGGCCGTTCCATAGCGCTGCAACTCCGCGCGGGTGTGGCAAGACCCGTCGCGCGTCCGGTGGTGACCCAGAGCCGTGAGGGTTGTTGACATCTGCGTGAGCGACGTCATGAGCCGGGGCGGACAGTCAGGCGTGTGGCGAGGCACTGCCCCACCCGGCCGTTCAAGTCGCGGCCGGTGGAGGGGAGATGGCGTGACCTCCGCCGGGCGCATCTGCTCGCGGTGCAAGCTGTCTATGCCCGGTTTGCAGGCGCTGGGCGACAAGACAGGCTCCTCCCGGGTTCTTCCCGGTGCGGGAAGCCCGCACCGGGAAACGCCGCCAGTCAGCTCTGTCCGCCGCCGAGCGACACCGGCAGAGACCTCAGCCCACGCAGCGCCGTACCCGGCTGCCAACGGAGGTCCGCCGGGTCGGCTGCCAACCGGATGTGCGGGAATCGTTCGATCAGTCGGTCGAAGGCGATCTGCGCCTCCAGCCGGGCCAGTTGCGCTCCTACGCAGTAGTGGATGCCGTGTCCGAAGGAGAGGTTGGCGCCCGCGGGACGGTGAATGTCCAGGTTTCCGGCATTGGGGAACTGGGACTCGTCCCGGTTGGCCGAGGTGAGAGCGACCACCACCAGTTCGCCCTCCGGTATGACGACTCCGTCGACTTCGATCGGCTCGGTCGTGAACCGCAGCGACGACGTATTGACCGGGCTCTCGTAGCGAAGGAACTCTTCGACCGCTCCGGGCAGCAAGGAGCGGTCCGCGCGCAGCGCGGCGAGCTGGTCGGGGTGGCGGAGCAGTGCGAACGCGCCGTTGCCGATGAGGTTGACCGTGGTCTCGTTGCCTGCGACCAGCAGCAGGAACGCCATCGACACCAGTTCCTGGGTGTTGAGCTTGCCGTCGTCACTGGAGCGCACCAGGCCGGTGAGCAGGTCGTCCGCCGGTTCGGACCGCTTGCTCTCGACCAACTCGTGCAGGTATCCGAGCAGTGCCGTGGTGGCTTGCGCCATGCTCTCCGGGTCCCCGCCGGAGAGCTGCGTGGGGACCCAGCCCTGGAAGCGCTCCTGGTCGGCGGCCGGCACGCCCAGCAGCTCGCAGATCACCGCCATGGGCAACGGGTAGGCGAAGGCGCGCATCAGGTCCACCTGATCCTGGCCCTCCATGGCATCGAGCAGTTCAGTGGTTATCTTCTCGATCCGGGGACCCAGTTTCTCCACTGCTCGCTGCGTGAAGACCTTGTTGACCTGCCTGCGCAGCCGGGTGTGGTCCGGCGGGTCGGCGTTCATCATGTGCGCCGCCAACTCGCTGGCGAACACCATGCCGGTCTCACCGTCGGTGTTCTGCTGGATGACCTTCTGGCCGGCCTCGATGTTCTTGGACAGACGGTTGTCGGTCAGCACCGACTTCGCATCGTCGTAGCGCGTGACGAGCCAGACCTTGGTCCCGCCCGGCGCGATGATTTCGCGGACCGGTGCCTCGGAGCGCAGGACGTCGTACACGGCATGCGGATCCTGCTCGAACTCCTTCTCGTCGATCTGGAGCGGAGCCACGCCGCTGTGATCCCTGGGCATTATTCCTCCCGTATGTGAACAATGGCTTCGGTGCGCAATGCATGAAAACTTGTGCGAAGAGTCGGTGCGGGCAGTCGACCACTAAACGATGTTGTCCCGCAAGACCTCTCCGGTGAATAGCGAAAACGCCCTCGGGATTCCGCGCGAAATGACGTTCTGAGCCTCGCCGGGAAAGCGCAAATACCGCTTCGGCCCCGCGTCGTGGGGCGCTTGCTGAGGGTACTGCGCGTGGGGCGGGGGAGGGGCTTTTCGGGAAGACCTGCGGACGCTACCCGCCCACGACCTTCGCAAAACTTCGTTTCGGCCGGTGATCCGGGGGTCGCGCCGGCGCGCCCCGGGAACGTCGGGCTCCAGGAATCCTGCTGGCCGGATTCGGCCATCCACACACTGGCCTGATCTCCCGTGCGGCCGAGTCGGTACCGTCGTGCGCCCATCCGTGGCCACGTGCCTTCCGGTGCGGGGTCATCTGCCGGTCCATCGCTGATCTGATCAGCGAGAACGCTACGCAAGAAACACGCCCCCTCGATGGGTGGCGACCACGCCGCCGGGTTCAGCCGGTCAATAAACCTACAGGTAGGAAAATGGCTCAATCGCACAAGGTGACTGATGCAACCTTGGCCCGTGATCAAAGCGTGTGCTAATTTTCTCCAGCGATATCTGCTCACGATTGCTCACTTGGGGGACTGACCGTTGACGGATAAACTGCAGGAACGGCATGGAGTTCAGGTGTTGATGTGCGATCCCTCGGGGCCTGTCGTGGCAACTGAGCAGGATGCACTGGACCTGATTGGCGCGGCATTGCTCGACGCCGAGATCGTGGCCGTACCTGTGAGTCGCCTGGACGAGGAGTTCTTCTCGCTCAGCACCCGTATCGCAGGCGAGATCATGCAGAAGTTCGTCAACTATAAAATCCGGCTGGCCGTCGTCGGAGATATCTCCCACTACCTGGAGACCAGTGACGCACTGCGCGCTCTGGTGCATGAATCCAATACGGCAAGCCACATTTGGTTCCTTCCTGACATCGAAGCCCTCGACGCGCGCCTGCAGGTCACCGGCGCGAAGTCGCGGGGGCCTGTACGCCTGACCTGAGGGACGGCAGGTCTCGGAAAGCGTCACAGCCGTCCGTCCCCGGGCGCTGCTGAACGGACGCTCGAGACGCACCTCGAGCGGCACACACGTCCGGTGACCGGGGCGTGACGACCGCAACCACTCCACCTCGCGTGACGTCACCGGAGCGAGAGCCAACAGGCCCTTGGAGTCACCGCAGTCGCTGACCTCGGGCCGTAGGGGGCGACGTGGCCCCCGGGCACGTCTTGCGGTTTCCGGCCGCGATCGGCATGCCCGCATCGCGGCTGGTGAAAGTACACCTCACAGGGAAGAACAGCGGTCACCGTGTTCGCGCGGAGCTCGCGAAGTCAGATTGCGCCACGCCGCCGGCGCAGGCCAAGGGTCTGCCGTGGGGCGTCCAAGCAGCGTGCACCGTTGAAACAGTTGACCAGGAGAAAGTCCTGCCGGTTCGGCGCGCCCAGGCTCGGTAGTGGGCGGTCGTTGTGCTGCGCCAAAACGTCGCGAACGATAAGGGGAGTCTCCACTGATGCCGCAGTATGACCCCATTGCCGTCATTGGAATCGCGTGCCGGTTTCCCGGAGCGGCCGACCACCGCCAGTTCTGGGACGTGATCAGGAACAACCGGTCCCAAGTCGGCGAAGTGCCCCAGGCCCATTGGGACATGGGGAGAGGCGAGGCAGCGGACGTCTCCGGTGGAGGTGTGGAGCACTCCGGCCCCAGCAGGTGGGCCGGCCTGATCGACGATGTGGACGCCTTCGACGCGCAGTTCTTCCGCCTCTCCCCGCTGGAGGCGGAGAGCACCGACCCGCAGCAGCGGATCATGCTCGAACTGGCCTGGTCCTGTATCGAGGACGCGGCCATCGCGCCCGGCGCACTGTCCGGACGGGACGTCGGGGTGTTCTTCGGTTCGTTCAACTCCGACTACAAGGAGCTCCAGGAGAGGCAGCTGCGCGAAGTCGCGGCGCACCACTCCACGGGAACGGTCGGGGCGGTCATCGCCAACCGGGTCTCCCACTTCTTCGATTTCCACGGGCCCAGTGTGGTCGTGGACACGGCTTCATCCGCCTCGCTGCACGCCGTCCACCTCGCCGTCCAGTCGCTGCAACAAGGCGAGTGCGCCCTCGCGCTCGCCGGCGGGATCAACCTCGTCCGGACCTCGGGCCGGCACACATCGTTCGCCAAGGCCGGCATGCTGTCGCCCACCGGCTCGTGCCGCCCCTTCGACGAGCGGGCCGACGGCTACGTGCGAGGGGAGGGCGGCGGCACCGTCCTGCTCAAGCCCCTCGCGGACGCCGTGCGCGACGGTGACAACGTCTACGGCGTCATCAAGGGCAGCGCCGTGAACCACAGCGGCAGGACCCGCACCCTGACCTACCCCAGCGATGAGGCGCAGGCACAGGTCGTCGCGGACGCCATCGCCCGGGCGGGGGTCTCCCCGGACACCATCGCGTACGTGGAGGCACATGGCACGGGGACGCCGACCGGCGACCCGGTCGAAGTCGCGGGACTGGTCGAGGGCTTCCGCAAAGCGCGCGGCGAGACCGAGGACGTGCCGGAGAACCCTTTCTGCGGACTGGGCTCGGTCAAGCCCAACATCGGCCACGTCGAGGCCGCCGCCGGGATCGCCGGACTGCTCAAGGTGTTGCTCGCCATGGAGCACCGGCAGATACCCGGGCTGCTGGACTTCCAGAGGCTGAACCCGCGCATCGAGCTGGACGGCACGCCCTTCTACATCGCCGACCGGCTGCGGGAGTGGAAGCCCCTGCGGTCGGAGAACGGCGAGCCGCTGCCTCGCCGCGCGAGTGTCAGCTCCTTCGGAATCGGTGGCACCAACGCCCATGTCGTCCTCGAAGAGGCGCCCACCACCGCACCGGCCGTCCCGCAGGACCATCACGCCTACCTTGTCTGCCTGTCCGCCAGAACCAGCACGGCGCTCCGGCGGCGGATCCGCGACGTACGCGAATGGCTCGACGGTGACGGTGCCCAGGCTGACCTGGCCGATCTCAGTGCCACGTTGCTCCTCGGGCGCGAAAGCCTCGACCGCCGATCCGCGTTGGTCGTGCGCGACCGGGACGACCTCCGCGCGAAGCTGACGGTGCTGCTGGAGACCGGGCGAGCCGACGACTGCTTTCATGAGCCCGCGGACACCCCCGCGGGCGGTGAGCCGGCCGGAGCACCGCAGCCCGCTGCCGAGGTCGTCCTCGACGCCGCCACCGACCTCTCCGCCGCCCAGTACCGCGAACGGTTGCTGGACCTGGCGGAGTCCTTTGCCAGGGGGCGCAGCCGCCGGTGGACGGAGCTGTTCCGGGCGGTCCCTGGACGGCGGCTTCGCCTTCCGACCTATGCCTTCGACCGGCGCCACTTCTGGATCACACCGGACGCCACCGACGAGATCCCCGCCACCGGGACACCGGCGCCCGCGCGGAGCGACGTACCGGAGCAGACCACCGAGGGGGAGGAACGCGTGGCGGACCTGACCGAGCCCGAGCACCGCACCGAGCGAGCGGGCACGGACGTCCGGGAGCGGGTCGAGGGGGACCTCCGGAACCTCGTCGGCGACGTGCTGAAGCTCGCCGCCGACGAGATCCACCCGGCGGACCGGCTGGCCGACCTCGGGTGTGACTCGGTCGGCAACACGCAGCTCGCTCTCCGGCTGAGCGAGTACTACGGCATCGACGTCACGCCGTCGCTCTTCTACACGTACTTCACCCTGGAGATGCTCAGGGATCATCTGCTGGAGGAGCAGTACGGCGACGCCGTGGCGGGCAAGCACGCGGCCGCCGACCAGACCGCCCCCTCCGCGGCGCAGTCGCGCACCGGGGAAGGAGAGGAGCCCGCCACCGGGTTCCGGCCCGCGGCGGCTCCCGGAACCGACGCCGACGACGGCCGCGACCACCGGATAGCCGTCATCGGCATGAGCGGCCGTTTCCCACAGGCCCGCACGGTCGAGGCGTTCTGGCAACTGCTCGCCGAGGGACGGGATGCGGTGGCGCCGCTTCCGGCGCACCGGCTGGGCGACTGGGCGGGGACCGCGGGCGCGTCGGAGGCCAGGGGCGGATGGCTGCCCGGCGAAGCTGAGTTCGACCCCCTCTTCTTCGAGATCTCCCCCCGGGAGGCCGAGCACATGGACCCGCGGCAGCGGCTGCTGCTGCAGGAGGCCTGGCGGGCCCTGGAGGACGCCGGGTACGGGGCGCAGCAGCTCCGCGACAACACCATGGGCATGTTCGTCGGCGCCGAACAGAGCGACTACCCGGGCCTGGCACGGGACGAGCAGACGTTGACCTCCGGTCACGACGGGATCCTGGCCGCCCGTCTCAGCTACTTCCTGAACTTCTCCGGGCCGGTGCTGACCGTCAACACCGCCTGCTCGGCCGGCCTGGCCGCCGTGCATCAGGCCTGCCTGAGTCTGCGCAGTGGTGAGTGCGACACCGCAGTCGCCGCGGGGGTCAGCCTGCTGGCCGGGCCCCAGTTCCACGAGCACGCCACCCAGGCCGGGATGCTGTCGCCCGACGGGGTCTGCTACGCCTTCGACAAGCGGGCCAACGGCATGGTGATGGGCGAGGCGATCGCCGCCGTCGTACTGAAGCCGCTGGCGAAGGCGCTCGCGGACGGTGACCGGGTACATGCCGTCATCACGGCCAGCGGCCTCAATCACGATGGCCGGACCAACGGCATCACCGCGCCCAGCCAGTCCGCGCAGGTCGCCCTGCTCGACTCCGTGTACCAGCGGTTCGGGGTCGACCCGGCCGACATCGAGCACGTGATCGCCCACGGCACCGGCACCCGGCTCGGCGACCCCATCGAGGTCAACGCGCTGACCGAGGCGTTCGGCCGCTACACCGACAACACCCGGTACTGCGCCCTGACCTCGGTCAAGACGAACATCGGGCACACCTTGGCCGCCTCGGGCGTCGTCAGCCTGATCGCCCTGGTGCAGGCCTTGCGCCATCACACGGTGCCCGCGAGCCTGCATTCCGGTCAGGAGAGCGAGTACATCGACTGGACGCGCAGCCCCTTCCACGTCAACAAGGAGGCCCGGCCCTGGCCGGCCCAACCGGGGCGTGAGCGAGTGGGTGCCGTCAGCTCCTTCGGTATCAGCGGAACCAACGTCCACGTCGTGGTGGAGAGCCACGGCGACGGATCGGCCCCCCGGCCGGCGGTGACCCGGCCCTCGTACCTGCTCGCGCTGTCGGCGAAGACCGACGACGCGCTGCGCACCCGGGTCGAGGACCTGCTCGCCTTCCTGCGGGCGGGTGGCGCGGAGGACGCGGGGCTGGGGCGGATCAGCAGCACGCTGCTCGCCGGGCGGCACCACTTCGCGCACCGCTGCGCGCTGGTCGCGGCCACCCCCGAGGAGGCCGAGCTGCTGTTGCAGCGGATTCTCGACGGCAAGCAGGACCCCCAGGTCTTCCGCGGGCTGGCGGGAAGGGACTTCCGCGCACAGAACGCGCTCACCGAGCACGGCAACGAGCTGATAGGCCGAGCCCGCACGGGAGGCGACGGCGCCCGGTACCGGGACGCGGTCCGCGCCCTGGCCGACCTCTACTGCCAGGGCTACGAGCTGGCCTGGGAGAACCTGTTCGACGTCCGGCCGCTCCCGTGTGTGTCGCTGCCGGGCTACCCCTTCGCACGCGAAACCTACTGGGCCGACACCGCGAGGCCCGACCGCGCGACGCCGCACGCCCTGCCCGCGTCCGCCACCGTGCACCCGCTGCTGGACACCAACGACTCCACCCTCCACGCGCAGCGCTTCAGCAAGCAGCTGTCGGCGAACGAGTTCTTCCTGCGCGACCACGTCGTGGGCGGGAAGATCCTGCTGCCCGGCGTCGCCCATATGGAGATGGCGTACACCGCCTCCCGACTGGCCACCGGCTTTGACGACGTCGTCCTGCGCGGCATCATCTGGGGCCGTCCGGTCGTCCTGGACGGTGCCTCCCGTCCCGTGCACATCGAGCTGACCCCGCTCGAACCGGATGTGCTGGAGTTCGTCATCCACGACGGGACCGCGGGAGAACGCACCGTCTTCTCCCAGGGCCGGGCCGGCTACTCCGCCGCCTCGCCCGCACGGGCGCGAGGCGCGATCGACATACACGCGATCAAGGCGCGGTGCACCGGCCGACGCGAGCACGCCGAGATCTACGCAAGCCTGCGGGACCTGGGCTTCGGATACGGCGAGACCTTCCAGGCCATGGAGACGCTGTACTGCGGCGAGACCGAGGCGCTGGCCCGGATCGTGCTGGACGACCGCCTGGAGGAGGAGTACTCCCGCTTCACCCTGCACCCCTCGCTGTTCGACGCAGCGCTCAACACCCTGCGGGGCATCGGTGAGCAGGACGGCGTGCTGCGCATCCCGTTCAGCCTCGAAGAGCTGGCGGTGTTCGCACCTATTCCGCGCCAGTCCTACTGCCACGCCACCATCCACCGGATCGCTCGGGACGGCGCGATGAGCGTCGACCTCGTGATCTGCGACGACAGCGGTACCGAGTGCGTTCGCCTCACCGGTCTGGTGTTCAAGGAGTTCGCGGCCGACAAGAGCGAGAAGCTGCACTACTACGTGCCGCGGTGGACCCAGGCGGACAGCCCCTCCGCCCATGACGCGCAGCCCGTGGGCGCCGGGCGCACCCTTCTCCTCCTCGACGACGAGGACCCGCGCCCGAGTCGGCTGGCGGCGTCGTACGCGGGCCGCGTCGTGCGGGTGCGGAACGGGAGCGCCTTCCAGGAGTCAGGACCGGACCGGTTCACCGTGGACCGCCGCAGCCCCGAGGACTTCGAACGGCTCCTGCGGACGCTGGACGAACGGGGTCTGCTGCTGCGGGCAGTCGTCAACTTCTGGCCGCTGACCGGGAACCCCACCGACCTCACGATCGAGCTGGAGGGTCTGCTGCACCTGTTCCGGGCCGTGCACCGGGCCGGCCCCGAACAGGAGATCCAGTACCTGGCGGTGCTGCCGGCGCAGCCCGGGCCGCAGCGCGCGGCGGGAGAGGCGCTGATGGGCTTCGGCCGGGCCATGACGGTGGTCGATCACCTGTTCCGGGTGGGGAGCCTGCAGATCCCCGACGCGCGGGACACGGACACCACCGTCGACAGCGTGCTGCGGGAACTGGGCAGGGCCGGGAGCGCCGTCCCGCAGGGCTGGCACGAGATCCGGCACGCCGACGGTATCCGCTCGGAGCGGGTACTGCGGCCGTGGACCGAGGGTCCGCGCGGCGCCGCTGCGGAGCTGCCGCTGAAGGAGGGTGGCGTCTACCTGATCAGCGGTGGCGCCGGGGCCCTGGGGCTGCACCTCGGCACGTACCTCGCCTCGCAGTGCCGGGCACGGCTCGTCCTGCTCGGCCGCCGGGAGCCGGACGCAGCACTGCGGGAGAAGATCACCGCACTGGAGGCCGCCGGGGCGGAGGTCCTCTACCTCGCTTGCGACGTGGCCGACCGCGACAGCGTGGGCGCGGCGCTCGCCGCCGCCCAGGAACGATTCGGCACGCTGGACGGCCTGTTCCACGGTGCAGGTGTGATCGGCGGCACCGGCGTCATGGACGTGGACTGGGCCGGTTTCGAAGCGGTACTGGCGCCGAAGACGCACGGGACGCTGCACCTGGACGAACTGACCGCCGCGCACCCGCTCGACTTCTTCCTCGTGTTCTCGTCCATTGCCGCCTACGTCGGTGACTTCGGACAGGGCAGTTATGCCGCCGCCAACCGGTTCCTCGACGGGTACGTCCAGTACCGGGAGGAGCTGCGGGCGCAGGGCCTGCGGCGCGGGCGGAGCATCTCGGTCAACTGGCCGCACTGGGACGAGGGCGGCATGCTCGGCGAGCTCGCCGAGGACGGCCCCGCGAAGACCCTCTACCGCGACCACTCGGGTCTGCGAGGGCTACGGACCGAGGAGGGCATCGGGGCGCTGCTGCAGATCCTGATGTCCGAGGAGACCCAGGTCGTCGTGACGAAGGGCGAGCGTCAGAAGATCGAGAACGTCCTGCGCGTCGAGGGGGCCGAGCGCAGCGGTGCGCAGCCGACCGGGGTCGCGCCCCGGCCGACGCCGGTGGCCGCGGATCCGGCGAAGCCCCCGTCCGTCACCCAGGCCGTGGAACTTGTGGCCGGGGAGGGCTCGGGCGAGCTGTTCGCCCGGACGGTCGAGTACCTCAGGGACCGGCTGTCGCAGGTCTTCCGCATTCCCAAGGGGCGGCTCGACCCCGCGGCGGAGTTGGGGGAGTACGGCATCGAGTCCATCCAGATCATGGAGTTGATGCGGCTTCTGCAGAAGGACTTCGCCTCCATTCCGGGGACGCTGTTCTTCGAGTACCGCACGATCCAGGAGCTCGCGGAGTACTTCACCGAGCACCAGGCAGCGCGTCTGACCGAGTTGCTCGGACTGGAGCAGCCCCCCGCGGCGGCTCCGCAGGCGGTGGGTGCGAGGACACTCGCGGCCACCGTGCTCGCCCCGCCGGCCACGTCGCCGGTCCGGTCAGCGCAGGTGCGGTCCGGCGCCGCGGATCCCGGCAAGGCGGTGCCGATGCAGGAGCTGAGCGGCCGGGCCGCAGGCCGCTCGCGCGACGTGGCCGTCATCGGCATCAGTGGCCGGTACCCCAGGGCGGGCAACCTCGACGAGTTCTGGAAGGTGCTGGAGCGCGGCGAGGACTGCATCGAGGAGATCCCGCCGCACCGGTGGGACAAAGACGCGTACTACGCGACCGAGAAGACGCCCGGCAAGAGCAGCAGCAAGTGGGGCGGCTTCATCGACGGCGCCGAGAACTTCGACGCGTTGTTCTTCAACATGTCGCCGCAGCAGGCCGCGCTGACCGATCCCCAGAGCCGGCTGTTCCTCCAAGCTGCCTGGGAAGCCATGGAGGACGCGGGGTACACCCGGCAGTCCCTGAGCCCCGACAAGGCCCGCAAGGTCGGTGTCTACCTGGGCATGATGTGGAACGAGTACCAGCTGTACAGCGGACAGGACGTCGTCCTGTCCGACCGCGCCGCCGCCTCCAACGCCGTCTCCTACTTCTTCAACCTGCACGGGCCGAGCCTGACCGTCGACACCGCCTGCTCCTCGTCTCTCTACGCGATCGCCATGGCGGTCGAGAGCATCCGCAACGGCTCCTCCACGCTCGCGTTCGCCGGCGGCGCGAACCTGTCGCTGCACCCCAACAAGTACGTCTCGCTCAGCCAGATGAACTTCTTCGCCGAGGACGGACGCTGCCGCTCGTTCGGTGAGGGCGGCACCGGCTACGTACCGGGTGAAGGCGTCGGGTGCGTCCTGCTCAAGCCGTTCGACCAGGCGGTCGCGGACGGGGACCACATCCACGGGGTGATCCGCGGCGTCGCCACGGTGCACGGCGGCAAGACGAACGGCATGACCGTGCCCAACCCGCTGGCGCAGGCGGACATGATCGCCGCCGCGCTGGACGATGCCGGGCTGTCGGCCGAGGACATCAGCTACGTGGAGGGCCACGGCACAGGCACCTCCCTCGGCGACCCGATCGAGATCAGTGGCCTGACCCGGGCATTCCGCAAGCACACCGACAAGAAGCAGTACTGCCCGATCGGTTCGGTGAAGTCGAACATCGGTCACCTGGAGGGTGCGGCCGGGATCGTCGCGGTGACCAAGGTCCTGCTGCAGATGCGGCACGGGACGCTCGTGCCCTCCCTTCATTCCGAGAAGCTGAACGCGTACATCGACTTCCCGAGCTCGCCCTTCTACGTCCAGCACCGGTTGGAGCCGTGGGAGCGGCCCACCCGCATCGTCGACGGGGTGCGTCAGTCCCTGCCCCGGATCGCCGGCGTCTCGTCGTTCGGGGCCCACGGCGCCATCGCGCACGTGATCATCGAGGAGTACCCGCCCGGGCAGGAGCACATGGCCCGTGCGGCCCGGGCCCCGCGTCCGGAGCTGGTCGTGCTGTCGGGCAAGGACGACGAGCGGTTGCGGGAGAGGGCCCGGACGCTGCTCACGTGGCTGGACGGGCCCGGCCGGGACGCCGATCTGGCGGACGTCGCCTACACCCTGCAGGCAGGCCGGGAGGCCATGGAGGACCGCCTCGCCGTGGTCGTGGACGGGCTGGACGCGCTGCGGGCGCACCTGCGCGCGTTTGTCGACGGCGAGCATGAGGCCGCGAACGTCTTCCGGGGAGGCGTGCGGCAGAACAAGGACGCCGTAGCCCTCCTCGAAGCAGACGAGGAGATGCGGGACCTGGTGCAGCAGTGGCTCGCACAGGGCCGTCTCGACAAGCTGGCCAACGTCTGGGTGAAGGGCCTGGCCCTCGACTGGGCCGCCCTGGCCCGCGGCGCCGAACCGCGTCGTATCTCCCTGCCCACCTACCCGTTCGCCCAGGAACGCCACTGGCTCGACGCGCCCCCCGCGCTCGCGCCGCAGCCGGCGGCTCCGGCGGCGGCCGGCATCCCGGCACCCGCACCCCGCCCCACCACCGGGGAGGAGACCCGGCCGCTCGCCTTCGTGGAGGACTGGGAGCCCGCGGCCCTGGAGGCGAGCGCCACGCGTGCGCTGCGGGGCATCGTCTTCCTGTGCACCGGAGCGGAGCGTCAGGAGGCGGTCGCGCGGGCCGTCCAGGCCCTCAGCCCCGGCCTGCACACGGCCTTCATCGGACACGGCGACGCCTTCCGGAAACCGGACCTGCACCGCTACGAGGTCCGCCCCGGTGCGGCCCAGGACTACCTGGAGGCCTTCCGGGACATCGCGGCGGGACCGGCGCCCATCGACGCGGTCGTGACTCTGGAGGCGCTCGAACCCGGCGCCGCCACCGACGACTTCAGCGACGTCGTCCTGACGGTGCAGGCACTCGCCGGCGCCGGGGTCGACGCCGGGCGCTTCGTGGTGGCGGGGCAGTACCGCGACGGCAGGGAGCGCGCGCTGCTGGAGGCACATCTCGGCTTCGAACGCTCCCTGGGCATGGTGATGCCGGCGCTGTCCGTGGTGGCCGTGCTCCAGGACACCGCCGACCCGCTGCGGCCCACGGACACCGCCGCCTGGCTGGAGCGGCTGCTCGCCGAGTTGTGTCAGGAGCGGCCGGTCAGCGCGCTGTACCGCTCGGGCGGCCGCTTCGTGAGCCGCCTGCGGGAGGCCGTGCTCGACGAGGACCGCCCCGGCGCCCTCCGGCACGGCGGCACCTACCTGATCACCGGCGGCTGCGGTGGGCTGGGGCTGATCGTGGCCCGGCACCTCGTGGAGCACTACGCGGCCAGTGTCGTCCTGACCGGCCGCTCTCCGCTGGACGCGGCACGTCAGGAGGCGCTGCGCGGCCTCGCCGCCGGACAGCGGATCCTGTACGTCCAGGCGGACAGCTGCGACGCGGACGCCATGAAGCGGGCCGTGACCCAGGCGCGGGAGCGCTTCGGGGCCCTGCACGGAGTCATCCACGCGGCCGGTGTCCAGGGAGAGGGCAGTGTCCTGCAGAAGGGCCTGCGGCCGTTCGCGGACGTCCTCGGCCCCAAGATCCGCGGGACGATGGCCCTGGACGAGGCGTTGGCCGGCGCCGAGCTGGACTTCGTCTGTTACTTCTCCTCCACCGCCGCCGTCATCGGCGACTTCGGCACCTGCGACTACGCGGTCGCCAACCGCTTCCAGATGGCCTACGCACGACACCGGGACGCCGAGGTGCGGGCGGGTCGGCTCTCCGGCCGGACCGTGGTCGTCAACTGGCCGCTGTGGCGCGAGGGCGGCATGGGCTTCGACCACGACACCACCACGATGCTGCTGAAGTCCAGCGGCCAGGACTTCCTGGAGACCGCGGTCGGACTCGCCCTGTTCGAGCGATTGCTGTCCCAGGAGGCCGCTCAGCACCTGATCCTGGTCGGCAAGCCGACCCGGGTGGCGCGCTTCCTGGGGCTGACGCCGCCCCCCGGCACCCCGACGCCACCGGAGGCGACCGCGGCCCGGCCGGCCGTCCCCGCGGCCGTGGGCGGCACGACCAGTGTGCCGACCCCCGACATCGGGGAATGTCTCGCCCACGACCTGCGTCGGATCGTCAGCGCCGCGGTCAGCCTGTCCCCGGACCGGCTCTACGAGGACGACAACCTGGCCGACTACGGCTTCGACTCGGTGAGTCTGGCCGGCCTGGCCACCGGGCTGGGCAGGCACTACGGCGTCGAGGTCACCCCCGCCCTCTTCTACAGCCGTTCCACGCTGCGCAAACTGCGGGAGTACTTCGCCACCGAGCACCGCGACCTCCTGGCCGCGTTCTACGGCGACGGCGACGGCGGCGCGCACGAGCCCGCCGCCGCACCCGCCGCTCCTGCCCCGGCGCAGACCGCACCGCCGAACGAGCCGATCCCCGCCGACCGGCCGCGGCCCGGCGCCGGGCCGGAGCACGCCGCCGGACGCCTCCCGGACGCGGGCGCGGACCGCGGCGTGCTTGGGCAGCGAACGGCCGACGACGACGCCATCGCGGTCATCGGCATGAGCGGGCGGTTCCCCGGCGCCGACAACCCCGACGAGCTGTGGTCCGTCCTGGCGGAGGGCCGCGACGTCGTCAGCCCGGTCGCCCGCGAGCGCCTCGACCTGTGGGGCGAGCCGCACGACAGCCCCTTCGCGGCCGTCCGTGTCGGTCAGGTGTCCGCTCCGGACGAGTTCGATCCGCTGTTCTTCGAGATATCCCCCAACGAGGCCCGCACCCTCGACCCGCGCCAGCGGCTGCTGCTCCAGGAGTCGTGGCGCGCCATGGAGGACGCGGGCTGGACGCCCGCGGCGACCCGCAGGGTCGGCATGTTCGTGGGGGTCGAGCAGGGCGACTACGACACCCCGGACCCCGCGGCGGGCAGCGTCACCGCCAACCACGACGGCATCCTCGCCGCACGCCTGTCGTACCTGCTCGACCTGAGCGGTCCCGTCATGGCCATCAACACGGCGTGCTCGTCGGGGCTGGTGGCCGCGCACCAGGCCTGCGCGAGCATCCGCAACGGCGAGTCCGACGTAGCCCTGGCCGCCGGGGTCAGCCTGATCACGACCTCGCAACTGCTGACCCGCACCCGCCAGGCCGGCATGCTGTCCGAGGACGGCGTCACCTACGCCTTCGACCAGCGCGCGAACGGGATGGTCCTCAGCGAGGCCGTCGCCGTCGTGGTGCTGAAGCGGCTGTCAGCCGCGGTGGCCGACGGTGACCGGATCCACGGCGTCATCCGCGCGAGCGGCATCAACTACGACGGCAGGTCCAACGGCATCACCGCCCCGAACGGCGATGCCCAGAGCGCGCTGCTGCGCGACACGTACCGGCGGCACGGCATCGACCCGGGCGACATCGAGTACGTGGTCGCCCACGGGACCGGCACGCGGCTCGGGGACCCCGTCGAGGTCAACGCGCTCAACGACGTCTTCCGGGGCCTCACCGACAAGCGGCAGTACTGCGCCTTGACGTCGGTGAAGCCGAACGTCGGTCACACGCTCGCCGCCTCCGGACTCGTCAGCCTCATCGGTGTCCTGCAGGCCATGCGCCACGAGACGATCCCGGGATCCCTGCACTGCGCCCAGGAGAACGAGTACATCGAGTGGAAGAACAGCCCGTTCTTCGTCAACAAGGTGAACCGGGCGTGGCCCGAGGCCGCCGGGCGCAAAAGGATCGCCGCCATCAGCTCCTTCGGCATGAGCGGCACCAACGCGCACATGGTGGTGGAGAGTCGCCCGGTACGCGAAGAGGACGAGGTCATGGAGATACCCGCTCACCTGCTGGCCCTGTCCGCGAAGTCCGAGGAGTCGCTGCGGCAGCGTGTCGCCGACCTGGTGGATTTCCTGGAGGACCCCCATCACGAGAACGACCTGCGTGACGTCGGCGCGACACTGCTGGACGGCAGGTCCCACTTCCGGCACCGCTACGCCGTGGTGGCTCGCGACCGCGCCGAGGCCGTGCGCCTGCTGCGCTCGCATGGCGCGGGCGGGCAGGACCCCGACGTCTTCACCGGGGAGGTGCCCAAGGACTTCGCGCCGAGCGCCGCGGCCCGGCAGGCCGGCGAACGCCTGCTGGAGGCGGCAGCCGAACCGGACCAGGACGACAGCGCTCTGCGGGAAGCTCTGCGGGCTGCGGCGCGGGCGTACTGCCAGGGGTACGACCTGGCGTGGCGCCGGCTGTTCGGCGGCCGCCGCACCGCGCCGGTCGCGCTGCCCGGCTACCCCTTCGCCCGCAAGCGGCTGTGGCGCCCACGCACGACACGGCCCACGCCGGACGGGATGTTCGCCGCCGCGCCCGGTCGTGCCGACGCGACGGGCCGCCGGTTCGACACGGTGCTCACCGGATCGGAGTCCTTCCTGCGCGACCACGTCGTGGCCGGCGAGAAGGTCCTGCCGGGCGTCGCCCACCTGGAGCTGGCCCGCGCCGCCCACGCCGCGCTGCCCGCCCGGCAGAACACCCCGGCGGTCGCCGTCACACTCCGCGACGTCGTGTGGGTGCGGCCGGTGAGGGTCGCGGACACGCCGCTCGACCTCTGCGTCGAACTGGGGCCGGACGGCGCCGCGGGAACCCCCTACCGCATCCTGGCGCCCGGCACCGACGGCCCCGTCGTGCACAGCCAGGGCCGCATCGAGTCCGGCGCCGCGCCGGCGACACGGCCGCGCCTCGATCTCGCGACACTGCGGACCGAGTGCGGCCGCTACGAGATGGCCGCGACGGAGGCGTACCTCGTCTACCGGCGCCAGGGCATCACGTACGGGCCCACCTTCCGGGGACTGAGGCGACTCCTGGTGGGGGACGCCCAGGTCCTCGCCGAACTCGCGCTGCCCGAGGCGCCCGAGTACGGCCCCGGAACCCACGTGCTGCCCCCGGGGCTGCTGGACGCCGCATTGCAGGCGTCCATCGGCCTGCGACACGGCGCCGGCCTCCGCCTTCCCTACGCGGTCGACGCGGTGGAGATCCTGGGCCCCTGCGAACCGGTCATGTGGGCGTGGCTCCGGAGCACCACCGACGGCGGCGACACGTTCGACGTCGACCTGTGCGACGCGCTGGGCGAAGTCCGCGTGCGGTTCCGGGCCTTCAGCACCCGGCCGCTGCGCGCCGAGGCCGACGTGCCGCCGACGGCCCGGCAGCCCGCCCGGCCCGACGCCCGGGGCCCGGTGCTGCTCGAACCGCGCTGGGAGCCGGCCCAGCCCGCCCTGCCCGCGGACGGCGACGGGCCACGGGGCCGAACGCTGCTGGTCGGCGCGGACCCGGAGGAACTGGCCGTTGCCCTCACCGGGCGCGGGGAGGACGTGGACGTGGTCCTGCTGCGGGCCGAGGACACCGTCGACGGTCTGCGCGAGCGGCTCGCGCGCGGTGGGCCCTACGGCAGCGTCGTGTGGGTCGCGAGCGGCGGCACGACGGTGCTGCCGGAGAGCGAGGACCTGATCACCGGCCAGGACGCGGGGGTGTACGCCGGCTTCCGCCTGGCGAAGGCGCTGCTGGCCCTCGGCTACGACAAGCGGGACCTGCAGTGGACCGCCCTGACCGTCCGCAGCCAGTCGGTCGTCGACACCGACCGCATCGACCCGACCCACGCCGGCGTGCACGGCCTGCTGGGGTCGTTGGCGAAGGAGAACCCGCGGTGGCGGGTGCGGCTGGCCGATGTGGAGGCGCTGCGGGACGACGCGCTGCGGGAGGCGTTGCGGCTGCCGGCTAAACCGTCCGAGGGCAGTTGGGCGCACCGCGGCGGGCGCTGGTTCCGGCAGGTCCTGACACCGGTGCCGTTCGACGCGCTCCCCGCGCAGGCGGTCCCGTATCGACGCGACCGGGTCTACGTGGTCATCGGCGGCGCCGGCGGCCTCGGCGCGGTCTGGACCGAGCACGTCGTACGCGCCTACGGGGCACAGGTGGTCTGGATCGGCCGCCGTGCCGAGGACGACGCCATCCGGGCCAGGATCGCGGAACTGTCCCGTCTGGGTCCCGCGCCCTGGTACCTGCAGGCCGATGCCACCGACAGGGAGTCGCTGGCGTCCGCCGTCGCGCGGATCAAGGCGCGCTTCCCCGAGATCAACGGCGTCGTCCACTCGGCGCTCGCGCTGCTCGACCAGAGCGTGGCCAGGATGCCGGAGGAACGGTTCCGGGCCGCCGTGCGCGCGAAGGTGGACGTCAGCGTCAGGATCGCGCAGGTCTTCGCGGACGACCCGCTGGACTTCGCGCTGTTCTTCTCCTCGACCAACTCCTTCCACCGATCCGCGGGGCAGAGCAACTACGTGTGCGGCTGCGTCTTCAAGGACGCGTTCGCCCGGCTGTGGCAGCAGACCCGCTCCACCACGGTGAAGGTGATGAACTGGGGCTACTGGGGCGGTGTCGGCGTCGTCGCCTCGTCCGCGTACCAGCAGCGGATGGAGCAGAGCGGCATCGGCTCCATCGAACCCGCCGAAGGGATGGCGGCGCTGGACCTCCTGCTCTCCGGGCCGTACCACCAGCTCGCCCTGGAGAAGACCACGGCTGCTCGAAGGGCCGATGACGCCCCCCGCCCCACCGGGTCCGACGGGCCGGCCGACCAGCGGCTGCAGCGAGTGCTCGCGGACTCCGGCAGTGCCCGGGGCTTCGACGACGATCTGCTCTGCGAACTGCTCCTGCTGCAGTTGCAGACGCTGGGGATGGACCGCGCCGGCGGGCCGGTCGCCGACCTGAGAGCCGCCCTCGTTCCCGGTGGCGGCTACGATCGCTGGCTCACCGAGAGCCTGCGCATCCTGGCGGAGCACGGCTACCTGGAGTACAGCCCCGAGCGCTACACCCTGACCGACCGGGCTCATCTCGACAGTGCCGCCGTGTGGCGGCGCTGGGAGGGGGTGTGCCGGCGGAGCGCGGGCACCAACCCCTACGTCAACTTTCTGGAGCCGGTGGTCCGCGCGTTGCCCGAGGTTCTCGCGGGAGGACGGGCCGCGACAGAGGTGATCTTCCCAGCGTCGTCGATGAAACTGGTCCGCGGCGTGTACCAGGACTGCGACAGCGCCACGGCGCTCAACGAGCTCGTGGCGGATCTGGTGGCCGCCCGCGTCGAGGTCCTGCTCGACCGCGACCCCGGCCACCGCGTCCGCATCTTCGAGATCGGCTCCGGCACCGGCGGCACCAGCGAGAAGGTGCTGAGCCGTTTGTCGCCCTACCGCGAGAGCATCGCGGAGTACTGCTACACCGACGTCTCCCAGTACTTCCTGCGCCACGGGCGGGAGGAGTTCGCAGCCGACCGCCCGTACCTGCGGTTCGAGCTGTTCGACGCGGAGCGCGCCCCCGCGGAGCAGGGAATGGGCGAAGGCGGATATGACATCGTCCTCGCCACCAACGTCCTGCACGCGACCCGCGACGTCCGGGCGGCCGCGCGGAACGCGCGGGCCCTGCTGGGCGCGGACGGCGCACTGGTCCTCAACGAACTGGCGTCGCGCACCCCGTTCCTGCACCTGACCTTCGGACTGCTCGACGGCTGGTGGCGCTACGGGGACGCCGAACTGCGCATACCGGGCTGCCCGGGGCTGGCTCCCGAAACCTGGCAGCAGGTGCTGGGGGAGGAGGGCTTCAGCGCCGTATCCTTCCCCGCCGCTCCCGTGCACGACGTCGGCCACCAGATCGTGGTGGCCGACGCCGGCGCGCGGACCCGCGCGCCCGACCCCGCACCGCGGAGTGCGGACGACGGGCAGGAGCGGGTGCGGTCCGTGATCGTCGCACGGCTCGAGACGTCGCTGGGTCTGGACCGGGGGGAGATCTCCGAGGAGGACGCCTTCGCCGACTACGGCGTGGATTCCATCCTCGGCGTCGAACTCACACAGCAACTCAGCGCCGACCTCGGCATCTCCCTCTCCGTCACGGACCTCTTCGACCACAGCTCGGTGCGCGCCCTGGCGGGTTACGTGGCGGAGCACCACCTCGACGTGGCGCCGCCGCCCCCGGCTGCGCCGGTGCCCGCGGCGGCCCCGGTGGCCGTTCCCCCGCCGCAGGCCCCGCCCGCCGCGGCGACCGCACCCGTAGCAGCCGCGCCTGCAGGGACCGCGCCTTTGCCAGCCGCACCCGTAGCAGCCGCGCCTGCGGTATCCGCGCCCGCCGCGACCGGCATGCCGCGACCGGCGGTGTCCGCGGCCGTCACCGACCCGGCCGGCGAGCCGGTCGCCATCATCGGCATGAGCGGGAGGTTCGGCACGGCCAAGGACACCGACCAACTGTGGCAGCACCTCGCCGAGGGCCGCAGCCTGGTCGGCGAGATCTCCCGCTGGGACATGTCGGCCTTCGTGGCGCCGGGTGCGTCCCACCCCCGGTACGCCTCGCTGATGGACGACATCGACCAGTTCGACCCCCTGTTCTTCCAGATATCCGGCCTCGAAGCCGCCTATATGGACCCCCAGCAGCGGGTGGTGCTGGAGGAGGCGTGGAAGGCACTGGAGGACGCCGGTCACGCGGGCGACGCCATCCGCGGCCGGTCCTGCGGCGTCTACATCGGCACCCAGGTCAGCGACTATCTGCCCGGCTCCAGTGAGGACGCCCCGGCCCAGGCCATGTGGGGCAACGCTGCGGCGATCATCCCGGCCCGTCTGTCCTACCTCCTCGATCTGCGGGGCCCCGCCATCGCCGTGGAGACGGCGTGCTCCGGCTCGCTCGTCGCGCTCCACCTCGCGTGCCAGGCACTGCGTACGGGCGAGGTCGAGACGGCCCTGGTCGGCGGGGTTTCCGTGCAGTGCGCCCCCGACTACTACCTGAACGCCCACAAGGCCGGGATGCTGTCGGAGACCGGTCAGTGTCACACCTTCGCGGAGGGGGCGGACGGCTTCGTCCCCGGCGAGGGCGTCGGCGTCGTCATGCTCAAGCGGCTGCGGGACGCCCTCGCCGACGGTGACCACATCCACGGCGTGATCCGCGGATCGGGCACCAACCAGGACGGGACGTCCAACGGAATCACGGCACCCAGTGCCAAGGCGCAGGAACGCCTGGAGCGCCAGGTCTACGACACCTTCGGCATCGACCCCGCCGGCATCCAGCTGGTCGAGGCGCACGGCACCGGCACCCAGCTCGGTGACCCCATCGAGTTCCAGGCGCTGACCCGCGCGTTCCGCCACTACACCGACCGACGTGAGTACTGCGCCATCGGCTCGGTCAAGACCAACATCGGGCACGCCGCGCCGGCCTCGGGGATGGCGGGGCTCATCAAGATCCTGCTCGCCCTGCGCCACCGCGAGCTGCCGCGCAGCCTGCACTTCGAACAGGGCAACGCCCACATCGAGTTCACGGGGAGCCCGTTCTACGTCAACACGGAGCACCGCTCCTGGACGGCCGAGCCCGGCCGACCACGGCGCGCGGCGCTCAGCTCCTTCGGGTTCAGCGGGACCAACGCCCATGTGGTGGTCGAGGAAGCGCCCGACCCGGCGCCCCGTGACAACACCGCGAACGTTCAGGACCACCTCGTGGTGCTGTCCGCCCTGTCCCCTGTGCAGTTGCGGATGCAGGCGGAACGGCTGGTGGCGCACTTGCGCCGCCACCCCGGCCTGGACCTGGGCGACATCAGCGTGACCCTGCTGCGGGGCCGGCGGCACTGCCCGGTCCGGCTGGCGTGCGTGGCCCGCGACACCGCCCACCTGATGGCGTTGCTGGACCGCTGGCTCACGGACGGACGGGAGCAGGAGGTGCGCACCGCCGACCTCACGGAGAACGCGGTGAGCCCGCAGCGCGCTTTGGAGCAGTTCGGCGACAGCTGTCTGCGGGCGTGCGCCACGGGCGTGACCGGGGCGGCCCGCCGGGAGCACCTGGACGCCGTCTGCGCCCTCTACCTGCAGGGCTACCAACTCCGGTACGAGCGGCTCTTCGAGAGCGGCACGTACCGTCGGGTCCCCCTGCCGACGTATCCGTTCCAACGGCAGCGCCACTGGCTGCCCGCGGAGGGCGGTTCCCGCCGCACCACGTCCACCCGGCCCGCCGGCCGCACGCCCGCGCCACGCCCGCAGGAAGGCGCCGGCCATCTGGCGCTGGCGCCGTTGTGGGTCGGGGAACGGGCCCCGGAGCCGCGCCCCGAACGGGACCTCCGCGGCGGCATCCTCGTCGTGGGCGGGAGCGCCGCGGAGCGGGCGGCCCTGGCGGCCGAGTACCCCGACGCGCACTTCATAGCCGACGGCTCGGCGAGCATCGTGTCACTGACCGAGCAGGTGCGGGGTGCGGGCGCCGTCCGCCACCTCGTGTGGATCTCCCCTGCGGACGCGGGCGCGGAGTCCGACGCGCTGCTGCGGCGGACCGACGTAGGAGTGATCGCGTTCTTCCGCCTGGTCAAGGCGCTGTTCGAACTGGGTTACGGTGACAGGGAGCTGACCTGGACCGTGGTCACGCGGCAGACCCAGCCCGTACGTCAGGGCGAAGCGGTGCTGCCCGCCGACTCGGCCGTGCTGGGCCTGGCCGAGGTCATGGCGAAGGAACTGCCCGACTGGCGCTTGGGCGCCTTCGACCTGGGCGTGTCCGACGAGCTCCCCACCCGTACCCTGTTCGCCGCTCCGACCCCGACCATGCGGGCGCTGCGCGACGGCCAGTGGTTCCGTCGCGGCCTGTACCAGGTGGAGCTGCCGGAACCGGCCCACTCTCCGTACAAGGAGGGCGGGGTCTACGTCGTCCTGGGCGGGGCCGGCGGCATCGGCCGGCTCTGGAGCGAGGATCTGATCCGGCGCTACCGGGCACAGGTCGTCTGGATCGGCCGCCGGGAAGAGGACGCCGGTATCCGGGCGGAGATCGACCGGCTGGCTTCGCTCGGACGGGCGCCGTGGTATGTCCGGGCCGACGCCGCCGACATGGACTCCCTGCGGAGCGCACACGCCCTGATCCAGGAGCGGTTCGGCACCATCCACGGCGTGGTGCAGTCCGTCTTCGGCCTGGTGGATCAGAGCCTGCCCAACACGACCGAGCCGCAGTTCCGGCAGGGCCTGAGCTCGAAGGTCGACGCCAGCGTATGCATGGCGGAGGTCTTCGACGCCGACGGCCTCGACTTCATGCTCTTCTTCTCCTCGATCGCGTCGGTCAACCCGTCCAGGGGCTACTGCAGTTACGTGGCCGGTAACGCCTTCGAGGATGCCCTGGCCCGCCGACTCGCCGGCACCCGTCCGTACGCCGTGAAGGTGGTCAACTGGGGCTTCTGGGGCTCCGTCGGCAGCGGACTCGACGTGCCGGAGCACGTGCGGGAGCGCATCTACCGGCTTGAGGGCCTCGGCGACATCGACCCCACGCTGGCGATGGACGCGGTCGAGCGGCTGCTGGCCGGTCCGCTCGGGCAGGTGGCCTACCTCAACACCAGCGAGCCCCAGCGGTTCGAGGGCTTCAGCGATCGCGAAACGCTCCGCGTGCTGGACCCGGCGGCGTACCCCGGCCAGCCGCTCGCCCCGCTGCTGCCCGCGCGGGGAGAGCAGCTGCGTACGGTGGAGGCACAGGCCAAGTCCAAGCTGCGGCTGCTGGACGAGCTGCTCCTGCGGCTGCTGTGGTGCGCGCTGTACGGCCGGGGCTGGATCGGGACGGGAACCGTCGACGCGGATTCCCTGCGGCAGGCCGGCGGGATGCTCGAGAAGTACGACCGCTGGGCGTCGGAGACCCTGAAGCTGTTCGCGCGGCAGGGCTGGCTCGCGGCGAGCGGCTCCGCGGGTTGCTACCGGGCGACCGCGGCCGGCCCCGTCGATCCCGACGCCACCGCTGCCGAATGGGAGCGCAGCCGGGGCGAATGGCTCGCCGACCCCGAACTGCGCGCGTCCGTCGACCTGGTCGACAAGACGCTGCGCGCGCTGCCGGACGTCCTCACCGGCACGGTCCCCGCCGTCGACGTGATCTTCCCCGGCTCCTCGCTGGAGCTGGTCGAGGGGATCTACAAGCGCAACATGATCGCCGACTACTTCAACGACGTGGTGGGCGACTGCGTCGTCGCCCTCGTCGAGGGCAGGATCGCGCAGGATCCCGCAGCCCGCGTCCGCATCCTGGAGATCGGTGCCGGAACGGGCGGCACCACTGCTACGGTCCTGCGCCGGCTCCAGCCCTATCAACAGCACATCGGCGAGTACTGCTACACCGATCTCTCCAAGGCCTTCCTCCTGCACGGCCGACGGGAGTTCGGCGCGCGCAATCCGTTCCTGCGCTGCGAGATCTTCGACGCCGGCCGGCCCCCCGCCGAGCAGGGATTCGACGAGGGCGGGTACGACCTGGTCATCGCGACCAACGTGCTGCACGCCACCAAGGAGATCCGCACGTCCCTGCGCAACAGCAAAGCGCTGCTGCGGACCGGTGGGGGTGTGGTCGTCAACGAGATCGACGGCCACACCGTCTTCGGGATGCTCACATTCGCGCTGTTGGACGGCTGGTGGCTGCACGACAGTGATCTGCGCGAGACCGGAGGGCCCGGCCTGCGGCCCGAGACGTGGCAGTCGGTACTGGAGTGGGAGGGCTTCGGAGGCATCGAGTTCCCCGCACGCGACGCGCACCCGCTCGGCCAG
Source organism: Streptomyces sp. NPDC091271 (assembly GCF_044757505.1). NCBI lineage: Bacteria > Bacillati > Actinomycetota > Actinomycetes > Kitasatosporales > Streptomycetaceae > Streptomyces > Streptomyces sp. NPDC091271. The sequence goes on along the minus strand of NZ_JBIVVD010000002.1, from coordinate 823,298 downwards.
CAAGTGGTGGTCGGCTTCAGCGACGGTGTGATCCGCCGGCCCCGTGGCGAACAGGCGCGGGCCGCGGCCACGCCGCTGCCCGAGCCGCTCCCCGTATCCCTCCCCGGAGCACCGTCCGCCGACGCGCAGCCGGAGGCGCCGGCCGAAGCCACCCCCAGGGACGGGGGGGTACTCGGCGACGTCGTGCGCACCTATCTGAAGGAGCTCGTCGCGCGGACCCTCCTGATCCCGGCCGGATCCATCGACACCCGTGAGCAGCTGTCGGTCTACGGCATCGACTCCATCCTCATCCTGCAGCTGCTGACCAGCCTCAAGAAGGATCTGGGGGAGACGAGCAGCACCCTGTTCTTCGAGTACCGCACGATCGAGGCGCTGACGGAGTACTTCGTCACCGAGCGGGGCGAGGCGGTGGCCCGCGCCCTCGGAGCGGACCAGGACCCGGCCGCCGAACGGGGGGCCGCGGCGACCACCGTGCAGGTTGCCGCGCAGGCGCCGGCCGAGCCGGCCTCGCGGCCCGGGCCCGCCCGTGCGGCGGCTCGCCCCGCACCACTGCCTGGGCGCACCGGAGGCATCGCCATCGTGGGAATGAGCGCGCGCTTCCCCCAGGCCGAGAACCTCGACGCGTTCTGGGCGGTGCTGCGCGAGGGCCGGAACACCGTCACGGAGATCCCAGCCGACCGGTGGCCGCTCGACGGCTTCTACGAGCCCGACAAGGAGGAGGCCGTGGCGAAGGGCAGGAGCTACAGCAAGTGGGGCGCCTTCCTCGACGGATTCGCCGACTTCGACCCGCTGTTCTTCGAGATGACGCCGAACGACGCCACGGAGATCGACCCGCAGGAGCGGCTGTTCCTCCAGGAGGCGTGGCGGGCCTTCGAGAACGCCGGCTACACCCGGAGCCGCCTGGAGCGCGAACACCGCTCCCGTGTCGGCGTCTTCGTGGGAATCACCCGCGCCGGACACAACCTCTACGGTCCCGAACGATGGCAGCGAGGCGACACCGCCCAGCCCTACACCTCCTTCGGGTCGGCGGCCAACCGCGTCTCGTTCAAGCTGAACCTCAGCGGCCCGAGCATGCCCATCGACACGATGTGCTCCTCGTCGATGACCGCGCTCCATGAAGCGTGCGAGCACCTGCTGCACGGCGACTGCGAACTGGCGGTGGCGGGCGGGGTGAACCTCTACCTGCACCCGTCCAGCTACGTCAATCTGTGCGGTCTGCAGATGCTCGCCGACGAGGACAAGTGCCGCAGCTTCGGTGCAGGCGGCAACGGCTTCGTCCCCGGGGAGGGCGTGGGCGCGCTCGTCCTCAAGCGGCTGGAGGACGCCGAGCGGGACGGCGACCACATCCACGCCGTCATCCGCGGCACCAGCATCAACCACGGCGGGACGACCAACGGCTACACCGTGCCGAATCCGGTGGCCCAAGGCCGGGTCGTGCGGGACGCGCTCGACCGGGCCGGCATCGACGCGCGCACGATCAGTTACGTCGAGGCGCACGGCACCGGTACCGCCCTGGGCGACCCGATCGAGGTCAACGGCCTGACCCGGGCGTTCTCCCATGACACCGGGGACCTGCAGTACTGCGCGATCGGTTCGGTCAAGAGCAACATCGGCCACGCCGAGGCCGCCGCCGGCATCGCGGGCCTGTTCAAGGTCGTGCTGCAGATGCGGCACGGGGAACTGGCCCCCAGCTTGCACGCCGACGAAGTCAACCCGCACATCGACTTCGACGCGACGCCCTTCGTCGTCCAGCGCAAGGGCGCCGAATGGAAGCGGCCGGTCGTCACCGTCGACGGCGTCAGCTCCGAGGTGCCCCGTCGGGCCGGCGTCTCGTCCTTCGGCGCGGGCGGCTCCAACGCCCATGCGGTGATCGAGGAGTACGTCCGCGACCGGTCGGATCCCGGGACCGTCCGGTCCGGCGGTCCGGCCGTGGTCGTCCTGTCCGCCAAGGACGAGGAGCGGCTGCGGGACCAGGCGCGCAATCTGCTGGGCGCGCTGACGGAAGCGGAGCGGACCGGGGCTTCGCTGGCCGACGTCGCGTACACCCTGCAGGTCGGACGCGAGGCCATGAGCGAGCGGCTGGGGACGGTCGTCGGCTCGTTCGCCGAGTTGAAGGACCGGCTGCAGGCCTTCGTGGACCACCCCCGGGGCGGCTCCGGGCTGCACCGTGGCCGCGCCGCACGTGCCGACCGGGCGCTGACGGCACTGACCGCCGACGCGGACATGAGCGCGGTCGTCGGGACGTGGCTGGCCAAGGGCCTGTACGCCAAGGTCCTCGACCTGTGGGTGAACGGCTTCGAACTCGACTGGGGCAGCCTCCACCCGGCAGGAGCGGTGCGCATCGTTCCCCTGCCCACCTATCCCTTCGCCCGGGAGAGGTACTGGATCGCGGAGCGGCCGATCGACGGCGGCCTGCCGGACACCCTCCCCGCCACCTCGGACGGCGAGGCGGCGGACGACCTGCCGGACGCGCTGATCGACGGCCTCCTGGACGAGGTGGTGAGCGGCTCCGTCGGTGTCGCAGCCGCCGCCGAGCACCTCCGACGGTCCGTCCTCGACGGCACCGTCCGGACCACCGACAACGAGGGGCGCTGATCATGGACAGCCAGCTGGAGCGGCTTCTGCTGGATCTCAAGGCCGATCGCGTCTCCAAGGAGCACGTCAAAAGGTTCTTGAAGGAGCGTCAGGAGCGGACGGGGCCGGGATCGCCCACGGGCGCCCCGGCAGCGGTGCCCCCGTCCGGGCTGCTGCGGTGCCACCCGGTCTGGCAGGCGGCGGACACCCCTGCGACCGCGCGGAAACCGGGACACGTGGTGCTCCTCGCCGGGCCGTCGGCCCTGGAGGACGCCCTGCGCCGGCAGGACGCCACGGTCGACGTACGCCTGCTGCGGTCCGGGGCCACGGGGCTCGCGGACCGCTACGCCGAGCTCGCGGTCCAGGTGCTCACCTCGCTCCGTCCGTTGGCCGGTGACCCGGAACTGCGCCCCACACTGGTGCAGCTCGTGGTCTCCCCGCAGGGAGACGACATCCTGCTGTCGGGTCTGATCGGCATGGTCAGGAGTGCGGGCCTGGAGAACCCCGGGATCGTGCCCCAGCTGCTTCTCGTCGACCCGGCCGCCGGGCCTGCGCACACCGCCGCCCGGATCCTGGACAGTCGTGAGCGCGGCCATGACCGCGTCGTGCGGTTCCGCGACGACGTGCGCGAGGTACTGACCTGGCACGAGTCGGCGATCCCCGAGCAAACGGCCACGCCCTGGCGGGAGGGCGGTACGTACGTCGTCACCGGCGGTCTCGGCGGGCTCGGGCTGATCTTCGCCCGAGATCTGCTGCGGTCCGTACAGAACACGACCGTCCTGCTGAGCGGCCGCTCCGCCCTCGACAGCAGCCGGCGCCAGCTGCTCGAGAGCCTCTACCGTCCGCGGGCGCGGGTGGAGTACAGCCGGCTCGACGTGGCCGACCCGGACGGCGTCGAGGCGTACCTCGCCGGCGTGCGGCGTGAGCACGGTGCCATCCACGGCATCATCCACAGCGCCGGAGTGCTCCGGGACGGATTCGTGGCGCACAAGAGCGCCGAGGAGCTGCGTGAGGTCCTCGCCCCGAAAACGGCGGGCACCCTCAACCTGGACGCCGCCACCAAGGACGACGTACTGGACTTCTTCGCCCTCTTCTCCTCCACCGCGGGGGTCACGGGCAACGTCGGCCAGTGCGACTACGCCGCCGCCAACGCGTTTCTCGACGCGTTCGCCCACCACCGGGGCGGTCTGGTCGCGCAGGGTCTGCGGTCCGGGCGCAGCCTGTCGCTGAACTGGCCGCTGTGGGCCGAGGGCGGGATGCCGGTGGACACGGAGACGGAGCAGGCCCTGCGGGAGCAGACCGGCATGCACGCTCTGCGCACCGCATCGGGCATCAGGGTCTTCCACGAGTCCCTCGGGTCGGAGCACTGCCAGGTGATGGCGGTCGAGGGCGACGTCCCACGCATCCGCCGGACCCTGATCGGACAGTCGGCGGCCAGCACCGGATCCGCCCCGGTCACCGCTCCCGCCTCCGCACTGCCCGAGGGCATCGGTGAGGAGGCACTGCGCGACCGGATCGTCAGCAGGCTTCGGCAGCTGCTCAGCGGTGTCATCGGCCTGCCCGTCGGGAAGATCGATGCCCAGATGCCGCTGGCGGACTACGGCATCGACTCCATCGTCGTCACCCGGCTCAACCGCAAGCTCGCCGCGGTCTTCCCGGACCTGCCCAGGACGCTGCTGTACGAATTCAATTCGCTGGATGCCCTCGCCGCCTACTTCCTTCGGGTGCACCGGCAGGGATGTCTGGAATGGTCGGGGACGGCGGCGCCCCGGCAGGACGCTGCGGCGCCGCAGCCGGCGCCCACCCACCCCGCCGAGCGGCAGGCGCCTGCGGCGGCCCCGTCCACCTCTGCTCCCACCGAGGACGCGATCGCCGTCATCGGCATGAGCGGGCGGTTCCCGCAGGCCCGCAACCTGCGGGAGTTCTGGGAGAACCTGGCCGCCGGGCGGGACTGCGTCACGGAGATCCCAGAGGGCCGCTGGCCGCTGGAGGGCTTCTACCACCCCGACCGCGACGAGGCGGTGGCGGCGGGCCTGAGCTACAGCAAGTGGGGCGGATTCCTTGACGGGTTCGCCGAGTTCGACCCGCTGTTCTTCGCCATCTCACCGCAAGAGGCGATGAGCATGGACCCGCAGGAGCGCCTGTTCCTGCAGGAGTCCTGGAACGCGCTGGAGGATGCGGGCTATACCCGGCAGCGGCTGGCCGACGCCCATCGGCGGAAGGTGGGTGTTTTCGCCGGCGTCTCGAAGACCGGGTTCGACCTGTACGGGCCCGAGTTGTGGAAGCGCAACGAGAAGCTGCACCCCTTGACCTCGTTCGCCTCGGTGGCGAACCGGGTGTCGTACCTGCTCGACCTCACCGGGCCCAGTCTGCCGGTCGACACGCTCTGCTCCTCGTCGCTGAGCGCGGTCCACGAGGCGATGCAGCACCTTCGCCGCGGTGAGTGCGACCTGGCCGTCGCCGGCGGGGTCAACCTCTACCTGCACCCGTCGAACTACGCCCTGATGTCCGGCAAACGGATGCTGTCCGAGGACGGCCGGTGCCGCAGCTTCGGAGCCGGTGGCAACGGGTTCGTGCCGGGGGAGGGCGTGGCGGTCGTCCTGCTCAAGCGGCTGTCCGATGCCGAGCGCGACAACGACACCATCCGGGCCGTCCTGCGCGGCAGCAGCATCAACCACGGCGGCCGGACCAACGGCTACACCGTCCCCAGCCCGGTCGCGCAGGCCGAGGTCGTACGCGAGGCGCTTGCCGGGGCGGGCGTCTCCGCGGGCGAGGTGAGCTTCGTGGAAGCGCACGGTACCGGCACCGAGCTGGGCGATCCGATCGAGATCGACGGGCTGACCCAGGCGTTCGCGTCGGACCCGGGCTCCGGGCAGCACTGCGCCATCGGCTCGCTGAAGAGCAACATCGGCCATCTCGAGGCCGCCGCCGGCATCGCCGGACTGCTCAAGGTCATCCTCCAGATGCAGCACGGGCAGATCGCGGCCAGCCTGCACGCGCAGGAATCCAACCCCAACATCGACTTCGGCCGGACGTCGTTCCGTCTCCAGAGGGAGACGGCTCCGTGGACGCGGCCCGCGGTCAGGGGCGGCGACGGCCGGACCACGGAAGGCGACCGGATCGCGGGCGTCTCCTCGTTCGGCGCCGGCGGATCCAACGCTCACGTCGTCGTGGCGGAGTACCGCCGAGCCGACCCCCCGCCCCTTCCCGCACCCGAGGGCACCCCGCGATTGGTCGTCCTCTCGGCGAAGGACCCCGAGCGGCTGCGGGAGCGGGCCCGGGACCTGCTCGACTGGCTGCTGCCGCAGGACCCCGCCACTGTCGACCTCGGCGCCGTCGCCTACACGCTGCAGCTCGGCCGCGAGGCGATGGACCATCGTCTCGCCCTGCCCGTCGGTTCGCCCGCCGGCCTCACCCGGAAACTCACCGCGTTCGTCGACGGCGAGCAGGACGTCGACGACCTGCACCTCGGCAACGTCAAGGAGCACCGCGAGGCGCTCGCCGCCCTCGGTGACGACGGCGACATGGCCACGACCGTCGATGTGTGGATCGAGAAGGGCAAGTTCGACCGGCTGCTCGGTTTGTGGGTCAAGGGCCTGAGCGTCGACTGGGGCAAGCTGTACGGTTCCCGCCGTCCCCCCATGCTCCCGCTGCCCGGTTACCCCTTCGCCCGCGAGCGCTACTGGGTGGGCGACCTGGCCGCGGCAGCCGACCCCGCCGATTCCGCCGTCGGCCGCCATCACCCGCTCATCCACACCAACACCTCCACCCTTGACGCCCAGCGGTTCGGCTCGTCCTTCTCCGGTGCGGAGTTCTTCCTCACCGACCATGTCGTCAACGGCCGCAAGGTGCTGCCGGCGGCCGCGCACCTGGAGATGGCCCGAGCCGCGCTGCAGGCCTCGCTCGACGGTCCGACGGGTCGGACCGTGCTCCGCAACGTGGTGTGGGCCCAACCCCTGACGGTTGCCGAGCAGGCCGCACGCGTCACGACGACGCTGTACGCCGCGCCCGCCGGCGCCGTTCCGCTGCCCGGGGACGCCGCGCCCGCCAGGGAGGTGGCCTTCGAGATCTCCAGCGTTCCGGGAGAGGACCCGGACGCGGACGCCGTCGTGCACAGTCAGGGCACGGTGCGCGCCCTCGCGGCTGCCGCGCCGGTGGCCGTGGACGTGGCCGCGCTGCAGGCGGCGTGCGGTGCCGCCCGGATGGACGCCGACGAGTGCTACCGCATCTACCGGTCCCTGGGCCTCGACTACGGCCCCGCGCAGCGCGGCATCGAGAGTGTGGCGATCGGCGACGGGCAGGCACTGGGCCGACTGCGCCTGCCGTCCGGGATGCCGGCCGATACGGACGCGTACGTGCTGCATCCGAGCCTGCTGGACGCCGCCCTGCAGTCCGCTATCGGCCTGTTCGGCCGGGACGGCGACGGCGCGGACTCCGGCCCCGCCCCGCTTCACCTACCCTTCGCGCTCGACGAGTTGGACGTCCTGGGGCCGTGCACCGCGCAGATGTGGGCGTGGGTCCGGTACAGCGACGACGACCAGCCTGATCTCGGCATCCGCAAGCTGGACATCGACCTCCTCGACGACACCGGGGTGCCGTGCTGCCGCCTGCGGGGGTTCACCTCCCGCGTGTACACCGCCGAGATGACCGCCGAGCGGTCCGGCGGCACCCTGCCAACCGGCGCCGTCCAACTCCCGGATGCCGCCGCCGCGCAGGACGGCGGCGGCGCCCCTTCGGGAGGCACGCTGGAGGAGCGGGCCTGCCGGTACCTGGTCGACTTCCTCGCCGCCGAGCTCCGCGTTCCCGCCGAGCGGATCGACGCGAACGACGCCCTCGAGCACTACGGCATCGACTCCATCCTGGCGATGAACCTGACCAACCGGCTGGAGCGGGTCTTCGGATCGCTGTCCAAGACGCTGTTCTACGAGCACCAGAGCATCAGCGCCCTCTCCGGATACTTCATCGGTGCCCATCGGCCGCGGCTGGTCGAACTGCTCGCAGCGGAAGTCCCCGAGCCGTCCCTCACCCCGGCGGACGAGGCCACCGTGCGGGGCCGGGCACGGCCCGGGCCCGCCCGCCCGGCCGTCGTGCGGCGCAGCCGTCGTGAGCCGGTGGGCGGGGACACGGAGATAGCCGTCATCGGACTGGCGGGGCGATACCCCCAGGCACGCAACATCCGGGAGTTCTGGCAGAACCTGGCCGAGGGCCGCGACAGCGTCACGGAGATTCCCGCCGACCGCTGGGACCACGGCCGTTACTTCGACCCGGACAAGAACGCGCCCGGCAGGACCTACACCAAGTGGGGTGGCTTCCTGGACGGCGTCGACCGCTTCGACTCGCTGTTCTTCAACATCGCCCCGCGCGAGGCGGCGTTCATGGACCCGCAGGAGCGGCTGTTCCTGGAGTGTGTGCACGAGACGCTCGAGGACGCGGGGTACACCCGCGAGGCGCTGAGCCGCTGCGACGACCGCGGCCTGCCCGGCAACGTGGGCGTCTTCGTGGGCGTGATGTACGAGGAGTACCAGCTCTACGGCGCCCAGGAGCAGGCGCGCGGCCGGAACGTCACGCTGTCCGGCAGCGCGTCGACCATCGCCAACCGGGTGTCGTACGTCTTCGACCTGCACGGTCCGAGCATGGCCGTCGACACCATGTGCTCGTCGTCGCTCACCGCGCTGCACCTGGCCTGCCAGAGCCTGCGGACGGGGGGTTGTGAAGTGGCCGTCGCGGGCGGCGTGAACCTCTCTCTGCACCCCAACAAGTTCCTGATGCTCGGCAGCGGCAAATACGCGTCGAGCAAGGGCCGGTGCGAGAGTTTCGGGCAGGGCGGTGACGGCTACGTCCCGGGGGAGGGCGTCGGCGCGGTCCTGCTCAAGCCACTCGCCCGCGCACGCGAGGACAACGACACCATCTACGGCGTCATCCGCGCCACCTCGGTCAACCACGGCGGCAAGACCAACGGGTACTCCGTTCCCAACCCGCGCGCGCAGTACAACGTCATCGGCCATGCGCTCCGTGAGGCCGGAGTCTCCGCGGACGCGGTCAGCTACGTCGAGGCGCACGGAACCGGCACCTCACTCGGCGACCCCATCGAGATCACCGGACTGACCCAGGCCTTCCGCGAGCACACCGACCGGACGCAGTTCTGTGCGATCGGCTCGGTCAAGAGCAACATCGGGCACGCCGAGAGTGCGGCCGGCATCGCCGCGCTGACGAAGGTGCTGCTGCAGATGAAGCACGGCCAACTCGCGCCCTCCCTGCACTCCGAAGTGCTCAACCCCCATATCGACTTCGACGCCAGCCCCTTCTATGTGGCACGGGAGCTGGCACCGTGGAGTCGCCCTACGGGCGCCGACGGCACCGCCGTGCCGCGGATCGCCGGCATCTCGTCCTTCGGGGCGGGGGGCACCAACGCGCACGTCATCGTGGAGGAGTACCTCCCCGCGCTCCGCCCCGCGGACGACTCTCCTGCTCCGGGCAGCCCCGCGGCCGTCGTCCTGTCCGCACGGACGGACGGCGGCCTGCGGGCACAGGCCGAGCAGCTGCTGCGCTGGACGACCGGGGAGGGTGCCACGGCCGAGCTCGCGGACATCGCCCACACGCTGCAGACAGGCCGGGAGGCCTACGAGGAACGCCTCGGGCTCCTCGCGACCACGACCGGTGAACTCGCCGGGAAACTGCAGGCGTTCCTGGCCGGCGAGCCGGTGATCACGGACCTGTACCGGGGCCGGGTGGAACGCAGGCAGGGCAATTTGGCCGTCTTCACCGCCGACGCGGATCAGACCCGCACGCTGGACGCGGCGCGCACGCAGCGCGCGTACGGCGAGCTCGTCAGGCTGTGGACGACCGGCCTCGTGGTGGACTGGTCGACGCTGCACAGTGCAACCGCAGCCGAGTCAGCGCCGCGCCGCATATCGATGCCGACCTACCCCTTCCAGGGCGAGCGCCACTGGTTGGCCGACGCCACCGCGGCCGTGCCGGGCCAGGCGGCGGCCCCCGCGCAGATCCATCCGCTGGTGCACGTCAACAGCTCCACTCTCCATGGCCAGCGCTTCACGTCCGTCTACACCGGCGAGGAGTTCTTTCTGCGGGACCACCAGGTCAGGGGCAGGCCCGTCCTGTCCGGAGCCGCCTGTCTGGAACTGGCGCGAGCCGCCGTGGCGGCCTCCGTCGACGAGCCCTACCGCGTCTCGGGCATCCGGAACGTGGCCTGGACGCGGCCGGTCACCCTGCACGAGCCGAGCCTGTCCGTCCAGGTACGCCTGCGGCCCGAGCAGGACGGCGAGGTCGGATTCGCCATCCTCAGCCCGGGCGACCCGGCCACCGCAACCGGCGACACGGTCCACAGCGAGGGCGTGGTGCACGTGACCGCGCAACCCGTGGCCGCGGACACCGACGTCCGCGTCGACCTGCCGCGACTGCGGGACACGTGCTCGACCCCGGGGCCCGACGCCGACGCGCTGTACGCGGCCGCCGAGGCGCGCGGTATCAGCTACGGTCCGGGTCACCAGGGCGTCCAGCAGCTGTGGACGGGCGCGGGACAGGTCCTGGCCCGGATCGCGCTGCCGCCGGCAGTGCGGGACACCCAGCACGCCTACGGGCTCCATCCGTCGACCGTGGACGCCGCCCTGCAGGCGTGTGCGGGTCTGCTGTCCGGGGCGGCGGGCGCGGAACAGCTGCAGCTGCCGTTCGCGCTGGACGAGGCCGAGATCCTCGGCCCCTGCCCACCGGAGGCCTGGGCCTGGGTGCGCGACAGCGCGGGCCGGGAGGGCGCGGGCCTGCGTCGCCTGGACATCGACATCTGCGACGACGAGGGGCGGGTGTGGGTCCGGCTCAAGGGCGTTGCGCTGCGTGCCCACCCGGTGGCGACGACCGCCCGGGAGCTATTCGCAGCTCCGCACTGGGTGACCGCGGCCCCGGCGCCGACGGTGACTCCGGTGTCGACCGTGGCTCCGGCGTCCGAGGGCCTGGTGCTGGTCGTCGACCTCCCCGATGTCGCCGCGGCGCTGGAGGCGCAGGGCACCGCGCGTGTGGTCCGGCTGTCCTCGGGCGCCACGGATGTCGGGCGCCGCTACACCGACTACGCGCTGCAGGTCTTCGACGAGGTCAAACGGCTGCTCGGGGCGCCCGCCCACCACCCGGTCCGGGTACAGCTGCTCGCCCCGGCCGTCGAGGCGTCGCTGTGGACGGGACTGGCCGCCATCGTGAAATCGGCGGGACTCGAGAATCCCCGGCTGCTCGGGCAGCTGGTGCTGGTCGACCCGGAGGACACCCCGGAGCGCGTCGTGTCCCGGGTCGGGGCGGACCGCACGGTGCTCGCGGACTTCGCGGTGCGGTACCGCGGCGGCCTCCGCGAGGTCCTGAGGTGGCGCGAGGAGGACGTCCACCGCCGGTCGGCGGCGGCACCCTGGAAGGACGGGGGCGTCTACCTGATCACCGGGGGCGCCGGCAGTCTGGGCATGGTCTTCGCCCAGGACATCGCGCGGCGGATCCGTGGGGGCCGCATCGTGATCGCCGGCCGTTCGCCCCGCGACGCGGCCAAGGACGCGCTGCTGGAACAACTGCGCCGGCACGGCGCGGAGGCGATCTACGTACAGGCCGACGTGGCGGTCAGGGACGACGTCGTGACGCTCGTCCAGGAGATGAGGGAGCGGTACGGGCGGATCGACGGCGTCCTGCACGCCGCCGGGTCCACCAGCGACGCGTTCGTCATCAAGAAGGACGCGGACGCCTTCGCCCGGGTGCTGGCCCCTAAGGTCGCCGGACTGGTGCACCTGGACGAGGCCACGCAGGACGCGGACCTCGACTTCCTGATCACGTTCTCCTCGGTCGCGGGGGCCCTGGGCAATGTCGGGCAGAGCGACTACGCGGCCGCGAACGCGTTCATGGACGCCTTCGCCTCCCACCGCAACGCGCTGGTGGCCCGGGGCGAGCGGCGGGGGAGGACGCTGTCGGTCGCCTGGCCCCTGTGGGCCGACGGCGGGATGCGGGTCGACGCGCTGACGGAACGGTCGTTGCACGAGCGCTTCGGGCTGGTGCCGTTGCCGGACGGGGACGGGCTGCGCGCCCTGTACCTGGCCCTGGCTTCGCCCTCGGACCAGGTGATGGTGCTGTGGGGCGATCGCCAGAGGATCGCGCAGACCCTCCTCACCGGACTCCTCGTGGACGGCCCCGCACCCCGACCCCTGCCGTCGCCGGACGCCGCGCCCGCGGAATCCCCCGGGGCAACCAGGGTGGCAGCGGTCGCGCGGGACCTGGACGAGACCACCACGCAGCAGGCCGTGGCCTACTTCAAGCGGCTCCTGGCCTCGGTCATCGACCTGCCCGCCGACCGGATCGACGCCGAGGCGTCGCTGGAGGACTACGGCGTCGACTCCGTCATGACCATGGAGATGACCCGCGCCTTGGAGGAGGTCTTCGGCTCGCTGCCCAAGACCCTGTTCTTCGAGCACCGGACCATCAGCGCCCTGACCCGCCACCTCCTGCAGACCCACCCGCGGCAAATGGGGGAGCTGGTCCCCTCGGGCGGACGTCGGCAGCCACCCGCCGTTGCAACGGACGCCCCGGAACAGCCCTTTCCCGGAGCGGGACGGACGTGGCCCGTGCCATCCGCTCCGGCGGTGCGCCCCGCGGACCCGGCCCCGGGCACGGCATCACATGACGTGGCGATCATCGGCCTGGGGGGCCGCTATCCCCAGGCCCGCGACGTGCGGGAGTTCTGGCGGAATCTCGCCGAAGGCAAGGACTGCGTCACCGAGATCCCGCGCGACCGCTGGGACCACGAGCGCTTCTTCGACGCGCGCAAGGGGGCCCCGGGGAAGTCCTACAGCAAGTGGGGCGGATTCCTCGACGGCGTCTACGACTTCGACCCGCAGTTCTTCAACATCTCCCCGCGCGAAGCGGAGATCATGGACCCGCAGGAGCGGCTGTTCCTGCAGTGTGTGCACGAGACCCTGGAGGACGCCGGGTACGTCCGGGACATCGGCAGGGACCGTACGGGCAACCGGCTCGACGGCCCGGTGGGTGTCTTCGTCGGCGTGATGTACCAGGAGTACCAGCTCCACAGCGCCCGGACGCGGGAGTACGGCGCGGCGCCGGTCGTGTCGGGCAACTCGGCATCGGTCGCGAACCGAGTCTCCCATGTGTTCAACTTCCGTGGCCCGAGCCTGAGCGTCGACACGATGTGCTCGTCGTCGCTGACGGCCGTGCATCTGGCCTGCCGGAGCCTGGAGGCGGGGGAGTGCGACACGGCGGTGGCCGGAGGAGTGAACCTCTCGCTGCACCCGAACAAGTACTTGCTCCTCAGCCAGGGTCGGCTCGCGTCGAGCAACGGCCGCTGCGCCAGCTTCGGCACCGGAGGCGACGGCTACGCACCGGGTGAGGGAGTGGGCGCGATCCTGCTCAAGCCCCTGGCACGGGCGGTCGCGGACGGCGACCGGATCTACGGCGTCATCAAGGGCACCGCCGCCAACCACCGCGGCAGGACGAGCGGTTACTCGGTTCCGGACCCGCTGGGGCAGGCCGAGGTCATCGGCGAGGCCCTGCGGCGCGCGGGGGTCGACGCGCGGGACGTGAGCTACATCGAGGCGAACAGCGTCGGCACCTCCCTGGGCGACCCGGTCGAGATCGCCGGACTGTGCAAGGCGTTCGACACCGACGACCGCGGGTTCTGCGCGATCGGCTCGGTGAAGAGCAACATCGGGCACGCCGAGAGCGCGGCCGGCATCGCGGGCATCACCAAGGTGCTGCTCCAGATCCAGCACGGCGCGCTGGCCCCGTCCCTGCACGCCTCCCAGCTCAACCCGCACATCGACTTCGAGGAGACCCCGTTCGTGGTGCAGCGGGAACCGGCCGAGTGGCCGGCCCCTGTGGCTGACGACGGCACGCGCGGTGCGCTGCCGCGTGTCGCGGGCGTGTCGGCCTTCGGGGCCGGAGGCTCCAACGCCCACGTCGTGATAGCGGAGTACGTCCACGGCAGCCCCCTGCCGCGCCCGGCGTCCGGCACAGACCCGCGCGCCGTGATACCGCTGTCCGCCCGCACGGCCGAGCAGCTGCGGGCACGGGCCGAACACCTGGTGGAGTGGCTGGGCCGCCCCGAGAACGCGGACCTCGCTCTCACGGACGTCGCCTACACCCTTCAAGTCGGCCGCGAAGCACGCGAGGAACGCCTCGGCGTCGTCGCTGCCTCCGTGCCCGAGTTGGTCGAGCGGCTCGGCCGGTTCCTGGCCGACGAGTTCGCCGGAGGAGACGTGGTCCGCGGTTCGGTCGCCGACGGTGCCCAGACACTGACGCTGTTCGCGTCGGACTCCGACCTCGACGTGATGATCGCGGCGTGGGCCGAGAAGGGGAAGTACGAGAAGCTGCTCGAACTGTGGGTGAGCGGGGTGCCCGTGAGCTGGCAGTCCCTCTACCGGACCGCGACTCCGCGGCGGGTCGCGTTGCCGACCTACCCGTTCGCGGCCGAGCGGTACTACGCCTTCGACGACCTGTCCGCTGCCGAACCGACCGCGCTGGGCGGACCGGCGCCGCTGCATCCGCTGGTCCAGGCCAACACGTCCGACTTCGGCGAGCAGCGCTTCACGTCCGTCGTGACCGGACAGGAGCGATTCCTGGGCGACGGCGCCGCTCGCACCGTGCCGGGCGCGGCCTTCCTGGAGATGGCCGTGGCCGCGTGCTGCCTCAGCAGCAGGGCCACCGTCGATCCCGCCGCGCCGGTGGTGCTGCGCGACATCGTGTTCGCGCAGCCGCTCGCTCCGGGCGACGGCTCCCGAGAGACGCACGTCGGTCTCCGCCCGGAGGACGACGGCGACATCCGGTTCCGGATCCGGAGCACCCCAGCGGGCGGGGACGGCGACGGGGACGCCGTCGAACACAGCACGGGGGTCCTGTACTTCGCGGAAGGAGCCGCGGAGACGGTGCTGGACGTGCCCGCTCTGCAAAGGGCTTGCCGCGGTGCCGGCCTGACCGGCGAGCAGTACTACCAGGGCCACCAGGACGACGGCCTCGCGTCCGAATCCGCCCGGCGCACGGTGCGGAACATCTGGACCGGCCCCGGCCACGCCCTGATCCAGTTGGCGCTGCCTGACCCGGACCGCGACACCGAGGACGGATTGGTGCTGCATCCGGGCCTGCTCGACGCCGCGGTACAGGTGTGCTCCGATGTCCTCGCCCGGCCGACCGGACCCGACCTTGCGGATGGCGGCAGTGGACCCGCGACGGTCCGCGCCATCGACGAAGTCCTCGTCCTCGATGCCTGCACGGCCTCGATGTGGGCCTGGGCGCGCCCCGGTGCACAGCCGGCCGGCGCGGGGCGGGCCGCCGGCTTCGACCTCGACCTGGCCGACGAGCAGGGCCGGGTCCGCATCCGGATCGGCGGACTCTCCTTCGACCCGGCCGCCTCCGACCGGGACGACCTCGAACCGGCGGCACTCGGTCCCGCAGCGGAACCCCGCCCCACCACCCCGGCCGGGGTGGTGGGGCCCGCCGGCGGGCAGCCGGTCCTGCTGCGCTCGCAGTGGCAGGCCCGACCAGCGCCGACCCGGCCGTCCGCGGTCGCCGCCCGAACGGCCGTGCTGCTCGCCGGAGTGCCAGAACTGGCGCCGCTCCTGCGGAGCGACGACGCCGAGGTACTCGTGCTGGCCACCGAGGACGGGGCCCCGGCCCGCCGGTACACCGCGTACGGCCTGCAGGTGCTGCGGCACCTGCGCTCCCTGGCGCGCGGCGCCACCGGCCGGACCCATGTCCAACTGGTGGTTCCCGGTACTCCCGACGCGACGCTGCTCACCGGACTCGCGGCCGTGCTCAGGACGGCCGGCCTCGAGAACCCGGCACTCACCGGGCAGGTCGTCGTGCTGGGCCGGACGGACACCCCTGAGCGCGCGGTGCTGCGGATCCGGGAGAACCGCGACTGCCCCGAGGAGACCCTCGTGCGGTACGTCGACGGCCGGCGCGAGGTGCTGGCCTGGGCCGCGTGCGAGGACCGCGCCACCCCCCACCCGCCGCCGTGGAAGGAGCACGGGATCTATCTCATCGCCGGTGCGTCCGGTGTGCTCGCACGGACCGTTGCGCGGGAGATCGCCACACAGACGGGGAACGCGACCGTCATCATCGTCGGCCCGTCGCCGCTGGACGCCGAGACCCGTGCGGTACTGCGGCAGCCGGCGGTCGGCAGCGCAGTGCACTACGAGCAAGCCGACATCTCCCACCGTTCCGCGGCGGACGCACTGGTCGCGCGCCTTCTGGAGCGGCACGGAGGGATCGACGGCGTCATCCACAGCGCCGGGGCCACCCGCGACGCGCTCATCGTCGACATGCCGGGCCGCGACCTCCTGGACGTCCTCGCCCCTGAGGCGGCGGGTGTCGTGAACCTGGACGCCGCGACCCGGTCGCTCCCGCTGGACTTCTTCGTGACCGTCTCCTCCCCTGCCGGGGTGGGCGGCGGCGCCGGCCAGGTCGACGGCGTCGCGGCCCACGGTTTCCTGGACGCTTACGCGCGGTGCCGGCAGGACCTGGTCGCCGGTGGTGAGCGCCGCGGGCACAGCCAGTCCGTCAACTGGCCGCCGGAGGCAGCCGGCATCGGCGACTTCCACCGGATTCTGCAGTCCGAGTACAGCCAGGTCCTGGTCGCGGTTCCTCCTGGCGGCCGCACCCTGGGGGACGCCTCGGCCCCGACGCAGCGGAAGTTCCCTACTTTCACCACCGATGGGACGAATTCGTGACGCACTATGACGGCGACCTGCTCGAGGAGAAGGCGAGCGAGTACCTCGAGCACCTTCTCTCCGAGACCACCAAGCTCCCCCTCGCCCGGGTGGACGCCCGCGCGTCGTTCGAGAGCTTCGGCCTCGACTCGGTCATGGCGATGGCCATGACCGCGCGGATGGAAGCGGTCTTCGGGTCGCTGCCCACCACCTTGTTCTTCGAGTTCGGTACGCCCCGTGAGTTGGCCCGGTACCTGGTCTCCACCCGTCGGTTCGACGTGTCGCGGCTGCTCGGAGAGACGGCGACGGACCCGGCCGCCGACTCCCCGGCCGCCGACTCCCCGGCCGCCGGCGGACCGGCGGTCCGTGCCGGAGCGCGGTCCACGGGCCCGCTGCGACGCAAACCCCTGGCGTCGACGAGGTGGTCGGCGCAGCAGCCCCAGGCGCCGTTGCCCTCCGCGCCCCGGCCCGCTGCCGCGCGCCCCGCACGGCAGGGACTGGACATCGCGATCATCGGAGTGGCCGGGCGCTACCCCAAGGCGCGCACCGTCGACGAGTTCTGGGCGAACCTGGCCGCCGGACGCGACTGCGTCACCACGATCCCGGCCGGCCGGTGGGACCACGAGGCGTACTTCGATCCGGACCCGGACGCGCCCGGCAAGACGTACAGCCGGTGGGGGGGATTCGTCGACGGCGTCGACGAGTTCGACCCGCTGTTCTTCAACATCTCGCCCGCTGAGGCGGAGCGGATGGACCCCCAGGAGCGCATGTTCCTCCAGTGCGTCTACGAGACCGTCGAGGACGCCGGATACACCCCGGACCGGCTGAAGGCTCCGACGAACTCCGGCCGCACCCCCGCCATCGGCGTCTACGTCGGCGTCATGTACTCGGAATACCAGCTGTACGGAGCCCAGGAGCAGGTCCTCGACAACCCGGTGGCCGTGTCCGGGAACCTCGCGGCCGTCGCCAACCGGGTCTCGTACTACTTCGATTTCCAAGGTCCGAGCATGAGCGTCGACACCATGTGCTCGTCGTCGCTGACGGCCATCCAGCTGGCCTGCCAGAGCATCCGGTCCGGTAGCTGCGACCTGGCGGTCGCCGGCGGGGTCAACGTATCGGTGCATCCCAACAAATACCTGCTCCTGGGGCAGAGCCGATTCGTCTCCAGCACGGGCCGGTGCGAGAGCTTCGGCGAGGGGGGCGACGGATACGTCCCGGGCGAGGGCGTGGGCGCCGTCCTGCTCAAGCCGCTGGAGCAAGCCGTGAACGACCGGGACCACATCCACGGGGTCATCCGGGGCGTCGCCGTCAACCACGGCGGACGGACCAACGGCTACTCCGTCCCCAGCCCGGCCACCCAGGCTCGCGTGATCACCGACGCCTGGCGGCAGGCCGGCATCGAACCGAACGCAATCACCTACATCGAGGCGCACGGCACCGGCACGGCTCTCGGGGATCCCATCGAGGTCGCCGGGCTCACCCGGGCTTTCGGCGAGCACGTGCGCGAAGGCCGGCCCTGCGCGATCGGATCGGTCAAGAGCAACATCGGCCACGCCGAGAGCGCCGCCGGTATCTCCGGGCTCACCAAGGTGCTGCTCCAGATGCGGCACGGGCAGATCGCCCCCTCGATCCACTCCACCGCACTGAACCCGAACATCGACTTCGACGGCACGCCCTTCACGGTCCAGCAGACTCTCGCCGACTGGCCGCGGCCGGTCACCACCGTCGACGGCCGGGAGCGCGAACTTTCCCGGATCGCCGGCATCTCCTCATTCGGGGCGGGGGGGACCAACGCGCACCTGGTCCTTGAGGAGTACCGGCCGGACCCGGACGGCGCGCCGGATCCCGCGGTCGCCTCCACCGGCCCGGTCCCGGTCGTCCTGTCGGCCCGCACCACGGAGCTCCTGCAGCAGAAGGCGGCGCAACTCGCGGACTGGATCGAGCAGAAGGACCTCTCGACCACCGATCTGCCCGCGCTCGCCCACACGCTCCAGACGGGGCGCGAGGCCATGCGGGAGCGGCTGGGCCTCGTCACGGACGCCATGCCGGACCTGCTCGCCCGCCTCCGGGACTTCGCTGACGGACGCCCGGACGTCGAGGGGGCGGCCCGCGGCCGGGCGAGCGGAGCGGCCGCGGAAACGGGCGTGTCCGCAGCGCTCGCCGGGCGGGACCTTCCGGGACTGCTGGCCTCGTGGGTCCAGGGCGGCACCGTCGACTGGCACGCGCTGCACGGCAGCCGGTGCCCGGCCCGCATGGCCCTGCCCTCCTACCCGTTCGCCAGGAACCGCTACTGGATCGACACCACGCGTTCAGCCGCGGCCCTCGCCCCGCGCGGTGCGGCAGCGCATTCCGGTGCGGCTGCGACCGGTGACGACCTGCCGCCGGCAGCCCTCCTCTTCGCGGAGTCCTGGGAGCCGGAAGCGCTCCCCGCCGTCCGCCGGGCCGACGCGCCGCATACCCTGGTCTGCCTCTGCGCCGACCCGGCGGACCGTGTCGAGCTGGCGCGCACCGCACGCGAGCTGGACCCCGCGGTCACCTTGGTGTTCGTCACCCGCGGACCGGGTTTCGCCCGGACGTCCGATCACTCCTACGAAGCCGATCACCAGTCCCCGGACGACTGCGTCCGCGTGTTCGACGACATCCGGGCGCGGTACGGCGCGGTCGGCGGCGTCCTGAACCTGTGGTCGCTGGACGACGCAGAACTCCCCGGCTCGTACACCGCCACCGTGCACCTCCTGCAGGCCATCGCCGCGTCAGGGCTGCCGGTGGGTCGTGTCCTGCAGGCCGGGGAGTTCCGCGACGGTGTCGAGCGGGCGTACGCGGAATCGTGGCTCGGCTTCGAGCGCTCCCTCGGCAGGGTCCTGCCCGACGTGCCGTTCGCCGCGATCCTGCAGGAGGCCCAGAGCCCGGCCGCCGGGGCAGCCCGAGGCGACTGGTTCGAGCGCCTGTGGCACGAGTGGTCCGCCGGGACGTCCGGAAGCGCGCTGTACCGCGCCGGTGTCCGCCATGCCGGCCGGGTCCGGCCGCGCCCGCCCGGTGCCGGCAAGCACCTCCTGAGGCCGAACGGCACCTACCTCATCACGGGCGGAACCGGCGGACTGGGGCTCCTGCTCGCCGAGCACCTGGCCAGGACCTGGTCGGCGCGCCTGGTACTGACCGGGCGCTCGGCCCTCGACGCCCGCAAGCGCCGCGGCATCGCGAGGATCGAGTCGCTGGGCGGCGAGGTCCTGTACCGACAGGCCGACGTCGCCGATCGGGAGGCCATGGGGGAGGTGGTGGCCACCGCGCGCGAGCGGTTCGGTCCGATCCACGGCGCCGTGCATGCCGCCGGCGTCACCGAGGGCGACTCGCTGCTCGCCGGCGACGCCCGGTCCTTCCAGGACCTGCTGTCCGCCAAGGTGGACGGCACGCGCGTGCTCGACGACGTGCTGGCCGCGGAACCCCTCGACTTCGTCTGCTACTTCTCGTCGACGTCGGCAGTCCTCGGTGACTTCGGCGGCTGCGCCTACTCGGTGGCCAACCGCTTCCAGACGTCCTATGCCCGCCACCGCGACCAGCAGGTCCGCCGGGGAGTGCTGTCCGGCGCGACGGTGGCCATCAACTGGCCCCTGTGGAGCGGCGGCGGCATGGGGTTCGACGACGCGGAGGGCGTCGAGCTGTACCTCTCCACCAGCGGGTTGCGCCTGCTGGGGGAAGCCGAAGGACTGACGCTCTTCGAACAGCTCCTGGGACAGGGGGAGACCCAGCAGATCGTCATGGCCGGCGATCCGGCACGCGTACGGCGGCTGTTCGACGCGGAGCCCGGGCCGGCGGCAGCACGACGTGACGTCCTCGCTGCCGCACCCGTCACCCATGCAAGGGCCACCCACGCAAGCGCAACCCGCCGTACGGACATCCCTCATTCAGAGACTGGCAAGGACGCGGACCTCGCACCGCTGGTGCTCGCGGCCCTCAAGACGGCGATCGTCGACGTACTACGGGTGCCCCGCGAGCAGATCCACGCCGACGAGAGCCTCTCCGAACTCGGCTTCGACTCGGTCAGCCTGGTCAAGCTGGCCCGGGCCCTGGGGGAGAGTCTCGCTATCGAGGTGCTGCCCTCGGTCTTCTTCTCCTACCCCACCCCGGAGAAGTTGGTCGCGCACCTGGTCGCGGAGCACCGCGAGGCGCTGCGCCGGCCCGGCGCGGCGGGGGACGCAGCCGCGGACAGTGCCCCGGCGCCTTCCGGGACTCCGGACGCCGAGGTCTCCGGTGCCGCAGCCGAGGAGCGGTCCGAGCCCGCCCCGGCACCGCGGCCCGGGGCGCCCACGGAGCCGGAACCGATCGCCGTCATCGGCATGAGCGGCCGTTTCCCCGCGGCCCGGTCCGTCGACGAGTTCTGGGAGAACCTCCTGCAGGGCAAGGACGCGCTGACCGCCGTCCCGGAGGACAGGCGCACCGATTGGGAGGGGCTGGAGGCGCAGCGGCAGGAGGCCGTACGCTGCGGTTTCGTCCCGGGCATCGCGGAGTTCGACGCCGCGTTCTTCGAGATCTCGCCGCGCGAGGCACGCACCCTGGACCCGCGCCAGCGACTGCTGCTCCAGGAGGCGTGGCGGGCCCTGGAGGACGCGGGCTACGGCGAACGCAAGCTGCGTGCCGGGACGATCGGCATGTTCGTCGGTGCCGAGCAGGGCGACTACCCCGAGCTGACCGGAGGCGAGGGTGGCATCACCGCCCAGCACGAGGCGATCATGGCTTCGCGTCTCGCCTACCTCCTCGACTTCTCCGGGCCGGTGCTGGCCGTCAACACCGCATGTTCTTCGGGGCTGACAGCCGCCCACCAGGCCTGCGCGAGCCTGCGTGGCGGCGAATGCGACACGGCGTTGGTCGCCGGCGTGAGCCTGGCGACCACCGCACGCGGCTATACCGAGATGAGCAAGGCGGGCATGCTCTCCGAGAGCGGCGTCTGCCACGCCTTCGGCAAGGGGGCCGACGGCATGGTCCTCGGCGAGGCGGTTCCCGTCCTCGTCCTCAAACGCCTGTCCCAGGCGGAGGCCGACGGCGATCGCGTCCTGGCGGTGATCCGCGGCAGCGGTATGAACTACGACGGGCGGACGAACGGCATCACCGCGCCGAACGGGGCAGCTCAGGCGCGGCTCTACCGCCAGGTCTACGACCGGCACGGCATCGACCCCGGGCGCATCGAGCACATCGTGGCGCACGGGACGGGAACACCGCTCGGCGATCCGGTCGAGGTGAACGCCCTGAACGAGGCGTACCGGGAGCTCACCGACCGGACCGGCTTCTGCGCACTGACCTCCACCAAGACCAACGTCGGCCACACCCTGGCGGCGTCCGGACTGGTCGGTCTGATCGCCCTGGTCCAGTCGGTCCGGCACGGCGTGGTCCCGGCGAGTCTGCACTGCGACCAGGACAGCGACCACATCGCGTGGAGGGACAGCCCCTTCTACGTCAACAAGGAGACCAGGCCCTGGCCGGCGGGGCCCACGGAAACCAGGCTCGGTGCGGTGAGCTCCTTCGGGATGAGCGGGACCAACGTCCACATGGTGGTGGAGAGTTACCCCGAGCCCGCCCGCCGTGCCCCGGTCGCAGAGGCCCCGGTGCTGCCGCTGCTCGTGTCCGCCAAGACTCCCGAGGGACTGCAGAGGCGTCTCCAGGAACTCCGGTCGGCGCTCGCGCACGGAGAGCTCGACTACCCGCGGCTGAGGGACACGGCCTACACCCTGCAGGAGGGCAGACAGCACTTCACCTACCGCTGCTCACTCGTCGTCAGTGCGGGGGATGTCCTCTCCGTGCTGTCCGCCGCGGAGAGCGGCCAGGAACATCCCCTGGTGAGGCGCGGCGAGGCACCACGCGACCAGGACCGTTCGCTGCAGGAGGTCCAGGTGCGGGCGCTCCTGGACGTGATTCGGGCACCTGGCGTACCGGCGGAGCGGTACCAGGAGGTGTGCTGCGTCCTGGGCGAGCTCTACTGCCAGGGCGCGGCCCCGGACTGGCCGGCGCTGTTCACCGGCGACAGGCCACGGATCGTCACGCTGCCCGGCTACTCCTTCGCGCGCTCGCCGCATTGGGTCTCGGACGGACGGCGTGCTCCGGCGGGGACGCCGGAGCAGGCGATCGCACCGGCACAGGAACCGAAGGAGTCGGCTGCACCGGTGGCTCTGCGGGCGCCCGCAGAGTTCGCCGCACCGAGTGCCGTAGCGGGGAAGAAGCCGCGGATCCTGCTCCAGGACCCGGGCGCTGCGGTTGCCCCGGCGACGGCTCCGGTCGCCAGGACCCGCGGTGTCGTACTGACCGACACCGGTGGTGCGGTGGCGCGGGCGGTTCCTCCGGTAGCCCCGGCTCCGTCCTTCTCCCCGGCTCCCTCCCCTTCTCCGGTCTCTCCAGCGGCCATTCGGCCGGTTGCGGTGGAGCGGGCCGGTGTGTCGGGTCGTCCGTCGAGTGCACTGCGGGAGGAGTTGAGGGCGGGGCTCGCGGCGGTGCTGTTCCTCTCGGAGAGCGAGATCGATCCCCGGCGCAACTTCGTGGAGCTGGGTCTGGACTCCATCATCGGGGTGGAGTGGGTCAAGGCGATCAACAAGGCGTACGGCACGTCCTTGACCGCGACGCGGCTGTACGACTACCCGTCGGTGATGGAGTTGGCCGCCTACGTGGGGCAGCTGATACCGGCCGGGGAGACCGGTGCGCCGGCGGTGCAGCCGGACCCGGAGCCGGAGCCGGGGTTCGTGCCGCGGCCGGGTGGTCCTTCGGCCTCTCCGGTGTCTCCGGTGGCCACTTCGCCGGTTGCGGAGGAGCGGGATGGTGGGCCGGGTCTCTCCTTGCAGGTGTTGCGGGAGGAGTTGAGGGCGGGGCTCGCAGGAGTGTTGTACCTGTCGGAGAGCGAGATCGATCCCCGGCGCAACTTCGTGGAGCTGGGTCTGGACTCCATCATCGGGGTGGAGTGGGTCAAGGCGATCAACAAGGCGTACGGCACGTCCTTGACCGCGACGCGGCTGTACGACTACCCGTCGGTGACGGAGTTGGCCGCCTACGTGGGGCAGCTGATACCGGCCGGGGAGACCGGTGCGCCGGCGGTGCAGCCGGACCCGGATCCGGCGCCGCATTTCGTGCCGGCACCGGTGCCCGTGCCCGAGCCGGTGAGAGCGCCGGTGCCCGTACGCGTACCCGCACCTGAGCCGGTGCGGGCGCCCCTGCCGGCCCCCGTGCCTCCACGGGACCGTTCCCCCGGGAGGCGCGTGCATCCGGGGGAGGCCGTCACCGGGCCCGCAGCGCTGTCCGGGGACGCTCCGACCGCTCCGACCACCGCACGTCTCGGTGACCGCGCGGCCGTTGTGGGAATGTCCGGGCGCTACCCGGACGCGGACAACCTCCGCCAGTACTGGGCCAACCTCCGCGACGGCCGTGACTCCGTCCGGGAAGTGCCCGCCGACCGGTGGGACGTGTCGCGCTACTACGACCCTCGCCCCGGCCGAAAAGGAAAGACCTACTGCAAGTCGATGGGGTATCTGGAGGATGCGGACTGCTTCGACCCCCTGTTCTTCAACATCTCGCCGGCCGAAGCGGAAGGCATCGACCCGCAGCACCGCCTGTTCCTGCAGGAGGCCTACCGGGCCTTCGAGGACGCGGGTTACGACCCCGGGTCGCTGAGCAAGAAGAAGTGCGGCGTCTATCTGGGCATCAGCGGCAACGAGTACAGCTTCCTGGCATCAGCCAACCGGAGCGAGGAGGACACTGTCGCGACGAGCAGCAGCAACGCGATCGCCGCGGCACGCATCGCCTACTTCCTCAACCTCAAGGGCCCGGCGATCGCCCTGGACACCGCGTGCTCGTCCTCGCTCGTCGCGTTGCACCTCGCCCAACAGGCGTTGGCCAGCGGTGAGATCGACATCGCCCTGGTCGGAGGCGTCTCGCTGTACCTCCTGGCGGGCTCCTACGTCAGGATGTCGGGAGCGCAGATGCTGTCGGCGCGCGGGCAGTGCCGGTCCTTCGACCAGGGGGCCGACGGGTTCGTGCCGGGCGAGGGCGTCGGTGCCCTGGTGCTGAAGCGGCTGAGCGACGCCGAAGCCGGTCATGATCACATATACGGTGTGGTCCTGGCGTCCGGTACGAACCAGGACGGCAAGACCAACGGCATCACGGCGCCCAGCGCCAACAGCCAGATGGAACTGTTCCGCTCGGTCTACGACCGGCACGGCGTCGACGCGGCATCGATCGGCTACGTCGAGACGCACGGCACGGGGACGAAACTCGGGGACGCGATCGAACTCGACGCCCTGAGCACGGTCTACCGTGAACGGGGCGTGGCAGCGGGATCCTGCGCCATCGGCTCGGTGAAGAGCAACATCGGACACGCGTCCGCAGCCGCCGGCATCGCCGGCGTCCACAAGGTACTGCTCGGCCTGCGTCACGGGCTGCTCGTACCGTCGCTCCACGTCGACACACCCAACGAACTCCTCGACGCCGATGACTGCCCGCTGTCGGTCAGCAAGGACCTCCAGTTCTGGGAGGCACGGAACGGCCATGCGCTGAGGCGGGCCGCCGTGAGCTCTTTCGGATTCAGCGGGACGAACGCCCACGTGGTTCTGGAGGAGTATCGCTATGCGTGACACGCGACAGCAGGCCGAGTCATCCGCTGCCGTGATCGTCCTGTCGGCAGCGGCAGAAGAGCAGTTGGACATCCGGGTACGCGATCTGCTCGCCTTCGTGGAGGAGCAGCCGCAGCTCGATCTGATCAACCTGGCCTTCTCGCTCCAACAGGGGCGGGCGGCGCTGGACTGGCGGTTGGCCTTCACCGCTGACTCCCTCGACGGGGTGGCCCAGGGGCTGAGGACCTACCTGGGGCACGGCGGCACGGTCGAACTCTTCCGTGGCCGGGCACCGGAGTCGCCGACGTGGGAGGAGCAGAGCGAGGACGACAGCGACATGGTCACGTCGCTGGTCGCCGCCCGCGCGTGGGGCCGCGTCGCGGAGGTCTGGGCCGGCGGCCGAGCCGTCGACTGGGCTCAGGTCCACGCCCCGCACAGGCCCTTTCGCATCCCGCTTCCCACTTATCCGTTCGCCAAGGAGCGGTACTGGGTGGCGGCGGGGCCGCCGGGGCGGTCCGGATCCGTACCGCCGCCGGCAGCCGCCCCCCTCCATCCGCTGCTGCACCGGGCAACCTCCGAGTCCGGAGGCCGGAGTTACCGTTCGACCTTCAGCGGCGAGGAGCCCGTGCTCAGGGACCATCTGGTGCACGGGGTGCGGACGCTGCCCGGTGCCGCGTACCTGGAGCTGGCACTCGCGGCGGCAGCCGCCGTCTCGGGACGGCCGGTGGCTGAGAGTGCCGGCGTCGCCCTCACGGACGTGGTCTGGATCCGGCCGCTGCGCATCGACACGTTGCCACGCGACCTGCAGGTGGTGCTCGGGCCCGACTCCGTGGACGCGGTCCACTTCGAGATGTCCGTCGCCGATGAGGGCGCCGATGCCGCCGTGCTGTGCACGGGTTCGGTGGTGCCGTGCGCGACGGCACCGGCCACCGTGGACCTGGCGCGGCTGCGTGCCGCCTGCGAGGGCGGGCGGTTGGAGGCGGCGGAGGTCTACCCCGCCTTCCGATCCGCCGGTCTCGCGTACGGCGAGGCGTTCCGCTGTATCGACCATCTGCTCCTGGGCGGGTCCCAGGTGCTCGCGCGCCTGGTGCTGCCCGCAGCCGCAAGCAGCGACGCGGCCGGCTGCTGTCTGCCGCCGAGCCTGCTGGATGCGGCCTTCCAGGCCTGCGCGGGACTGCTGGCCGGGGAGCCGGACACCCGGCGGCAGGTGTTCGTGCCGTTCGGGGTGGACCGGGTCGAGGTGCTCGCCGCCCCGGGCCAAGCCCTTTGGGTCTGGGGCCGACGCGGCGCTCGGGACACGGCGGGCGGGGACACCCGTTCCTTCGACCTCGATCTGTGCGACGACGCCGGACGGGTCCAGGTACGCGTCCGGGGCCTGTCGGTCCGGGCGACGCATCCGGAGGCGGCAGCCGAGGCACCCGCCGCGCGGGCGGACGGCGAGGTGTTCGCCGTTCCGCGCTGGCAGCACCGGGCGTTGCCCGACGCGGCTGTTCCCGCCGTCAGCGGGCGGGCCGTGGTGATCGCCGAGGACGGGGCACTCGCGGCCGGTGCCGCGGCGGATCCGGACTGCGAGATGGTGACGCTCAGCTCCCCGGGCGCCACCGCCGACGCCCGCTACACGGATTATGCACTCCAGGTGTTCGAGACGACGCAGAAGCTGCTGCGGGACGGCACGCAGGAGAAGTACGTCCTGCAGATCCTGGTGACCGATCGACCGGAGTCCGGGATGCTGGCCGGTCTCGGCGCGCTGCTGAGGACCGCGGCTCTGGAGAACCCGCGCATCACCGGACAGGTCGTGGTGGTAGCCGCAGAGACACCCGTCGCGGCACGGCTCGGACTCCTCGCGCAGGAGCGGCGCAACCCTGTCGACGCCACCGTGCGCCTGCGCGGAGCCGCACGTGAGGTGCTCACCTGGGATGAGGAGTTCCCGGCGGCGCCCTCCGGCTCGCCGTGGCGGGCCGGGGGCGTCTACCTCATCACCGGCGGCATGGGCGGCCTAGGCCGCATCTTCGCGGAGGAGATCGCCGGGCAGGTGAAGGACGCCACGCTCGTCCTCGCCGGCCGCTCCCCGGAGCAGGAGCAGTCCCGCCGGGTCCTGGAACAGCTGCGGGCCTCGGGCGCGAAGGTGTCCTACGAACCGGTCGACGTCGCCGATCGCGGCGCGGTCAAGGCGCTGGTCGACAGGATCCGGCGTACCGCGGGAACCATTCACGGCGTGATCCACAGCGCCGGGGTGGTCGAGGACGACTTCATCCTGCGGAAGTCCCACCGGACGTTCCGTGAGGTGCTGGCACCGAAGGTGAACGGTCTGGTGAGCATCGACGAAGCGACCCGGGATCTCGATCTGGACTTCTTCGTGGCGTTCTCCTCCGGTGCCGCCGTCACGGGCAACGTCGGTCAGGCGGACTACGCGGCGGCCAACGCGTTCATGGACGCGTTCGCGGAGTACCGCCAGGGTCTCGTGGCCGGCGGACACCGGTCGGGCCGCACCCTGTCGATCAACTGGCCGCTGTGGGCCGAGGGCGGTATGGGTGCCGATGCCGGCACCAGGACGGTGCTGTACGACCGCTTCGGGATTTCCCCGCTGGGGCGCCGTGCCGGCATCGATGCCTTCGCCCGCTGCCTCCAGACGGACCATCGCCAGGTACTCGTTGCCGCAGGGCACACCGATCGGATCAGGAAGGCGCTGACGATGCAGCACGCCGGAGAGCACACGGCATCCGTGACCACCGGAGCTGCCGGCCGCCCGGCGCCGGGTCCGGACGACGGCCTGGAGGGGTGGACCGTCACGTACATCACCTCGCTGCTGTCGGAGGTGCTGAAGGTGCCCGCCCAGCGCCTGGAGGCGGGCAGCCGGCTGGAGCGCTACGGCATCGACTCGATCCAGGCCATCAACCTCACCGCCCGGCTCGAGGCATC
Source organism: Streptomyces sp. NPDC091271 (assembly GCF_044757505.1). NCBI lineage: Bacteria > Bacillati > Actinomycetota > Actinomycetes > Kitasatosporales > Streptomycetaceae > Streptomyces > Streptomyces sp. NPDC091271. The sequence goes on along the minus strand of NZ_JBIVVD010000002.1, from coordinate 795,529 downwards.
TTTCGGGAACCTGCCGAAGACGCTGTTCTTCGAGTACCGGAACATCAACGAGCTGAGCCGGTACTTCCTGGAGGTCCACCAGGACCGGCTGCGGGAGCTGCGGGCGCCGGGCCGGGCCACCACGGCGTCCACTCCCGCGGCACCGGCAGAGCCGTCCGCCGAGTCCGCCGAGTCCGCCGAGTCCGCCGGGACCGGAAGGGCGGCGGTCCTGCGCACCGGGTCGGCGGACGACGCGCCGCGGTCCCGATCCGCGCCGCGCGGCACGGAGATCGCGGTCATAGGCCTGGGCGGGCGCTACCCGCAGGCACCCGACCTGCGGACCTTCTGGCGCAACCTCGCCGAAGGACGGGACAGCGTCACCGAAGTCCCCAAGGATCGCTGGGACGCCGGGGCCTACTACGATGCGGACCGCTCCAAGCCGGGCCGGACGAACTCCAGGTGGGGCGGCTTCCTCGACGACATCGACCGGTTCGACCCGCTGTTCTTCAACATGTCGCCGCGCGAGGCGGAGTTCACGGACCCGCAGGAGCGCCTGTTCCTGGAGTGCGTCTACGAAACGCTCCAGGACGCCGGATACACGCGAGAGGACCTGACGGCGCCCTCCCCGAAGGGCGCCGGGGGCAACGTCGGGGTGTTCGTCGGCTCGATGTACGACGAATACCAGCTCTACGGCGCGACCGACCAGGCCATGGCCGACGGAAGGGCGGTGCCGGGCAACGCCGCGAACATCGCCAACCGGGTCTCCTACTTCTGCGACTGGCAGGGGCCGAGCCTCACGGTCAAGACGATGTGCTCCTCCTCCCTGACCGCGCTCCACCTCGCCTGCCAGAGCCTGCGGTTGGACGACTGCGAGGTCGCCATCGCCGGCGGGGTCAACCTGTCCCTGCACCCTGCCAAGTACCTCCTGCTGGGGCAGGCCGGTTTCGCGTCCAGCACGGGGCGCTGCGAGAGCTTCGGCCAGGGCGGCGACGGCTATGTGCCCGCCGAGGGGGTGGGAGCGGTGATGCTCAAGCGGCTGGACCGGGCCATCGCCGACAACGACCGCATCTACGGCGTCATCAAGGCGACGGCGGTCAACCACGGGGGACGGACGAACGGTTACACCGTTCCCAACCCGAACGCCCAGGCCGATGTGGTCGCCCGCGCGCTGGACCGTGCGGGGGTCGACGCGCGCACCGTCAGTTACGTCGAGGCGCACGGTACGGGCACCTCCCTGGGGGACCCGATCGAGATCGCCGGCCTCGCCAAGGCGTTCGCCCGACACACCGGTGACCGGCAGTTCTGCGCGATCGGCTCGGTCAAGAGCAACATCGGACACGCCGAGAGCGCCGCAGGCATCTCGGCCTTCACCAAGGTGCTGCTGCAGCTCGCGCACGGCCGGTTGGCGCCCTCGCTCCACTCGGAGACGCTGAATCCGTACATCGACTTCGGCGAGACCCCGTTCCGCGTGCAGCAGGAACTCGCGGAGTGGCGGCGGCCGGTGATCGACACACCTGACGGACCCCGGGAGTACCCGCGCGTCGCCGGTGTCTCGTCGTTCGGAGCCGGTGGCTCGAACGCTCACGTCATCGTGGGGGAGCACGTGCCGGACGGTCCTGCGCCGGCCGACGACCCGGCCCTGTGGCCCCTGGGCTCGGTCATCGTGCTCTCGGCCAGAACCGAGGAGCAACTGCGCGAGCAGGCCCGGCGCCTGCTGGACTGGGCGCGCGAGGAGCGGATCGAGGATGACGACGTGCCCGTGGTCGCGGCCACGCTCCAGGTGGCGCGCGAGCACATGGTCGAGCGGGTGGCGTTCCTGGCGGGCTCGGCGGCCGAGCTGACCGCCCGCCTGGGTGACTACGTGGAGGGCAAGGACGACGCCGCGCTCTACCGCCGCCGCGGCAGGCGCTCCAAGGACGTCGTCTCCGTCCTCGTCGACGACGAGGACATGGAACACACGATCGCGGCCTGGGTGGACAAGCGGAAGTTCGGCAAACTGCTCGAACTGTGGGCCAACGGGCTGGACCTGCCGTGGCGCAGCTACTACCCGAACGCGCTGCCGCGCCGTATCTCACTGCCCACCTACCCGTTCGCCCGCCAGCGGTTCTGGATAGCCGACGGTGCACCGTCCGGCACCGGGACGGCGGGCCGCGGCGCGGTCACGGCAGCCGGACCCGCTGACCTCACTGAGCTCGAGGTACGCCCGGCCGAGCCGGTCCTGACCGCGCTGCCGACCACCGCCCCGGCACCCGACCCCCGGACCATCGCGAAGCCCCGCGGGATCGGCCTGGCCCCCCTGGACGCCGGTTTCGGGCACCGCGGCGGGCCGGCGCCCGCACGACCCGCCTCTCCGGACGTCGTCGTGGTGCCGGAGGAGCCGGTCGGGGAGGCCGTCGCCGCCGCGGTGACCGGTACTGGAGACCTCCCGAACCCGGTCCCGGCGGATGCACCCCGCCCGGTGCCCGGCTCGCTGACCTCTCCAGCGCCCGCTGCTCCGGACCCGGACAGTCTCGTCGCCGAGCTGGCGGCGAGCCTCGCCGACGCCCTGTACATGGTCGAGGAAGAGATCGATCCGGACACCAAGTTCACCGATGTCGGCCTGGACTCCATCGTGGGCGTCGAGTGGATGAACGCCGTCAACAAGCGCTACGGGCTGGATCTCACGGTCACCCGGCTCTACGACCATCCCACCCTCGTGGACCTGTCGGCCTACATCGTCCGGGAGCTGGCCCGAGGAGGCGCCCCTCAAGGGCGACCCTTTCGTGAGGTGACCGAGCTCGAGACGGTCGTGGAGCCTGAGCTGCTGGCCGAGCCCGAGACGGTCGTTGAGCCCGCGCCCGAGCCGGTTGTCGCGCCCGAGCCGGTCGCGGTGGCCGCGCCGGTTCCCGCGGCCGCGCGGACGACGCGAACCCATTCGCTCGCCGAGCCGGCGCGAGCGGACTCCCACCAGGCCGGCGCGATCGCCGTGGTGGGCATGTCCGGTCGGTACCCGGGGTCCGGGACCCTGCACGAGTACTGGGACAACCTGGCGCAGGGCCGCGATTGCGTGGACGAGGTCCCCGCGTCCCGGTGGGACGCCGCTGACCACTACGACCCGCGCCCGCACCAGGAGGGCAAGGTCAACTGCAAGTGGATGGGGCACCTCGACGACATCGAGATCTTCGACCCGTTGTTCTTCGGTATCCCGCCCGCGGAAGCGGAGTCGATGGACCCGCAGCAGCGGCTCTTCCTGCAGGAGGCGTACCACGCGTTCGAGGACGCGGGATACGATCCCAGCTCGCTGAGCGGCCGCAAGTGCGGCGTCTATCTCGGGATCATGAGCAGTGAGTACGGCATGCTCATGCAACGGCAGAGCGGTGGGTCGGGTGCGGCGGCCACGAACGGCAGCAACGCCATCACCGCCGCACGCATCGCCTACTTCCTCAACCTCAAGGGTCCCGCGATCGCGTTGGACACGGCCTGCTCGTCCTCTCTGGTCGCGACTCACCTGGCAACGCAGGCACTGCGCGGTGGTGAGATCGACATGGCGCTCGTCGGCGGCGTCACGCTCTACCTGAGCCTGGATTCGTACCTCAGCATGTCCAGCGCCGGCATGCTGTCTCCCGACGGTCGCTGCAAGGCCTTCGACAACGGGGCCAACGGGTTTGTGCCGGGCGAGGGGGTGGGGGCGCTCGTCCTCAAGCGTCTCGACGACGCGGTGCGCGACCGCGACCACATCCACGGCGTGGTCGTCGGCTCCGGCATCAACCAGGACGGCAGGACCAACGGCATCACCGCGCCGAGCGTCGCGAGCCAGACGGAGCTCGAGCGCGACGTCTACGAGCGGTACGGAATCGACCCGGCCGGCATCGGGTACGCCGAGATGCACGGGACGGGCACCAAGTTGGGCGACCCGATCGAGCTGGAGGCCCTGGCGACGGTCTACCGCGAGCGGACCGACAAGACCGGCTACTGCGCCATCGGCTCGGTGAAGAGCAACCTCGGCCACACCTCGGCCGCCGCGGGCATCGCCTCGATCCAGAAGGTGCTGCTGTGCATGCGGCACGAGCAGCTGGTGCCGACGCTGCACTTCGACCGACCCAACGAGCACTTCGACTTCGAGGGCTCGCCGTTCCGGGTGAACACCGAGCTCACGCCGTGGAAGACCGAACCGGGCGCCCCGCGACGCGCGGCCGTCAGCGGTTTCGGCTTCAGCGGCACCAACGCCCACCTGGTCGTGGAGGAGTTTCCGCCGGACGCAGCGGAGCGGCCGGCCGGGGGCCCGCAGGTCTTCGTGCTGTCCGCCCGGAGCGAGGAGCAGCTCAGGATGGCGGCTGCCCGCCTCGCGGCGCACTTGCGCGTACACCCGTCGCTGGTCCTGGCGGACGTCGCCCGCACCCTGCAGCAGGGCAGGGAGGCCATGGCACAGCGGCTGGCCGTCGTGGCCGGCACCCCGGGAGAGTTGCTGGAGAAGCTGACGCGGTACGCCGAGGACGGCCGGGCGGACGGCGTGGTCACCGGCCGGGCCGGCAAGATCCGGGCCGGCCGCACGGCGCTGGTGCCGCAGGTCGCTCCGGACGGCACGGTGTCGGCGACGGAGGCCGAGCGGCTGGCCGCGGCGTGGATCGGCGGCGCGCCCGTCGACTGGGCGCGGCTGTCCGCCGGGACCGGCGCTCGCACGGTCCCGCTGCCCACGTACCCGTTCGCCCGTGAGCGCTACTGGTTCGACGACGCCCCGGCGTCCCGGCAGCCCGTGTCCCTCCCGGTAGCGAACTCCGTCGTCACCGAGGAGGCGTACGTACCGGCCGCGCCCGACGGCGAGGCCCCGGACGGTACGACCGTCATGCTGGCACCGGTCTGGGACGCGGTCGCCCCGCCCGTACCGCAGGACGCCGCCCTGCCGTCCGGCCGAGTCGTCGTGATCGGCGGCACGGCGGAGCACCGGGCGCAGGTCCGTGCCGTCCATCCGCGGGCCGAACACCTGCCGCTGGACCCCACGGACACGGCGGAAACCATCGCCGCGAAGCTCGACGCCCCCGGTGCGGCCCTCGGGCACCTGGTCTGGCTGGCTCCGGGGGAGACGGCCGCCGACGCCGTGGACGACGCGATGGTGGACGCGCAGGAGGCCGGTCTGTACGCCTGCTTCCGCACCCTCAAGGCGCTGCTGATCCTGGGGTACGGCCGCCGCGCGCTCGACGTCACGGTCGTGACCGAGCGGACGCTGCGGGTTCGGCGCACGGACGACGTGGAGCCGACCCACGCCGGACTGCACGGACTGCTCGGCTCGGTGGCCAAGGAGTACCCGGGCTGGACGGTGCGTCTGGCCGATCTCGACCCGGACCGCGAGTGGCCGGTGGCGCAGCTGTTCGCGATTCCCCGCGAGGACAGCGGCAGTGTGTGGGCGTACCGCCGTTCCCGCTGGTTCCGCCAGAGCCTGGTGCCCGTGCGCGACACCGCCACGGAGCACCCGCGCGGGGCGGCTTACCGGCAGGGCGGCGTCTACGTCGTGATCGGCGGTGCGGGAGGCATCGGGGAGGCATGGACCGAGCACATGATCCGCAGCTACGGGGCGCAGGTCGTGTGGATCGGCCGACGGGAGGAGGACGAGTCGATCCGGGCGAAGCTGCGGCGGCTCGGGGAGCACGGACCCCGACCGCGCTACGTCCGGGCCGATGCCACCGACCGGGCGGCGCTGGAGCGGGCCTACCAGGACATCAAGACGACCCATCCGGTCGTCCACGGTGTGATCCACTCGGCGATCGTGCTGCTCGACCAGAGCCTGGAGCGCATGGGGGAGGAGCGCTTCCGTGCCGCGGTCACGGCCAAGGTCGACGTGAGCGTCCGACTCGCCCAGGTCTTCCGGGACGAGCCGCTGGACTTCCTCCTCTTCTTCTCCTCGATGAACTCGTTCCTGAAGGCTTCGGGGCAGTGCAACTACGTGGCGGGATCCGTGTTCGAGGACGCGTTCGCCCACCACCTCGCAAACCGGCTGGGCCTTCCGGCCAAGACCATGAACTGGGGTTACTGGGGCACCGTCGGCATCGTCGCCGCACCGGAGTACCGGCAGCGCATGCACCAGGCCGGTGCCGGCTCGATCGAGCCGGCGGACGGCATGGCCGCCCTCGACGTCCTCCTTTCGGGCACGTTCGATCAACTCGGGCTGATCAAGGCCCACGGGGGTAATTCCTGACATGCTCAACGACATTCAGCGCGAAGCCATCACGATGGTGCCCGAGGGCACGCGAGTTCCCCTGCGCCACCTGTGTCAGGAGCCGGCCGATCCGACGGGCCCGGCAGCGGGTCTGGCAGGCGCCGGCGCGGGCGTGGACGAGGACCTGCTGCACCGCCTGCTGTTGGTGCAGTTGCAGAGTGCCGGACAGCTGGCCGACACCGCGGACACCCCGCTGCCCGGCGGACTGCAGCGCTGGCTGGAGGAATCCGTGCGCCGCCTGCGCGCGCACGGGCTCCTGACCGGCTCCCCCGCACGGCCGGCCCCGGCGCCGGCGGTGACCCGTCCCGCCACGTGGGCGGAATGGGACGACACCGGCGCCCGCTCGCAGGGCGACGCCTCGCTGCGAGCGCAGTTCACGCTGCTCGACGCCACCGTGCGGGCGCTGCCGGAAATCCTGCGCGGCGAGGTGCTCGCCACCGACGTGATGTTCCCCGGCTCGTCGATGGAGCTGGTCGAGGGCATCTACCGGGACAACCCCGTCTCCGACTGCTTCAACGGGATCCTGGCGGACACCGCGGCCGCCGTGGTGCGGGAGATCGTGCGTGCCGACCCTGCCGCCCGCCTCCGCGTCCTGGAGATCGGCGCGGGCACCGGCGGCGGGAGCGGCACCGTCCTCAAGCGGCTGGAGCCCTTCGCGGCGCACGTCGAGACGTACGCCTACACGGACCTGTCGCGCTCCTTCCTGATGTACGCGCAGGAGGAGTACGGACCGCGGTACCCCTATCTGGACTACCGGTTGTTCGACGTCGAGGAACCGCCGGCCGCGCAGGGCATCGAGCCCGGCTCCTACGACCTCGTCCTGGCCACCAACGTCCTGCACGCCACGAAGGACATCCGCCGGACGCTGCGCAACGCCAAGGCGGCGCTCAAGCAGCACGGTGTCCTGCTCGCAAACGAGCTCTCCACCCACTCGCTCTTCACCCACCTGACGTTCGGGCTCCTCGACGGCTGGTGGCGCTACGAGGACGAGGAACTGCGCATGCCGGGCGGTCCCGGACTGGCACCGGAATCCTGGGAGGAGGCGCTCGAGGACGAGGGATTCGACTCCGTGTCCTTCCCGGCCCGGCGGCTGCACGCGCTGGGCTACCAGGTGATCGCCGCGGAAAGCGACGGCCTCGTCCGGCAGGCGGCCCCGCAAGCCGGGACTCCGGCCGCGCCCACGGAGGGCGACGGCCCCGTCCGGCACCAGGGTCCGGCGCCTGCGACCTCCGGTGAGGCGGCGGAGCGGCACGTCCGGGACACCGTCTTCGAGCAGCTGAGACTGTCGTTGAAGATCGACCGGACGCAGATCGCCGCGGACGACGCCTTCATGGACTACGGCGTCGATTCGATCATCGGTGTGCGGCTGATCCAGGAGATCAACCGCGCGCTCGGCACCGACCTGTCCACGACCGACCTCTTCGACCACGGTTCCGTCAGCCGGCTGACCCGGCACATCGTCGACCACGCCCACCTGGAGGGGCTTGCCGCCCCGCATCCGGCAGAGCAGCCGAGCGCACCCGAGGAGCGCACACCGCCCGCGGCCGCGCCCAACCGGACCGCGGGGCGGACGGCCGCGGGTGCCCCGTCCCACGAGCCCATCGCCGTCGTCGGCATGAGCGGCAGGTTCGGCGGCTCGGCCGACGTCGAACAGCTGTGGGACCACCTCGCGCAGGGGCACGACCTCACCGAGCCGGTCTCGCGCTGGGACCTGTCGCGCTACTACCAGGCTGATGCGCAGAACTGCGAACGCGGCAGCTTCATCGACGGGATCGACCGCTTCGACCCGGCCTTCTTCAACATTTCGGGCATCGAGGCGACCTACATGGACCCGCAGCAGCGGCTCTTCCTCGAGGAGTCGTGGAAAGCGCTGGAGGACGCCGGTTACGCGGGTTCCGACACCCAGGGGCGGCGCGTCGGCGTGTACGTCGGCTGCCAGGAGAGCGGGTACGCGCGGCTGTTCGGCGCCGAAGCGCCCCCGCAGTCCATGTGGGGCAACGCGCTGTCGGCGATGCCGGCACGCATCTCGTACCACCTCGACCTCCAGGGCCCGGCGATCGCGGTCGACACGGCCTGCTCCAGCTCGCTGGTCGCCATCCACCTCGCCTGCCAGGGGCTGTGGGGCGGTGAGACCGAAATGGCCCTGGCCGGCGGCGTCTCCGTGCAGTGCACGCCGCAGTTCTACGCGCTGGCCGGCCGCGCCGGCATGCTCTCCGCGAGCGGCCGCTGCCACACCTTCGACGACCGGGCCGACGGCTTCGTGCCCGGCGAGGGGGTCGGAGTCCTCCTCCTCAAGCGGCTCAGCGACGCGCTCGCCGACGGCGACCACATCCGCGGCGTCATCAGCGGCTCGGGAATCAACCAGGACGGCGCGTCGAACGGGATCACCGCGCCGAGCGCCGCGTCCCAGGAGCGGCTGGAGGCCTCGGTCTACGACACCTTCGGTATCCGCCCCGCCGACATCCAGATGATGGAGGCGCACGGCACGGGCACCAAGCTCGGCGACCCGATCGAGTACCAGGCGTTGCAGCGGGCCTTCCGCCGGTACACGGACGAGCGTGACTACTGCGCCCTGGGCTCGATCAAGTCCAACCTCGGCCACACCATCACCGCCGCCGGCGTCGCCGGAGCCATCAAGGTGCTGCTCTCGCTCGAGCACCGCAGCATCCCGCCCACGATCAACTTCGAGCAGCCGAACGCGCACATCGACATGTCCGACAGCCCCTTCTACGTGAACACCGCCAACCGCCCCTGGCCCGCCGGGAACGACGGCACCCGACGTGCGGCGGTCAGCTCCTTCGGGGTCAGCGGGACCAACGCGCACCTGGTGTTCGAGGAAGCCCCGGGCGCGGTGCGCTCCTCCACCGCAGCCACCGCACACCTCGTCACCCTGTCCGCGGTCACCGCCGGGCAACTCGTCGAGCAGGCCGAGCGCCTGATCGCGCACTGCGAGCAACGGCCCGGACTGGACCCCGGCGACATCGCCTTCACCCTCCTGCTCGGCCGCAAGCACCTCGCGCACCGGCTGGCCTGCGTCGTCCGCGACCGCGAGGAACTGGTCCGGAGCCTGCGCACCTGGCTCGACCGCGGGCGCACCTCCCGCGTGTGCGCCGGCGAGGTCCCCGCCCAGGGGCTGGACGAGCGTGCCGCCCTGCGGAACCTGGGCAACGACTGCCTTCGGCAGGCCGCCACCGACCCGGCAGCCCGCCCCGAGCTGCTGTCGACCGTCGCGGACCTCTACGTCCAGGGCTACGCGCTGGACTACGCCGCCCTCTTCGCCGACGGCCGCCGCACCCGCGTACCGCTGCCGACCTACCCGTTCGCCCGCGACCGGTACTGGGTGCCCGAACCGCCGGCGCTGACCGCGGCGCGCCCCGGCCCGGCCGCGCCGCACCCGCTGCTGCACGAGGACGTCTCGGACTTCGGCGCCCGGCGCTACCGCACGCGGTTCACCGGACAGGAGCACTTCCTCACCGACCACGTGGTCAAGGGACGGAAGGTGCTCCCGGGAGTCGCCTGCCTGGAGATGGCCCGGGCCGCCGCCGCCCTGGCCCTGGGCACGCGCGCGACCGGTGGCGGCGCCGACGGCATCGTGCTGCGCAACGTGGTGTGGGCCCGGCCCGTGGCGGTGGACGCCGGCCCCGTCACCCTCGTGACGTCCCTGGTGCCCGGGGGCCCCGACGAGGCCGAGTACGAGATCAGCAGCACGCCGGCCCCCGCGCCCGGCGCCGCCCCGGTGGTGCACAGCCAGGGGCAGGTGGTGCGGAGGACCCTGGAGCCGTCACAGCTCGACGTGCCGGCCCTCCGGGCCGCCTGCGACCAGGGGGAACTGACCGCGACCCAGCTGTACCGGGCCTACGCGGCCATCGGATTCAGCTACGGCCCCTCCCACCGGGGCCTGGAGCGCCTGCACGTCGGCCCTGGCCAGGTCCTGGCCCGCCTGGTGCTGCCCCACGCAGTGCGCGCCGCCCGCGACACGTTCGTCCTGCACCCGAGCCTGCTCGACGCCACACTGCAGGCCTCCCTGGGCATAGGGCTCGCGACCGGGACGGCTGCGGCACTCGACGTGAGCGGCATGAAGCCCTCCCTGCCGTTCGCCCTGGACGAGCTCGAAGTGCTCGGCAGCTGCCCGGAGTCGCTGTGGGCCTGGATCCGGTCCAGCGCGGGCTCTCGGGCGGACGGTGCGGTCTTCAAGCTCGACATCGACCTGTGCGACGACCAGGGACGGGTGTGCGTCCGGATCCGCGGCATGTCCTACCGCGTCCTGGGGGGCGAGGTGAGCGGGACCGAACCGGACGCGGTGTCCTGTGTCAGCTTCCTGCAGGGCTGGCGCGAAGCCGTCCCCGGTGGCCCGGACACCGAGCCGCGGGAGACGGTCGTGCTGCTGCCCGACCTGCCGGCCCTCGGCGAACTCCTCCTCCGGCACGATCCCCGGACGAGGCTGCTGCCGCTGACGTCCGCCGCACCCGGGATCGCGGAGCGGTTCACCGAGTACACAGTCCAGGCCCTCGACCACCTGCGCCGCCTGGTTGCCGCAGGACTGCGGCAGGGGGTCCGCGTCCAGCTCGTCGTACCCGACGAGAGTGCACTCGCCACCACGCGCGGCCTGTTCGGGCTGCTGAAGTCGGCGCAGGCCGAGGAGCCCGGCCTGGTGCCGCAGGTCGTGCTCGTCGACGCGGCCGAGACCGCCGAGCAGATGATGTCCCGGGTCGTCGCCGCTCGCCGGTATCCCGACGAGTCCTGCCTGCATTTCCGGGGCGGCCGCGTCGAGGCCCTGGCCTGGCGCGAGGACGAGGCGCTCGCAGAGGCCCGGGTGCCCTGGCGCAGCGGCGGGGTCTACCTCGTCACGGGCGGGCTGGGCGGCATCGGCACGCTCGTCGCACGCGACATGGCAACCGGGGTGCGCGACGTCACGATCGTCCTGGCGGGCCGCTCGCCCCTGGGACCCGAGCAGGAGGCGGTCCTCGACGCACTGCGCGGCCAGGGCGCCGACGCCCGCTACGCGCAGGTCGACGTCGCCCACGCCGCGGCCGTGCGCTCCTTGGTGGACGGCATCGTGCGGGAGCACGGCACCTTGCACGGCATCCTCCACGCGGCCGGAGTGCTGCGCGACGGCTTCGTCCGTGGCAAGACCGCCGAGGAGTGCCGCGCGGTCCTCGCACCGAAGGTCGCCGGCCTGGTCAACCTGGACGAGGCCAGCAAGGACGTGCCGCTGGACTTCCTGCTCTCGTTCTCCGGCGCGGCCGGGGTGTTCGGCAACGCCGGTCAGAGCGACTACGCGGCTGCCAACGCCTTCCTGGACGCCTACACGCACCACCGGCGGGAGCTGGTCGACCGCGGTGAGCGCGCGGGAGCCTCGGTGTCCGTCGACTGGCCGCTGTGGGCCGAGGGCGGGATGCGGATGGACCCCGCCACCGCGGCGATGATGAAGGAACGGCTGGGCATGGTGCCCCTGCCGACCACCGCGGGCATGGGCGCGCTGTACGCCGCGCTGGAGGCCCCGCACAGCCAGGTCCTGGTCGTCGCGGGCGACGCCGACCGGATCAGGCGCACCGTGCTGGGCCGGCCGGCGGCGCCGCAGACGTCCCGGCCCGAACCGCCGCGGTCGGTCGCCGGTGCTGACGGCCCGACCGCAGCCCGCTCCTGCCAAGCGGCGGGCGCCGGCACCGACGCGGCGCGTGCCGCCCTGATCGCTCACCTGCGGAGGGCACTGAGCGAGGTGATCCAGGTGCCCGGTCACCGGATCGACGCGGCGGCGCCCTTCGAGCGCTTCGGCATCGACTCGGTGCTGGCCCTGTCGGTGACCAACCGGCTGGAGGCCGATTTCGGCTCACTGTCGAAGACGCTCTTCTTCGAGTACCAGAACCTCCAGGAGCTGAGCGGCTACTTCCTGCGCGCCCACGCGGAGGCGGTGCAGGAGGTGGTCGGCACGGACGGCGAGCCCGCCGGGCCGCCCGCACCCGAGGCGGCGGGCCCGGTCACCGTCACCCCGTCCGCTGCGCCGACCGCGGTGCCGCCTCCGGCCGCGCAACTTCCCCCCGCGACCCGCGAGGACGCGATCGCCGTGATCGGACTCGCCGGCCGCTATCCCGGAGCCCCGGACCTGGACGGGTTCTGGGAGAACCTGGTCGCAGGACAGGACGGCGTGACGGAGGTGCCCCAGGACCGCTGGGAGCACGACCTCTACTACGACGCCGACCGGAACACGGTGGGCAAGACCCCCACCAACTGGGGCGGGTTCCTCGAGGGGGTGGCCGACTTCGACGCCCGCTTCTTCAACGTCTCACCGCGCGAAGCCGCGATCATGGATCCGCAGACGAGGCTGTTCCTGGAGTGCGTCTGGACCCTGCTGGAGAGCTCCGGCTACCCCCGCGCCCGGCTGCGAGACCGGCACGGCAGCCAGGTCGGCGTCTACGTCGGCGCGATGTACCAGCACTACCAGCTGCTGGCGTCCGACAGCGTGCACGAGTCCGTCACCTCGGTGATGAGCCACAGCGCCATCGCCAACCGGGTCTCGCACTTCTTCGACCTGCAGGGACCGAGCCTCGCGATCGACACCACCTGCTCCTCGTCGCTGGTCGCGATCCACATGGCGTGCGAAGAACTGCGCCGGGGCGGCAGCGAGATGATGATCGCCGGTGGCGTCAATCTCTCCCTGCATCCCAAGAAGTACCTGGGGCTGAGCCTGACCGGCCTCACGGGCAGCCACCCCGACAGCCGCGCCCTGCTGGACGGGGACGGCTTCATCCCCGCGGAGGGCGTCGGCGCGGTACTGCTGAAGCCGCTGTCCGGCGCCGTCCGCGACGGGGACGAGATCCTCGCCGTCATCCGGTCGAGCGCGACCAACCACAAGGGCCGCACCAGCGGCCCCATGGTGCCCAGCCCGGGCCGCCAGGAGCAGTTGATCCAGCAGAACCTGGAGCGGGCGGGCATCCACCCGCGCACCGTCAGCTACGTCGAGGCGTCGGCCAACGGCTCGCAAATCGGCGACGCCATCGAATTCGCGGCGCTGCGGGACGCCTTCGCCGAGCACACCCGGGACGAGCAGTTCTGCGCGGTCGGTACGGTCAAGTCCACACTGGGCAATCTTGAGGCGGCCTCGGGCATCGCCCAGTTGAGCAAGGTCGTCCTGCAACTCGGGCACCGCCGACTGGTCCCGTTCGTCGGGGCCGGCCGGCTCAATCCGGGGGTGGAGCCGGAGGGCACCGCGTTCTATCTGCCGCAGGAGGCGGAGCCCTGGCTCCGCCCCGTCGTGAACCTCGACGGCCAGGAGCGGGAATACCCGCTGCGGGCGACCATCAACTCCTTCGGAGCGGGCGGCTCCAACGCCCATCTCGTCGTGGAGGAGTACGTGGCCGGGGACGCCACCGCACCGGCGTCCCCGGATGCCGACCCGCCGCAGGTCGTGGTCCTGTCCGCCCCCACCGAGGACCGGCTGCGGGCGGTCGCCGGCCGGCTGCTGGAGTTCCTGCCCGCGCAGGCGGACCTGTCCCTGGCGGACCTCGCCCACACCCTGCAGTGCGGGCGTGAGGCCATGGACCGCCGGCTGGCGCTGGTGGCGAGCAACCTCAAGGAGCTCGAAGCGGCCCTCGCCCACTACCTCGCCGGCTCCACGGAGACCGCCCCCGTACCGCTGTTCACCGGCACGGCCGGGCTCGACGACTCGGACCTCGACCTGCTGCTCAGCGGTCCGGCCGGTGACACGCTGGTCCGCGAGCTGCTGGCGGAGAACCACCTCGAGAAGCTGGCCCTGCTGTGGGCGCGGGGCGGAAGGGTGCCCTGGGGGTCGGTGCCGCGCGGCGGCCGCACCCCGCGGATGCTGCGGACGCTGCCGGCCTACCCCTTCGACCGGAAGCGGTACTGGGTGCCCCTGCCCCCGGAAGGGACACCCCGGCCCCCGGCGCCGGACACCACGACCGCCCGCACCGCTCCGGCGGCGGTCACCACCCGGCCTGCCACCGCCGTGCCGGCCGTGGCTGTGGCTCCGGCCGCCGAAGCCACGGACCGGATCACGGCCATCGTCGCCGAGTTGCTGGGCATGCGGACGGGCGACCTCGACCTCACGACACCGCTGGAGGACTTCGGCTTCAGCTCGATCCACGCCACTCAACTGCTCCAGGCGCTGCAGGCCGAGGTCGACCCCACGGCCGATCTCAGCGCGCTCAGCGAGTGCCGGTCGACCCGGGACCTGCTGCGCCGCTTCGGGTCCCGGGCCGCCCTGCCGACCGCCGCCGGGCCGGCGCCGGCCGCTGCGGTGCGCATCCCGGAGATCGTGCACCTCAACGCCGTCCGCGTGGGGCGGCCGGTCTTCTGGTTCCACGGCGGATTGGGCGGCGTGGAGGTGTACGCGACGATCACCGACAGCATCGAGCGGCCCTTCTACGGGGTCCAGGCCCGCGGCTGGATGACGCACAGCGATCCGCTGCAGGGGATCCCGGCGCTGGCGGCGCACTATGCGCAGATCATCCGCACGGTCCAGCCCGAGGGGCCCTACGACCTCGGCGGCTACTCGTTCGGCGGCCTACTGGCCTACGAGGTCACGCGGCTGCTCCAGGAACAGGGCGCGACGGTAGAGAGCATCGTCATGGTGGACACCTACGACGACAGCGTGGGAGATGTGACCATGTCCCGCACCGACATGCTGCTGCAGCAGGTCAACGCCCTGCTCTTCGCGGCGTCCAAGCCGGCTCCGGAGGACTTCGCCACCACCTTGGTACCCGGCCGCGCGGTCGACTGGGACCAGGACGAGGACGGTCTGCTCGACCAGATGCTCACGATGGCGCAGCAGCGCGGCCTGAAGGGGGATCCGGAGCTGCTGCGAGACCGGGTGCTGCGCAACCTGCGCGTCCAGGAGTGCTATGGCCTGCTGGACTACGACATCGTCCCGCTTCCCCGGCCGGAGTCGGTCACCTGCTTCTATTTCCGCAACCGGAGCGGCCTGTTCTACGGGGAGATGAAGCCGCTGTTCTCCACGCAGGAGGACGGCGCCGCGCTGGACCACACCGTCTACTGGGAGCAGTGGCAGCGGCACCTGCCCCACTTCCACCAGATCGACGTGGACGCCGCGAACCACTTCGTGATGCTCGGCGACCCGGCGGCCCTCACCACGGTGCGTTCCTTCTGCAAGCTGTTCTACGCCGGCCGGCGCGACAGGCGGCTGCCGGTGGCGAAGGCGTGGGCAACCCGCCAGCAGAAGGCGCGGGTCGCCAAGTGAGCGCGGTGGCGGAACACGGGGAGACCAGGGCGGGGCGGTTGGGCTGTGCGTCCTTCCGCCGCGACTTCGGGGTCGACTACGCCTATCTGTCGGGGTCGATGTACCGCGGTATCGCCTCGAAGGAGCTGGTGGTCGCCATGGGGCGGGCAGGCTGCATGGGATTTCTGGGCGCCGCCGGCCTGGACCCCGCACGGGTGACGGACGACATCGCCCACATCCGGCGCCACCTGGCGCCCAGCCAACCCTTCGGCGTCAACCTGCTGTGCGACCTCCAGCACCCGGCACGGGAGACGGCCGTCGTCGAGATGCTCCTCGCCCACGGAGTGCGCGTCGTCGAGGCGTCGGCCTTCATCAAGGTCACCCCGGCCCTGGTCCTGTTCCATCTGTCGGGGCTGCGGTCCCGGCCGGACGGCGGGATCGCCCGTGACACGCGGATCGTCGCCAAGGTCTCACGGCCCGAGGTGGCCCGCGAGTTCATGCAGCCCGCGCCGCAGGAGATGGTCGCGCAACTGGTGGCGGAGGGACGGGTCACGCGTGAGCAGGCCGAGCTGGCCCGGGGGGTCCCGGTGGCGCAGGACCTCACCGTTGAAGCGGATTCCGGGGGCCACACCGACCGCGGGGTCTCCACCGTGCTGCTGCCGTCCCTGCAGAGCCTGCGGCAGCGCATGACCCGGGAGTTCGACTACACCGACAAGATCCGTCTGGGACTCGCCGGGGGCATCGGGACGCCGCACGCGGTCGCCGCCGCCTTCGCCATGGGCGCCGACTTCGTCATGACCGGTTCCATCAACCAGTGCACGGCCGAGGCGGGGATCAGCGACGCGGTGAAGGACCGGCTGCAGACCATCGACGTCCAGGACACCGATTACTGCCCCGCGGGCGACATGTTCGAGATCGGTGCCCTGGTCCAGGTACTGAAGAAGGGCGTGCTGTTCCCCGCTCGCGCTAACCGGTTGCACGCGCTGTACAAGACCTACGACTCGTGGGAGGAGATCCCGCAGGGCACGCGCCGGCAGATCCAGGACACCTACTTCAAGAAGAGTGTCGAAGAGGTCTGGCGCGAAACCTGTGAGCACCTGCGGAAGACGGGCCGCGAGTCGGAGATCGAGCGGGCCGAGCGCAGTCCGAAACGCCACATGGCGCTCATCTTCCGCTGGTACTACGGCTACACCAGCCGCCTTTCGTTCCTGGATACCGACCTCGACCGGGCCAATGTGCAGATTCACACCGGGCCTGCGCTGGGGGCTTTCAACCAATGGGCGCGAGGCACTCCGTGGGAAAGCTGGCGAAATCGGCATCCGGACCGGATGGCGATCGAGCTGATGCGCGGGGCTTCCTCGATTCTCTTGGAATGCAGGGGAGCTTCGGCGTAGATTTTCTGGCAGGGTGTAGGCGACACGATCTCGTGATCGTCGCGAAGATATGTGAAAGACGACGAGAAAGGATTTCCCATGCTGACCTACGTCTTCCCCGGGCAGGGGGCGCAGCAGAAGGGAATGGGTTCTTCCCTGTTCGACGAATTCCAGGAGATCACCCGCTCGGCCGACTCGATCCTGGGCTACTCCATCAAGGACCTCTGTCTGGAGGACCCGGACAAACTGCTCGACCAGACGCAGTACACCCAGCCCGCGATGTATGTCGTCAACGCCCTTTCCTACTACCAAAAGCTCCGTGAGACCGGGTTGGTCCCGGACTTCGTCGCAGGTCACAGCCTGGGCGAGTACAACGCGCTGCTGGCGGCCGAGGTCTTCGACTTCGAGACGGGCCTGTTGCTGGTGCGCAAGCGCGGAGAGCTGATGGGACGCGCGTCGGGCGGCGGGATGGCCGCCGTGCTGAACGCCTCGGAGGCCGAGATCCGGACCATCCTCACGGAGAACGGGCTCGACTCCGTCGACCTGGCAAATTTCAACACGCCGTCGCAGATCGTGCTGTCCGGCCGCGCCGAGGACATCGAGGCGGCGAAGCCGCTGTTCCAGACCGGGAACCACTTGTTCGTACCGCTCCGGACGAGCGGGGCCTTCCACTCCCGGTACATGGAGCCGGCTCGTGCGGAGTTCGCCGCATTCCTGGACGGAATAGAATTCTCGAAACCGCGCATACCGGTGGTCTCCAATGTCACCGCGAGGGTGTACGAGGACCATCTCGCCAAGGAGTCCCTGGCGCAGCAGATGGTTAATGCCGTGCGGTGGTCCGACACGGTGGAGCACCTACTCGAACACTCCGATATGGAATTCGAGGAGGTCGGTCACGGCAATGTTCTCACGAAGTTGCTGACCAAGATCCGCCGTGAACTCGCGACCGAGAAGAAGGCTCTTCCGCCAGTCGCGCGCACGTCGAGTGAGAACCCTGTGGAACTGGTCCGGAAGTGGAATGAGCGGTATGCGATCGGCTCGCGCTTCCGCTCGACCACCGGTAACTACGGCCCCCTCGAGACCGCCACGGCAGCAAGTGTCCTCTTCGGCCACCGGGCCGCCGTCTACATGCACGGCTACCGGGGATATTTCGATCTCCAAGAGCTGGAGCCGGTCCCAGCCACGCAGTGAAGCGGACCGAACCGACCAGAAGCCCCAGTAGGAGAACTGATGACGACCGTAGGAATCGAAGCACTCAACATATTCGCCGGCACCTGCTTTCTCGACGTGGAGAAGCTGGCCAACCATCGTGGGCTCGACACCGCGAGGTTCGCCAACCTCCTCATGAAGGAGAAGACCGTCGCCCTGCCCTACGAGGATCCGGTGACGTTCGGTGTCAACGCGGCCAAGCCCCTCATCGACGCCCTGTCGCCCGAGGAACGCGATTCCATCGAGCTGGTCATCACCGCGACCGAGTCGGCGTTCGACTTCGGCAAGTCGATGAGCACGTACTTCCACGACCTGCTCGGGCTGAACCGCAACTGCCGCCTCTTCGAAATCAAGAACGCGTGCTACTCGGGTGTCGCGGCGCTGCAGACAGCGGCCAACTTCATCCTGTCGGGGACCTCGCCGGGGGCGAAGGCCCTGGTGATCGCCACCGACATCACGCGCTTCATGGTCGCGGACGGCGGTGACGCGCTCTCCGAGGACTGGTCGTTCGCCGAGCCGAGTGGCGGCGCCGGCGCCGTGGCGATGATCATCAGTGACACCCCGCACGTCTTCCAGATCGATGTCGGCGCGAGCGGCTACTACGGCTACGAGGTGATGGACACCTGCCGCCCCCTGCCCGACAGCGAAGCGGGTAACGCGGACCTGTCCCTGCTGTCCTACCTCGACTGCTGCGAGAACTCCTTCCGCGAGTACCAACTGCGCGTAGGGGACGTGGACCTCGTGTCGAGCTTCGGCTACCTCGCCTTCCACACGCCCTTCGGCGGAATGATCAAGGGGGCGCACCGCAATCTGATGCGAAAGATCGCCAAGGCGCGTCCGGCGGCCATCGAGGAGGACTTCCAGCGGCGCATGCACCCCGGCCTGACCTACTGCCAGCGCGTCGGAAACGTCATGGGTGCGACCACGATGCTGTCGCTGGCCAGCACCATCGACAACGCGGACTTCTCCAGCCCCCAGCGCATCGGCGTCTTCTCGTACGGTTCAGGCTGCTGCTCCGAATTCTTCAGCGGCGTGTCCCGCCAGGAGAGTCAGGACCGCACCCGTGGCCTCGGGATGGAGAAGCACCTCGATTCCCGGTACGAGTTGACGATGCCGGAGTACGACGCTCTGCTGCAGGCCAATCACGCCGTGAAGTTCGGTACCCGCAACGCCGTCCTCAACACCGATGTCATCCCGCAGGCCCGCACCGCGCTCGGCAGGGAACTGCTGTTCCTGAAGCAGATCGACGAGTTCTACCGGGAGTACCAGTGGGTGTCCTGAACCCGGCGCGATACGACACCGTCAACGTCCGGTTCGAGAACGAGATCTGCTTCCTGCAGCTGCACCGGCCGGAAGCGGGCAACACCATCAACTCCCGCCTGGTCGAGGAGTGCACCGAGGTGGTGCGCTTCGCCGAGGAACACGCCAAGATCCTCGTCCTGGAAGGCCTGCCCGATGTGTTCTGCTGGGGCGCCGACTTCGGGGAGATCGCAGCAGGGGACGGCGACGGAGAAGGGGACGGGGGCGGCGTCGGCGGGGACGAGCGATCGCCGGCGGCGGACCTGTACGACCTGTGGCTCTCGCTGGCCTTCGGATCCTTTGTCTCCGTGGCGCATGTGCGCGGCAAGGTCAACGCCGGAGGCGTGGGGTTCGTGGCCGCGTGCGACATCGTGCTGTGCGCGGACACCGTGACGTTCAGCCTGTCCGAGTTGCTCTTCGGACTGATGCCGGCCTGCGTCCTGCCCTTCCTGATCCGGAAGGTCGGCCTGACCAAGGCGAACTTCATCACGCTGATGACCCAGCCGTTCACCGCCGAACAGGCCGTGGGCTGGCACCTCGTCGACGCCAGCGCGGACAGCAGCGACAACCTGCTGCGCCGGCACCTCCTACGGCTGCGCTATCTCCCGAAGACGGGAGTGACCCGCTACAAGAAATACCTGCGCGAGCTCGATGACATCCTGCTCCCCTCCCGGAACAAGGCCGTCGCGGCCAACCAGGAGGTGTTCTCCGACAAGGAGAACCTGCGCAAGATCGAGCGCTATGTGACCACCGGTCAGTTCCCCTGGGAAGGAGAGTAGACATGCAGAGCCCACCCGTGGAATACCGGGAGATCACCCCCTCCATCGTCCAGATCACGATGCAGGACACGGTCCACAAGAACACCTTCTCCGATCAGCTCATCACCGGCCTGCAGGACGCCTTCGCACAGGTCGGGGCGAACGACCGGTGCAAAGCCGTCGTACTCACCGGCTACGGCAACTACTTCGCCAGCGGCGGTACCAAGGAGAGCCTGCTGCTGATCCAGGAGCGGCGCATCAGTTTCACCGATGCCGACATCTACGGCCTCGCGCTGGACTGCCCCGTTCCCGTCATCGCCGCGATGCAGGGCCACGGCATCGGGGGAGGCTTCGCCATGGGGATGTTCGCCGACTTCGTGATCCTCAGCCAGGAGAGCATCTACACCACGAACTTCATGAAGTACGGGTTCACCCCCGGCATGGGTGCGACCCTGATCCTGCCCAAGAAGCTCGGCTCCAGCCTCGCCGGAGAGATGCTGCTCTCGGCGAAGACCTATTACGGCCACGAACTGAAACAGCGGGGCGTCCCCTTCCCGGTCCTGCCGCGAGCCGACGTTCTGCCCCACGCCCTCGAACTGGCCGAGAGCCTCGCCGAGAAACCCAGGATCTCCCTGGTCACCCTCAAGAGCCATCTCGTGTCCGAACTCCGCGCCGAACTCCCGCACTACATCGAGCGCGAGGTCGCCATGCACGCAAAGACCTTCCACCAGCCCGAGGTCCGGGCCCTCATCACGTCCCACTACACAGGAGGCTGACCACATGCCGGAATCCCGCGTCTTCGACTTGATCGTGGAACACGTCCGCGAGGTAATCCCCGAACTGGAGAACCACCGTTTCGAACCCTCCGATTCACTGCGCGACCTGGGGGCCAATTCCATCGACCGGGCCGAGATCATCATCATGACACTGGAATCGCTGTCGGTACGCATCCCCTTGGTCGAGCTGGCGGACGCGAAGAACATAGGCGAGCTGGCGGATCTCATCCATGACAAGTCCGCGGTCTGACACGCGCGATGTCGTCGTCACGGGCTTGGGCGTCACCACCGCGGTGGGGCAGGGCAAGGACGACTTCATCGCAGCGCTCCTCGACGGCCGCCATGCCTTCGGGGTCATGCAGCGCCCCGGGCGACAGGTGCCGGCCGGCTCGGCCGACGACACCGCGGCCTTCCTGGGCGCCGAAATGGGAGAGCCGGCCCTGCCCGGGAGCATGACGGCGCGCACCGTACGTACCGCGTCGCTCTCCGCCAAGGCAGCGCTGACCACCTTGCACGAGGCGTGGCACGAGGCCGGGCTGGACGCTGCCGATCCGTCCCGCATCGGCCTGGTGATCGGCGGATCCAATGTCCAGCAGCGCGAGTTGACCCTGCTGCACGCCCGCTACGCGGACCGGCCCGAGTTTCTGCGCCCGACGTACGGCATGGGCTTCATGGATTCGGACCTGTGCGGGTTCTGCACCGAGCAGTTCCCGATCCGAGGCTTCGCCCACACCCTCGGCGGAGCTTCGGCCAGCGGTCTGCTCGCGGTACTCCAAGCCGTGCGGGCGGTGCAGTCCGGCCAGGTCGACGTCTGCATCGCCCTGGGCGCGCTCATGGACCTGTCGTACTGGGAATGTCTGGCGTTCCGGGCCATGGGCGCCATGGGATCCCACCGCTGGGCCGATGATCCGGCCGCGGCCTGTCGCCCATTCGACCGGAACCACGACGGCTTCGTCTTCGGCGAAGCATGCGCCGCGATCGTGGTGGAGCGGGTGCACGGGCGCGGGCATCCGACGCCGTACGCGCGGTTCCGCGGCGGAGCCACGGCGATGGACGGCACCCGCAACCCGCACCCTTCACTGGAGGGAGAGGTGGCTGTCGTCGAGGGCGCACTGCGGGAAGCCGGCATGTCCGCGTCCGCCATCGACTACGTCAACCCGCACGGCACCGGATCGCCCACCGGGGATGCGGTCGAACTGCAGGCGCTGGCGCGCTGCGGGCTCACCCACGCCCGTATCAACGCGACCAAGTCGATCACCGGGCACGGGCTCGCCGCGGCCGGTGCCGTGGAGGTGGTGGCCACGCTCCTGCAGATGCGGGAGCAGAAGCTGCACCCGACCCGCAATCTGGACGATCCGCTGGACGCCGCCTTCCCCTGGGTGCGGGACAAGGCGGAGGACCACACCTTCCGCACGGCTGTCAGCCTGAGCATGGGCTTCGGCGGCATCAGCTCGGCGATCTGCCTCGAAGCATGGTGACGGCGAGCGCAGGGCGGAGCCACGACGCGGACCCCTCGAAAGCAGCGGAGATGACGAGACCGACCGTGTTCATGTACTCGGGGCAGGGCTCTCAGTACTTCCACATGTCCCGCGAACTCTACGAGCAGCACCCGCGCTACCGGCTGTGGCTGGACCACTGCGACGACATCGCCTTCCCGGTGCTCGGCAGGTCGGTGGTGGACACGCTCTTCGCCCCGGACCGGAGGAAGAGCGATCCGTTCGATTCGCTGGCGGACTCCAACGCGGCGCTGCTGTGCGTGGAGTACAGCCTCACCCAGGTCGTGCAGGAAATGGGGTACCAGCCCGACCTCCTGGTCGGCTACAGCCTGGGCGAGATCACCGCGGCCGTGGTCGCGGAGGCGCTCCCGCTGGAGGACGGGATCTCCTTCGCCGTGGACTTCGCACGGATGCTGGCCGAGCGGACCCCGCTGGCCGGCATGCTGGCAGTCCTCTGTTCGGAGGACATCCTGCGCAGCCACGCCGGGTTGTTCGCCGACTGCTGGGTCACGGGGCGCAATTTCGACGGCAACTTCGTGGTCAGCGGTCGGGTGGAGGCGGTGGCGCAGCTCGAAGACGCCCTGGGGCGGGAGTCCATCGTCTGCCAGCGCCTCCCGGTCAACTACGGTGTGCACACCCCCCTCATCAGCCCCGTCGAGGATCAGGTGCGCGCCCTCCTCGGCACCGCGAGCTTCGCCCCGCCGAAGATCCCGATGGTCTCGTCCGCGTCGACGGACCGGGTTGTCGAGCTGACGGCCGACGGCATCTGGGCGGCGATGAGACGTCCGGTGGACTTCGCGCAGACCATCGCCAAGATCACCGCTGACCGCGACGCGGCTTTCATCGATCTCGGGCCCAGCGCGACACTCGCGACGTTCGTGAAGTACATCCTGCCGCCGGACAGCGGCTCTACGCAGGTGCACACGATCAATCGGTTCGGACAGGACCTGAGCTCGCTCCGCGAGTTCCAGGCGCAGACAGCTGCAACCCGCGGCTGAGGACACGTCGCATTCCAGGAGGGACATCCGTTCATGTCGGACTTGAGTGCCATCAGGACCTATCGGGACGCCACCGCAATCATCACCGGTGCCGCGTCGGGCATCGGCCGCGCGCTGGCCGAGGAGCTCGTGGCCCGAGGCTGCGAGGTCGTCCTGGCCGATATGCAGCTCGAGCAAGCAGAAGAACTGGCCACCGCGCTGCGGGGGGCCGGCGGAAAGGCGACCGCCGTCTGGCTGGACGTCACCGACCACGCGAAGTTCGAACAGCTCGTCAAGGACACGGTCGCGCGCACCGGGCGCCTCGACTACCTCTTCAACAACGCCGGCATCAGCCACGGCATGGGTGCGGGCGCCCGGCATTATCAGATCGAGGACTGGCGGCGCATGATCGACGTCAATGTCCTCGGTGTCGTCAACGGCGTCCAGTCCGCCTACAACCTCATGATCGCCCAGGGATTCGGCCACATCGTGAACACCGCCTCCCTGGCAGGCCTGGTCCCGAGCGCGGGGACGACCTCGTATGTCACCACCAAGCACGCCGTCGTCGGGCTCTCGCACAACTTGCGCATCGAGGCGGCCCAGCTCGGAGTACGCGTGAGTGTGCTGTGCCCGGGCGTCATCCGGACCCCACTCATCGAGGGAGGAGTGTACGGCCGCAGCGTCGAGGGAGTGACCAGTGAGATGACACGGAAAATGTGGGAGGAGCAGAAACCGATCTCAGCGGAGGAATTCGTCAAGAAGTCCCTCGACGCGGTCGCCCGCAACAAGGGAATCATCGTGGTTCCCGCGGCCTGGAAGCTGTTCTGGTGGCTTTTCAGGTTGTCGCCGACTCTCTGCCTGAATATCGCGACCAAGAAGTTCCGGGACCTCGGAGGACACGTGACTTCCAGCAGTTGACCTCGGAAAGTACCGGGGAGCGAACCAAGAAATCTCTGCCGACAGTATGCGAACAGGGAGTACCGATATGACCCATGGGGCGTCCGATCCCCGGCCCAGGCCGATCCCGCGAGCCCAGGGCGGGTCAGCGAGTGTCTCCACGGCTGCTGCGCCCCCGTCTGCGGCCACCGACTGTTTCTACTCGACGGTATGGGTCGAGGCGGACGGGCCCTCGGGGGTTTCCCTGCCCGGTGCCCATCTGCTGCTGTCCGGTTCAGCCGTCGGTGTCGACCTGCCGGTCGGGTGGGTCAACCGCGTTGTGCGGGCCTCGGATTCGCTGGACGACGTGCTCGCCGAGCGCGCGTGGGGCTGTGTCGCGGTGCTGAGCGACGGGCGAGAGGCCGCTGTCCTGCTGGGGCTTCGAGTTTTGCAAGCCTGTTCGGAGGGGGCCCATTCGTCTCCGGGAAGAATCGTCTTCCTACCCGTGTCGGGTGCGGTCGACGATGCGGGATTGTGGGGGCTGTGCCGGACTGCCCGGCTGGAGCGGTCCGATCTGGCGGTCCACTGCATCGAAGCATCGGCGGAGCAGTTGTCACGAGCGCTGGCGCTGAGCCGGAGTGACCGATTGGAGGAGGAGTACCGGTTCACCGGGACTGGCGTCCTCGAAGTCCCGAGATTGCGACGACATGCCCTCGGCGACGGAGGCTTCGCCGCTTGTCCGGATGCGACGTATGTGGTGAGCGGAGGTACGGGCGCTCCGGGTCTGGTGGCGGCAGAGTTCCTGGTGGACCGGGGAGCGCGGCATCTGGTGCTGCTGTCCCCGTCGACGCGCGCCGAATCCCCGGTGCCGCCTGAGGTCGCGGAGTTGCGTCGGTCTGCGCGGGTCGAGTGCCTGACGTGTGATGTGAGTGATCTACGCAGTGTTCGGCGGGCGCAGGACGCCATGACGCGGGCCGGCCTGCCGCCGGTGGCCGGAGCGGTGCATGCTGCGGGTGTCCTGGCCGATGGCGATTTGGCACACCGGTCGGGGCCAGCGCTGAAGCAGGCCTACGGGGCCAAGGTCGACGGCGCGAGGAATCTGCGGAGTGTCTTTGCTCCGCCGGACTTTCTGGTGTTGTTCTCCTCGACCGCTTCGATCTTCGGCGCCATCGGCCAGGCACCGTATGCCGCGGCGAATGCGACGCTGGACGCCCTGGCCGAGTCGTGGTCGCTGCGGGGTGAACCCGTGCTCTCGATCCAGTGGGGCGCGTGGTCCGATATCGACATCACGGTGCGTCACAAGGCCGTCGAGGGCGCGAGGACCTCGGTTTTCGGAGAGATCGATAAGGTGCTGGGGACCACGGCATTGAACCGGCTGCTGGCCGGGCCCGAGCGCGGAACGGTCTGCGTTTCCCCCGTGGAGTGGGACAGGCTGACGCTGGCCAACCGTTTCGTGTCACGCTTCACCGCCCCCGCCCCCGCCCCCGCCCCCGCCCCCGCAACCGCAACCGCAACCGCCCGGCAGACAGCCGAGGCACCGGTGGCGGGACCGGGCGATGTCCCCGCGTCGAGGGAGCCGGATTCCCGGGTGGCCGCTGCTGCGCAGACACCGGCTTCTTCGCGTCTGCCGGTCCTCGTGATAGGGGCAGGCATGGGTGGTATCAGCTTCGCTCGCCGACTGGAAAAACTGGGCGTCGCAGCAGTCGTTCTGGAGAAGCGGGACTGTGTGGGCGGTGTGTGGAGCTCGCTTGCCAATGCGGATTCCAGAGTCCAGATCGACTCTCCGGCCTACAGCTTCGACAGCGCGTCGCCCACAGCGCGTGGTGACCACCGATGGCGAGCAGTGTTCCCCGGCAGGGACGAGGTCCTCCAGCAGTCGAGTTCCGTATCGTCCGAGCTGAAGGAGCCTGTTCACTTCAACTGCGAAGTGGTTTCCGTCAGGAAGGTCCAAGAGCAGGAGTACGAGGCCGAATACCTTCAGGGAGGCGTTGCCAAGTCCGTCCGAGTCTCAGGTGTCGCGGCGCTCACCGGCGGGCTGCACCGGCCCGTGGAGCATCGATTTCGTGAAGAGCATCTCTTCGCCGGGCATGTCGGGCTTGGGGTCGCCGATGACACGCCACCGGAAAAATTCAACGACGCATCCGTGGTGATCGTCGGACACGGCGCATTCGCCCTGGAGAACATGCGGACTGCCCTGGAGAACGGTGCGCGCCATGTGACGATCATCTGCCGGCGACGAAATCTGGTCGTGTCGACTCTCTGCAACTGGGTGATCAACTCGAGCGAGGGACCGACGCCGCTCAACGATGTGGTCGGCATCATGCGACCGTTCTATGACCTCTGCGGTATGGACATAGAGACTCTTCCTTCGCTCTCTCAAGAAGCGGACGGAAGTTTCGTGCTGGACCAGTCGACGGTCCCGGCGGCCTCGGATGTGTACTTCCTGGCGCAGGCGCTCGGGAAGGTGACGGTCGTGGAGAGCGAGATTGACCACCTGTCAACTCATTCGGTCATCACGGAGAACGGGAAGGAGGTGGAGGCCGATGTGCTGCTCAAATGCCTTGGATCACACACGGACCGGAGCATCCTGTCGAAGATCTTCGGCAAAGACAGCACAGTAGAAGGGCTCTGGGTCGACGGGGACCCCAACCTGTTCACCTACAACGACGGCGCGCAGATACCTCGGAGGGCGAAATCCCTGCTCTGTTCGAGCTATGTTTTCTTCCTGCAGGCATTCGCCGAAGCGTATCTGCATTTCCGGGACAACCCCGCCGAGCTGGAGGCCTTGTTCGCGAGGATTTCTGTCGAGAACTTGGAGAAGTCTTCCTCCGAGCGTTTGCTGGTGGAGTTGTGGGACTTCATCGAGCGGGCGAAGAAGAACGTTGCATCGCGAACCGTGGAGCTCTGCTCGTTCGACCGCTTCCAGAAGGAGAGGGAGGCGGAGTGGCAGATGTACGCCGGGTTGATGGGGGAATCGGCAACGGGGGGCGAAGGGCTTTGGGGTGTGATGGCCCCGACCATGGCGCTGCTTCACCGACGGAATCCTTCCTTTCCCGTGGAGCGACGTGTCAGGCACGCCGACTTCGGCTCCGTGAACATCTTTGTGCCGCGACGACATCGGGTGCTGTTCCTGCCGGGGCAGGGGACTGACGGACGTCTCGCGCGAGCCATGCTGAAGAGGACTGGTTGGACCAGGCGCGAAGACCTTGAGTTCGTCATTCCCGACGCGCCGTACCCGATGCCGGCGTTCGCCAGTGCGGAGCAACTCGAAATCCGGGGCCTGGACTCCTTGGCCGAGGAAGGTCTCTACGATGTGGCGGGTACCTACCGGGAGTGGAGAGCGGGTTTTTCGGAGCTGTGGCATAAATACCACGGCCTGCCGGCCGGCGTGGAAATTGCTGATCCTGAGGGGTCTTTGAACCAGGCCCTGCAGTACCTCAAGTCGGTTGCAGAGGGCCATGGGCCGATTGCGGGTGTTGCCGGGTTCGGTGAAGGTGCTGCGATTGCCTCTGCGGCTCTCCATCGTCAGGCTCTCGGGCGGGACGTGGGAATGGGTGATGTGCGGTTCTTCATCGCGATGTCCGCGTGGCGATCACCTGCCCATGAGCGGGCTGGGATATTCGAGAAGCCCCAGCCCATTGATGTTCCCGTGCTCCAGACGCTGGGTGAGAGAGAGGCGGATGTCTTCCAGGCTGCTGCTCCGGTATTCTCCCAGGACTTTCGCAGGGTGTTTGAATACAGGCACTTGGGAAAGCATGCCTACCCTTCGCTCACCCGCAGCCTCGATCAGAACCTCAATCGTCTGCTCGATGCCGCATTCACCCCCTCAGCTGTACTTTAGCCTCGATCTTTCGTACGCCCAGCAGAAATTGGAGGTCGGGCATGTAGGTGGTCGATCGTGGTTCGGAAGCTCGTCGTCGCCTGCCGGTGTGAGTCCGGTCCGGGGCGGGTGCGTCCTGCCATGCTGTAGCGGAAGACGTGGTCGAATGCCTGCTCCGAGGGGAAGTTGGTGTCCCAGACGTTGTTGTGAACCCACGAGAACACCGTGCCCGGCTCTTCCGGCGCCAGTGACTGCGGATACGGCACATAAGGCTGCCGCGTCAGACCGCCTCGAACGCCCGCCGGATCAACGACGGCGCCTTCTCCAGCCCCCGAGCCGAGTCGCATCTCCAGGTCGCCGGTCCCGAGCTGCCCCGCGCGGATGCCTCGATCGCCACAGCAGGGGCGGCTCGCTCGACCTGCCACTCCCGCGGGCGATCCCTGGTAGCCCCCTGCGCGGCGGTCACCCGGACACGTCGCCACGCAGCAGCAGGGCGGCCAGAGCCAGGGCGTTTCCTCGGGCGGAGGCGATGTCGAGCCCGGTGAGTTCTGTGATTCTGGCCAGCCGGTTGTCCACGGTGTTGGGATGCAGCCTGAGATGGCGTGCGGTGCTGCGCCGCTCGTTCCGGTGTTCGAGGTGGACGCGCAGGGTCTCGATGAGTTCGGGCCGGTCACCGACGGGGTCGAGAAGGGCTGCGATGCGGTCGCTGCTCTCATCGCGGCGCGAGAGGTGGTACTCCAGCAGGACATCGTCCATACGATGCAGGCCGGCCGGTCGTCCGCAGGCGCGGGCTACCCGGACGATGTCGGTGGCGGTCCGGGCCGCAGCCGGTACCTCCTGGGGAGCGCCGGCAGTGACTGCGGCAAGCCGCACGTCGTCGCCGCAGACCTGCCGGAGCCGGGTGGTCAGCCCCTCGCAGGCGCGGCCGCCGTCCGTGTCGTCGGGCCGCTGGGGAGCAATCACGTGACCTCCGCCGACGCTGAGCAGAGACACCGCCTCGGTGCCGAGTACGCGGTCGAGCACGGTCTGGATGCGGCGGACCTGGCGGCGGTCCGCGACGGCCGGGGCCGCCGGGCCCTGGCCGCGAGGTACATGCAGGTGAACGACGAGAGAGGGCCCTTCGAGGCCCAGTTCCTCGAAGGCCCGCGCTGGGGGCAGGGAACCGTCCAGCAGCCCGCGTACGAGGGAGCGGTGGTGCTCACGTCGTTCAGCGAAGAGCGCGGCCTGTTCATCGAGGTAGGTCTCGGCCACGGCGCCGATGATGGCCTCGTGGCCGCGCAGGAGGAAGTCGACGAGTTCGATGAGCGCGCCTTCCTCTCCGCTGATGGTCTCGTCCCGGAGGGCTTGCCACAGGACATAGACGCCCGTGGAGTGGCTGCGCAGAAGCGTGTGCAGGGGCATGCCCTCGTCGGCGCGCTGGGCGGCGCGTTCACGGAAGAGGGTGTAGTCCCCGGCGCGGCCCTGGGTGTCGCGTACCCGGCGCAGGAAGAGGCGCAGTCCGTTTCGGACCGTCGCGGCGATCTCCACGTCCTTCACATCGGAGGGGAGCTCGGGGTACCCCGGCAGCTGTTCGAAGGTCTCCCGGGTCATGCGGCGGGCGAGCTCGTTGACACGGGTTTCGCACCGGGCGGCGAGCGCCTGCGCGGCGGGTGACAGCGCCGGATACGCGCCGTGGCGTTCGGGCGGCAGTTCGTTCGGCACCAGGTGGCCTCTCCCCGAGGACTGTGACAGATCACAAGGTACGTCGTCTCCGACTGTGAGGGAGGACGGTGTCGACCTGTCGGGCGCCGACGCAGACTCTACGGACATCAGCGGGCCGCCGCAGTCGGTGGGAGGGGGCCCCAGCGTGACGTAGGAGGAGCCGATCACTATGACGGAACACAATTCCAGCGGTTACTTGGAGTACGCGGACCGGGTCTGGTCCGGCGAGGCGTCGCTACTGGCCCACTTCACGGGAGAGTTCGCCGGTGGCGGCCTTGTCCAGGTCGGTGAGCGGACCGGGTTCTTTCCTGCCTTCGCGAACGTGGCGGTCTTCGATACCGGGGACGGCCTGGTACTGATCGACTCGGGCGACTTCCGTACCGCCGCCCAGCTCCATGAGTCGGTGCGCGGCCACTCATCGGCTCCGGTGGCCGCGGTGGTGTACACCCACGGTCATGTGGATCACGTCTTCGGCGTGGGGCCCTTCGACAGGGAGGCCGCAGAGGCCGGGACGGCACGTCCTGAGGTTGTCGCGCACGAGGCGGTGGCTGCGCGATTCGACCGCTACCGCGAGACGGCGGGGTACAACACGTGGATCAACCGTCGGCAGTTCGGTGTGCCCTCCCTGCAGTGGCCGACGGAGTACCGCTACCCGGACACGACCTACCGCGACCGGCTGGCCGTGCGCAGGGGAGAGCTGACCTTCGAGCTGGTGCACGCCCGCGGTGAGACCGACGACCACACCTACGTGTGGATCCCGGAGCTGAAGACCCTGTGCACGGGCGACCTGTTCATCTGGAACTCGCCCAACGCCGGCAACCCCCAGAAGGTGCAGCGCTACCCGGTGGAATGGGCGCGGGCGCTGCGCGACATGCAGGACCTCGGAGCCGAGGTGCTGCTCCCCGGGCACGGTGTGCCGATCCTCGGCTCCGACCGCATCCGGCAGGCACTCGGCGACACCGCCGAGCTCCTCGAATCCCTGTGCACCCAGACGCGCGATCTGATGAATGCCGGCGCGCGTCTCGACGAGGTGCTGCACGGCGTGAAGGTCCCGCCGGGTCTCTTGGAGAAGCCGTACCTGCACCCTGCGTACGACGAGCCGGAGTTCGTCGTACGGAACCTGTGGCGCCTGTGGGGCGGCTGGTACGACCAGAACCCGGCGAACCTCAAGCCGGCCCCCGAAGCGGCGCTGGCCGCCGAACTCGCCGACGCGGCCGGCGGTGCGCAGGTGCTGGCGGGCCGGGCCGAGGAGTTGCTCGGCCGCGGGGAACTGCGGCTGGCCGCGCACCTGGCTGAGACCGCCGCGCTGGCCGCGCCGAACGACCGTGACGTGGCACGGATCCGGGCCGAGGTCTTCGCACGCCGGGCCGTGGGCGAGACCTCGACGATGGCGCGCGGCGTCTTCAACTGGGCAGCTGCCGAATCCGCCGCCGTCGCCGCGGGCACGGACGTCGCCACCGAACTGACACGCAGTGACGAGGGACGACGGCGGGCCGCGGGAGCCATCAGCGTGGGCGTCGTCGACGACGACACCTGCGGATGCGGCGTGCCTGCGGAAGACAGCACAGAGCAAGGAGGGTGATCGTGGAGACAAGGACTGCCGCAGCGCGGCGCCCAGGCCCGGCAGACCCATCGGCCGGCGGCCGGCAGGCATGGATGACCACCTGGCTGCTGCTGGTCTTCATGGTGGTGAACTTTGCCGACAAGGCCGTCCTGGGGCTCGCCGGGCCGGAGATCATGAAGGAATTCGGTCTGAGTCGCCAGGAGTTCGGCATGGCCCAGGCCGCCTTCTTCAGCCTCTTCTCGCTGTCAGCGCTGGGTGTCTCGTTCCTGACCCGCAAGGTGCGCACATCGGTGCTGCTCCTGGCGATGGGCCTGCTGTGGTCGGCCACCCAGCTGCCGATGCTCTGGGGCGCGGCGGGCTTCGGGATGCTGATTGCGACGAGGGTGCTGCTGGGCGTGGCCGAGGGGCCGTCGGCGCCCGTGGCGGTCCACCATGTGCACGGCTGGTTCGAGCAGCGGGAGCGCACCCTGCCGACGGCGATCCTCATGGTGGGGGCGGCGGCGGGGGTCGCGGTGGCGGCGCCCACGCTGGGTGCGGTGATCTCCCATTTCGGCTGGCGCTGGGCTTTCGGTGCGGCGGGACTCGCGGGTCTGCTGTGGGCGGCGGTCTGGGCGGTCAAGGGCAAGGAAGGGCCGCTGGCCCCGCCTGTCGGCCGTCAGGCTCGTGCGGCGGACGCCGGATCGGGGGCCGGGGAGGTACCGCTGCGGGCGGTCTTCCTCTCCGGCACGTTCATCACGGCAGCTTTGGGTGCGTTCGCGGCCTACTGGGTGATGAGCGCAAAGCTCACCTGGCTGCCGGACTATCTCCAGACGGTGGTGGGCTGGGACCTCGGGCAGGCCGGTGCGGCGGTCGGCGGGGGTGCTGTGGCCAATGGCGTGGTCCTGCTGGCGCACGGTCTGCTGGCACGCCGGGCAACCCTGCGCGGCACCGCAGGAAGGCTGCCCGAGGGTGCCGGTGCCGGTCTGCTGCTGGTGGCCTCGGCGGGTGCGGTGACCCTGTTCGCCACCGTCGACGTCCTGTACATCAAGGTCCCGATGATGTTCGGCCCCATGGCGGTCGCCCTGGTCATGATCACTGTCGCGCAGACGGCGATCGCGAGGATCACGCCACCTTCCCAGCGCGGCGTCGTACTCGGCGCCCTCGTGGCGGTCTTCGCTCTGGGTGGCGTGGTGTCGCCCCTGGTCCTCGGCTGGATCGTGGACAGCGCTGCGACAGCGACGACCGGCTATGAGAACGGCTGGCTCGTCACGGCCGCCCTGCTGCTGATCACCGGCATCCTGGCAGCCCTGTTCATGCGCCCGGAACGGGACGCACGGCGCCTCGGCGTCCCGGAGTCCCCGGTCACCGGGGTTCCCGTCAACCACTGACCGGCGGCCAACGGGTGAGACGGTCGCGGACCATTGGTTCCGCCCACCGGATGTACAGGCCCGCAAAAGGATTCTGATTGATCTCGGCATCCGAGTGACCTCCTTCCCGCCGGCGCACCGGTGCGCCGGGTGCCCGGGTTCGTGCACGGACCTGAACAGAACCCGACCCACCTCGGCGTGGTGGCCGCAAACTCAAGTAGCTGTGTTTTTAGGGGAATTGGGGGCAACTGTAGGGTGGGCCGGTCCATTCGGGGTCAGGCCACACGGCGACCGCTCGAAGGAGAGTCAGATGACGACGCAGTATGGCAACCGACCGACCGGGCAGCAGCCCCACAGTGCACCGCAGGGTACGGCGAGCGGCAACGTGCTGAGCATCATCGCGATGGTGCTGGGTGTGATCTCGCTACTCTTCCTGCCGATCGTCTTCGGTGTGATCGGCCTGATCCTGGCCATCGTCGCCAAGACCGTCCGGCACGAACGACTTGCCGTGCCGGCCATCGTGATCAGCGCTGTCGGCCTGGTCGGTGGCATGGTCCTCGGCGCTCTGCTGGCCTAGTGCATGAACTGAGTCGACACCGGTGGCACTTCGGCCGGTTGCTGTGCCACCGAATCGGTGGCGGCACAGCAACCGGCCGAAGTGCCACTCTCGGATTCCTGGCCGTGCAAACTGTCTCAGGTCATCAACCAGGACCAAGCGCCGCTCCACCAGCATCGCCGACTCGCCATTCTCCGGCGGGCACTCAACGACGACTCACTGCCCCTGCGGGCCCGGGTCGCCGCCGCGCTCGTTCTCCTCTACGCGCGACCCGTCACCAGCATCGTCCGCCTCACAGTCGACGACGTCCTCGACGCCGGGGCCACCGTCGCCGTCCGGCTGGGAGATCCGCCGTCCCCGCTCCCGGAGCCCGTGGCTGACCTCATGCGGGCCTACATCCCGTGCCGCCAACACCTGCCCTACGTCAGCAGCAGAAGTTCACAGTGGCTCTTCCCCGGCCGCCAGCCCGGACAGCCCATGAACCCGGTGAGCCTCCAAGTCCACCTGCGAGAGATCGGCGTCCCGCCGCAGCGCGGCAGGACCTCCGCGATCCGACAACTCGTCCTCCAGACCCCGGCTCGCGTCATCGCGAAGGCACTCGGCCACCACGACAAGACAGTCACCCGCCTGCTTACCGAAGCCGGAGGAACCTGGAGCCGATACGCCCCTGGCGACCACTCACGGTGACGTCAGGATTGACCTCACTGAGTCCAATTATGAAAGCGCGCCCGCTTGGGACCGCACGCGCCGTCGGCGAGGGCCTTGTCGTAAGCCCGCTGCATGGCGGCGTCGGCTTCGGCCTTCGGCGCGTTCATGGGGAGGTAGGCCCCGGAGTAGACGACGCACGAGGAGTCGTGGACCGGCCACAGCGCCCACGACCCGAACGCGACGACGGCGGCCATCACTGTGAGCACGGCTGTGACTCGGCGGCGCGGCGTGGAGAAAGAACGGGATATCACCAGCGGATGGTACGGAAGGGCGCACAGGCAGCGGTCGACTGGGGTCTTGTGCCAGCAGATGATGGCACCTTCGACGACCACACGGTGACACCACGACTGACCTCACCGAGGAATACGCGGCACCTCAACATGCGCGCCTACCAGTCCCGAGGTCGGAGTGGCGCCCGCGCGCCCGACGCCGCCGGACGACCACCTGATTCGGCCGGCCCCGGATGTACGGGGCAGGTGTCCTCGCCGTCAGGCGACGCCGTGGCGTTGGGCAGCCAGTCGGACCTCGGCGACCGCGCCCGGTTGTTCCAGCAGCATCGTTCCGGCTTCCTGCCCCAGGTGGTGAATGCGCAGGCGGGGACCGTCGACGATCACCCGGAGCTCGGGCCAGGGGTGCTTCCAAAGCAGCTCGGCGCGTTCCCACATCTCCACGCCGCGTGAGGTGACACGGAGGTGGTACTGCGCCCCGTCGTGGGGCGAAGGCGGGGTGTGCTCGGTGTACGGGGGCCGCACCGCGTAGGTGCCGATCACGCGTTCCCCGGGTTCCAGCCGGGCAGCGCGGATGCCGTCGATACGGCCGATCCTCGATCCGGTCCAGCCCGCGAGTCCGGTCGCGGGCAGGGCGAGTGCCAGTACCTGCCACCAGGACAGAACCCCCGCACCGAGACCGATCACCGTCGCGCCCGCGATGCCCGCGGACACGGTGACCCGGACTGTCCTAGTGCGCCGTATGACGGCGTTGTCCACGTCAATCCCCGTTCCCCCTGGTCCCTGGCCGCCCACGGGGTCGGCTCAGGGCGTCGTCGTCGCTGTCACCCTATTGCGGGCGGCCATGGCGCCGCCTGGCGGCTCTCTCAACTGATCGCTTGTGAGGGGCGGTAAGCGGAACTGCGCTACCGTGAATGGCTGTACGGAGGGCCCCCAAGGCCGTACTCCCACCTTCGATGGCCAGACACAACAGTGCCGTCGTTTGTCATCGTCATCCGCAAGCTAAGTGACTCGACGCGGGGTGGGACTTCCGCGTACGCCGTTGTCACCAGGCCGTCTTTAGTCAGGAGTCGCCGGAATGACGGTAAGTCTCCCGCGTTCGTTACAGGTACTGGGCATCGCCGTTGCCCAGCGACCAGTCCGCATTTGAGTTCTCCGTCAGTGCGATGAACATGTTACGTGGCTCAACCTTCGCGTATTCCTCGGCGAGTTCGGATATGCGCTGATACAACGCCCGTTTCTGGGCGTCTGGACGGCCCGCGCGCAAGGTGATGGCCACGTACACGATGCCGTCATCGCGGGGTACGCCGAGATAGGTGCCGTGGCGTAGCAGCCCCTGCCGTCCGTCATGGCCGGTCAGGATCTGAAAGCGGTCCTCGTCAGGGAAGCCCATTGTCTCGCCGAGCGCCTCATGAACGGCCCGTCCCAGAGCCTTCAGCCGCGCTGTGTCGCAGTGCATGGCGTCGATGCGGACGAGTGGCATGGCACGTGCCTCCAAGATCGGTCTGCGAAGCTGTACCTACTGTACATACCAGTAGGTACAGACACCTGTTCCCGGCGTCAAGGGCCGTCGGCAAGTGGTGCGGCGCCGGCCCCAGGCGGTCGGACCCGACGGTGAGCGTGGCCGTCGGGTTTCTGAGGCGTCCACAGCCGGTGGAGGCGGTCGCCGACGCGAGGCAGGCCCGGGTCCCGAGAGACCCGCCGGTGTCTTTGCGAGATGCAGCGGGTACTGAGTGCCGGCGCGGCAAAGTCGGCAAGTGGCGCATCTCGAATTGCTGGTCATCATGGAACGTGGTGGCCGGAAGAAACAGATGTATGTGTCAGGTGCATGCCGATTCCAGCCGAGGAGGAACGTTGAGTGACTTCAGCGGTGCGAAAGATCCGGACAGTGACACAGCCGCAGCAGTGAAGCGGACGGCGCAGGACAAGGCCGGCGAGGGTGTTGGGCTGGTGAGTGACAAGGCGGCCGACGCGGCCGGTACGGCCAAGGAGCGTGCGGGAGACGTAGCAGACGAGGCTTCGTCCCAGGTCCGGGACGTCGCGGGCGAGCTGCGCGATCAACTTCAGGATCAGGCGCGTACCCAGACGCAGCGCCTCGCTCAGAGCGTCCGTCAGCTCGCGGACGAGCTGGGCACCATGGGGGAGAGCGGTGAGCAGGGTTCACCTGCCACGAAGGCGGTGAGGCAGGTAGCCGATCGCGGGCACAACGTGGCAGCGAAGCTGGAGGACCGAGGCCCGCAAGGACTCATCAGTGACCTCCAGGACTTCGCGCGTCGCCGTCCCGGCGTGTTCCTTGCCGGTGCCGCTCTGGCCGGGTTCGCAACAGCCCGTCTCGGCAAAGGAGTGAAGTCCGCAAGCAACGGTCCGGCGTCCCACACAGGCGACGGCGGTGGCGACCGTTCCGCGCTGGGAGCGCGGGAAAACGGATGGCCGACCGCTGTCACGGACGGTCAGACACATAGCGTGGCGGACCCTGCAGGCTCCTACGACCAGGAGCACCCCACTCCGTCCTATGGCGGATCGGTTTCCCCCGGACCGCTCCCGGTCACGGACCCGTATCCGAACCCCGACCCGCAGCAGCCGTAAGGGGAGCTGAGCCGTGGCTATTTTCTCTTCGCAGAACGCCACCGCCTCACAGGACGGCGCTCCGTCCGGCTCACATCGGGCCCCGTCGGCGGACCCCTCCATCGGGGAACTGGTAGGCGACATCAGTGACGACCTGACCCAGCTGGTGCGGGGCGAGATCGAACTGGCGAAGGCAGAACTCAAGCAGGAGGCGACAAAGGCCGGCAAGGCCGGGGGCATGCTCGCCGGCTCCGGGTACGCCGGGCATTTGGTGCTGCTGATGGGCAGCCTGGCCGCGATCTTCGGGTTGGCGCACGTGGTCGACCTTGCCTGGGCCGCGCTCATCGTGACCGGGGTCTGGGCGCTGGTGGGCGGTGTGCTCTTCGTGATGGGCCGCAAACGCATGCGCGCGGTGCAGGTGAAGCCCGAACGAACCGCGGAAACGTTGAAGGAGGATGCCCGATGGGCACGGACCCGGACGAACTGAAGACCGAGGTGGAAGACACCCGGGCGCGCCTGGCGCACAACGTCGATCGCCTCGCGGACAAGGCGACGCCAAGAAAGGTAGCGCGGCGTAAGGCGGATGCCGCGCAGCACCGGCTGACCGGATTGAAGGAGCGTGTGATGGGATCGGCCGACCACCCTCAGGGCGGACAGCCTGGGCAGAAGGCGCAGGGTCTTGCACAAAGTGCAGGTGACGCCGCCGGCCAGGCCCAGGACACCGTCCGCCACACAGCTGATCAGGTCGGTCAGTCCGTGAAGGAAGCCCCAGATCAGATAGCCGAACAAACCCAAGGCAGTCCTCTCGCCGCCGGGATCATCGCGTTCGGCGCCGGCATGCTCGCCGCAGCCCTGCTCCCGGCTTCTGAGGCCGAGGAACGGATCGGTTCTCAGCTCCGCGAGCACTCCGATGAACTGCTGCAACCTGCCAAGGAGACGGCGCAGGAAGTTGCGACGGATCTCAAGGAAGGTATGCGTCAGCCGGCAACGGAAGCAGTGGAATCGGTGAAGAGCACGGCGCAGGACGCCGCCGAAGCCACCAAGCAGCAGGCTCAGGCCTCCGGCCAGGAGGCCGCCACGGGATTGCGCGAGGTCGGCCAGGACGCTGCCCGAGAGGCCCGTGACCAAGCAGGCCAGGGGCGAGCCTGAATTCCGACGGCAGGGGCCCGCCAACACACCTGAGGCCGGACGAGCACGGGTCGTGTGAGACGGGCTTCGTCAGAGAACTGCTTCGGACAGGGGTACACAGTCATGCATCAGTCTGGCAAGCCTCCCCAGTCACCGACGCAAGTCAGCAAAACCTCGTGGGCGCACGTGCTGAAACGCACGGTCAAGGAATTCAAGCGGGACGAGCTGACGGACAGGGCGGCCGGGCTGACCTATTACGGCATCCTGGCTCTGTTCCCCGCCCTGCTGGTGCTGGTCGCCCTGTTGGGCATTGCGGGGGACTCCGCTACCAAAACCGTTCTGGAGAACATCCAGAAGCTGGCACCAGGCTCGGCCCGCGACGTGCTCACGAACGCGGTGACGCAGTTGCAGTCCAGTGGTGGCACCAGCA
Source organism: Streptomyces sp. NPDC091271 (assembly GCF_044757505.1). NCBI lineage: Bacteria > Bacillati > Actinomycetota > Actinomycetes > Kitasatosporales > Streptomycetaceae > Streptomyces > Streptomyces sp. NPDC091271. The sequence goes on along the minus strand of NZ_JBIVVD010000002.1, from coordinate 757,358 downwards.
CTGTGCTCGCCATCGTGGGCCTGCTGGGCGCCTTGTGGTCCGCCTCCGGGTACATCGCCGCCTTCATTCGCGCGTCCAACGTCGTCTATGACGTGCCGGAGGGGCGGCCGGCGTGGAAGATTCTCCCGGTGCGTGTGGGCCTGACTCTCGCGCTGATGATCCTGGCCTGCGTCAGCGCACTGATCGTCGTGCTCTCAGGAGGCTTGGCTCGCCAGCTGGGCACGGCGTTGGGTGTAGGGGACACCGCCATGACTGTCTGGTCCATCGCGAAGTGGCCCGTCCTCGTGGTGCTGGTGGCCATCATGCTGGCGATCTTGTACTGGGCCGCACCGAACGCCAAGGGCCGCGGCTTCAAGTTCATCTCGCTCGGCAGCCTTCTGGCATTGCTGATCTGGATGATCGCATCGGCCGGCTTCGCGATCTACGTCGCGAACTTCGGCTCCTACAACAAGACGTACGGAGCCCTCGCAGGCGTCATCATCTTCCTTGTCTGGCTATGGATCACAAACCTGGCGATCCTTCTGGGGCTCGAGTTCGATGCGGAGATGGCACGCGAACGAGCCATCGTCGGCGGCCACCCGACGGACGAAGAGCCCTACGTGGAGCCACGCGACACCCAGAAATGGACCGATGACGACCACCGGTCCGCAGGGCATACCGACCGGCCGCAGTGAGTCTTCGCCATCTTCGAACATGCAGGTCGGAAGCTCTGGCGTGGCGCTGGCTCGGGACACTCAAGGCTGAGCCGCTCGCGGCGGCGCGGCCCGAAGGGCACATCAGGCCCCAGCGTCATCTCCTGGTGCGGTACGTCTCGCGTACCACGGCCGGCGACGGCGTCCGCGAGGGGCGCAGCCAGGTCTCCGGTGTATGTAGTGTGCGGAAATGACAAGAAGCGAGCGACTCGCGGACCAGTTGGACTGGTACTGGAGCAAGAACCTGCGGCCACGGCTGGAGGGTCTTTCCGACGAGGAGTACTTCTGGGAGCCGGTGCGCGGCTGCTGGAGCATCCGCCCACGTGGCACGTCGGCCGCACCGATGTCGGAAGGTTCGGGGGAATGGACGATGGACTTCGCGTCCCCTGCCCCGGTGCCTGCGCCGGTGACCACGATTGCCTGGCGGCTGGCGCACATCATCGTCTCCTGCCTGGGCTATCGGGTCGGATGGCACTTCGGCGGCCAGGATCTCGAGTCCCAGGCATTCGCCTACGCGGGGACCGCTGACGAGGCGCTGGAACAGCTCGATGAGATGTATGGGAGATGGAACGCGGGGGTCCGCGAGCTCTCGGACGCTGACCTGGACACTCCGCCCACGGTGGGTCCCGAGCGGTTTCCCATGGAGAACAGGGTCCTGCACGTCAACAGGGAGCTGATCCATCACGGCGCCGAGATTTCCCTGCTGCGCGACCTCTACCGCTGGCAGGACGGAGTCGTACCGCGCCGAATATGACTGATCATCTGTCAGCGTGAGAGCCCGAGAGGGATACGGTCAGGCCCCTGGCGACGCCGGGCTTGTCAGGGTGGCGGTCGCTCGGCTGCTCAGCTGCGCTCTGCGATGGAGCCACAACGTCCCGAAAGCCGGGAGGCGTCTCAGGATGCGGTGTCCGGTGGATCTGTGCCGAGGCGGATGTGGGCGGTGACCCACTTTCCGGGTGGGGCGGAGCGTACGTCCATGGTCTGGGCGAGCGCCGTGATGATTTCCAAGCCGTGCTGCCCGATGCGCTCCGGGTCCGCGCTTCGGGCCTCGGGTAGCACGGGAGCGCTGTCCCAGACGTCGAGGTGCAGGGTCGGGCCGACGATCTGGAGTCTCAGGAGAGCTGGGCCGGGAGCGTACTTGCGTGCGTTGGTCACCAGTTCACTGACGATCAGTTGAGTGATCTCCAGGGTCTCGGTGGTGACATCGACCTTGTGCTGGTCTCTCAACGTGTTCAGGAAGCCGGCCGCGAAGTGGCGGGCCTGAGAGATCCCGGCCCCCCTCTCATTCAGCACGAGGGCGGCTGTCAGCGGAGGCGGGTAGGCGTCGTCAGCCAGATCCGCAAGGATTTCATCCATCATCAATGCCTTCTTCCATGGCATCTCGCCTGCCCGTTGACCCGCCGCCTATACGCTCCGGCATCTGAGGCCGCACCATAACCCGCGGCGCTGACAGTCCTCCGGTACGGGCATGGGGAGCTGCGCACTCGTCGTCCGCGCGCGCTCGTGCGCACCCGCCCGGGCAGTCAGGGCACTGGCCGATCCTCCGCATGAACACTTTGCTCATGTCTGGCGTGGCCGTGCACCGCAGGGGTAAGCGCAGCAGCACAGCTGCGGGAGAGCCGCAGAAGAGTCCGGGGCAGGAGGACGAACGCATGACGATCACCGTGGGGACTACGGCCGCGAAACCGGGCACCGCCGTAGGTACTGCTCCTGCGGGACTTCCCCGAATTGCACATCCGAGGAACGTCGCGCCGAAGGACGCCCGTGCCCTGGGCAAGCTGTTCTTCGAGCAGATGCAGGCCCTCGAGGAAGGCACCCACGAGTACCAGTACGCGCGCAACACCCTGATCGAGATGAACCTGTCCCTGGTGCAGTTCGCCGCCCAGCGCTTCCGCAACCGCGGCGACGACCAGATGGAAGACATCATCCAGGTCGGGACCATCGGCCTCATCAAGGCGATCGACCGCTTCGAGCTCTCCCGCGAGGTCGAGTTCACGACCTTCGCCATCCCTTACGTCGTGGGTGAGATCAAGCGCTTCTTCCGCGACACCACCTGGGCTGTCCACGTGCCCCGGCGGCTGCAGGAACTCCGGGTGACTCTGGCCAAGGCCAAGGAAGAGCTCGCCGGCACGCTGGACCGCGACCCCGGCGTCGCCGAACTCGCCACGCACCTGGACATCCCCGAGGAAGAGATCATCGAGGGCCTCGTCGCCACCAACGGGTATACCGCCGGATCCATAGACATGCCCCTGGGAGGAACGGACCTGGGGGACGAGGGCGGCACCACCTACGCCGAAATCACCGGTGGCTGGGACCCCGCCATGGAACTGGTGGAGAACCTCCACGCCCTGGCGCCCCTCCTTGCCACGCTGGAGCACCGCGAGCGAGACATCATCGAACTGCGCTTCGGCCAAGAGATGACCCAGTCCCAGATCGGCGACCGCCTTGGGCTCTCCCAGATGCACGTCTCACGCCTGCTCACCCGCATCCTCGCCAAGCTCCGCGAAGGCATGCTCACCCAGGACTGACAGCCACCGCCGGCCCAGCGGCCACAGCGGGGACCGGGTCGACCGGTTCAAGCCGGGCCGCGGCCTACTCGTCGCGGCTCAGCGCTTCCCGGGCGGCATCGACACTCGGGTGCACTCGCAGTATCTGGTCCGCCCCTGTGATTTCGAGCAATCGGCGCACAGGGGCGGAGGCTGCGGCGATACGCAGGGGAGTGACCTGGTTGGTGCGCAGAAGGAGGTTCAAGAAGGAGGAATCGGCGAACGTCACCCCGCTCGCCTCGAGCACAATGGCGTCGTGGCCGGCCGCAGCCCGTTCGAGACCTTCCTGCAACGGGCAGGCGGACTCGCTGTCCAGTTCGCCCTCGGCAACAACAAGGGCAATAGCGAGCGGCAAGTCTTCTCCAGACGTCGACGTATGTTGCAGCCCCCCGGTTGAGGCATACACAACCCTGAACGGATACCGAACGCAAGTACGACACTTGGTTCTGGTCGCCACCCGGGGCAGGAAACACCCTCAGGCCGTGCCCTGGGCAGAGCCGGACTGAGGATCCGCAAGAACATTCTCAAAGCATCTGAAGGTGATCCGACCAGGCTGTGAAAAGCCCGCGGACGCACGCCGACGGCGACGCAGTCGAGTCCTCGCAGCCGCCCATCACAGACCCGGCTGGCCGTGGGCCTTCAACGAAACTCTCTGCTTGTTCACCCTGTAGCACGGCCTGTTGCGGAATCGAGCCCGGTAGGTATGCGCGAGCCGGTCGGCGGCCGATAAGGCCGTCCCAAGCGGTGAAGGCGCCCCGGCAGCTCTCCGGGGCGTCGCACTTCAGTGTTGCGGCGCCCTCTTGCCGGCCCTCTCCTGCTGAGCTTTGCTCGTGACCTCTCCTGTTTTCTTTGCTCGGCCAGGCGGCCTGTGTGGGGCGGCGATCGGTGTGCCCCCCTGCGTTGTCGCTGCGGATGTGGCTGGTGTGGCTTGCGCCGCCTTGCCTGATGAGCTGTGCGCGCCTGCGTCGATGGCGGATTCCGTTTCCGGGCCTTGAGAATCGGGGCGCACGGTGTGTCCGTCAGTGTGCTGAGGAGGCATGCCGGTGGGCTCGGAGGGCGGCGCCACAGGGGGTGCGGTGTCGGACTTCCGCCCCGCGCTGCCGGAGGGACCCGCCTCTCCTGAGGGGGCGGCGCCCGTAGCCCTGGTCGTGCTTCGGTCACTGCCTTGTGGCGCGGAGCTGCCGGTGACGGAGAGGGTGGTTGCCGTGACGGCGGCTAGTGCGATGGTCGCGCCCGCTATGAGGGTGCGACCCCGCGCAGGCGCGGTTCGGGGAGCGGCCCGTTTTTCACGGGGCATCGGATTCGTGTGCGTTTCCTCGGCAGTCTGTGATGATCCTTCGCTGCCGATGAGACTGGTGGCGGGCGCCGACGCTCCGGGTGTGGTGTGTGCCTCGTCGGCCAGCGCCGTCAGCGCATGCGCGCAGTGACGGGCCGTCGGGCGGTTCTGTTCGTCCAGGTCTGTCATGTCTCGCAGCAGAAAGCTCAGTTGTTCCGGCAGCCAGTGAGGCAGGGCGGGGCGTCGGTGCAGGCGTGCGATCGCGGCTTCAAGGGGGCCACCGTCGTACTCGAGCCTGCCTGTGAGGCATTCGAGGAGCACCAGACCGAGGGCGTATATGTCGGCGGGCCGGCCAACAGGCTCGCCGAGGACCTGCTCGGGAGAGAGGTACGCCGCGGTGCCGATGAGGGTGCCGGTCGCGGTGTGGGCGGTGGCGTCCAGCAGCAGGGAGATGCCGAAGTCGGCAAGATGGGGCCGGTTCCTGGCATCCAGGAGAATGTTGGACGGCTTGACATCCCGATGGACGATTCCAGTTTCGTGTGCGTGAGCCAACGCATGAGCGAGTTCCGCGCCGATTGCAGCAGTCGCTTCGGGCGGCAGCGGTCCCTCCGCGATGCGGGTCTTCAGTGTGTCACCTTGGATCAGTTGCATGACCAGGAAGGCGCGTCCATCGTGCTGCCCGGCGTCGTAGGCGGTGACCAGGCCAGGATGGTGCAGCCGGGCCAGGATCACCGCTTCGCTGTGCCAGGTCTCCTCCATGCCGATGCCGGCGTCGGGACGGAAGATCTTGACCGCGACCGGGCGACGCAACCGCAGATCGAAACCTCGGTGGACATCCGCGGCACCGCCTGAGCCGAGGAGCTTGTCCAGACGGTACCGGCCGCCCAGCACCTCGGCGGAGCACCGGGAAGCTGTGGCCTGAGCAAAGTCGCGAAGCCTCATACCCTCTCCCACTGCATCGGAGGGCCGATGCCCTCGGCGAGCCGCGACCGACGCGCCTGGGGACGCGGGTACCCGCCGAGAGGTGGAGTACCCCCACCTTCCCGCCGACAGAGGCGCTCCGGACTGACGCCGGCGCCATCGACTGATCAGTTTGGTACTCGGAAAAGCCCCACGCCCCACCGGTCCTGGTGTACGGCTCCGCCCCTGCTTCAGCCCTCCGGCCGCTCACGGGCACGGCACCCGGTCCCGACCACGACACCGCCACGTTCGCAGCGGTGTCGATCCGACGCTGGTGGCACGGTCAGGGCCAGCCCGACCACCCGCAAGCTTCCCGGCTGCTGATCACCGCGGCCGCAGGCGAAGGCACGTCGAAGGGGAACAAGATCGAGCACCGCCTCTTCTCCCACATCACGATGGACTGGCGCGGTCGCCTCCTGACCAGTCACGAGGCCATCCTCGAATTGATCGCCGCGACCACCACCCGCACCGGACTGAACTATGCCCCGCACTCCCAGCCGAGCCCGTGCTCCCGGCGGGCGCGAGTGTCGCAGCGGCCGGCCACCGACATCTCAAAGCAGCAGCAGCCCCAACAGCGATCGGCGGACCCCCAGCTCGTCCCGCAACTCGACTCAGACCGATTCGCCCGGCCGCAGGTACTGGTAGCCGCTGTCGGTCTCCTCGGCGAGCCAGCCGTTGACGCTGCTGAGGCCGCGATCGTTGATCTGGGCGTCGTGTATGGCGAACGCCCGTTGCGGCTCTATCGCCTTGATGAAGTCGATCGCGTCCGCCGTCCTCATCCACGCCCCTTGGACCGGGACCATGAGCGTCTCGATCGGCTGATCGGGCACGTGCAGCGAATCTCCGGGGTGGTAGATCGCCTCATCGACGATGTAGCCGAGGTTCGCACAGTCCGGTTGACCCTCATAGATGAACGCATGACGGCCACCGACCGCCCGTACGCGGAAGCCACCGGCAGTGAATTCCGCGCCGGAGGAGACCTTAATCACCTTCACTTGAGGGATGTTCGCCTCGGCAGGGGCGTAGACCGGCACGCCGAGCCCGGCCAGGCGAAGGGCGTCGATGTGATCGGCGTGTTCGTGGGTCACGAGCACGGCGTCCGCTCCGGTCAAGGCATCCGGCTCGCTCCATGTCCCTGGATCGATGACCAGCACGCGGCCCTCGTGTTCAAGCCGTACACAGGCGTGGGTGTACTTCGTGATCCGCATGGCGCCCAAGCGTACTCGCGGCGCGGGTGGCCTATTACGCGCATAACCAGGGTGTGCAGGCGTGCGACGCCGAGCCCGGCGCGGTTGAGGCTGGCTTACCACGACGAGCGGGCAACTCCAGGCGCTACCAGGCCCGTCGCGCCCGCCGTGAGCCTGATCGGTGCCCGCGAATCGTTCCTGCGGTGAACGTCTGCGTCCGTGCGGGTGAGAGGCGGTCGTTGGGCATGAGCCGCTGACGTGAGGGCCGGTAGAACAACGGAAGGATGCCGCCGCGGTCGCCGCGTCACCGCGTCCGTGCCCGCGGCCGTCAGATTCCTCAGTGGTCCTGACCGCTGTTCCAAGACGTTGGTGAAGGGGGCTCATCAATGAGCCGAGGCTTGATCGTCGTAGACGTGCAGAACGACTTCTGTGAAGGAGGCAGCGTTCCCGTAGCAGGTGGCACGCAGATCGCGACGAAGATCGCCGACCTGGTGGAGCAGAGCGCGGGCCGGGACTACCAGTACGTCGTGGCCACCCGCGATCACCACATCGACCCCGGCGGTCACTTCTCGGAGAACCCGGACTTCAAGGACAGCTTTCCCGTGCACTGCGTGGCCGGGGGCGAGGGCGGGGAGTTTCACCCGCACTTCGCTCCCGCCGCCGCCGGCGGCAAGGTCGACGCCGTCTTCTTCAAGGGCGCCCACAGCTCCTCCAAGAGCGGCTTCGAAGGCGCCGACGAGCAGGGCACGTCCTTGGCGGACTGGCTGCGCGCCCGCGGAGTGGAGGACGTCGACGTGGTGGGTATCGCCACTGACCACTGCGTGCGCGCCACCGCGCTGGACGCAGTGAAGGCCGGCTTCCGCGCGCACGTACGCCTGGACTACTCCGTCGGCGTCGCCCCCGACACGATCGCCTCGACCCTGGACGACTTCCGTGAGGCGGGCATCGTCGTATCCGGTGAGGCGCCCGTACCGCAGTAGCACTTCACATCGGACCGGAGCGGCAGCGGGCCGAATGACGGGTGCGTCGTATTGCCGAAACCGGCGGCACGACACACTCTCGTGTGCTGCGCTCCCTTGTCGATGCGTTGCTTCCCACGCTGCGGCGACTCGTCGAGGGCGGGCCGAGGACTGGGAGGGCTGCCCTGCCGTTCCGTGCGAAGAGTGGGCCAAGAAGGGACGTCGAGAAGACGGCCGCAGAGCCGAGGGGGACAGGGGAGCCCGCTCTCCCCTCTCGGGCTCTGGTTCCGGACCGGGCCGGAGGCCTGGCAGTGGTCAGACGGTGAGTGCCTCGTTTGCTTCGGGGCGGCACTCGGGGTCGTGCCGGCGCAGGCCTACCAGGACGAGTGCGCAGGCAGCGACCACCATGGCGGCACCGACGTAGAGCTGGGTCGCGGAGGCGCCTGTGTCCTTGAGCATGCCGGCGATGGTCGGGGACAGGATGGCGCCGATGCGCCCCATCCCGAGTGCCCAGCCCATGCCGACACTGCGGACGTTGGCCGGGTAGAGCGGCGGACCGACGGTGTACGCACCGGCGATGCAGCCGTTGATCAGGGCACCGACGACGACACCGATGCCGAAACCGAGCCAAAGGGTCGAGGTGCTCAAGATGAAGACGATCATCATCGCGGCCGAAAGCAGGGAGAACCCGATCAACACCGCCCTCGGCGTACGCACCCGGGCGGCGACGCCGTAGAGGACCGAGCCCACCGTGCCGCCGATCGAGATCGCCATTCCGGCGGTCACCGCCGCGCTCTCCGAGAGGCCCTCCTCGACCAGGAGCGTGGGGGTCCAGCTGTTGACGAAGTAGAAGCCGAACATGATCGTGATGAAGGTGAGCCAGAGCAGGATCGTGGGGGCCATCAGCTGCCTGAGCCATGCCGAGCCGGCCCGCTCGGTGTCCGCCCGGGTGGCGGCCGCCCGGTCGAGGTCGGTGTCGGTGACGGCCTCCATCCGCATTCGGGCCAGCGTCCGGTTGATCCGCTCCAGCGCACCGCTCGGACGGCGCTGTTCGAGAAATGCGACCGACTCGGGGAGGACGACAGCGATCACTATCAGAGCGAGCAGGGTCCCGACGCCGCCGGCGTGGAAGACGATCCGCCAGTCGCCGCCCAGGGTGGCTTTCGCCACCAGGCTCGCCGCGGTGGCACCGAGCCCGTATCCGGCGGTGTAGATGCCGATGGCGAGACCGCGGTTCCTGGCGTTGGAGAACTCGCTGGCGATCACGTTGGTGCTCGCCAGGATTCCGCCGACACCGAGTCCGGTGACGAGGCGGAAGATGCCCATCACCGTGGCCGACGGGGCCATCGCCGCGCCGAACATGCCGATCGTGCAGAGAGTGAGGCTGATCAGGATCAGCGGGCGTCGGCCGATGACGTCTGCGAAGGGCGCGAGCAGCATCGAGCCGATCGCCATCCCGATGAGGCCGACCGAGACCAGCAGCCCGAACTGCGAGCCGTTGAGCGCGAACTCCTCGGTGACCGACGGCCCGGTGAAGGCGACCGCCATGACATCGAAGCCGTCCAGGCAGTTCATGAAGGTGCAGAGCGCGACGATCAGCCATTGGTAGCCGCTCATCGGTGTCTGCGATATGCGTGCAGCGATGCTCATGGGTGTCCAGGTGGTGAGGGATCCGGGCGTACGCGATGTTGCACCGGGTCAGGTGAGGTGGAGGTCGAGGACGGCGGGGCCGTCCGAGCCGCTGTCGGCTGCCACTGCTCGGGAGACGCAGAGGCACAGCCGGCTCGACCGTTCCTTCTGGGGCTCGCTCAGGAAGACGTCGCGGTGGTCGATGGTTCCGGTGGAGTCGAGCACCTTCGCCAGACACAGCCCGCACTCGCCCTTGCGGCAGTCCGACAGCGTCTCGACACCGGCCGCCTCGAGGGCATCGAGAATCGTGGTGTCGGGTGCGACGGTGATCTCCCGGTCGAACTGGGGGAGACGCACCACGAACTCCTCGGTCGGGTGCCGGCCGCTGGAACCGAAAGTCTCGAAGCGCAGGTTGGTCCCCGGCAGGTCGTGCTCGGCCCAGCTCCGCGAGATGGCGTTCATGAGTCCGATCGGGCCGCACATGTAGAGCTCGGTGCTCGCGGCGGCGGGTGTCCGGGGGATCCCGGCGACGAGGTCGTCGACCGCCAGCGGGGTGTCCTCGTCGTCGATGTGGACCCGGACCCGGTCGCCGTGCTCGGCGACCAGTTCGTCGAGGTACGCCATCACGGCGCGGCTGCGACCGGCGAACACCAGCGTGTAGTCGGCGCCTCGGCGGCGCAGTGCGGAGGCCATGGCCACCAACGCTGTGACGCCGATGCCGCCGGCGACGAGTACGTAGCGGGTGGGTCCGACTGCGAGCGGGAAGTTCTGCAGCGGACCGGTGACGGTCAGCTCGTCCCCGGCCCGCAGTCGGTGCATCGCCGCCGAGCCACCGGACGAGGTGGGGGAGAGCTGCACGCTGAGCGTCAGCCGGCGGCCGCCGTCCTCGGAGCGCACCACGGAGTAGGAACGCACCCGGCGGGCGCCACCCCCGATCTCGACGTCGATGTGCGTGCCGGGCGCGGCGTGCTCGGGCTGCTCGGGGGCCAGGACGATCCGGCGGACCCCGACCGCGGCGTCGGAGACTTCGACCACCCTGGCCCGCTGCCGGAGAACCCGGGTCCGCACTGCCATTTCAAGCCCCCTGACCGGCGGACGGCACGGAGGAGGGGCGCCCCTCGGCCGCGATCATGCGTTCGAGTATCCGGCGTACCCACATCCCTCCGGCGTCGATGTTGAGGCTGTAGAACTCGTGGTCCGGGTTGGCGTCGATGGCGCGCTGCTGTGCGCACAGCATGTCTTCGTCCTCCCCGAAGACCCCGTGCACCGCTCGGCGCAGCTGGGTGGTGATGGTCTGACTGTCCAGGCGGTAGTTGCGCATGAACGCCCAGAAGTAATGGGAAGTCCGGTCGGTCTCGGGAGTGATCGTGTTCATCACGTATCCGTTGACGCCCTGGCTGCGATCGCCCTCGGGCGCACCGGTACCGGCCTTCGCCACACCGACGTCGATGCGGATCGTGCCCGGTGACTCGAACTTGACGATCTGCCAGCGGTCGACCTTGCCGGAGAAGCCCGGGAACCTGTCGCGCATGTTCTTCAACCAGAACGGAGGTGCGTCGATGTCGCGCATCCATCGGGCGACGGTCACCGTGTCGCCCTCATGCGTCACGTCGAACTCGGCCTCCGACAACTCCTCCTGGCCGATGCTCGAGGAGTGCACGAACTCCTCGTGCGTGAGGTCCATGAGGTTGTCGAGGATGAGCTGGTAGTTGCAGTCGGCGTGGATCGTCTCCCCGTCGCCGGCCCACGCCGGATCATCCATCTGATGCATGTCGGGCACGGTGGTCGGATCGGCCAGGTCCGGATCGCCGACCCAGACCCAGAGGTATCGGTAGCGTTCCACAAGGGGGTAGGAGGCGACCACCGCGCTGGGGTTGACCGTCTCCTGCGCGGGCATCCCGGTGCAGCGGCCGGTCGAGTTGTAACGGAGGCCGTGGTACGGGCACTGCAGCTCGTCGCCCAGGATCTTGCCCTTCGACAGCGGCGCGAGCCGGTGCCAGCAGGCGTCCGCGAGGGCTGTCGCGCGGCCCTCCGTGTTGCGCCACAACGCCAGCGGCACGCCCGCGATCGTGCGTGCCAGCGGCTGCCGGCCGGTGACCTCGTGGTCCCAGGCGGCGACGTACCAGGCGTTGCGGGGGTAGTTGAAGATCCTCGCCGCCGCGGTGGTCGGTGGCGCGGTGTCCGGCGGGGGAGAGACGGAGAGAGACATGGAACTCCCTATGGAGAGAGGTATGTGTTGCGCGGATCACAAACTAGCTATGGATATAGTGAGTGGCAAGGGTGTGTACCTTGATCAGTCCGGAAGGGGAGGTGCCTTGTCGCTGCGTTACGCGCTGACCGCGCTGCTCACCGGTCGCCCGATGACGGGGTACGACATCTCGAAGAGCTTCAGTCGCTCGGTGGCCCACGTCTGGCACGCCCCGGACTCGCAGATCTATCCCGAGCTGAACCGGATGGAGCGCGACGGGCTGCTCACCTCGGTGGAGGTGCCCTGGGGCAAGAAGGGGACGAAGAAGGAGTACCACGTCACGGCCGCCGGCCTCGCCGACTTCCGGGCGTGGATGAGCTCCCCGCTGACGCCTCAGCGGCAGCGCGACCCGGCGTTCCTGAAGGCTGCCTACTTCGACTTCGCCGACCCCGCGTCGGTGCGTGAGCAACTCGCGCAGCAACAGTCGTATTGGGAAGAGCAATTGAGCATGCTCGAGGGCACCCGGGCCGCGCTCGTCGACCGCACTCATCCCACGCTGGCCGCCCGCCTGTCCAAGCTGACCGAGCGGGAGGCCGAGCTCGCGGTGCGTTACAAGGTGTACGCCTACGACGGGCTCATCGCCCGCGCCCGCACCGAGCTGGCCTGGATCGCGGACGGTTTCGCCCTGGTGGACGAGCTGCACGACTCCTGACTTACGAAATCGCCGAGCGGTCGTACGGGGAAGGCCGGCAGCTTCTTCGCGTAGCCACACGGGCGTCCTATAGTTGGCCTTATGAGTCGCTGGACGGATATGGCCGGGAAAACGTCCGGGGAAGATTACGCCGCACGATTCGCGGCCCTGGCGCGTAGCGGCAAGAACGTGCACGGCGAGGCGCGGTTCTGTGCAGCTCTCGTGCCTGTCGGTGCGCGGGTGCTGGACGCCGGGTGCGGTACGGGACGCGTCATGATCCGGCTCGCGGAACTCGGGTACGACTGCGTCGGGGTGGATCTGGACGCGTCGATGCTGGCAGTGGCGCGGAAGCTGTCGCCTGGACTGCCCTGGTTCCAGCTCGATCTGGCGGAGTTCGAGCCGGCCCTGCTCGGCATCGCGGGAGGCTTCGACCTTGTCGTTGCTGCGGGCAATATTTTCCCGTTGCTCGCCCCCGGCACCGAGACCACGGTGGTCGAGCGCCTGTCCGCGGCACTGCGGCCGGGCGGCCTGCTGGTCGCCGGCTTCGGCCTGGACGAAGCCCACCTGCCGGTACCGCCCGGGCTTACGCTGTCGGACTACGACGACTGCTGCGCCGCGGGCGGCCTCACCCTCGTCGACCGGTTCGCCACCTGGGATGCCGACCCTTACGACGGCGGCGGTTATGCCGTCAGTGTCCACCGTCGGTAAGGGCGTACCGGACGTATTGACTGCCGCGTCGACCAGGCGGGCCGGCGACCACTGTGCACCGTGGGCACTCGGCCGTCAGGTGCGGCTGAGCTTCTTGAAGCGGCGGTGCCCGGTTGCGGTTCTGAGGGGCGAAGGACCGTCGGTGAAGCAGCACTCGGGGACTGTCCGGACAGGGGAGGGCGCCCCCGAGTGCTGCTTCGGCCTGCACGCTCTGTCAATCCCGTTCCGGCTCGACTCCCGTCGTCAGCGACACCGCCGTGGTGCCGAGCCGGGGCACCGGTACCGACAGGGAGCCATCAGCCCCGGTGCGCAATGCTGCGCCCTCGGTGCCGAGGTAGTCGGCGGACGTGGCTGCGGTGGTGGGGAAGGCCGGGGTGAGTCGGCAGGTGACATGCTCTTCGGCGAAGGACTGCAACCGCACGAGCAGGCGCCCCGGTTCCGGCACGGTCAGACCGACGATCCGTACGCGCGGGTCGTCGAGGGCCAGTAGTGCGTAGGAGGTGTCGGGAATCGGCTCGGCCGCCCGGTTCGCTCGTACCGCCACCAGGGGCCGGCTACCGACGGCGGCTGTGCGCATGCCCAGCACCGCACCGCCGAGGGCGGGTGCGTCCTGCCATCCGACGCTGTAGCGGAAGACGTGGTCGAATGCCTGCTCCGAGGGGAAGTTGGTGTCCCAGATGTTGTTGTGAACCCATGAGAACACCGTGCCCGGCTCTTCCTGCGCCAGTGACTGCGGATACGGCACGTACGGGATGGCGACCCCGCCCACCTGGATCAGCGGCGCGTCCTGGGTGGCCAGCGCAGCGCTCGTACCGTCCTCCTGGAGGCTTACCCAGCGGCGTACCGCCCGCATGTGCCGGGCCGAACCGGGCACCGTGGGCAGCCCCGTCCCGGTGACGCCGCCGGTTGCCTCCATGCGGACGACCGGGGACCGCATCGCGAAGGGGAAGGCGAAGAACGCGCTCTCCTTGGTCAGGGTCGCGGCCTTGTCGATCCGGTTCTCCAGGTCGATCCGCGCACTCGCGCGCGGCAGATGGACCTTGACCCGCAGCCGTCGGGTGCCGGCCGGGGCGCATTCGTAGATCAGTGTCTCGCCGGTCGCGTCCGAGGTCCGTTCCACCAGGGCCGCCGGGGGAGCCGTCCTCCGCGTGGCGAGCAGGTGCATCGACTCGTCGGCTGTGGTCTTGCTGGACTGGTGGTTGAAGCCGCCGGCCGTGGCGTACTCGTCGTACAGGTAGCCGTTGAAGCCGACGGTGGCGTCCTGGCGGACCAGTTCGCTCCCTGTGCGCTTGTCCAGGATCGAGTCGATGCACGCGGACGTCAGGTCGACGTGGACGCGCAGGAACTCGTTCTCCAGGACCGTGGAGGCGTCGGCCGGGGAGCCGTTCTCCGCCGGCAGCTCGGAGGAGGAGGCGGGGGCGGGTTCGATGTCCACGCGGACTGCTCCGTGAGCCGGTACGCCGGCCAGCCGGAACAGCAGGAAACGGCCGGCCGCCCGGTGGAGTTCGTTGCTCTGCTCCTCCTCCGTCACCTCCAGCGGTGTGCCGTCGCGGGAGTCGACGACCCGTACCGCGTCGGCGAGGGGCACGGTGCTCTCGGGAAGGAAGAGCCGGACCGTCTCGGAGCGATCCCAGCTGCACGTGTTGACGACGTAGTAGCCGGCGAGTGTCCCCTCTCGCGGAGCCAGACGCTCTCCCAGAGCCGCACTCGCGGCATCCAGCAGGGTGTGCGCCCCGTCGTGGGCGCGCAGGGCCTGGGCGTACTTCCAGTGCCACTGCCGCTCGCCCGAGGCGTGACCGTGGTCGCCGTGCGTCCAGGGGTCGCCGGCACCCCAGGTGTGCTCGTTGAACAGGGAGGCGGCGCGGTACACCTCGGGTGCCGCCCCGGTGATTCCGGCGCCGCCCGGTGCCCCCATGATCTCCGCGTGACCCGCGAGGGTCTGCGCTTCGGCCAGAGCCGCCTGCCCGTCGCGGGTGGCGGCCAGTGGAACGGCCCCCGCGCCGACGCCGTCGACCCACCAGTCCGTCCAGTCGCCTTCGTACGTCTGGAGCTGGTCGCCGAGCCGCTCCTCGGCGTCGATGAAGAAGTCCTCGTTGCGCGAGGTACGCAGGACGGGGAAGGCCCACTCCTCGTTCCACCGGCGTACCGTGTCCGCGATGATGCGGCGCGGCGGCCCGTTGTCCGCGAACTTGCCCAGGACCCGAAGGTGCAGGATGTCCCACGGGTACGGGTCGCCCTTGAATTCCTCGTCCAGGATGGGGAACCCCGGGATGCCCCGGCCCTCGTGCGGGTACTGGTGGTTCGTCATTGCCGAGAGGTAGTTCGGCAGGAGGTCGTCGACGCGGTCGAAGGACTCGTCGAAGCCGATGACCGAGCCCTCCATGTAGGCGAGGCCGTGGGGCGTGTCGGTACGCCACACCAGCACCTCGCGCCCGCTCGGCGCCCGCCAGCGGAACAGGCGTGGCAGGTCCTGGCCGCCGACGTGGTGCGGCACCGCGCGCCCCGCCCAGTTGTGGGCGACCGACAGATAGCGGATTCCGCTGTCGGCGAGGACGTCGGGCAGCCCGACGACCTGGCCCGGCACGTCCGTCTGCATGGCCGTGGTGATGTCGATGCCCTCCCGCTCCCGCAACTCCCGTATGGGGCGCAGGAGTTCGTGCAGCTCGTCGGTGGAGCAGGTCTCCGTGTGCAGGTTGAAGGGCATCGCGGTCAGTTCGATGCGGCCTTCGCGCACACGGTCCAGGAACTCCGCGACCAGCCGCGGCGGCCGGTTCTGCGACCAGTTCTCATAACTGAAGTGGCCTTCGACCGCCCAGCGGAACTTCGACTCGTCCGGCCGGTCGTCGGTGGAGCGGCACAGTTCGAGCAGGGAGTCGAGGTACTTGCGTCCCTCGGCGAGGACAGTGCTCTGCGGGTCGGTGTAACCGATGTCCAGATGGGCGTGCTGGACCAGGTGCAGCGTCCAGTGGCGCTGCGGGGTCAGCAGTACCTCGACGCTGTCCGTGTCCGCGAGCTCAGGCAGCTCGACCAGGACCGGCGTGGGCGCGTCCACCTCCGGAACCAGCAGCCGGGTGTCTGCCCCCGGCCCTGGAAGGACGTCGCAGCGCAGAGCGCTGCCGGTGAGAGTGGTGACCCGGGCACGGGTGAGCGGTCGGTCCGCCGTCACGCGGACGGACTGGAGCAGGCCCCCGGTGCCGTCGTGGCGCAGTAGCGGTTCGCAGGAGAGCCTGACCCGGTGTCCGCCGAGGTCACCCTCGGCGGACACCGCGCGCTCGCGCAGGATGTCTCGGGCCATGTTCGAGTCCCACCAGGAGGGACGGGCAAGATCGGGGCGGGGCATGGGAGAGGTCTCCACTCGTGTCTGGTGCCGGGACGTGCTGCTCAGTGGCGTGGGGGCGGTCGGAGGCTCGTGAACGGCCGAGGATCAGGAACGGTCGGAGGCGAGGCCGGCGAAGATCTGCACCATCGCGGACTGTTCGAGCGTCTCGGCCTGCGCGGCCGGGGCGTGGTCGCCGCCGCCGGAGGGCTGGAAGCGGAACAGTCCGTCGGACGGTGTCCGGTTCTCCTCCCAGATCCGCTCGGCATAGGTGGTGGCAGCCGCTCGGTAGGCGCGGTCGGGCCGTACCTCGTTCAGGATGCGGAGGTTGTCGAAGTAGAAGGCGTTGAAGATCGCCGGCTGGTCGTGCAGCCGGTCCCCCTGCTCCCAGTACGTGAGCGAGCCCTGCGCGTCCTCGACGGCACGGTCGAGGTAGGCCCGGTCCCCGGTCGCACGGTAGAGCGTGGTCGCGGTGCCTATCATCGCGCCGGAGTTGTACGACCACAGGGTCTCGTTCACGCTGCCGTCGTCGTCGCGGCTGTTGTGGTACAGGCCGGGGGACCGGCGCAGACACGACCAGTTCCACTCGTACCACCGCTTCGCACTCGCGAGGAACCGGTCGTCGTGGTCGATGGCGTAGAGCTCGGCGGCCAGCTGGGCGGCCAGTCCCGTGACGTTCGCCGCGCGCATGGTGTTGTTCGGCGAGTCGACCCAGCGCATGCCTCCGGGGCACGGCTTGGCGGGGTCCTCGTCCCAGCCCCGGCTGACGACCGAATAGGTTTCCAGCGCCCGGTCGAGGTAGAGCTCCTTGCCGGTCGACCGGTACTGGTCCAGGAAGGAGAGCCCGACCACGGCGTTGTCGTCGTAGAAGACGTCGCCGCCCTGACCAAGAGGGGCGGGCAGGTAGGAGTCGTATCCGGACCTGCCGTCGCGGGGGTCGAAGTACAGGCGCAGTGCCGTGAAGCGCTCGGCGGCATCGCGCTTGTAGCGGGCACCGACGCGCGGCAGTTCGGCCATGTCGACGGTGGCGGCGGCCGCCTCACGCAGTGGCCAGAGGTAGGAGTGGGGGTTCTCCCCCTCCTTGCGCGGCGTCTTCTCCAGGTACAGCCCGTGCTCCTGCGGGCCCTGGTAGAGGTGCTGCTGCAAGGAGCCATAGGTGACCTCGGCGCGGTGGGCCCAGGTCAGGGGCGCGGTCTCCTCATGGCCGGCTGCGGCGGCAGGACTCGCCCACAGAGCTCCGGAGAGGACGGCGAGGGCCAGTGCGGCGCGTACAGGGGTCTTCACCATGGTCGGCCTTTCAAGAAAGTGGGACGGTGACCGGCGGCCGGATGCGGCTCAGCCGTGCAGCTTGAGGCTGCTGACGAAGAAGCGCTGTGCGGAGAAGAACAGGACGACCGTCGGCAGCGAGACCAGCAGCGCCCCGCCGAGGACCACCGGCGGCCCCACATTGGAGTAGTTGCCCTGGAGTTCGGCCAGCGCGGCCATGACCGGGCGGATGTTCTTGCTGGTGGACAGCGTGATGCCGAACAGCAGGTCGTTCCAGACGGCGACGAACTGGAAGACGAAGGCGGCCACCATGGCGGACCTGGACAGCGGCACGTGGATCTGCCAGAAGATCCGCCACCATGAAGCACCGTCCATCCGGGCGGCCTCGATGATCTCCGGTGCCAGCGTCAGCGCGAAGTTACGCATGATGAAGTAGGCGAACGGGATGGCGATCGCCACGTACACCAGGAACAGCCCGAACTGGGCGTCGTAGAGCCCGGTGTCGGCGTAGGCGAGGAACATCGGGCGCAGGAAGACCTGGAGCGGCAGCAGGGTTCCCGAGTAGATCAGCCAGAACCACAGCGTCTTGTGCTTGACCGGCATGATGACGGTCGCGAACGCGGCGGTGGTGGCCACCACGATCGCGGCGGCGGCGCTGGTGACGGCGTACAGCAGGCTGTTGCCCATGGAGGGGCCGAGATCCGCCTTCGTCCAGGCCTGCGACATGTTGTCGAGGAGACCGAAGCCCTGAGGCCACCAGTGGGGCGTCCCGCCGTAGTCGGCGGCCGGCACCAGGGCGTTGACCAGCAGTAGCCAGGTGGGCAGCGCCCAGAGCAGGGAGATGACCACCAGGGTGGTGTTGCGCAGGATCCGGCCGGGCGTGGGGCGCGTTCGCGGGGCACGCCTCGGCGTGCTGGGGATGGTGGGCATGATCAGTTGCCTTTCGGGGTCAGCTGACGCCGCAGATACAGCCACGAGGTGAACAGCACGATCGTGGTGAGGACGACCGCGACCGCCGCGCCCGCTCCGGGGTGCAGAGCGAGGAAGGTCTCCTGGTACATCGAGACCGCGAGCGTCTCGGACTGCCGGCCCGGCCCGCCCTGGGTGAGCACCCAGATCAGGTCGAAGGACTTGAGCCCGTTGACCAGGCTGGTGCCGACGACGATCACCGAGACGGTCCGCAGCTGGGGCAGCACGACGAACCAGAACTTCCGCCAGCCCGTCGCCCCGTCCAGGGACGCGGCCTCGAGGGTCTCGGGCGGGATGGTCCGGAGGCCGACCATGAAGAGGATCACAGCGACGCCCGCCGACTGCCATGTGTTGGCGACGATCATCACCAGCGTGTTGCCGGGCCACTCCAGCAGCCAGCCCTGGGCGAACGAGTCCATGCCGAACGCCTTGAGCACCTGGTTCGCGGCGCCGTCGGTGTTGAGGACGAAGTTCCACACCACCGCGACGGCCGAGCCGGACAAGGCGTAGGGAAGGACGACGACCAGCCGGGCCGCGCGGGACCACCCGGCGCCGTGCGTCAGGACGGCGATGGCCAGGCCCAGCACGAGCGGCAGTGCGACCGTGCCGACCACCCACATCAGGGTGTTCTGGATCGAGCGGGTCAGCACCGGGTCGTTGAAAAACAGGGCGTAGTTGTCGAGACCGGCGAAGCTCGAGACGCGCCTGTCGTCGAAGAAGCTCCGGTAGACGGTCGTGGCGAACGGGAGCAGCAGCAGGGCGCTCACCAGGAGCACGGCGGGAGCAAGGAACCCGGCCCCGGCCAGCCTGTCCCGTATTCGCCGGTCAGGCCGGCGCGTGGGGGCGGAGCCCGCAGGGTTCGGCCCCGGAGAAGTGTGCGGGGCGGGGAGCGGGGACCGGCGCTGGTCGAGGGAAGAACTCATGCCTCGTCCCTCTCCCACGCGGCCCACTCCTTGGTCGCCCGCCCCGCCATGCTGCGCAGCGTGCTCTCAGGGGAGGAGGCCCCGGTCATAAAGCTCCCCAAGTCGTCGGTGTTTCCCTGGATGAGGTTGGGCGGGCCCGACTCGCCGTAGCGCGGCAGCAGCGTCCAGTGCTCCCGCAGCGCCCTGTCCTTGAGGCCGGCCATCACCGGGTTGCCGGGCCGGGAGCGCGGGTTGGCCGAGGCGTCCTGGAGGAAGTCGGTCCACACCTTCTGGACCTTCGGGTCCAGCCAGTTCGCCGCGTTGGCCATCGCGGCGTCGTGCGAGACAGCCTTGCGCGGGACGGCGAGCACCCCGGATTCGGTGATGACGGAGCGGCGGGTGGAGGACTCGACGGGAGGCATGACGAACGCGTCGAAGTCGACACCCGGCTTCATGCCGGTGGCGGCGATCCCCTGCGACTGCCAGGAACCGTGCAGGAACATACCGACCCGCCCGGCCTTCAGCGCGGCAGGGCCGTTGTTCTGGTCGAAGTCCGCCGGCGTCATCCAGCCCTTGCGCATGAAGTCCTGCCAGATCTGCAGGGCTTTCATGGCCTGGGGGTCGGTGTAACGCGCCTTCCCGCTGATCAGCTCCGTGTAGAACGCGGGGTCCACCTTGCTGACGAGCTCCTGGAACCACTCGTAGGCAGGCCAGTTGCCGCTCTGTGTGGCGACGAACGGGATCACGCCCGCCTTCTTCAGCACCTCGGCGTTGTGCAGCAGCTCCTCCCAGGTGCCGGGAGCCCGCAGGCCGTGCTTACGGAAGAGAGCCGTGTTGTAGAACAGCACGTAGTACGACTCGTAGAGCGGTATCCCGTACACGGAGCCGCGGTAGGACATCGACTCACGGGTCTGGGACGTGACCCAGCCCTTGCGTTCGTAGTCGGTCCACAGGGAGGAGAGATCGCTGAGCTCCCCGGTGCGGGCCAGCGATTTGAGGAAATAGCCCGACGCCCACTTGATCATGTCGGTGGCTTTGGTGGTCTGCAGCGAGATCTGCGTGACCTGCCTGTACGACGTGGGGTTCGGGTTGGACAGCGGACGCAGCGCGTAGCCGGTGAGCTCTTTCAGCTCCCGCCCGGCCGCCACATAGCCCTGGTCCCAGGTGGCGTTGTCGTTGGCGAGCGAGGTGGTGCCGGGCTTCACCGCGGTGCTGTCACCGCGGGCGCAGCCTGCCAGCACGGCCGCACCGCCCGCTCCGATGCCCGCCAGGACGCTCCGGCGGCCGAGCGGGTGGGACGACCACTGTGTCGCCCCGCCGATTGATCTCATGAGTTCCCTTCCCTTGGGATCCCGGGAGGGACCCCTGGCTCTGGGGTGTGGTGGGTGAGGGCGTACGTACGGCCCCGGAGAGATCTCGCCGCACCGCACGGCGTCGGCGGTTCGGATTGCCAGGATGTTAACGACACCATGAGGCCGAAACAAGGCTTCGTGACGAGAAATCGCCTTCAACCCATATCTAGCTGTGGTTATGCCTGACAACAGCTCATCTGCCTTGTCGCCTCTGAGTGTTATCGATACCATCCCCTCGGTCGCCCGCTCACCCTTCAGGAGTACCTGTGCACTCAGAGCCCCGCCCTTACGAACGCAACCCCCGCTACCCGGCCACCGGCGCCGTGGTCACCGGGTGGAACGACGCTGTCGCCACCCTGCCCACGCGGCCGGCCGTACTCGCCCTGGACGGGCCTGCGGCTCTGGACTGGGACGAGGCCGCCCAGGGGATCGCCACCGCTCTGCGGGAACGGTCCGTCGAGGTCGCCGTCCTCGATGTGCGTGAGCACTGGTCACCGGCAGCCGTCGAGCGGCTGTGCGTCCCGGACGCCGAGTCCGACGCGTTCTTCCTGCCGCTCGCCGAATTCAGGATGGCCGACCTCTTCGTCGACGGCCGACTGTCCGTGGAACGCCCCACGCGCGGCGTCCTGCTGGTCTTCGGCCCCGGTGCCGCCCTCTGCTCGCCCGATCTGCTCTGGTGGGCGGACCTGCCCAAGCGGTACGCCGAGAGTGCCATCGCTTCCGGAACGCTGCCGGTGGGCGTCAACCTCGGGCGTCCGCACGCGGCGGGCGACCTGCGCAGCCTCTTCTACACCGACTGGCCCGTCACCGACCGGCACCGTGATGCGCTCGCGTCCAGGATCGACCGGTGGATCGACGTACAGGCCCCGGGGGCCCCCGCCTCCCTGGACGGCGAGGCGGTCCGCGCCACGCTCGCCGGCCTCGCCCGGCAGCCCGTACGCACCCGCCCCTACTTCAACTCCACCCCCTGGGGCGGCCGGTGGGCCGCGGAGAAGCTCGGCTTCGAGCCCGACAACGGCAACACCGCCCTCGGCTACGAGCTGATCGCCCCCGAAGCGGGCGTCCTCGTCGGCCAGGACACCGGGGCACTGGTGGAACTGCCCTTCCAGCTCCTGTGCGTCCTGCACCCCGAGCAGTTCCTCGGCACGGACGTGCATCAGCGCTACGGCACCTCGTTCCCCATCCGCTTCGACTACCTCGACACCGTCGGGGGCGGCAACCTCTCCCTGCACTGCCACCCGCAGGAGCAGTACATGCGGGAGACCTTCGGCTGGCCCTACACCCAGCACGAGACCTACTACGTGACGGCGAGCGAACCCGGGTCCCGGGTCTTCCTCGGGCTGCGGCAGAGTACGGACGTGGACATCCTGCGCAAGGAAGTGGAGGCGTCGGCGACGCACGGCACACCGCTGCGCGTCGAGGATCACGTCCAGACGTTCCCCGCCGACCCCGGCCAGCTGTTCATGATCCCGGCCGGCACCCCGCACTCCTCCGGGGCGGGCAACCTCGTGCTGGAGATCAGCGCCACGCCCTACCTCTACTCGCTGCGCTTCTACGACTGGCTGCGCCGCTCCACCTCCGGGGTGCCCAGGCCGCTGTCCCACCGTCACGCCTTCGCCAACCTCGACACCGGGCGGCGCGGCAGCGAGGTCGTCGCGGACCTCGTCCCGCAGCCGCGCCTCCTGCGCGAGGGCACGGGCTGGCGCGAAGAGGTCATCGGCGCCCTGCCCGAGATGTTCTACGCGGTCCACCGCTTCCTACTCGACGGAACGGGGCCGGCCGACGACGACACCGAGGGCCGTTTCCACATCCTCAACGTCGCCGCCGGTGACGGCGTGGTGGTGGAGACCGCGGACGGCCGGCGCCACGACCTGGCGTTCGCCGAGACCCTCACCGTGCCGGCGGCCGTGGGAGGCTATCGTCTCCACCCCGTCGGCGGACGGCCCGCGCAGGTCGTCAAGTCCCTGGTGACACCGTCATGACCCAGGTGCCCGTGCTGGAGATCGGCGGCACCCATGTCACCGCGGCCCTGGTGGACATGACCACCGGCCTGCCGGTCGCCGGTTCGGTCGTCCGCGGACCTGTGTCCGCCGATGCCGGTGCCACGGAGATCCTCGACTGCTTCGCCGAGGCCGCCCGGCACATCGCGGCACCCCGGCGGACGCGCTGGGGCGTCGCGGTACCGGGACCGTTCGACTACGCGGCCGGCATCGGCAGATTCCGGGGCATCGGCAAGTTCGAGTCGCTGCACGACATCGACGTCGGGGCGGAACTGCGCGATCGACTGCCGCACGCGCGCGCCATCAGCTTCCTCAACGACGCGGACGCCTTCGCCATCGGGGAGCACCACAGCGGGGCCGCGGCACGGCGGAACCGGTCCGTGTGCGTCACGCTCGGAACCGGCGTCGGATCCTCGTTCCTGCACGACGGACGCCCCGTCACCGAAGGCCCCACCGTGCCGCCGGGAGGCCGCGCCCACCGCATCACCGTCGACGGACAGCCGCTGGAGGAGGTGGTCTCGCGGCGGGCGATCCGCGCGAGGTACGCAGCGGCGGCAGGTCTTGACGGGCGGGCCGAGGGCCCGGACGTGAGCGCGATCGCCGCATCGGCCCGCAAGGCGGATCCGCACGCCGTGGCTGCGATCAGCGGGTGTTTCACCACGCTGGGGCGTGCCCTGGCACCCTGGTGCGCCATGTTCCGGCCGGACGTGATGGTCGTCGGCGGCTCCATGGCCGCGTCCTGGGACCTCATAGGCCCCGCGCTGCGCGCCGGACTCACCACCGGGGCCGAGGCCGCCGGACCGGGAGCGGAAGCCGCCGTTGCCGCGATGGACCTGCGTACCGCCCGACGGCCCGACGACGCACCCCTGATCGGCGCCGCCCACTGGGCCCTGACGTGTCGGACGGAGTGTGACCCGCCGGAGCCCACCCTTCCGGCGGCCGGACCCGTAGCCTTCGACGCCTGCCGGGCGGCTCGGCCGTGAGGAAAGCGCCGCCCCGCGACAGGGGACAGCCGGATCCGTCCGCCGGGCCGGACCGCGCCACCGGCCGGGCACTCTCTACAATGACGGCTCCTGCGGCTTCGGCAGCCCACCGACGGCACAGATCCCCTGACGGCACGAAGGAAGGACCGGCCGTGGCGCAGCATCGACCGAGTGGCGTCGCCACGCCGACGATGCGTGACGTCGCCGCCCGTGCCGAGGTCAGCGCGATGACCGTCTCCCGCGTGCTCAAGGACGACCCCCGGGTCACCGAAGCCACCCGGGAGCGGGTGCTGAGCGCCGTCGACGCGCTCGGCTACCGGCGGAACGAAACCGCCCGCCGACTACGGGTCGGCGGCAGCGGGATGATCGGTCTGATCGTCACCAACCTGGCCAACCCCTTCTACTCCCGGCTGGCGCTCGGCGTCCAGGAGGTGGCGTACGAACACGGCCTGCGGGTCCTGCTCTGCAACACCGGCGAACAGGTCGACCGGGAGCGGGGGCTGGTGGAGGATCTGGCATCCCGCCAGGTCGACGGGATGATCGTGGTGCCGGCGGGCGGCAGTCACCGTCACCTGGCACCGGCCGCGCTGCGCGGCATGCCGATCGTCCTCGCCTCCCGGCCGCCGGCCGGGATGGACGCCGACTGCGTACTGGTCGACGACTTCGGCGGAGCGGAAGCGGCCACCGGGCGGCTGATCGAGGACGGACACCGGCGGATCGGGTTCCTGGGGAACCCGCCCGCGCTCTACACCGGCGCCGAACGCTTCCGTGGCTACTGGGCCGCCCATGAGGCGGCCGGCCTGGAGCCGGACGAACGCCACATCCGCCGCGGACTGGCCGACGTCGCCACGGCCGAGCGCGCCGCCGCCGCCTTGCTGCGGGAGCCGGGCGCCCCCACCGCCCTCTTCTGTACCAACAACCGGCTGACCCAGGGCGCCATCCGGGCCGTCCGCACCCTCGAAGTCCCGGTGGCCCTGGCCGGTTTCGACGACTTCGACCTGGCGGACGTCCTCGGACTCCCGTTGACGATCGCGTCCTACGACGCCGACGAGATCGGGCGCAGGGCCGGCCAGATGCTCATCGACCGCATCAACGCCGGCCCCACCCACCCGCTGCCCGCACGACGCTCCGTGGTCCCCACCGAAGTCATCCGGTACGGGATCAACCGACCGTAAGCCTCGCACCGTCCGCCCGTTTCCGGGGACACCACTGCCACTCGACGTGCAGGCGGACGGACCTGCCGCTACTCGCGCGGACCTTTCGATGGAGTCTCCATGCACGACGACCGCACGCTGACCGAACGCCGGCTCGCCCGGGTACTCGACCAGCGTCTCAGGCCCGCAGTCCACGTCCGCACCCTCCCGCTCGAGGTGAGCGTCCACCACATCTCAGGCGAACCGGTCCCGCGAAGGCGCCGAACGCGACGGCCGGGTCCCTACCGCCGAGTTCGAGCACCGCGCGGTGCAACAGCCTGCCGGTATCCGCTCCGACTTCTCGGCCGGCCTCGTCAGATCCTCTGAAATGCACGAGTCGGCGGTGCAGCTGACGGAGTACACCGCCGCGCGGGAATCTCGCAGGACGCAGCCGTAACAGCCGGCCGACCGAGGACGGACTACGGCGTAACGGCTGGTTCGAGCAGCGACAGTGTCCGCTGCTGCGCGTCGAGCGCGACGCGGATGCCGACCGGCATCGGCAGATTCGGGCCGGCGTGCCCGAACTCGACGTTGCCCAGGACCGGGATGTCCCGTCCGCCGAGGACGTCGAGGACGATCTCGCGCAGGGTCGAAGGTGCCTCGGGTGCTCCGAGTCCGTCGATCTCGCGCGGAACGCCCACGACCATGCCGGAGATTCGATCGAGAATGCCGCTGTGCCGCAGTACCTGCAGATAGCTCCACACGTGCGCTGCGTGGCTGCCCATCTCCTCCCAGAACAGCACCGCGCCGTCGAAGCTTTCGAGCGGCAGCGCGTACGACGTCGCTTGCGTCAGCACGATGCGATTGAGCAACCCGCCGATCAGCCGGCCTTCGGTACGGCCGGCACGCCAGCACTCCCACGCCGGGGTGGAGGGCAGCGGACCGATCGCCTCCGGGCCGGTCAGCAGCGTCGAGTAGAGCGTCTCGAGCTCCGCCTGACGCGCTGCGGGTACGGCCTGCCAGTGCCCGCCGAGACCGGGCGTGGCCACGTCGGCATGGAAGCCGACCAGGCCCGTGCGCGCGTGGAGCACCAGATGCAGCAGCGAGATGTCGCTGTATCCGAGGATCGGCTTGGGGTCGGCGGTGATCGCCTGTACGTCGATCAGGTCGAGGTAACCGAGCACCGTCGTCCCGCCGTCATGCGCGATGATCGCGCGTACCTCGGGGTCACGCAGCAGTCCGTTGAACTCCTCGGCGATTTCCACCGGCCGGGCCGCGCTCCACCAATGCTGCCGCCCCACTTCGAGCAGCGGCGCGAGACGCACGCGGAAGCCCATCCGCTCGAGCACCGCCACCGCCCGCGCGAGTGCGGGCGCGTATCCGGCATCCAGCGGCCCGGACAGCGATGCGATGACGACGAGATCTCCGGGCGCCAAGGCGCGGGGTCGAAGCAATTGCGGCAGTGCGGCGCGGATCATCGAGGCAGTATCCCGACGCTTGCGGCAACACGCTACGCATTTACTGATCGACCGCCCAGCGGTTCATCACGGGCAACGGCCGATCAGTCACAGGTGGCCCGGCGCGGGGGAGAGCTCGGTGAGCACTCGGCCGCGCCGGGCGCCCCGCGGTCGTCAGCGTCTGCGGGAGGGACGGCCCGCTCCGATTCCCGCGACGTGCAGGGCAAGAAGTGCCAGGCCCAGGAGCATGACGTTCACTGAGGAGAAGACGTCGTTGGTGGTGATGTCCGCTGCGTTGATCAGGAAAGCGATGGCGAACAGGACGGCTGCGGCAATGCCGAGCATGGGGTGCTCCTCTCGTAGGGGTGAGGTGCGTGTGCCCCGACATCCCACGGACAGACCCCGCTCCGGCGTCCGGGCGACGGCCAGGCTGCGCGCCGGGGCCGCGGGGGGTGTGCGTCGAGGGCGGGGGTAGGCGGTGAGGAAAGCCGAGTGAGGGAGAGTCGATGGCGAAGGACACATCGCTGCGTGCGGTGGGGTGGGCGCAGTCGTTTCCGGTGGCGCAAGGGGTGCGGGCCGGCCGTAGCTGGACGCGGGAGCACCTGGCGTCCCTGGAGTGGACCAAGGACGCCCCCGAGATGGTGGACGCGATACTGCTCAGTGTTTCCGAGCTGATCACCAACGCGCATGTGCATGCGCACAGCGACGCCCAGCTGGTCCTCACCTGGGACAGCCACTGCCTGCACGTGAGTGTCCACGACTCCGATGCCCTGCCCCCCGCCAAGCAGCCGGAAGACCTCACGACGACCGGGGGGCGCGGCCTGGCCATCGTCGACGCGCTCGCCGACGGCTGGGCCACGCATCCGCAGGCGTCGGGCAAGACCGTCACCGCCTGCTTCGTGCCACCGGGCGCTCCGAAGCCCCGGCACGGCGGGGACGTCAGCTGAACTCCGGGCGGAGACGTCCCGGAGCGGGAGGGTGCGGGGGATACCGGCCGCGGCGTCGTGCGGGCGCCGTGGGATCTCTTGGCGCGACACGATAATTAATATTTAATGTCATTGATCTGTGCCGGCGTATCTGGAGACCGTTCGTGCACCATCCGCATTCCTGCTTGCCGAGGTCGGTGCGCACGCCGGCGATGCCGCGCTGCCCGCGGCCATCTCCTGGAGGCCTTCTTGAAGATCGCACGCGTCGAGACCTTCGCCGTACCACCCCGCTGGCTCTTCTGCCGCGTGGAGACCGACGACGGCGTCGTCGGCTGGGGCGAGCCGGTCGTCGAGGGACGGGCGTCGACGGTGCGCACCGCCGTGCACGAGCTTGCCGAACTCCTCATCGGCAAGGACCCGATGCGAATCGAGGACCACTGGCAGGTCATGACTAAGGGCTCCTTCTACCGAGGAGGCCCGGTTCTCTCAAGTGCCGTCGCCGGACTCGACCAGGCGTTGTGGGATATCGCCGGCAAGACGCTGGGGGTCCCCGTCCACGTACTCCTGGGCGGGCCGGTCCGCGAGCGGGTGCGAGCGTACAGCTGGGTGGGGGGAGACGAACCGGGGGAGATCGCCGACGCCGTCCAGGCACAGGTGGAGGCCGGGTTCACCGCGGTGAAGATGAACGCCTCCGGCAGGATGAACCGGATCGCGAGCACCCGTGACATCGACGCCGTCGTCCAGCGTGCCGCGACGGCCCGCGAGGTCCTCGGTCCGGACCGCGACTTCGCCATGGACTTCCACGGCCGCTTCAACATGGCGAACTCCCGCCGGGTCCTGCCGCACCTCGCGCCGCTGAATCCGCTGTTCGTCGAGGAACCCCTGCTGCCCGAGCACACCCACCTGCTGCGGGATGTCGTCGCCGGGACGCCGATCCCGGTGGCCACGGGCGAACGGCTCTTCTCGCGGACCGACACGCTGCCCGCGCTCCAGGCCGGTATCGCCGTTCTGCAGCCCGACCTCTCGCACGCAGGCGGTATCTCGGAGGTGCGCCGTATCGCGGCCCTGGCGGAGACCTTCGACGTACTGGTGGCCCCGCACTGCCCGCTGGGGCCCCTCTCCCTCGCGGCGAGCCTCCAGATCGCGTTCTCCGTTCCGAACTTCCTCATCCAGGAACAGAGCATCGGCATCCACTACAACACGGGTGCCGAGGTGCTCGACTACGTCGTCGACCGAGAGGTGTTCCGCTTCGACGAAGGCCATCTGAACCGGCCCACCCGGCCGGGACTGGGGATCGAGGTCGATGAGAGAGTCGTACGGGCGGCCGATGGAAACACACCGGACTGGCGCGGTCCGATCTGGCGCCACCCGGATGGTTCCTTCGCCGAGTGGTGAGCAGCGGCACTTCGCCGTGCCCACCGCACCGCCCCGACGTACACCTCCTGGCACACCTCACGGAGCAGTAGCACCACATGGAAACAGACGATTTCACCACCCGGCTGCACCGCGACCGCCTCGTCGCGATCGTGCGGGGCCGCGACGCCGAAGCCTCGCTGCGCACCGTTCTGACCCTCGCGGAGGAGGGCATCGGGCTCATCGAGGTCTCCCTGAACACGGCCGACGCCCTCACGGTCATCTCCCGAGCGGCTGACGCTGTCGACTCGTCCACAGCGATCGGGGCGGGGACCGTCGTCACCGCGGACGACGCCCGGCGTGCCCAGGAGGCAGGCGCGACCTGGATCGTCACTCCCGCGCTCGGCGGCGGATTCGAGGAGGCCGTGGCCCGGCGCCTGCCCGTGCTGGCGGGTGCGCTCACCCCGTCCGAAGCGGTCGCGGTGCGCACCGGAGGCGCGAGCGCGGTCAAGCTCTTTCCCGCCTCGCTGGGCGGCCCCGCGTATCTTCGCGCCCTGCGCGACCCCTTCCCCGACCTGCCATTCGTACCCGTCGGCGGCGTGGACGCACAGGCAGCCGCGGAGTACTTCGCGGCAGGGGCTGTCGCCGTGGGAGTGGGCAGCCCGCTCGCCGGCGACGCCCCCCACGGTGGCGATCCGGCCGCCCTGCGGAAGCGGGCGAAGGCCTTCCTCGGCGCCTGCCGTACGGAGGTGCGCTCGTGAGCATCCCGGCCGTGGACGTCCTCACCTTCGGTGAGGCCATGCTCTCGTTGCAGACCGACGGGCCGCTGAGCGCGGGCGGTACGGCGCGGACGACGGTGGCGGGGGCCGAGTGCAATGTCGCGGTGGGCCTGGCGAGGCTCGGCCACCACGTCTCGTGGGCCGGACGCACCGGCAGGGACGAACCGGGCCGGGTGATCCTTCGCACGTTGCGCGGCGAGGGGGTCGGGACCAGCCACGCCACGACGGATCCGCAGGCGCCGACCGGCGCCATGCTCCGGGAGCGCCGCGTCGCCGACCTGGCACGCGTGCACTACTGGCGCTCAGGCTCCGCCGCCTCCCGCCAGCAGCCCGAGGACCTGGCCCCGGCCCTGGAAGCGGGGGCCCGCATCCTGCATCTGACCGGCATCACCTGTGCGCTCGGCGACGGCCCTCTGGCAGCGGTGCGGTCAGCTGCCGCGTACGCCGCCGAGCACGGCTGGACGGTCACTCTCGACGTCAACCACCGCACGCGGCTGTGGAGCCGGGATGCGGCGGTGGCGGCGCTGGTCCCCCTGCTCCCGTCTGTGGACGTCGTCATCGCGTCCGACGACGAACTCCCCCTCCTGTGCACAGACCCCGGGGCGGCCGCCGGCAGGGCGGAAGCCGACCTGGTCGCGGAGCTGTTCGAGGCGGGGATCGGCGAAGTGGCCGTCAAACGCGGCGCGGACGGCGCCGACCTGTACCTCCCGGGGGCGACCCCGGTGCGCGCGGCCGCGCGCCCGGTGCCGGTCACCGACACCGTCGGCGCGGGCGACGCGTTCTGCGCCGGCTATCTGTCCGGCCTGCTCGACGGCCTCGACCCGCTCGCCAGGCTCCACCGTGCCACCACCACCGCGGCCTTCGGCGTCGCCTCGGACGGCGACTGGGAAGGGCTGCCCCACCGCGACGAACTGGCCCTGCTGGACGCCACCCCCGGCAGCGCCGTCCGCTGATCCTGCCCCGGCCCCGAGGACCGGGTGACCAGGGAGGAGCGCCGGTGTGGGCCGTGCCCCCTGGCGAAGGGGGACGGCCCACGACGCCCCAGGGGGCAAAATGTATTCATAATTAACGCCTACGGCTAAAGTGTGGTCACTCCGCACGCCCAGCAGCACCCACACAGCGCGCACTTCGGTGCGTGTGTCGAGAGGAGAGCGCGACATGGCGTCCTACAGCGGACGAGGCGTCCACGGACAGGTCGTGCACATCCTCGGGACACGCATCGTGGGCGGCGGCATCCCCGTGGGAGCGACCCTGGACATTCGTGCACTGGGCGAGGAACTCGACGTGAGCCTCACCGTCATGCGGGAATCGCTCAAGGTCCTCGCGAGCAAAGGGCTGATCGACGCACGTCAGAAGCGTGGAACGTTCGTCACCGAGCGAAGCCGCTGGAACCTGCTCGACGCGGACGTCATTCGCTGGAGAGTCGACGGGGGCGGCGCCGGTCAGCTGATGCGTGACCTCGCGGACGTCCGCTCCATCGTCGAACCCGCGGCCGCGCACCGCGCCGCACTGCACCGGACGGACGCGGACCTGGTCGCGCTCCAGGAGGCACTGGAGGCCATGGGGCGCGCCCAGGCCGATCCGTCCGCCGCGGCGGAGAGCGACGCGGCTTTCCACCGGGCCCTGTTGGCCGCCACCGGCAACGAGATGCTGACCCGCATGGACATGCTGCTCGAACCAGGACTGCGTGAGCGCGACCGGCTCGTCCACGCACACGCCGAAGCCGACGACCCCGTGCCCAGCCATCAGGCGGTGCTGGACGCCGTCCGGGACCGTGACCCGGCACGGGCGGAACTCGCGATGCTCGACCTTCTCGCCAAGGCGGCGAACGACCTCGACCGGATCACCGCGGGTTCCGAAGGCTCACCGACGGGACAGCACACCTCAGGCCGCTGAGCGTGACCGCGCTGCGGCGACGACGCCGAGCGCCGCGCCGACGGCCAGTACGAGGAGGCCCCTCAGCCAGACCTCCTGCTCGATTTGGGTCGCGAGCAGGACGCAGGACACCGCCCCGAGAACGGGTACGGCCGTCGGCGCCCGGAAGTGATCGCGAGGGGCGGCATCGCGACGCAGTACGAGCAGCGCGGTGTTGACGAGGAAGAAGACCACGAGGAGGAGCAGGACCAGGGTGGAGGCGAGGGTGGAGACATCGCCGGTCAGCGCCAGGAGCAGCGCGAGGCCGGTGGTCACGGCGATGGCGGCCCAGGGCGTGCGCCGACCGGGCAGCACCTTCGTCAGGAAACGGGGCAGGAGGCCGTCCCGCGCCATGCCGTAGGCCAGTCGTGAGGACATGATGCCCGTCAGCAGGGCCCCGTTCGCGACGGCCACCAGGGCGATGGCGCTGAAGAGTTCCGTGGGGACCCCGCCGGCGGCCCGGACGACTTCGAGTAGCGGCCCGCTCGACCCGGCGAGCGTTCCGGTCGGCACGGCCGCCGCGGCGGCTGCTCCGACCAGCGCGTACACCGCGCCCGCCGTGACCAGCGCGCCGAACAGCGCCCTCGGATACGAGCGGCGGGGGTCACGGGTCTCCTCGGCCACGTTGACGGAGGTCTCGAACCCTACGAAGGAGTAGTAGGCGAGCACCGCTCCGCTCAGCAGGGCTGCCACTGGCCCCTCGCTCGCAGTGCCCAGCTCGGTCAGCCTTCCCACGTCCCCGTCGCCGCGCAGCACGACCCAGGCTCCGAGCCCGATGACGAGCAGCAGCCCGCCGACCTCGATCACCGTGGCGACGACGTTGGCCCGGGTCGACTCGCTGATCCCTCGCGCGTTCAGCAGCGCCAGCGCGACCAGGAAGACGATCGTCACCAGCACCACGGGAAGAGAGACGAACTCGGACAGATAGTCGCCGCCGAACCCGCGGGCCAGGGCGGCCACCGACACGACTCCGGCGGCGAGCATGCAGAAACCGGCGAAGAACCCGACGAACGGACCGTAGGCCAAGGTGGCGTAATGCGAGGCACCGCCCGCACGCGGATATTTGGTGACCAGCTCCGCGTAGGAGGCCGCTGTCAGCAGGGACAGACACAACGCCGCGAGCAGGGGAGCCCACACGGCGCCGCCCGAGTCGGCGGCGACCTGGCCCACCAGGACATACACCCCCGCCCCGAGGACGTCGCCGAGGATGAAGAAGTAGAGCAGCGGAGTGGTCAGGGACCTCTTGAGCGTGGCCGGAGAGTCCGGCGCCGGGGGCGTCACAGGGGGAGGTTTCACATGATCCCGTATACCCGGCCGGGCGCCCGGCAGGCGGCGGAACCCCCGGATGCTTGCGAGAGTGAGGAGGTCCGAACGGTCCGGTACGGGAGCCGGCGCATCCGACGAGCTCCGGAGGACCGCCGCAGCTGTCCGAAGGGGCACAGCGGCGGGGCCGGGCGGACCAGGAACGCCGGGAACACGTGGAGGTATCGATGCCGGACGCGGTGGTCATCGGGGCGGGGCCGAACGGCCTCGTCGCCGCGAATCTCCTTGCCGCCGAGGGATGGAGCGTGGAGGTGCTGGAGGCGCAGCAGGAGCCGGGCGGGGCGGTCCGCAGCGACCGTGGCGTCCATCCCGACTACGTGAGCGACCTCTTCAGCGCCTTCTACCCGCTGGCTGCGGCCTCGCCGATCCTCGGCGGCCTGGAGCTCCAGGAGGAAGGACTCACATGGAGCCGCGCCCCGCGTGTGCTGGCGCATCCGCTGCCGGACGGCCGGTGCGCGGTCCTCGAACGCGGGGCGGAGGACACAGCGGCGGGGCTGGACACGTTCGCGGCGGGCGACGGGGCCGCCTGGCTCGATCTGTACGGCACATGGACCCGTCTGGGGCCCGACATCCTGCGGGCCCTGTTCACTCCCTTCCCGCCGGTGCGCTCCGCTCTCCGTCTCGCTGCCAGGCTCCGGGCGTCCGGCGGTCTCCGGATGGCACGGACGATGGTGCTGCCCGTGCGTCGCCTCGGGGAGGAGGAGTTCCGCGGCGAGGGGGCCAGGCTCCTCCTCGCCGGCAACGCGCTGCACGCGGACCTCGGCCCCGAGGCAGCGGGAAGCGGAGGCTACGGATGGCTCATGTCCATGCTCGGACAGTCCTACGGTTTCCCGGTGCCGGTAGGGGGAGCCGGCGCCCTCACGACGGCCCTGGTGCGCCGGCTCGAACGGCACGGCGGCGTGGTCCGCTGCGGAGAGCGGGTGACCGGGATCGTCGTACGTGGCGGACGCGCCGTCGGCGTACGCACCGCCAAGGGCGAAGCCGTACCGGCCTCCCGTGCCGTCCTCGCCGACGTGTCCGCGCCGGCGCTGTACGGCGAGCTGGTCGACGCACGGCACCTGCCCGGCCGGATGCTGAGTGACCTGCGCCGGTTCCAGTGGGACTTCGCGACGTTCAAGGTCGACTGGGCGCTGAACGGTCCAGTGCCCTGGACCGCCGGGGACGCGTCCACGGCGGGAACCGTCCACCTGGCCGACGGGGTCGACGGTCTCACCCGCTTCGCCGCCCAGATCGCGACGGGGCAGGTGCCCGACCGCCCCTTCCTCCTCTTCGGACAGATGACCACCGCCGACGCCACGCGCTCACCCGCCGGCACGGAGTCGGCCTGGGCGTACACCCACGTCCCGCACCGGATCAAGGGAGACGCGGGTGAGGACGACCTGACGGGGCGATGGGACCGGCGCGAGCAGGAAGCCATGGCCGACCGTATGGAGAACGAAGTCGAACGCTGGGCACCCGGGTTCCGGTCCCGCATCCTGTCCCGGCGTCTTCTCGCGCCGCCGACGATCGAGTCCATGGACGCCAATCTGTACGGCGGCGCGATCAACGGTGGGACCGCAGCCGCGCACCAGCAGCTGGTGTTCCGCCCCACGGCCGGTACCGGGCGGCCCGAAACACCGGTGAAGGGCCTGTACCTGGCATCGGCCTCGGCCCACCCGGGCGGCGGCGTGCACGGAGCCCCCGGCGCCAACGCCGCGCGTGCGGCGCTGCGCGGAAGGAGCGTGTACGGGCTGCACGCACCGTCAGTGCCGTGGTCCGTCCGCGCGGGGCGGAACACCGGGTGAAGTGTGCGGTGGACGGTCCGTCCCGGACACCACGCGCATACCCAGCCCACGCACCCGGTAGATGCATGTGTCATCGCCCCAGAGCGACGCGTCCGCCACCGCATAGGGGCCCCGCTCGTCCGTGCCACTCTCCACGATGTCCATGTCCACCCGGATCAGCCTGCTGGCCGGGGTGATCTGGCCGCGGTACGTCCAGGCCGTCTCGCGGCCGGGCAGCACCGGTTCGAACCTGGGGTGCGGGACACCGCCGGCCGCGCCACTTTCGATGAGGTGGTACTGGAGCAGCTGGCACATGGCCTCGAGGCCCAGGGAGCCGGGCTGCACCGGGTCCTGGAAGAAGTGGGCCCGGAAGAACCAGGCGTCCGGGCGAACGTCCTTCTCCGACCGCAACCGGCCGAGTCCCGCGCTTCCCCCGCCGGGCCAGTAGCCCGTGATCCGGTCCAGCATCAGCAGCATGGGGCCCGGGAGGCTCGGCTTCCCGGCGCAGTACCGGGCGGGCCGCGCGGTCAGATCGACCGTAGAGCCGCAGGGCTCGCCGAGGCGTGCCCGGTCATCCGACGACGTCGCGAGACCCTGCTGGTCCTCGAAGGCCGACGGAGGGAAGTAACCGAAGACCGTGGAGAGTTCGAGCACGGGCACGCCGTCGGCCGTGCACGACACCCGGAACGACTCGATGATCATGTCCCCGCTGCGCGAGACACGCGTCAGTTCGGCACGGGTACGGACCGTACGCGTCGCCGGGGTCACCTCGCCGGTGACCGTCCCCGACCCGTCGAGGTTGCGGAAGAGCAGGTCCATGCCGGTGGTCAGCGCGCTGCCCACGTACGAGGCGAGCCACCCGCAGGGTTGCAGCGCGATCTCCATGAGCACGGCGAACGGCACGGTGTGACCACCGCTCTCCTCGAAGTACCAGGCCTCCGCCGGTACGTCGTACTCCGCGACGACGGTGCTGCCCTCCCGCATCCCGTCCTGCGGCCCGTCCACCGAGGTGATCCGGCTCATGAAGTGGTACGGCGGCCCGGGGAGCCGGGCCACCCTGCGGGTGCCGTCGAAGGGCTCGTACATGGCGCCGAACGCCTCGCTCGGCCTGCCCCAGGCGCACGCCAGCAGCGAGGCGTAGCCGAAGGGGAATCCGTCGGCTGCCACAGCCACCGGCTTCTCCTCACGGTGCCCGGCCAGCCCGCCGAGCCGCGGCAGCGGCACCGGGGCTCCGCCTGCCTGGACGAGGGGCGGGCCCGAGTGCCGCCATTGAGCCAGCGGCCAGTCGGGTACCAGCCGCAGCGCCATGCCGCGACCCAGGAACGCCTTCGTCCCGTCCACCGAGCCCAGGATGTCCGCGTGGAGCGTCGGTTCCGGCCCGGCCGAGACACCGCGTACGAACACCTCGTAGACGACCCGCCGGCCCTCCGGGGTCGCCTGGCCCCGGCACGTCGCCCTGTAGGGGATCCCGCTGACCGGTTCGAAGCGCCAGCCGTCCCGGTCGACGGTGAAGCCCATGGCCGTCAGGTAGAACGCCATCGCCTGGAGACCGCCCTGGAGCATCAGAGTGCCCGGCATGCAGGGGTCGTTCTTGAAGTGCCCGGCGAAGAACCAGTCGTCCGGCGACAAGGCGGTCTCGGCACGCAGATAGCCCCGGCCCCACGGACCGCCGGCCGGGTCGAAGGCGGTCACCTCGTCCAGCAGCCGCAGCCTGCCCTCGTCGAGCCTCGGCGAGCGGACATGGGCCGCCGTCGCCTCCCAGCCGGGTCCGAAGCAGTCCGCCGGCCGCCCCTCCCCGAGGGCACGCACCCGGTCCGTGCCGAAACGGCTCTGCCCGCAGCGCACGGCAGGCGGGTCGAGCGGCAGGTCGTCGCCGGGCGCGTACTCGGCGGGATCCCACCGGACACCGCCACTGCCGGCGAGCTCCGCGGGGGTGAAGAACCCGGCCTGGCCCTCACGGACACTGAGCCGCAGCTCACCGTCCACGTAACAGTCGTAGTGGAAGAAGGCCAGCCGGACGCCCTCCTCCTCCGCGTGGCCGTCGACATGGATCTCGAAGCACAGGGTGTCACCGGCTCGCGGCGGCTCCCCGTGGAACGTCACGTCGCAGCCCAGCAGCCGGTAGGCGCGCCCGCCCCGGTTGAGGAGGTCGACACCCAGCCAGCTGAGCAGGAGCAGATCCGCCTGGCCCGCCTCGATCAGCAGACCGGCCGGCATACGTCCCGTGGAGTCCAGGTACCAGCTGTCGGGCAGGACGTCGGTCTCCGTCCAGATCCTTCCGTCCGTGCGTACCGGATCCGGCAGGGTGAGCGCCGCGGGCACCGCGTCGATCCCGGTGACCCGGTCCGCGAACAGCATGGGCGGCCCGGGCATCCGGGTCTGTACCGCGTATCCGTCCTGCTCGGCGAAGCGCGGGCCGAACAGGGCGGAGATCTCACGGGAGGCGAGGTGCTCCAACTGGGCGCGGTCGAACGCCGGACCCGGCCTGGGAGCCGGCGCCGGTGGAGTCTGGACTACCGGGGGAGGTGCGACGGTGCCGTGCCGCCGTACCGGAACGGGGTTCGGCGGCACGGCGGCCTTCAGTGCGGTGACGGCGAGCGTCGACACCCGCAGGAACCGCTGGTGGGCCTCCGTGTGCCCGGCCATGACCTCCTGGTGCAGCGCGGCGACGCGCAGACTCTGCCGGGCGACCGCGGCCCGGACTTCCGTCCTCCCCGGCTGCCCCGGGCTTTCGGCGGGAACGGCGAGAGCGCTCGGGATGGTGAGCCCACCGGAGTCCCGCGCCGACGGAACAGCCGGTGCGGCGGAGTGCCCAGGACCACGGTCCTGCGGGGCGGCGGCAGCGGAGGGACGGCCGGGGGCCCCGTCCGGTACCGGGGCCAGCTCGGGGGCTCGGGGCAGGATCGTCACAACAGGCTCCAGGGGCGGCAGGCACGGAGGCGCGATCACGGGAACGGTGACGGTGGGCCCGGGCCGCGGGAGATCCGTGGCGGCCTCGGCGAGCCGGGCGAACACCTCGTCGGCCCGCACCGGCACTCCGGCGACGACGAGTTCGGCCACCGCCAGGCACAGCTGGCGCAGCCCGGTGTCCTCCGGGGAGTCCAGCGCCACTGCCACATGCTCCCGGTCGCCGAGCACGCGCTTGATCCAGCCGGTGCACAGCCTCCTCGGCCCGTGCTCCACGAAGACCCTGACACCGTCGGCCCACGCCTGCTCGACCGTGGCCGCGAAGTCGATCGTTCCCAGCCCCTGAGCGGTGATCGCCTCGGCGGCCCGCTCGGACGTCGGCCGGTACGCCTGCCCGGTGGCCCCGCTGTAGAACCGCACCCCCGGTACCTCGACCGTGGGACGACGGTGGGTTTCGCGCCATACCTCCCGGACCTCGGCCAACTCCGGCGCGTGGGCCGCCATGTCGTAGTCCAGCTCGATCGCCCGGTCGGCGCCGAGCCTGGCCACGACGGCCGCACACGCCCGGGACTCGCCGCCGACGACGCAGACCCCGGGCGCGTTCACCGCCATCAGATGGACCGCGGCCTCCGTGGCGAGCTCCGCGCGGACCACTTGCAGGGGGGCGCTGACCAGGTAGCTCGACCACCGGGAGCCCTGGATGCCCCGCCGCTGCCAGTGGCGCCGGACCGCCCTGAGCTCACCGGTGAGTTCGGTCGTGAACAGACCGCTGTCCCGGGTGGCTTCGTACAGCCCCGAGGCGTCCGGCCAGGCGCCCAGCGCGACCAGGGCGGCCGACTCGCCCGAGGAGTACCCGAGCGCGGCGTCCGGCCGCAGGCCGAGCACCTCGCGGGTGAACACGGTGTGGAGGGCGGACAGTTCGGCGGCGGCCCAGATCTGGCCGAGCACCCCGCGCTCCGGCTCCGGCCCGGAGCGCAACCGCGTGCCGAGCGCCCTGTGGCCGTCCCGGACGGCCTCGCCGAGCGACGGCAGGGCGAGAGCCAGCTCATGGCCCATCCCGGGGTACGCGGCCGAGCCGTTGGTGTACACGAACGCGGTCCGACCGTCGACCGGCCCGTCCCGGTACAGCACATCGGCGGGACGGGGCCCGCCCTCCGTCAGCCAGCGGCGAGCGGCCGCCTTACGCTCCGGGAGCGCGGTGCCGCCGCCGACCACGAGTGCCAGCCGGGCCGGGCCGGCGCCGGACTCCGTACCCGAGTCCAGCGCGGCCAGCACCTCCCGGCGGTCGGCACCGGAGAAGACGTGCAGACGCGGAGCCGGTCCCCGCAGCCACGGCCGAGGGTCACCCGCCCGCAGGCGCACGCTCGCGGCGGGCCCCTCCATCGGCGTCACCACGGCCCGCGCGGTGTGGGCGACGGCCGCGGTGTCCGCGGGCCCGCCCGGACGTGGCACGGCGCGGTGCTGGAGTGCGAGCGCCGCGACCGCGACGGAGACCAGCCCTGACGCGGCATGGGCGCGCCCGAAGGCCGACGCCGGATCGAACGCCGCGCCGGGGCCGTCGCCGATGACCATGTCGGGCTCGTCGGCGGCCCCGTCGTCCAGCAGGGCGACGACGGTGTCGCCGTCCCTGCGCGCGGCGTCCAGGGGTTTGAGGACCAGGACGACCGCGGCGTCCCCCGGTTCCCCCTCGCCCCCCAGCTCCCGCAGGGCCGCCCGGTGAACCACCTCGCATGACAGGTCGGCGGCACCGACGAGTGCCGCATCGGCCTCCCCCGACCGGACGGCCCGCGCCGCGACCTCCAGCGCCACCAGCCCGGACGCCTCCTCCGCGGACACCGCGAACGACGGGCCGGCCAGGTCCAGTTGGGTGCTGATCCGGCTCGCCACGAGATTCGGCATACTGCCCACCACCCCCTCCGCGGTCATGGGCGGCACGAACGCGTCCCGGGCCGGGCCTGCCGGCGGCACCGTCACGCCCTGCCCGGCGGCCCGTTCCAGCCAGTACGGAACCCGCCAGCGGGCGCCCGCCCGCGCCACCTCGGGGTCCACCCCCATGCCGATGACCACCATGGTCCGCTCACGAGGCAGGTCCACCGCCCGTGCGGCCTCCCGGGCGGCCTCCAGCACCAGAAGCTGGTGGCGTACGGTCCGCTCCAGCCCCGACGGAGGGAA
The DNA here is from genome assembly GCF_044757505.1 of Streptomyces sp. NPDC091271. Taxonomy (NCBI): domain Bacteria; kingdom Bacillati; phylum Actinomycetota; class Actinomycetes; order Kitasatosporales; family Streptomycetaceae; genus Streptomyces; species Streptomyces sp. NPDC091271. Next base: position 718,007 of record NZ_JBIVVD010000002.1, on the reverse strand, counting down.
GCACAGGCCCGTGAGCTCCACGGCGATCTCCTGGGCGGGGCCGCGCCGTTCACCGCCCAGCACCGCCCGGCGGAAGTCCTCGACGCAGGTCCCGTCGCCGACCCGGGCGCCGAGAGCGACGATCGCCACCGCCCGGCCGCCGGAAGGTCCGTCGGGCCGCCGTACGGCAGTCGTCGCGCCGCGCGCCGGTCGCCGTACGGAGGCCGGGGGGGCGTCCTCCGCGTGGTCCACGACCAGGTGGGCATTGGTCCCGCCGAACCCGAAGGCGCTCACCGCCGCCCTGCGCGGCCCCGCCCACTCCTCCGCAGCCGTGAGCACACGCAACGGCGTGCCTGCCAGCGCGTCCAGCGGCCGGTCCGCGCCGAGCGTCGGCGGACGGACCCCCGCACGCAGCGCACCGAGCACCTTGAGCAGCCCGGCCACGCCCGCCGAAGCCAGCAGGTGCCCGACGTTCGACTTCGCCGAACCGATGGGCACGTCGTCACCGGCCCCGAAGACCCGGGCCATGCCCCGCACCTCCACCGAGTCACCGACCGGCGTCCCCGTCGCATGGCACTCCACGAGCGACACCGAACCGGGAGCGATGCCCGCCATGTCGTAGGCCAGGCGCATGGCCCGCACCTGACCCTCCTCCGACGGGCTGATCAGCCCGGAACCGCGCCCGTCGTTCGACAGCCCCACACCGCGGATCACCCCGAACACGGGCAGGCCTGCGGCGCGGGCCTCGGACAGCCTCATCAGGGCGACGAACCCGGCGCCCTCACCGTGCACCAGCCCGTCCGCGTCCCGGTGGAAGGGGCGGCTGCGCCCCGTGCGGCTCGTCGCGGACAGCCCGCAGAACCCCACGTGCAGATAGAGGGGATCGGGCCGGCTGACCCCACCGGCCACCATCAGGTCGGCCGTGCCGTCGTGCAGCCGGTCGCACGCCAGCTTGATCGCGTACAAGGAGGACGCGCAGGCCGCGTCGAGGGCCCACGCCCCCGCGCCGAGCCCGAGCGCACGGGCCGCGAGCCGGGCGGGCAGCCCGGAGGAGAAACGGTTGCGTGCGTCGGGGCGCGCCGTGTGTTCACCCGTCAGCAGGGCGTCACGGAGCGGGAGCCGCTGCGCGGACAGCCAGACGTGTTCGGAGAAAGCCGCCCCGGCCTGTGTGGGGTACGACAGGTTCCCCATCACCAGGCCCCCGCGCGGCAGCGGGCCCACCTGGCCCGCCTCCGTCAGCGCCTGCCGCACCCCGTACAGGGCCCAGTGGAAGAGCGGGTCCAGCGAGGAGATCCGCTCCGGGGGGATCCCGAAGCCGCCCGGATCGAAGACGGACTCGAACCCCTCGACGTAACCGCCGACATCGGTCCACGTGCGGTCGAGGTGGTCGTCCACCGAGCCCATGGCCCAGTGGTGCGGCAACCGCCAACGACCCGCCGGGGCAGCCGACACCGTGGTGCGGCCGGCGGCGATGTTCTCCCAGAACGTGTCCGGGTCGAGCGCGCCGGGCAGCACACAGCCCCGGCCGACGACGGCGATCGGTTCGAAATCCATGCGGGCACTCACTTCACGGTGGGGCGGGGCGGAGACCGGGGACGGGGTCAGGAGGGGCGGCGGACGAGCTCGACACCGATCAGTTCCAGCCGTACGGACCCGTCGGCGTCGATCAGTGCCGCGTCGCAGCGCGCCCCCGTGTCGTGCGCCTTGCGCCCTCGCACGACACACCGCACGGTGCCGTCCGACGGGCCGCGCCTGTGCACCCTGCACTCGGCGAGGGCCATGGGCAGCGTCGCCGCCCCGAGTACCCCCTCGCCCCAGAGCAAGGCGAGTTGGAGCGCGCCGTCCACGGCAGCCGGGTCGATCGGCCCGTGCCCGCCCTGCCAGTCCAGAATGCGCACGCCCGCGACGGTCGCCTCGGCGCCCTGCTCGGAGACGCCGTGCACCGTGCGCAGGGCGTGGAACCGCGGACCGTGGAAGAGGACCTTCCCGTCGTACGCATCGGCCCGGCCGAGCGGCTTCAGGCCTCCAGGGGTGTCCCACGTCCTCGGGTCCGCTTTCCGGCTCCCGGTGTCCAGCACGGCCCGGAAGTGCGCCAGGCCGTCCTCGCCCCGCAGTTCCGCCTCCAGAGCCGACGGCGAACCGGGTGCGCCCCGGCTGCCGGACAGGGTGAGCCGGTGGCCCGCACCTGACAGTTCCGGCAGGGCGCACTTCTTGTACACACGCAGATCGCGCAGGACGAGCGGGAGCGGCCCGGGGGCCGGCAGCCAGGCCGTAGCCGCGCTCGCGAACCAGCTCAGGACCAGTGCCACGGGCAGCACCGGGGCCTCGGCGGGAGTGTGGTCGGCCAGCTGCGGCAGGGTGTCGGAGCGGACCAGCACCTGGGCCCGGGGCGGGCCGACGACCGGGGAGAGCGCCGCCGGGTCGTCCCCGGCCGCAAGGACGACGCGGGCCTCACCCGCGGTGCCGTCCAGCTCGGCCGTGAAGGCGGCCGCGCCCTGCTCCAGGGGGATGAGCGGGACCCCGGACCGGCCGAAGTGCGCGGCCAGGGCGGGCGTGACCATGCCGCCCTGCCAGGGGCCCCAGGCGATGCACCGCACCAGGCAGCCGGGGCGGCGGGCCTGTTCGGCCGACGCGACCTGATGGAGGACTTCGTTGGCCATGGCGTAGTCGCTCTGCCCCGTGTTGCCGAACACGGCGGCCACCGAGGAGAAGAGGCAGATCATGTCCAGCGGATCGCCCGCCGTCGCGGCCAGCAGCGCCCGCAGACCGTCCACCTTGGTGGACATCACCAGATCGGCCTGCTCGTCGCTCTTGTCGGCGATCAGCTTGTCGGCCAGGACCCCCGCACCGTGCACGATGCCGGTGACGGGCCCCCAGGCGTCGCGTACATCGCGGAGGGCGGCGGCCAGAGCGTCGGCGTCGCGGGCGTCGACCTGGATGTACCGGACGGGGGACCCGGCGGACTCCAGCGCCGCCAGTGTCGCGCGTACCTCGCGTGCGGCAAGGATCTCCCTGGCCCGCGCCGCGATCCGGGCGGGTGAGGAGCCCGCCGCGTCCCTGTCGGAGCGCTCCGCGAGCAGCCGGGTGAGCGCCGGCTCGTCGGACGCCGAAGCCAGTCCCGCGGGTTCGGCGGCGGGGTCGGTCCTGCCCACCAGGACGATCCGTGGACCGTGGGTCCTGGCCAGGTCCAGCAGGGCGGCGGCGGTTACCCCACGCGCCCCGCCGGTGGCCACGATCACGGACGCGGAGGTGACCCGCCGCGTGTCGCCGGGCGTCACCGGCTCGGGCACCGTCCGCAGGAGCGTGCGGGTGCCGTCCGCGCGGAGACCGACCTCCATGTCGGCTCCGCCTTCGAGCAGTTCCCGCACGATCGCCCCGGCGAGCTCCTCGTCGTCCCGGCCGCCCCGCTCGCAGTCGACGGTCCTGACCGAGGCGTCCGGCCACTCCTTCGCCGCGGTCCTGGTCAGACCCGCGATACCGCCCAGCCACGCGCGGCCGGGCGCGCGGCCACCGAGCCCGAAGTCGCCCCCGGTGTCCTGCACGGTCACGAACAGCGCACCCCCCGCGGCGGCTCGCGCCGCCACCGTACGCGCCGCGCGGAACGCCGACCGGTGGACCTCCGTCGCCTCCTGCGGCCCGTCGCCCGCGGTCAGTCCGCCGAGATGGACGACACCGCGTGTGCCTTCGGGCACCTCCGCCGCCGCGGTGGCGTCCATGCCGCGCTCCGTCAGCTTCCGGGCGACGAGACCGGTCAGCCCGCATCCGTCCGTGCCCCCGCCGGTCACCACGACCGGGCCGTCCAGCAGTCCCGCCGTCGCCAGGCCGGAGGCCGGCGACTCCACCAGACGCGGTACCAGCCTCGTCAGCACGGCCGTCTCACCGGCCCCGGCACGCGTGGCAACGAGCCCGGTGTCCTGCGGGGTGCCGGAGGGGCCGGAAACTCTACGGGGCTCCGGTACGGCGGGGGCGACCACGTCCGCGGGGAAGCCGGCCGCGTCCTGGGGGCCCGGCACAGGGTCCCCGCATGGGCGGGCGCCGGCGGTGAGCGCCTCGACGATCTCGCGCAGTGTGCGGAGCTTGCCGAGGCGGCCGACGTCTCCTGCCCCCAGGTCGCCCACCTGACGGCGTACGGCTGACAGGATCTCGACCCGCTTGATGGAGTCCACCCCCAGGTCCGCCTCCAGCTCCATGTCCATGTCGAGCATGTCGCTGGGGTAGCCGGTGAGCCGGGCCACCACCGAGAGGAGCAGTTCCTCCAGCTCCGACGGCGAAAGGGGCACGACATCATCAGCCGGAGCCGTCGCGGGTGCGGGTGCGGGTGCGGGCACGGGTGCGGGCGCGGGCGCGGGCGAAGGAACTGCTCCGGCGCCGGCGTACGCGGGGGCTACAGGAGCGGCGGCCGGGGCGGGCTCGGCCGGTGTGACACCGGTCGCGACCGGCACCGGTGCCACGGACGCCGGGGCGGCCGGCCCCGGTGACGACGCCCGGGGCAGCGGCAGCGGCGCGAGGGGGGCCGCCACGTCGGGCACCTCACCCGTGTGGGGCACTCCGAGCATCGCGGCCAGTGTCGTCTCGGTCATCCGCAGAAAGGCCATGTGGCTGTCCGTCAGCATCCGTTGACAGGCCGCGTGGGCCTCCGCGGTGTGCCGCTGGACATTCTCGACCGCCGCGTACCAGTCGGCGCCGACCGCCTCGGCGCCGTAAAGGGAGACGGCCTCGTGCACGGCCCCCGGCCCCGGAGACGGTACGACGTCGTGGGCGTTCGCCGGATCGTGCGTGGGCCCCGGCGCGGGGAGGGGGACCGCCGGGGTGCCGGGCGCGGATGCGTGCACGGGGGCGGTCCGCGGTCGGTGTTCCGGGCCGCGCTCCGGTGCGGGCGACGGTTCGGCGGCCGCGGCGCGGGGCGGGTGGAGCTGACCGTAGTTGGCTCCGCTGATCTTCACGGTCATTCGGGGCTCGCGTTCCTTCGCTGAGGCTCCGGGCGAGCCGTACGGCGCCCAGAGGCTGTCGAGATCGAGGGGGACGCCGCGCACGGCGAGTTCGCCGAGCGCGGCGTGCAGGGTGCTGACCCCGGACCGGCCCGGCCGGTCCAGGGGGACGGCAGCGTGTTCGCGGTCGCCGAGGATCTGTCCGACCAGGCCGGTCAGCGCGGCGCCCGCGCCGACTTCGACGAAGGTCCGGACCCCCGCCGCGTACATCGCCTCGATCTGGTCCTGGAAGAGCACCGGTGAGGCGAGATGACCGGCGACCCGGCGGCGCACCTCGTCGGGGTGCGACGGGTACGGTTCCGCGTCGGCGTTGCCGTAGACCTCGATCCCGGGCTCCGCGAGCGGCACCGTGCGCAGGTACGCGGCGAGCGGCTCGGCGGCCGGGGCGACCAGCGGGCTGTGGAAGGCGGTCGACGTGGCCAGCCGGCGGGTGCCCGCCCCCTCCGCCGCGAACACCTCCTCGGCGCGCAGGACAGCCTCCCGCGAACCCGAAAGCACCACCTGACGCGGGGAGTTGTGGTTGGCCGTCCAGAGCTCGCCGAATCCGCCGCCGGCCAGCACCTCGGCCACGTGCGCGCGGTCCGCCGCCACGGCCAGCATCGCGCCCGGTGTGACCGCCGCGTCCCGCATCAGCTCACCGCGGCGGCGGGCCAGACCCACCAGCGCCTCCGCCTCCAGCACACCCGCGCAGTGCAGCGCCACCAGCTCACCGAAGCTGTGGCCCGCCACGCAGTCCGGTCGCAGGCCCAGCTCCCGCACCACCGCCAGCAGCGCCAGCGCGTGCACGGCGAGGGCGGGCTGCGCCCACTCGGTGGCGTCCAGGCGAGCCCGCCGGTCCGCGCGCTCCTCGTCGGTGAAGGCGGGCGGCGGGAACACCACCCTGTGCAGCGGCCGCCCGTCGAAGCGGGCGCCGCCGAGCCGGTCCCACACCGCCTGGGCGGCCGGCGCCAGCATGGCGAGGTCGGCCCCCATCCCGACGTACTGGGACCCCTGCCCCGGGAACAGGAAGCCGATGCGGCCCGGAGCGGGCTCCCCGCACGCGTACCGGACACCGGCGGGTGTGGAGAACGCCGTGCCGGGCCGCTGCCGGATCGACGCGACCGCCTGCGCGTACTTCTCCCGCAGGTCCTCACCATCGGTGGCGACGACGGCCAGCCGCACCCGGTCGGCGGGTGAGAAGGAGGTGTGGCTCTCCCGGGCCAGGGCGGCCAGCGGACGGCCGTCGTCCGTCCGCGGCGGCACCAGGTCCGACACGGAGGCGCCACTGAAGAGGACGAGTTCGCTCGGCGCCGATCGGTGGCGCAGGGCCGCGCGGCCCTGCGCCGAGGGCACGTACTCCTCCAGCGTGACGTGGAAGTTGCTGCCGCCGAAACCGAAGCTCGACACCGAAGCCCGGCGCGGATGCCCGGCGGGCCGTACCCACGGGCGGGTCTCCGTGTTGACGTAGAACGGACCGTCGGGGGCGGCGGCCGCCGGATTCGGCCGGTCGACCTTGACGGTCGGCGGCAGCACCTTGTGATGCAGGGCCATGACCGCCTTGAGCAGCCCCGCCGCACCCGCCGCGCACTTGGTGTGGCCGATCTGCGACTTGACCGAACCGATCGCGCACCACTGCCCGTCCGGGCGGCCCGACGCTCCGAACACCTCCCCGAGGGCGGCCAGTTCGGCGGTGTCCCCGGCCTTCGTGCCGGTTCCGTGCGCCTCGACCAGCTCCACGGTCTCCGGTCCGTAGCCCGCCTCCTCGTAGGCGCGTCGCAGGGCGCGCGCCTGGCCGTCGGGCAGCGGGGCGTAGATCGCCGTGCTCCTGCCGTCGGACGAGGTGCCGATGCCCCGGATCACCGCGTGGATCCGGTCGCCGTCGCGCTCCGCGTCGGACAGCCGCTTCAGCGCATACATGACGACCGCTTCGCCGAGCATGGTGCCGTCGGCCGAGGCGGAGAACGGCCGGCAGTCACCGCTGGGGGACAGCGCGGGGGTCTTGGAGAAGCACAGGAACATGCCGATGTCGTTCCCGGTGTCCACGCCTCCGCTGATCACCAGGTCGGCCCGGCCCAGCGCCAGCTCACCGACGGCCGTGGACAGAGCTGCCAGGGAGCTGGCGCAGGCGGCGTCGGTGGTGTGGTTGACGCCGTGCAGATCGAACCGGTTGGCGATGCGGCCCGCGACGACGTTCCCGAGCAGCCCGGGGAAGGTCGACTCCCGCCACGGCTCGAAACGGGCCGAGATGCGGTCGCACACGGCCTGGGCCTCGGCCTCACCCAGTCCGCTCTCCCGCAGCCCCGCGAGCCAGAGCGGGCGCTGGGTGCGCCCGTACATGTGCGGCAGGAGTTCCAGGGCGGCCGCGCCGAGGACGACGCCGGTCCGCTCCCGGTCCACCCCGGCCGGACCGCCGGCGTCCGCCAGCACCTGGTCGGCGACCATCAGAGCGAGCAGCTGGGAGGTGTCCGTGGCCGGCAGGTTGGCGGGCGGCACCCCGTAAGCCATCGGTTCGAAGTCCACCTCCGGCAGGAAGGCGCCCCGACGGGCATACGTCTTGTCGGGGGCGGCCGGGTCCGGGTCGTAGTGGTCCTCCACCCGCCAGCGGGACGGGGGCACCTCGGTCATCAGGTCCCGGCCGCCGGTCACGATCCGCCAGTAGCCGGCCGCGTCCGTCGCGCCGGGCACCACGGCGCCCACGCCGACCACGGCCACGGGAACCCGGTGGGACGGGGAATCGTGCACGGTCTCTCCTCGGAGTGGGGCTGTCGTCGTGGGCGCCTTCGGGGCGCCGGGCACGCTCACGCCAGCTCGCACGGCGTGTACGTGAACGCGTCGGGCGTCAACGGGACTCCGTACGTACGCAGTTGGTGCGCCCGTGTGAGCACCGCGGCCCCTTCGAGCAGGTTGAGTGCGATCTGCACCACCGACCGGTTCGCCGGTTCGGCCAGCAAGGTGCCCTCGACCCACCGGTTGAACGCGCCCATCGCGGGCCCGCACCAGATCTGGTAGTCGGCCCGCCGTGCCCCGTCCCCGGTGATCGCCCACCGGCTCGAACTGCCCAGGTACCAGCGGAAGACCAGTGCCATGCGGTGCTTCGGGTCGGCCTCCGCACGGGTGATCTCCGCAGGATCGCGCTGCTCCCAGAACGTCCGCGTGCGCTGCCAGATCTCGTCGAACGGGGCGCGCAGCACGTCACGTTCGATCGGGACTCGCAGCGCGGCCGGGATCTCCTCGAGCGAGCCGTGCGCCCGGTACGCCGCGTGGAGCCGCCCGGCCCGCTGGGCGAACATCGTCCCCCGGGAGAGGACCTGCAGTTTCACACCGAGCTCGAACATGTCTGCCGCCGGCGCCATGGCCACATCCGCGATGTCCGCGTCGCAGAGCATCGCCTTGGCCTCGTCGGACAGGCCCGCCTCGACGGACGTCTGGTTCACCGACCCGATGACCACGTAGGACGCGCCGAGGGCGAAGGCGGCGGCCACCGCGTCCGGTGTGCCGAGGCCGCCGGCCGCTCCGATGCGGACCGGCCGGCGGTAGCCGAACCGCCGGCACAGGACGTCGCGCAGGAGGGCGATCCTCGGCAACAGGGCCGACAGCGGCCGGTTGTCGGTGTGCCCGCCGCTGTCCGCCTCCACGGTGATGTCCTCGGCCACCGGCACCCCGGCCGCCAGCTCCGACTCCTCCCGGGTCAGTTCGCCCTGAGCGACGAGGGAACTCAGCAGTGCGGCCGGGGCGGGGGAGAGGAACCTCTCGGCGACCTCGGGCCGGGACACCTTCGCGAGCACCCTCGTACGCCGGACGATGTCGCCGTCCGCGCCCCGGCGCAGCCCCCGGGCCGCGCACAACACGACAGCCGGGGTCAGCTCCATGAACGCCGACGCGGAGATCCGGGGGACACCGCGGCGCAGCAGCAGCTCGGCGACGCGCCACTCCAGTTCCGGTTCGGCCGGTGAGTGGATGAGGTTCACGCCCCAGTTCGGGAGCGGTCCCAGCTCATGGACCAGCGTGTGCACGGCCCGCTCCACATCGGGGTAGGCCAGACCCCCCGCGCCGAAGAAACCGAGCATGTCCGCCCGGGCCATCGCCGACACCATCCCCGTGGTCGCGATGCCGTTCGCCATCTCGCCCGCGACATAGGGGAAGCGGACGCCGTGCGCCTCGCAGAAGGTGCGACCGCCGAGCCACTCCGGATACAGCGGCGGCAGCGTACCGAGCACCGGTCCGCCCGGTGCGGGACCGGTCGCGAGCCCCAGCTCACGGCCGTCCGGCCCGCTGACCACATGGACGGGTTCCCGGATCCTCCGGGCACAGGCCGCGATCCCTTCGGGGGAGAAGACCGGCGGGGACGCGGCGGGCGAACCGGGAGCTGCGAGGACGGACACGAAGAGGCTCCAACGGGAGAGGACGTCTGCGGGTCAGGCGTGACGGGAGGACGAGAAGGCGGTAGCGGGTGTGTCCGGGGAGCCGGTGCGTGCGCGGCCGGCCGGGGCCAGACCGGACAGGAGGTAGCCGAGGCTCACGGGGGCCGACGCGGCCGAGGGCCCCAGCAACGACCTGACCCGGGTGTCGTCGAACCGCCGCCGGTGGGCGAGGTAGGCAGTCATCCCCGGGTAGAAGTCCAGCAGCGCCTCCAGCGCCGACGGGGCGTCCGGCTTGGTGGCGACCAGTTCGATCGAGAGCGGGACCAGCTGTTCCAGCAAGGTCACGACCGTGGGTACGGGCACGTCGCGGTCATGGACGACGTGGTACGTGTCGACCCCGCCCGAGGGCGTCCGGCCCGCCAGCCGCACCATGACCTCAGCCGCGTGCTCCACCTGCAACAGGTTCAGGCGGCCGTGCGGATGCCCCACCGTACGGACGCGGGGCCGGCCGTGGTCCTGGGGGCCCTCGGCACCTCGCGCGTCACGCAGGATCCGCTCGATGACCAGCAGCGGATGCGCGGGCAGTTCGGGGTGCGGCGGCACGTCGGAGACCAGGATGCTCGGCCGCAGGACCAGTGCGGGGCGGCCGTGCTCCCTGGACCAGGCATGGACGAGCAGCTCCGCCTCGTACTTGGAGCGTTCGTAGGCGTTCTCGAAGCCACAGCCATCGTCCAGCTCGTCCTCGTACGCCACCCCCTCACGCCGTGCCCCGGCCACGAAGGCGGTGCTCACGTGGTGGACCACGGGTCGCCTGCGGCCGGCGGTGGCCAGCTCCAGCAGGTGCCGGGTCCCTTCGACATTGGTCCGGCGCAGCTCGGGGAGGTCCCCCTCCAGGTTGATGCTGCCCGCACTGTGCCAGATCGCGTCGACGCCGTCGGCCAGCTCCTGGAACGCCCGCGCGGACAATCCCAGCCGGGGCTGTGCGAGGTCGGTCTCCACGACCCGCAACCGGCCGGGGATCCCGGCGACGAACGCCTCGGTGGCACCTGTCAGTTCGAAGTACCGGGTGATACGGCGCAGAGCGTCTCCCGACCCCGCGTGGGCCAGGACCGTGAGCGACCGGTTCGTGTCGAGCAGGCGACGCAACAGGCGCAGTCCGAGAAATCCGGTGGCGCCGGTGAGGGCGACATGCACGACCATGGCTCCAAGGCTTCGAAAGGGACGGGCCCGCGACCGGGTGCGGAGGGCGGGGACGGGGTGCCGCTGCTGCGGCGACCGGGAGCGGTGGAACCGGGCGCCACCGGCCGCCCACGGCGCGGAGTGTCACCCGGCGGTCGGGGTGCGAGCGGCTCCACCCGTCCGGCCGTTCCGGTGTGGCGAGTGCCCGCCGGTTCCCCGAAGCCCCCAGCCTCGCCGAGGGCTTCCCGGGCCCTCTCGGGGCCCGATGATCTCCGGCGCACGGCACACGATGTCAGACGGCGAGCAGGGCGGGCGCCCTGATTCGATCTGCTCACCCGAACGAAGTACGCCGCGCCGTGACGGGTGCGACCTGCACCGATCGGAGGAATCCCGCCGCAACCAGGGCGCCCGGGCGTTCGGGGGGTGACCCTACGGAGCGGAGGCGCGCGGAGCCTCGTCCCCCCTTCGAGGGATCTTGCGGGCGGACTTCCGGGGACGGCCTTCCTGTGACCGCGCCCGCGCCGCCTGCGGCGGGTTGCGGGCGGCAGCAGACCAGTCACCGCACGGCGAACGGGTGCCTCGTGGGCTTCAAGCGCGGATGCGGCCGTCCACAACGGCGGGCGGGGACGGGGCTGCTCGGAACGGGAGCGGCATTCCCGTGCCGGACGGCTCCGCCGCGGTCAGTGGTCATCCTGATGGTCGGACGGGGGCGGACGGGCTGCCCGGTCCGGTGCGCGGCCTGCCGTTTCGGCCCGCCGCGCTCCACCCGTCCCTCTTCCCGTCGGCCCGCTCGCTGTTGGCACGAAATAGGAGCCCTGAAGCCCCATGCCCGTCCCCGATCAGTCAGCCCCGTCCACCCGGTCCGTCCCGTCGGACGGGTCCGTCCGGCCCGGCCGGCCCGTTCCCTCTCCCCGCCACCCCACCCACTCCGTCGACCGCGCCTTCCTCAACCTGGAACGCCGCCGGCCCGAAGTCCGTTGGGACGCCGGCGGCGTCGCTTACCTCAGCGGCCCGGCCCCGGCCCTGGCGGACCTCCGTGCGTATGTGGGCTTCCGCCTGGGCGAACTGCCCCTTCTCACCAGCCGGGTCGAGGGCGGGCGGCGGCTCCGGTGGCAGCCGCACGCGGACTTCGCCGTCGACCGGCACGTGCACGAGGTGGTCGCCGACGGCCCCGATGGGTGGGACGCCGCCCTGCACACGGCGCTGAACGCCCCGTTCGCGACCGGCGCGTACTGGGGGGTCTGGCTGGTCCACGGCCACGCACCCGACGCGTACGCCGTGTGCTACCGCTTCCGCCACGCCTGCCAGGACGGTTCGGCCGCCGCCATGACCTTCCGGACGATGCTGGGCGAGGGGGAGCCATCCGCCCGCCCGGTGCCGGGCGGGAGCCGGGGGGCCGGGGTGCCACGGCGCGTGGGCGTGGCCGTCGGGCTGGCCACGAAATTCGTGGCCGGCTCCCTCGTCGTCCGCCGTCACCGTCCCGGCGCCGCGTTCGTCCCCTCGGGGGAGCAACGGCTGTGGCGGGGGCGCGTACCGGTGGACACCCTCCGCCGGATCGGGGCGCCGCGCGGCGGCTCGGCCCACGACGTACATCTCGCCGCACTCGCCGGGGCGCTGGCGGTCTGGTCGGACCGCTCCGGCGTACCGCTCCCACGGGTGAAGGCCGTGCTGCCCGTCGACGCGCGCCGCACCGACGAGGACCAGACTTGGGGGAACCGATGCTTCGCCCTGCCGCTGGAGCTCCCCGTGCGGATCGCCTCACGGCGCCCGGACGGGTCCCAGGACGGCGCGGCGTCCCTGCGGCGACTGGACCACGTCATGACGACGACCCGGAAGCTGCGGGGCGAGGCGTGGCGGCAGGCCATTCAGGACCTGGTCCGCTTCATGCCGGGACGGCCGACCGACTGGTACATGCGAAGGGTGCTCTCCCCACGCGTCACCGACGTCATGGCCACCTCCATGCCGCTCGCCGACAAGGGGAGCCTGGGGGAGACGCAGGTGACGGGCACCGCCCTGCTGCCCCTGCTCGTGCCCGGGCACCTCTTCGGGGTGGGGCTGTCGTTCTTCGGCGACTGGGCCGAGGTGTCCTTCGTCGCCGACCGCGCCCTTCCGATGGCGGAACTGCTGCCGGAGCTGTGGCAGCAGGCCGTGGGGGAGCTGGAGGAGAGCTCGGCGCCCGAGTGAGCTCGTGCCTCCCCTCGCCGGGTCCTCGGACGGCGCGGATCAGGCGGCGTCGGCCGCCGGAGTGGGGCCGGCCACGCCGGGCAGCGGCAGGAGCGCACCCCGTGCCCGGCGCCTGCCCGCCCGGAGTTCCCGGCGGAGGGCTCTCCGGTAGGAGCGGACGTCGATCTCGATGCCGTGACGGTAGGTGGACACGTACGTCTTCTCATGGCGGCGCCGTTCACGGGCGATCGCCTGCTCCATGTCCGCCGGCGACGGAAGGGCGACCGTGCCCTCCATCAGGTCGGTGATCCATCCGGCCTGTGGTTCGAGCAACGGGAAGGCAGCACCGGCGGGTTGGGCGAGCCCCATGAAGTAGAGCCCGGGGAGCCGGGGTGGGACCGTGCGCAGATAGAGGTCGGTGCGGCCGCCCGGGGCGGCGAAGACGGAGGGTTCCAGGAAGGGGAAGGAGATGGAGTAACCGGTGGCGTACACCACGGCGTCCACGGGTTCGCGGCTGCCGTCCGTGAAGGCCGCCGTGTCCCGGCCGAAGGAGCTCACGCCAGGCTTCGGGGTGACCGCGCCCCGGGCCAGCTGGACGAGGAGTTCGTCCGAGGTGGAGGGGTGGGCGGCGAGCGGGCCCCGGGACGGTTCGGGGAGCCCGTAGTGAGCCGGGGCTCCACGGGTGAGCCGTAGGAGGAGCGCCATCGCCGGCCCCTTGAGGGGCAGCGGAAGACGGGACAGCGGGCTCCACACCAGGTGGTCCGCCGGCCGGCCGAGCAGCATCTTGGGGAACACGTGCGCCGCGTCGCGTGCGGAGAGGTACGTCCGCGCGGCCGTGCGGGAGATCTCCGCCGCGATCTCGCACGCGGAGTTGCCCATGCCGATCACCAGCACCCGCAGCCCGGCGTACGGCTCGGGGGAGCGGTAGTCGTGCGAGTGGACAGCGGGCCCCTCGAACTCCTCGGCCCCGGGAACGGCCGGGTCGGGGAGACGGGGGTCCCAGTGGTGACCGTTGGCCACCACCACCTCGGTGTAACGCCGCGTCTCCCCCTCCGCGTCGGTGTCCCCCCGGCGTCGGCGGGCGACCTCCCAGCCGCCGTCGTCCAGGGGCCGCACCGAGGTGACCTCGGTGCCGAGCGTGATGTGGCGGTGCAGGCCGAAGGACGTGGCGTAGTCCTCGAGGTAGGCGAGGACCTTGCTGTGGTGCGGAAAGACCGGGTAGGTCTCCGGCATGGCCAGCGAGGAGAAGGACATGCTCTCCTTCGAGATGTTCGCGTGCAGGGACGCGTACACCCCCGACATGCCGTTGTCGTTGCCGTACCGCCAGAGCCCGCCGATCTTCGAACCGGCCTCGAAGCAGTCGAACGGAACGTTCCGGGAGGCGAGGACCTTGCCCGCTGCCAGGCCGGACGGCCCCGCACCGATCACGCACGTTCTCCGCATGACTGACCGACCTTCCCTCGTGTGGGCGTGACTGCGCCGGAACGCGCGTGAGCGGGACCGCACGAGGGGGTCTGGCCGGACGGCGGTGCCCGGCCGCGGCGCTCCGGCCCCGGTCACGCTAGTCACCCCAGCACCCTCGGAGCCGGTTGACGGCAGTGAACCCGCCGCACGCGTGACATGTCGTGCACCGCGTTGACGCCAACCTGCTTCCGGCGCCGTTTCCGCCGCGTGACCCGCTCGTTGACCACGAGCGGACCGGTCGATGCCGCCGAGTGGCCGGCCGGACGAACACGCCGACTGGCAGACGCGGACCGGTTCCGCGGCCATCGGGAAGACCTGGCACGACGGAGCAGCACGATGGACGTCAGAGATGTGCACCACTCCTACCGGCAGCACGCCGTTCTCCGGGGTGTCGACCTCTCGCTGCGGCCCGGCACCCTCGCCGGGATCGTCGGGGAGAACGGCGCCGGCAAGACGACTCTGCTGAAGGCCCTCGCCGGTGAACTCAGGCCGGACCGGGGCACGGTGCACCATGCCGGCAGGTTCGGCTACTGCCCGCAGTCCGTGGTTCTGGACGACTCCTTCACCGTCCGCCAGCATCTCGACTTCTTCCGGAGCGCGTTCGGGCTCCCGGACCTGCGGCGGGCCGGAGAAGTGATGGAGACGCTGGCCTTCACCGAGTACCTCGACCGGCGCGCGGGCCAGCTCAGCGGGGGCTCACGGCAGAAGCTGAACCTGACCCTGGCGCTCATGCACGATCCGGACGTACTGCTGCTGGACGAGCCCTACCAGGGTTTCGACTGGGAGACCTATCTGCGCTTCTGGGAGCTGGCGACGAGTCTGCGCGACGCTGGACGCTCGGTGCTCGTCGTCTCGCACCTTGCGTACGACATCGACCGGCTGGACGTGTTGTGGCGCCTGGACGGCGGGCGCCTCACCCTTCAGGAACCGCGTGCGGGGGCGGTGGCATGAGGCGGCACTGGTCCCTGTTCACCACGGCGTCCCGGTACGCGTTGATCGGGCATGCCCGCAACCGGTTCGCGATGCTGCTGGTGGTCGCGTACATCCCCGTGTGGATCGGGCTCGCCTATGTGACCATCCCCGACGAGCCCGCACCGTTCCGGCTGCGGGCCACGGGCGAGATCCTGTCCCCGCCGGGGAACCACCTCACCCAGATCACCGGTGCGCTGAACGCGGTCACCCTGATCGCCGGGTTCATGATGTTCGCCGCCACCTTCACTGGCGGTGCATTCGACCGCCGCCTGGCCATGGCGGGATACCCGAGGTATCACCTCGTCCTCGCCAAGCTCTCCGCGCTCACGTTGGTCTGTGCCGCCGTCGCCGCGTACGCGACGGCCGCCGCCGGCTTCGCCTGGGCCCCTCGGCAGCCCCTCATGCTCGCCGCCGCGCTGTTCTGCGCCGCACTGACCTACGGCGCGTTCGGAGTGGTCTTCGGATCGGTGCTCCGTCGCGAGGTGGAGGGCATGTTCGCCATCCTGATGATCAGCATCCTCGACGTCGCCCTGCAGAACCCCCTCTCCAGCTCCGGATCGGACAGCGCCGTCGTGCGCTTCCTGCCGACGTACGGAGCCGTGCAGGCGAGCATGTCCGCGGCCTTCTCCGACGCGTCGGTGCGTGAGGGGCTCACGATCCAGGTCCTCTGGCTCACCGGCGCCGCGTTCGCCGGTTTCCTGGTCTTCCGCCGGCGCACCCGCAACGCGCTTCCACCGGAACGGAAGCGCCGTGTTCCGGCTCCCTCCGGGCCCGCTGCGGCCGAGGGCACCCAAGGAGCCCCGCCCGCAACGGCCGTGACCAAGGGAAGCCGTTGATCGTTCTGTAGCCGCGGGCGCTGACTGGGTGCCCGGACCGACACGTTCTTCGTGCAAGGAGCACCACCCCCTCATGACTCTTTCGCGTACCGTCCAGCGCACCGTCCTCACAGCCGCCCTCCTGTCGGCCTCCGCCCTGGCCGTCCCTTCGCCGGCACAGGCCGCCCCGCTGCCGCCCGCGTGTCAGGAGGCTCTGCTCGAGACCCTCGACAAGTTCCCCGTGGTCGACTTCACGGTTCCCGACAAGGTGCAGAACACGATGCTGGCCGAGGTCCTGGGGCTGAGCGAGGCCGACCAGGCGGTCCTCACCGAGACGGCGTGCGCGGCCTGGAACACCTGGGCGACCCAGAACGGCCAGGCGGTCGCCGCGGACCTGGACACCCGCTACCGGAACGCGGCCGGGCCCGTCTGCAACAAGTTCGCCAAGTCCTCCATGGGGACGATCAAGAAGTACGCTCCGAACGTACCCGCCGCGACGCGGGAGCTGGAGAAGCTGGCCAAGCAGGTCTGGAAGAACTCCATGGAGAAGCTGGCCGCGGAGGCCACGAACGCCGACTGCCGTACGGCCTACACCGGGGTGAAGGCCGGCTGGTAGCGGAGCCGGGCGGAAAGGCGTCGGATCGGCCTGTACCCACCGGGTGACCGTGTGGGGACAGGCCGCGCCGTGCGGTTTCCACGACACAACGAAGCTCAGCCAGGCTCCTGAAGGGACTTCGCCGTGTGCGGCGCGGGCGCCTTGTTCGTCACCCGCTTTGCTCTGCCGTACTGCCCTGAGGTTAGTTTGGGTGCAGGACAGGTAAGGCAGGCCCGTGGCGGCGAGGTGCACGGGGGACGGAAGGTCGGGAAGAGTGTCGCTGCGCGGAGGTGATCCAGCGGAGATCGGCGGCTATCCGCTCGAGGCACGGCTCGGCTCCGGCGGTATGGGCACGGTCTTTCTGGCCCGTACGAGTTCGGGGCGGCCCGTCGCGATCAAGCTGATCCACCAGCAGTTCGCGGGGGACGACGAGTTCCGCATCCGCTTCCGGCAGGAGGTGGCGGCCGCGAGACGGGTGAGCGGCGCGTTCACCGCCGCCGTGGTCGATGCCGCCCCTGAGGCCGAGCAGCCGTGGATGGCGACGACCTATATCGAGGGGAACACGCTCGCCCAGCACATCGCCGCGAAGGGCCCGCTGGACGGTGCGGAGCTGAGGAGGCTGGCCATCGGGCTGGCGGAGGCGCTGCGCGACATCCACCGGGTGGGGGTCGTCCACCGTGACCTGAAGCCCTCGAACGTCGTGCTCTCGCCCGAGGGCCCTCGCGTCATCGACTTCGGCATCTCACGCGCCGCGGACCAGCAGACGCTGACGATGACAGGGCGTGTCATCGGTACGCCGCCCTTCATGTCGCCGGAGCAGCTGCAGGCGCCGCGCGGTGTGGGTCCGCGGTCCGATGTCTTCTCGCTGGGGACCTTGCTGGTGTACTCGGCGACGGGCCACGGGCCCTTCGACGCGGACAGCCCCTACATGACGGCGTATCAGGTCGTGCACGAGGAGCCGTCGCTGGGCGCCGTGCCGGCGGCTCTGCGCGCGGTCGTCGAGTCCTGCCTGGACAAGGAGCCCGAGGGGCGCCCCTCGGCGGACGAACTCCTCGTGCTGCTGCGTGACCTGCCGTCCGACCTCGGTGGGACCGAGGTGCCTGCGGCCGGCGCGAGCCGGACCCGCGACATGATCACCCAGCATCACTCCGGGGCGGAGGCCACCCCGTCTCCGGCCACCCCGAGCGCCACCGCTCCGGCAGAACCCGAGACGGGGAGCAACGGCGCCCCGGCCGGCCGCCGTCTGCGTCGAGGATGGCGGCCTGTGCTCGCGGCCGCGGTCGCGGTGGCAGCGATCGGCGGGGGAGTCGCCGCGCTGAAGACGGGCAGCTTCGGAGGAGGCGGCGGCGACAAGGGTGACAGCGTCGCGGCGCCGGCCGCCGCGCTTCCGGACGGCTTCGAGCCGTGGCGCAGGACCGTGCAGGGCGGTGACGAGGGCATACCCGACGAGCTGCGTTGCGTCGCGCGCGGTGACGCGCTGTTCTGCGGGGGCGGCGGTGTCGTCGCGACCCGTATCAGTGCCGTGGACGGCTCGAGGGCGTGGACGGTGAAGAGCCCGGGCGTCCCCGTCCAGGGCATGCACCTGGTGGGCGCCACCGACGACACGGTGCTCGGCCATCGCTTCGCCTCCCAGGACGCCCCGCAGGGCCCTCCCCGTGAGGTGGTGGCCATCGACGCGGACAGCGGCCGGGAGCTGTGGTCCGTGGAGTCCGGCGCCCAGTCGACGGCCGTCACGGGCCGGACCCAGGACGCCGTCGTGGCCGGCTCCGCCGTCGTGACGGTCGACGCCTCCAACTCCCGCTTCGAGGCCCGGGACGCGCACAGCGGTGAGGTGACCTGGAAGACGCCGTTCCCCGCGGGTACCCAGTGCGCTCCTGTCCCCGCGGGACCGCGGCTCTTCGCGATGTGCGCGACAGATGCCGAGGTGGATGCCCTGGAGGTGCGCCATCCCACCCTGTACACGCTCGACCGCGCCTCGGGGACGCTGGGCAGGCCTGTCGCGGTCGACGGGCCCGCCACGCCGGTGGGCGTGGACAAGGGCGGTCTCGTACTCCTCCAGGAGCACTTCGAGGGCACGGCGCTGACCGGGTACGACGGCGTGGCGCGGGTCGACCCGGCCTCGCGGAAGGTGACGTACTCCCGACTGGCCAGGACATACGGGGGGACACCCGGCATGGCGGACGGCACCGTCTACGTGAGCGGGCAGACGGGCCTTGTCACGGCGCTGGACCCCGCTACCGGACGGAAGAAGTGGTCGCGGCAGACGCCCGTGGAGGGCGCGTCGGGCCCCGTGGCGGGCGCCGGCGCGCTGTACTTCAGCTCGGCCACCGGCCGGGTGGTGGCGCTGTCGCCGCACGACGGTGAACCCCTGTGGACGACGGACCCGCAGGCCGAGGGCTCATCGGGCGGGGAGGGCGAGAGTCCGCGCGTGACCGTCGCGGGGCGCGCGGTGATCGTGGCCGCGGCGGACAACACCCTTTTCGCCTTCGACGCACAGAATCCGCCGGAGTCGGGCTGATCTCGGCGGCACGACCATCCGCCACCTGGATGTGGCGTCTATGACGTGATGCACACCCATGCTGGGGCACTTATCGTGGCAGCTTCCTCGTGCGGCGGTAAACTCCAGGCGTGAGAGCCGACGCCGTACGCAACGTGGAAGCGGTCCTGACCACCGGTGCGCGCATGCTGGCCGCCGATCCGGGCGCCAGTATCGCGAGCATCGCCGCCGAGGCCGGGGTGGACCGGCGCACGGTCTACCGCCGGTTCGCCTCCCGCGAGGAGCTCCTCGCGGCCGTCTACGCATCCCGGCTGGAGGCCATCGAGCGGGCCATCGAGGACGCGCGACTGCGTGAGGCCCCGGTCGCTGTCGCTCTGCACCGGTACGTCGAGAACATCATCGGCGTGAACCGGACCTGGCCCGTGGACCTGGCCCGTATGCTCGCCGACGACGAGGTCCGCGCCCGGAGGGACGCTTCGATCCGCGAAGTCGACGCATTCCTCCGACGCGCCACCGACGAGGGTCTGCTCCGCTCCGACGCGCCGGTGGGGTGGGCCGGTGTTCTGCTGCCCCAGCTCATGCACCTTGCGTCGCGGCAGATGTCGGACCTGTCGGCCGCCCGGGCGGCCGACCTCGTCGTCGACACGCTGTTGCGAGGGCTCGGAAGGTCCTGACGTACGCGGGTGCACCCGCGTACGGTCCGTCACCCCGCCCGCACTCCGGTGATGAAGCGGCCGGCCAGGTCGATTCGTTCGTCGAGCGTGACGGGCGTCTGGCCGAGATCCACGAACAGTTCGTGCACGCCGTGCTCGGCTGCGGCCCGGGCGTAGTCGACGTACTGCCGTAGCGTTCCCCGCTGCGGTACCAGCTCCGACTCCGCTTCGGTGTCGGTCAGTTCGAGGTTCACACGCAGCGCCATCCGCAGAGTTGCCGGGTCCCGTTCCGCTTTCTCGGCCTCCCTCACAATGGCGCCCCACATGTCCATGAGGTACGTCAGCGGCATGGCGCCGGGCAGCCAGCCGTCGAGCCGATGTCCGATGCGGGCGAAGCCCCGGGGTGTGAACGCCGCGAGGAGTACGGGAGGCCCGGGCCGCTGTTGCGGTCTGAGCCCCACCTCCGTCTCGGGGACGGTGAACAGCGCCCCGTCGTGGGCGAAGGAGCCGCCGGCCCAGTACCCCTCCAGGACGTCGAGCGTCTCGTCCAGTCTCGTGCCCCTGCCGTTCCACGGCACGCCGACCGCCTTGTACTCCTCGGGCATCCAGCCGAGCCCGAGGCCGACGTCGAGCCGCCCCTGGCTGACCATGTCGAGGGTGGTCAGTGACCGGGCGAGCATGATCGGCGGCTGCCAGAGGCCGTTCAGCGTGCTGGTCCCGAGGCGGACCCGGCTCGTGTGCGCCGCGGCGAACGTCAGGGCGACAAGGGGGTCCAGGTGGTTCTCGTAGGTGCGTGGCATCACGCCGCCCCGGCCCGGGTAGGGCACGCTCGGCGCGGCCGGGGCGAGTACGCGGTCACCGGTCCACAGGGAGTCGTAGCCCATGTCCTCCGCGGTGCGACCGGCTCTGATGATGCCTTCCGGCGTCGCGTCCGGACCGAACGTCGGGAGGGCCATGCCCAATCGCATGCGGGTGCTCTGTGACATGGGAACTCACGATGTCATGTGCCCGCACGCGGGGGAAGAGGCCGCGCCCAGCGCTCAAGGCTGCGCAGGGAAGTGCCATCAATCGAGTGAAGTGCTACATTGGTGAGACATTTAAACGATCCCATGGAGGCGGGAGCGAATGATCACCTACGACCGGCTCTTCATCGCCGGTTCCTGGACGGACCCGAGCGGCGCGGGGCTGAGGGAGATCCGCTCCCCGCACGACCAGACCGTGATCGGCCGCGCGGCGCAGGCGCTGCCGGCCGATGTGGACCGTGCGGTGGCAGCGGCGCGCGCGGCGTTCGAGGCAGGGGTGTGGCAGGGGGCGGCGCCTGCTGAACGAATCGCCGTACTGCGCGAGTTCAACGCCCTGCGCGAAGCGAGCGCGGAGCGGATCGCCGCGCTGATCTCGGCGGAGAACGGTTCCGCGACGTGGTTCACGCTGGCCGGTCAGCCGGGACTCACACGGCAGGCGAACGCGTACCTGAAGGCGGCGGAAAAGTTCGGATGGGAGGAGACACCGGAGCCCTCCGACCCGGCTTCGCCGGTGCGCAGCGTCGTGCGCCGGGAGGCGGTGGGCGTGGTGGCCGCGGTGATTCCGTGGAACTCACCCTTCTCCGCGGCGACGGCGAAGATCATTCCGGCCCTGTTGGCGGGAAACTCGGTGGTGCTGAAGGTCTCGCCGGAGAACTCGCTGAGCATGGGGCTGCTGGCGGAGCTGCTGGAGCAGGTCGGTCTGCCCGAGGGCGTGATCAGTGTCCTGCCGGCGGACAGGGAGACCAGTGAGTACCTGGTGTCGCACCCGGGAGTCGACAAGATCGCGTTCACCGGATCGACGCGGGCCGGACGCCGGATCGCCTCGATCGCGGGTGAACAGCTGAAGCGGGTCAGCCTGGAGCTGGGCGGCAAGTCGGCGGCGGTGATCCTTCCGGACGCCGACATGGCCGAGGCGGTGCAGGGGCTGAAGTTCAGCTCGCTGCTCAACAACGGCGAGTCCTGCATCGCCCAGACCCGCATCCTCGTGCCGCGCTCCCGTCAGGAGGAGGTCGTGGCCGCGCTGAAGGAGCTCGTGGAGTCCCTGAAGGTGGGTGACCCCGAGGAGCCGGACACCTTCATCGGCCCGATGATCCGCCGCGACCAGCAGCAGCGGGTGCGCGACTACATCGCACTGGGCATCGAGGAAGGTGCCCGTCTGGTGACCGGCGGTCCGCAGGTCCCCGAGGGCCTGGAGAGGGGCAACTACGTCACCCCGACCCTGTTCGCCGACGTCGACAACTCCATGCGGATCGCGCAGGAGGAGATCTTCGGCCCCGTCCTGGTCGTCATCGCCTACGACGACGAGGACGAGGCCGTACGCATCGCCAACGACTCCGAGTACGGCCTCTCCGGCGGAGTGTGGTCCTCCGACGAGGCCCGTGCGCTGGCTGTGGCGCGTCGGATCCGTACCGGGACCGTGACCGTCAACGGCGCTTCCGTCGGCTTCGACGGTCCGTTCGGAGGCTTCAAGGCCAGCGGCATCGGCCGCGAGTACGGGGCCGCCGGCCTCTCCCAGTACATCGAGTACAAGACCATCACCGTCTGAACGGCTCAGTGCGCCGCGAGCGCGCCTCGCCGAGCGGACTCCTCGGTTCCGTGCCAGTCCAGTATGAGGACGGTCGCGTCGTCCTTGAGATTGCCCCGGCAGGCATCCAGCACCGCTGTGGTCAGGGCCCGGACGGCCTCCCTGGGATGCGAGGCGCGGGTGTCGCCCACGAGAGAGGCCAGGTCAACAGCTGCGGCCCCTCGTTCCTGCATGCCGTCGGTGAGCAGGACGAGTCGGTCGCCGGGGTGCAGCTGAAGCGTCTGGAGCTGGTAGGAGGTCGGCGCTGCGACACCGAACGGCAGGTTGACGGCGAGCTGGACCTCCTCGGCCTCGGTGGCACCCTTCCGCAGGCGGAGGGGCCAGGGATGCCCCGCGTTGACCAGTTCGCAGGTGCCCGTCTCGAGTCGGACGCACAGCAGTTGTCCGGTCGCCAGCCCACGACGGTGGCTCAGCAGGGCCTCGTGGGCGCGATGGGCCTGGTGCAGCGCGTCGCAGCCTGTACGGCGCGCGCCGCGCAACGCGGCCGTGACCAGTGTGGCCAGCAGGGCGGAGTCGGTGTCGTGGCCCATGGCGTCGGTGATGGACAGGTGCAGCGTGTCCTGATCGAGGGTGTAGTCGTAGGTGTCGCCGCCGATGTCGTCGGCCGGGACAAGTCCTGCGGCGAGGGTGAACTGGGGAGCCTCGCAGCAGGAGGACGAGGGGAGCAGCTGATGCTGGATCTCGGCGGCCAGGCTGGTCCGGGTGGTGCGCCGGCCGGCGTGGTACAGGTCGGTGAAGCGGCGGTCCGTGACGATGATGTACGCCAGGGCGTGGGCCGCGTCGCTGATCTGTCCGAGCACGGCGTCGTCGGCGTACTGCAGTGTCACCTCCAGCACACCGATGCAGTCGCCCCGGTTGCTCACCGGAGAGATCACGCGCCGTCCGCCCTGGCCGTCCGGAGCCACGTGCTGACGCTGGCTGCGGAGGACGGTGTCGTAGATGCTGCCTTGCAGACCGATCCGCTCCGGAACATCCCCCATGTCACCCTCGACGGGCGCGGTCAGGCGTAGCAGCCGCTCACCCATGAGGTCGACGAACAGGAACGACACACTCTCCGCCCCGAAGCGCTTGCGCAGATCGTGCGCGACCACTCCGACGGACGCCCCGGGCGGCGCGGACTCCGCGGCGGCCAGAAGCTCGCCAAGTTCCAGATCTCTGCCATCCATGGCAACCTCCCATCGTCTGTCGCCCCTTGTTCCCCGGGATTCGCCAACCTCACCTGGTAGCCACGCGACAACCCGTGCCGCCCCCCCTGCGGCGCCTCGTCCGCCAGGACGACACAGGCGCTCAGGTGAACTCCCGGCCGTCGAGCTGCTCGCCGCGGGCCCTCTCCGCTCCGTCCACGCGGACGATCAGTGTCCTGTCGAATGTGTTCGGGTCGCCGGTGAGCAGATGCGCCGTGAAGCGTCCGGCGGGAAGCTTCAACCGCAGCACGGTGGGGGCGCCCTCCCGTACGTAGTCGCGGCGGCCGCCCAGGATCGAGCTGATGGTCACCTGTCCGATGACGGTGTCGTCGGAGACCACGACGCCGGGCCATGCGAGCCCCCGGGCATGGGAGGCCAGAAGGGATTCGATGACCGGGGCTTGCCCCTCGGACGTGTAGAAATCCGCAGGCCTCGCGGGCAGCCGGCGCGCGTACGCCTGCCGGTTCCGGGCGAGCAGCCCCGCGAGCACGGCGCCGTCGGAGGGCTCGATCAAGCGGATCAGCGTGGAGCTCGCGGGTGTTCTGCTGCCCTCAGCTGTGGAAGTCGACCGGTTGCGCGGTAGCCATACGGGGGCGCGCCCGATCATCGGTTCCAGAGTACGGCCTCGCCGTCCGCCGTCGGTGGGCATCACCGCGCGCGGCAGCCATGCTGTGTTTCCCTCGTATGGCTCCGGCAGCCCGGGCCGACCGCTTGATCGCGCCGGGGCGGGGTAGCGAAATGGCATGGCCACTGACAACACATCCACCGACCCGAGCGGTTACGTGCAGCCCGAGGTCGACGTCCGGGCACTGACCGAGGTGCTCGACGGCGAGTACGCCGACATCCGCGACCTCGTCCGGACCAACCTGGTGACGTACGCCTCCGTCCTCGAGGAGGCCGAGGAGCTCGGCTTTGACGCGTTTCGCGAGCGGGTGCGTGAGCTCGTGGTCGAGATGGCTGCGACGGGCCAGACGGGCATGGGCTTCCCGAGCAAGTACGGCGGGGGCGGCGACATCGGGGCCTCGATCGCCGCGTTCGAGACGCTTGCCTTCGGTGACCTGTCGGTGCTGGTGAAGGTCGGCGTGCAGTTCGGGCTCTTCGGCGGCGCGATCCTGCAGCTGGGCACCGAACGCCACCACGACGCCTATCTCCCGGACCTCATCACCGGGCAGCTGATGGGTTGCTTCGCGATGACCGAGACCGGGCACCGCTCCAACGTCCAGGCGCTCGGCACCCGCGCGAGGTACGACGCCGCCGGCCAGGAGTTCGTCATCACCACCGACGGCGACCGGGCCCGCAAGGACTACATCGGTAACGCGGCGCGCCACGCCGAGCTCGCGGTCGTCTTCGCCCAGCTGGAGGTCGGCGGGGAATCCCAGGGGGTGCACGCGTTCGTCGTGCCGATCCGGGCCGGCGGCGAAGTGGCACCCGGCGTCCGGGTCGAGGACGACGGCCGCAAGATGGGCCTCAACGGCGTGGACAACGGACGCATCTGGTTCGACGGCGTACGGGTGCCGCGTGAGGCGCTGCTCAACCGGTTCGCCGACGTCACCGCCGAAGGTGTCTACGAGAGCCCGATCGAGAACCCCGACCGCCGCTTCTTCACCATGCTCGGCACGCTGGTGCAGGGCCGGGTCTGTGTAGGCGGCGCCGGGGTCAACGCGGCCAAGGTCGCCCTCGCGATCGCCACGAAGTACGCCGTGCGACGCCGGCAGTTCGAAGCGGCCTCGGACACGGAGGAGCAACTGCTCCTCGACTACGGTCTGCATCAGCGTCGTCTGCTGCCGCTCATCGCGCGTACGTACGCGTTGCACTTCGCGCAGGACGTCGTGCGCACGCAGCTGCACGAAGTCTTCTCCGGCATCGAGGACGACGCGCAGGCGCGGCGCAGGCTGGAGGCGCGGGCCGCCGGAACCAAGGCGCTGGGCACCTGGCACGCCACCCGGGTCGTCCAGGAGTGCCGCGAAGCATGCGGCGGTGCCGGCTATCTCGCCGTCAACCGGTTCGCCGCCCTCAAGGCCGACAGCGACATCTTCACCACCTTCGAGGGCGACAACCACGTCCTGCTGCAGCTCGTGGCCAAGGGCCTCCTCACCCATTACGCGGCCGAGTTCGAGGACCTGGACCAGCTCGGCATGGTCCGCTACGTCACCGGCCTCGCCGTCGAGACGGTCATCGAGAAGACATCGGCCCACAAGCTGCTGGAGCGGGTCCGTGACCTGCTGCCCGGCGGCGACGAGTGGGACCAGGAAGCCGGCCTGCTCGACTCGGAGTACCAGCTCGCCATGCTCCGCTACCGCGAGGAGCACATGCTCGCCGGCGTGGCCCGCCGGCTCAAGCGCGGGGTCGACCAGAAGCGCGATCCCGGCGTCGTCTTCTCACAGGTGCAGGACCACGTCATCGCGGTCGCCCACGCGCACGTCGAGCGCCTGGTGCTGGAGGCGTTCGTCGACAGGGTGCGCACGCTGCCCGAGGGCGGCAACAAGGTCGCGCTGGGCCTGCTGTGCGACCTGTTCGCCCTGTCCACCATCGAGGCGGACCGGGCCTGGTTCATGGAGCACGGCCGGCTGACCGTCCAGCGCTCCAAGGCGATCAGCCGTGAGGTGAACGACCTCTGCCGCAAGGTCCGCCCTCTCGCGGTCGGCTTCGTCGACGCCTGGGGCATCCCGCCGGAGATGCTGCGCGCGCCGGACCTGGTGGGCTGACCCGCACGATAATCGGCTGCGGGCGGTCCGTGGGCGCTCCCATACTGAGCGGGCTCACTCTCCCACGTCCCGAAGGAAAACCTCCGCGTGCAGGCTGCCGTCACGGTCACCCCCGCCCAGATCCCCGACCTGCTGCTCGGGCTCGCCACCGTGCGGCCCGTGTTCCTCTGGGGAGCGCCGGGTATCGGCAAGTCGTCGCTCGTACGCGGCTTCGCCGAGTCGCTGGGACTGGAGTGCGTCAGCCTCCTCGGGACGCAGCTCGCACCCGAGGACCTGATCGGCGTGCCGCAGATCCGCGACGGCCGGTCCGTGTTCTGCCCGCCGGAGAGCATCGCGCGCGACGAACCGTACTGCCTCTTCCTCGACGAGCTGAACGCCGCCACCCCCGATGTCCAGAAGGCGTTCTACTCGCTGATCCTGGACCGGCGGATCGGCTCGTACGAGCTCCCCGCCGGCTCGATCGTCATCGGGGCCGGCAACCGCGCCACGGACAACGCGCTGGCCCGACCGATCGCGTCCGCCCTGGTCAACCGCCTCACCCACGTCCACCTGCGGGCCACGGCCGCGGACTGGCTGGTGTGGGCGGGGGAGAACGGCATCCACCCCTGGGTGACGGACTACGTCACCGACCGCCCCGACCACCTGTGGTCGCAGCCGCCCAAGACCGAGGAACCCTTCTCCACTCCCCGTTCCTGGCACATGCTGTCCGACGCCCTGCACTCCTTCGGCCCGGGCATCGGCGAGGACACGCTGAAGGTGATCGTGCACGGCACGCTGACGCCCGCACACGCCGTCTCCTTCTGCGGCTACGCGAAGATCGTGCGCCACACCTTCGGCATCGAGGCGATCCTCAAGGGCGATGCCTCATGGCCGGCCCGGATCGAGGACCGCGACCTCCTCTACTACCTGGCCGAGGCGTTCCGCGGACGGCTGGTGAAGGAACTCCCGCGGCAGAGGGAGCACGTCTCCGAGTCGATGCGGCAGACCTCCTACCAGGCCAAGTCGCTGCTCGTGCGGCTCGCCGAGATCTCCGTCGAGGTCGCACAGACCGTCATCGCGGACGACGCCGACGGACAGCCGGTGCTGCCCGCCTGGTTCCTCGTCGAGGCGGCACGCGACATGCCCCGGCTGGTCGAGGCACGGCGATGAACGCCCCGGCGGGCGGGAGCAAGGGCCGGAACGGGAAGAAAAGCAAGGGCGACAAGCCCGACCCGGCCGCCGAGGCGTTCGCGGCGGGCCTCCTGCTCCTCAACCGGAACCCGGCCTTCCGTGCGGTCGGTTTCTCCGTCTGCCGGAAGGCCACGTGCGAACGGACACCGGCCGGGGGACTGGCCGCCGTCACCTCCGGCGGCGTCGTCCACGCACATCCCACGAAACGGGCGGAGCCGGCCGAATGGGCCTGGGTCCTCGCCCACTGCGCGCTGCATCTGGGCTTCGGCCATGTGCCCGCCTCCAAGGACGATCCGCGCGTGCAGCCCGACCGGTACGAGCTCGCGGCCCGCTGCACGGTCGTCAACCGCTTCCTGCTCACCTCCCCCGTGGGCCGCCCTCCCGACCACCTGCCGGCGGCCTACCCTGGCGGCGACGAGGAACAGCTCGCCGCCCGCTGGCGACGCGACGGCATCCCCGCCGCCTACGAGGAGTGCGGCACAGCGGGCGGGCACCCCGACCAGGTCCTCACGACCTGGAACGCGTGGAACACCGCGGTCCCCGACTGGGAGACCGCGTTCGCCCGCGCGCTCACCCGCAGCGTCTCCACCGCCATGGACGCGGCGGGCGGCCGTCCCGACCGGGAGACCGGAGCGCGCGCACCGCGGCAGCCCTGGGACCGGGCCCTGAACTGGTTCGTGTCCTCGTATCCGCTGCTCGGCGGGCTCGCCGCCGGACTCTCCGTCGTGGCCGACGCCGAACTCGCCCGTACGCAGGGCATCGCGATCGCCGCGGTGAGCTCAACAGCCGGCGAGATCTACGTCAACCCGCTGCGGAAGCTCACCGACGAGGAATGGCGCTTCGTCCTCGCCCACGAGATGCTGCACGCCGCCCTGCGCCACGGGGAACGCCGCGGTGGCCGCGACCCGTTCCTCTTCAACGTCGCGGCCGACTACGTCGTCAACGACTGGCTCGTCCAGATGCGCGTGGGCGAGATGCCCGAAGGGCTGCTGTACGACCCCGAGCTGCGAGGCCTGTCGGCGGAAGAGGTGTACGACCGGATCGCGGGCGACCTGCGCCGCCGGCGCCGGCTAGCGACCCTGCGGGGGAAGGGGGTCGGCGACATCCTCGGCGAGCCGCTGCCGCACGCCGACGCCCGCCCCTACACCGACCTGGACGACTTCTACCGGCGGGGCCTCGTCCAGGGCTTCGACCTGCACCAGTACGGCGAGCGAGGCCTGTTGCCCGCCGGACTGATCCAGGAGATCCGGGCGCTGGCCCACCCGCCCGTGCCGTGGGACGCGCAACTCGCCCGCTGGTTCGACGAGTACGTACCCCGGCCGGAGCCCGTACGCTCCTACGCCCGCCCTGCCCGGCGGCAGGCGTCGACCCCGGACATCCCGCGCGCCGGCCGGTACTTCCCTCCCGAGGAGACGGCCCGCTGCACGTTCGGAGTGGTACTCGACACCTCCGGCTCGATGAACAGCACACTGCTCGGCAAGGCGCTGGGGGCGATCGCCTCTTACGCGGAGGCACGCGACGTGCCGGCGGCGCGTGTGGTGTTCTGCGACGCGGCGCCGTACGACGCGGGGTACCTGCCCCCGGCCGAGATCGCGGGCCGGGTGCGGGTACGCGGCCGCGGCGGCACAGAACTGCAGCCGGGCATCGACCTGTTGCGGAGGGCGGACGACTTCCCGCCGACTGCCCCGGTACTCGTCATCACCGACGGATGGTGCGACATCCTGCGGATCCGGCGCGATCACGCCTTTCTCATCCCGCAGGGTGCCACCCTGCCGTTCACTCCGCGCGGCCCGGTGTTCCGGTTGGGCTGAGGGGCCGGTCACGGGGTTCACGTGGAGCCCGACCGGGCAGGGGAAAGCGGCATCGACATCCGCCTGGTCCTCTAAAGGATGAACCACGGGCTGATCCCCGTATGCCGTGATCAACGACTCTTCACGCTGCTGCTGTGCACAAGACGAGCAACGATCAGGACAGGCGCCGCCGGCCCGGGGTCACCAGGGTGGGGAAGCAACGGCAAGGCCAGGCCGCACCCACGGACCCGGTGGGTCCCGTCGCGGGCGTGCCCCGCCGGGCAGCGCTGCGCGAGCAGGCGCGGTACTGGTTCGACAACACGCTGGCAGGCGGTGCCGCGGCCCTCATCGGCTGGCTCGCCGTCGCGTGCCTGGTCATCGTCGTCCCGGCCAGCGCGATCCTGGTATGGACGGACGACCAGGCGCCCGCCGACCGGTGGGCGAAGGCCGCAGCGGTGTGGCGGAGCGTCGGACAGACCCTCCGGTTGGGCGGAGAGCCCGGATCACCCCTGCGCGTCGTCCTGTCGGTCTTCCTCGCCCTGGTCGCTCTCTTCTACGTGTCCACCCTCGTCAGCCTGATCACCGCCGCGATCACCGAGAAGCTCCTCGACCTCCGGCGAGGCCACTCCACCGTCCTGGAGGACGGCCACACCGTCCTGCTCGGCTGGTCCGACCAGATCATCACGGTCGTGGCCGAGATCGTGGAAGCCAACGCCAACCAGGGGCGGAGAGCCATCGCCGTCCTGGCCGACCGGGACAAGACGGACATGGAGGAGGAGTTGCGTACTGAAGTGGGTGACACAGGGAGCACCCGGATCATCTGCCGCAACGGGCGCCCGACGGACCCGGCCGCGCTCGAACGGGTCAGCCCGGCCACGGCGGACGTCGTCCTGGTGCTACCGCGCGACGAACCCGACGAGGACGCCGAGATCGTCAAGAACCTGCTGTCCCTCCGGGCGGCGATCGACGACGACTGCCGCGCCCGGATCCTGGCAGTGGTCCGGGACGGCCGCTACCGGCTGGCTGCCACTCTCGCCGCCGGCCCGGGCGCGGTCGTCCTGGAGATCGACGACATCACCGCACGGCTCGTGGCGCAGTGCGCTCGGCAGCCCGGACTGTCGACCGTGTACCAGGAGTTGCTCGACTTCGCCGGCGACGAGTTCTACGTGGTCGAGGCGCCGGCGCAGGCCGGCCGCACCTATGCCGAAGCCCTGACGGCCCATCTGACATCGACGGTGGTCGGCATCGTGAGAGCGGACGGGAAGCTGTGGCTCAACCCGCCACCGGACTCGCTCGTTCGTACGGGCGACCGGCTCGTCGTGATCGCGGAGGACGACGACACCACGATGGAGGCCCCTGAGCCCACGGCCGTCGACGTGTCGGTGATCGTGTCCCGGCCACCGGCGGCGACGCGGTCCGAAAAGCTGCTCCTGCTGGGGTGGAACCGCCGCGCGCGCCGCATCGTCCGCCACTTGTCCGACCACGTCGGCCCCGGCTCGATCCTCCACGTGGTGGCGGACGGCGGGGAGCTCACCGCCGAGGACGTGCGCGCCGCGGAGGCGGAGGTCGCCACCCGCCTCACGGTCGTCCTGCGCCCCGGAGACCCCACCCTGCCCGAGACGGTGAACGGTCTGGACCTCGCCACGTACGACGGCGTCATCGTCCTCGGCCCCGACCGTGGGACCTGTGGCGGTGCGCCGGACGACCGCACGCTGGTCACCCTGCTGCTCCTGCGCGATCTGGAACGCACATCGGGGAGCTCGGTGACCGTGGTCACCGAGATGACCGACGACCGCAACAGGGCCATCGCGCCGGTCGGCCCCGGAGCCGACTTCGTCGTCAGCGGGAAACTGGTCGGCCTTCTGATCTCTCAGATCTCGCAGAGCTGGCATCTCGCGGACCTGTTCGAGGAGCTCCTCGCTCCCGGCGGCAACACGATCCAACTCAAGCCGGCCGGCCACTATGTGAGGGCGGGGTGCCGCGCCTCCTTCGCCACCGTCGTCGAGTCGGCTTCACGCCGGGGGGAGAGCGCCGTCGGATACCGGTGCCGTGACCGCGCGACGACGGGGCCCGGCTACGGGGTGCGGGTCAACCCGTGCAAGACCGACGTCCGGCGCTGGAGCGAGAACGACGATGTCATCGTGATCACCCGGGACTGACCTGGTCACTCCTCCGCGTCGCGGACCAGAAGGGCGATCTGCACCCGGTTCTCGGCCGCCAGCTTGGCGAACAGGGCGCCTGTGTGTGCCTTGACGGTCCCGACGGTGATGTTCAGCCTTCGCGCGATCTCAGGGTTGCCCAGTCCGTCGGCGATGGCCCGTGCGGTCTGGAGTTCCCGTTCGGTCAGTGTGGACAGCTGCCTACGCGCGGCTTCGCGGGACGAGTCGCGGGCGTGGGAGGACTGCGGGCCGGTGGCCGCGGCGATCACCCGTGCCGTGGCCGCGGGAGACAGCGCGGGGTTGCCGTCCGCGACGGCCCGTACGGCGTCGAGGATCTGCGGCGGTGGGGTGTCCTTGAGGACGAACCCCAGTGCTCCGGCGCGCAGTGCGCCGAGGACCAGATCGTCGGAGTCGAACGTGGTCAGCATGAGCACCCGGGGCGGCACCGGCCGGGTGAGGAGCTCCCGGGCCGCGCTGAGACCGTCACGGCCGGGCATCCGTACGTCCATCAGCACGACGTCCGGCCGTTGTTCGTCCACCACGGTGATCGCGGCGTTCCCGTCGGCGGCCTCCGCGACGACGGTCAGGTCGGGTTCACCGTCGATGACGAGCCGCAGCGCCATCCGTACGAGCTGTTCGTCGTCGACGACGGCGACACGCACCGGCTCCCGCTCGCTGTCCACTCATGTTCTCTTTTCGTGGGTGGGGTTCGGCCAGGGTAGTCGCGCCGTGAGGACATATCCGTTGCCGGGGGCGGGGTGATGGTCGAGCTCTCCGCCGGC
This sequence comes from Streptomyces sp. NPDC091271, assembly GCF_044757505.1. Classification (NCBI taxonomy): domain Bacteria; kingdom Bacillati; phylum Actinomycetota; class Actinomycetes; order Kitasatosporales; family Streptomycetaceae; genus Streptomyces; species Streptomyces sp. NPDC091271. Next base: position 685,965 of record NZ_JBIVVD010000002.1, on the reverse strand, counting down.
GAGGCCGACCCGTTCGGCGAGGCCGAGCAGTCCGAACCCCGATGCCGGCGGTTGCACGGGCTTCGTGGTCGCCGGGGAATTGTGGACGCTGACATCGAGCCCGCTGTCCGCCGTTCCCGCGAGAACGATGTGGATGTGTGCGCCCGGCGCGTGTTTGGCGGCGTTGGTGAGCCCTTCCTGGACGACCCGGTAGCAGGTCCGTCCGACGACGTCGGGCGGTGTTCCCGTCACGGTGCTGGTGAGCGTGACGTCCAGTCCCGATGCGCGGGCATCGGTGACGAGGTCGGGGATCCGGTCGAAGGAGGGCTGCGGTGGTTCCGGTCGGCCCGGGTCGGCCCGCAGCACACCGAGGACATCCCGTAGTTCCTCCAGCGCGCTGTGGGAGGCCTCGGCGATGCCGCGGACCAGCACGCGGCTGTCCTCGGCCCCGAGGTCGCCGCGGTGATCCAGCACTCCGGCCTGCATGGCGACCAGGGAGATCCGGTGTGCCAGCACGTCGTGCATCTCGCGGGCGATCCGGTTGCGTTCCAGGGCCCGTACCTGCGCCGCTCGTGCGCTCTGTTCCCGTTCCGCGCTCTCCGCCCGGTCCCGCAAGGACCGCACCTCGACACGCCGCGCGCCGACGGCCATGCCCATGGCCACCGCGATGCCCGCGGTCAGCGCCGGGAACGCGACCTGGAGCCAGAACGAGCCGGGCGGGCTCTGGACCGGGTAGAACCCGACGGCGAACTGCGACGCGATCACGTAGGCCGGCACCACGGCCCCGATCTCCACCGGACGTCGACGGGTGGAGACCGAGCCCAGAGCCACGAGCGCGGCGCCGGCCGCCAGTGCCGACGCGGCCGAGGCGATCACGACCGCCAAGGCGACGGCGAGCGGGAACCGCCGCCGCCACAGAAGCGCGGCCAGACAGCCGAGAGCTACCAGCGGATCACCGATGACGAACCAGGCGCCGGTGCCGGCACCCTGCCAGTGCAGCAGCACACCGGTGTAGAGCCAGGCCGGAATGCCCGCGGCCGCGGCCGCTGCCAGCCGCCAGGTCTGCTGCCACCATTCGAGCTGTGGCGCGCCGTCCGTGTTCACCTGGTCATTATCGCCAGGCGGTGCGGCCGGCGAGTCAGACCTGGGGCTGACACCGCCTTGGACCTGAGTCGAATCACTGCCTCGCCCGCGGGCCAAGACCTTGCGGACCGCCGGGCTGATGTGCGGGGCGGTCCGCACGGACAGACTCGAATTCCTGGCCGTGGACAGCGCCCGTCGCAGGGCCTCGTCCGCGCGGCCGAGCCGGACGGGTGGAGGGAGTGGGAGGCATGTTCAAGGAGTGGCGGCGTCACAGGGCCGCGCAGCGGGTCGAGCCGGGGGACGGGCGGACGCTGAAGCGTTTCCGTTGGTGGCAGTTGCTCTTCCGCGCGCTGTTCTACCTTCGGCTGCCGCGGGACGACGGCCGACAGGCGGTGTACGCCGTCGACGTCAGGCATGGGCAGAACCAGTCGTCCGGTGCGGTCAAGGCCCACCTGTACCTCGACGGCAGGCAGCACGCCCGGTCCGGACTCCCTGCCTTCTTCCCCGTCCAGGGCGGCACCGTCGAAGTGAGGATGAGCGCCTTCGGGATCAAGCGCTGCCACTACGTCACAGCCGAGGGCGCCGAGTACCAACTCACCCCGGACCCGCACTCCGCCGAAGGACGGCGCGCACACTTCGACAGGGCGCACCCCGCACTGAGCCGCTGTGCCGGTGTCATCTCGGCGGTCGTGCTCGTCTTCTCGCTGGCTCTCCTCGTCTCGCAGCTCATCGGACCGGTCACCCAGGTGGAACCCGTCGCCGAACGCATCGGGACCTTCACCTCGCCCATCGACCTGCCGGGATGGCTCGACATCGCCTTCGGTATAGGCGCCGCGGTGGCCAGCACGGAGCGGGCGTTGCGGCTGCGCTACAGCCGACTGCTCGACGGCGGGGCCGGCTGAGCGTCCGGAGCCTCCGGGATGCCGCCGAGCCCCGCACCGCACGTGGCCGCCGGCTCGCATCGGAGGAACATCATGACGACCGCTGACGGAACCGTCGGGCCGACCGGCCGCCAGGCCTTCCCGGGGGCGGTGGACAGCTCTTCGGCGCCCGGCCAACATGTCAGCGATGAACAACGAACCTCTCGCCATCCCCAGACGCGTCCGCTTCGTCGAGCTGAGTGCGAAGGCGCTGCGGGCGCTTGCCGACGGTGACCTTGCCGGCGGCAGCGCCGAGGCCGGCGTGGCCCTGGACCAGCACTTCGTCGGCGACCGGGCTCGCTGGATCTTCCGCCATCGCGCCGGCCAGCTCGCCGAGGACCCCTCTGCCGCGCCCTGGATCACGCGGGCAGCGGTGGCCGAGCCGGACGGGGTGGTCGTCGGCGACGCCGGGTTCCACGGGCCGCCGGACGCGGACGGCATGGTCGAGGTCGGCTTCACCGTCGTGCCCGGATATCGCCACCAAGGCTATGCCCGCGCCATGCTGAGGGCGCTGCTTGTCAGGGCTGCCGCCGAACCCGAGGTCAGGACCGTGCGGGCCAGGGTCGGAGCCGACAACAAGGCCTCGCTGGCAACCATCGCGGGTTTCGGTTTCACCCGCGTCGGCGAGGAGGGGAACGAGAGCGACGGGCCCGCGATCGTCTTCGAGATCCCGGCAGATGCCATTCGGGCCGAGTAACTCACGTCCTCGGCGGACATGCTGATCGTCGCTGTCACGACGTCGGAGGAGGGCGCGCCGGTGCGGATCCGCTGGGTCGCCCTGTGGATGGCACTGGGGGAAGGGATCTTGTCCCGCGGAAGGCTCGGTGATTGGCTCGTCCGCGCCCCTGGAATCACCCTGCGCGGAAGGTTGCCCTGCGATGACGATGCCCTTGCCGATCGGCCTCGCCCAGACGGCCGCGCGGCATCACGCCGCCGACGATCCGGACGGGTTCGCCGCGGAGGTGCGCGGCGTCACCGAGGCGCATCCCGACATCCGGCTGCTCGCCTACCCGGAACTCCACCTGTGCGGTCACAGGCCCGGTGAGGAGCCCGAGACGGTCATGAGCGCGGCGGCCGAGCCGCTGGACGGGCCCCGCGGTACGCGGCTGGCGGCCCTCGCGCGCGAACTGGGCATCTGGCTCGTGCCAGGCAGTGTCTACGAGCAGGGCGCGGACGGCCGGATCTACAACACGGCTCCCGTCTACTCACCCGCGGGCGAACGGGTCGCGGCGTACCGCAAGATCTTTCCCTGGCGGCCCTACGAGACCACTGCGTCCGGCAGCACCTTCGTCGTCTTCGACATGGAGGGCTACGGGCGCGTGGGCCTGACGATCTGCTACGACGCATGGTTCCCCGAGACGACGCGCCACCTCGCGTGGCAGGGCGCCGATCTCGTACTGAACCTGGTGCGCACGCCCACCGTCGACCGCGCCCAGGAAGTCGTGCTCGCGCAGGCCAACGCCATCGTGAACCAGCTGTTCATGGCCAGCCTCAACGCGGCGGCGCCGGACGGCGTCGGGCGAAGCGTCGTCGTGGGCCCGGAGGGGGAGATGCGCGCCGAGGCGGGCCCCGGCCCGGAGGAGGTCCTGACGGACGTGCTCGACCTCGCCGAGGCCCGCCGGGTGCGCACGCGGGGGACGGCAGGCCTCACCCGGGTGTGGGACCCGTTCGCGGATGATCAGCCGCCCATCGAACTCCCCCTGTACGCAGGCCGGATCGACCCCGAGCGGTGGCGCGGTGGGCCCTGTCCGTGAGGCGCCGCTCTCGCGGGTGACCGCCCGACCGGGTGGCCGTCGTCCGCCGGCACCACCACCGGCCCCTCCTCGGGAGAGGGGCCGGGCGCCAGGCATGACGCCGCGGCGGCCAGCGTCAGGGCATCGCCATCGCCCGGGCCACGGTCTGCGACCCACGCGTCCTGCTGGCCGAACTGAAGGAGGAGCGGGGGCTGACGATGGTGATGGTCTCCCACGACCTGTCGGTCGTGGCCTTTTTGCGAGCGCACCGCTGTGCTGGAGCGCGGCCGGCTCGTCGAGCAGGGAGCCACCTCCCAGGTGCTCGGTGAACCCGCGCACTCCTACACCCGCCGGCTGATCGAGAGCGTGCCGCGGCTGCCCGGCTGACCCCGGGCCGCCGCACCCGTGACGAGCGAGGCGGCCCGGAGGACGGGTCAGTAGATGTTGGCCTCCACTGCCGGGCCGTCCCCGCGCGTGCTGTTGATCTGGGCCCGCAGCGAGATCTCGTCGTAGACGCGGACCTCCTTGACGATCCGGCCCTCCTGGATCAGGAACTGGGACACCCCGAGCACGGTCACCGGCTTGTCGGTCAGCTGCCCGAAGACCGGCGTGCCCCGGTAGGTGCCGTGCATGGTCCAGGTGACGGCCACCCGCAGGCCGGCGTACCGCGGGGCGTAGTTGGTCTGCACGTCCCGCACCGCGAACCTCGCGTCGGGGAAGGGCCCGACCATGGCCAGCAGATCGCTCTGGTAGCGCTCGGGGCGGATGACCGTCCGGTCGCCGATCGTGTGCAGGAAGAGGTCACGCACCATGAAGTCGTTGACCCTGTGCAGCCGTCGCCGCGTCCACACGTCCTCGATGAACTCCAGCACCATCTCGCACTCGGGCCGGAACTCGTCGGGGCGCGGACCGCTGACGCCTGCCAGCAGAACGTCCTTCGGCGGTTCCTCGGTCATCGACCCGCTGTAGCCCTGGAACCGCAGGGCGCGGGCCGCTTCGTCCGGGTCGCCGCCGCGCTGCAGGCAGTCCGCCAGCTCGTCGCGGACCACCCACTCCTCGACCATCCGGCCCCGGCGGTAGAGGCAGTTGGCGACGGTGCGCTTACGGATGCGGATGTTGCGGCCGTCCACCAGGTGTTCGTCGGCGGAGAAGACGAGGTGCGAGCTGAGGAAGGCGTCATCTCCACGGGCTTCCCACACCACGTCCTCGGCCTGGCCGATGTGACCGGGCGTGCTGCCCATGCGCATGGTGCTGCCTTCGATCACCCCGTCGCGGCCCACCACGGTGCCCAGGCTGGTGTGGACGATCGAGTCCGGCTCGTAGTTCTCGACGATGTGGTCGATGTCGCGGTCCACCCAGATGCGGTCGGTGACCTCACGGATGAAGTCGTCCGGGTCCTTGTAGGGAAGGTAGGCGGCGGGGTCCAGCGGCATGAGTCTCACCTTTCGAAACGTTCTGTGTATGCGTATGTACAGAGGAGTGAATGCGGCCCGCCGTGCCAGGGGCGGCAGTGGGGCCGGTACTGCGGTCCGGGTTCCCGGTCACTTGGCGAACTTGTCCGCACCCAGGTGGCTCCGGTACGTCTCCGTCATGAAGGCGCTCACGACGACGAGGGCCATGACCGCGGCCGCCGCGAGGTAGACCCACACGGCGTAGATCGTGTCGAAGCTGCTGACGAGCAGCGTCGCCACGAACGGGGTGATCCCCATGAAGATGGAGAACGAACTGTTGTAGGCGATGGCGCTCGCGCTGAACCGGGTGCGGGTGGCGAAGAGTTCCGCGGTGCAGACCGTGACGATGCCGGTCAGGAAGAACTCGGGGATGATGTAGATCAGCTGGCTCGCGACCGCCGTCCCGAAGGTCCCGCCCTCGCCGACCCGGAAGGCCAGCGGCACCAGGACGATGCAGGCGACGGCGCCGACGACCAGCATGGGTTTACGCCCGATCCGGTCCGAGAGGATGCCCGCCAGGGGTAGCAGCGGGATGAGTACGGCGACCGAGATCGCGTTGGACGTCAGTGCCATCCAGCGGGGCAGGCCCAGTGTGCCGGTCAGGTACTCGGGATAGAACGTGACCCAGCTGTAGGACAGGATCGCGAGCATGACGGAGACGCCGCAGAGCACGAGTATCGGACGCCACTGCGTGCGCAGGGCTTCCCGGATCGGCGACGTGACGACCTCCTTGCCGCCGTCCGTGGCCCGGACGAACTCGGGTGATTCCGAGATGTGCCTCCGGAGCCAGATCCCGACCGCGCTCAGCGGGAGTGCGAGCAGGAACGGGATGCGCCAGCCCCACGAGTCCAGCGCGGGTCCTTCGAACACCCAGCTGGTGAGCGCGGCGGTGCCGGCGCCGGCGAGGATTCCGACGAAACAGCTGTTGGAGGCGTACGAGGCGTAGTAGCCCCGCCGGTTGGGCTCCGCCCACTCCACGATGAAGGCCACGGCCCCTACGTACTCCCCGCCCGAGACCATGCCCTGGACGACACGCAGCAGCAGGAGGAGCAGGGGCGCGAGGATCCCTATCTGGTGATAGGTCGGCAGGGCGCCGATCAGGGCGGTGGTCACGCCCATGAACGCGATGGTCCACAGCAGGGTCTTCTTGCGGCCCACCCGGTCGCCCCAGCGGCCGACGAGCGTCCCGCCCAGGGGACGGAACAGGCATGCGATGGCGATGATCGCGTACGTGCTCAGCACCGCCACCGTCGGATCGCTCTCCGGGAAGAAGGCGGGGGCCAGGACCGGCGCCATGTAGCCGTACAGGCCGTAGTCGAATTGTTCGACGAAGTTTCCGATGCTTCCCGCGCCGATGGCTCGGCGTATCGCCCTCCGCTTCTCCGTGTCGACCCCTGGGGTGCCGGTGGAGGTGGTGGGCGGCGCTACAGCGGACATGACTTCTCCGATCGCGCATTGACCTGGTTGTGCATACGTATGAATGTCTGCCGAACACTAAGTAGCTCGACGGGGGGCGTCAAGAGGTCTCGCGTCCCCCGCGTCACGCGGGCCCGCCGAGCCGGTCGGCGGGCCCGGGGAGGGACCGGAAGGTGTCCATCAGGACCTGGGCCATGTTGTAGAGCACCAATTGCGCCCCTGCCCGCTCGGCAGCCCTGGCGCCCTCGGCACCCGTGACGATCGTCATGACCGCCCGGCCCGCTTCGCGGGTGGCACGATGGGCCGTGGCGACCAGACCGTCGACCACGTCCTGTCCGGGGAAGGAGCAGTCCGCCGCGAGGTCGGCCGGGCCCACCAGGACCGCGTCCACACCCCGCGTGCCGGCGATGTCCCCGGCGACGGCACAGGCCCGCTCCGTCTCGACCATCGCTACCACCAGGGTGTCCCGCGAGGTGGCCAGATGGTCGGCCGCCGAGACCGTCCCGAAGCGGCCCGCCCTGCTGTACGTAGCGAATCCCCGGGTCCCCAGCGGCGGATAGTGGGCCGAGGCCACCGCCCGTCGCGCGTCCTGCGCGGAGTCGACATGTGGATGGATGAGTCCCGCGGCGCCCAGGTCCAGGCACCGCAGGGCGAGAGCGGGTTCGGCCGTGCCCACCCGGACGAGGACGTCGATGCCCTGCGCCGCCGCGGCCGTCAGGTGGTGCTGGAGCAGGGCCGTGTCGGCCGGCCCGTGCTCGCAGTCGATCACCACGTAGTCGAGGCCGGCGATCCCCGCCATCTCCACCAGGGTCTCCGAGGGCAGCCGCAGCAGTGCGCCGTACAGCCGTTCACCGGCCGCGAGCCGCGCCTTGAGGGAACGGCGGCCCGCACGCGACGCCGTCACCGCGCCACCATCCCCGCGGAGAGGTCGATGTCCGCACCGCACAGGCCAGGCATCCGCAGCATCGCACTCACCGCGGCGCCGACCTCCTCCTCGCTCACCATCCGCCCGAGGGCCGAGCGCGATACGAACGTCTCCTCGGCCTCGGCGTAGCTGCTGCCGGTGCGCTCCGCCTCCAGGCGGAAGTTCCGCTCCATCCGGGGACCCGAGACGGGCCCGGGGGACAGGGAGTTCACCGTGACCCCGAGCGGGCCCACCTCGCCTGCCAGGGTCGCGGTCAGGCCGATGACCGCCATCTTCGACGCGCAGTAGGGCGTGCGCCGGAGCAGGGGCCGCTTCCCCGAGACCGAGGCGATGTTCACGACGTCCCCGGTGCCCCGCGCCGTCATGGCGGGAAGAAAGGCCCGGCACATCAGGAACACCCCGCGCACGTTCACGTCGAAGACCTCGTCCCAGTCCTGAACCTCGATCTCGGTCAGGGGAGCCACAGGTCCCGCGATCCCGGCGTTGTTGACGAGAACCGAGATCTCCTCGTCCGCGAGGCTCTCCGCGAGCCTCGCGACGTCATCCGGCCTGGACACGTCGCAGACCGCGTGGACGACGTCCGGGCCCAGACGCGAGGCCGTCTCCTTCAGGGTGAGTTCACTGCGGCCGGTGATCACCACGCGGGCGCCGTCGGACACCAGGGAGCGCGCGATGGCCGCCCCGAGTCCGCTGCCGCCTCCGCTCACGAGGGCGGTGCGCCCGGTCAGAGGCTGTGCGTCGTCACTCATGCGCCCGCCTCGTCGTTCCACGGCAGGGTGCCGTTGCCGTACTTGGCGGCCCGCACGTCACCGGAGCGGGCGTGTCCCTCGAACAGCTCGACGCGCGCGGCCCGCCCGCACACCTCGCCGAGCAGCGCCGACGAGGAGGTATCCGTGACCTCCTGGTAGGTCACCGTCTTCAGGTACTTCCCCACCCACAGGCCTCCGGTGTACCGCGCGGCCCCCCGGGTGGGCAGTACGTGGTTGGTGCCGATGACCTTGTCCCCGTAGGAGACACAGGTTCCTTCTCCGAGGAAGAGGGCGCCGTAGTCGGTCATCCGGTCCAGCGCCTGACGCGGGTTCTCGGTCAGGACCTCCACGTGCTCACTGGCGTAGGAGTCCGCGATCCGGAAGGCATCGTCCAGGGAGTCGGCCACGACGATCTCGCCGTGGTCGCGCCAGGCAGGCCCGGCGAAGTCCTTCGTCGGCATGCCGGGCAGCAGCCGTTCGATGTGGCGCTCGACCTGCCGGCCCAGGTCCTCGGACGTGGTGACGAGCACGGCGGGGGAGTCCGGGCCGTGCTCGGCCTGCGAGAGGAGGTCGACGGCCACCACGAACGGGTCGGCGTGCTCGTCGGCGATCACCAGGATCTCCGTCGGGCCCGCGAAGAGGTCGATGCCGACCTCGCCGAACAGCTGGCGCTTGGCCTCGGCCACGTACGCGTTGCCCGGGCCCGCGATCAGCGGCACCCGGCCGACCGTCTCGGTGCCGACGGCGAGCGCCGCCACCGCCTGGACCCCGCCCAGCAGATAGATCTCGTCAGCACCCGCCAGGTGCATCGCCGCGACCGTCGCGGCGGGGATCTCGCCCCGGATCGGCGGGGTGCAGGCGGCGACCCTCTCCACACCGGCCACCTTCGCGGTGACGATCGTCATGTGCGCCGACGCGGTCAAGGGGTAACGCCCACCGGGTACGTAGGCACCGGCTCCGGCCACGGGAACGTGCCGGTGCCCGAGGTGGACCCCGGGCAGGGTCTCGATCTCGACGTCGTGCAGCGAATCGCGCTGGGCCTGGGCGAAGGTGCGCACCTGCCTCTGCACGAAGCGGATGTCGTCGAGGACCGTCTCCGGCACGCCGGCGATGATCTTGTCGATCCTCTCCGGGCTCAGGCGGAAGGACTCCGGGCTCCAGTTGTCGAACTTCTCGGAGTACTGGCGGACCGCGTCGTCACCCCGTTCGCGGATGTCGTCGAGGATGGCGCTGACGCGCTCGGCGACATCCGCGCGGGCGGCGCGCACCTGACCTGCGGGCACGGGGGACTTGAGGAAACGAGGCATGACGGCCTTCTTCAGGGTGAGTGTGGGATTTGGGGACATGAGGGCGGGCGGGGCCCGCGTGGTTCAGGCAGCCGGGGGCGCGGGATGCGCGGAAGTCCGGGGTGCCGTCGGTGGTGCTGACCGCACCTGGAACAGCAGATCCCGCAGCGCGGCGGAGACGACGGCCGGGCTCTGCCACGGCAGCAGGTGGCCGGCTCCGGGCACCTCGCGCAGTTCCGCGCCCGGCGCGGCCCGCGCGATGACCCGGTGGAACTCCGGCGGGCACAACGCGTCCCGCGTCCCGGACAGGACCACCACCGGACACCGCGCGGAGCGCAGCGCACCGGTCGCGTCCTGACGGGTCGCCTGGGCAGCCAGCTGGGCGCGGGCCGCTCCGGGGCCCACGGCATACGCCATGCGGCGGTAGCGCTCGGCGGACCCGTCCGGCGGCTGTGACACGGGGAACATGCCCGGCAGCGTCTGTTCGACGACGTCCGCGAACCGGCCGTCGGCGATCAGTCCGTCCATCTCGCGCCATGCGGCGTACTGCTCGGGTCGGGGCGCGCCCGCGTTCGTCGACATGACGCAGAGGCCGTGGAACCGTTCAGGGGCCCGGCGCAGCGCCTCGAAGGCGACGATGGCCCCGAGGCTGAGGCCGACCGCGACGAACGGGCCGGACACCGAGGAGAGCAGATCCTCTGCCATGGCCCCGATGTCCGGCTTCGTCAGCTCGGCATGGCGGACCGGATGGCCCTCGGGGAACACGACCTCGGACCAGAGGTTCGCGTCGCACAGCATCCCGGGGACCACCACCAGGGGCGGCGGGCTCGCAGGTCCGTCGCCGGGCACGGCGGTCACCAGCGGCGCGCGGAGCGGGGCAGCAGTGCGTACGGCGCGACGTAGCCGTTGTGGTCGATGCCGAGCCCCGCGTCGGCGGCACTCTTGGCGACCTCCTCGTCCCACTCCAGGCGGACCCGGCCGTCTCCGGAGTTGACGACCATCAGGTCGCCCTGTCCGTCGCCGACGTTGCGCACGGCGCGCCAGGCGCCCTGCGGTACGGAGAGCATGTCGCGCGGTCCCAGGCGCACCGACACAGGGTCGGTGCGGTTGAGGGTGACCTCCCACAGGCCGTCCTTGACGATCAGCGTCTGCGTCTCGTGCTGCCGGTGGAAGGACACCCCCTGCCCCGGGTCGGCCCGCAGCCACGCGACATTGTGTCCGTGCGGGTTGAAGATCCTGGGCTCCTGGTGCAGGTCCTCGGTCATGCCGTACCCGATGACGCAGCTCAGTCGTGCTCCGCCGCCCGGCAGCGTGCTGTCGAGGAAGGGCCGCTCCGACCACACCAGCTCGTCCGCAGCCGCGACGCGTCGTTTCATCTCCTCGGCGCTGTAGTGGCGCAGCCGGTCGATGTGCTCCTGGGCCATCGGCTCGGTCAGCTCGGTCCCGGCCGGCACCCCGTCACCGGCGACCGTGTCGATCAGTTCGTTGTCCGCGGTGAGGTACAGGCCGTGGCCCTCGGCCTCGCGCAGGACCGAGGGGCCCCAGATGATGCCGCCGGTGTGGTCCATGCCGAGCACGGTGAACATCCAGCCGTCGTCGGGGCCGGTGTTGGTGAAACCACGGAAGATCCAGGTGGGGATGGACGCGATGTCCCCGGCCTTGAGCAGGTGCTCTCCCTCGGAACCGTCGGCGCCCCAGCGCAGGAGGTACTCGCCCTCGGTGCAGACGAACACCTCGGCCGTGTAGTGGAGGTGGAGGTTGTTGGTGACGCCGTTCGGCATGGCTGCCGCACCGATGTTGTATCCGTGCGGCAGCCGGAGGTTGACGTGCTGGCCTGCGGCCTGCGAGACGCCGGGCCCGATCATGGCGTAGTTCTCCTTCCGGTCGGAGCCGGGCGTCCGGCAGTCGATGAAGGCCTGGTTGCAGGAGACGAAGTCACTGCGGCGTACCGTGCGGCGCCCCAGCTCGGCGGTGGACACGACGACATCGGGCATGACTGCTCCCTTGGTTCGAAACACGCTTGGAATACGTATGCATTTCCATGACAGGGCTTCCGCCGGGCGATGTCAAGGGGTCGCGCAAGGCTGACTTCGGCTGTGAAATGTGCGGAGGTTCCGGGTCGGGTTCCGCGGAGCGCCGGACGACCGTAGGGCTACATACGTATACTGATCACGACAGCGGACCGGGTGACGGGAAGAGGGCTGATGGCGATCACGAGTCACGACGTGGCCAGGCTGGCAGGCGTCTCGCAGCCCACGGTCTCCCGCGCCCTGCGGGACGATCCGCGAGTCTCCGTGGCCACCCGCGAGAAGGTCAGGCGTGCCGCGGAGGCGCTGGCCTACGTGCCCAGCGAGGCGGGGCGGACCCTGTCGACCCGGTCCACGCGGCGTATCGGCGTGATCGTGACCGACCTGACGAACCCCTTCTATCCGCACGTCATCGCGCCCCTGCACGACGAGCTCCAGCGTCTCGGCTACCGCATGATGCTGCTCACCGAACGCTCCGAGGAAGCCGTGGCCGAGGAGAAGCTCCTGGATCAGTCCCTGGACGGCGTGGTGCTGGCGACCGCCACGACGGACTCCCGTCTGCCGGCTCAGCTCGACCGTCGTGGCATGCCGTACGTCTTCCTCAACCGTGACAGCGGCGGCAGCGGCGACTACGCCTCCGTCGTCGACAACGAGGGTGGTGGACGCCTGGTCGCCGACGTCCTCGTCGAGCTCGGACACCGACGGATCGCGGGCATCTTCGGTGCGGTCAACACGACGACCGGGCGTGAGCGTGAGCTGGGCTTCCGGCTGGCCCTCGCCGACGCGGGTGTGGGGCTTCCCGCGGACCGGGTGGTGCGCGGCGCCTTCGAGTACGAGACGGGATACCGGGCGCTGCCCGCCCTGCTCGAAGCGGCCGAGGCGCCCACGGCGGTCTTCTGCGGCAACGACGTAGTCGCCATCGGCGTCCTGAACGCCGCTCTCGCTGCCGGGCTCCGGGTCCCCGAGGACCTGACGGTGATCGGCTTCGACGACCTCCCCATGGCCGCCTGGGAGGTGTTCCGGCTGACCACGGTCCGCCATGACCTGCGGGAACTGTCGCGGCAGGCCGCGCGCCTGCTGGTACGACGCATCGTGGGCGACGCCGACCCCGCCGGCGAACGCCTCGTCCAGCCGACCGAGTTCGTACCCCGCGCCACCCACGCCCGCCTCCCCTGACCTGTCACCGCAGGGGCGAGCCCGCGTGAGGGGGGTGCCCGGGGGAGCCGGACGCGGCCCGGCCGGTGCCGGGCCTGTCCCCGTACCGTCGCTGCCGGAGGACGCCGACGCCGACGAGGATCGCGGCCAGGGCGAGGGACAACCACAGTTCGAGGCGGTGTCCGGGCAGCACCGCCATGAGTACCAGCACCCCGGCGATGAAGGCGATCGTGGCGAGCGTGAGGTAGGGAAACGCCCACATGCGCACCTCGCCCGGCTCGGCTTCCTTGCGCCGGGTGGCGTACTGCGTGATCGCGATGACCATGTACATCATCAGGGCGATCGCGCCGCTGGAGGCGATGAGGTACGTGAAGACGCTCGGCAGCAGATAATTGGCGATCACCGCGGCGACGCCGATGACCGTCGAGGCGACCACCGCGTTACGGGGCACCCCCGACGCGGAGGTCGCGGCGAGAGCGGCCGGCGCGTCCTTGCGGCGGGCGAGCGAGAACGCCATGCGCGAGGCGGTGTAGATGGCCGAGTTGAGGCAGCTGCTCACGGCGACGACGAGGACCACGTCCATGATGCGTCCGGCGCCCGGGATGTTCATACGGTCGAGGACCGCCTGGTAGGAGCCGGCCGCCAGTCCCTCGGAGTTCCAGGGCACGAGACTGACCACGACGAAGATCGAGCCGACGTAGAAGAGCCCGAGGCGCCAGACGACGGCGCGGACGGCCTTCTTGATGTTCTTCCTGGGCTCCTCCGACTCGGCGGCGGCGATCGTGACGATCTCGCTGCCCTGGAAGCTGAACATCGCCGTGAGCAGACCGGCGAGCACGGCCACCCCGCCCTTGGGCGCGAAGCCTCCGTTGCTCCAGAGGTTCGACACCCCATGGGCGTCCGAACCCGGCAGCAGGCCGAAGATGGCGAGCCCGCCGAGAACGAGGAAGGCCACGATCGCGATGACCTTCAGCAGTGCGAACCAGTACTCGAACTCCCCGTAGTTACGGACGGCGAGGAGGTTGCTGCCCGCCAGCAGAGCGATCATGGCGAGGGCCGGGATCCAGCTGGGAACCGAGGTCAGCCCTGCGATGACCTCGCCCGCGGCGATCGCCTCGATGGGAATGACGAGGATGTAGAACCACCAGTACAGCCACCCGATGGAGAAGCCGGCCCAACGGCCCAGGGCGCGGTCCGCATAGGTGGAGAAGGAGCCCGTGTCGGGATGGGCGACGGCCATCTCACCGAGCATCTGCATGACGAGCACCACCAGGGTGGCGGCCAGGAGGAAGGAGATCAGGACGGCCGGGCCGGCGGCCGCCACGGCGGTGGAGGAGCCGACGAAGAGACCTGCCCCGATCACACCCCCGATGGAGATCATCGTGATCTGGCGTCCCTTGAGCCCTTGGGTGAGCGCGGGACCTGTTCCGTCCGACGGGGCGGGAGCGGGCGGGGAATGGTGCATGGGGAGAATCCTCGCGGGAGTGGGAGCGCAGGTGCTCCTGCTGCAGGACGGTACTCACCCGTCTCGGGCGGGCGACGCTACCGGCGGCCTGGGACACGGGCCGGGGCGTTCGGTGTCCCAGGCCGCCTTGCCGCCGCCTCCGGCCGAGGCCGAGGCCGATGCCGGCGCGGAGCCGGAGGCGGGGGAGGGCGGGATCAGAGCTGTTCGCGCAACGCCTCGGGGACGGCGTCGAAGGCACCGGACGTACGGCCGATCCGGTCGATGCGGATCGTGGCGGTCGCACCGTGGGCTGCCAGGCCCTCGAAGGCGGAGATGCGCTCGACGGCGGGCGCCAGCGAAGCTGTGCCCTCCTTGGCCGCCCTCTGGTACGTCAGGGGCTTGAGGAAGCGGGAGACCGACAGTCCCGCGTTGTAGCGGGCGGTCTTGCCGGTCGGCAGTACGTGGTTCGTGCCGGCGATGCCCTTGTCGGAGTAAGCGACGGTGGACCACGGGCCGATGAAGAGCGAACCGTAGTTGGTGAGGTTCTGCAGGTAGTAGTCGTCGTCCTCGGTCTGGATCTCCAGGTGCTCGGGGCCGAGGATGTCCGACACGGCGACGGCCTCCTCCCGGTCGCGCACGACGATCACGGAGCCGAAGTCCCGCCAGGCGGGCCCGGCGATGTCACGGGTGGCGAGCGTCTCGAGCTGACGGTCGATCTCGGCGGCGACGGCGCGCCCGGTCTTCTCGGAGGTGGTGATGAGGGCGGCCGGAGAGTTGGGGCCGTGCTCGGCCTGGCCGAGGAGATCCGCGGCGACCCATACCGGGTCGGCGGAGTCGTCGGCGATGACGGCCACCTCGGACGGGCCGGCCAGCAGGTCGATGCCCACCTGGCCGAAGAGCTGGCGCTTCGCCTCGGTGACGAAGGCATTGCCGGCACCGACCAGCATGTCGACCGGGGCCTCGCCCAGCAGGCCGAAGGCCATCGCGCCGAGGGCCTGTACGCCGCCGACGGCGAAGACCCGGTCGGCACGTGACAGGTAGGCGCCGTAGAGCACGGCCGGGTGGGCGCCGTGCTCGCCCGACGGGGGAGTGCACGCCACCACGGTGGGGACACCGGCCGTCTTGGCCACGCCTACGGTCATGAAGGCGCTGGCCAGCAGCGGGAAGCGGCCCGCCGGGAGGTAGGCGCCGACCCGGGACACCGGCACGTAGCGCTGGCCGCCCGCCACTCCGGGGGCGAGTTCGATCTCGAAGTCGGTCAGGTGCTCGCGCTGGGCGGAGGCGAAGCGGTGCGTGCGTTCGTAACCCATTTCCAGGGCGGTGCGGACGTCGGCGGGCAGGGCGTCCCCCGACTTCTTCAGCTCGGCGGCGCCGATCTCCAGGTCACCGGACCAGCCGTCGAGCTCCTGACCGTAGGCGCGGACAGCGTCCAGGCCCTTCGTCTCGATCTCCTTGAGCATCTGGGAGACGCGCTCGACCACCTTGGGGTCGCGCTGGGCGGGAGGGCCGTCGACCGCGGGCTTCTTCAGCCACGTGAAAGGGGCAAGGGTCTTCTGTTCGTCGTGCGTGATCTGCATACCCCGGACGGTAGACGCGGCGCTGCCACAGGGCTAGAGGGGCAGTTCCTGCATATCCCACAGGGTTTCCCTGTGGCGCGCGCTTCGTCGTCCGCACGGCGCGTCAGGTCATCAGTAGGCCGTGCCCCATCTCGCGGATGGTGTCCTCGGCGAGGCGGGCGAGTTCCCGGGTGGCGCGGGAGAGCGGATGGCCGTGGCGCCTGACGAGCGCGATGGTGTCGTACAGGGGCTCGGCGAAGGGGGCGGTATGCAGCCCCGCGGGGAAGGAGGGGCTGGAGATCACGGCCCGGCTGGCGATCGTGTCGCCGACTCCGGCCGCCGCCAGGTTCAATGCCGCCTCGACGCGTTCGAGCTCGATCATGGCGTCGACGCGGACCCCGGCGAGCTGGGCGCGTTCGGCGATCTGACGGCGCGTCGGGTCCTTCCACCCGTAGTGGGCGTCGTACAGCACCAGAGGCGCGCGGGAGAACGCCTCGATCGTGACCGGGGTGCGGGTGCGCTCGGCGCTCGCACTGACGTAGTGCACCTCGTCGCGCATGAGCGGAGTCACGGCGAGTCCCTCGTCGTCGATCGGCAGGACCACCAGGCCCGCCTCGATCTGCCCCGCCGCGACGGCGAGGGCGGTCTCGGCGGAGTTCTGTCCCACCAGTCGCACACGGACGGCCGGGTATCGGGCGTGGAACATCTGCACGAGGTTGGCGAGAAGGTAGTAGTCGGCGTTGCGCAGCACCCCGAACGTGGCGGTGCCGCCGCCCAGCGAACCGAGCGAGTGCACGGCCCGGGCCCCGCTGTCCGCCGCCTCGACCGCCTCCTGGGCGTAAGGAAGCAGCTCCTGCCCGGCCGACGTCAGGGTCAGGGTGCGGCTGCCCCGGAGGAACAGTTCCGCGTCGAGTTCGGTCTCCAGGCGCCGGACCAGTTCGGAGGCGGACGCCTGGGCGATGTCCATGGCCTGCGCGGCGGCGGTGAAGGACCCTAGCCGCCCGGCCTCGACGAAGGCCCTCAGCTGTACGAGGGTCATGCTGGCCGGTGAAGTGGTTCTGTGCATGCCTGCACCTTAGGAGCATGCCTGCACCTCAGGGCCGCCCTGCCCCTCGGGACCGTCCTGTACCTCAGGGCCGCCCTGCGCCTTCAGGACCGTCCTGTACCGCAGGGCAGCCCTGCGCCGGAACGGTAGGACGCCGCTCACGGGGCCAGCTGTCTCCGTACGCCGTCCGTGGACTCCCGTGCTTCCAGCCAGTGCGGAGCCGTGTGCACCTCGAACGGCAGCGGCACCTCCGAACGGATGCGTGTCGCCAGGCACTTCACGGCCAATGTCGCGATGGCAGCCTTGTCGGGCACCACGGAGGTGAGGGACGGTGTGCTGTAGAGCGCCTCGTCCGAGCCGTCGATACTCGCCACCGCGACGTCCCCGGGGACGCTCATCCCCGCTTCGTACAAGGCCCGTTGAGCTCCGACGGCCAGCGGATCGCTGAAGCAGAACATCGCGTCGGGCCGCACACCGGTCGGCAGGGAGGCGAGTGCGCGCGTGGCCAGCAGTCCGTTGCGCCGGTCGAACTCCCTGACCGGGGGTGCCAGCCGGGGATCGAACGTCAACCCGGATTCATGCAGAGCCTGTTGGAATCCTTCGAGGCGCTGGCGGCTGGTCGCGGACCCCTGAGGGTCCACCCCCACGGCGGCGATCCGGGTCCGTCCCAGACCGGCGAGATGCGCGGTCGCCTCACGAGCCGCCGCGACGTTGTCGATCAGAACGTGGTCCGCCACGATCCGGTCGCCCTCGTAGCTGCGCTCGCCCAGCAGTACGAGGGGGAACTCGCTGGCTACCGGGGCCAGTTCAGCCAGCGACACATGCAGCGGTGACAGGATCATCCCGTCCAGGAGCGAGGCGCCGACGCCCGTCGCCAGGCGCAGCTCCTCCGTCGCGTCCCCCAGGGTCTCCTCGATCAGGACCGTGAGCTCCGACGCCGCGGCCTCCGCCCTGACATGATGGGCCAGCTCCGCGAAGTAGGGGGTCGCGAGGTCCGGGACGGCGAGCCCGATCAGGCCGCTGCGTCCCGTACGGAGGCGGCGCGCCGTCGGGTTCGGACGGTAGCCGAGCTCGCCCACGGCGCGCATCACCCGTTCCCGGGTGGCTTCGGACACTCGAGGGGCGCCACGTACAACGTTGGACACGGTCTTGATCGACACCCCCGCGCGCTCCGCCACGTCCTTGAGCGTCACCGCTGCCACCGACCGGCCTCCCCTGCCCTCGCTCAGCGGATTATGCACGGGCTGTAGCGCGGTGTCATGACTCGGAGTGGATCTCGAGCCCGTTGTGTCCGATGGGTTGACCTCGGAGACTCACGGCGGTTACAACGTTGGAACACGTCGACGACGGCCACGATAGCAAACGCTTTCTATCGGGACCCCGTATGGCTGCGGCGCGCGGTCGGCCGCCCTCACCAGGGCCGCTGCCCGGGCCGGCTCGTCGCTACGGCCCGAGGCCCGTAGTGCTCCCCCCGCCCGCTTCACGAGAGGGTCTGCATGTCTCCGCACCGTTCGAGCGCCCCGCTGCGCACCGCCGTGGTCGGCACAGGAGGGATCGCGCGCTCCAGCCATCTGCCCGCCCTTCAGGCCCTGGCCGCAGAGGGTCTGGTGGAGGTCGTCGCCGCGGTCGACGTCGACGGGACCGCCGTCCGACTGCTCGCGGACGAGGCCGGGATCCCGTACGCCGGCACGGACCTCGACACCATGCTCGCCGAGGTGCGCCCGGCTCTCTTGGTGCTGTGCACGCCTCCGGCCGTACACCGGGAGCAGTCCGTCGCGGCGCTGAAGGCCGGCGCCTGGGTGTGGTGCGAGAAGCCGCCGTGCCCGTCCCTCGCCGACTTCGACGCGATCGAGGCCGCGGAGAAGGGCGGTGACGCGGACCCGTACGCGGCCATCGTCTTCCAGCACCGCTTCGGCTCCGGTGCGCGTCACGTCCGACGGCTGCTGCGCGGCGGTGCGTTCGGCCGGCCGCTCGTGGCGCACTGCCAGACCACCTGGTACCGGGACACGGCGTACTACGCGGTTCCGTGGCGCGGCCGTTGGGCCACCGAGGGCGGCGGCCCCGCCATGGGGCACGGCATCCACCAGACCGACCTGCTGCTCGATCTGATGGGCCCCTGGGCCGAGGTGCGCGGCATGGCGGCGCGGCTCGTGCACGACGTGGAGACCGAGGACGTGTCCACCGCGCAGATCCGCTTCGAGGACGGAGCCGTCGCCACCGTCGTCAACAGCGTGCTCAGCCCCGACGAGGTCAGCCGGATCCGCATCGACTGCGAGAGGGCCACGATCGAGCTCACCCACCTGTACGGCTACCGCAACGCGGACTGGCGCATCACCCCGGCGCCCGGAGTGCCCGAGGAGACCTCGGCGGCCTGGCAGGACTTCGGCGCCGACGAGCCCAGCTCGCATCTCGCACAGCTGCGTGCCCTGGTCGCCGACATCAGGGACGGGCGGCGCCACCCCACCAGTGGTGCCGGCGGCCGGCAGACGCTCGAATTCATCACCGCCCTGTACAAGTCCGCGTTCACCGACACACCCGTGCGCGCGGGTGACATCGGCCCCGGCGACCCCTACTACACCGAGCTGCACGGCGGCGCCCCCGGCTGGGCACCGGCCACCACCCGTATGGAAGAGGACCACGTATGACGCTCTCGCTGACCCACGCCCACGGTGACCGGATCACCGTCGCGCACGAGGCGACCGGCACCGAGCTGCTCGCCTACGTGTACCGTCCCGAGGCTCCATGGGAGGCTCCCAAGCCCTATCTGCACCCGGTCAGGACCCTCTCCGGCGGACTCGTCACGGACTACCGGCCCAACGACCACCGGTGGCACAAGGGGCTGCAGCTGACGGCCTCCCACCTGTCGGGCCAGAACCTGTGGGGCGGCAACACCTATGTGCACGGCGAGGGGTACCTCGCACTGCCGGAGCGGATCGGCTCGATGGCTCACGTGGCCTTCGGCGAGGTCTCCGCGACAGGCGACCGGGCCGTCATCGCCGAGCGGCTGAACTGGCACCCGCACGACGGCGAGCTGTGGGCCGAGGAGGAGCGCCGCATCGAGGTGTGCGACGTCGACGCGGAGGCCGGCAGCTGGACGCTCAGCTGGAGCTCGTCGGTCACCAACCGGCGGGAGGAGCCGCTGCGTTTCGGCAGCCCCACCACGCACGGCCGGCCCGCCGCCGGATACACCGGACTCTTCTGGCGCGGCCCCCGCGCCTTCCGCGACGGCAAGGTCTTCACCGCCGACTCGGACGGCGAGGACCTGATGGGCAGTCAAGCGCCGTGGCTGGCCTACGTCGGTGAGCACGACGGCCGTGACGGCCACGCCACGGTCGTCTTCGAGCACGCGCCCGCCAACGACCACGCGGGCGACAAGAAGACCCACCCGGCTCACTGGTTCGTGCGCAGCGACCCGTTCGCAGCGGTCGCGCCGTCCTGGGCGTTCCACGAGGAGCTGGTCCTCGCCCCCGGCGACACGCTCGACCGGAGCTACCGCGTTCTGGTGGCCGACGGCGCCTGGGACCGCGAACAGGTCGCCGCGCACCTGGAGGCGCAGGCGTGGTGAGCGCGACGTACGACGGGTTTCCGGCCGCGGTCGGCGTGTCACGGCTGAGCGTCTACGACTGGCCCACCGTCGAGGGCCTGCCCGGCGGCGGCACCCCCCATCTGCACCTCACCTGCAGCGAGGGTTACGTGGTAACCGCCGGCCGGGGCGCCGTGCAGACGCTCACCACCTCCGGCTATCAGGAGACGCCCCTGGAGGCGGGTTCCGTCGCCTGGTTCACGCCCGGTACGATCCACCGCCTGGTCAACGAGGGCGGTCTGGAGATCGTCGTGGTGATGCAGAACAGCGGTCTGCCGGAAGCGGGGGACGCCGTCCTCACGCTGCCGCAGGACCGCCTGACCGACCCCGGCACCTACGCCGACGCGGTCCGTATCCCGGCCGACGTCTCCGAGGCCGAGCAGGCGGACGCCGCCCGTGCCCGCCGGGACCTGGCGACGCGCCGCTTCCTGGAGCTGCGCGAGGCCTCCGACGGCGGCGACCCGGAACCGCTCGCGGCCTTCCAGCGGGCGGCCGCCGAGCTGGTGCGGCCCCGCCTCGACGGCTGGGAACAGCGCTGGCGGGACGGGGCGCACGCGGCCGCGTCCGCGACCGAGGTCCAGTTCGACGCCCTGCGCGGCGGGGACGGGCGGCATCTGGCCGATGCCCGGGTCACGTCGACCGGCCCCACCGCACGCGGACGCTTCGGCATGTGCGGCCGCCTGGACGTCTACCCGGGCATCTGACGGAACCCCGTCGCCCGGACCGGGGCCCGGCAGCACTCCCGGGCCCCTCCTCCACCCGTGTCCCACCCCTGGAAGGCCCCATGCCCGAGCCCCGAAACGGCCGGCACCCGAGCCGCCGGGCCGTCCTGGCCGCGGCCGGCGCCGGTCTCGGCACCGCGTTGATGGCCTCGCTCACCGCGTGTTCCACCGCGAGCGGCGGCAGCTCCGAAGGAATCGCCCTCACGTTCTCCTGGTGGGGAAACGACGACCGCGCCTCCCGCACCGTGCAGGCCGTGCGGCTCTTCGAGAAGGAACACCCCGGCGTCACCGTCCGGACCTCCAACGGCGACTTCGGCTCGTACATGCAGAAGCTGGCCACGCAGGCGGCCGGGGGCGGCATCCCCGACGTCGCCCAGCTCGACTACCGCCAGATCTCCCAGTACGCGGGCGGCGGCGCACTCCTGCCGCTGGGCGACGCCATCCGGGACAGGACGATCCGCACCTCCGAGATGGACCCGGAGTTCGTGCGTACGGGCACCTACGAGGGCAAGCAGTACGCCCTGCCCGCGGGCCGCGGCATCACCGGCTACGCCTACGACTCCGCGATCTACAGGAAGGCCGGCGTCCGCACCCCCCGGGCGGACCGGACCTGGGAGGAGTGGGCGGAGGCGAACAGGCGCATCGCCGCCCTCGGACTGAAGTCCCCCGACGGCCGGCCCTTCGCGGGCACCAACGACGGCGGAGTCAACGAGGACGTGTTCGAGACGTGGCTGCGCAGCCGCGGCGGGAAGCTGTACTCCGGCCAGACCGAGCTCGGCTTCACCGAGGACGACCTCACCGAGTTCTGGGAGCTCTGCGACAGACTGCGCAGGGAGGGCGCCGCCGCCGCGGCCAAGGACACGGTGCAGGCCACCACCACCGAGACCAGCCCCATCGGCCGTGGTCTCGCGGCCTCCGACTACACCTGGGACGCGACGTTCCCCGGGTACACCGACCTCCTCGGCGAGGACATCCGCTTCGGGCCGACCCCCTCGACCGACGGCCGGCAGGGCTCGTACTTCAAGCCCTCCATGCTCCTCGGCGTCGGATCCGGCACCGAACACCCCAGGGAGGCGGCGCAGTTGGTCGACTTCCTGCTCAACGACCAGCGGGCCGGGGACATCCTCGGCTTCACCCGGTCCACTCCGCCCAACCGTGTGGTCGCGGGCCGTGTCGCCAAGACCCTGAAGGGCTCCGAGCTGGAGATCTACCGGTACTCGCAGGAGATGGAGAAGTACGGCCTGGATGCCCCGCCGGCCGCACCGCCCCGGGGCGACGTCGCGATCCAGAACGCCTTCAAGCGCCAGTACCAGCGCGTGGCATACGGCCTCGCCACACCCCGGGAATCCGCGCGTGAACTCATCGACGAGGCGAACAGGGAGCTGAGGTCATGAGCGCCGTCTCGACCGACACGCCCGCGTCCACCGACCGGACGACGCCCCCGAAGCCGCCGGAGAAGCGGCGCCGCCAGGTACGCGAGAAGCAGTGGCCCGCCTATGTGTTCCTCTCACCGTGGATGATCGGCGCGGGCATCCTGACCCTCGTGCCGATGGCCGTGTCCCTGTACCTGTCCTTCACCGACTACAACCTCTTCGACGCGCCGCGATGGGTCGGCCTGCGCAACTACACCGAGATGCTCACCGACGACCCGCGGTACTGGCGTTCGGTGGGAACCACGCTGCTGTACGTCGTGGTCGCCGTCCCACTGAAACTGGCCTTGGCCCTCGGTGTGGCGATGCTGCTGAAGAACCTCGGCCGGGGCCGTGCCTTCTACCGCTCCGCGTTCTACGCGCCCTCCCTGCTCGGGGCGAGCATGTCCATCGCACTGGTGTGGAAGGCCCTGTTCAACGACGGCGGCTCGGTCGACGGTGTGCTGGGCGCGATCGGCATCGACCTCGGCGGCTGGGTCGGCAACCCCGACCTGGCGGTCTTCGCCATCGTCCTGCTCACCGTGTGGCAGTTCGGCGCACCCATGGTGATCTTCCTGGCCGGTCTGCAGCAGATCTCACCCGACCTCTACGAGGCGGCGGCGCTCGACGGCGCCGGCCGGTGGCGGCAGTTCCTCTCCATCACCGTGCCGATGCTCTCCCCGGTCGTCTTCTTCAACCTGGTCCTCGAGACCATCCAGTCCTTCCAGGTCTTCACACCCGCCTTCGCGATCAGCGGCGGCGACGGCGGACCCGCGGACTCGACCATGTTCTACACGCTGTACCTGTACGAGCGCGGATTCACCGCCTCCCACATGGGCTACGCGTCGGCCATGGCCTGGCTGCTGCTCATCGCCATCGGCCTGGTCACCCTGATCCTGTTCCGGACCTCCCGGTCCTGGGTCTTCTACGCGGACGAGGAGGGACGATGAACTTCGCCACGAAGCGGTGGCTGCCGCACACGGCCGCGGCAGTGAGCCTTCTCGTCCTGCTGTATCCCCTGGCCTGGCTGCTCGCCACGTCACTCAAGCCGGTCGACGAGGTGGTCACCAGCCTCGACCTGTGGCCGAGCCACCTGGAGTGGTCCAACTACACGACCGCCCTCGAAGGTGTGTCGGGCGTATCCGTCACCAGACTGCTCGGCAACACCCTGGTGATCGCGGGCGGCGCCGTCCTCGGCAACGTCCTGTCCTGCTCGCTGGCCGCCTACGCCTTCGCCCGGATGCGCTTCCGTATGCGCAAGGGGATGTTCGCCTTCATGGTGGCGACGCTGATGCTGCCGCACCACGTCGTGCTGATCCCGCAGTACATCGTCTTCAACCAGCTCGGGCTGGTGGACACCTACTGGCCGCTGATCCTGCCCAAGTTCCTTGCCACCGAGGCGTTCTTCGTCTTCCTCATCGTGCAGTTCATGCGCGGGCTTCCCCGTGAGCTGGAGGAGTCCGCCCGCATCGACGGGTGCGGTCCCTTCCGCACCTTCTGGTCGATCACTCTGCCGCTGAGCCGGCCCGCGCTGATCACCACGGCCATCTTCACGTTCATCTGGACGTGGAACGACTTCTTCACCCAGATGATCTACCTGTTCGCGCCGGAGAAATTCACCATCACCCTGGCCCTGCGCAGCTTCGTCGACCAGTCCAGCACCTCCGCGTACGGGCCGATGTTCGCCATGTCGGTGATCTCCGTACTCCCGATCGTGCTGTTCTTCTTCGTGTTCCAGCGCTACCTGGTGCAGGGCATGGCCACCTCCGGGCTGAAGGGCTGAACCACCGTGTCCCACGCACCCACCGTGCCGCACCGCGACCGCCGGGAGCCCGGCGAGGTCTTCGGATCCGGCTTCAGCCTCTTCGCCGACATGCTGCTCGTCGGACTGCTCACGAGCCTCGCCTGCCTGCCGGTCGTCACCGCCCCGGCCGCGTTCGCCGCGGCGTCGGAGAGCCTCCGCCGGACCGCGCACGACGGCCTGCCGGTCGGTTTCGTGGCGTACGCCGCACGGCTCCGGGCACACCTGTCCCTCCGCACGCTGGCCGCCGGACTGCTGGTACCCGTACTCGTCCTGCTCCTGCTCGTCGACGGCGCCCTGGTCCGCAGCGAGCTGCCCGGGGCAGCCGTCGTGGCGCCCGCCCTGGCCCTGCTCGCCCTCGCGGCGACCGTCGCGGGGCTGCGCGCCACCGCGCTCGAGGCCCCGCACCGGCTGTCCGTACGCGAGGGACTCGTCCGCTCCGCAGCCGACCCCGGCGGCGCCCTCCTGCTGGCCGCCGCCGTGCTGCTCGCCGCGCTCCTCGCGTGGTCGATGCCCCTGCTGATCCCGCTGCTGCCCGGGCCGCTGGCGTTCGCCTCCACCGTGGTGGACGTCCGCTCCGCCGCCGCTCCGCAAGAAGGCTGAAGCGCCAGGGGGCCGGCGGCGGTGGCCCCGGCCGTCCGGATGAGGTGCCGTCCGCTGATGGTCCTCCGGCGCGCGGCGCGCACCCGGGTAAGGGCCGCCCAAGCCCTTCCCCGGATCCCGCGCCCTCGTAAATCCCCGGACGGCATCGCCCGAATTCCGGGTGCCGTCGGGGGTCGCTCTGTGAGTCGGCCCATAGGTCCCAGGTCACATACGAGGCGCGGTAGTAGGAGTCGGTTCCCGGGTTGCGGTGTCTGAGCGCACCCGCCGCGCCTCCGGTCCCGGTCTACGTACGGGCCTAGTAGCGCAGGTCGTTGCCGTCGTCCCGGCATGCCGCTAACCATGGTTCGAGCCCCGGGGAGCTGACGCTCCGGACCGGTCGGGTGCGGCACCTTCCGTACGGAGCACGCCGCACCTTTCCGTTCCGGCCTCCGGCCCCGGGACGTCCCTGACATCAGCGCAAGGAGAGTGTTTTATCCGTACGTCCGCTCAGTCCCTGGCCCCCATCGCCCGTACCGCCCGGATCCGCAGGTTCGCGGTCTCCGGACTGTGCGCGGCAGGAGCCGCAGCAGCTGCTCTGACCCTGGCCCCGTCCCCCGCGCACGCCTCCGAGCCGGCCTCGCACAGTGCGGCCGCGTCGGCCGGGGTCTCGGCCGCCGGAGTCGCCGCGCAGGCGGAGGCCATCGGTGAGAAGGCCGGCAAGGCCGCCGACACGGACAATCTGGACAGCTGGATCCGCGAGTCCCTCAAGATCATGGATGCCAAGGGGATCCCGGGCAGCTACGAGGGCCTGCACAGCAACATCATGCGCGAGTCGGGCGGCGACCCCGAAGCGTCCAACGACTGGGACGTCAACGCGCAGAACGGCACGCCCTCCAAGGGCCTGCTGCAGGTCATCCAGCCGACCTTCGACGCCTATCACGTCTCGGGCACACCGGAGGACCTGACCGACCCGGTCGCCAACATCACCGCGGCCGCCAACTACGCGGCCGACAAGTACGGCTCCATCGACAACGTCGACTCCGCCTACTGAGGCACGAGCCACACACGGCACGGCCACGCCCCTCCCAGGGCGTGGCCGTGCCGCTTGTCATCCGCCGGACCTCACCAGGGCGACTGTCCCGCAGCGTCACCATCCAGGCCGTCGAGCAGCGAGATCTGTACGCGCACCCGCTTGCCCACAGGCTCGCGGCGTACCTCGAAGCTCTGGCAGACCGCGAGAACGATCTCCAGGCCGTGCTGCCCCGCGCGTGAGGGGTTGGCCTGCACAGCGCTGGGGAGCACGGAGCCCGAGTCCCACATCGTGATGGTCAGCATGCTGCCGTCCACCTCGAGATCCAGCAGGCACGGGCCCGGCGCGTACTTGCAGACATTCGTGGCGAGCTCGCTCACGACCAGCTGCGAGACCTCCATGGCCCGCGCGGGCACGTTCACCCCTCGCAGGGACCCTGCATCGGACAGAAACTCCCGAACGAATCCACGGGCCCGGGAAATGTCCCCGGACTCCATGTCGTACGCGGCGCTACCTGCCACGACGCCCGCGTCGGCCCGCGGCTTGTCCTGTCCGGTCCCGCACCTCGTCGCCAGCCGTTCCATGCCACTTCCCCCGTTCGTCAGCTGCACCACGCAGCTCAGTACACCGCCCGCCTACCCCCCGTCACGCATTTCAGGCCCGGAGAAATCCCACGGGAAACAAGGCCGGTGCGTCCGCCCTCGACCGCGGGCTGTCCGGGACCAGGCCGGTGGGGGCGGTGTCAGTCGGTGAGACCCAGCGCGCCCGCCGCCTGGATCGCCAGCCAGACCTCGGCCAGGGCGCCCGTCGATGTCAGATCCCGCTGTGACAGGGCGCCGAAGCGGCGCAGCCGGTACGCAAGGGTGTTCGGGTGGATGTGGAGCGCCGCCGCGGCCGTCTCCGTACGGCGGTCGCGCTCCATCCAGGTGCGGGCGGAGACCAGCAGATGCGAGTCGTGCGCCTCGTCGTACCGCAGGACCTCGCCGAGCACATGCTCGACCAGGGCGGTCAGGACCGCGGGGTCGTCGGGCAGCCACCGGCCCGTCGAGTCGTCGCCGTACCGGACGACCGGGCGGCCCGACTCCACGGCCTTCGAGACGGCCCAGAGCGCCTCGCGCTCGGCGACCTTCAGCGCGACGCCCGGCGCGAAGGGGCGGCTCATCCCGGCCGCCACGGCCGGCAGCCCGCCGACGGCCTCCGCCAGTTCCGGTGCACCCAGGACGTAGCGGTCCTCGCCCCAGGTGAGCAGCAGGTGGGGGTGGCCCTCCAGGCAGTTCAGCAGCGCGTCGTCCGTGGTGCGGCGGACCACGAGCAGCACGGCGTCACCCTCGATCGAATGCCGGGCGAGCCGACGGCGGGCCGCCTCCGGATCGAGTACCTCCTGCAACAGCTCGGCCAGGGTCTCCGCCCCCTCGCGGCGCAGCACCTCACGCTCGTTGCGCACCATGGCCAGCCGCAGCGCCGCCACCGTCGCGATGTGCTGGACCACGGCGAGCCCCGCAGGCTGGGCGCCCTGGCGCTCGTACGCGACGAGGAAGCCCGCCGGTCCGCCGGGCGCGGGCACCGGGAGGACGAAGCCGCCGGGCATCGTGGGCGGGGCGTCGACGGACGCGGGCAGGACACCGGGGTCCGGGGTGGGGACGCCCGGCAGGAGCGGGCGGCCCTGTGGCGTGCAGAGATAGATGTCGTAGCCCGACAGGCCTTCGAGACGGCGCAGGAGTGCCGGGGTGTCGAGGTCCTCGGCGACCAGCCAGCGCAGGGAGCCGAAGACCTGGAGCTGCGCCCCCAGCCGGTGCCGGGCGTCCTCCTGGACCGAGGCCGCGATCTCCTGGGCGACAGCGATGAAGGGGACGGCGAGCGGGACTTCGAGGACGGGGAAGCCGCGCTCCTCGGCCGCCTCGAAGAGCGCGTCGTGGAGGGGCGGCATGTGCAGCTGGGCCGAGAGCGCGAGAGCGGACACGCCCGCGTCGTCCAGCCGCTCCAGATAGGCGCGCTGCCCGGCCGCGCTGCGGGGGACCGCCAGACCGGCCGTCATGATCACCTCCGCGCCCAGCAGCCAGGGCGTCGGGTCGGCGAGCTCACTGGCGTGCGCCCACGACACGGACCTGCCCAGGCCACCACTGCCGGCCTTCACCGAGAGCTGGAGCGCCGGGAAGGAGAGCAGATCCTCGACGGTGAGTTTGTTGCCGGCCACAGTCCGGAGCCTACATCTTTGTGCCGAACACAGTTGTCGCTGATCGTCTACGGGCCACAGACTGCTGGGACGCCCCGACGCATGAACGGAAGGTGGAGCGTCCGTGACGACCTCGATCACCGAAATCGAGACCTACGGTGTCGAGCGGATCCCGGACGAGGACCGCACGGCCCGCCCGGTCGATCTGTTCCGGCTCGCCTTCGGCGGCGCCAACACCTTCGCGACCTGTGTGCTGGGCGCCTTCCCGATCCTCTTCGGCCTCTCCTTCCGGCAGGGCCTCGCCGCGACCGTCCTCGGCCTCGTCGCGGGTGCGCTGCTGCTCGCCCCGATGGCGTTGTTCGGACCGGCCAACGGCACCAACAACGCCGTCTCCTCCTCCGCGCACCTGGGAGTGCACGGCCGGGTCGTCGGCTCGTTCCTCTCCCTGCTCACCGCCATCGCCTTCTTCTCGATCTCGGTGTGGTCCTCGGGAGACGCGCTCGTCGGCGGCGCGCACCGTCTCGTCGACCTCCCCGAATCGGATCTCACGTACGCCGTCGCGTACGCGGTCTTCGCCGGACTCGTGCTGGTCGTCTGTGTCTACGGATTCCGTTTCATGCTGCTGGTCAACAAGATCGCGGTGTTGGCAGCGTCGTCCCTCTTCGTCCTCGGCGCGTTCGCCTTCGCCGGCGACTTCGACCCCGGTTACGCGGGATCCTTCGCCTCGACAGCCGACCCGCTGTTCTGGCCGTCGTTCATCGGCGCCGCGCTCATCGTGCTCTCCAACCCGGTCTCCTTCGGCGCGTTTCTGGGCGACTGGTCCCGCTACATCCCGGC
This sequence comes from Streptomyces sp. NPDC091271, assembly GCF_044757505.1. Lineage (NCBI taxonomy): Bacteria > Bacillati > Actinomycetota > Actinomycetes > Kitasatosporales > Streptomycetaceae > Streptomyces > Streptomyces sp. NPDC091271. Next base: position 657,059 of record NZ_JBIVVD010000002.1, on the reverse strand, counting down.
CGGAGCCCCGCGCCGCCGGGTGATGGGGGCCGCCTTCCTCGCCCAGATCGCCACTCTGCTGCCGTTCCTCTTCGGCCTGGCCACCGCGTCGATCATCGCGTCGAAGGCCGCGAAGTACGTCGACCCGGCGGCCCCCAACTACGTGGGCGGACTGCTCGCGATCTCGCCCGGCTGGTACTTCCTGCCGCTCTGCCTGATCGCACTGATCGGCGGCCTCTCCACCGGTACGACGGCCCTCTACGGCACGGGCCTCGACTTCTCCAGCGTCTTCACGCGCTTCAGCCGCGTCCAGGCGACCTTCTTCATCGGCGTCCTGTCGATCGCGTTCATCTTCGTCGGCCGCTTCGCACTCAACCTCGCGCAGTCCATCTCCACCTTCGCGACGCTGATCATCACCTGCACCGCACCGTGGATGATCGTGATGGCGCTGGGCTACCTCACCCGCCGTGGCTGGTACGACGCGGAGGCGCTCCAGGTCTTCAACCGCCGTCAGCGCGGCGGCCGTTACTGGTTCACGCACGGCTGGAACTGGCGTGGCCTGTCCACCTGGCTCGTCTCGGCCGTCGTGGCGCTCCTCTTCACCAACCTGCCCGGCCAGTTCGTCGGCCCGCTCGGTGACCTCGCCAACGGCACGGACATCTCCCTGCCGGTCGGCCTCGTCCTCGCGACCGTCCTGTATCTCGCCCTGCTCGCACTGTTCCCCGAGCCGCGCGCCGTGTACGGACCGGACGGACCCCGCTTCGTCAGAGCCTCGGACTCCCCGGTGCCCCCGATCACCGGCGGCACCGAGGGAGCCGCCACCGAACCCGCAGTGGCCGGCTGACCGCCGCCGCCTTTCCGCCCGCACCACCGCCTGACCGGGAGAGACCTCCATGAGCACCACGTTCCGCAACTACATCGACGGTGCGTTCGCCGACGCCTCGGACGGCCGCACGCTCGATGTGGTGGACCCCACCACGGGTGACGTCTACGCGACTTCCCCGCTCTCGGGGGCGGCCGACGTCGACGCGGCGATGGCGGCCGCTGCCGCCGCCTTCCCCGTCTGGCGCGACACCACACCGTCCGTGCGCCAGCGCGCGATGCTGAAGATCGCCGACGCGATGGAGGCACGGGCGGACGACCTCGTCGCCGCGGAGAGCCGGGACACCGGCAAGCCGCTCCACCTCACCGGCAGCGAGGAAGTCGCCCCCGCCATCGACCAGGTGCGCTTCTTCGCCGGGGCGGCGCGGATGCTCGAAGGCCGCTCGGCCGGCGAGTACATGGAGGGCCTGACCTCCATCATCCGCCGTGAGCCGGTCGGTGTGTGCGCGCAGGTCGCGCCCTGGAACTACCCCCTGCTGATGGCGGTGTGGAAGTTCGCGCCCGCGCTCGCCGCGGGCAACGCGGTGGTCCTCAAGCCCTCGGACACCACCCCGGCGTCCACGGTGCTGATGGCCGAGATCATCGGCGGTGTCCTGACGGAGCTGGAGCTGCCCACCGGAATCTTCAACGTGGTCTGCGGCGACCGTGACACCGGCCGGCTGATGGTGGAGCACCCGACCCCGGCGATGGCCTCCATCACCGGCTCGGTGCGGGCCGGCATCCAGGTCGCCCAGAGCGCGTCCAAGGACGTCAAGCGGGTCCACCTGGAGCTGGGCGGCAAGGCTCCCGCCGTCATCTTCGAGGACGCCGACCTGGCGAAGGCGGTCGAGGACCTGGTGGTCGGCGGCTTCTTCAACGCCGGTCAGGACTGCACCGCCGCGACCCGCGTCCTCGTCCACGAAGCCGTCCACGACGAATTCGTCACCGCCCTCGCCAAGGCCGCGGCCGACACGAGGACCGGGCTCCCGGACGACGAGGACGTGCTGTACGGGCCCCTCAACAACGCGGGCCAGCTCGCCCAGGTCAGCGGGTTCGTCGAGCGCCTGCCCGAGCACGCCAGGATCGAGGCGGGCGGTCACCGCGTCGGCGACAAGGGCTACTTCTACGCCCCGACCGTCGTCTCGGGCCTCCGCCAGGACGACGAGATCGTCCAGCAGGAGGTCTTCGGGCCGGTCATGACGGTCCAGTCCTTCACGGACGAGGCCCAGGCCGTCGAGTACGCCAACGGCGTGGAATACGCCCTGGCCTCCTCGGTGTGGACCAAGGACCACTCCCGCGCGATGCGGATGTCGAAAAACCTGGACTTCGGCTGTGTGTGGATCAACACCCACATGGCGCTCGTCGCCGAGATGCCGCACGGCGGGTTCAAGAAGTCCGGCTACGGCAAGGACCTCTCCGCGTACGGCTTCGAGGACTACACCCGGATCAAGCACGTCATGACGTCGCTCTGACATCCAGGAGCATGCCGCCCGGAACGGTACGACCGGGCCGGGCGGCGGGGCGGGGGCCGCACCGCAGACTCCTGCCCCTCACTTGAAGCACAGCCGTACCCCGGGCGCCGCCTCGACGAGGACGTTGACCAGCCGCTCGAACAGCAGGGTGGTCTCCGGCGCCGTACGTAGGCACCGCCGATCCCGCCTCGTCGAGACCGCCGGGCATCCGGCTGTTGTCGAGCGCACTCGGACGCAGCCCGATGGACAGCACCTTCGTGTTCCTCGGCAGGGGTGTTGACGTCGTCGGCCGTCCCATGGGCAGTGCGCTCTCTGCTCGCGTCGTGGTGAACTCGCCGGTGCATCACGTAAGCACACATCGACTTCGTCCCCATGTGCCGAACACCCCACCCGGCGGCGAAGGCTGGTTCTACGATCTGGGTCCATGACGGATCCCGACTGCTACGCGTGCGGCAGAGAAGCACAGTTCGGCGAACTCCCACCACGCGAGCGCGTCGCGTCCGACGAGCACTGGCGGGTGGCCCACGCCTTCGACACGGCGGTGCCCGGCTGGCTGGTGCTCCTGCCCCGCCGCCATGTCACCGCCGTCCACGACCTCACCGACGCCGAGGCGGCCGCCCTGGGGGTATGGCAGGTCAGGCTCTCCCGGGCGCTCCGGAGCGTGACCGGCTGCGCCAAGACCTACGTCGTCCAGTTCGCCGAAGCCGAGGGCTTCGCTCACACGCACTTCCACGTCGTGCCGCGCATGAGGGACCTGCCTCCCGAGCAACGAGGGCCGGGCGTCTTCCGGCTGCTCGGCCGCCCGGAGCCCGAGCGCGTAACGGCCGACCAGGCAGACCACTTGGCCCGCTCCCTCCGAGCATCGCTCGAGGAGGGCCGGCGGGAGCCACATTGAGGTCGGGGAGGTACCCGCGCCCGGACGGCCGCCGTCCTTGTAGGCCCTGCGGCACTGCACTAGCGTTGCCTGTGTGGATCTCTTCTCACGCTCGTGGACGGCACTGCGCACGGCGGTCGCCGAACTCCCGGACGAGGACTTCTCACAGCCGTCCGGCTGCGCCGGATGGCTCGTGCGGGACCTTGTGTGCCATCTGGTCATCGACGCCCAGGACGTCCTGATCACCCTCGCGACTCCCGCCGCGACGGAGCCGACCCGGGACGCGGTGACCTACTGGGACGTCACCCGGACACCGCCGAGCGGCGACGACCCGCTCGACGCGCTGACCGTACGGCTGGCCGCCGCGTACGAGCAGCCCTCCCTGCTGAAGTTCCATCTGGACGACGTGGGATCCGCAGCCGGCCGTGCCGCCGGACTCGCCGCCCCCGGCCTCCGGGTCGGCACCCGCGGAGAGGTCATGAGCGTGGGCGACTACCTCACCACGTACGTCATGGAGTGGACGCTGCACCACCTCGATCTCGCCGCGTACCTCCCCGATGTCCCCGAAGCCCCGGAGGAAGGGCTCGCCCGTTCCCGCCGGTTGCTGGAGGAGATCGCCGGTACCGCGTTCCCCGCCTCCCTCTCCGACAAGGAGGCGCTCCTGGTCGGCACCGGACGGCGTCCCCCGAGCGACGCGGAGAAGGCCGAGCTGGGCGCACTCGCCGCGAGACTCCCGTTCGTCCTCGGCTGACCGTCCGGCCGCCCGTTCGAACACAGCACTCAAGGGCGGCACTCGCGGATCGAGACCATCGAACAGGCGGTCGTCCGCTCGGCAGCAGGTCGTCGACCACGACTACGAGCCATGGAACCGGGACCACATCGTCGTCGACACCGCGGGGGAGCGGCCGCAGGAGCCGTCGGCCTAGCTCCTCGGTCACCTCACCGCCGACGGGCAGCAGGCGGCTCGAGGCGTGACACCGAGCGCGGCGGTCTCGTGGTTCCGGGTTTCGGCCCGCTGAGAGGGCATGCTGGTGGCGGTGGCCAGGGCGCTTCCCGTGCGCCCGCCGCGGTGCCGGACCAGGGACGCGCGACGTCCGCCGTCCCGCGACGAACGAGGGAACCCACATGGCGGACGACCGGCGGTCAGGACTGTCGCCCGAGCAGGCCGCGGGTGCGTCGGCGGACCGGCTCAAGGAGCGCATCTACGCGACGATCACGATGATCGCCGTGGTGGTCGGCCTGTCCCTCGGGGAAGCCGGCACCACAGGCGCCCTGGCCACGGTCCTGACGACCGCTCTGGGGCTGTGGCTCGCGGCGTTCGTCGCCGACCAGCAGGCGCACCGCACGGTGCACCGCCACCTCGCAACCGGCCATGACCTGCGGCGCATGCTGTACGTCAGCAGCCCGCTGCTGTCCTGCGCGGTCGGCCCGGCTGTGATGATCACCCTCGCGGCGCTGGACGTCCTGTCCCTGGCCACCGCCCTGATGACAGCCGCCGGAGTGGGCATCGCCTCGCTCTTCGCCTGGGGCTGCGCGGGAGGGCTGCGCATGGGAGGCGGCGTTCTTCTGGCGGTGCTGGCCGGTCTGGCCGACGCGGTGATCGGTGTCGCGGTCGCGCTCGTGAAGGCGGCCGCCGGGCACTGACAGGGCCGGTGACGGCGCGCCGCGCCTTCGCGCTCGCTACAGCCGCATGTCGTGGCCGATACGGCCGGCCTCCCGCGACTCCGGCACGTACAGGAACTCCGCGTGCGGGGCGTGGGACGTCGCCGACACGATGAGCGTGTGGCTGCCCGGCCGGAGACCGTCGACGCGATACCGGCCCGACCGCACCGGCCCTGCCGCCACCCGCTTCCCCCGTGCGTCGATCACGGTGACCCATCCCGCACACCCCGCGGGATGCGCTGCACACCGGACGGTGCCCGCGACGGTCACGCCGGCCGTTTCCGTGCCGGCCACCGGGCCCGGGTCCGGGTCCGTCCGTGGTGCGGCAGTGGCCGTGGCGGTGCGAGCGGCGTTCCCCGGAGCGCCCGGTGCCCGTGTCGTCGGCCGCAGGGACCACTCCGCAACGAGCGCCCGAGTGCGGCGTTCCATCGGTGAACTCGTCCTGTTCTCGGGAGAGTTGTCGTGCACGGCGAGCCCGCACCGTTCCGCGTACCCGGCGAGCGTCTCGTCGAGAGCGGAGAGCTCCCGCAGCGTCGTGCGGATGCGCGACGCCCGTGGTCCGGGCGGCGCCTTGTCCATGTCCGCCTTCAATTCCCGTACCAGCGGGCCCACCCGCTGCCAGCCTTCCTCGGGCTCACCGGTCGTCAGCGAGCGGTCGAGGGCACGCAGTGACCGGCTCAGCGTCCTGGTGATGTGGGCGAAGCGTTCGGCCGGCCCCGGGGCCAGGTCGATGTCGATGTCCGCGGCCGCCGCGAGGGCGCGGGCATGGCCCGTCGCCGTGGTGAGCAGTGCGGTGCGGTTGTCCGCGTCACGCCCCCGCAGGCCGCGTGGCATCCGTACCAGCGGACGTGCCAGGCTCAGGACCTCGAACAGGGCGGAGTCCACCCCGCGGGCGGCTCCACGGAGCCGTACGGGGGCGTCGGGGTCCTCCCAGCGCAGGGCGAGCTGGGAGACGAGGGTGTCGACGGCGGACATGTAGCCGCGCTCCGCCTCCCGTGTGATCCTGCGGCTCGACAGCGGGAAGATCAGTGCGGCACACGCGGTCGCGACGAGTATCCCGAGGCCGTTGTCCAGCAGTCGCTCGCCGAGCAGGTGGTCCATGCCGCCGTAGGGCGTCGTCAGTCCGTACAACTGCACCAGCGCGACGACGAGCCCGACGACCCAGAGGGCGTACGCGCGCTGCATCCCCCAGGCCCCGAGGGTGAGGCCCGCCACGATGACCGTCAGCGTCCCGTAGACGTGGCCGTGGCCCAGGAGATGGAGGAGGGCGATGCCGAGCACGGCGCCGATCACCGTGCCCGCCATGCGGTGGCCGAACTTGCGCAGGCGCTCGTGCGTCGTGTTCGTCCCGAAGAGGGTGATCATCACGCCGACGAGACCCCAGTAGAAGCGCTGCGGGTCGATCGCGTCGGTGATCGGGCAGACGATGGCGGCGGCGACCCCCGCGTGCAGTGGTGCGCGTACGAAGGGGACGGCGCGCCGCCAGCTCTTCTCCGTGCGCGCGGCGAGCACGCGCTGGGTCGCGCCCGCCGATCCGGCGGGACGGTTGCGCTCCAGGGCCACGGTCGGCTGGAAGGGGACCTGCGCGGGGGACTCCGGGGAGCTCCAGCCCAGCGAGAGCCAGTGGGAGAGCGATCCGGCAAGCGAGTCGAGGAGATGGGCCACGCGACAGGCGAGCTCGACGGTCTCCGCGTGGCTGTCGCCCGTACCGGGGTGCTCGCGCACCTGGTCGGCCTGGCGGCGGATGCGTTCGGCGGCCGGACGCAGGCCCTGCGCGCTGCCGAGGGGCGTGTCCCGTGCGATGACGAGGCCGACGGCCATCGCCTCGCGCAGGTGCGGCGGTACGTCGAGGCGGGCCAGGTCCTGCACGGCCCGGCCGATACCGCGCAGGGCCAGTTCGGCGTCGAAGAGGTGGCGGTGCAGCAGCTCGGCCATGCCGGGGTCCGCGGCGACCTCCGGCTGGGCCAGCCGACCGTCGATGGTGACGGTGGTGACGTTGAGGTGGTGCAGGGCACGTGCCATGCGGCGCACGGCCCGCTCCTGGTCGGCGTCGGGGTCCAGCGTCTCGACGGCCGCGTCGGCCACCCGGCGCGCTTCCACGACGAAGGCGCGCTGAGTGCGCAGCAGGTCCTCACGCGGCATCGGGTAGCAGAACAGCAGCCGTGTCAGGAGTACCGCCCCGGCGGAGACCAGGGCGACGGCGAACGCCTTTCCCCACATGGCGGAGGGGATGTCCGCCATCATGCCGACCATCAGACCGTTGAACAGCATCATGCCCGTGAGCAGCGACAGCTGTCCGAACCGGGCGAGGAAGAAGGTCAAGGCGAGCGCCACGACCATCAGACTGATCTCCAGGCCGCGGTCGCCGTGCAACTCGGCGGCGAGCCACAGGACGGCGGCGTACGGGAACGGCATCCACAGGATGGCGCGGGTGAGCCGCTGCCAGGTGTTCTCGGCGACGGCGAAGGCGCTCATCAGGCCCATCATCCCGCCGACGATCATGCCGATCATGGCCGGGACGTCCAGGGCCCTGGCCATCCCGTAGCCGACCGCGAGCGAGGTCACCATCGCGACGAGGGTGCGCCAACCCGCCTGGAGCTGCCCGAGGCCGGGGTCTGCCGCGAGTATCCAGTCCCAGCGCCGCCGTGGCCCGAACACCCGGTGCGGTGCGACGGCGTGCGCGGCACCTTCCGCGGGCGAGGGGATGCGGGTGGGAGGTGAGGAGGGCGTGAGTTCCGACGCCGTGTCCGACGGCGCGGTACCTGGGCTGATCAACGGGGCTCCGAATCCATCGCTTCGAGCAGGGTGGTGAGGGCATTGCGGGCGGCGCCCACGGCGAGCTCGGAGTCGTCGACGCCCGCGTCGAGGCCTCGCAGGAGTGCCGCGGCCATCCGCCGCCGCCCCCGGTCGAGCAGGTCCCGTCCGGCAGGAGTCAGGGAGGCCTCCACGACACGTCGGTCGGCGGCGCGGCGTTCACGCGTGGCCAGGCCGAGCTCCTCGACGCTCCGCAGGACCACGGTCACGCGGGGCTGTGACATGCCCGTGTACGTGGCAAGAGCGGTCACCCGCCGGGGACCGTCCTCCAGGGCGTCGAGCACGGCCACCTGGCTGCGGCTGAGCCCGAAGTCCCCGGTGCGGAAGAGTGTCTGCGAGAGCCGCCCGATGCCTCTGAGGAGACCCCGGGCAGCGCTTTCGATGCGCTGCTCGTCGGTGGGGCCTGCCAGGGGCGACGATTGATGCATATAGCAATTATATAGATGTCAAGAGTTGGCGCGGAACCATGTGCGGGCAAAATGCCCGGCCTCGTCCGAGGTGCCGGTCCCTGAACCGCTGCCCCGCCCCGGTGGCTCGGACCACACCGGGGCGAGGGCCGGTCACCCGTCGGCCTGCGCGAGCCGGCGCAGCGCGCGCACCAGTGCCTCGACGCCCGTGACCGCCTTGGACCGGGGGCATCCGACGTTGAGCCGGACCCGCCCCGGGGAGCCGTACGCCGCTCCCGGCATGATGGCCACCTTCTCCACCTCGACGAGCTCGCGTTGCAGCGCGTCGTCATCGACGCCGAGCGGCCGCAGGTCGATCCAGGCGAGGTACCCCGCCTCCGGGGGCTCCCAGCCGAGCTGTGGGAACTCCCCGCGGAGACGGTCGGCGACCATCGCCAGGTTGTCCGCGAGGTACGTACGCAAGGCGTCCAGCCAGGGTTCCCCCTCCCTGTACGCGGCGATGTGGCCGACCAGTGACAGCACGGCGGGGGAGGAGAGGCCGTCGGCCTCCTTGAGTTGCCGTAGATAGGCGTCGCGCGACGCGGGGTCGCCGATGATCCCGTAACTCCCGGTCAAGGCAGGGATGTTGAACGATTTCGACGCCGAGGTGATCACGGCCCACCGGCCCTCGCCGCCGAGCCGGGACCAGGGGCGGTGGACGTGCGGGGGGTGGGCCAGGTCGCCATGGATCTCGTCGCTGATGACGGCCACGCCGTGCTCCGCGCACAGCCGCGCCATCCGGCCCAGCTCGTCGGCGGACCAGACCTTGCCTGTCGGGTTGTGCGGCGAGCACAGCAGCAGCACGGCCGTGTCGGGCAGCGCCAGGAGCCGCTCCAGCTCCGCCCAGTCGTCGAGCGGACACTCCCGGAGCTGCCGCCCGTGGGCCGCCACGGTCTTGGGGAACGCGTCGTACATGGGCGTGTGGGCCACCACGCCGTCCCCGGGGCGCGACCACAGCCGGAGCAGCTGTGACAGCTGGTAGACGACGGACGGCGCGTAGACGATCGACGCGGGGTCGACGGCCGTCGCGTGCCGCGTCGCGTACCAGTGGACGATCGCCGAGAGGAAGTCGTCCTGCCGCCACCGCGAGTAACCGAGCACGGCGTGGTCCAGCCGGCCGTGGAGCGCGGCCATGATCTCCGGGGCGGTCTCGAAGTCCATGTCGGAAATCGTGAACGGCAGCAGGTCCGGCACGCCGAAGCGGTCCTCGACGTAGTCCCACTGTGTGCACCAGGTGCCGTGCCGGTCCACGACGGTGCCGAAGTCGTACGGATCCTGCGAGGCGGGGGAGAGGGGAGTCATGGTCAGCCCACAGGGATCATGGTGGCGATGGCGTCCTTCACCGACTGGACCTGCGGCCCGATGATGACCTGCACGTTGTGGCCGTCGAGCTTGATCACGCCTACGGCGCCGAGCTTCTTCAGCCGCGCCTCGTCCACCTGTGCCGCGTCCTCCACCGTCATGCGCAGGCGAGTGATGCAGTTGTCCAGGGACCGGATGTTGTCGGCTCCGCCGATCGCGTCGAGGATGGCGGCGGCGTCGTACTTCCCCGCGACCAGCTCGCGCGCGGGCTGCTCCCCCGCGTCGGGAGCGGCCGGCTCACCGTCCTTGTCGTCCTGTTCCTCCTCGCGCCCAGGGGTCTTGAGGTCGAAGCGGTTGATCGCCCAGCGGAACAGGAAGTAGTACACGGCGAACCACACCGCCGCGATCACCGGCACCAGGTACCACTTGGTCGTCGATCCCTGGAGGACGCCGAAGACCAGCCAGTCGATGACGTTGCCGTCCGTGTTCCCGATGAAGACGCCGAGCAGGGCGGCAGTGAGGAAGCCGAGCCCCACCAGAACCGCGTGGATGGCGTACAGCCACGGTGCGACGAAGAGGAACAGGAACTCCAGCGGCTCCGTGATGCCGCCGACCACGCAGGCCACCACGCCCGACACGAGCAGGGCCTTGATCTCCGGGCGCATCTTCTTGTTCGCGCAGTGGTACATCGCGAGGGCGGCGCCCGGCAGGCCGCCGAGGTAGGACGCCATCTTGCCCTGGGAGAGGAAGTGCGTAGCGTCGGTGACGGCGGCATTCGGCGCGCCCGCGCAGTCGAGGTGCGCGTAGAACATGTTCAGGGCCCCGGAGACGTTGTCCCCGCACACGGCTCCCGAACCGCCGACGTCGGTGAACCGGAACATGGCCACCAGAATGTGGTGCAGCCCGATGGGACGCAGCAGAACCTCTCCCATGCCGAAGAAGAACGGCCCGAAGACGCCGGTGTGCCCGATGCCACGGCCCACGGCGGTGATCCAGCCGTTGAAGGTCGGCCACACCAGGGGGATGAGCAGACCGAGCACGCTCAGGACGAGGGCGGAGATGATCGGGACGAAGCGCAGGCCGCCGAAGAAGGCCAGTGCGTCAGGCATCCGCTGCGTACGAAAGCGCTGGTGGAGGAGGCTGACAACGATGCCAACGGCCACGGCTCCGAGGAGTCCCGTATCGATGGACTGCACACCGAGCACATCGGCTATGCCGTAGTGCTTGATGGCTGCCTCGTCCTCGAAGTCGACCCCCTTGGCGGTGAGGTAGAAGTTCACCGCGAGATTCATGGCGGCGAAGCCGACGAAACCCGAGAACGCCGCCACGCCCTTGTCCTCGCGGGCGAGGCCGAGGGGAATCGCCATCGCGAAGAGGACGGGCAGGAAGGTGAAGGCCACCAGCCCCGTGTTGGCCATCCAGGTGAAGACGAGGTGGAAGCCCTCGGCCTTCAGGAACGGCAGATTGTCGGTGACGGCCTCGCTGGATAGCGAGGAGCCGATGCCCAGCATGATGCCGCAGAACGCGAGCAGGGCCACGGGGAGCATGAAAGTCTTGCCGAGCCCCTGGAGGAATTCCCAGAGTGCGGCTTTGGTCTTCTGCATGTGTACGGAACTTTCGAGCCTGGGGGGACGGACCCGGGCGCTCGCCGTGGTGATGCGGGGACCCACGGGTGATCGAGCGTCGGTGGATATGGACGAGGGGCCCGGGCCGCCTTCGCGCGACGCACCTGAGGATCGCCCGGTGAGCACGCCAGACGGGGCCGTTCCGCCGCACGGATCACATCACAGCGGGTCGACGACTGTCCATGGAGGCCGGAGCACCGGCCGAAGCGGACACAGAGGGGGCCGACGGGGAGTGAACCAGGTGTCGCACGCCGTGACGCACGCCACCTGTCCGGATCGGCGTCGGGTGTTTGCCGACGCGTCGGTGGGTAAGGGGCTCATTGGCCGCCGGAGCCGACAATCCGGTGGATAGTGTGCCAAAACTACTGATCCAGGAGGTTCGATGTCCTCGAAGCGACGTCGCAAGAAAAAGGCCCGCCGCAAGAACGGCGCGAACCACGGCAGCCGTCCGCAGAGCTGAGGACGCGCCGACATGACCGGGGGGTGGCATGCGCCACCCCCCGGACGCGCGCCTGACGGAACCTTCGGCGAGCGCGACGGCGAGGAATGCCTCGATCTGAGGATCCGGGCCCGGGACCGCTTCCTCCCCGCCGACGGGCCACGTCGCCCATGCCGTGGTCAGCGCGACGAAGAGTCGTACCCGGCCGTGAGGAGCGCGGCGTCAGCTGTCCACAGCAGTCGGCGCGCAGCTCGGCAGACCCACCTGACGGAGGCGACGCTTTCCTCGACCTTGGTGTCGTTGGTGCCCCGGACGCCGTAGCCCCGCAGGAGGGCTTGGGGCCCGCCCCGGAACTGCATGTCGGGCAGTTCGAGGTCGCAGGAATTGCCCTTCTCGTGCAGCGACTTGGCGTTGTCGAACTCGGTGTACTGCCGCAGATCGTTGTTGCTGCCCCAGACCTGGCCGGGGGTGGCACCCCCTTGGTCTGCTGGCAGGCGCACGGCGCACCGGATTCGCAGTCGTCCCAACTGGCCTGTGCCGATGTGGACGGCCCCTCTGAATCCCTACGCCGCCCCGCCGCACAAGCGGCCAGCGGGCTACAGCACGCACCGCATGCGCCCGACCGGGTGGGAGAACTCGTGGGACAAGCCCTTGCGGGTCTGGCTCAACCATGACCACGGGACAGACCTCTTGGCGTCGCCCTACGAGCTCGTGTGGGCGACGACGTGGAAGAACGAGGCGAACGACTGGATCGGGCCGCACCTCGGCCTGCCCGCACTCCCATTCGTCGACCGGCCTTCCATGACACCCCGGAGCCATGACCGACTGCACTGGAAGACACGGGCGTTGGTCGCGTACGCCAAGGGCCGGCCGTTCGCCTGGGTGGACGACGAGCTGGGCCCGGGCGACCGCGCATGGGTCCAGGAGCATCACGATGCTCCAGCGCTCCTGCACCGGGTGGACCCACGCCTGGGCCTCCTGGCGGAGGACTTCAGCGCACTGTCGGAGTGGGCAGCAGGGCTGGAGCAGGCTGCGGCGTGATGGAAGCGGTGTACGCCCACGCGGCTCCCACCCGGCGTTCGCCCGAGGTCAGGTGAGCAGCTGGTTCCGGTGGGACGCGCGACGGGCGGCCGCCAGCAGGGCGTGGATCTGAGGACCGGCCTGGTCGAGCCGGTCAACGGGCTTCGCGAACGGCAGGCGCACATCGCGGTGGGTGCCCGGGTACTCCAGGCGCAAAGTCACGCCGTAGCGGTCCAGCTCCACCGGCAGGACGCGCGTCACGCCCTTCTCCGGCTGCGGCTGCACGAGGCGCAGGAGCAGAGGGACGAGTTCGCCGTGATCGTCGAGGAGGTGGGTCAGCATTGCCGCCTCGCTCGTGGCGATCGGATCAGGGTCGGTCTCCTGCAGTGTGTCCAGCGTGACGAACGCACGGCCCCTGTGGTCCTCGAAGACCGCCTGGCCGAACTCCATGCAGGTGCTCTCCGCGGTGTCCGTGCTGTACGGGGCCGCCAGCAGGCCGGTCACCGTGACACGGGCGCGCGTGCGGTCCCGTACGGGCGTGGGCGCGATGTCGGTGAACTCCAGCCGGACGGGGATGCGTGGCCCCGACTGGAGGGAGCCGGCCTCCGACGGTTCGTGCAGGTGGATGTGGCCCATCGCGGCCGTGCCGTCGAGGCGGTGCACCTCGACGGGGTCGAGCCCGTCGCTCACCACTGTCATCGAATGGGCCGCGGTCAGGATGGACAGCACGCGTTCGGCGGGGGTGGGCCGGTTGACGCGGGAGTTGAAAGGACGCATCCAAGTTCTCCAGAGGGGCGGGCGGGGAGAAGACCTCACTACTGTTACTTAGGTATGCCTAACCTAACCCATGATTCGAGGTTCGGGTAGCGGCGCCGCACGGTCGCGGGCCACGCCGGCACCAGCCGTGCCGTCCTCTACCGCCGCTGGCCGACGAAGCGAGAACTCGTCCTGGCCGCTCTGCGCAGCAAGGCGCCGCCCGTCCCGGACGAGCGCCGGACACGGGAGATCTGCGCGGTGACGTGCTCGCCCTGCTCCGCTTCATCGTCGGGCAGACGGCCGGTACGGCCCATGTGCGACAGGCGCTCGCCGCGGAGCAGGGGCAGGACACGGAGCTGTCCGCGTACCTGACCTCGCGCAACCGCAGCCCTGGCGGCGACTGGATGCGTACGGTCCTGGAGCGGGCCGCCCGCCGCGGTGAGATCGATCCCGCGGTTCCGCTTCCCGACCGGCTGGTCGCGCTCCCGGTGGTCCTGGTCCTGGTCCTCCATGACCTCCTCATGGCCCGCCGCACCCCCTCCGAGGCCGATCTGGAGGAAGTCGTGGGCCTGCCGTTCCTCCCGCTCGTCGCGCTCCGGCAGGACCGGCGCGTCCGAGGGGCCGCCGCCCCGAAGTCCGAAGTCCCGGGGGAGCGGCGCCCGGTGTGAGGACCGTTGACAAAAGAGCGGCCTGCTAGAAACCTGTCACCTCGGCACCGCAAAATATTGACTGGTTCACTCAAAAATCAAGGCAATGCGCGCGAGTTTCCGGCAGGTGGCCTGCTCCCTCTCCTGTCGGCGTCCCTGATCGCCCCCTCGTCGGTGTGCCGGCAGCCCGCACCTGCCCGTCGCCGACCGCCGATGCCGTACGCATCCCGCGGTCGGTGACGTGTCACCGTGCCCTCCCGGTCCCGCAGCCGCACGGAACAGAGGACAGCATGAGATGGAAGCAACTCGGATGGCGGTTCGTCATCGGCGCGGTGGCAGCCGCGCTCATGACCGTCGGACTCCTGCCCGTCGCCGCCACGGCGGCCGACCGGAGCCCAGACCTGGCCCTCGGTAAGCAGGTGACGACCAGCGGGTCGCACGGCGCCTACCCCGCGTCGAACGTCACCGACGGCAGCCAGCAGACGTACTGGGAGAGCTCCGGCACCTTCCCGCAGTGGGTCCGGATCGACCTCGGCAGCCGGTTCGACGTCGACCAGGTGGTGCTGAAGCTGCCGGCCACCTGGGAGGCCCGGACCCAGACGCTCGGCGTCCAGGGCAGCACGGACGGGAGCAGCTTCAGCAGCCTGTCGGCGCCGGCCGCCCGCGAGTTCACCCCGTCGGCGGGCAACACCGTCACCGTCGGCTTCACCGCGAAGCAGGTGCGGTACATCCGGGTCCAGGTGACCGCCAACACCGGCTGGAACGCCGCGCAGCTCTCCCAGGTCGAGGTGTACGGCCAGGACGGGTCCGGCCCGCTCCCCGCCGACGGCTCCAACCTGGCGCTGAACAAGCCGATCGAGGCGTCGTCGTCCACGCAGACCTACGTGGCGGCCAACGCCAATGACGACAAGCTCGGTACGTACTGGGAGTCGAACGGCCACCCCTCCACACTGACGGTGAAGCTCGGCGCCGACGCCGACATCCAGGCCGTCGTCGTCAAGCTCTCCCCGGACCAGGCGTGGGCCACCCGGACGCAGAGTCTTCAGGTGCTCGGCCGCGCCCAGTCGGCCACCGGCTTCACCTCGCTGAAGGACCGTGCCGACTACGTGTTCAACCCCTCGGGAAACGAGAACACGGTGACCATCCCGGTCAGCGGCAGGTATGCGGATGTGCAGCTCAAATTCTTCGCCAACACCGGCGCTCCCGGGGCCCAGGTCGCCGAGATCCAGGTCGTCGGCACCGCGGCTCCCAACCCCGACCTGACCGTCACCGGACTGACCTGGTCACCCGCCACGCCGTCCGGGACGGACGAGGTCACCGTGAACGCCACCGTACGTAACACGGGTACGGCCGCCGCCGCCGCGACAGCCGTCGACGTGAGCCTGGCAGGTGTGGTCGCCGGGAGCGCGGCGGTGAACGGCCTCGCCGCGGGAGCCTCGGCCACCGTGCCGGTCCGCGTGGGCAGGCAGCCGATGGGCACGTACAGCGTCTCGGCCGTGGTCGATCCCACCGACACGGTCGTCGAGCAGGACAACAGCAACAACAGCCTCACCGCCACGTCGAAGCTGGTCGTCAGCCAGAGTCCCGGCCCCGACCTGGAGGTGCTCGGCATCACCTCCAGCCCGTCGAACCCCGCTGTGGGCGCGGCCGTCAGCTTCACCGTGTCCCTCCACAACCGTGGTACGACTGCCGTGAGTTCGTCCACGGTGACCCGCCTCCTGGTGGAGAGCACCACACTGAACGGGACGACGGGGGCGGTTCCCGCCGGATCCACCGTCACCGTGCCCATCAGCGGGAGCTGGACCGCCAGGAGCGGCGGGGCCAACCTCACCGCCACCGCGGACGCGACCGGTGTGGTCACCGAGACCGACGAGAACAACAACGTCTTCTCGCGCGCCATCGTGGTCGGCCGCGGCGCCGCGGTCCCGTACACCGAGTACGAGGCCGAACAGGGCGCGTACAAGGGCACGTTGCTGAAGTCCGACCAGAAGCGCACCTTCGGGCACACCAACTTCGCCACGGAGTCCTCGGGCCGAGAGTCCGTGCGGCTGAACTCCACCGGTGAGTACGTCGAGATCACCTCGGCCGTGCCGACGAACTCGATCGTGGTCCGCAACTCCATCCCCGACGCCCCCGGCGGCGGCGGGACCGAGGCAACGATCAGCCTGTACGTCGACGGCACGTTCGCCCGGAAGCTGAGTCTCTCCTCCAAGCACAGTTGGCTCTACGGCGACACGGACAGCCCGGAGGGGCTGACCAACGGGCCGCAGGCCGACGCCCGCAGGCTGTTCGACGAGTCCAACGCCCTGCTCGGCCGGACCTACCCCGCGGGGACGAAGTTCCGCCTGCAGCGGGACGCGGGCGACACGGCGTCCTTCTACGTCATCGACCTCGTCGACCTGGAGCAGGTGGCGCCGGCGGCGAGCCAGCCGGCCGGATGTACCTCGATCACCACCTATGGAGCCGTTCCGAACGACGGGATCGACGACACGGACGCCATTCAGCGGGCGGTGACGGCCGATCAGAACGGTGACATCGACTGCGTGTGGATCCCGCCGGGGCAATGGCGGCAGGAGCAGAAGATCCTGACCGACGACCCCTTGAACCGGGGGCAGTTCAACCAGGTCGGCATCAGGGACGTCACGATCCGCGGCGCGGGCATGTGGCACTCCCAGCTGTACACCCTCACCCAGCCGCAGGACGCGGGCGGTATCAACCACCCCCACGAGGGGAACTTCGGCTTCGACATCGACGACAACACCAAGATCTCGGACCTGGCGATCTTCGGCTCCGGCACCATCCGTGGTGGGGACGGCAACGCCGAGGGCGGAGTGGGCCTGAACGGACGCTTCGGTGACGACACCAAGATCACCAACGTCTGGCTGGAGCACGCGAACGCGGGGGTCTGGGTCGGTCGCGACTACGACAACATCCCGGACCTCTGGGGGCCCGGTGACGGCGTCGAGTTCACGGGGATGCGGATACGCAACACCTACGCGGACGGCATCAACTTCGCCAACGGGACGCGCAATTCCACGGTGTTCAACTCCTCCTTCAGGAACACTGGGGACGACTCGCTGGCCGTGTGGTCGAGCAAGTACGTGAAGAGCCCGTCGGTGGACGTCGGCCACGACAACCACTTCCGCAACAACACGATCCAGCTGCCGTGGAGGGCCAACGGCATCGCGGTCTACGGCGGTTACGGCAACACCATCGAGAACAACATCATCTCCGACACGATGAACTACCCCGGCATCATGCTGGCGACGGACCACGACCCGCTGCCCTTCTCCGGGGAGACACTGATCGCCAACAACGCGCTCCACCGTACGGGCGGGGCGTTCTGGGGGGAGGCCCAGGAGTTCGGTGCGATCACGCTGTTCGCCGCCGGCCAGGACATCCCCGGTGTCACGATCCGCGACACCGACATCCATGACTCGACCTACGACGGGATCCAGTTCAAGTCCGGCGGGGGGTCCGTGCCCGGAGCGAAGATCTCGAACGTCCGCATCGACAACTCCGTCAACGGGTCCGGGATCCTGGCCCACGGAGGCGCACGGGGCAGCGCGACCCTGACCGGTGTGACCATCACCGGTTCGGCGGACGGGGACGTCGAGGTCGAACCCGGATCACAGTTCGTCATCAACGGCAGCGCCGGCACGGCGCCCGCCCGGAGGTAGATCGGGCCGGTCCTCGGACCGCGCACCGCATGGTCCCCCGGCCGGCTCGCCACGGCGCGAGCCGGCCGGGGGAGCGGCGTCCTCGGGTGACGGTGATCTCGTCCCCCCGCCGTGACCCGCGCCCGGAACGTGCCGGGGCGGCTCCCGCCGAAGGATTGATACGTTTCGACCCCTTGCCGGTCTGCGTCGCCCCTGCTCAACCTCGCAGCCGTGGAACATCCAGGAAGGTGCGCATGAGGGCCGACGCAGCGCCGAGTCCTGCGGTTGGCCGAGGAGGCCCGGGAACTGCGCCAGTACGCGCCGAGTCCGCCGGAGACCAGTCCGACGCGGGTACGGCGCCGCCGCACCGGGGTGAGAGCCCCTCGAGCAAGGCGGGGGACAGAGAGCCGGGGACGATGACGGGCTGCGTCGAGAGGGCGCGGGTCATGGGCCATGATCGGCCGAGGGGGACGCCGCGCGTCAAGGCCGCTGAACCGGACGTGCGCGAGGCGACCGGTCTCCCGGAGTGTCACGCCCGACCGGTCGGTCAACCGCTCAACCGTGTGGAGCCTCCACCACATCGGCCCTTTCGGAGCCTTCACGGCACATACGCTCGACCCCCCAGGCGCCGAGTGGTTCGAGCGCGCGGTTGAGCGTGTGCCCGTGCTCGGTCAGGGAGTACTCCACGCGTGGCGGGACCTCGGCGTAGACCTTCCGGTGCACGAGACCGTCCGCCTCCATCTCACGCAGGTGTTGGGTGAGCATCTTCTCGCTCACTCCCGGCAGCCCGCGGCGGAGTTCGGCGAACCGGCGTATGCGATGGGCGTCGAGCTCCCAGAGGATCAGCCCCTTCCATTTACCGCTCACCACGTCGAACGCGGCGTCGATGCCGCAGATGTAGGGCCCGCGTCTCGGCGCCTTCGTCATCAGTGGCTCCCTTACTAAAAGGTAAGTACCGCAGAAAATAGTGGGTACTTCCGAGAGTAGTGGTGCTCTCCGAGGATGGAGGGGTGAACGAACAGACCCGTAACACCGGACAAGACGACGCTGTCACCGTGATCGGGCTCGGCCCGATGGGCCGGGCGATGACACGCACCCTCCTCACCACCGGCCGCCCGATCACCGTCTGGAACCGCACCGCCGCCCGCGCCGACGGCGTCGTCGCCGAGGGGGCGACGCTCGCGGCCACGCCGCGCGAGGCCCTCGAGGCGAGCGGCCTCGTGATCCTCAGCCTCACGGACTACCGGGCGATGTACGACATCCTGGGGAGCGCCACCGGATCGCTGGCCGGCCGGACGCTGGTGAACCTGAGCTCCGACACCCCCGAACGCACACGGGAGGCCGCCGCCTGGGCGGCGGGCCACGGTGCCGCCTTCCTCACCGGCGGGGTCATGGCCCCGGCTCCGATGGTCGGCACGGAGGCGTCCTACGTCTACTACAGCGGCCCCGGGGAAGTGATGGACAGCCGTCGGGCGGCGCTGGCGCCGCTCGGGACACCCAGGTATCTGGGCGACGATCCGGGCCTCGCCCAGATGATGTACCAAGCCCAGCTCGCGGTGTTCCTCACCACCCTTTCCGCGCTGATGCACGCCACCGCGATGCTGGGAACCGCAGGGATGAAGGCCGAGGAAACGCTGCCGGAGCTGCTTTCCGCCGCTGACACGATCAGCGACATTCTGAGGGCCGGCGACGAGCGTCCCGGTGCCGCGCTCGACGCCGGAGAGCATCCCGGCGACCTCAGCACGGTCACCATGATGGGTGCGACGGCCGACCACATCGTCGAGACCAGCACCTCGCTCGGACTCGATCTCGCGCTCCCGCTGGCCGTGCAGGCCCACTACCGGCGCGCGATCGAGGACGGGCACGGCAGCGACAACTGGACGCGCATCATCGACACGATCCGGACACCGCACTGACCGCACGCCCGTGCTTCTCCCCCTGCCCGGAGACAGGGACCTTCCGCACTTGCATTCGGTTTCGACGAGCGGGAAAAATTGGGACAAG
This sequence comes from Streptomyces sp. NPDC091271, assembly GCF_044757505.1. Lineage (NCBI taxonomy): Bacteria > Bacillati > Actinomycetota > Actinomycetes > Kitasatosporales > Streptomycetaceae > Streptomyces > Streptomyces sp. NPDC091271. The sequence continues at coordinate 637,499 of NZ_JBIVVD010000002.1, read as the reverse complement.
GCGGACGGCGCGGCTCTTCGGAGTCGGACCGGCCGACCGGGCAGAAGGATCTGTCGTGCACAGGTCCGGCGGTATCGAGATCGTGAGGAGATCTCATGGGCAAGATGGTTTCCGCGCTCAAGCTGTTGCGAGGGCGGAAGATGGAAGCGGACGGCAAGGCCCTGCAGGACCAGCGGCTGCGGGACGAGGGCCGCCGCCTGCAGGACCGGGTGCACGGACAGCGGTAGCAGCCGCCCCCTTCCTGCGTAAGCGGGCGGCTCAGGCCCCGGCCCCGTACACGCCCTTCTCCGGCAGTCCTGTCGATTCGAAGGTGTGGACCGACAGCCCCCGCGCGGTCGTCCTGTGGCTGACGAGCCGCAGGCCGGCCGGGGCGCCGCCGTCCGGGAAGAGCCTCCGGCCACGGCCCACCACGACCGGGGCGATCACCAGGCGCAGCTCGTCGACGAGGCCCGCGGCCAGCAAGGACTGTGCCAGCCGGGCGCTGCCGTGGATCTGCAGCTCCCGGCCGGGCAGGCGTTTCACTTCGGCGACCTGGGAAGGCACATCGCCGCTCAGGACGGTTGTCGGGTTCCACGCGGCCGTGGTCAGGCTCTGGGAGGCGACGTACTTGGGCAGGCCGTTCATGAGGGGCGCGAACGGGTGGCCGGTCATCGTCGGCCAGTCCCGGGCGAAGTTCTCGTAGGTGCGGCGGCCGAACAGCAACGCGTCCGCCGTGCCGAGCCAGGTGGCAGCCATCTCCTCGAACTCCTCGTCCAGGTGCGGTACGAACCACCCACCCTGGTCGAAACCGTCACTCCGGTCCTCGTCCGGGGAGCCGGGGCCCTGGGAGACACCGTCGAGGGACAGGAACTCCTGTACGACAAGCCTCATCACGCATCACTCTCTTCCGCCGACGTCACGGCCGCTGCGGCCTCCGGTCCACGGGAGACGACTGTGCCACTCCTGGGGCGCCGTGGCGGGCGGGAACACGTTCGTCCTCCTCCAGCAGCGCGGTGAGGACGGCCAGGGGAGTTGCCGCCGCCCAGGCCTGCGGCGAGCAGGAGTGGGGATACGGAACAGGCCGGGGGTGCTGGGCGCGCGAGTAGCCCGCCATGACCTCGGGCAGCCGGTGACCGTGGTGGGCCGACGCCTCCAGCAGACCGAGGGCGACCGTGCGCGCCTCGTCCCGCAGGCCGCACCGTGCCAGACCGAGCAGGATGACCGCGTTGTCGTGCGGCCAGGACGTGCCCCGGTGGTACGAGAGCGGGTGGTACGCCGGCTGGCCGGATGCCAGCGTACGGATGGCCCAGCCCGAGAAGAAGTCGGGTTCCAGCAGACGCCGCCCCACGCGCCGCGCGTGCCGGTCGTCCAGGATGCCGGACCACAGCAGGTGTCCGGCGTCGGAGGCCAGCGAGTCGACCTGCCTGCCCCGGCCGTCCAGGGCGAGCGCCGGGAAGTCGGGTCCGGGCATCCAGAAGTCCCGCAGGAACCGGGCCCGCAGACCGGCGGCGGCGCTGTCGAGCCGGTCGGCGTACGCGTCGTCGTCCCACACCGAGCGGGCCAGCCGCGCGGTGCGCACCAGCGCGTCGTAGGCGTAGCCCTGTGCCTCCGCGACCGCGATCGGGCCCTCGGCCTGGGTGCCGTCGAGGAAGCAGACGGCGCCGTCGGAGTCCTTCCAGTTCTGGTTCACCAGGCCCTGCGGGTCGGGCGAGTAGACCAGGTAGCCGCCGTCGTCCAGGCCGCCGTCGCGGAACATCCAGTCCACGGCCGCGCGCGCATGGCCCTCCAGACGGGCGGCCAGGGCACGGTCGCCCGTCGCCTCGGTGAAGCTGTCCAGGAGCACGAGGAAGAGCGGGGTGGCGTCGACCGAGCCGTAGTAGCGGCCGTACGGCACCTGGCGGAAGTGAGCCAGTTCGCCGTGCCGGATCTCGTGGACGATACGCCCCGGCTGCTCGCCGCGGCCGGTGTCGTACTCCGTGCCCTGGGTGGCGGCGAGGGCGCGCAGGGTGCCCTCCGCCAGCTCCGGCCGGTACGGCAGGGCGAAGAGCGAGGTGAACAGGGAGTCGCGCCCGAAGAGGGTGAGGAACCAGGGGATCCCCGCCGCGGGTACGCGCACGCGCTCGCCGTCCGGGCCGGTGGCCGGAACCCGCAGGGCCGCCAGGTCGCTCAGTCCACGGGCACAGGCAGCGGCCAGACCCTCCGGCGCGCCGGCCGGAACGGGCAGCGGCGCGCCTGTGAACGCCGAGGTGTCCGCAGCATGCTCCGCGACCGCCTCGGCCGGTGTGCCGACGAGGGACGGCGCGGGCGCGCCGTGCGCGTACGCGGTGACGGTGAGCAGGAGTTCGGCCGTGCCGTGGGCGGGCAGTTCCAGGTGCCAGTCCAGCCGGTGGGCCGTGTCCCGCACGCCGACGGGCCGGACCGTGGCCGGGGCGGGCGTCGCGCACACCGCCGTACGGGACAGCCATGTGCCGCGCTCGTAGGTGAAGGTGACCCCCTCGGCGTGGGCGCTCGCCGAGCGCAGCGCACCTGTCTTCTCGTACCGGCGCTTGTCGGAGCGCAGTTCGAACTGGTCGGCGAAGTCGGCGTCGGCGGTGAGGGAGAGGACCGCGGTGACGGGCGCCGGACGGTTGTTGACCAGTCGCAGACACTCACTCAGGACGCCTGCGTCGACGGCCTGTTCACGGAAGACGGTGTAGCCCGCCGGTTCGTCCCGGGTGCCCGGGGGCGTGAGCACGCACCGGGCGGACGCCTCGCCGTCCGACGGCACCAGCACGGCCGGCTCCGTGCCGTCGACGGTCAGTGTCCACCGGCTCAGATGCCGGGCGTCGCGATGGAAGAGTCCGTCGGGGGAGGTGCCGCGACGGCCGCTCACACCGCCGTCCGCCCCGAGGACCGCGAAGGTGCCCGCGCGGACCAGCGTGGTCTCCGCCGTGCCGTTCACGTGTGTGCTCCGATCGGGGTGTCGTGAGGGGCGCCGTCGTCGGCCGGTCGCGTGGCGGCCAGCAGATCGAGGGTGAGGGCTGCCGTCCAGCCGAAGGAGCGGGTGCCGCGGGCCTCGGCCGTGAACGGGTCCACGTACTCGGCGAAGGAACTGGCACCGGCGGCGTCGAGCATGGCCGCGCGCAGGGAATCGGCAGCCTGCGCGTGCCCGCACCGGCGCAGACCGCGTTCCAGCAGCCAGTTGGTGTTGAACCAGGCGGGACCGCGCCAGTAGCGGGAGGGGTCGAAGGCGTGCCCGGTGATGTCGTACGAGGGAGCCATCGGGACCTCGCCGAGGCGGAAGCCGGTGCCCGTCGCCGTGCCGAGCAGGGCGTCCACGATGTCCTGGGGGAGGCCGGGCACGATGAGCGGGACGAGCCCGGCGACGCTGCGCTCGGGGATCAGCTCACCGCCGACCAGGTCACGGCAGAGGAACATGCCGTCGGCGGGCGACCAGAGCCGCTCCACCAAGGCCGCGGTGAGGCGTGCCGCCCGCGCCTCGTGGGGGGCGGGGTCCGCCCCCGTCTCGGCGGCGATCCGGGCCAGCGCGTGCTCGGAGACGATCAGCAGCGCGTTGACGCAGGGGTCCTCGACCGCGAAGGCGTGCCCGCCCGGCACGTCCGCGTAACCGCTGTCGCGGTAGTCGGCGGCGAGCCGCACATAGCGTCCGTAGTCCAGGTCGGTGGGGCGTTCCGAAGGCTGCCCGTGGTCGAGGTCGGCGCGCCGGTACGAACCGGGGGCGGCCGGCTCGACACGCCCCAACGGGCTGTCCCAGCAGGGACTGTTGTCCATGCCGGGTTCCCACGGGTGCACCACGGCCGCAAGGCCGCCGCCCCCGAGGTCACGGGGGCCCGTGAGGTAGTCGTGCCAGGCGACGAGCCGGTCGTACACACGGGGGAGGAAACCGCGGCCGCGCGATGTCTCCGGGTCCGCCTGGTGGACGAGCCAGGCCGCGAGCGCGTGCACCGGGGGCTGCACGATGCCGGAGGTCTCGGTGCCGGCCGGGGCGCCCGCCGTGGCGCCGTCCACGGAGGAGCGCCAGAAGTCGGGGCTGGGGAAGTACGCGTCGAGGGGCACGGAGGGGCTGAACACGATGTGGGGGACGCGCCCGTCGGCCCACTGCGCGCCCAGCAGGCTCTCCAGCTCGAGCTGGGCCCGGCGGACCGACAGATGACGCAGACCGATCGCGATGAAGGCCGAGTCCCAGCTCCACTGGTGCGGATACAGGCCGCGCGACGGGACGGTGGAGGACCCCGTCCAGTTGGTGAGGAGTACCCGTGCCGCGCCGCGCCGAAGGGTCAGGTGATCAGCGGCGGCGGGCACGGGGGTTTCGAGCAGCGACGTCACGCGCCGGACCTCCGCAGGAACGCGGGGATGGAGCGGACGGCCGCGACGGGGTCGCCGGTCAGCCGGCACTCGGCGGCGAGGTAGCCGTCGTAGCCGATGCTGTGCAGCGCGCCGATCCAGGCGGGCCAGTCGAGGTGGCCGGCCCCCGGCTGGAAGCGGTTCGAGTCGCTGACCTGGGCGTGGCCGATGTAGGGCGCCGCCGCCAGGATCGACGCCGAGGGGTCGGCCTCCTCGATGTTCATGTGATAGCTGTCGATACCGATGCGGACGGAGTCCAGGCCCACCGTGCGGATCAGGTCGACGGCCTGCTCCAGCCGGTTGACCATGTGGTCCTCGTACCGGTTGAGCGGCTCCAGGTAGAGGGCGACGCCTTCGCGGCGCGCGTGCTCGCCCAGCTCGGAGAGGCCGGACAGCAGCACCTCTCGGTCCTGCTCCTCGGTGCGCGGCGGCTCGAACGGGGGGAGCCTGCGCGAGAACATCCCGTAGGACGCGGGGGTCTGGACGCCCAGCGCCCCGATCTCGGCAGCGACGGAGAGCTGGGACTTCATCTGTTCCAGGGCGTCGCGGCGCAGGCCGTCGTCGAACGCGGCGAAGAAGTGCAGCATGTCGACGCAGACGGTCGGCATGACCACGCCGTCGGCGAGGGCCCGCTTGAGCTCGGGCAGGCGGTCACGGAAGTGGAAGTCCCCCTTCGACCGCAGCTCCACGGCGTCGTAGCCGGCGTCCTGGGCGAAGGCCCACTTCTCCTGGAGGGTGTCGCCGGGGAGAAGCTGTTCCTGGCAGGCGGTTTTCAGCATGGGTGCCTTTCGGCGCCGTCGGAGGGCGCTCGGGAGTTCCGGTGGGTGGATCGGTTCTGGCCGCGAGGGCTCAGAACTCCAGGACGACCTGGAGGGCGTCGGCGGGCGTCTCGTCGAGCAGCACATACGCGTCGGCGGCTTCCGCCACCGGCACGACGTGGCTGACCAGGGACTTCACGTCGACCTGGCCTTCGGCGACCAGCGAGAGGAAGGTCTGCTGGAGCCGCTCGACGGTCCAGCGTCCCGCCAGCTGCGGCGGCACTCCGCCGATCTGGGAGCAGATCAGCTGCACCCTGTTGTGGTGGAACTCGTCGCCGAGGCGGAGACCTGCGCCGTCGCCCTGGTAGAAGCCGGAGGCCACGACCCGGCCGCCGACGGTGACGGAGCGCACGGCCTCGTGCAGGGCCGGGTACACACCGCTGATCTCGATCGCGACATCGGCGCCCGCCCCGCCGGTGGCGGCTCGGATGCTTTCTGCGACGGTGCCGGTCCGGGCGTTGAGGGTGTGGCGCGCCCCGTACTCGCGGGCCGTCGCGAGCCGGCCGTCGAGCGCGTCGACCGCGGTGACGCGTGCGCCGTTGAGCTGGGCGAGGCGGGTGGTGAGCAGCCCGATGACGCCCTGGCCGAAGACGGCCACGTCCTCGCCCAGGTGGATGTCGGCGGCGAGGATCGCGTTGTACGCGATGGCGCCGACCCGGGCGAAGGCCCCGGCGAGCGGTTCCAGGCCTGCGGGCAGGGTGTGGCCGACCATGCGCTCGGCCGGGACGATGCCCTCGCTGCGGTGCCCCCAGATGCCCCAGACCAGATCGCCCGCGACCGGCATTCCGGGCGTACCGACGAGCTCGGGCGAGACCTCGGTGACCTCGCCGACCTCGGAGTAGCCCCAGCCGGCCACCGGGTACTCGATCCCGGCCGCCCCGTCGCGGAAGATACGGGCCTCGGCGTCCCAGGTGCGTGTCAGGTACGGGTTCGTCCCCCGGTAGGCGGTGAGTTCGGTTCCTGCCGAAATGCCGGAGTAGCGGGTGCGGACCCGCAGGTGCCCCGCGGGAAGCGGGGCGCTCTCGTGCTCGGCGACTTCGACCTGACGGGGGCCGGTGAACTGGACGACGCGTTCCACGAGAGCTCCGGTAGCGCTTGAAGGGGTGTTGCTCGCTGACTTCAGTCGAAGATATCTCAGAGTTATGTCTTGTCAACAAGCAAAAGTGATGCTGAGATGCGTCAGGACAGTGCGTAAGTGGCGTGAGGACACAGCATGGTGATGAAGACCCGACGGTCGAGGGTGACCCTGTTCGGGCTCGCCGCGACCCTGGCCGGGGGCCTCCTGGCCGGCTGCTCCGGCAGCTCCGGCGCAGAGCAGCCCGACAACAGGATCACGGTGTGGTCGCAGGAGAACCTGCCGCCACGGATGGCGGCGACCAGAAAGGTCATCAGCCGTTTCGAGAAGGAGAGCGGCGTCAAGGTCGACCTCGTCGGCGTGGACGAGGCCCAGCTGCCGCAGCTGATCATGTCCGCCGCCGCGGCCGGCAAGCTCCCGGATGTGATCGGGGCGGTCCCGATGGGCCAGGTCTGGCAGATGTACGGCAACGGCCTGCTCAACACCGAGGTCGCGGACCGCATCGTGAAGGACCTGCGGCCGGACACGTTCAACAGCAACGCGCTCGAGCTCACCTCGGACCGGGGCACCAGGCTCGGCGTCCCCTCCGACGCCTGGCTCCAGATCCTCGTCTACCGCAAGGACCTGTTCGCGAAGGCCGGGCTCGACGCACCGGAGGACTACCCGAGCGCCCTGAAGGCCGCCGCCGCCCTCGACAAGGGCGGTCGGGACGGCATCTCGCTGGCCACCGACCCCTCGGACGTCTTCACCCAGCAGAGCTTCGAGGACCTCGCCCTGGCCAACGGCTGCCAGCTGGTCGACGAGGCGGGCGAGCCCGCTCTCGACTCCCCGGCGTGCCGCAACGCCTTCGCCGCGTACGACGACCTCGCCCGCGAGCACGGAGCGCCCGGTACCCAGAGCGTGGACTCCACCCGCGCCACCTACTTCGCCGGGCAGTCGTCGATGATGGTCTGGTCGTCCTTCCTCCTGGACGAGCTCGCTGGCCTGCGGTCCGACGCGCTGCCCAGCTGCCCGGAGTGCAAGAAGGACCCGGACTTCCTGGCCCGCAACACCGGCGTCGTCACCTCCCTGAAGGGCCCCGACGGCAAGGAACCCGCCCAGTTCGGCGAGATCACGTCCTGGGCCGTCACCCGGAGCGCCGAGACGGACGCCTCCCAGAAGTTCATCGAGTACATGATGGGCAAGGGGTACGCGGACTGGTTCGGCATGGCCCCCGAGGGCAAGATCCCCGTCCGCACCGGCACGGCGGAGAAGCCCGGCTCCTTCGATCAGGCGTGGCGCGCCAGCGTCATGGGCGTCGACCGCCGCGAGTCCATGCAGAAGGCCTACCCCTCCGCGCTCCTCGACCGGCTCGTCACCGGCGTCGGCGGCATGAAGCGGTGGGGTCTGACCCAGGGGCAGGGCGCCCTCGTCGGCGCCACGAACGGCGAACTCCCCGTCGCCAAGGCCATCGGGGCGATGACCAGCGGCCAGCTCTCGCCCGACGAGGCCGCCGAGGAGGCCAACGACGAAGTGGCCGCCCTCCAGAAGTCCCTCCAGTAGCCGCCCGCCGCTCCCTCACGAGGTAACCGACCCATGAGCACAATCACGAGCGGCGCGAAGAAGCGCCGCGTCCCACCGCAGAGTACGAGCAGGCGGGAGAACCGCGCAGGCCTCGCCTTCGTGACCCCCACCTTCCTGGTGGTCCTGGTCGTGGTGATCCTGCCGATCCTCTGGACCGTCCTGCTCGCCTTCCAGAACGCCAAGCTGGTCGACATCCAGGAGAACGGCCTCTTCGGCCGCTGGACCCTGGACAACTTCTCCCAGGTCTTCGGCTCGCCCGGCTTCTGGAGCAGCCTCGGCACCACGCTCCTCTACACCGTCGGCGCCACCGCCGGTTCCGTCGTCCTCGGGCTGATCGCCGCCCTCGCCCTGCGCAAGCCCTTCCGCGGAAGGGGCGCCCTGCGTGCAGCCATGCTCCTGCCGTACGTCGCCCCCGTGGTCGCGGTCTCCTTCGTCTGGGAGGTCGCACTCAGCCCGCAGTACGGCATCGTGAACGAATGGGGCCAGAAGCTCTTCGGATGGGACGACCCCATCGCCTTCCTCTCCACCCGGTCCTACGAAGTCGGCGTGCTCGGGGTCCACTTCGACATCCCGCTGGCCCTGCTGACCGTCATCGCCTTCGAGACGTGGCGCTACTTCCCGTTCGCCTTCCTCTTCATGCTCGCCCGCCTCCAGGCGGTACCGGCCGGCCTCGAGGAGGCCGCCGAGGTCGACGGTGCCACGCTGTCCCAGCGCTTCCGGCACATCCTGCTGCCGCAGCTGATGCCCGTCATCGCCCTGCTGTCCGTCCTCCGCTTCATCATGACGTTCAACAAGTTCGACGACATCTACCTGCTCACCGGCGGCGGTTCCGGCACGGACGTCGTGGCCGTCCGCGTCTACGACTTCCTCACCTCGCGCTTCGACGTCGGAGCCGCCTCCGCGCAGGCCCTCGTCCTCGCCGTGGTGCTCATGGCCCTCCTGGGCGTCTACTTCAAGTTCTTCGGCAAGAAGATGCAGGAGGAGTCGGCATGACCTCCACACCGACCATGACCCACGAGCCGGCCGAGCGCACGGCCCGCCCGTTGCCGGCGTCGCGGCGGCCCCGGCCGCGGCTGACCCGCGCCCAGTTCGAGGAACGGTTCTTCGGAGTCCTGCGCTGGGTGGTGATCGCCTTCCTCGCGGCGATCACGATCGTGCCCTTCTACTACATGCTGATGCTGTCGGTGAAGCCCATCGACGCACTCCTCCTGGACCCGGGCAACCTCTGGGTCTCGGCGAAGGACTTCACGCTCGACACGTACGAGAGCGTCCTCAAGTCCTCGGAGGACGGCGGCCAGGGCTTCCTCGGCATGCTGTTCAACTCGGCGCTCGTCGCCATCGCCACCGTCCTGCTCACGCTGGCCGCCGCGGTGCCTGGCGCGTACGCCGTCAGCCGGCTGAAGTTCTTCGGCAACCGCCAGATCAGCGCGGTCTTCCTGGCCGTCTACCTGTTCCCTGCCACGCTGCTGGCCGTCCCGCTCTTCGTCATGTTCGCGAAGATGGGGCTGTCGGGGAGCCTCGTCGGGCTCGCCATCGTCTACATCGCGCAGACCGTGCCCGTCTCGATCTACATGCTGAAGAACTACTTCGTCACCATCCCGTTCAGCATCGAGGAGGCGGCGGCGATCGACGGCGCGTCACGGCTGCAGACCGTACGCAAGATCATCCTGCCGCTCGCACTGCCGACCCTCATGGCCACCGGGCTCTACGTCTTCATGATTGCCTGGAACGAGTTCCTGTTCGCCCTCCTCTTCCTGGCGGCCGACCCCGAACGGTGGACGGTCTCCCTCGGTCTCCAGCAACTGGCCAACGGCATCGAGGTGTCCAAGACGGTGCTGATGGCCGGGTCGGTCGTCCTCACCATCCCTGTGGTACTCCTGTTCTTCTCCGCCGAACGGCTCCTCACCGAGGGCCTGACCAGCGGTGCCGACAAGGGCTGACGCCGGGAGCCGGGAGGCCGGCGGGGAGAGACACCGAACGCCCCCGGAGGGCGGGCACGGACGCGACAGACAGGGCGAGGACGGCGGGGATGGCAGGAAACCAGGCCAGCGCGGGGCATCTGCTGCGGCTCATTCGCAGCGGCGAAGCCACCACGCGAGGCGAGCTCCAGCAGGCGACCGGCCTGTCCCGCTCCACGGTGGGGCACCGGCTCGACCAGCTCTTCGGAGCGGGCTGGCTGCGCGGCGCCACCGGCACCTCCACCGGCGGACGCCCCTCCGCCCGGCTGGAGTTCGACCCGGCCCACGCAGTGGTACTCGTCGCGGACCTGGAGACCCGGCACGCCCGCGTCGCCGCGCTCGACCTCTCCGGAACCGTCCTCGCCGAGCACACCGGGGCCCTCGTCATCGCCGACGGCCCCGACCGCGCCCTGGACCAACTGGCGCGCTGGTTCGGCCCGCTGCTCTCCAAGGCGGGGGTAGGGGCCGAGCGTGTCTGCGGCATCGGGCTCTCCGTGCCGGGGCCGGTGGACTGGGAGTCGGCCCAGATCGTGCAGCCCCCGATCATGCCGGGCTGGGACCGCTTCCCCGTACGGGAACGACTGCGCGAGGCCTGGACCGAGCACGTCGGTCCGATGCCGGCCGCCGGACCCCTACCCGTCTTCGTCGACAACGACGCCAACCTGATGGCCCTGGCCGAGCAGCGGGCCGGCCACCCGGACTGCAGCGCCTTCGTCCTGATCAAGGCGTCCACGGGGATCGGCGCCGGCGTCGTCGTCGGAGGCGAGGTCTACAGGGGCATCGACGGCGGAGCGGGCGACATCGGCCACATCCGCCTGCACGACCGCCCCGACGCACTGTGCATGTGCGGGTCCTACGGATGCCTCGCCGCCGTCGCCAGCGGCCGGTCCATCGCCGGACAGCTCACCGCGGCCGGTGTGCCCACCGCGTCGGGATCCGACGTACGCGAGCATCTCGCCGCGGGCCAGCCGGATGCAGTCAGGCTCGCCCGCGAGGCGGGGCAGCGCGTCGGCGAGGTCCTGGTCACGGTCGTCACGCTGCTCAACCCCGGCGTGCTGATGCTCAGCGGCGACCTGGCCGGCACCCCGTTCCTCACCGGCGTCCGCGAACTCATCTACCAGCGCGCCATGCCGCGCACCACCGCCCACCTCCAGGTCGTCACCTCCGAACTGGGAGACCGCGCGGCCCTGGTCGGGGCCGCTCGCATGGTCATCGATCACCTGTACGCACCCGAACGCGCCGACGCCCGCCTCGCGGCACTCACCCGTACCGGGGCCTGAGCACAACGCCCCCCCACAGCAGAACGACGGAGAGCACCATGTCCACCGCCCCCATCCCGGACAGCCGACCCCACGAACCGGTCCGCGTCGGCCTCGTGGGCGCCGGCCCCTGGGCCCGGGCCATGCACGCCCGCATGCTCGCCGCCGGGCCGGAGACCTCACTGGCCGCGGTCTGGGCGCGCCGCCCCGAGGCCGCGGCCGAGGTCGCCGAGCCTTACGGCGCACCGGTCGCCGCCTCCTTCGAGGAGCTCCTCGACCGCTGCGAGGCGGTCGCGTTCGCCGTGCCGCCCGCCGTGCAGTCCGTCCTCGCACCCCGGGCCGCGGCGGCGGGCCGCGCCCTCCTGCTGGAGAAGCCGCTCGGCGCCGATCTCGACGCGGCCCGTGCCGTGGCGGACGCCGTCCGCGACCACGGGGTGGTCTCCCAGCTCGTCCTCACGAAGCGGTACCACCCGGCCACCCGCGCCTTCCTCGCCGAGGCGGCCACCCGCGACGTCACGGGAGCCCGCTCCTGCTATCTGCACGGGGCCTTCCTCGGAGGGGAGTTCGCCACGTCCTGGCGGCTGGAACACGGCGCTCTGCTCGACCTCGGCCCCCACCTCCTGGACCTCCTCGACACCGCGGTCGCGCCCATCGTCTCCGTACGGGCGACCGGGGATCCGCGCCGCTGGGTCGAGCTGACCTGTGAGCACGAGAACGGCGCGGTCAGCCAGGCATCCCTCTCGGGGTGCGTACAGCTTCCGCAGGCCAGGACCAGGATCGAACTGTTCGGCCCGGGGGAGGAGTTGGTCTACGACACGGCCGGCATCGACCACGAGGAATGCTGGCCGGTCCTCCGGCGCGAGTTCGCCACCGCCGTCAGGACGGGCCGGGGGACCGGCATCGACGCCGCCCACGGCCTGCACATACAGGAGCTGCTCGACATGGCCGCACGCACGGCCGGCTGAACCAGGAGGGCGGCTTCGCGCGGCGGATGGAACGACCCGTGAACAGCGCCAGGAAGTGACCCTCGGGCGACATCGAATTCGTTGCCCGCGGGGTCCCGCATGGCGGCGGCGTGGAGCTCCATGTCCGGCTCATCCTTGATCCGCAGCACGGTGGCACCACCGGGAAACCTGACGGGCCACCAGTGGGCCCGACCGGCAGCGTCTTGATTCGTATCAGGCGGTGATCGAGTGCAGGGTCGCCGAGCCGCGTTCACCGATGAGCGGCCAGCACTGCCGCGAGGCCCTCTTGCAGATCTTTGACGAAATACTCGGGAACCTCGAGCGACGGGAAATGGCCCCCGGCTTCGGGCGACCTCCACCGGACGATCTGTCGGTACCGCTCCTGCGCCCAGGGGCGCGGGCACTTCTCGACGTCGCGGGGATACATGGTGAGTGCCGACGGGACGTCGACCCGAAGTTCGGGGTCCAGCGAGTTGTGGCTCTCGTAGTAGATGCGGGCCGCCGATGCGCCGGTCCGAGTCAGCCAGTACAGGGTGACGTCGTCGAGAACGCGGTCCCTGGAAATCGTCTCGAAGGGGCTGTCCTCGGTGTCGGACCACTCGGCGAACTTGTCAAGGATCCAGGCAAGAAGCCCGATCGGTGAGTCGACCAGCGAGTAGCCGATGGTCTGCGGTCGGGTCGCCTGCTGCTTCGCGTACGCCGCGCGATGGCGCCAGAAATCACGGGTTTCCTCGGCCCACTCGCGCTCGACCGCCGTCAGTCCGTCCGTCGTCGACCCGGGCGGTGCCTCCGCGAACGTGGTGTGGATGCCGAGAACGTGCGCCGGGAACCTGCCGCCGAGAATCGTGGTGACATTGCCTCCCCAGTCGCCACCGTGGGCTACGAACTTGTCGTAGCCGAGCCTTCCCATCAGCTCCACCCATGCGGCCGCGATCTTTTCGGTTCCCCACCCGGTGGTGGCCGGCTTGTCGCTGTATCCGAAGCCCGGCAGTGACGGGACCACGACGTGGAACGCCGGCGCGTCCGCATCTTTCGGATCTGCCAGCTCGTCCACTACGTCGATGAACCGGGCGATGCTGTCCGGCCAGCCGTGCGTCAGGATCAGAGGAGTGGCATCCGCGCGCGCGGACCGGCGGTGCAGGAAGTGGATTCCCAGATCGTCAATGGTCGTGCGGAACTGGCCGATCTGGTTGAGACGCTCCTCGAACGACCGCCAGTTGTACCCGGTGCGCCAGTAGTTCACGACGTCGGCAAGGTCGGCGCGAGGGACGCCCTGTTCCCATCGGCGAGGGTCGGGCGCGGCGCGATGGACCGTCTCAGCCTCCGGCAGCCGGGCCGTGGCCAGTCGCGCGCGCAGATCGTCGAGGTCGGCTTCGGTTACGTGGGCTTCAAACGCCTGTACGTCGCTGGTCGGACGGGGCATGAGACCTCCTGGCCGTCGTGGAGCGGGCTGCGGTCCTCCGTGAACCGGCTAAGACGGTTCTAACAGTTTTCCGTGCCCCGCTGCAACCGGCTAAGGTGGTTCCATGTGTGCTGCGTTCCCTGACTTCCGCCTCGGCAAGGTGCTCGCGATGAGCTTCACGGGGACTCTGTCGGAGCGTCGTGGTGACGCTGTGGAGCGCATTCCCACGCCTCGCCGGCTCATGGACTGGCTGGCGGTGAGCGGCCTCGCCGTGGACTCCTGCACCACCGCCCAGCACGATCTCGCTAGGGAATTGAGGGAGTCGATCCACGCCGCCGCGACAGCGGCCGCGATCCAGGACGCTCTCCCCGCATCCGCTGTCCACGTCATCAACGACTGCAGCGCCAGGGGGCGGGCCGCAGCGATCCTGACGCCCGAGGGCGAGCGGCGATGGCGGCTCGGCTCGGCTTCCTGCGTGGAGGATGCCCTCAGCGTGATCGCCGCCGACGCGATCAGCGTCATCGCAGGCGAACGAGACGGAAAATTGGCGTTGTGCGCATCGCCGACCTGCCAAGCCGCCTTCTTCGACATCAGCCGGAGTCGCACCCGCAGATGGTGTGACATGAACACGTGCGGGAATCGTCAGAAGAAGGCGCGCTTCAATGCCGGCCGGCGCAGAAGCGCCAGGTCGGCGGAGTGAAGGTCATCCTCTGTACATCCGAGTGGGCCCCAGGCCCGCGACACATCTGCGGCGTCGGGTGCGAGGAGGACGGACGTGTCCGGTGAGCGGCTCGACGCCGGGTGGATGCGGGGCTGGTGCGAGCGGACTTCAGCGGGGCTCTCGGTTCTGATGTCGTCGTTTCTGGAGACGCGCGGCTACCCGCCCGGTGAGAACGCCGTCGTCCTCGCGACGGATGAGAGTCATGGGGCGACGGACGCACTCGTGGATCTGACGCCGATCCCCTCCGACCTGACGACTCTTTACTGGGTGGTCTGCCACATCTCCATGCCTGATGTGGAGCACGGATACTTCGTCCACCCGGCCTCGACGGTGGCGGAGCACGCGCGCGAGTACGGATCTGTCCAGATCGACGACGAGCCACCTGGCATCGTGTTCGCCAGTGAGGGTGGTGGACGTCTGTTCGCGGTGGCAGGCAGCGGACGGGTCTGGAGGTCGACCACTGCCTCCCGGCTCGGGGATTTCGAAGTCGCCGCGGAGTCCGTCCAGGACTTTCTCGAACAGCTCGGCCGAAGGGTCGCCGGCCGGACCTGACCCGGCAGCCCGTCCGGTCAGGCCCGGGGCTTGTGGGACGGGCCGAGCTCACCCGCGGCTCTTGCCGCACAGAGCGGCGTCCACCGCGCCCTGGAGATGCTCCAGGCTGTCGCCCTCGGCCGCCCAGGTCGTGGTGTAGACGGTCACGGTGCCCCGGCCGCCCGTGGCCCGGCCGCCGCCCACCGAGCCGCCGGGCAGGTCGCCGCCGTGGCCCCAGTAGACACCGCCGCAGCTGAGCGGGATCGAGGCGACGCCGTAGCCGTAGCGGCTGCCCGCGGGGTAGACGTCCCTGCCCCCGATGCCGGTGGTGTCCCGCGTCATGAGGCGCAGAGCCCAGCCGGGCAGGAGCCGGCCGCCGAACAGGCCGTCCCAGAAGGCGTTGAGGTTTTCGGGTGTGGAGACGAGCCCGCCGGACGCGCCGAACTCGTACCCGGGAAGCTCGGTCACGTCCACGACGCCTGCCTCCGGGGACGCGGGGTGCACGCCGTAGTTGCGGGCGTGCGGGCCGCGCAGGGTCAGCTCACCCGGGGCCGGCCAGTAGGTGTCATCCAGGTGCAGCGGGCGCAGGATCGTACGTTCGACGTAGGTGCGGAAGCCGACCCCCGAGGCCTTGTCGATCACCATGCCGAGTACCAGGTAGTTGGTGTTCGAGTAGCCCCAGTCCTCCCCGGGCTCGAAGACGGGATCCGCGTCGAGCGCCAGCGCCAGATACTCCTCCGACGTGCCCGCCTCGGACCAGTCGACCAGTGCGGAGTACTCCGGCAGCCCGCTGGTCTGCTTCAGCAACTGACGTACGGTGACGGCGCTTCCGGCGAGCTGGGGCACATAGGCCCCGGCGCGGTCGTCGAGGCGTATCCGCCCGTCCGCGACCAGGCGCATGACTGCGGTCGCGGTGAACGCCTTGGTGTCGCTGGCCAGCCGGAACCGGCCCTGGGCGCCAGGCATGTGACGGCCGGACACCAGATCCGCGACCCCGGCCGTCCGGGTGGTCCTGCCGTCGTACGCGAGCGCGCCGGGAACACCGTCCCTGTCCACGAGCAGGTCGAGCTGTCGCTGCACCGGGTCCGAGGGGCGGGCAGCCGCCACGGGGGCGAGTGGCCCGGTCAGTGTGGTGGCGAGCAGGACTGCTGCGGCGAGGTGCTTGCGGTGCATGGGTGTTCCCCCTGAGTGGTGGCCCGGATCACGCGGACCGGTCGGTGGCTCACCGATGACCCTGCCAGGCGACCGCCGCAAGATCAGTACGTCCCGGCCCCGGATCGAAGGTGTCCTCAACCCCCCTTGTCAGGACGCCCGTCGTATGCGTCAGACCGGGTCGGAGGTGTCCCTGACGGGTGTGTCCTCGATGCGGGAGCCGGGCGCCCCGCGGTTGCCGGCGGCCGGGCTGTGAGCGTGCTGCGCCGGCGCCTCGTCGGTGCCGGCGCCGACGCCCGCCGCCGGGGTACGCAGGACCAGCAGGGCGACGTCGTCGCCGCTGGGGTCGATGCGGGCCAGGAGTTCGTCGAGGAAGTCCTCGATGTCGCGACGGGCCAGGGCCGCGGCGTGCCGGCGCAGCGTGGCGAGACCGGCTTCGATGTCACGGGTGCGGCTCTCGACGAGCCCGTCGGTGTACAGCAGCAGGGTCGACCGGGGTGGGAGATCCACATGGGCGTCGGGCCACCCCAGTCCCATGTGCAGGGCCGAGCTGAGACCGAGGAGAGGGCCGTGACCGTCTTCGAGGAAGCGGGTGTGCCCGTCGGCCGTGATCAGGAGCGGCGGCGGGTGGCCGGCGTTGACCCAGTGGAGCCGCCAGGGCCCGCCCTCCTCGCCTTCGATCCGGGCGAAGACGCAGGTGGCCATGGGGGCGTCGCTCGTATGGGTCATGGCCTCGTCCAGACGGCGCATGATCAGACTGGGGGGTTCCGTCCGGTCCCAGGCCAGGGCGCGCAGCATGTTGCGGACCTCGGCCATGTGGGCCGCGGCCTTGAGATCGTGGCCGACGACGTCCCCGATGACCATCGTCAGGACGCCGTCGCCCAGCAGGAAGGAGTCGTACCAGTCCCCGCCGATCTCGGCAGCGCTCTCGGCGGGCCGGTAGCGGGCCGCCAGTGTGAGGTGGTCGACCTGCGGCAGGGGAGTGAGGAGCTGGCGCTGCATGGTCTCGGCGACATGGCGCTGCTGCTCGAACAGTACGGCGGCCTCCATGACCAGGCCGGCGCGGCGGGCGATGTCGGCCAGCACGAAGACCTCGGCCTCGCTGTAGGAGGAGCCGGGGGCGACCCGTGCCACGGTCAGCGCGCCGAAGACCTGCCGCCGGGTGTGCAGGGGCACCACCACGGCACAGCTGCCTCCCAGCCGGTCGAACAGTTCCCGGTGGGCGCGCGCGAGCGGGCTGTCCGGCAGTTCCGCGAGGGTGTCCGCGTCGAGAACGACGGGCTCGGCGCTGCGCATGGCCTGGACCACGGCTGAACGGGTGGATTCGGGCAGGGGAGGCAGCGGGCCCTTGAGCGCCTCCGCCGCCCGGTGGTCGTGAGGGGCGCGGACGGCGACGCGCTGCATCTCGCCCGCCTGCTTCGCGGTGTGCACGTCGATCGCCGCCCAGTCACCCATGTCCGGCACGAGCAGCCCGGCCAGTCTGTCCAGCATCTCCGGCGTCTCCAGTGCGGAGATCAGGACCGTCGACACCTCCGCCACCATCGTCAGCCGGGCGGTGAGCCCCTCCAGGGCCGCGAGATAGGCCGCGGTCTGTTCGGCCGCGTCACGGTGCAGGCTGAAATCGTGGAAGACGACCACCGAGCCTTCCGCACGCCCCTCGTGCCGCAAAGGAGTGGCCGCCCAGATGATCGGCACCAGGGTGCCGTCCCCACGCAGGAAGAGTTCGTCGCTGCCCTCGGCGGGCCGGCCGCTCTCCAGGACGGTCAGCATGACGCACTCGTCCCGCGGGACCGTGGCGCCGTCCGGTCCGCGGTGCAGCAGATCGTGCATGTCGTGACCGAGCATCTGCTCCTGCGGACGGCGGAGCATCTGCTGCGCGCGGGGGTTGCACGCGGTGAGCCGGCCCGTGTTGTCGGTGACGAACACCCCTGTCCCCAGGCTGTCGAACACCGTCCGCATGAAGCCGATCTCCAGCAACCCGTCCGTGGACCTCATCGAGCGGCCCTCGCCCTCGCCGTCCCCGGGCGGGCCTCTCCGCCCGTGCTCGCCGTCCTCACGCCTTCCGGACCGCCCGGCGGCGGCAGCCGCACGGGCGGCATCGTGTCCGCCGCCGGAATCACGGTCTGGGAGGTCATGCCGTCCATCATTCATCCGGCACGCCCGTTCCGCCGCTCGGGAGGAGCCCGCCCCCGCAGCCCCGGGCTACCTCTCCAGCACCAGCGCGGAGCCCTGGCCCACGCCGATGCAGAGCGTCGCCACGCCGGTCCCAGATCCGGCGGCCCTGAGCTGGTGCGCGACGGACCCGGCGAGGCGGGCTCCCGACGCGCCGAGAGGGTGGCCGATCGCGATCGCTCCACCACGAGGGTTGAGCACGGACGGGTCGAGGTCGGGCCACTCGGCGACGCAGCCCAGGACCTGGGCGGCGAACGCCTCGTTGAGTTCGAGAGCCGCCAGGTCGGCGAAGCTCCTGCCCGCCCGTTCCAGCGCCCTGTTCACGGCCTCGACGGGGGCGAGCCCGAAGTAGTGCGGTTCGTTGGCCGACACCGCGGAGGCCGTGATCCGGGCCAGCGGTTCGCGGCCGGTGGCGCGCAGACCTTCCTCGTCCGCCAGCAGCAGGGCCGCCGCGCCGTCGTTCAGCGGGGAGGAGTTGCCCGCGGTGACGGTGCCGCCTTCCGTACGGAAGGACGGGCGGAGCTTGGCCATGGCCTCCAGAGAGGCGTCGTCCCTGATGCACTCGTCCCGGTCGACGACGAGCGGATCGCCCTTCCGGCGAGCGATGGTCAGGGGCGCGATCTCCCCGTCGAACAGCCCCGCCGCCCGTGCCGCCGACGCCTTCCTGTGGGAGGCGAGGGCGAACTCGTCCTGCTGTTCCCGGGTGAGGGAGTGCTTGTCGGCGATCAGCTCGGCGCTCTCGCCGAGCGGCACCGTCCACTGCGGATCCATCCGGGGGTTGACCATGCGCCAGCCCAGGGTGGTCGAGTACATCTCGGGGTGCCCGGCGGGGAAAGCGCGGTCGCTCTTGGGCAGGACGTACGGGGCGCGCGTCATCGACTCGACGCCTCCGGCCACGACGAGCGAGTGGTCGCCGAGCGCCACCGCACGGGCAGCGTGCACGACGGCTTCGAGGCCGGAGGCGCAGAGCCGGTTGACGGTCACGCCGGGGACGGAGACCGGCAGACCCGCGAGGAGCGCTGCCATCCTGCCGACGTTGCGGTTCTCCTCACCCGCGCCGTTGGCGTTACCGAGCACCACGTCACCGATGCGCGACGGGTCGAGCTCCGGGGTGCGCTCGAGCAGCGCGCGGATGGTGTGGGCCGCGAGGTCGTCGGGCCGTACCTGCGCCAGTGCGCCGTTGTACCTGCCGATCGGGGTGCGGACGGCGTCGACGATGTACACGTCGCGGGGGCGGAAGCTCATGAGACGATCCTTTCGGGAACGAGGAGCGGGGCGGCCGTCCTCTCCAGGACCTCGGCGGCGGTCACCCCGGGTGCGGTCTCCACCAGGACCAGGCCGTCGTCGGTGACGTCGAGCACGGCGAGATCCGTGATGATGCGGTGGACGCACGCCTTGCCGGTCAGTGGCAGGGTGCACTCCTCGACGATCTTCGGGCTGCCGTCCTTGGAGGTGTGCGTCATGGTCACGATGACGCGGCGGGCGCCGTGCACGAGGTCCATCGCTCCGCCGATGCCGGTCACCATCTTCCCCGGCACCGCCCAGTTGGCGAGGTCGCCCCGGGCCGAGACCTCCATGGCCCCGAGGACGGCGGCGTCGATGTGACCGCCCCGGATCATGCCGAAGGAGAGCGCCGAGTCGAAGAACGAGGCGCCGGGACGCACGGTCACCGTCTCCTTGCCCGCGTTGATCAGATCGGGGTCGACATCCTCGTCGTACGGGAAGGCGCCCGTGCCCAGGATGCCGTTCTCGGACTCCAGGACGACGTGCACGTCCTCGGGCAGGTGGTTCGGGATCAGCGTCGGCAGTCCGATGCCGAGGTTGACGTACTCGCCGTCGCGCAGCTCCGCGGCCGCCCTGGCGGCCATCTCGTTCCGGTTCCAGGCCATCAGCCCTGTGCCCCCCGCTCCGTGATCGTCCGCTTCTCGACCTTCTTGTCCACGGCCTGCTCGGGTGTCAGCGCGACCACCCGCTGCACGAAGATGCCGGGCAGGTGCACGTGGTCCGGGTCGATCTCGCCCGGTTCGACCAGCTCCTCGACCTCCGCGACGGTGATGCGGCCGGCCATGGCGGCGAGCGGGTTGAAGTTGCGCGCGGACTTGTTGAAGACCAGATTGCCGTGCCGGTCGCCCTTCGCCGCCCTGACGAGGGCGAAGTCGGTGCGGATGCTGTGCTCCAGGACGTACTCGGTGCCGTCGAAGTCGCGTACCTCCTTGGCCGGCGAGGCCACGGCCACTCCGCCGTCGCCGTCGTAGCGCCAGGGGAGCCCGCCGTCGGCGACCTGAGTGCCCACGCCGGCGGGGGTGTAGAACGCGGGTATCCCCGCCCCGCCCGCCCGGAGGCGCTCGGCGAGCGTGCCCTGGGGGATCAGCTCGAGCTCCAGCTCACCCCCGAGGTACTGCCGGGCGAACTCCTTGTTCCCGCCGATGTACGAGCCGGTCACCCGGGTGATCCGGCCCGCGGAGAGCAGCACCGCGAGCCCCGAGTCCATCGCCCCGCAGTTGTTGGACACGACACCGAGCCCGCTGACGCCGCTCGCGTACAGAGCGTCGATCAACACGTTCGGCACACCGCTGAGACCGAAGCCTCCCACCGCCACCGAAGCGCCGTCCGGCACGTCGGCGACGGCCAGCGCCGCTGACGCGACCACCTTGTCCATGGGACCGTCCATCCAATAGTGTTCGCATAGTGAAGTTTCCTTCACTATGATGGTGTGAGTCTGCCGCCAGGGCCGGAGCTCTGTCAACGGTCCCGGCACCTGCCGCCCCCACCCGACGGAGGAGAGAATGGCACCGACCGGCACGTCACGGCCGGGTGAGGAGACGCCCGCGGAGGCAGTGGCCCCGCTGATGCGCGGCATAGCCGTCCTGCGCCGGCTGACCGACGCCGACGGCTCCCTCGGCCTCAGTGATCTGGAGCGCGCCACCGGGCTGGCCCGCTCGACCGTCGACCGGATCACGCTCACGCTCGCACGCACGGGATACGTCCGCCTCGACGGCAAGGTCGTCACCCTCGCGCCCCGCCTGATGGAGCTCGGCAACGCCTACCTCTCCTCGATCCGCCTTCCCGCCCTCCTCGGCGGCCGGGTGGACGCCCTCGCGGAGGAACTCGACGAGTCCGTCTCCCTCGCCGTGCCCGACGGCGGAGGCATCCGCTTCGTGCACCAGGCCACCCGTCGGCGCGCGATGTCCCTGCGCTTCCGCATCGGTGACCTGCTGCCGGCCGAACGCACCGCCCCGGGCACGCTGTTCGCCACCCGATGGGGAGCGGAGGAGTGGCGGGCCTGGCGGGAGCGCCGGGCTTCGGACCCGGACGGGGCGGACTTCCCGTCCCTGCCTCCGGGGCCCCGGCCGGCGGACGACCTGTTCGAAGGGCGGGTGGAGGCGGCGCACGCGGACGGCTGGGCGGTGGACGATCAGCTGATCGAACCCGGCCTCCTCGCCCTCGCCGTGCCCGTACGGGACCACGCCGGAGGGTTCGCGTGCGCGCTCAGTGTGGTCAGCCACACCAGCAGGCACACCGTGCGGGGCCTCCGCGAGGACCTTCTGCCCGGACTGCTCGACGCCGCCTCGGCGATGGAGCACCGACTGCGTGACGAGCCCTCCGCGAGCCCCGCCCCGGCCCCGGTCCCAGGGGCCCTCGCCTCCTGGACCGCGGCCTCGAAGCAGGAGCTCGGCCGGGAGTTCATCGAGTCCCTCGCCCGGGGCCTGACGGTCATCACCGCCTTCGGGGAGGACGGCGCCGCCCTGACCCTCAGCGCCGTCGCACGCGCGACCGGTCTCTCTCGCGCCTCCGCCCGCCGCGCCCTGATCACCCTCGAACACCTCGGATACGTCACGGCCGACGGCCGGGACCACCGGCTGACACCACGCGTCCTGGCACTCGGCTACGCACCGCTCTCCCGCACGACCCTGGCGCGGATCGCCGATCCGCACCTCGCCGCGCTGGCGGGACGGATCCAGGATTCCGCGTCCCTCGCCGTCCTCGTCGACGACTCCGTGCAGTACGTGGCGCGCGCCGCCACCCATCGCATCATGAACGTCGACATCACCGTCGGCACACGCTTCCCGGCCTACGCCACCTCGCTGGGCCGCGCCCTGCTGGCCGGCCTGCCCGCGGACGAGCTCGGGCCGCTCCTCGACCACGCGGAGCTGCGCCGCCTGGCGCCCCACACCCTCACCCACCGCACCGAACTCGAAGCCGCGCTGGAGCGCGTGAGCACGGAGGGGTACGCCCTGGTCGACGAGGAACTGGAGGCGGGCCTGCGCTCGATCGCCGTACCCGTACGGGACCGGGCGGGCGCGGCGGTCGCGTCCATCAACGTCGCCATGCACAGCAGCAGCCGGACGATCGGCGAATGCCTGGATCAGGTGCTGCCCGAACTGCGCCGCACCGCGGGGGACATCGAGGCCGAACTGCACACCGCGGCCCGCTTCGCGGACGTGGCGGTGCTGTAGCCGGTGCCGGTGGCCCGGCCCCGCCCCGCCCGTGTGCTTATGCCGCGTGAGAGGTGAACATGTCGATGAGCAGCTGTGGTGCCCGGTCGTCGAACAGGGTCTCCTGGCCCCGCGCGGACTCCAGAGCGGTCTGCTCACTCCGGGCGAACAGGACCGCCTCGTAGGCCGACAGCGCGGCCTCGGTGTCCCCCTGGTGTGCGGCGACGGCCTGCCCCAGGTCGGCGCCGTCGATCATGGCGAGGTTGGCGCCCTCACCCGCGAACGGGGACATCAGGTGCGCGGCGTCGCCGAGCAGGGTGACACCGGGAACGCGCTGCCAGCGGTGCCCGGTGGGCAGCGCGTGGATGAGCCGGGGGGTCAGCGGGCCGTCCGCCTCGGTGATCAGCCTGCGCAGGCCGGGCGACCAGGTGGCGAAGTGCGTCAGCAGCGTGGCCTTCGAGGCCGCGATGTCGGTGAAGTCGACGGTGGACAGCCAGTCCTCGGCTGCACGCAGCGCGACGTAGACGTGCAGACTTCCGTCCGTCTCGCGGTGGGCGAGGAACCCCTTGTTCTCGCCGAGGCCGAAGAACATCCCGCCCCCGATCAGCTCGGCGCACTCGGGGTGGCGGGCATCGGCGTCGTGGAGGTCGAGCTCGACGAAGGAGATGCCGGTGTACGCGGGCCGGTCCCCGGACAGCAGCGGCCGGATCCTCGACCAGGCGCCGTCCGCCCCGATGAGCAGGCCGGTGGTGAATGTCGTGCCGTCGGCGAGGGTCACCGCGTGGCGCCCGTCACCGAGCGGCTCGGCGCCCATGATCTTGGCGCCCCAGCGGACGGTGCCCCCGGGGAGCGAGTCGAGCAGGAGATCGCGCAGATCACCCCGGTCGATCTCGGGCCGGTCGCCGTTGCCGTCGTCCTTGTGGTCGAACATCACGCGGCCCTGCTTGTCGACCACGCGCACGGCCTCGCCGCCAGGATGCACCCGGGCCCGGAACTCCTCGTACAGTCCCGCGGCGCGCAGCGCCGCCTGGCCGGTCTCCCCGTGGATGTCGAGCATGCCGCCCTGGGTTCGGGCATGCCGATCCGCGTCCAGGTCGAAGACGGCGGCCTCGATGCCGTGAACGTGAAGAACCCTGGCGAGGACGAGGCCGCCGATGCCGGCGCCGACGATGGTCATGGGGTGGTGCGGGGTGGTGTTCATGGCGGTGCCTTCACTTTCCTTCGTACGGGTACAGGAGCTCCTGGCGGGCTCAGCGGGGTGTGCCGGCCGTGCCGTTGACGACCGCACGGAAGATCCAGGCCAGCCGCTGCCGCGGGGTGCCGGAGGCGAGATCGCTGCCGAGCGCGGCGATACGTGGATGGGTCCGGGGAGATGCCTGCCGCAAGGTCTCGACGAGCGCGTCGTGCTCGGCCTCGGCGTCGGGATCGCCCGCGCGACCGGACTGCTCGGCCGCGGTGGCGGTGGCCACCTGGAGGAGTACGTCCACTCCCCAGGCCGCCTGCGCGTCGGGTACGTCGCCCTGGTGCAGGATCGCGAGGACCGTCTCGACGAGTGCCAGGTAGTGCGGCCCGGCGGGCCGGGCGAGCAGAGCGGAATGGGCGAGGCCGGGGTGGTCGAACAGCACACGGGTGTACGACAGGAGTACCTGTGCCAGCCGGTCACGCCAGTCGCCGTCGCCGACGGCCGGAGTGAGGTCGACCTCGCCGAGAAGCTCCTCGAGGATCGCGGCGTGCAGTTCCGCCGTGCCGGCGACGTACACGTACAGCGACGCGGGCCCGGTGTCGAGCTCCTGGGCCAGCCGGCGCATGGTGACGCGCTGCAACCCTTCGGCCGCCATGAGCCGGACGGCGGCAGCGACGATGGTTTCGTGGGTGAGGGCGGGCTTGGCCGGCCGCTCGCGGCGGCTTCGGGGCTCCGGGGATCGCGGGGTCACTCCTCAACGGTAACGAACATGTTCGTCACGAACAAGTTCGTCGTGTCTGTCGGGGGCCGCAGAGGGTAGGCGACCGGTCGGCGGGGCCTGTTCCCGCCGCCACTCCGGGTGCGGAGGGCGGCGAGAAAACAGAGGATGCGAAAGGTGGCGAGCCGCACCGACCGGCCCCGTCGTACCGAGAAGCGACGTCCGAGGGAGACAACACCATGGCGCCCGAGCGATCCTCTTCCGGCCTCACGGCATCACGAGACCCCGGCCTCGCCCGGCCACTGGCCGAGCGCGCGGGGTGGAGCGACGTGGACCTGCGTGCGGTGGACACCGTACGGGTGCTCGCCGCCGACGCCGTCCAGAAGACAGGCAACGGCCACCCCGGTACGGCGATGAGCCTGGCCCCGCTCGCCTACCTGCTCTTCCAGCAGGTCATGCGGCACGACCCCGCCGACGACCAGTGGCTGGGCAGGGACCGCTTCGTCCTCTCGTGCGGCCACACCAGCCTCACCCTGTACATCCAGCTCTACCTGGCCGGCTACGGCCTGGAGATGGAGGACCTGAAGGCCCTGCGGACCTGGGGGTCGGCGACCCCCGGCCACCCGGAGTACCGGCACACCCGCGGAGTCGAGATCACCACGGGTCCGCTGGGGCAGGGCATGGGCGCCTCCGTCGGGATGGCGATGGCCGCACGCCGGGAGCGGGGCCTGCTCGACCCGGACGCCGCACCGGGCACCAGCCCGTTCGACCACCACGTCTACGTGCTGGCGTCGGACGGCGACATGATGGAGGGCGTCGCCTCCGAGGCCGCGTCGCTGGCCGGACATCAGCAACTGGGCAACCTCATCACCTTCTACGACTCCAACCACATCTCCATCGAGGACGACACGGACATCTCGTTCAGCGAGGACGTCCCCGCCCGCTTCGCCGCGTACGGCTGGCACGTGCAGACCGTGGACTGGACCCGCACCGGCGACTACGTCGAGGACGTCGACGCTCTGCTCACCGCGATCGAGGAGGCGAAGGCGGAGCGGTCCCGGCCCTCACTGATCATGCTGCGGACGATCATCGGATGGCCCGCGCCGACGAAGAAGAACACCGGCAAGGCGCACGGGGCGGCCCTGGGGGACGACGAGGTCGCCGGCACCAAGCGGCTCCTCGGCTTCGACCCCGAGGTGTACTTCCCCATGGAGGACGAGGTCCTCGCCCACACCCGGGCCGTGGGGGAGCGGGGCGGGGACGCCCGGCAGCGCTGGGAGCGGGCCTACGAGGACTGGCGGATCGCCAGTCCGGAGCGGGCGGCCCTGCTGGACCGGCTGCGTGAGCAGGAGCTCCCGGACGGCTGGACCGACGCCCTGCCGGACTTCCCGGCCGACCCCAAGGGCATGGCCACCCGCAAGGCGTCCGGCAAGGTGCTCACCGCGCTCGCACCGGTCCTGCCCGAGCTGTGGGGCGGCTCCGCGGACCTCGCGGGCAGCAACAACACCACGATGGACGGCGAGCCCTCCTTCATCCCCGCCGACCGGCAGACCGACGAGTTCTCGGGAGGCCCCTACGGGCGGACCCTGCACTTCGGCATCCGCGAGCACGCCATGGGCGCCGTTCTCAACGGCATCGCGCTGCAGAGCCTGACGCGCCCGTACGGGGGCACGTTCCTCACGTTCAGCGACTACATGCGCCCGGCGGTCCGCCTCGGCGCCCTGATGAAGCTTCCCGCCACCTATGTGTGGACCCACGACTCGATCGGCCTGGGCGAGGACGGTCCCACCCATCAGCCGGTCGAACACCTGGCCGCCCTGCGCGCGATCCCCGGACTCGACGTCGTACGCCCCGGAGACGCCAACGAAACCACCACCTGCTGGCGGACGATCCTGGAGCACACCGACCGCCCCGCCGGTCTCGTCCTGACCCGGCAGAACCTTCCGGTACTCGACCGCACCGACGGCGTCCACGCGCCCGCCGAGGGAGCGGCTCGCGGCGCCTACGTCCTGGTGGAGGCCGCCGAATCCGCCCCCGACGTCATCCTGGTGGCGACGGGGTCGGAGGTCCAGATCGCCCTCGACGCCCGCACACTGCTGGTGGACGAAGGGCTGGCCGTCCGCGTGGTCTCGATGCCCTGCCGCGAGTGGTTCGCCGAGCAGCCGCTGGCCTACCAGGACGAGGTGCTGCCACCGGACGTGCGCGCACGCGTCAGTGTCGAGGCGGCCGTCGGCCAGGGGTGGCGCGAGGTGGTCGGCGACGCCGGCCGGATCGTCAGCCTGGAGCACTACGGCGCCTCCGCCGACTACCAGCGGCTGTACGACGAGTTCGGCATCACCGCCGAGGCCGTCGCCGCGGCGGCGCGCGCCAGCATCCGCGACGCGGTGGAGCCCCCCGTGCCGGGCGGGCGCCGCCACTAGCTCATCTGACGCCGCACCAGTTCATGGAGCTGCCCGTCCGTGTCCGCGAGGAGCTCGGCGGGCGGCCCCTCCTGGACGACACGGCCGTCCGCCATGACGATCACGCGGTCGGCGTCCATGACCGTGGACAACCGGTGCGCGATCACCACACGGGTGGCCCGCAGGGACCTGGTGCTCTCGATCACGGTGCGCTGGGTCTCGTTGTCCAGCGCGCTGGTCGCCTCGTCGAAGAACAGGATGCGGGGGCGCCGGACGAGCGCCTGGGCGATCATCAGCCGTTGGCGCTGCCCCCCGGAGATCGAGCCGCCGCCGGAGATCATCGTCTGCAGCCCCATAGGCATCCGCTTGATGTCCTCGGCCAGCCCCGCCATCGCCGCGGCCTCCCACGCCTCCTCCTGGGTGAAGACCTCCGCGCCGCAGATGCAGTCCAGGATCGACCCGGACAGCGGCTGGGCGTTCTGCAGGACCACCCCGCACTGACGGCGCACCGCCGCCTGGTCGAGCGCCGTCAGGTCCTGGCCGTCGTACAGGACGCTGCCCGAGACCGGCTTGTCGAAGCCGATGAGCAGCCTCAGCAGGGTCGACTTGCCGCATCCGCTCGGGCCGACGACCGCGACGAACTCGCCCGGGCGCACGGTCAGCGACACGTCGTCGAGGACGACGGGGCCGTCGTCGGAGTAGCGGAAGGAGACACCCCTGGCCTCGATCTCCCCGGACAGCGCGCCCGGCTGGGTGCTGGCGCCGCGTACCTCGGGTGCCTCGTCGAGCACAGGCTTGATCTGCTCGAACATCGGCAGCACGGCGGCGGCGGACAC
The DNA here is from genome assembly GCF_044757505.1 of Streptomyces sp. NPDC091271. NCBI lineage: Bacteria > Bacillati > Actinomycetota > Actinomycetes > Kitasatosporales > Streptomycetaceae > Streptomyces > Streptomyces sp. NPDC091271. The sequence goes on along the minus strand of NZ_JBIVVD010000002.1, from coordinate 609,988 downwards.
GAAGGCCCCGGTGAGCTGGGTGACGGCCGTCAGCAGCATCGTCACGGACGTGTTGAAGGTCAGGAACTCGGCGGCCGTGAGTGATCCGCGGGCCGGGCCCGCCAGCAGGACGAAGATGACGAGTGAACACAGGGGCAGATAGACCGCGTTCAGGACCGTCGTCAGATTCTTGATCCGGCCCGCCCGCTTCTGCAGCTCGCGGCTGCGGGCGAACTCCGCCGCCCACGCCCCGTACGCGAAGCTCTCGGCCGCCGCGACCCGCAGCTTGGGCAGCCCTCGCAGCGTCTGGAACGCCTGGTTGTTGAGCTTGTTGCCCAGCACGACCAGACGGCGCTGCCAACGGAGCTCCCACATGCCCATGGTGAGGAACACCCCGGCGATGACCACCAGCATCGCGACGGCGGTGAGCGCCAGCGGCACACTGAACCAGAGCAGCAGGCCCAGATTCATCGCCCCGAGCGTGCCCGCCTGCACCACGACCGGACCGGTGCCGGACAGCACCCTGCGGATGGAGCTCACCCCCAACGCCGCGCTCGCCAGTTCGCCCGTGGAGCGCTCGGTGAAGAACTTCGTCGGCAGCCGCAGCAGCCGGTCCCAGACCGCGGGCTGGAGCGTGCTCTCGATCCGCCCCTCCATCCGCAGGATCGTGAGGTTCTGCAGCAGCATGAAGGCCGCCGAGACCACACCGGAGATGATGACGGCCAGCGACACCTGCACGATGAGGGCGTTCTGCGCGTTGGGCACGTACACGCCGAGCACCTTGCCGGTCGCGATCGGCACCAGCGCACCCAGCGCCACCGTCACCAGCCCCGCCAGCACCAGTCTCCGCAGGTCGCCCCGGGTGCCGAACAGGCCGAACCGCAGCAGCTGCCTCTTGCTCAAGGGCTGTTCCGGCAGCGGCCGGTAGAACATCACGGCTCGCTCGTCGAACTCCTGCGCGCAGGAGCTGTCGACCCGGCTGCGCCGCCCCGTCAGCGGGTTGACCGCCTCGTAGCGGCCACGGCGCCAGAGCAGGGCGACCGGTGCTCCGGACGCGGCCCGACGGCCCACCAGCGGCCCGGAGTTCTCCCGCCACCAGCGTCCGTCGAGCCGTACCGCCCGGGTGCGGACACGCGAGGCGACCGCGACCCGCTCCACCGGGTCGATCCGGTCGCTCACCGCCCCGCCCGTCGTCGGCTCACCGAGGACGATCCCGGAATCCCGCGCGACCAGGCGGCAGGCAGCGTACACCGCGTCGTCCGAGGCCCCCGTCGCAGGCGAGGAGCCCCTCCGGGACCGGCCGATCGACGTCAGCAGCGCCTGGTCGGCCTCCTTGCGGACGGCCTCGCCCGCCTTCATGCCCGCCGCGGTCCGGTCCTCGTGCGCGCGCTCCAGCTGTTCGATCCAGCGGTCCAGCGCCGACAGCAGGCGGTACTGCTGATTGACCATCCCCTGCCACATCGCCGGGTCGACGAGCAGGTCACCCGCCGCCTCGGCGCTGAACGCGGCGCCGTACTGCACACTGCCGGGGGACACCGGAAGCCACAGGATGTCGTCGTCGCCCACCGCCTCGTCGAAGGTGGTCCGTCCGTCCAGCGGGGCCTCGAACAGCACCCGCTGGCTCCGGCCCACGCCGAGCGAGAAGGCGTGCTCCAGCAGGCTCAGCGTCGCGTCCCCGGTGTCGTAACGGCTGCGGTACTGCGCCTCGTACGCCCCATGGTCGGCGTACTCCGGCCGGTACAGCTCACGCAGCGGGATCCGGCGCAGCACGCACTCCTGGAGCGGCCGCCCGACCAGGGTGTGCTGCGGGCCCTCGACCGGACCCAGCACGAGCGTTCCCGGTTCGAGCCGGCCCAGGAAGTGCCAGTGCCCCTGCTCCACCGCGTCCACGGCGAACAGGTCGAGGGCGCCGCCCACGACGAGCCACAGCACCTGGGGGCCTTCCAGCGACAGACTCCGCAGCCCGGCGCAGTCGACCGGCTCGCCGAGAGCTCCCAGAGCTCCGATGACCGGGTCCTGCCCGGGGGCCTCCGTGCCCGCGAGAGGGTGTACGGATGCCATGTCAGTGCTCCCTGACCAGATCGGCGTACGGGCCCCCGGCGGCCACCAGGTTCTCGTGCCGGCCGCGCTCCACGACGGTCCCGTGGTCCAGGACCACGATCTCGTCGCTGTCGCGGACGGTGCTGAGCCGGTGCGCGATCACCACACAGGCACAGCCGCGCCGCCGCAGGTTGTCGATGATGACCCGTTCCGTCTCGGCGTCCAGCGCGCTGGTCACCTCGTCCAGCACCAGGATGCTGGGGCGGCGCACGAGCGCCCGGGCGATCTCCAGGCGCTGACGCTGCCCGCCGGAGAAGTTCCGGCCGTCCTGCTCCACCCGGCTGTGGATGCCGCGGGGGCGGCGGGCGACGACGTCGTACAGGGCGGCGTCCCTGAGTGCTTCGGCCACGGCCTCGTCCGGGACCGAGGGGTCCCACAGCGCCACGTTGTCCCGGACCGTCCCCTCGAAGAGGAAGACGTCCTGGTCGACGAAGGACACGGACGCGGCGAGCGCGCCCCGGGGGATGTCCTCCAGACGCTGCCCGTCGATGCGGATCGTGCCCTCCCAGGGGCTGTAGAGACCCGAGATGAGCCGCGAGACCGTCGATTTGCCGCTGCCCGAACCGCCGACGAGCGCCACCTGCTGCCCGGGTCCCACGGAGAGCGAGAAATCGGTGAGCAGCGGCTTGTCGAGCGGGCTGTAGCCGAAGGTGATGTCCTCCAGCGTCACATGGCCCTTGAGGCGGCGGGTGCTCGCGGCCGGCTCACGGCGGGAGTACAGCGGGTCGACGGGGAAGTTCTCGACGTCCTTGAGCCGGGCCACGTCGGCCGCGAAGTCCTGGACCCTGCCGGCCACCCCGTTGAGTCGGGTGACCGGCGCGGTGAAACGGGTCACCAGGGCCTGGAAGGCGACGAGCAGACCGATCGAGATGTGTCCCTCGACGGCCCGCAGTCCGCCGATCCACAGGATCAGCGCGCTGTTGAGCGTCGCGAGGGCGGGGGCGACGATGCCCAGCCAGGCGCTGGGCACCCCGAGGCGCTGCTGCTCCTCCAGCGTCGTCGCGTGCTGCCCGGCCCACCGGCGGAAGTACCCGTTCTCGCCCCCCGTGGCCTTCATCGTCTCGATCAGCTGGAGGCCGGTGTACGAGGTGTTCGTCAGCCGCGCGCTGTCGGCCCGCAGCTTCTGCGTCCCGACGGCCCGCATCCGTACGACGATGCGCATGGCGACCACGTTGAGCAGCGCGATCCCCACCCCGATCACGGTCAGCTGGGGGTCGTAGGTCCAGAGCAGGAACGCGTAGAGGAGGACGACGATGCCGTCCACGCCCGCCGCGGTGAGGTCCCGGGCGAGGGTCTCGGCCACGGCGTCGTTCGACTGGAGGCGCTGGACGAGATCGGCCGGGCTGCGCTGCGAGAAGAAGGTGACAGGCAGCCGGAGCAGATGCCGGAAGAAGCGCGCGCTGCCGAGCGTGGACGCGATGACGCGCCCACGCAGCAGATTCGCCTGTTGCAGCCATGTCAGTACGACGGTGAGGGCGACCATGGTGCCCATCGCGGCGAACAGCACGCCCAGCAGCGAGGTCTGCTCGCCAATCATGAACATGTCGATATAGGTACGGCTCAGGGCCGGGAGCGTCGCCCCGACCGCCACCAGCAGCAGGCTGGCGAGCAGGGCGACCAGCATCGTGCCCGTCGTGCCGCGCAGCCGGGCCGGCAGCGCGGCCATGACGCCGGGCTTCCGTCCGCCGCGCTCGAAGCCCTCGCCGGGTTCGAGGACCAGGACGACCCCGGTGAAGCTGGTGTCGAAATCCTCGGCGGGCACGAACCGGCGCCCCTTGTCGGGGTCGTTGATGTACACGCCCCGCCGTCCGAGACGGCGTCCCACGCCGTCGTACACGACGTAGTGGTTGAACTCCCAGAACAGGATGGCGGGTGCCCGGACCTCCGCGAGGGCCGCGGGCTCCATCTGCATGCCCTTGGCCTGGAGACCGTAACTGCGGGCGGCCTTGAGCACGTTGCTGGCGCGCGAGCCGTCACGCGAGACGCCGCAGGCGATCCGCAGCTCCTCCAGCGGCACATGGCGGCCGTAGTGGCCGAGCACCATCGCCAGTGAGGCCGCACCGCACTCCAGCGCTTCCATCTGGAGCACGGTGGGGGTGTGCACGGTCTTCGTCCGCCCGGGCTTCGGCGCCGGACGCGACCGCCGCCGACTGCCCGGGGCCCCCTCCGGGCGGTGCCTGCCACGGCTGGGCGGCGGCAGTTGCTGGGCGGTGGGGGACGGATGCGGTGCGGTCACGGGAGCAGCCAATCGATCGGGCGCTGGTCGGCGAGACGGACGGAGCCGGTGGCCAGGGTCATGGAGCCGATCGCGTACGGAGGGCCGTCAACCGAGGACCACCGGTAGCCGGACTTCGTGGAGTCCGAGGGCTCGATCTTCACCAGGACCGCCAACGGCCGCCCGTGCCGGGAGAACTGCTCGCCGAGCTGGGCGTCGCCGAGGAAGCGGGTGATCTGCTGCTGTGTCTGCGCGGCCCTGCCGACCGCGGCCACCTCGCCGCGCAGCACCCCGTACTGCTGGGCGGGCACGGACTGGACGGTGAGGTCGACGGAGGCGCCCACCGGGACGGAGGCGGCACTGCTGCCGGATGCGTAGAGCAGGACGACCAGCGGGTCGTCGGCGCCGTCGATCCGTTCGACGCTCGCCACGTCCGCGCCGGTGGTGACCACGGCGCCGATCGTGGCCGTCACCGAGGTGAGCCGGCCCGCGTCGATCGTGCGGACCACGCGTTCACCCTGCGCCGTACGGACCTTGAGCAGGGGAGAGTTCCGGGGCAAGGTCTCGCCCTCGTCGGCGAGCACCTCGGTGATCTGACCGGCGACGGGGCTCTGCAGGATGTAACTGCCGCGGGAGTGCGTGAGGATGCCGGGGGCATCGAGGGTGCTGGCGACTGAGCCCGTCACGGCCCAGAAGCAGGCGGCGGCCATCACGACGACGGTGACGCAGAGGACGAGCAGGCCCTGCGGGCGGGCGAAGCGCACCGGAAGGTCGAGCTGTTCGGGCGACTGCAGCTTGGAAAGGGCCTGTTGGCGGAACTGCACGGAACTCTTCCCTCACCTGTCAGCGGTCGGCACCGAGCCCCGGAACCAACGGGTTCCGGGGCTCGGCGGGGTACTGCCGTGTCTCAGAGACCGGCGGTGAGGCCGGTGGCCAGGCCGGTGACCGCGCCCGTGTTCACGCCGGTGGCGGACTCGACGAGACCGGTGACCGAGCCGACGACGCCGGCGACCGGGACGATGCCCTCAACGGTGCCCGTGACGTTGCCGAGCACGCCGCCGACGAGGCCGCCCGAGACGTTGTCGAGGTCGCTGTCGGAGATCTCGGCGGTCTCGACCTGGGGGGTGTAGTTCATGTGAGCGCTGCCCTTCGTGTGGAAATTGCCTATCTACGGAAACCCGTGGTGCGGCCTCCGTATGGGCCAGGATCAAAGCACGCCTGTGCCTCGTACAGCCAATCGAACTGCGGCGGATCTGTGGTTATCGGCCCGCTGGAATCGACTTACGTGCAGAAGTGTTCATTCCATGACGGCGAATCCTTCACGAGCTTCACCGGATGAATTCTGTGACGCCGCAACTTCACGCCCCCCAACTGGGGCACTCCCGCCCTAACCGCCCCCTGCCCCGGTCTGGACCTGGCATTCCGTGCCAGGTCGCGTGATCGGTGTGCGCATGCCGTGTGCAGGTTTCTCCGATCCGGTGCCCTTCCAATTCCTGGTGCCGGTCACCAGGGCATCCGCGCGAAGTTCGGAAGGTATCGGTATTCACGCGATTGTGAAAGCTGAACACGGCTCTCTTTTCTCTGGGTCCCGCGTATGAATGAATGGCGCACTTATGAAGCGTTTTCCGCGTTCGAGTGTTCACCGCGTCACGCCGTCTCCGGATGTGTGGAGAAGGTGTGTCACCCTTTCCGGGCGTCATGGGTGAGGTGCGGGTACTCGCGAGGCCGGACGGGTGGGGCGGGTCTGATTCGTCCGATGAAACGTCCGCACCACCCTTCTCCAGGGCGATAGGCGGCGCTACGATCGGGATGCCTTATGGGAGCGCTCCCATCTCTGTGTCAGCCCCGTACCGTCGCTGAGCGGCGGTCCAGCTCGGAGAGGACGTTTCCGTGCGCTTGAGCGCCAGACCAATCGCCGCCCTACTGGCGGCACTTGCCCTCACCGCCGGGTTATCGGTCACCGGAACCCCGGCCGTGGCACGCTCGGACGAAGGGACCGCCGCGGCCGAAGCGTCGGAGGTGTCCGTCGCCGCGGACACATACAGATGGAAGAACGCACGGATCGACGGCGGCGGCTTCGTGCCGGGCATCGTCTTCAACCGGTCCGAGAAGAACCTCGCCTACGCGCGCACCGACATCGGCGGCGCCTACCGCTGGGACCAGGCGGGCAAGCAGTGGACACCCCTTCTGGACTGGGTGGACTGGGACCGGTGGGGCTGGTCCGGGGTGGTGGGCCTCGCCTCCGACGCGGCCGAGCCCGACAACGTGTACGCCGCCGTGGGCACGTACACCAACGACTGGGACCCGACGAACGGGGCCGTCCTGCGCTCCTCGGACCGGGGCGCCTCCTGGAAGGCGGCCACGCTGCCCTTCAAGCTCGGCGGCAACATGCCGGGGCGCGGGATGGGGGAGCGGCTCGCGGTCGACCCGAACAAGAACTCGGTGCTCTACCTCGGCGCCCCCAGCGGCAAGGGGCTCTGGCGGTCCACCGACTCGGGCGTCACGTGGTCGGAGGTGACCGCCTTCCCGAACCCCGGCAACTACGCGCAGGACCCCACGGACACCAGTGGGTACGGCAACGACAACCAGGGCATCGTGTGGGTGACCTTCGACGAACGCTCCGGCAGCGTGGGCAGCACCACCCAGGACATCTACGTCGGGGTCGCCGACAAGGAGAACACCGTCTACCGCTCCACGGACGGCGGCTCCACCTGGTCCAGGATCGCCGGCCAGCCGACCGGGTACCTCGCGCACAAGGGCGTACTCGACTCCTCGACGGGCTATCTCTACCTGACGCTGAGTGACACGGGTGGCCCGTACGACGGCGGCAAGGGACAGATCTGGCGGTACGACACGGAGTCCGGCGCCTGGACGGACGTCAGCCCCGTCGCGGAGGCCGACACCTACTACGGCTTCAGCGGCCTCTCCGTCGACCGGCAGAAGCCAGGGACCCTGATGGCAACCGCCTACAGTTCGTGGTGGCCCGACACCCAGATCTTCCGCTCCACGGACAGCGGCGCGACGTGGACACAGGCATGGGACTACACCAGCTACCCCAACCGTTCGAACCGGTACACCCTGGACGTCTCCTCGGTGCCCTGGCTCAGCTGGGGCGCGAACCCCTCACCGCCGGAGACCGCGCCCAAACTGGGCTGGATGACCGAGTCCCTGGAGATCGACCCCTTCGACTCCGACCGCATGATGTACGGCACGGGCGCCACGGTCTACGGTACCGAGGACCTCACGTCCTGGGACTCCGGCGGCCGATTCACGATCACGCCGATGGTGAAAGGGCTGGAGGAGACAGCCGTCAACGACCTGGCCAGCCCGCCCTCCGGTGCGCCGCTGCTGAGCGCGCTCGGTGACATCGGGGGCTTCCGGCACACCGACCTCGACGCGGTGCCCGCCATGATGTTCACCTCGCCGAACCTGGACTCGACCACCAGCCTGGACTTCGCGGAGAAGTCCCCCGGCACCGTCGTGCGGGTCGGCAACGCCGACGCCGCTCCGCACATCGGCTTCTCCACCGACAACGGTGCCAACTGGTTCCAGGGCTCCGAGCCCTCCGGTGTCACCGGCGGAGGCACGGTCGCCGCCGCGGCCGACGGCAGCGGATTCGTCTGGAGCCCGGACCGCGCGGCCGTCCACCACACGACCGGTTACGGCAACTCCTGGACCGCCTCGACCGGAATCCCGGCGGGGGCGACGGTGGAGTCGGACCGTGAGAACCCGGAGAAGTTCTACGGGTTCAAGGCAGGCACCTTCTACGTGTCGACCGACGGCGGCGCCACGTTCACCGCGAAGGCGACCGGCCTCCCGGCCGAGGGCAACGTCCGCTTCAAGGCGTTGCCCGGCACGGAGGGCGACATCTGGCTCGCGGGCGGCGCCGCCACGGGCACGTACGGGCTCTGGCGCTCCACCGACTCCGGCGCGAGCTTCACCGAGTTCTCCGGGGTGGAGCAGGCCGACAGCGTCGGCTTCGGCAAGGCGGCATCCGGGGCCTCCTACCAGACCGTCTTCGTCAGCGCGAAGATCGGCGGGGTGCGCGGCGTCTTCCGGTCCACGGACGCGGGCGCCAACTGGACGCGGATCAACGACGACGCGCACCAGTGGGCCTGGACCGGCGCGGCCATCACCGGCGACCCCCGGGTCTACGGCCGGGTGTACGTCTCCACGAACGGCCGGGGCATCCAGGTCGGCGAGTCCTCCGACACCGGCGGCGGAGGCACGGACCCGGACCCGACCGATCCGCCGACGGATGCCAACTGCTCGGTGACGTACAAGGTCACCAACCAGTGGTCCGGCGGCTTCCAGGCCGAGGTGACGGTCGCCAACACCGGCAGCACGGCCTACGACGGCTGGCAGCTGGGCTGGTCCTTCCCGGGCGGCCAGAAGGTCACCCAGATGTGGAACGCCTCCCACCAGCAGGACGGGGCGAAGGTGACCGTGACGAACGTCGGCTGGAACGGCAAGGTGGCGCCCGGTTCCTCGGCCGGCTTCGGCTTCACCGGCACGTCACCGGGCGGCAGCACCGAGCCGGACGCGTTCACGCTGGGCGGTGAGGCCTGCACCGTCGGCTGACGTCCCGGGGGCCGGTGCGGGGAGCAGGGCACACCCGCACCGGCCCAGCGGGCTGCCAAATGGACATACCGCCCATGGCGTGCTGCATTGGAGTGAACGCACCTCGCCCTGGGAGGCACTCGTGGCCGACGTCGATGTGCTGGTCGCAGGAGCGGGCCCCGTCGGCCTGACAGCCGCGTCCGAGCTGTGCCGCCGCGGAGTGTCGTGCCGGATCGTCGACCGGCTCCCGGCACGGCTTCCCTATGCCCGGGCCGTGGGCGTCCAGCCCCGGACCCTGGAGATCTGGGACCGGATGGGGGTGGTCCGTGAGGCCCTGGAGACAGCCGTCCCGCTGAAGGGGCAACTGCTCTACGTCAACGGTGAGCAAGGCCCGCGGATCGATCTCGAACTGCCGCCGGAGGTGCCCTACGGCTTCGCTGCACTCCCGCAGTACGAGACCGAGCGGCTCCTGGAGGAACTCCTCCACCGCAGGGGAGGCGACGTCGAACGCGGCACCGAACTCGTCTCCTTCGAGCAGGACTCCGACGAGGTACGGGTCGTTCTCTCCGCGTCCTCGGGAGGCACCGAGGAACTGACCGCGCGCTACCTCATGGGCTGCGACGGCGCCCACAGCACCGTACGCAAGGGGCTGGGCCTGTCCTTCGAAGGCGCGGCTCTTCCCGAGGAGTACATGCTGGGAGACGTCGAGGTCGACTGGGACCTGCCGGCCGGATACGCCATCCGCTCCTCGCACGTCGTCGACGGACACCCGGACGACCTCCTCGTGTGCATCCCGCTGCCCGGCGACCACCGCTACCGGATGTCGATGGCCACCCCGCCAGAACTGTCCCGTACGGAGCGGAAGGACGCGGACGGCGTCACGCACGGCCTGAGCGGTGAACAGGGCCCGGTGCCAGGGATCGAACACATCCAGACAGTGCTCGACCGTCTCTCCCCCTGCCCCACGACCGCGTCCTCGCGGCGCTGGTCCTCGGTGTTCCGCGTCAGCCACCGGATCGTCGGCCGGTACGGCAGGGGGCGGGTCTTCGTGGCCGGGGACGCCGCGCACATCCACCCGCCCACGGGCGCCCAGGGGATGAACACCGGGGTCCAGGACGCCTACAACCTGGCATGGAAACTCGCCGCCGCGGTTCGGGGCCACGCCGGTTCCGGGCTGCTCGAAAGTTACGACGCCGAACGCCGGCCGGTCGGGGAGGAAGTGGTGGCGCGCACACTGCGCCACGCGCGGACCGGCATCCAGGCCGACCCGGAGGATTCCGCGACGTCGATGCTCCGCGAGGCGCAGCTACTCGTCGGCTACCGGGGCAGCGCGATCGTGGGGCCGGACGGCTCCGCACACGACGGCCCGGCACCGGGTGACCGCGCGCCCGACTGCGGCGGTCTCCTGTACGCCCTGGGAACCTTCCCCGTCCGGCTGTTCACCCTGCTGCGGGAACGGGAGCACACCCTGATCCTCTACGCCGACCACGAGGACCAGGCGGCAACGTTCGACGACGTGGCGGCCACGGCCACGCGGGCGGCGCACGGCACGCTGAACGCCTGCGCGGTGCTCGCCCCGAAGGCGAGCGCGCCCGCGCTGCGCCTGCCCGTGGTGCACGACAGCCTCGACGAGTTCCGGGGCGTGTACGGCGCGCGGGGCGGCGAGGCGGTCCTCGTACGGCCCGACGGCTATCTCGGACTGCGCTCGGTCCCGGCGGACGGACCCGAACTGGCCGCGCATCTCGCCGGCCTCCTCGGAACATGACGCGGGGCCCGGCAGGGAGTGACTGCCGGGCCCCGCGCCGTCGGATGAGCCGACTCCGCTCATCTCATCCCGGCTCAGGGAAAGGAGACCACCTGGGAGGGGATGGTCGACGTACCGGATGTGGGGGATCCGGTGTTGTTGATGACGTGGTCGTACTGTCCCTGGCCGCCGAGGGAGACGACGAGCAGGTCGTGGAACTTGACTCCGGGTTTCACCGGGGCCTGGAAGCCGTGCTGCTGGCGGATGGTCGGGTCGACGTTGAAGTAGCAGTAGCTGCCCATGCCCCAGCCCTCGTGGGTGGTGACGGTGTCGGCCACCTTGTAGGCGGCGTAGCCCTTGATGTCGCCGTTCTGGATGGCGGCCTGGTTGGGGGCGTCGTAGGCCTTCTCGTTCTGGAAGAAGATCGTCTTCCCGTTCTCGCCGTACCACTGGACGTCGTACTTGTTGAAGTGTTCGACGAACAGGCCGGTGGCCAGTACGTCGTCGCCGTTGACCCGGAGGCCGTAGTCGGAGCGGTTGGTCTCCCAGCCGACCCCGTCGCCGTGGTCGGCGCGCCACAGCCAGGTGTGGTCGATGATCGTGTCGTCGCTGTTGACCACCATTCCGGTGGTCGCCTTGCCGGCGCCCGCGCCGCCGACCCGGACGAAGACGTCCTGGAGGCTGGTCGGGTTCGCCGAGTGGTCGGCCGCCGCGCCCTCCGGCCCGACCTGGACGAGGACCGAGGAGTTCTGCGTACCGGCGTCGACCAGGAGTCCTGCGAGCTTGACGCCGTCGACGTCGCCGACCTTGATCGCGGTCACCCCGTTGTCCGGGATGATCGTGGCGAGGCCGAGGCCGAGGGCGACGGTGTTCGCGCGGTTGATCTCGATGGGCTCGTTGACGTGGTAGATGCCCGGGGTGAACAGCAGGTGCAGACCCTGGCGGACGGCTGCGTTGATCGTCTGCGCGGTCGCGCCCGGCTTGACCACGTAGAACTGGCTGAGCGGGATGGACTCACCCTGCGGGGTGCCGTTCCACGAGACGCCGCGCGCGTTGGTGCGCTTGGCGGGGACGAATACCTTGTAGGCGTTGCCGTCGAGGTAGAGGAAGGGCTTCTCGCGGGAGACCGGGGTGTTGTTCAAAGTGGTGTACGGCGGCTCGGGGAAGCTCTGGGCGGGGGCGCCCTCGACGCCGGAGAACGTCATGTTCCAGACGCCGTTGCCCCAGCTGCCGATGGAGCTGTCGCGGGTGTACCACTGCTGCTGCGAGTAGGGGCCGACCTGGCCGTCGATCTTGCTGTCGGCGATGTAGCCGCCGCTGGCCCAGCCGTAGCCGTTCGGGGCGAGGTTGAGGCCGCCCTTGACGTGCATACGGCGGAAGGGGGCGGCCTGGGAGACGGCCCAGCGGTTGGTGCCGCTGACCGGGTTGAGGGCGAGGTTCTCGGCCGAACGCCAGAAGTTCTGGGTGGCGTTGCCGTTGAACCAGCCGGCGTCCACGGTGACATCGCCGTTGAAGGTGGTGTCGTCGGGCTTGAGGCCGAGACCCGCGATCTGGGTGTAGAACCCGATCTGCGCGTTGATGTTGTTGTAGGTGCCCGGCTTGAACATCAGCGCGTAGCGGCCCGTGCCGAACTGCGCGGACTCCTGCTGCTTGAAGATCGTGTCGACCTTGCCCTGGATGTCCGGGGTCGAGGGGTCGAAGACCAGCACGTTGGGGCCGAGGTCACCGCCGCCGGGGATCTGCGGGTCGCCCCCGCCGGTCGTGCCGAACACCTGGAACTCCCAGAGGGAGTGGCCGTATCCGGTGGCGCGGGCGGTGCCGGTGAGCCGGACGTAGCGAGCGGTGCCGGAGACGTTCAGGGTCTCCGTGCCGCCGGGGCCGGTGGTGGTGGAGTATGCGGTGCTCCAGCTGCTGTTGTCCGGGGAGAACTCGATCCGGTAGCCGGTGGAGTAGGCCGCCTCCCAGCGGAGCACGATCTGGCTCACCGAGGCGGCGGCACCGAGGTCGACCTTGATCCACTGTGGGTCGGAGAACGCGCTCGACCAGCGTGTTCCGTTGTTTCCGTCCACCGCGGCGGCGGCGGGGGTGCCGTCGTTCTCCTGGCTGGACGAGGTGACCGTCTTCCCCTGGGAGAGCAGCGAGGGTGCGGCGCTCGCGGGGGACTGGGGGACGAAGGCCAGGAGCGAGAGGAGGAGGCCGGCGATGACGGCAAGCACGCCGCTGCGTCGTCCGAGTGGTGTGAACGCGGGTCTGTGGAGGCTCGGAGGTGCGTACATGGGGTCTCCTGAGTCGTGGGGCGGGTACACGACACGCACAGCCGGAGAGAGCGCTCTCTCCGGCTGTGCGAGATACTCCACCCTGGTTACGGACGCGTCAAGAGATGTGCAACAACAGGTATCCCAGGGCCTGTTGTCGACAAGAACTGATGATTGCGACGCGGTGACGGCCCCTCCGGATCGCCCTCCTCGGTGACTGACTGTGATAACTGACGGGCTGTGGGTTCAGGAAGTGATCACTGCTTTCAGGAGGCTCCGTACGTCCGTACGTAGTCGAAGTCCGCTGTCGCGCCTGCCCGGTTGTGGGACACCAGGCCGACCCTCAGCTCGCCCCGCACCGGAAGGGTCCAGGTGCCGCCCGGTGACCAGTGGACGCCGTCGCGGCTGGTGGACGCGCGTACCTCGTGCTCCCTGTGCGCGGCGTCGCGGTGGTACGCCATCCGCAGCCACATCGTGTCGGCCGTGGGTCCACCGAACATGGGGGCGTTGGCCACCGCCGTCGGCGGGGTGGTGGTGGGGCGCTCGCCCTCCTTGCCGAACTCGCTGACATCGAGCAGGGCGCCGTTGCCGTTGGTGAGCGGCAGCACCGAGTGGACGAGCTTGAACCAACGGTCGTCGTTCTCGTACAGCACGAGACCTGCCTGCTGGGCCGCCTGGCCGGGGGCGAAGCGCAGCTTGGTCTCGACCGTGTAGTCACCCTCGGGCGCGTCCCGCAGGAGCACGGACGCCGTGTTGGTGCCGAGATGGAGCTCGGCGTTCTGTGTCGGCCAGGAGAGCGCGCCGCCGGACATGGTGACCCCCGTCGCCGGCCCGCGCACCCACTGCCACGGGGAGGCGGTACCGGTGCCCGGGACCGTGGCCGCGTCGAACTCGTCGCTGTGTTCCCGCAGCAGACGTCCCGGTGGACCGACCACCACCCGCTTCGTCACAGGCCTGTACAGGGCGGCCGCCCCCACGTTGTCCGCCGCCCCACCGACGCCTCGCGCGGCGGCACCCACCGCGCCCTCGCGCACAGCCGCGGCCGGCAGGTCACGGGACTGCAGGGCCACCGGGTCCCGCAGCCGGTCACCGCTCACCTCGGCCGTCAGCCGGGTGCCGCGCAGCTCCACGGACACGTTGTTCCAGGTGTCCCAGGAGAATCCGGTGGGCAGCGTGGTGACCTGCTCGCCACGGCTCCTGCCGCCGACGCGTACGTCGGTGACGAGCGCGCCGCGCGCCCGGTCGAGCCAGGCAACGATCCGGTTGCCGGGGTCCCGGTAGGCGACGGTGAGCCCCGCCGCGCCACCCGCCGCCGTCACCTTCAGGTCCGCCTCGGCACGCAGGTCCGTGGGTGCGCGCCCATCGGCGACGAGATAAGAGGTGCCTGTCCGGGAGGCCCCGGGCGTGTACACGGCATGGCCGCCGGCGTCCGGATCGGTCGCGGTGGACCAGCCTGTGGGGGAGTCACCCTTCGCGCGCCAGCCCGACAGGCCGCCGGCGTTGAAGGTCCCGCCGACCGCCCACGAAGTCACCGGCGCGGCGGTCGGCCCGTCCGAAGGCCCCGCGCCCGCCCGTACGACGGGCCAGCCGTCGATCCAGTCGAGCCGGTCGATGAGCATCGGCCGCCGGGTCAGCTTCAGGGTGCCGTTCGAGGCCGGGGCGAGATCGGGCGACTCGGCGGGAATCCCGTGGTAGACCAGCCAGTCCTGGCCCGCGAGGTCGGTCTGGAGGGAGTTGTGGCCGGGCCCGATCCACCGGTTTCCATTGGCCCCGGCGACCACGCCCGCCTTGCTGGTGAGGGCCATCAGGTCGGTGCCCTCGTCGTCGGTGAAGGGACCGGTGGGGCTGGTGGAGCGGCCCACCTTCACCTGGTAGCCGCTGTACGCGCCGTCGCAGCAGCCTGCGTCGGAGTAGAACAGGTAGTAGAAGTCGTCGCGCCGCACGACGAAACCGCCCTCGACCCGGCGGCCACGGGCCACCTGCGTGACCTCGCCCTCGGTCCGGGACAGGTCCGCGTTCAGCTTCGTGACGCAGATCGTGTCGTAACTGCCCCAGTACAGGTAGGGGGTGCCGTCCGTGTCCGTGAACTGCGCCTGGTCGATGTTGCCCGCCGGACAGCCGCTCGGCGAGGGCAGCACGGCTCCGCGGTCGGTCCAGGGGCCCGTCGGTGAGGTGGACGTGACGAGACCGACGGTGTTGCGCCCGGGCACGGAGTAGTAGAGGTGGTAGCGGCCGAGGGCGTAGCGCACCTCGGGCGCCCACAGCCGCGAACCCTCGTGCCAGGCAGGCTTGTTCCAGGGCGTGAACACCTCGCCCGCGTACTCCCACGTCACCATGTCGGCCGAGCGCAGGATGGGCAGCATGCGTTCCCCGTCCTCGCCCGTGCTCTGCATGACCGGATTCTGGGTGCCGTAGGCGTACCAGAGACCGTCCTTGCCGCGGATCATCGCGGGGTCGGGGAAGGTGTCGACGGCCCCGGTGGAGACCGGGTTGGTGTACGTCGCACCGGAGGCCGCGCGGTCCTGCGCACCGTGCGACGGGGAGGCGAGGGTGAGGATCCAGACCAGGGCGGCCGCTCCGGCCGCCCACCGGGGCAGGAAGCGGCTGCGGCCGGTCTTTCGTGTGCGTCTCATGGGGTCTCCGCGAGTGTCCCGCCCGGATCCGCGGCTGCGGTCCAGGTCGTGTCATCCGTCTCGAAGGCGCTGAGGCTCGGGTCGTAGTCGGAGGCGCCGATGTCGTACATGGACGTCATCCAGTGGTAGAAGTTGTCGCCCCTGTCCCGCAGCAGTTCGTACAGCCGCCGCATCAGCCGGGCGCGGACGGTCTTGAATTCGGGGTGCGTGTAGCGGTTGCTGAGCTCGTGGGGGTCCGCTTCCAGGTCGTACAGCTCGTTGACCGACTCCGGATTGACGACGAGCTTGTAGCGGTCGTCGCGGATCATCCGCTGCGGGTACGGGAAGTGGTGGCCGTGGAACTCCGCGACGAGCTCACCCGGCCAGTCCGGGGTCTCACCCTTGACGAGCGGGACCAGGCTGCGGCTGTCCACGGCCGGTGACGGGTCGCAGCCCGCCAGTTCGAGCAGCGTGGCGGTGCAGTCCGTGAGGCTGACCAGCTCCTCCCTGACCTGCGGGGCGGCCCCGGGGATCCGGATGATGCCGGGGATGCGGTAGATGTCCTCGTACATCGCCGGACCCTTGTCGTGGAGCCGGTGGGCGCCGGTGAACTCGCCGTGGTCCGCGGTGAAGAACACGGAGGTTTCCTCGCTGAGCCCCAGCTCGTCCAGACGGGTGAGGATGCGTCCGATCTGATCGTCGATGAGGGTCACATAGCCCCAGTAGACGGCGATCAGCTTGCGGGTCGTCTCGATCGGGATGGTGTCGAAGGCCCAGTGCGCGCTGTAGTTGCGCTGCACCGGTGGCTTGCCCTCGAAGGTCTCGGCGATGGACGGCGGCAGTTCGACGAGCTCCGGATCGTAGAGGTCGAAGTAGGCGTCCGGGAGCAGATAGGGCAGATGCGGGCCGAAGAAGTGCGTCGCCAGGAAGAACGGCTCCTCACCGGCCGCGTACCGTTCCAGGTGCTCGATGGCGCGGGTGGCGAGGTAGTGCTCGAACGTCGCCTCCACGGGCTGGTGCAGCCGCGCGGCCAGCAGATTCCCCGGGTTGCCGCCCGGGGCCGTGCCCCGGATCGGATCGGAGATGCGGTACGGCGGCAGCCCGCGCTCCTCCAGATACGCCAGGTAGTCCGGATGGTCGACGGGGTTGTGCCAGCCCGGCAGGTCCGGGCCCTCGAAACCGTACGAGGCGGCGTTGCGGTGGGTCCCGCCGTGCCACTTGCCGATGAGCCCCAGCCGGTAGTCGCGCTCCGCCAGGGCCGCAGGGAAGGTGAAGGCGTCCTCGCGCAGGTCCTCCAGATAACCAACGTTGCGCTCGTAGTTGGCGAGTAGGCGGTGACGGAAGGGCGCCTGTCCGGTGAGCAGGCTCGCGCGCGCCGGGGTGCAGATCGCGGTCGGAGTGTAGAAGCGGTCGAAGCGTGTGCCGGTGGCCGCCAGACGGTCCAGGTTCGGGGTGGCGACATGCGGGTTGCCGTAACAGCCGAGGGTGTCCACCCGGTGCTGATCGGTCATCAGGAAGAGCAGGTTCACTTCTTGTACGCCTTCGTGTAGAGGTCGCCCTCGTAGTACGTGTCCGCCGCCGGGGCCTTCTTCAGCCGGCCCGTTTCCACGAAGAACTCGCCGAGCCCGTCCAGCCAGCTGTCCACGGTGCCGTCCTCGGTCCTGGCGACCAGATCGGCCGTCGACAGCGTCTCCACGTTGGCCGCGTCCGCCGCCACCTTGGCGCGGTCGATCTTCAGCAGCGAGGCGGCCGCGTCGATGGCCTCGTCGGGGTGCGCGGCACGCCAGTCGTTGGCCTTCTGGAGGACCTTGACGACTTTGCCGTTGAGCTTCTCGTCACTCTTGGCGGGCGCCACGAAGGCCGTCGGGAACGCCCGGTCCTTGAAGTCCGCCGTACTGGCGACCTCGTTGAGCTTCGGCTTCTTCGTCTTGATGTTGTCGATCAGGGGGTACCAGAGGCCGGCCCCGTCGATCTGCCCGGAGACGAACGCCGAGACGACCGTGGACGGGTCCATCGGCACCTTCTCGATGTCCTTCTCCGACATCCCGGCCTTCTGCAGGGCGAGATCGAGTGCCATCGCACCGGAGGTGCCCTCGGGCACACCGACCTTCTTGCCCTTGAGGCCCTCGATGGAGGTGATGCCGGGCTGGGCTATGACGCGGTCGGCGCGGGCGAGCGTGTTGACCGCGACGACCTTGGCCTTGCCCGACGCGGGCAGCCACATGGCACCGGGGCCGATGTAGCCGAAGTCGAGGTTGTCGGACCCGAGCGCCTGGATCTGGAGCGGGCCGTTGGTGAACGTCTTGTACTCGGGGTTCAGCCCCTCCTCCTTCCACAGCCCCTGCTTGTTCGCGATGGCCAGCAGGCTCGCGCCGTTGTAGTCGCTGATGTAGCCGAAGCGGACGGTTCCGCCGGACGACGAGTCACCGGAGCACCCGGTGACGGAGAGTGCCAGGGCGGACACGGCGACGGCCGCCGTGAGGGCGCGCTGAGGTAGACGCATGACGCAGGGTTCCTTACGGGAGTTCGGGGGAGCGGGTGACGGGTGGGAGGTCTCAGGCGGCCGGGGCGGCCGGGGACTGGTGGTAGACGGAGGTCCACACGGCATTGCGGATCCGGGCGAACTCGGGGGAGAGCCGGATGGCTTCGGTACGCGGATACGGCAGGTCCACGTCGATGACCGACTGGATGCGACCCGGCCGCGCGGCCATCACGACGACGCGTCGCGCGAGGTACACGGCCTCGTCCACGTCGTGCGTCACGAACAGGACCGTGCGCTTGTCCCGGCTCCAGGTGTCCAGGAGCTGGTCCTGGAGCTGGACCCGGGTCAGCGCGTCCAGCGCCCCGAAGGGTTCGTCCATCAGCAGCACCTGCGGATCGACCGCATAGGCGCGGGCGATCGCGCAGCGCTGCTTCATCCCGCCCGACAGCGTCTTGGGCAGCGCGTCGGCGAAGTCGGTGAGACCGACCAGCTCGATGGCGCGCTCCGCCCGCAGCTTCCGCTCGGCGGCCGGCACGGATGCCAGCTTCAGTCCGAATTCGACGTTGCCGCGCACGGTCAGCCAGGGGAAGAGCGCGTACTGCTGGAAGATCACCCCCCGGTCCGGTCCGGGACCGTCGACGGGCCGCCCGTCGACGAGGACCTCGCCCGAGGTCGGGACGGCGAGGCCGGCGGCCAGATTGAGCAGGGTGCTCTTGCCGCACCCGGACGGGCCGACGACGGTGACGAACTCCTCGTCACCGATGTCCAGCGACACCTCGTCCAGGGCGGTGAAGGTGGTCTTCTTCAGCGGAAAGGTCCGTGACACGTTCCGGAAGGAGATCTTGGCGTTCATCGGGTCTCCTGCCAACGGGTGAGGCGACGTTCGGCGAGCAGCAGCAGCCGGTCCATCAGAAGGCCGAGCAGACCGATGGTGATCACGCCGACGAAGATGGTGGGGAGGTCGTAGTAGAGCTGGGCACGCTGCATCTGGAAGCCGAGCCCCTCCTGCGCGGCGATCAGCTCCGCCGCGACGAGGGTGCCCCAGGCAGAGCCCAGGCCGATCCGCATCCCGACGAGGATGAACGGCGCGGAGGCGGGTACGACCACCTTCAGGAAGATCGTCCCGTCACGGGCGCCGAGCACCCGCGCCGCGTCGATGAGTGTCCTGTCGACCCCTACGACGCCCTGGAAGGCCGCGACGACGCTCGACAGGAACGCAGCCAGGAAGATGACGAACACCTTGGGCACCTCGCCGATGCCCAAGAGCACGATGGCCAGCGGGATCATGGCCAGCGGCGGCACGGTGCGGAAGAACTGGATGTACGGCTCCAGCAGTCCCCGGGCCACCGGGTACCAGCCCATCAGGAAGCCCACGGGCACGGCCAGCAGGGTGCCCAGCGCGAAACCGATCAGGACCCGGCGGAGGCTCGCCAGGGCGTTGTCGGCCAGCGTGCCGTCCGCGATCAGCTCGCCCGCCCTGCCCGCCACAGCGGCGGGGCCCGGGAGCGCCTGCACCCCGAGCGAGGCCAGCCAGGCCCACAGGCCGATGCCCGCGGCCAAGGCGAGCAGGTTCAGGACGATCGCGGGGACGCGGGCGCCCTTCCGCCGGGGCTCGCGGGCGGGCACCGCGTCCTCGAGTACGGGTCCGGCCTGCTTCAGGGGTGTCTCCGTGGAACTCATGTGGCGTCCTCGGGAAGGTCGTCGGCGCCCGGCCCCGGGTAGCGGGCGAGCAGAGGGGATTCATGGAGGGCGAGGGCGACCCCGCCGAGCGCGCCGCCCGCCTCGCCGAGCCCGGCGGGCAGCAGCGTCACGCGCCCACGGGCCAGCGGCAGGACATGCGCGTCGAGTGCCTCCTGCACGGGTGCGAGCAGGGCATCGCCCGCCCGGGCCAGCTCACCGCCCAGCACGATCACACCCGGACCGACCGCGTTGACGACCCCCGCGAGCACCGCGCCGGTCCGGGCACCCGCCGTCCGCAGCACCTCGTGTGCCGCCCGGTCGCCGTTCTCGACCGCTCGCAGGAGGGTCGGGACGTCGTCCGCGCGTCCGCCCAGGGCGCGGAAGGAGGCGAGGACGGGCCCGATCGACGCGATCGTCTCCAAGCACCCCGTGCCCCCGCACTCGCACGGTCGGCCTTCGGGATCGGCGGTGATGTGCCCGAGCTCGCCCGCCAGTCCGTCCACACCCCGGTGGAGCGAACCGTTCACGACGAGGCCGCCGCCCACGCCGTGCGACAGCCGCAGATACAGCACGTCCTGGCTCGCCGCCGCAGCCCCCCAGGTGGACTCCGCGAGGGCCGCGAGCCGCGTGTTGTTGTCCAGCAGGACCGGGGCCCCGAACCGCTTGCCCAGCAGCCCGGCCAGGTTCGCCAGCGGTTCCTCGGGTGCGCCCGCGGCCGTCCGCACCGGGCCCACGACACCGACCCCGACCGCACCGGTCGTGCCGAGGGCGGCCAGCCGCAGGGTGCCGCCCGCCAGCGAGGAGACCAGCCGCTCGGCCAGCTCCACCCGCCGCTCCCAGGAGAGCCCGGGAGGGTGGGCCCGGCTCGCCGATCCGATCACCTCGTGAGCCACATTGGCGGCGGCCACATGAACGGCCCGGCGGGCGAAATCGATGCCGACGGCCTGGCCGGCCGCGGGATTGAGCGTGAGGTGCTCGACCGGACGGCCGCGCCGGCGCGGACCCGGTTCCGCGGCTGCCGCCACGACGGCGCCGCTCGCGACCAGGGTCCCGACTATGTCGTACAGCGTGGTACGCGACAGCCCGGCCTGGCGTCCGAGCTCGGCTCGGCTCTGTGGTCCGTGCCGGCGCAGCAGACCGAGTACGCGTTCCTCGTGCCCGCGCCTCAGCCGCGAGAGAGGTCCACCGTGTGAGTGCATGGCGCCCAGCATGATGACCGCGCGATTTTTTAGTCAATGACCCGGAAAAATATTCATGTTGCCGCAATGACGGCGGGATCAGGCCGATCGCACGCAGCGGAAGCCGAGGTTCCCCGTCGTGCTGTCCGGCGTGTTGCGGGTACGCGCTGCCACCCGGTAGCGGTTGCAGTACGAGCGGTGGCACAGGTAGGAGCCGCCTCGGATCACCTTGGCGTCACCCGTGCCCGGGCCGCGCGGGTCGCTCCGGCGGGCCGCCTGACGGTCGGTGCTCCACCAGTCCTGGCACCACTCCCAGACGTTCCCCGCCATGTTGTACAGGCCGTATCCGTTCGGCTGGTAGGCGTCGACCGGCGCGGTGCCCGCGTATCCGTCCTCGGCGGTGTTCTTCGTGGGGAAGTGCCCCTGCCAGACGTTGCAGCGGTGCTCCCCGTCCGGGGTCAGCTCGTCGCCCCACGGGAAGCGTGCCTGCACCAGGCCGCCCCGGGCCGCGTACTCCCACTCGGCTTCCGTCGGCAGCCGGGCATCCACCCAACGGCAGTACGCCCGCGCGTCGTTCCAGGAGACGTGCACGACCGGATGGTCCGCGCGGTCCTCGATCCCGCTGCCGGGACCTTCGGGCATGTCCCACCGGACGCCCTCCACCCCGCACCACCACGGGGCGCCGTCAGGACGGCCGGCGCCGCGCCGGAGCGCGGCCGGCAGGAAACCGGCGAAAACGTACGACCAGCCGAAACGCTCGGCCTCCGTGACGTGACCGGTGGCCGAGACGAACTCCGCGAACCGCTCGTTGCTGACTGCCCGGGTGTCGATGCGGAAGGCGGACACCCGCACCTCGCGGACCGGGCCCTCGCCGTCCGCCCGGAACCCGTCGGGATCCTCGGAGCCCATGAGGAACGGTCCCCCCGGGAGCAGCACCATCCCGTCGGCGACAGGCTGCGCCGCTGATACCGCTGATGCCGCAGGGGCGACCCGGGCCTGGCCCTGCCCGGCGGAGGGGGCGGCCCCGGACGGGCCGTCAGGCCTTCCACGGCCGGGGGAGCAGCAGCCGGCCGGTGCTATGTCGTTCATGCCGTGATCCTACGAGCACCCCCTGAGCCCCCTACACCGGTGATCGTCGCCGCCCAAACCTCCTCCCGGCGTGGCGTGCCGTCCAACGGGTGACATCTGGCTCCCTGTCACACGATGAGCCCACCGCTTCCCTCGAATGCGGCCTTCCCGAGTGGTGCGCCTCCGGATTTCAGCTGACGGTGGATCACGTCGCACCCGTGATCCGATGAGCCGACAACCAGCCGGCCAGCGCGGGGGTGGCGAAAGGATTGTGTATCCATGCGCTCTGCCCGCACCCTGTTCGCATCGGCCGCCGTCACGGCGGTCCTCGCGGTCTCCGTTCCCGCCGCATACGCCGTGACCTCGGCGGACGACTGGGACAAGGACAGCGGTTCCTCCGCCAGCAGCAACGACGACCGTGAGAAGCCGGACTCGTGGAAGCACGACAAGCCGGAAGGCGGCGTCCACACCGGTGGCGGCGCGCTCGCCGGTCTGTCGGCGGACGACTGGGAGAAGGACAAGGACAAGGAGTCCGGCTCCGGCAGCAACGACGACCGTGAGAAGCCGGACTCGTGGAAGCACGACAAGCCCGAGGGCGGCGTCCACACCGGTGGCGGCGCGCTCGCCGGCGTGTCGGCGGACGACTGGGAGAAGGACAAGGACAAGGAGTCCGGCTCCGGCAGCAACGACGACCGTGAGAAGCCGGACTCGTGGAAGCACGACAAGCCCGAGGGCGGCGTCCACACCGGTGGCGGCGCGCTCGCCGGCGTGTCGGCGGACGACTGGGAGAAGGACAAGGAGTCCGGCTCCGGCTCCGGAGACAGCGAGCAGACCTGGAAGCACGAGAAGCCCGAGGGCGGCGTCCACACCGGCGGTGGAGCGATGGCGCTCTCCGGCAGCGGCCTGGCCGCCGGTTCGGTGCTGATGCTCGGTGGCCTGGGTGCCGCCGCGTACAAGCTGCGCCGCCGCAACGCCTCGGGTGCGGCTGCCGCCTGACCGGCGCTCCGCCCCGCTGATCGAATCTGTCGTGGCCGCCGCCCTCTCCAGGGCGGTGGCCGCGCCGATTTCCCCGTACCGCCACCCGTCCCTCCCGTACGCGAAAGGCAGCATGCGCATGGCCGCCCCGCAGCCGTCAGAACCAGCCCCCGCCTCCCCTGCCCTCGGCCGTTCCCTGCTGTGGCCCGTCGCGGCGGTGGGGCTGGGCTTCCTCCTCGTCTACAACTCCTTCGACGCGTCGGCCGGAGTCCCGCCGGCCCCTGCCGTGGTGTCCCTGCCCGCGGCTTCGGCGCCCGCCTCGCCCACACCGTCGGCATCCGCGCCGGCCGCCGGCCTCGGGCTGCCCCGGTCCGAGCCCGAACGGATCTCGATCAAATCGATCGCCGTCGACGCCCCCTTCACGCCCCTGTCGATCGGCCCCTCCGGGCAGCTGGACGCACCGCCCGCCTACGACGCCAATCTGGCGGGCTGGTTCAAGGACGGCGCCACCCCCGGCGAGCGCGGCACCTCGGTGGTGGCCGGGCATGTCGACACGAAGATCGGACCCGCCGTCTTCCTGCTGCTCAGCACGCTCAAGGCCGGCAACACCGTGGACATCACCCGCCGGGACGGCGCAGTCGCCACGTTCAAGGTCGACACGGTCGAGACCTTCAGCAAGGAGGACTTCCCGGACGACCGCGTGTACGCCGACAACGGCACCGCCCAGCTGCGGCTGATCACCTGCGGTGGTGTCTACGACAAGAAGAAGAAGGACTACGAGGACAACGTGGTGGTGTTCGCCCACCTGACCTCCACCACGAACTCCTGAGGAGGTCCGGCCCTTGCCCCTGACGCACGGGTGAGGGCTCGGCGTCTGCGTGCTTCCGGCCGACCGGGCCCGGAGCACGCAGACGAGGAGTCCGCCCATGACCGCACGCCCGGCCCTGGCGCGTACCTCCCGGGTGCGGAGACCGCCCGCCCCGTGGCTCCCCGGCTGCCCTGGCCGGAGCGCATGGCGCTCGCCGGTTCCGTACGCGCCATGACACACCCTCAGCACGTGCCGGCGCTGCGGCTGCTCCGTGCCTGCGATGCCGTGCCGGTCAGAGGCGACCTGGACCGGGCCCTCGCCGCCGCCCGCCTCGACGACGACGTGCAGAAGGCCGAGAACGCCGTACTGCGTGAGGCGTTCGGCGTGCCGGAGCCGCCCACGGCCGGTGAGGAGGCGGAAGCGTGGCGGTCAGCGCTGCGCCCGGCCCTGCGCACCTCTCGCGCCCTGGAGGAGTTCCGGCGCCGCGCCCCGTACCCGCCGGACTCCAGGCAGCGCCTCGGCGCCCTCGTCGACGCGTACCCCGATGCCGGCGACGACGGGGTACGCGCTCTTCTGGTGGACTGGATGACGGGCCTTCAGCCGCTCGGCGCACCCCCGTGGACGCTCTCCGAGACAGGCGGCCCGGCTTCGGAAGTCGTACGCGACGCCCCCGGCCGGCCGCGTTCCGCCGAGCGGCGCACCCGGCTGATGGACACGCTGGAAGCGCCGGATCCCGGCCGCCGATCCGGCGCCGCCCGGGAGCTCCTGGACTGGCCGGAGCCGGAGCCGGCACGCGCGGTCCTCGACGCGTACCTCCGAGGACGTGTCGACCTGCCGTCCGGAGGCTGCCTGGCGCGCGCCCTGGCCACCGTCGCTCCCGCGGAGCTGGGCGGTGAAGGGATCGTGCCCGCCAGGGTGGCCCGCCTCGTCCCGCACCTGGGCCCCTGGGAGACCGTGCCTCTGATCCCGCTGCTCCTCGGATGGTGGGAGCACGGCCCCGCCGGTCTCCGGACGGAGGCCGCCCACGCCCTGCGGACGGCGCCGGCCGAAGTCCTGGCGGATCACCTCCTGCCCCGGATCGAGGCCGGGGCATGGGGACTCCTGGACCTGCTGGCGGGACGGCCGCTGCTGGGCTCCTCGGACAGGACGAGGATCCGCGACCGGCTGCGCGCCGAGGGACGGGACGGCCTCGCCGAGGGGTTGGTCCTGGACGAGGGGCCGGGTTCCGTCCCCCGTACGACGGCTCCCACCGGAGCGGTCCACCGGCCGGGGCGCGCCGAACTGCTGCGTCTGGCCCGGACCGGGGGACCGGAACAGATACGCAGGGCCCTCTCCCGCCTCGCCGAGGAGCACACCGGCCGGGCCCCGGACCCGGACCCCGCCCTGAAGCAGGTCATCGGTGAGCTGCTGGCCCATCCCCGGCCCAAGGTGAGACTGCACGCCCACCGGACCTCGCGCACCATGCTGGACCGGCCGGCCCACCTGCTCCACACGGCCGTCCTGCTGGACGACTCGCAGCCGGACATCAGGCGCATGGCCATCAGGACGCTCTGCCACGCCGCGTGGGAACCCGCCGTTCCCGCGCTGGTCTCCCTGCTCGACCACACGCACCCTGCGGTCCGCGGAGAGGCCGCCGAGGGGTTGCTGCTGATGGGCGGAGCCGCGGTCCCCGCTCTGCGGCACGCCGTCGGCCAGGCCCGTCCCGACAGGCGCTCCCGCTACACAGGCGTCCTGGACCGGCTCACCGGCTCCGACGGCGCGCCGTCCCCGCGGTGAGTGCTCAGTGAGCGCCCTCCCGCTCGGCCACGGCGACCTGGTGCAGTGTGCGGCCGGTGCGGGCCGAGCGCGCGTGGTACGGGTCGGGGGTGCCCGCCCGGTCGTGGACGGCCTGCCGGTCGTTGGCCTTGATCAGCAGCCAGGCCTCCGGCCCCCGGGTCCCTTCCTCGTCGTCGATACGGAAGCGGGTGAGCGCGAACTCCCCGTGCAGCTTGGCCCCGTCGAGCCGGAACGTGGCGTGTCCGCGCTCCAGGGACTCGGCGAACGGGACGGGGTCGCCCGCGAGGTCGTGGCTGGTCGGGGTGTAGGTGCCCTGGTCCCAGACGATCACGGTGCCGCTGCCCTGCTCCTCCTGCGGAATGACGCCCTCGAACTCGCGGTATTCGAGGGGATGGTCCTCCGTCGGCACGGCCAGCCGTTTGTCGCTCGGGTTGTCCGACGGGCCTCGCGGCACGGCCCAGGACTTCAGGACGCCGCCGACCTCGAGACGGAAATCGAAATGCATGCGCCGGGCGTCGTGGATCTGCACCACGAACCGCCGTGTGCTCTCGCTGTCCACGCCTGATCCTTCCGCCGGGATGCGGTCGGACGATGCGCGCCTGCCCGGTCGAGGCCGCGCGGGCCCCGCACAGTCCATGCCTCCACTGTGCCGCTCGCGGCCGCGCGCCGCATGGCGGCGGCCGCGAGGAGAGTCCGGTCAGTCCGTGTACCGCTCGAGCGTCGCGTCGGCCGCCGCGCTCGAGCGGTGCCACCAGGTGGTCACCGGCTCCCAGACCCGCACCCCGTCCGGCGCCCCCAGCGAGGCGGCGTCGAAGGTCCGCCCGCGGTGCGCGGGGTCCCCGGCGACCGTCAGCCGGTCCACCACCCGCAGCTCCGTGGCCGCAGGGTCCAGCGTGCGCACCGCGGCGTAGCCGGATCCGCCCGCCGGCAGGCGGTACGGACCGCTCTCGCCGTCGGGTACCGGCAGGGCCGGGCCGTCCAGGTCGCCGAAGACGACCGTGGGGATGCGGTCGACGACGCAGGACTGCCGGCCCTGGTTGGTGACGCTGATGCGCAGCGTCTCGGGCTGTTCGGAGGCCGTGGCGGTGACCTTCAGACTGCTCTCCCGGCAGGCCGGGACAGCGGGGGCGGCGGAGGAGGCCGTCGCGGTGCCGGCCGGAGCCAGCAGGGCGAAGGCCAGGGCGAGGGTGGCGGGAACGGTGACTTCGGTACGGATGCGCATGAGTTGTCCGTTCCCCACCGCGCCGACTTCCACTCGTACCCGCCCGGTCCGGACCAGATCCTTGACGGGCCTCGGACCACTCCCTTAAATCAAGTGTTGAAAGATACCGCCCGGGGTGAGTGTGACAAGCGTTCACCTCTCGGCGTTCATCTGTCATGCGCATGACTGTCATCCCCCCACCCCGAAAAGAAGTGATGACCGTGCATTCTCCCCACCACGCCGTGCGCCGCCTCCCGAAGAGGCGCCGCAGGACCCTGTACGCCGCACTCTCCCTGGTCTGCTGCTCCGTGGTCATGACCGCACTTCCCGCCGGAGCCTCGGCCGCACCCGACCCCCACACGGCTGCGCCCTCCACCAACTCCCGGACGGCGGCCGTGGCCTTCGCCGACGAGTTCGACGGCCCCGCCGGCTCGGCCGTCGACGGGGGCAAGTGGCTGACGGAGACCGGCGACAACGTCAGCAACCACGAGCGGCAGTACTACACGGCGGGCAACAGCAACGCCGCCCTCGACGGCCAGGGCAACCTGGTCATCACCGCGCGCAAGGAGAACCCCGGCAACTACCAGTGCTGGTACGGGACCTGCGAGTACACCTCGTCCCGGCTCAACACCTCCGGAAAGTTCACCGCGACGTACGGACACGTCGAGAGCAGGATGAAGATCCCGCGCGGACAGGGCATATGGCCGGCCTTCTGGATGCTCGGCGCCGACATCGGCAGCGTCGGCTGGCCCAACAGCGGTGAGATCGACATCATGGAGAACGTCGGATTCGAGCCCGGCACCGTGCACGGCACGCTGCACGGCCCCGGCTACTCCGGCTCGGGCGGCATCGGCGCCGGCTACACCCTCCCCGGTGGAGCCGCCTTCGCCGACGACTTCCACACCTTCGCCGTGGACTGGGCCCCCGACTCCATCACCTGGTCCGTCGACGGAACCGTCTACCAGCGCAGGACACCCGCGGACCTCAACGGCAACCCCTGGGTGTTCGACAAGCCGTTCTTCCTCATCCTCAACCTCGCCGTGGGCGGTTACTGGCCGGGCGACCCCGACGGCAGCACGAGCTTCCCGCAGCAGCTCGTCGTCGACTACGTCCGCGTGACCACCGCCGACTGAGCGCGGACGCGGACGCGGACCGGCGCCGGCCACCGCCGCCGGTCCGCGTGCGGACGTAGCATGATCCGTATGGAGCAGCGCACACTCGGCAGGACCGGCCGTGACGTATCGGTCGTAGGACAGGGCACCTGGCAGCTGGGCGGGGACTGGGGCGAGGTGCGGGAGGCCGACGCCTTCGGCGTCCTCGACGCCGCCGTCGAGTCGGGAGTCACCTTCTTCGACACCGCCGACGTCTACGGCGACGGCCGCAGCGAACAGCTGATCGGCCGCTATCTGAAGGAACGCCCGGACGCGGACGTGCTCGTCGCCACCAAGATGGGCAGGCGAGCCGAACAGCTTCCGGAGAACTACGTCCTGGACAACTTCCGTACCTGGAACGACCGCTCGCGCGCCAACCTCGGCGTCGACACCCTCGATCTCGTGCAACTGCACTGCCCGCCCACGGCGGTCTACTCCTCCGACGCCGTGTACGACGCCCTCGACACGCTCGTCTCCGAGCAGCGGATCGCCGCGTACGCGGTGAGCGTGGAGACCTGCGCCGAGGCGCTCACGGCCATCGCCAGGCCCGGAGTCGCGAGCGTCCAGATCATCCTCAACCCCTTCCGCCTGAAGCCCCTCGACGAGGTCCTCCCGGCCGCGGCGGAGGCCGGGGTCGGCATCATCGCGCGCGTTCCGCTCGCCTCCGGGCTGCTGTCCGGCAAGTACACCGCCGACACGGTCTTCGCGCCCGAGGACCACCGCACGTACAACCGCCACGGCGAGGCGTTCGACCAGGGCGAGACGTTCTCCGGCATCGACTACGCGACGGGCGTGGCCGCCGCGGCGGAGTTCGCCGGGTTCGCTCCCGAAGGCGCCACCCCGGCACAGACCGCACTGCGCTGGATCATCCAGCAGCCCGGTGTCACCAGCGTCATCCCCGGTGCGCGGTCGGTCGAACAGGTGCGGGCCAACGCGTCGGCCGCCGCTCTTCCGCCACTCCCGCAGAGCACCCTCGACGCGGTGCGCGACCTGTACGACCGCCGGATCCGCGCGGAGGTCCACGCGCGCTGGTGAGCCGAAGGCTCAGTCGTTTTCGCCCTCGCCGTCCTGGGCCGGCTCCACCGCCGGTCCGGTCGGCGCGGGCGATTCGAGTCCCGCTGTCGGCGAGGAGCCGGGATCCGGGGTGTCCGCCGCCCCGGTGTCCGGAGCGAAGAGGATCGTGCCCAGATACACCGCAGCCAGGAAGGCGACCGTACCGGCCACAGCACTCGCCACGCGCGGGCGGCGGCGGATGGCCTCACCCGTGCTGATCCGGCGCGTCGTGGCCGATCTGGCCGCGGATCTGGACGTCCGGGGCGCGGGAGCCGCCCGTCTGCGGCCGCCGGACTGCGGCAGCCGGTACGTCGACGGGCCTCCGGCGGCCGGGCCGCCCGGCGTCGGCGCGGGAGGGACATGCGCGGCGGGCCGCGGGGCGGAGGCCGTGTGATGCGGGAGCGGCTCGGGCCGGCCACGCCAGGCATCCGTACGGAACCAGTCGGAGACCTGTTGAGCGCTCGGCCGGTCCTCGGGCTGCTTCGCCAGCAGGCCGAGGAGGTACGAGTCGAACGCGGGGGAGACGTCCACCCCCCGCTGTCTGACCGGCACCGGAGGCGTGTCCACGTGCTGGTAGAGCGTCGCGGTCGCCGTGTCCGAGCGGAACGGCGGCTGCCCGGCCAGCAGTTGATAGATGACGCAGCCCAGTGAGTACATGTCCGACGCGGAGTCCGCCGTACGGCCCAGGGCCCGCTCGGGAGCCAGGTAGAGGCTCGTACCGACGATGTGGCCGGCCGTCGTCAGCGCCGTCGAGGGGTCGTCGACGAACTGGGCGATGCCGAAGTCCCCGATCTTCACGGACCCGTCGGCGTCCAGCATCAGGTTGCCGGGCTTGATGTCCCGGTGGACGATGCCCTGCCGGTGAGCGGCGGCCAGACCGGCGGCTGCCTGGCCGGCGATTCGGGCGACCTGCTCGGGATGGACGGTCTCCTGAGCCTCCAGCAGATCCCCGAGGCTCCTTCCCTCGACCAGCTCCATCACCAGGTAGAAGCGGTCCTCCCAGGAGCCGAAGTCGAACACGGCCACCAAATGAGGGTGGCTCAGGCGCGCGGCCGTCTGCGCCTCGAGGCGGAAGCGCGCGGTCGACGAGGCATCGGCCTGGTCGCCCAGCAGCAGCTTCACCGCCACGGCGCGGCCCAGCACTTCGTCCGTGGCGCGCCACACCTCACCCATACCGCCACGGCCGATGGGGGATATCAGCCGGTACCGCCCAGCAACCAGCACCTGTGCACACCAATCTCGAATTATGGCCCTCTCCGACTGCCGCGGCGGCGACCTCATCGGGCTCATCGCCTCGGTACGGTGCGTCGGGGTGCGCGGCATGATCAGGATATCCGTCCCCGGGACCCCCGCTCGCCCGGCCGGAGCACGAGACGCCGGATCCGGCCAATCGACGGGCCGGACCGGCTTGTTCTCACCCGGCGCGGAGCCAGTCCAGCATGGCGGCAGCGGTGAATTCCGCCTGTCCGCCCGGGAACAGCAACTCCGCCCTCCCGAACTCCGCGCCGTCCGCCGTCGCATGGGCGTCGGGGACGGCGACGCACCGCATCCCCGCCGCGTGAGCCGCCCGGACTCCGGGGACGGCGTCCTCCAGGACCACGCACGAGCCGGGCGCCACACCGAGCCGCCGAGCCGCCTCCAGGAACACGTCGGGCTCCGGCTTTCCGTGCGCCACCTCCTCCGCGGACACGTACAGCGGGAGGTACGCCTCCAGCCCCGTGACCGCGAGCGAGGCCGCGATCGCCGCCCTGGAGGACCCCGACGCCACCGCCATCGGCACCCCCTCCCCGTGCAGCCGCTCGACGAGGGCGCGCATCTCCGGGAAGGCCTTGGTGGACACCCCGGCGAGCTCCAGGTACAGGGCGTTCTTGCCGGCCAGGAGTTCGTCGACCGGCGCCTCGATCCCGTACTCCTCCCGCAGGACCGTGAGGGTCTCCCGGGTGCCGATCCCGATGAAGCGGGTGTGGTTCTCCCAGCTGAAGTCCCGCACGCCGTACCTGGCGAGGAGCCGGCGCCCCGCCTCGTAGTAGTTCGGCTCGCTGTCCACGAGGGTGCCGTCGAGGTCGAAGAGGACGGGCGGGGCGGAGAGGGGCGCGGTCTTCATGGCCTCCAGCATGCCCGACGGTGATCACCCGGGGCCCGCTGCCCGCCCCACCGACTCGACCAGCGGCAGGACCCGGTGTGCCACACGCTCGCGCAGAGCCACATCCGTCCGGGTCCTGACCACTCCGGGGAGCTGGATCAGCTGCTGGATCACGTCCTCCAGATGCCCGTTGTCGCGGGCCACGACGCGCGTCAGGAGGTCTCCGCCCCCGGTCGTCGAGAACGCCTCGATGATCTCCGGAACGGCGGCGAGCGCGTCACCGACCTCGTCCAGATGCCCCTGCGTCACCTCCAGGTGTACGAAGGCGAGTACCGGGTGGCCGAGGGCAGCGGGGGAGAGGGCGGGGCCCGTGCCCGTGATCACCCCGTCCCGCTCCAGACGGTCCATCCGGGCCTGCAGGGTGCCGCGTGCCACGCCGAGGATGCGCGCGTACTCGCGGACGCTGGTGCGCGGCTGCTCGATGAGCAGCCGAAGGATGCGGGTGTCGAGGGCGTCCACCGCCATGTCGGGCTGTGCTCCTCCCGGCTCGGTGATCGGTCGCCCGACTCTACCCAGGGCCAGGGGCTCAGACCGCGGACCAGCCGTTGTCGACGGGAAGGATCGCCCCGTTGATGTTGCTCGCCGCGTCCGATGCCAGGAAGAGGATCGCCGCCGCCTGCTCCTCAGCCCGGGCGGGCGAACCGACATTGCCCATGTAGGGGGCGAGGGCGGCCGGCCCGTGGGCGCCCCGGTCGGCATCGACACGGATGTTGGTGATCGTGCCGCCGGGCGCGATCGCGTTGGAGCGGATGCCCTTGTCGCGGTACATGACGGCCAAGGACTTGGTCAGGCCCGCGATGCCGTGCTTGGACGCCGTGTACGCGGCACCCGCGGCGCTGCCCCTCAGGGAGGCCTCGGAGGCGGTGAAGACGACGGCGCCCTTCCCCGCGGCGAGCATGTGCGGCAGCACGGCCCGCGTGAGGCGGAACGGGGCCGTGAGGTTGATGCCGATGACGCGCTCCCACTCGTCGTCACCGGTGTCGGCCGCCGCCGACATGCTGTCCATGATTCCGGCGTTGTTGACCAGGACGTCTATTCCGCCGAACTCCTCCGCCGCCGTCGCGGCCACCCGGTCGACGACGGCCTGCTCCCGGAGGTCCCCGACCACGGTGACAGCGGTCCCGCCGGCCTGTTCCGTCTCCTCCGCGACGGTTCGGGCGGCGGCCTCGTCGACGTCGGCGATCACGATGCGGGCCCCTTCCTTCGCGAACAGCAGCGCGGTGGCCCGGCCGATGCCCGAGCCGGCGCCGGTGACGATGACGCTGCGGCCCGGGCCGCTGGTGGTGGTGCTCACGAGATGCTCCTCGGTTTCGACGGACGGCAGGGGTAGGCACGCTACCTTTAATGGCGGGCAGTGCCAAAATGGCGAGAGGTGCCAGAAAAGATATCGCTACGATGGGCGCAGCCGTGAAGGAAGGTGGCCGAAAACCGTGGAAGCCGCGCACCCCGGAGGGCCGCCAGACCCTGCCCTGGCCACCGCCGGAGCCGCGGCAGACGGTGGAGTCCGCCTCGGACGCCCGCCGCTGACCGAACGCCGCAAGGCCGCGACCCGGGTGGAGATCGCCCGCGAAGCCGTGCGCCTCTTCGCCGACCGGGGTGTGGCCGCGACCACCGCCGAAGAGATCGCCGCCGCTGCGGGAATCTCGCAGCGGACCCTGTGGCGCTACACCTCCTCGAAGGAGCTGTGCGTCCGCCCCCTGCTGACCTACGCGCTCGACTTCGTCATCGCGCTCATGAGGTCGTGGCCACGCGACCGGCCGCTGGTGGAAGCCGTCGTGGGGAGCTCGTCCTCGCACCCGGTCGCATCGGCGGACACCGACGCGGACGCCCTGCGCGACCTGGTCCTGCTCACCCGGACCGAACCCGGGCTGCGCGCCGTGTGGCTGCAGGTCCACCACGACGCGGAGCCGGCCTTCGCCGCGGTCATCGCCGAGCGGACGGACCATGGGCCGGACGACCTGGAACCAAGGGTGCAGGCGACCCTGCTCAACGGGGCGCTCCGCATCGCGGTCGAGCAATGGGCGTGGAGCACGGACCCGCAGCCGGCTTCGCTGTCCCGCACCATTTACCGCGCGCTGGGGATCGCCCGGTCCGGCCTGTCCGACTGACCACCCCCGCCCGGAGCCTCCGGACGTGTCCGCTCGCACTGCCCGTCGTTGACCAGGGCATGAACCTGCGGTCCATCCCCCTCGTGCTCGTCGCCCTGCTGGGTACGGCCGGCTGCGTCTCCGTCCAGGCCGAAGCGGAGAGGCCGGCGTCCCCCGCCTCCGTGCGTCCCGGGAACGCCCCCGCCGCGCAGGCGTCCACGGTGCCCACCGCGCCACCGGCCGTCCATGACGCCCTCGGGAAGACCGAGGAGGGGCCGGACGATGCGGATGGCGAGAACCGGAAGAAGGAGAAGGGGCCGCGCGCTCCGGCCAGGCGTGCCGACGCGGTCGCGCCCCCAGTCCGCCAGGAGGCGCGGAACCAGCCGCGACGTGCGGCTCCCGCCCGGCCCGGACCGCCGCGCGGCGTGGGCACGCCCCACCGGGCGAGGCCGCGGCAGACGTACGACATGCGCGCCGTCTGTGCGACGGGGCGGGGGGTCGCGTCCGCCGACATCGTCGACCTGTGCCGCACCACGTACGGCCGTTGACGGGGGGCGTCACGGAGCGCGTGCGAGGGAAGCCGTCCGCGCCGGGGTTCGGCCCAGGAGGGGCGCTGTTCGCGCAGGTCGCCGGCCTTGACGCCGAGCAGTAGCAGTATGACGGCCGGCAGCTCTGCGATGACGATGATCCGGGGCGTCCAGAAGGGCACGGCGGGCAGCAGAAGGCCTCAGACTGCGACGGAGAGCAGATCCACCACGAAGACGAGTGTCGAGCCCGCCGGGATCAACGGCGAGGGTGACTGGTTGCCGTAGCCGAGGCGCGGGGGAACGATGATTTCGCGCCGGCCGCCGACCTTCATCCCCCTGACCCCGCGGTCCCAGCCCTTGATGACCTTGCCGCCGCCCACGGCGAACTTGAACGGCCGGCCCTGGTCCCAGGAGGTGTCGAATTCCTTCCCGGACTCGAAGGTGACCCCGACGTAGTGAACCTGGACGACCCTGCCCGGCTTCGCCTCAAGACCGTCCCCGACGACGAGGTCGCGGACTGTCAGCTCGGTGGGGGCGTCACCCTCCGGAAGGTCTGTCTCGGGCTTCATCAGTTCACTCATCGCACCCTCATTCGCTCGCCGCCGGAAGCCCTCGTACAGACCGGCCAGGCGCATGGTCACTCCATGCAGTAGATCATCACGCAGATCGCGCTCACGGAGAGTGGTCCGATATACGCGCGGACCGGGCCACGGTCACCTGTGGTGACCGACGAGGAGCCGTCGACGGCCTGGAACCGGTGACCTACGAGCAGTACGCCGCGGCACTCGCCACCGTAAGCCGCTGAGGCCGAGCACGACGTGATCTTCACCGACCTCGTCGTCCGCACCACCTGGCGCCGGAGTCCAGTGGCGGGTTCCTGGAGTGCGTGGGCGCAGCACCGTCGGCTGCCTCACGGGCTCAGGGGGCCGACCCGCACCGGCGCGAGACGTACGGCCGCATAATTCGCATGCGGCGGACACGGACGCGCACGAGGATGCCGAGCGATGACGAACTCACCGCAGCACAGCACGCCACACGCCCGTCCCCTCGCGCTCGTCACAGGAGCCGGCCGCCCCGAGGGCATCGCGTACGCCATCGCACTGGAACTCGCGGGCGGCGGCTGGGATGTGGCCTTCTCCTATCTGACCTCCTACGACGACCGGATGGACTGGGGCGCGACCCCGGGTGCGGCGGACCGGCTGAGCGCCGAACTCGCCGGACTGGGCGCGGAGACCGCCGGGTTCGAAGCCGATCTCGCCTCCCCGGACACCCCTGCCCAGCTCTTCGACGCGGTCACCGGACGTTTCGGCGGACGCCCCGTCGACGCCCTCGTGATGTGCCACGCCGAGTCCGTGGATTCCTCGATCCTCGACACGAGCGTCGAGAGCTTCGACCGCCACTTCGCCGTGAACGCCCGCGCGAGCTGGCTGCTGCTCAAGGAGTACGGGTCCCGGTTCGCGGGAACGCCCGGGCGCGGCCGGATCGTCGCCCTCACCAGCGACCACACGGCGCACAATCTGCCCTACGGGGCCAGCAAGGGGGCCCTCGACCGGATCGTCCTGGCCGCCGCCCGGGAGTTCGCCGGGCTCGGGGTGACCGCGAACGTGATCAACCCGGGGCCGGTGGACAACGGCTGGATGCCCGCCCCGCTCAAGGCGCGGCTGACTGAGGCCACACCGCTGGGGCGCCTGGGCGTCCCGCGCGACTGCGCGAACCTGGTCGGATTCCTCTGCTCCGAGCGGGGCGGCTGGATCAACGGGCAACTGCTCAGCAGTGACGGCGGGATCGGGAGCTGACCACCGGCCGTCGGTCGCCCGACTCGGAGTCGCGTCGTTCAGGACTTCCGACTGTTCGTGCGGCGGTATCGCGTGTGGCTGGTCCGTTGGCTCGGCCGTGGCCGATCGATGGCAGCCTTCTCTGAGCCAATGGCCCAGAGGATTGGGTCCCGGTTGAACCATCAGCCCTCCAGGTGCTGAGATGGAGATATCAATGGCGCTGCGGGTCCCCCCGGGATCTCGCGGCGCCTTTCTCATGTCTGTGCTGGTCTGTGTGCGAAAGGTATGGGGCAAGTTGCTGAAGAGGGCGTTCGTGGCACCGGATCCGGGGCGCATGCGGCTGCGGTTCGCCTCCCGGGCAGTGCTCGGCATCGGGCTCGCCGTCGCGCTGTGCGGGGCCGCCGGTCACTCGTTGGCGGCGGCCGTCACCGGTGGCCTGGCCGCGCTGCTCGCACTGTTCACCGTGACCGACGCGACGGTGCGTGGGCAGGCGATCACGACCGCGTTCCTCCCCGCCGTCGGTCTCCCGGTGCTCACGCTCGCAGCCGTGCTGCACGACGTGCCCGTCGCCCGCGACCTGGCGTTCCTCGCTGTCGTGGGGGCAGGGGTGTACGCGAGGCGTTGGGGGCCTCGCGGGCACTCGCTGGGCGTGTTCGGCTTCATGTCCTATTTCGCCGCCCAGTTCCTGCACACCGTGCCCGGCCAGCTGCCCGAGCTGTACGCGGCCGTGCTGCTGTCGCTCGTCGCGTCGTCGGTGGTGCGGTTCGGCGTGTGGTGCTACGAGCGGCGGTTCGGGGCCCCCGTGGCGGTCGCCCTCCCCGCCGGGGCATCCGGGCTCGGGCGGATCACGACGCGGCAGGCCGTGCAGGCGACAGCCGGGGCCGGGTTCGCGCTCGCGGTGGGGCAGGTGCTCTCCGACCAGCGTTGGTACTGGGCCGTCGGCGCCACCTGGTGGGTGTTCGTGGCCACGACCTCGCGAGGCGAGACCGTCGTTCGCGGGTTCCGGCGATTCCTGGGAACGGTGCTCGGCATCGGGTTGGGCTTCGCCGTGGCTGTGCCGTTGCACCATGAGCCGGTCGTGGCCGCCGCGGTCGTGGCGATCAGCGTGTTCGGGATCTTCTACACCGCCGCTGTCTCCTACACCTGGATGATGCTGGCCGTGACCGTCATGGCGAGCATGCTGTACGGGCTGCTCGGCGTGCTCGACACGGGTCTGCTCGTGCTGCGGGTGACCGAGACGGCGGTCGGGGCGATCGGCGCCGTACTGGCGGTGCTGTTCGTGCTGCCGGTGACGACTCACTCGGTGACCGAGGCCTGGGTGGAGCGTGCGCTGCGATGCGTGCACACGTGCACGGCGGAGGCCGCCGCCCGCCTCGCCGGGAGCGAGGACGCCGACCCACCTGGCCGCGTCGTCGAGCTGGAGGCGATCCTCGGCCGGGTGCGTTTGTCGCTCGCGCCGCTGGTGCACCCGCTCAACCCGCTGAAGGCCCGCAAACGACGGGCGCGGCAGGTGCTCGCACTGCTGGACGACTGCGTACGCGAGGTGCGCGGCCTGGCCTCCGTCGCTGCCGACCCGGAGGCCTCGCACGACGTCCGGCTCGCCGCGGCCTGCTGGCGGGTGGAAACGGCTGTCGAGGCCCTCACAGATGCGCCGGCCGTGGGGCGGCACCTCCGACCCGACGACATGACAGCTACGGAGCCGACGGGCGCCGAACAGATGCTCGCCCATCTCCATGCGCTGGAGCAGGCCCTGCTCGAACTCGCGGTGCCTCTTCGCAGGTCCCGCCGGATTCCTGCCGGCGCCTGAGCCGTCTCGCACGGGCGGGACCGTCGAGCGTCACCCCGGCCCAGGCCTTGCCGCCGATTCGGGCCCGGACGGGGAAACGTCGCCTGCTACCGTCGGCCGGGAAGATCGTGACGGACGCGAAGAGGGGTAGCGGGATGGGCGTCGACGAAGAGAAGCGGGCATTCATAGGGTCGTTCACCTCGGCGGGCGGACTCGGCATCAGTGTCGCCGCCGTCGACCGGGACACCGGGGCGCCGTCCGTGCTCGCGTCCACGGACGCCGTCGCCGACCCCTCCTTCCTCGCGGTCGGCCGTACTCCTGGGACGGGCGACCCCGTGCTCTACGCGGTCAGCGAGACCTCCGAGGGCGCCGCCGCGGCCTTCGGCATCGCGGACGACGGCACGCCCCGGCTCATCGGCGAGGTGCGGTCGGTCGGCGGGGGCAGCCCGACCCATCTGGCCCTCGCCGCGGGTCATCTCCTGACGGCCAACTACGGCTCCGGGAGCGTCACCGCGCTGCCGGTCCGGGACGACGGCTCACCCGGCCCGGTGGCCGGGGTGCTGCGGCACGAGGGCCGGGGTCCCGACGAAGGCCGCCAGTCGGGCCCGCACGCGCACCAGGTGCTGGCCGATCCCTCGGGGAACTGGGTGCTGAGCGTGGACCTCGGTACGGATTCCGTACGCGTCTGCGCGCTCGACCCCACCACCGGCTCCCTGCGGCTGCACGCCGAGACGGCGCTGCGGCCGGGGACCGGACCGCGCCATCTCGCCTTTCACCCGTCCGGGGGACACGCGTACGTCCTGAACGAGCTCGAGCCGACGGTCACCGTGTGCCGCTGGGACGCGGCCGGAGGTCTGCTCGAACCGCTCGGGGAGACGCAGGTGCTGCCGCACGACCACGACGAGGGCGCCGGGGTGCGTACGTACCCGTCGGAAGTGGTGGTCTCGCACGACGGCCGGTTCCTGTGGACCGCCAATCGCGGCCACGACAGCATCTCCGTCCTCACACTCGACGAGACGGCCGAGAAGCTCGCCCTGGCGGCGGCTGTGGGCTGCGGCGGACGCTGGCCCCGCGATCTCACCCTGGACCCCACCGGGCAGTGGCTCTACGCCGCCAACGAGCACTCCGGGAACGTCAGCTGGTTCGCGGTGGACGCGGAGACGGGGATCCCGGCACACGTGGGCTCCATCGAGGTTCCGGCCGCCTCCTGCGTGGTCTTCGCCTGACGCCCGGCCCCGCGACGGCATGTGGCGCGGACCGGCGAGAACCGGTCCGCGCCACATCGCCCGGCAGACGAGTGGCGCGGATCAGTGCGCCTGTACCCCCTGGGCCCCCTGCGGGGTCTCCGGGGTGATGCCCAGCGTCGTCGCGTACAGCGAGAGCACCAGCTTGCCGATGGCCGGGTACGCGCCGAGCGGCTCGGCGGTCGAGCAGCCGGCCTCCTTCGCGGCGGCGTCCAGCAGCGCGAGGTCGATCTCCGGGCCCACCAGGTACGGCGCGAGCGCCAGCTGCGCCGAACCGGAGTTCTGCAGCTGCGCCGCGATCGAGGCGACCGAACCCTCCACGTCCAGGGCGGCGGCCATCACGGGCACGGCGAGACGGGCCGCCAGCAGCATGCCGGTGATCCCGGCGGCCTGCACGGCTTCCTCGCCGCCCACCGTGGCCAGCACGATGCCGTCGGCCGCGGTAGCCACGGTGAACAGCCTCGCGCGGTCGGCGCGCGCCAGACCGGCCTCCGAGAGGCGTACGTGCAGTGCCTCGGCGAGCAGCGGGTGCGGACCCAGTACGTCGGTCAGCTCGGCCTGCGTGCCGCTGTCCATGACGGCCTGCCGTATGCGCCGGATCAGGGAGCTGTCCGGGCCCGCCAGGAGCGGCACCACGACGGCGGACGGGCCCGAGGGCTCGGCGACCTCGCGGCCCGCGGCGACGGCCTGCTCGTAGCGCGCGGTGCGCTCGGCGGCGACATGGGCGAGCGCGGAGACGAGAGTGGGATATTCGGCGTCGTCGCCGTCGAGATAACCGATCTGCGCGTTCAGACCGGGCAGCTCGGAGCGGGCGATGCTGATCACTTCCTCGGCCAGGCTGCGCGAGGCCGGGGAAGGGGTACCGGGAAGGGCAAGAACGAGCGCGGCAGCGCCCTCAGGTGCGACCACGGGCTCCGGGCGGCGGTGCCGTCCGGACTGGCGAGGTCGCGGCATTCGTACAGGCAGGCCGGAAGCGGGCCCAGTGGGGGTGCTCATGGCGCCGCATGCTACTGGTTTTGGGTGCCCCTCTGTTCGGGGAGGGGCCCGTCAGGCGTTATCTGTCCGTATATGTCTGTTGAATGGCATAGCAGGCAACTGACCTGCTCTGTCCGGACGGACGACCGCTCGAATCGTCTACGTTACTCCCGGTACGAAGAGCAGGGACGGATGCGCCGGAAGTCGCAGCCCCGGTCCTGCGAGGGCCCGGGCGATCTCCAGCGCACCGTGCAGCGGATCACCCTCCGCCGGAACCACCCGTGCCTGGGGGGCCTGCTGTGCCAGCTCGCCCCGCAACGGGCCGAGAAGAGGCTCGCCCATGCGGAACAGGCCACCGGTCAGAGCGACCTCACAGCCATCGGGGCGGGAGCCGGCGGGGCGGGGGCACACCGCTGCCGCCGCCTCGGCGATGTGGGCCGCCGCCTCACGCAGGATGCCCGCCGCGACCTCGTCCTGGAGGGCGCAGGCCCCGACCTCGGGGGCGAACGAGGCGAGCAGTGCGGGACGGTCCGTACGCGGATAGAGCAGGCCCGGAAGGCCGGTGGCCGGACCGAAGACCGCCTCGAGCCGCGCCAGCAGCGCGGACGACCCTCCGCGGCGGCCGTCGTGGGCCCGCATCGCAGCGTCGAGCCCCGCCCGGCCGATCCAGGCGCCGCCGCCGCTGTCACCCAGCAGATGCCCCCAGCCGTCCGCCCTGCGCCACGAGGTGAGGTCGGTGCCGAGCGCGATCAGGCCCGTGCCACCCGCGACGACCGCTCCGGGGCGCTGTCCCAGTGCTCCGGCGTACGCGGTCACCGCGTCGGCGGCCAGCGCCACCCGCCGTACACCCAGGGAGTCGGAGAGCGCGTCAGGCAGCAGAGCGCGCAGCTGTTCGCCGAGGGTCGCCATTCCCGCGGCCCCGATCGCGGCGGCGACGACGGCCGTCCCGGAACCCGCCTGGTCCAGAAGCCCGCGTACGGCGGGCAGCAGCTGCTCCAGCAGATGTCCGGCGTCGATGCCGTCCGCACCCGTCCGTACGGGCTCGGCGCAGTCGACGGTGAGCGCCGGGTTCTCCGCGTCCACCGGCCCGAGCGCCACGCGGAGTCCTGACCCGCCCGAGTCGACGCCGAGGACGAACGTCTCAGCGCTCACGGCAGCCGCCGGGAGGTTCGACCGCCGGAAGCCACGGGCACCGCTGACTGCGGACGAACGCCTGCGCGCCTCATGGCTGGACTCCGGAGGGATGGGAGGACTGACGACGACGGGCACCCTACCGCTCGAGCCCGTTCCGTGGGGGACCACATGATCACTATGGCCCGTGTAGGCCGGTAGAGTGACAGGCGTGGCAGCGCGACCGTTGAGCGAACTTGTGGAGCCCGGCTGGGCCGAGGCGTTGGGGCCGGTGGCCGGCCGGATCGCAGCGATGGGGGATTTCCTCCGTGCGGAGATCGGGGCGGGCCGCACCTATCTCCCCGCGGGGAGGAACGTGCTGCGCGCCTTCCAGCAGCCCTTCGACGAGGTGCGCGTCCTGATAGTGGGTCAGGACCCCTATCCGACACCGGGCATGGCCATCGGTCTCAGTTTCGCGGTGGCGCCCGACGTGCGACGTCTGCCGGGAAGCCTGGAGAACATCTTCAGGGAGCTCCACTCCGACCTCGGCCTTCCCAGGCCCTCCAACGGCGACCTGACGCCCTGGACGAAGCAGGGCGTGCTGCTGCTCAACAGGGCACTCACCACGGCTCCCGGTAAACCCGCCGCACACCGTGGCAAGGGCTGGGAGGAAGTGACCGAGCAGGCCATCCGCGCCCTGGCCGCGCGGGGCAAGCCGATGGTCTCCGTGCTGTGGGGGCGGGACGCGCGCAATGTGCGGCCACTCCTCGGCGACCTGCCCGCGATCGAATCCGCCCATCCTTCCCCCATGTCCGCGGACCGCGGCTTCTTCGGCTCGCGGCCTTTCAGCCGCACCAACGACTTCCTTCTGCGCGCCGGGGAAC
The DNA here is from genome assembly GCF_044757505.1 of Streptomyces sp. NPDC091271. Classification (NCBI taxonomy): domain Bacteria; kingdom Bacillati; phylum Actinomycetota; class Actinomycetes; order Kitasatosporales; family Streptomycetaceae; genus Streptomyces; species Streptomyces sp. NPDC091271. The sequence goes on along the minus strand of NZ_JBIVVD010000002.1, from coordinate 568,620 downwards.
AGCCCGTGGACTGGCGCCTGCCGTGAGCGGTGCGGGGCGGGACATCCTGCTTCACCGTCACCGTTCGTCATTCTTCCGCCCATGGGGCCGGACACCTCGCTGACAGCGGTGGCCTGGCCGCGTCCCGATGACCCGGGGCCGCTTCATGCCGCCGGGCACCCGTCCGGGTGGGCGCCCCGGGAGCGGATAGCCCGGACGCGGGACACCGCCCGGACGGCTGCCCGCCGCCGGGCGGACCGGCTGTTAGCGTCCCCACTCCACCGGACCGGCCGGCCCGGCTGGAGCCGTTGCCGCGGCAGAAGCGGCAGAGGAGTGGTGTCCGATGCGTGTCCTCCTGGTCGGCGCGGGTGGTGTGGGGACAGCGATCACAAGGATCGCGGCCCGTCGGCCCTTCTTCGAGCACATGACGGTCGCCGACTACGACATCGGCCGGGCCGGGAGCGCCGTCGCCGCCCTCGGGGAGCGCGGGGACCGTTTCGACGCGGTCCGGCTGGACGCCTCCGAACCGGCGGCCGTGCGCGCCGCCCTCGCCGGACACCGCTGCGACGTGCTGCTCAACGCCACCGACCCCCGCTTCGTCATGCCCTTGTTCGAGGCGGCTCTCGCCCACGGCGCGCACTACGTGGACATGGCCATGTCCTTGTCCCGGCCGCACCCGACCCGCCCGTACGAGGAGTGCGGCGTCAAGCTCGGGGACGCGCAGTTCGACCGGGCGGCCGAGTGGGAGGCCGCCGGAAGGCTCGCGCTGGTCGGAATGGGGGTGGAGCCCGGGCTCTCGGACGTGTTCGCCCGATACGCCTCCGACGAACTGTTCGACGAGATCGAGGAGATCGGGATCAGGGACGGCGCCGACCTGACGGTGGAGGGCTACGACTTCGCCCCGTCCTTCAGCATCTGGACGACCATCGAGGAGTGTCTGAACCCGCCGGTCGTCTACGAGGAGGGGCGTGGCTGGTTCACCACCGCCCCCTTCAGCGAGCCGGAGGTCTTCGACTTCCCCGAGGGCATCGGGCCCGTCGAGTGCGTCAACGTCGAGCACGAGGAGGTACTGCTCGTCCCGCGGTGGCTGAAGGCCCGGCGCGTCACGTTCAAGTACGGCCTGGGTGACGAGTTCATCGGGGTGCTGCGCACGCTGCACAAGCTGGGCCTCGACCGTACGGACCCCGTGTCGGTGAAGAGCGGTGCCGGGAACGCCGACGTCTCGCCGCGTGACGTGGTGGCCGCCTGCCTGCCCGATCCGGCAGGACTCGGCGAGCGGATGCAAGGGAAGACGTGTGCGGGCACCTGGGTGAAAGGAAGCAAGGACGGGCGGCCCCGGGAGGTCTACCTCTACCACGTGGTCGACAACCAGTGGTCGATGCGCGGATACGGCTCCCAGGCCGTGGTCTGGCAGACGGCGATCAACCCCGTCGCCGCACTCGAACTCGTCGCGAGCGGTCTCTGGGGCGGCAGCGGAGTGCTGGGGCCGGAGGCCATGCCGCCGAGGCCGTTCCTCGACCTGCTGACGGAGTACGGCGCCCCGTGGGGCATGCGCGAGCAGTGACAGCCGCGGCGCCGGCCCGCCGGACGTGCGCACCCGGAAGTACGTCAATAACATGTGGAAGAAAACATTCCGCCTTCTCTTCAGGCCTGTGACCCGAGCGAGGGAACATGGCGAAGGACCCCGCCGGATCCGCTCCACCGGCAAGCTTGAAGCCGAACGCGATCGGCTTCGTCGACGCGCTGGTCATCGGACTGAACGCCACGTCCCCGGCCTATTCGGTGGCGGCCGTCATCGGCCCGATCGTGGCACTCGTCGGCATCTACGCACCAGGCGCGCTCTTCGCGTCCTTCGTGCCGATGCTTCTCATCGCCTCGGCCTTCTACTACCTGAACAAGGTGGACCAGGACTGCGGGACGACGTTCTCCTGGGTGACGCGCGCCCTGGGCCCGTGGACCGGATGGCTCGGCGGCTGGGCGATCGCGATGACCGGTGTGCTCGTGGTCGGGTCCCTGGCGGACATCGCCGTCAGCTTCGGGCTCCTCGCCGTGGGACTCGACAGCTGGGCCGAGAACACCTTCGTCCGCCAACTGCTCACCGTGCTCCTGATCATCGTGATGACCGGGCTGTGCGTCATCGGGACCGAGCTGTCGGCCAAGGTGCAGAACGTCCTGATCCTGGCTCAGGTGGCCTTCCTCCTGGTGTTCGTGATCGTCGCGCTCTACCGCGTCTACGCGGGCACGACGTCCTTCGACTCGGTCAGGCCCTCCGTCGAGTGGCTCAACCCCTTCGGGGCGGGCGGCGCGGCCCTCACGAGCGGGCTGCTGCTGGGCGTCTTCATCTACTGGGGCTGGGAATCGGCAGTCAACCTCACCGAGGAGGTCGAGGACTCCGCGACCGCACCCGGAAAGGCCGGCGTGTGGTCGACGGTCATCCTGCTGGTGACCTACCTGTCCGTCGGCTTCGCCGTCGTCGCGTTCGCCGGAACGGCGTATCTGTCGGAGAACGCGGGGGAGGAGGAGTTCGTCTTCGCCCTGCTCGCCGGCGAGGTCATGGGGGGCTGGGACTGGATCGTGCTGCTCGCGGTCGCGACGTCCGCGCTCGCCTCGACCCAGACCACCATCATCCCGGCGTCGCGCACCGCACTGTCCATGGCCCGCCGCCACGCGCTTCCCGCTCGCTTCGCCCGTATCAGCCCACGGTTCCGGACCCCCGACGTGAGCACGTGGTGGGTGGCCGCCATCGCCATCGCCTGGTATCTCGTCGTCAGCCAGATCAGTGAGAACGCACTCTTCGACTCGCTGACCGCACTGTCCCTGCTCATCGCCTTCTACTACGCGCTCACCGGTGTGGCGTGCGCGGTCTACTACCGCCGCCATCTGACGGAGAGCGTGCGCAACTTCTTCCTCGTCGGCATCGGTCCACTGGTCGGAGCCGGTCTGCTGACCTGGCTGCTCGTCAGGTCGGTCATGGACATGTCCGACCCGGCGAACTCCTACAGCGGGACCTCCTGGTTCGGGCTGGGTCCCCCTCTCGTCATCGGCATCTGCATCAGCCTCGTCGGCGTGGTGCTCATGGTGGTGCTGCGATTCCGGTCGCCGGCCTTCTGGGCCGAACGCCGGGGTGTGGTGGACCCAGACCTCGTACACGGCAAGGAGTCCTGAGATGTCCGTGGTCCTCGGGTACGACGAGTCGCCAGGTGCCGCGCGTGCCCTGAGAGCGGCGATCGACGTGGCCGCCGCGTTCGGCGAGCGGCTGGTCCTGGTCTACGGGGCGGCGCCGCCCGGCCCCGCCGGCGAGGAGTACCGCGCCCACTACGAAGCCATCCGCCAGGCCGGGCGTACCGGGCTCGAGCACGCCGTCGCCTCGGCCGAGGAGGCCGACGTACCGACCACGGTCGAGGTCATCGACCTGAGTCCGGCACAGGCGCTGATCGAAGCCGCCTCGCGCCACGGAGCGAGAGTCATCGTGGTGGGCAGCTGGGGCGAGAGCCCGCTGCGGGGGGCGCTGCTCGGCTCCACCCCGCACAAGCTCCTGCACCTGTCGACCGTTCCGGTGCTCTGCGTGCCGACCGAGGCGTGACCCGGCGGGCGGTGACACGGTGCCCGGTCAGCCGACCACGGCCGCCCGCACGCACAGCACGTCCGGCAGATGCGAGACGAGCTGCCGCCAGCTGTCGCCGTCGTCCGCGCTCGCGTACACCTCGCCGTTGCGATTGCCGAAGTAGACGCCGGCCGGGTCGGCGTCGTCCGTGCAGAGCGCGTCGCGCAGCACCGTCCCGTAGTGATCGCCGTCCGGAAGGCCGCGGGTCAGTGGCTCCCACGTCTCGCCCGCGTCCTGCGTGCGGTACACCCGGCAGCGGTGACCGGCGGGGACGCGGTCGGCGTCGGCGTTGATCGGGAAGACGTAGAACGTGTCCGCGCGGCGAGGATGCGCGGCGGCGGCGAAGCCGAAGTCCGAGGGCAGGCCGGAGCCGATGTCCTGCCAGCGCTTCCCACCGTCGTCGCTGCGGAACACGCCCCAGTGGTTCTGGAGGTAGAGCCGGTCGGGATCGGCCGCGTCCCGGGTGACCTTGTGCACGCACTGGCCGAACTCGGGATCGGGGTCCGGCAGGAAGACGGCGGAGACTCCCTTGTTGGAGGGGGCCCAGCGCTCACCGCCGTCCTCGGTCCGGAACACGCCCGCGGTGGACACGGCGACGGTCACCGCCCGGGCGTCCCTCGGGTCGGTCAGGATGGTGTGGAGGCCCTCGCCGCCCCCGCCCGGCACCCACTTGGACCGGGTCGGGTGCTCCCAGAGCGGGCGGACCAGTTCGAAGGACTCGCCCCGGTCGTCCGAGCGGAACAGCGCGGCCGGCTCGGTCCCCGCGTAGACGACGTCGGGGGCCTCGGGCCCCGCGGGGTGCAGCTGCCAGACCCGCTCCAGCGACGCGTCGGTGAACTGCGGGAACTTCACGGCAGGTTGCTTCGGCTCCACCCAGGTCGCACCGAGGTCGTCGGAGTGGAAGACGGAAGGGCCCCAGTGCGCGCTGTCGCCGCCGACCAGCAGCCGGGGTGCCTCCCCGCGGGTGTCGATCGCGATCGAGTAGATCGCCTGGGCATTGAAGTGCGGGTCGCCGAACTCCCATGTCCCGCCGCGCCTGCGGCCGAGAAAGAGCCCTTTGCGGGTGCCTACGGTGAGCAGTACATCGGTCATGACAGGACCTTCCGAGACGCCGTTGTGCCGGATACGGGTCAGTCTGCACCCCGCCACTGACAACGGCCCGCAACGACGGCACCCGCCCAGGTCGCAGCCACCGTGGAACGACACGGCCACCGGCCGGTCCGAGTCTCACCGGTCGCTTCCGGCCTCCCCGTCGCCCGGTCCGCGGGTCCGGGCCAGCAGACGGGTGATGCTCCCGTCGGCCTCCTCGATGTCCCGCACCTGCCGGAAGCCGATGCGGCGCAGCAGATTCAGTGAAGGGACGTTCTCGGCGGCCACCGTGGCGAACACCTCGCGCAGCCCGAGCCGGCCGAACCCCTGGACGACGAGCGCCTCGGCCAGCTCGGTGCCGAGCCCACGGCCCCAGGCGCCCGGGGCGAGCGCGTAGACGATCTCGTGCCCGCCGGACTCCGGCGTGGGCTTGATCTCGGCGTGGCCCACGGTCGCGGCGCCCTCCCGGACCGCCCACACATCGAAGAGCCCGCGCGCGTACACCTTGGTGAAGACCCGCCCGAAGAGCGCGCGGTCCTCGGCCTCCGTGGACGGACCCTCGCCCATCCAACGGGAGACCTCTACATCCTGGAACAGGGCGACGAACGCCTCCTCGTCACCCGGCGTGTACGGGGTCAGCAGAAGGCGGTCTGTCCTCACCTCAGGAGTCATGGCCACCGCTCAGCGCGCCGGCGGGGCCGTGCTGCTGCGCACCACCAGGCTCGTGGCCAGGTCGACCCGGGTGGTCGCCGGCTGCCTGCCCCGGCCCAGGTCGAGGACCAGCCGGGCCGCGGTCTCGGCCATCTCTATGAGGGGCTGGCGCACCGTGGTGAGCGGCGGGCCGATCCAGCGGGTGAGCGGCAGGTCGTCGAAGCCGACCACACTGAGGTCCTCCGGGATCCGCAGTCCCAGCTCGCGCGCGGCCTCGTAGACGCCGAGTGCCTGCAGGTCGTCCCCGGCGAAGACGGCCGTGGGCGGTTCCGGCAGGCGCAGCAGCTCCAGGGCCGCCGTGTAGCCGCCCTCGTGGTTGAACTCCCCCTCCCGGATCAGCTCGGGGTCCAGCGGGACGCCCGAGGTCTCCAGGGCGGCGCGGTAGCCGTCGATCCGGGCGCGGCTGCACATCATGCGGGCCGGTCCACCGATGACGCCGATCCGCCGGTGACCCAGCCCCGTCAGATGGCGGGTGGCGGCCAGCCCGCCCTGCCAGTTGGTCGCCCCGACCGAGGGGATGTCGTCACCCGGGTCGCCGGCCGGATCGACGACGACGAACGGGATGGAGCGGCTCGTCAGCTGGGCACGCTGCGCCGCGTCGAGGTCCGAGAGCACCAGGATCACTCCGGCCGGCCGGCGCGCCAGCACGCCGTCCACCCATGTCTGGCCCGGGGTGAGCCGGCCCGCGCTCTCCGAGAGGACCAGGCTCAGGCCCTCCTCCCTCGCGACGTTCTCCACGCCCCGGACGACCTCCATCGCCCAGGCACTGTCCAGCTCGTGGAAGACCAGGTCGATGAGCTGGGACTGCTGGGAGGCACCACGCCTGCGGCGGTAGCCGTGCCGCAGCAACAGCTCCTCCACCTTCGTGCGCGTACCTGGGGCGACATCGGCGCGGCCGTTCAGCACTTTCGAAACTGTCGGAGCCGAAACTCCGGCGGCTCGGGCGATCTCTGCCAGCGTGGCGGTGCTCGCCGACGGCTCGCCGACGGACGCCTTCTCCTGTTGGGGCTGGACCTTTGCAGGGCTCATGCACGAATCGTAGCTCCCCCGCAGCTCCGGACAGGCGTCTGGGCAGGGTTGGTAAATCCTTGCTCCTGCCCTCTTGACGCGTCCGAAACACGACCGTACGGTTCCGGCAACATTCGAAAGGCAAGCCGAAACATTCGACAGAGGTGCGGTCATGCGGTCGGGGATTTTCACTCAGGGCACACGTTCGGCAAGATGGGTCGCGGTGGGCGCGGCGATGGCCATGGCCGGTCTGCTGGCGGGCTGCGGCTCCGGGGGTGGCGGGAGCGACAGCGGAACCATCACCGCTTACGTCTACGGGGACGACGCGGTCAAGGTCCAGCAGGCGGCGGTCGACACGTTCAACAAGACCTCCAAGGTCAAGGTGAAGCTGGTTCCGGTCCCCGGCGCCGACTATGTGAACAAGCTGCGTAGCGCCATGGGCTCGCCCAGCGCCCCGGACGTCTTCTTCAACTGGGGCGGCGGGTCCATCAAGCCGTACGTCGACTCCAAGGACCTGGTCGATCTGACCTCGACGGTCAAGAACGACGCCACGCTCAAGGACGGCTTCATTCCGTCGATCATGACGGCAGGCGGTCTCGAAGGGAAGATCTACGGGGTGCCCATGCGCGGCATGCAGCCCGTGATGCTCTTCTACAACAAGACCCTCTTCGCCGAGCACAAGATCGAGCCGCCCAAGACCTGGGAAGACCTCCAGGCGGCGATCAAGACCTTCAAGGCCGCGGGGGTCATCCCCTTCGCGCTCGGCGGCTCGGAGAAGTGGCCCGAGCTGATGTGGATGGAGTACCTGCTGGACCGGATCGGCGGCCCGGAGGTCTTCAAGAAGATCCAGGACGGCGACACCGACGGCTGGGGCGACCCCGCGGTGCTCAAGACGGCGCAGACCGTCAAGGAGCTGATCGACCAGGGCGCCTTCGGCAAGAACTTCAACTCCGTGGACTACGGCAGCGGAGCGGCGCCGACTCTGCTCAGCAAGGGCAAGGCCGCCATGCACCTCATGGGTTCGTGGGAGTACTCGACGCAACTGGGCAAGGCCCCCGAGTTCGCCAAGAAGGACCTCGGCTGGACCGCCTTCCCGACCGTCGCCGGCGGCGTGGGGGCCCCCGCGAACGTGGTTGGCAACCCGACCAACTACTGGTCGGTCAACGCCCGTACCAAGCACAAGGACACCGCGATCGCCTTCCTGAAGGCGATGGCGTCGAAGGCCTACGCGCAGGCACTCGTCGACAACGGTGACGTACCCACCACGGCCAACGCGGCCTCGATGCTGAGCGGTTCGCCCAACCCGGAGTTCGCGACCGACCAGTACGAAATGGTGCAGAAGGCCCCGAGTTTCACCCTCTCGTGGGACCAGGCGCTCGAATCCCAGTACGCCACGCCACTGCTCACGGAGATCAGCAAGCTGTTCGCCGGCAAGACGACCCCCGAGCAGTTCGTCGAAGCAATGAAGGCCGCAAAGTAACGATGTCCCACCACACTCCGGTCACGAAGAGCCACGGAGACAGGAAGGCGGCCGCCGGCAACGTCGGCCGCCCGCCGGTCGCCTGGGCCGTCCCCGGCATCCTCTTCTTCGCCGTCTTCGCGATCGTCCCTCTGGCGATCGCCGTCTACCTCTCCTTCACCGAGTGGGACGGGCTCGACTCCCCGACCTTCACGGGTCTGGACAACTGGACCCGGCTGTTCAAGGACTCCGAGTTCGGCCAGGCCGCCTGGCTGAGCCTCCTGCTCACCACGATCAGCTGGGTCTTCCAGACCCCGGTGGCCCTGCTGCTCGGTGTATGGGCCGCGGGCCGCCAGCGGAGCCGCGCGTTCCTGTCCGCGATCTTCTTCATCCCGCTGCTGCTCTCCACGACCGCCATCGCGATGCTGTTCCGCGCCCTGCTGGATCCCAACTTCGGTGTGATCCAGACGATCGGGCCCTGGCTCGGCATCGACCCCAACGTCATGGGATCGTCCACCGGCGCCCTGCTCGTCGTGGCGTTCGTCGGCGGCTGGCAGTTCATGCCCTTCCACACGCTGATCTACCAGGGCGGCGCCCGGCAGATCCCGGAGGTCCTCTACCAGGCCGCCTCCATCGACGGCGCGGGCATGCTGCGGCAGTTCTTCCACATCACCCTGCCGCAGCTGCGCCACACGATGACGACCTCGTCGATCCTGATGATCGTCGGCTCGCTGACGTACTTCGACACCGTGCTCATCATGACCAAGGGCGGCCCCGGCACGGACACGACGATCCTGCCCTATCTGATGTACCGGACCGGCTTCCAGACGTACGACCTCGGCTACGCGGCGGCCATCGCCACGGCTCTCGTCGTCGTGGCCACCAGTATCTCGCTGATCATGGTCCGTCTCAGTGGCTTCGGGTCCATGCGGTCCACCCGGGAAGGTATGTGACGAGATGTCGATCGACACCCGCCCCGCTTCGCCGCGGCAGCGCACGACACCCACCCCGCCGCGTCGCGGCCGCCCGGTCCGCCGGCGCAGGTCCCTGGGCAACCCGGTGGCCGGCATCGGCTCGATGATCTGGCTCGTCATCGTCCTGGTGCCGCTCTACACGCTGGTCTCCGCGTCGCTGATGCATCAGGACGAGGCGCTGAACGGCGACCCGCTGGCCATCCCCACGGATCCGACGCTCGACAACTACAACTTCGTGCTGGACAGCGGGTTCCTCACGCTGATCGCCAACACGGCGGTCGTCGCGGTGGCCACGGTCGCCATCGTGCTGGTGCTGTCCGTGCCGGTGGCGTACGTGGCAGTGCGCACCCGCAGCCGCCTCTCGTCGCTCGCCTTCCGGACCTTCCTGCTCGGCGTAGCCATCCCGGCGCAGGCGGTGATCGTGCCCCTGTATCTGATGATCGGGAAGATGGGGCTGTACGACACCCTGTGGGCGATCATCCTGCCCACCGCGGCCTTCGCGATGCCCGTCGCGGTCCTCGTGCTCAGCGGTGCGATGCGTGACGTCTCCGAGGAGATGTACGAGGCGATGGCCCTCGACGGCGCCTCGCCCATGCGCATGCTGTGGCAGCTGGCGGTGCCGCTGTCCCGGGCGGGGATCAGCACGGTGGCGATCTTCTCCGCCCTGCAGGCGTGGAACGGCTTCCTCTTCCCGCTGATCCTGACGCAGTCGGAGGAGCAACGCGTGCTGACGCTGGGGCTGTTCAACTTCATGAGCCAGTTCGGCGTGAACATCCCCGCGGTACTGGCGGCGATCATCCTTTCCGTCATACCCATCTTCGCCGTGTACCTCGTGGCGAGGCGGGCGCTGATCAACGGACTGATGGGGGTGGGCGGCAAATAGCACATCGACGCCGCTCCGGACCACCGCACTCATGAGAGGAACCCCTGCCGCCATGGCAATCCACCCCGCCCCGCACACCCGACAGGCCGATACGCCCACCACCGCCGACGGTCCGTGGAGCGACCCTTCGCTCAGCCCCGAGGAGCGGGTGGCCGACCTCGCGGCCCGTATGACGCTCGAGGAGAAGGCCGCCCAGCTCTACGGAATCTGGGTGGGCGCCGACGCGGAGGGCGACGGAGTCGCACCGCACCAGAACGACATGGTCGATCCGGTCGACTTCGAGGACATCACCACACGTGGACTCGGCCAGCTCACCCGCCCGTTCGGCACCGCACCGGTCGACCCCGGCGTCGGCGCGGTATCGCTGGCCACCGCCCAGGCCAGGATCTCCGCGGCGGGCAGGTTCGGTATCCCCGCCCTCGCCCACGAGGAGTGCCTGGCCGGCTTCACCGCCTGGGGCGCCACCGCCTATCCGGTCCCGCTCGCCTGGGGCGCCGCCTGGGACCCGGAGCTGGTCGCCGAGATGGCCCACCGCATCGGCAGCGACATGCGGTCCGTCGGTGTCCACCAGGGCCTCGCCCCGGTCCTGGACGTGGTGCGGGACCTGCGCTGGGGCCGCGTGGAGGAGACGATCGGAGAGGACCCCTACCTCGTCGCGACCATCGGTACGGCCTACGTCCGGGGCCTGGAGTCCTCCGGGGTCGTCGCCACGCTCAAGCACTTCGCGGGCTACTCGGCGTCGGCCGGCGCCCGCAACCTCTCCCCGGTCCGGGCCGGCGCCCGGGAGATGGCCGATGTGATCCTGCCTCCGTTCGAGATGGCGATCCGTGACGGCGGCGCCCGCTCGGTGATGCTGTCGTACGCCGAGATCGACGGCGTACCCGTGGCCGCCGACGCGCCGCTGCTCACCGGGCTCCTCCGCGACACCTGGGGGTTCACCGGCACCGTCGTCGCCGACTACTTCGGCATCGGGTTCCTCGAGACCCTGCACAGGGTGGCCGCGGACCGCGGCGACGCCGCGCGCCTGGCCCTCACCGCGGGCGTCGACGTGGAGCTGCCCACCGTACGCAGCTACGGTGACGCCCTGGTCGCCGCCGTGCGCGACGGACTCGTGGCGGAGGAACTGGTGGACCGCGCCCTGCGCAGGGTCCTGCTGCAGAAGTGCGAGCTCGGCCTGCTCGATCCGGACCGGGAGGTCCTGCCCGCCGTGCTCAACGGGGTGGACCCCGAGCAGGCGCGCGGCACGGTGGACCTCGACCCGCCGCGGAACCGGGCCCTGGCCCGACTGCTCGCCGAGCGGTCCTGTGTCCTGCTGGCCAACCCGGAGGCCGCGCTCCCGCTGACCGGCACCGGACGGATCGCGGTCGTCGGGCCCCGCGCGGACGACCCGCTGGCCATGCTCGGCTGCTACTCCTTCCCCAGCCATGTCGGGGTCCAGCACCCCGAGGCAGCCATGGGCATCGACGTGCCGACGGTGCTGGAGGCACTCCGCGAGGAGTTCCCCGGCGCGGGCATCGACTACGCACAGGGCTGTGACGTGGACGGTCCGGACGCCTCCCGGATCGAGGAGGCCACCGCGCTGGCGGCCGGGGCCGACGTCTGCGTGGCCGTGCTCGGCGACCGGGCCGGGCTGTTCGGCCGCGGTACCTCCGGCGAGGGCTGCGACGCGGCCGATCTGGCGCTGCCCGGTCTCCAGGGCGAGCTCCTCGACGCGCTGCTCGCGACCGGCACCCCGGTCGTCCTCGTACTGCTGACAGGGCGGACGTACGCGCTCGGCGGGCGTGCGGACCGGCTGGCCGGCTGTGTGCAGGCGTTCTTCCCCGGTGAGGAGGGCGGCCCGGCGCTCGCGGGTGTGCTCTCGGGGCGGGTCAACCCCTCCGGGCGTCTGCCCGTGGGCGTGCCCAACGGTGCCGGCGGCCAGCCGTGGACGTATCTGCAGCCGCCGCTCGGCCGGGCCAACGGGGTCAGCAACCTGGACCCGACCCCGCTCTATCCCTTCGGTCACGGACTCTCGTACACCTCGTTCGCCTGGGAGGCCGGTGCCGACGTGCCGGCCGACCTTCCCACCGACGGCGAGACCGACCTCGCGGTCACCGTCCGAAACACCGGAGACCGGGACGGGGCCGAAGTGGTCCAGCTCTACGTCCACGACCCGGTCGCCCAGACCACGCGCCCCGAGGCGCGGCTCATCGGGTACGCCCGGGTGGAGCTCGCCCCGGGGGAGTCCCGCAAGGTCAGCTTCCGCTTCCACCCGGACCTGGTCTCCTTCACCGGGGCCGACGGGCGCCGGATCGTCGAGCCCGGCGACCTGGAGTTGCGCTTCGCCACCTCCAGCGACCCGGCCGACGTCAAGCACACCGTACGGCTGCGTCTCACCGGCCCTGAGCGGACCGTCGACCACCGCCGCCGCATGGTGTGCGCCACGTCGGTCGACCCGCTGATCGCCGGGGTGTGACGTGTGGGGGCCGAGGCCCCCACCCACCGCCTCGCGCACCCCCCGGGGGGGTGCGCGAGGCGGCTGTCGAAACTTTCGAAGGCCACCCCGGCGCGCCCGGGCGCAGGCTTCGCGCCCCCGCGCCACCACGGAAAGGCACCTGTCATGCTCAAGGCAACTCGTTCGGTCGTGGTCGGCTCCGCGGCCGCCGTGCTCCTGGTCTCCGCGTTCACCCTCTCCAGTGCCTCCGCCGCCGGCAACGACTCCGGACGACACGGCGGAAAGGGGCACAGCACCGCCCCGCGGAGCCTCGGCGCCCTCGGCCAGAAAGCCGGACTGCGCATCGGGACGGCGGTCGACACCTCCGCCCTGGCCGAGGACGCGCCCTACCGGGCCAAGGTCGCGGGGGAGTTCTCCTCCGTCACCGCTGAGAACGTCATGAAGTGGGAGGTGGTCGAGCCGCAGCGCGGGACGCACGACTGGGCCGCCGCCGACGAGCTCGTCGACTTCGCGAAGAAGAACGGACAGCTGGTCCGCGGCCACACCCTGGTCTGGCACAACCAGCTCCCCGCATGGCTGAACGAGGGCGACTTCACCACCGCCGAGCTCCGGGAGATCCTGCGCCGGCACATCACCGACCAGGTCACGCACTTCAAGGGCAAGATCTGGCAGTGGGACGTCGTGAACGAGGCCTTCAACGACGACGGCACGCTGAGGGACAGCATCTGGCTGCGGAAGCTCGGCCCCGGCTACATAGCGGACGCCTTCCGCTGGGCCCACCGAGCAGACCCCAAGGCCCGCCTGTTCATCAACGACTACAACATCGAGGGTGTCAACGCGAAGAGCACGGCCCTCCACGAGCTGGTGACCGAACTGCGCGAGCAGCGCGTGCCCGTCCACGGAGTCGGGATCCAGGGCCACCTCGGCGTCCAGTACAGCGCACCCCACGACATCGCCGACAACATGCTGCGCTTCGACCGTCTCGGCCTCGAGACCGCGATCGCCGAGGCCGACGTCCGGATCCCCATGCCGGCCGACAGCACGGAGCTCGAGGCCCAGGCCGAGGGCTACGCCGTCCTGCTGCGCGGCTGCCTCCTCACCCCCGGCTGCAACGACTTCACCGTCTGGGGCTTCTCCGACACCTACTCCTGGGTCCCGGACACCTTCCCCGGCGAGGGTGCGGCCAACATCTTCGACGAGAACTACGTCCCCAAGCCCGCCTACAGCACCCTGCGCCAGACCCTGACGCTCGCCGCGGGCAGGCACTGAACCACACACCCCCACAGGCCGGATGACGCGCGCGGCCGGCGTGCACGAACCCCGCGTACCGCGGGTGGCCGCGGGGTCGTGCTGTCGGGCCGTCACCACCGGGGCGATCCGCACCGCCTAATCCGCCCGGGCCGCCGGTTCCCCGCCGCGCGGCCCCGGTCACGTACGCACATCGAGGAGTTCTGATGGCCCCGCTCGACTGGGCCGCCCTGGGCGGCTATTTCCTGGTGATGCTGCTCATCGGCCTCTGGTCGCACCGCCGCGTCGGCAACGTGAGCGACTACTTCACCGGAGGCGGCCGGATGCCGTGGTGGCTCTCCGGCATCTCCCACCACATGTCCGGCTACAGCGCCGCCGTGTTCGTCGCCTACGCCGCCATCGCCTACAGCTACGGCATCACCGTCTACGTCTGGGCCTTCCTGCCGCTCGCCTTCGGCACCGCGGTGGGCGCCTGGCTGTTCGCCCCGCGCTGGCAGCGGCTCAGGCAGCGCTACGCGGTCGCCTCGCCCCTGGAATACCTCGCCGAGCGCTACAACGTGCCCACCCAGCAGGCGCTCGCCTGGAGCGGCGCGCTGCTCAAGGTGTTCGACGTGGCCGCCAAGTGGGCCTCCGTGGCCGTGCTGCTCAACGTGTTCACCGGCATGTCGATGACCACCGGCATCCTGATCACCGGCATCGTCACCCTGCTCTACTGCACGGTGGGCGGCCTGTGGGCCGACGCGCTCACCGACTTCGGGCAGTTCGTCATCCAGGGCGCCGCCGCACTCGCCATGCTCTGGGTCGTGCTGGACCGCCTCGGCGACGGCCTGGCTGGCCTGGGCACCATCTGGCACAGGCTGCCCGAGGGGCACGGACAGCCGCTCGTCGGACCGTACACCGCGACCTTCCTCGGTGCGTACGTCGTCGTGAAGCTCTTCGAGTACAACGGCGGCATGTGGAACCTGGCCCAGCGGTACATGGCCACGGACTCCCCGAAGGCGGCCCGTCGTTCGGCAGGGCTCTCCGCCCTGCTGTACGTGTTCTGGCCGGCCGTCCTGCTCTTCCCGCCCGTCGCCGCGGCCGTGCTGCTGCCAAACATCGCGGACCCGGAGAAGGTCTACGCGCTCATGGCGGAGTCGTACCTGCCCGCGGGGCTCGTAGGGCTGACGCTGGCAGGGATGTTCTCGCACACCATGGCGATGGCCTCCTCGGACGCCAACGCGGTCTCCGCGGTCGTCACCCGCGACATCATCCCCGCCGTGGTCCGCCGGGCCCGGGACCTCTCCCCGGCGACCGGGCTGCTCGTCGCCCGGGTGTGCACCGTCGTCTTCATCAGTTTCAGCATGATCGTCGCGATCGAGGCGGACCACTTCGGTGGTGTGCTGGGCATCATCGTCGGACTGGTCGCGGCCGTGATGGGCCCCATATCGATTCCGATGCTGCTCGGACTGCTGCCCGCCTTCCGCCGGTTCGGGCCCCGGGCCGCACTGTCCTCCTGGGCGCTGGGGATGCTCGGGTACCTCCTCGTGAAGTTCGTGCTCGACAGCACGGACCAGACGCTCGTGATCGTCACGCCGCTCGTCACCTCGCTGGTGGTGTACATCGTCGTCGGCCTGATCAGCCCCGAGCCGGACGACGCCGCCGACGCCATCGTCGCCGCGCTCTCGCCCGGCCCGGGCGAGGACGGCGGACCGGCGCCCGCAGCCCCGCGGCCCGCAGCCGCGCCCGGCGTCACCGACTGACCTCGCGGCGCCCGCACCGCACATCTGCCAAGGGCTCACGCCCACTCAATTTGTCATGCGTGTGAACAAAATGGGGAGAGTGACATGGACAAGCACACCAGCCGCAGAGCGGTCCTCGGGGCCGGCCTCGGCGTCACGGCACTGGCGGCGACGCCCCTCGGATCGCTGATGGGACTGACGGGGGAGGCCGCCGCGACGGCCGCCCGCCCGGGGCACCCCGCGGCGGTGCGCCCCACCGACCCAGGGGCGTACATCTCCTTCACGCCACGCTCCGGTGCCTTCCCCCTGGTCAGGGCCGGCAAGGCGGCCCCGGTCGTGGTCAGCGACAAGGACCACGACGGCGTCGTCCGGGTGGCGGGCGACCTCCGGGGCGACATCGAGCGCGTCACCGGCGTGCGCCCCACGCTCTCCCGGAACGAGGCGCCCCGCGCACGCGAGATCGTCCTCATCGGCACCATCGGCCGCAGCCCGCTGATCGACGGCCTGATCGCCGCGGGCAAGCTCAGGGTCTCCGGGATCGCGGGCAGGTGGGAGACCAGTCTGCAGACGGTGGTGGAGAAGCCGCTGCCCGGAGTGGACCGCGCGTTCGTCATCGCCGGCAGCGACCAGCGCGGCACGATCTTCGGCGCGTACGACGTCTCCCGCGGCATCGGGGTCTCGCCCTGGTACTGGTGGGACGACGTCATCCCCGTCCACCGCGACGCGCTGTACGTCCTGCCCGGCCGGCACAGCCAGGGCACCCCCGCCGTGAAGTACCGCGGGTTCTTCATCAACGACGAGAACCCGGCGCTCGGAACCTGGGCACCCGCCTTCTTCGGACCCGGCAAGGCGCCCGGCTTCGAGGGCGGCTTCAACGCCGCGTTCTACGCCAAGATCTTCGAAGTCATGCTGCGGCTCAAGGCCAACTACCTCTGGCCGGCGGTCTGGGGCCGCGCCTTCGCCGAGGACGACCCGGAGAACCACGTCACCGCCAAGGCCTACGGGGTCGTCATGGGCACCTCCCACGAGGCGCCCATGATGCGGGGCATCGAGGAGTGGAACCGGCACGCCGTCGCCGCTGTCCGCGACAGCGCGGGAAACGTCACCGAGCCGGGCCACGACCCGTACGGCGGCACCGGCGAGTGGTCGTTCCGCCGCAACGCCGAGGCCGTCAAGGCCTACTGGCGTGAGGGCGTCCGCCGCATGGCGGACGAGGACTTCGAGGGAGTGGTCACCCTCGGGATGCGCGGCAACGGCGACGTCGGCCTGCCGGACGGTGACGGAATCGACCTGATGACGGAGATCATCGCCACCCAGCGTCAGATCCTTGCCGAGGAGCTCGGTGCGCAGGACGCCGTCCCGCAGGTCTGGACCCTCTACAAGGAGGTCCAGCACTACTGGGACCGTGGACTGAGGGTGCCCGACGACATCACCGTCGTCCTCACCGACGACAACTGGGCCAACGTCCGCAAGCTGCCGGACCTGAAGAACGACGCCCGCGGCGGCGGTTACGGCCTCTACTACCACTTCGACTACGTCGGGGTGGGGCGCAACTACAAGTGGGTCGACACCGCCTCGCTCCCCAACATGTGGGACCAGCTCCACCAGAGCGCGGCCTACGGCAACCGCGGCCTCTGGGTCACCAACGTGGGCGACCTCAAGGGCAACGAACTGCCCACCCAGTTCTTCCTGGAGTACGCCTGGGACCCGGACCGCTGGCCCCTGGACGCGCTCCCGGAGTGG
Source organism: Streptomyces sp. NPDC091271 (assembly GCF_044757505.1). Classification (NCBI taxonomy): domain Bacteria; kingdom Bacillati; phylum Actinomycetota; class Actinomycetes; order Kitasatosporales; family Streptomycetaceae; genus Streptomyces; species Streptomyces sp. NPDC091271. Next base: position 551,767 of record NZ_JBIVVD010000002.1, on the reverse strand, counting down.
GAGGAGCGTTACGCCGCGCAGAACTTCGGCGAGCGCCAGGCGGAGGGGATCGCCGAGATCCTGCGTACGTACGCCCGGCTGCAGTCCCGCCGCAAGCCCGAGCTGCTCAACCGGAAGATCACCCTCGACCCGGCCAAGGACCCGGCCACGGACTCCTCCGCCATCGTCTACGACGACCGGGCCACGCCCTTCAGCATCGTCGACTACCGCGAGCTGGAGCGGGTCACCGAGGACTGGCAGCGCCTCGACGCCGCCGCCGAACGTGTCCGGCGGAGCCTGCCGGCGTCCGCGCAGGACGCCTGGTACGAGCTCGTCGGCTACGCGGTCCGGGCGACCGCCAATCTCTACGCACTGCGGGAGGCGGAATTCACCAACCTGCACTACGCACCCCAGGGCCGCGCCCTGACCAACCAGCTCGCCGCCACCGCCGAAGCGGGCCTGGCCGAGGACTTCGCGCTGGCGCGCCGCTTCGACACCGAGGTGGCCGACGGCAAATGGGAAGGCTTCCAGACCCAGCCGCACATCGGCTACGGCGACGTGGACCGTTACGGCCCCAACGCCCCCTGGCAGCAGCCCGAGCTGGACAACGTGGCGATCGCTGACGAGATCTTCCCCGCCGTGCGGCGCATCGAACTCCCACGCAAGGCCGAGATGGGCGTGGCCGTCGACGGCTCGTCCGACTGGTGGCCGGCGTCCGGCGCAGAGGCGGTCCTGCCCGTCTTCAGCCCGTACCAGAGCCAGCCCGCGCAGTACGTGGAGGTGTTCAACCGGGGCACCGAGCCCTTCGGCTTCCGCATCCGTACGGGCGCCTCCTGGCTGATCGCCGACCGGACGCGGGGCAGGGTGGACGCCCAGACCCGGGTGACCTTCCGGGTCGACTGGTCGCGAGCCCCGAAGGGCGTCACAAGGGTTCCCGTCACCGTCCACGGCCCCGGCGGCAGCGAGGTCACCGTCCGTGCCGTGGTCGACCGGCCCCGGCTGGAGCGGTCGCGGCTCACAGGGTTCGTCGAGGCCAACGGCTACGTCTCCATCGAGGCCGACCACTTCCACCGGGCGGTCGGCGGGGACGGGATCTCCTGGCGCCGCATCCCGGGCATCGGCCGCACCGGATCGGGCATGGAGTCCTTCCCCGTCACCGCGGCGCGGCGGACCCCGGGCGGCCGGGGTCCCCGGCTGGAGTACCGGGTCAGCCTGTTCACCACCGGGCCGGTGACCGTCTGGGCGTATCTGTCGCCCCGCAACAACGCCCTGGCCACCGACGGACTCACGTACGCCGTCTCCTTCGACGACGACGCCCCGCAGTCCGTCAACATCACCGAGGTCACGGGGTCGGACGACGGCACCATGAACACGCAGTGGGCCCGCAACACCTCGGACAACGTCAACCGCACCGGCACCGCCCACCGCATCGGCCGGGCGGGCGCCCACGTACTGAAATTCTGGATGGTCGACCCGACCGTGGTACTCCAGAACCTCGTGGTGGACACCGGCGGCCTCAAGCCCAGCTATCTGGGCCCGCCGGAGAGTCTCCGGCTGAGCTGACCGGAGCGGGACGAGGAGGCGGCAGGGATGAGCATCGAGATCCGGGACACCGAGGGGCGCGGCGCGGCGCTGGAGGTGGCCCCCGGGCCCGCGGAGGGGCCCCTCCAGGTCGGGATCCGGATCGAGGGCGCCTCCTGGTCCTGCTCCACGGCCGCGGCCAGGGAGCTGGCCGCGGCACTCGTCGCGGCGGCCGCCGAGGCGGAGAACGCGCGGTCGGCGGAGCCCGTCACCGTCAAGGCGCGCGAGCTGCTGCGCGGCGACGTACGGGACGGCGACCGGCTGATGACGGTGGAGTCCGTCCGGACGGACGGCGCGAACGTCCAGGTGATCTGGACATCGGGAGGCGGACGCAGCTGGAGCCAGATGTACGAGGCCGACGCCGACATCGGCCTCCGGCGGCGGCTCCGGCCGGAGAGGTGAGGAAGGCGTCGTACGGGCCATTTCGTACTTCGACATCCGCCGTAGTACGGTGAATTTCGTAGTACGGTAATTCTCGTACGAAGTGGCGGCCCGGGGTGCCCCGGGCCGTCGCGCCGCCTGTCGCGTCCCGAGGAATCGGAGTCCCCCGTGAGTGCACTGTTCGAGCCCTACGCCCTGCGGTCGCTGACCGTTCCCAACCGGGTCTGGATGGCCCCGATGTGCCAGTACAGCGCGGAAGCGTCAGGCCCCGACACGGGTGCGCCCAACGAATGGCACGTCGCCCACTACGCCTCCCGTGCGGTCGGCGGCACCGGGCTCGTCCTGGTCGAGGCGACCGCCGTCAGCCCGGAGGGCCGGATCAGCCCCGCCGACCTCGGCATCTGGAACGACCGTCAGGTGGTGGCGTTCCGGCGGATCACCGGCTTCCTCGCGTCTCAGGGAACCGTCCCGGGGATCCAGCTCGCGCATGCCGGACGGAAGGCGTCGACGGACCGTCCCTGGCGCGGCGGGGCCTCCATCGATGCCGGTGACCCCGAGGGCTGGCAGACGGTTGCCCCGAGCCCCCTCGCGTACGACGAGGGCCACACGGTGCCCGCCGAACTGGGCGTCGACGACATCCAGCAGGTCGTGCGGCAGTTCGCCGACGCCGCCCGCCGGGCGCTCGACGCGGGCTTCGAGGTCGCCGAGATCCACGGAGCGCACGGCTATCTGATCGGTCAGTTCCTGTCCCCGGAGAGCAACCACCGCACCGACGCCTACGGTGGCTCCTTCGAGAACCGCACACGCTTCGCACTGGAGGTCGTGGACGCCGTGCGCGCCGTGTGGCCCGAGGATCTCCCGCTCTTCTTCCGCATCTCCGCAACCGACTGGCTCACCGAGAACGCGGACGACCCGCGCGAGGGCTGGACCGCCGACGACACCGTCCGCTTCGCGCGCGAGCTGCTCGCTCACGGCGTCGACCTGTTGGACGTCTCGACCGGCGGTCTGGCGCCGAGGGCGAGCATCCCCGTGGAGCCCGGCTACCAGGTGCCGTTCGCCGAGCGGGTGCGCAAGGAGACCGGCCTTCCGGTGGCCGCAGTGGGGCTGATCACCGACCCCGTGCAGGCGGAGAAGATCCTCGCCGACGGCAGCGCAGACGCCGTCCTGCTCGGCCGCGAGCTGCTGCGTGACCCCTACTTCGCCCGCAAGGCCGCGCGCGAACTCGGTGGTGACATCCGGACGCCCGACCAGTACGGCCGGGCGGTGTGACACCGCGTCTGTGGGTACGCTGAGCGGCGATGTTCACTCCCCAGGGCCCCACACTGCGCGAGCTGGCCGCGCAGGCGCTCTCCTCGACGATGCGCGGATACGACCTGCTCGCGCCGAAGTTCGACCTGACGCCCTACCGGACCCCGGACCGGGTGCTCGAAGCCGTCGCCGACGCGGTGCGGCCCCTCGGACCCTTCGACCGGGGTCTGGACGTCTGCTGCGGCACCGGAGCGGGTGTCGGCGTGCTGCGCGGGCTGTGCCGGGAGCGGGTCACCGGCGTCGACTTCAGCGCGGGCATGCTCGACGTCGCCCGGGGCTCCGGCACCGCCGACGCCGGCGGGCCCGCCGTGGACTGGGTCCGGGCCGACGCTTTGGCCCTGCCGTTCACGGGCGCCTTCGACCTGGCCCTGAGCTTCGGGGCGTTCGGCCATTTCCTGCCGGAGGAACGCCCCGCACTGTTCGACCAGGTGTACGCGGCGCTGCGGCCCGGTGGCCTCTTCGTCTTCCCTGTGGGCGCGCCGCCGGCAGTGGGCTCCCGGGCCTACTGGTCCCTGCTCGGCTTCGACCTGGCCATGCGGGCACGCAACGCGCTGTGGCGTCCGCCCTTCGTCATGTACTACCGCACGTTCCCGCTCGCCGGAGTGGTGGACGACCTCGTGGGGGCCGGATTCACCGTGCGGCTGCTGCCCCTGGAGGAGTTCGGCCGGAGACCGGACGGCAGCCCTCGCGTCCGGCTCGTGGCGGCGGACCGTGGATAAAACTACGACGACTCTCGTACAATGGAACCCCCGGGACGAAGTGGAGGCACCGTGACGTCGAACGCCGCTCGCGTGCTCGCCCACCCCTCACGCGAGGAGATCCGTGTCGAGGGCGTGCTCCACGCGCTGTCCGATCCGATCAGGCTCCGGATCGTGCACCAACTGGCAGGCGCGACCGACGAGCAGGCATGTTCCCGCTTCGATCTCCCGGTCTCCAAGTCCACCACCACGCACCACTTCAGGGTGCTCCGCGAGAACGGCGTCATCTCCCAGTTCTACCGTGGCACGGCCAAGCTGAGCTGCGTACGGACCGAGGATCTGGAGGCGCTCTTCCCCGGCCTGCTGGCCGGCGTCCTCGGCGGGGTGGAGCTCCAGGCCGAGCGTCTCGGTCTGCGCTGACGCGCTACTGGGACTCGCCCCGGGCCGCGTCGAGCAGCCCGGACCAGTCGGGGATCTTCACCGGCCCGCGGCCGAGCGAGCGGCCGAGTGCCGACTCCGCACGCTCGATGGACAGCCAGCCGTCCCATTCCACCGGACGCAGCCCCTGATCCCGGAGAGCGCCCAGCGGGTCGGCGGACACCTCCCGGCCGACGAGCAGCGGCGCGTCCTCGATCAGCGAGGCGACCGTCTCCTTCGCGCACGATCTGTTCGAACCGATCACCCCGGTGGGGCCACGTTTGATCCATCCGGCCACGTACTCCCCGGGCGACGCCGCCCCGTCCCTGACCACCCGGCCCGCGAGATGCGGCACCGTGCCGCGCACCGGGTCGAAGGGCAGACCGGGCAGGGGTGTCCCCCGGTACCCCACGGCCCGCAGTACGAGCTGCGCCTCGACGTCCTCGTACACGCCGGTGTCCCGTACGCCTCCGTCGCCGTCCGGGGCCGTCCGGGCGAACCGCACTCCGGCGACCCGCCCGCCCCGCTCCAGCAGCTCGACCGGACGCAGGAAGAACCGCAGCCGGATGCGGCGATCCTGGTCCACCGCGGTGGGCGGCGGATCCGTCGCCCACCCGCGCAGCACATCCAGATTGCGCCGGACCACGGCAGGCAGCGGCGCCCCCGGGCGCCCCGCCGCGACGGCGTACGCCGGATCCAGCGCCAGCTCCGCCCCGTCGACGGTGATCCGCGCCCCGGGGAGCGCGCCCAGTTCGCGGAGCTCCTTCGTGGTGAACCTGGCCTGCGAGGGGCCGCGTCTGCCGACGATGTGGACCTCACGCACCCTGCTGGCCCCCAGCGCGTCGAGCGCGGCCCGCGGGACGTCCGTGCCCCGCAGCTCGGCGGCGCCGCGGGCGAGGATCCGGGCCACATCGACCGCCACGTTCCCGACGCCGACCACCACGGCCGAACGGGCCCGGAGCGCGAAGCCGTCGGCGGCCGCGTCCGGGTGGGCGCTGTACCAGGAGACGAACTCGGTGGCGGAGTAGCTCCCCGGCAGGTCCTCCCCGGGAACGGCGAGCGGCCGGTCGGACGCGGCTCCGACGCAGTAGACCACCGCGTGGTACAGCTCCTTGAGCCGGGCGGGTGACAGCTCTCCCGCGCCACCCACCCCGGCATGGCCGACGAAGGTGATCCGGTCGTCCTCCAGCACCGCCCGGAGACTGCTCTGCAGTGACTTGATCTTCTCGTGGTCGGGTGCCACGCCGTAGCGGACGAGTCCGTACGGTGTGGGCAGCCGGTCCAGCACGTGCACACGCACCTCCGGCACCCGGGACTGCTCCAGCAGGGCCTGGGCGGTGTAGACCCCGCTGGGGCCCGAACCCACGACGGCGACACGGAGCACGGCGCACCTCCTCCGGCAGGTTCCCTCAAGCATGGCACCGCTCAGGGGGAGCGGGGAGAGGCTCGCGGGCCCGGGGGTCCCGGTGGGGCCCTTCAGGTCATCAGGCCGCGCATCCGGTCGATCTCCACGGTCTGCTGCGCGACGACGTCGTTGGCCATCTCCTCGACCAGCACGTTGTTGCCGTCCGCGAGAGCCTCGGTCGCCATCGTGACCGCGCCCTGGTGGTGGGTGATCATCAGCTCGAGGAACAGCCTGTCGAAGGCCTTGCCCTGCGAGGCGCGCAGCTTCTCGATCTGCTTGTCGGTCGCCATGCCGGGCATCGTGGAGTGGTCGTGCGTCTCCTCACGGTCGTCCCCGCCGTTGTTTTTCAGCCAGCCCTCCATGGCGCCGATCTCCGGCTTCTGGGCTGCCGATATGCGTTTCGCGAGCCGTTCGACAGATGCGGAAGATGCCCGTCCGGGAACGAGGGCGGTGAGCAGGAGCGCCTGTTCGTGATGCTCGATCATCATGCGGGCGTAGCGGAAGTCGGCGGAGTTGGGCGTGTCGTTGCCGGCGGCCTTCACCGCTTCGTCCGCCGAGAGCGTCCTGGCCGGCTCGCCGGGCTTCCCGGGTGCCACGACCGAAACGCCCTTGTCCGCCCCGGCGTCGGCCGCTTCGCCGCTGCCGTCGTCGCAGCCGCCCAGAGCGACAACTGCGGCCACGAGCGTCGTCGCCAGAGCGGCTGCGCGCACGCGTGTGGTCCGACGGGGCATCAACACGGCGACCTCCATTGACACATGAGTCTGTCGCAGACTGTCCTAACACCTTCCACCAGCCCGTGATCAAAAACTTTTATTACGTCTCTGTTGCCATCTGTTGGTGTGTACATGAGAGGGACGATACTGCCGGGGTCCAAGGACCGTTCGTCGACGAACGGATACAAGGGAGGACGCAGTGACCTCGTTGCACCCCACCAGCGTGCGGCGCAGACGTCTGGGCGTGGCGGCAGCCGCGGCCGGGCTCATCGCCACGCTGTTCACGGCCGGACCCGCGGCCGCGACACCGGACCCCGGTGACACCGCCACCACCCGCAGCGGTGTTTCCGCGAGCGAGCAGGCCGAAGCACGTGCCGCCATCGAGAGCGGCGAGATACCCGGCGTGGACGAGATCGTCCACAGCGCCAACATCGAGCACCTCACGAACGTCCCCAAGGACGCGCTCCAGGGGACCAACACGGACCTGGCCTTCCAGGGCAGCTACGCCTATGCCGGAAACTACGACGGCTTCCGGATCTTCGACATCCGCAATCCGAAGAAGCCGAAGACCGTCGCGCAGGTCCTGTGCCCCGGCTCACAGAACGACATCTCGGTCTCCGGGGATCTCCTCTTCCTGTCGACCGACTCCTCCCGCAGTGACGACTCCTGTGCCAGCACCACCCAGCCCGCCACGGAGAAGTCCTCCTGGGAGGGCATGAAGGTCTTCGACATCAGCGACAAGCGCAACCCGGAGTACGTCGCCGCCGTCGAGACCGCCTGCGGTTCTCACACCCACACGATCGTCCCCGAGCGCAGGGACGTGTACGTGTACGTCTCCTCGTACTCGCCGAACGAGACGTTCCCGGACTGCCAGCCTCCGCACGACGGAATCTCCGTCATCAAGGTGCCGCGCAGCGCCCCCGAGGACTCCCGGATCGTGAACTTCCCGGTGCTCTTCCCGGACGGCGGAAACCCCGGCGCGCCGGCCAACCCCGGCGTCTCCAAGACCACCGGGTGCCACGACATCACCGTGCTGCCGTCCAAGGACCTGGCGGCCGGGGCGTGCATGGGTGACGGCCTGCTGTTCTCCATCAAGGACCCGGAGAACCCGAAGATCATCGACCGGGTCCAGGACAACGTGAACTTCGCGTTCTGGCACTCCGCGACCTTCAACCAGGATGCCGACAAGGTCGTGTTCACCGATGAGCTCGGCGGCGGCGGTGCGGCCACCTGCAACGACGAGATCGGCCCGAACCGCGGTGCCGACGGCGTCTACGACATCACGGGCAGGGGGGACCACCGCAAGCTGGTCTTCCGCAGCTACTTCAAGATCGATCGCCCGCAGGCGGACACCGAGGTGTGCGTCGCGCACAACGGCTCGATCATCCCGGTCAAGGGCAAGGACCTGATGGTCCAGGCCTGGTACCAGGGCGGCGTTTCCGTGTGGGACTTCACCAACTCCTCGAAGCCGAAGGAGATCGCGTACTTCGAGCGCGGTCCCGTCTCCACGGACGCGGTCACCACGGCCGGCCCGTGGTCGGCCTACTACTACAACGGCTACATCTACTCCAACGACATCGCCAAGGGCTTCGACGTCCTGAAGCTCAACGACCGGCGCACCGACCCGGCGAAGAAGGTGCGGCTGAAGGAGCTCAACGTCCAGACGCAGCCGGACTACTTCGACCGCTGAACCACCGGTTCCTTCCGCAGGTGAAAGCAAGTGCCCCGCCGGACTGTCTCCGCCCGGCGGGGCACGTTTATCTCATTGACCGGTGGGCGGCTCGGGGACATGCTGTACCCCTGATTCCGGCGATGCGGGGGATCGCCGGAATCAGACACGGGCGGCGCCCGCCCGGTCGCTCAGGCGGCCGGCCGCACGCTCGTACCCGCGGCCGCGGCCCACTCCACCAGCAGGCGCTGGTACTCCGTCTCGTCCTCCGGGGACAGCAGTCCGCCCGAGCGCTGCCACAGGGTGCGGATCTCTTCGTTGACCACAGAGGCGGGGCGCACGGTGGCGGACGGGTTCGGATACGGGGACATGTCCACCAAACTAAACCCCCTCCGGGCCGTAGGACCCCCTCCGGGACAGGGATATCCCTCACACCGTCTCCCGGAATCCTTCACGGACGGTGCGTGCCGGGTGCCTCCACGGCGGCTTCCGGAAGCCCGAGCGCCCGGAGCCCGTCCGGCCGCTCCGCCACGGGCAGATGGTCCACGAAACGCACCTCACAGCCCACGGCGGCCGCGCCGGCGTCCGTGTGGCGGTCGTCACCCACCATGACCACCTCCGCGGGATCCAGCTCCAGCAGCGCGCACGCCGTGCGGAAGAGGCGCGGATCGGGCTTGTTGACGCCGTGTTCGTAGGACAGGACGTACGCGTCGACGAATTCGTCCAGGCCGTGCGCGCGGAAGACGGGGCGCACATCCCAGCCGATGTTGCTGACGATCCCGACCGCGGTGCCGTCGCGACGCAGCCCGCGCAGCACCTCCGCCGCATCGGGGTACGGCTGCCAGGCGGCAGGGGTCATATGGCGTTCGTACAGCGCGTCGTGCAGGCCGGGGTCCGGAAGAGCCACCTGGCGGGCCAGCCCGGTGTACGCCTCCCTGTGCGCGGGCGCTGTGCGGTCGCGGCCGGCCCACGCCGAGGCCAGTGCCGGCGGGATCCGTGCGGGGGCCGGGCCGCCGGGCAGCGCTCCGGCCTCGGTCAGCAGGCGCGTCCAGTGCTCGAAGTCCGCCTGCTCCACCGCCGTGCCCCGTGCGTCGAGGACCGCGCGCAGCCACGCGGAGACGGACTCGATCCGGAAGAGGGTCCCGGAAAAATCGAAAAGTACACCCTTGATTGGCATGAGCCGATCTTCGCCGCCTCCGGCGAGGACCTACAAGGGCGTGCCGCCGGCACCGGCCGGCCGTCGGCTACGCCTGGTGTATTCGGTGTAGCCGGCCGCTGAGAGCGAGGCCAGAGCGACGCCCATGAGAGTTCCGCCCACCACATCGCTCAGCCAGTGCACGCCCAGGTAGACACGGGTGAGGGCCACTCCGGTCACCGAGATCACGGCGAGCACGAGTGAGCCCCACCACAGGGGCGGCCGCGCGCCGTACAGACGCAGCAGCCACACGAGCAGCCCGCAGGTGACCGCCGCGGTCATGGCGTGACCCGAGGGGAAGGCCGCGTACTGCGCCGAGTCCACCGGGTCGATCCAGCGGGGGCGTTCCCGGCCCACGGCGGCCTTCAGCCCCTGCTGCACGAGCGAGGTGAGCAGACTGGTCGCGGCGACCCACCCCGCCAGCAGCCGGAAGCCGCGCCACCACAGGGCGACCACCACGACGGCGGTCAGCAGGCGCATGGTCCATGGGTCCCACACCCAGTCCGTCAGCACCCGGCTGACCTGGACCAGCCCCGGTTCGGTCACCGCCCGCCGGTGCAGTGCCCCGGCCACCGAGGTGTCCACGGACATCAAGGGCGACCATCGCACCGCGACCAGCACGAGCAGAACGAGGGACAGCGAGGCGCAGACCAGGCCAGTGATCAGGAAGGGGCGCCGGGCGGGCGGGGGGAGGGGAGAAGGGGAGTGCATGGGGGTGATCCTCGTGCATGATCCGCTCGTGAGGCTATCCCAGTGCCCTGAGTCCCGGTACGAAGGCCACCAGCAACGGTACGACGGGTACCAGCGCGGCGGCGGCGGTCAGCCGCAGCCGGCGCCCCGCGGTCAGCCGGTCCACGGGTGCGAGCAAGCGGTTCACCCTGAGCGGCACATGGGCGCCGGAGGCCGGTGCCGGGCCGAACACGCCGCGGTCCTCGTTGAGTTCGACCAGGGCGAGTGCGATCGTGAGACGCCCGAAGCGCCGTGACGCCACGTCGTCCGCGGCCAGTTCGACGAGGTGGTGCATCTCGTCGCGGAACGCCGCGAACACCGGCACCTGCGGGAATCCCGTCGCGAGCGCGTCCGAGCAGTGCAGGAGCCAGTCGTGACGGGCCTGGGCGTGCCCCTGCTCGTGCGCCAGCACGGCATCGAGCTGACGCCCTTTCAGCCGGCCGAGTGCCGCGGTGGTGATGACCAGTTGGGGAGCCGCCCCCGGCAGCCACCAGGCGTCGGGCCGTTCGCCCTCCAGCACCACGAGTCGCCCGCTGCCGGGCTCCTCGCCCGGCATCTGGGGGGAACGCACCAGCAGTTCGCCGCGCCGCTGCCGGCGACGGGCCCGGGCACGGTGGATCTCCCGTACGAGCATGGCGGCGGTCCATACCCCGCCGAGCGCCAGCAGGACCGCGATGACCGCAGACCACGGCCCGTACGCACCCAGGGCGTACGCCTCGACCACGGCGTGCGGAGCGGGTGCGAAGACATGGCCGCGGACCGCCTGCCAGGCAGCAGCCGCACTGAGGGTCATGGAGAGCCCGAACGACAACAGGACGCCCGCGACCACGCACTGCCAGACCCACAGGGCCACGACCGGCTCGCGCTCCGGCCATCGGGCCCTCGCCATCAGGCCCGGGGCCACGACGGCGGCCAGTGCACCGAGCAGCAGCAGCGCGAGGGAGACCAACATGGCGTCAGCCTATGAGTGCCTTGGTACCCACGGGTATGGCCGCGCGCGCCAAGTGACGTACGACACGGCGCGGGGCCCGCCGCCTCACAGCGTGAGCAGCATGGCGAACATGGCTATCCCCATGGTCAGCCTGCACGCCAGCGCCAGCTCCGGCCGCGTGCGCCAGGCGGGGGCCGCCGGCAGGCCGGCATGTCCGCCACCGCTCCCGCCCGCTCCCACGCCGACGGGCGTGGGAGCTGGTATCAGCCTCCCCGCCGAGTGCAGGACGTAGAGCGCGTAGTACACCAGCAGCGCTCCGGTCAGCACGGGAATGCCTCCGGCCGTACCCCCTCCGTCTCCATGGCCCGCGTGGCCGCCTCCCGTGGCGTGGGCGGCCCCCGGGGCCATGGCCACGGCCATGTAGACCATGGCCAGCGAGCCGACCAGATGGTGCAGATGGTGACCGCCGCCCCTGGCGTACGCGACCGCGTGCAGCGCGGCTGCGCCGAACACCGCCGCGTACACCACCCACATCCAATCCGGGAGTGTGAGCAGGGCCGCGGGCACGGCCATCGCGGCCATCCCGAACCCCATCAGCGCTTCGGCGCGCGCCGATCTGCGTTCCCGCTCCGTGCCGTCGCGGGTCCGCAGCAGGCAGTACGCCCCCGTGGCCCCGGACAACACCATGAGCAGCCAGCCGGACAGCGCCGGTCCGTGCACGGTGCACCTCCCCCTACGGCGAATCACGCCGGTGTCGTCCCATCGATGCCCCGCACCGGCCACTCCTACCGGGGCGCATTGGGGTACTGGGGGAGCGCGCCAGAACCCGCGGGGGCGCGGCGGGGGGCGGGTTAGTCTCGGGAAAACACCGTCGGCAGCACAGGACCGGAGAAGAGCCACATGGACAGCGCACCGGCCACGGCACGGGCAGAACTCACCTTCCGCGACGCGACCGGCGACGACGTGCCGGTCCTGGTGCGACTCGTCGAGTCCGCCTACCGGGGCGACGCGAGCCGGGCCGGATGGACCACCGAGGCGGACATCCTCCAGGGGCAGCGCACGGACGCCGACGGGGTGCGCGAGGTGCTAGCGGTCCCCGGGGGCCGGGTCCTCATGGCCGAGCGGGACGGCGGGCCGGTTGCCTGCTGCCAGCTCGAACACCGTGGGCAGGCCGCGTACTTCGGCATGTTCGCGGTGAGGCCGGAGCTGCAGGGCGCGGGTCTCGGCAAGGTCATCATCGCCGAGGCGGAGCGCACGGCCCGGGAGGACTGGGGCGTGCGCGAGATGCACATGACGGTGATCTCGGTCCGCGAGGACCTGATCGCCTGGTACGAGCGCCGGGGCTACCGCCGTACGGGAGAGCTCACGCCCTTCCCGTACGGCGACGAGCGTTTCGGCATCCCGCAGCGCGACGATCTCGCGTTCGAGCTCCTGATCAAGGAGCTGTAGGGCACGGGAAGCTGGATGCGCGCGGGGCGCCTCAGGCGGTGAAGCGGCCCGCGCGCCGGATCTCCGGATAGTCGGTCGTCGCGCCGTCCAGGCCCAGCGCGCGGACAAGACGCAGGTGGTCGGGGGTGTTGACCACCCAGCCGATCACCTTCAGCCCTTCCGCGTGGGCGTGCTCGACCACCTCGAGGGTGAGGCGGCGGATGTTCAGAGCGAGCGTCGCCGCGCCCACCGCCTTCGCCCGGTCCACCACATCGCCCTCCCAGTGGCTGGCGATGAGCACAGTGCGTACGCCCGGGACGAGCTGCGCGATCTCGGCGACGGCCCCGTCGTGGAACGAGGAGACCTCGACGCGGGCGGCCAGATCGCGTCGCAGCATCACCTCGGCCAGTGCCCTCGCCGCCGCCACGTCCTTGATCTCGGCCTGGACGGGCGAGCCGATCGCGTCGAGCACCTCCTCGAAGACCGGCACCCGCTCGCCCTGCCCGGCGTCGAGCTCGCGGAGCTCCGCCAGCGTCTTCTCGGCGATCAGCCCCCGCCCGTCCGTCGTGCGGTCCACGGCGGCGTCGTGCATCACGGCGAGCGCGCCGTCCTTGCTCAGGTGGAGATCCAGTTCGACGGCGTCCATGCCGGCCTGCTCCGCGTGCGCGAACGAACGCAGCGTGTTCTCCGGCTCGACACCCATGACCCCGCGATGACCGATGGTGAGAAAAGTCAAGGCACTCCCGCTTCCGTCCGTCGTGTACGTCCCGCGTGCGGCTCCTACCCCCCAGGGAACCAGTTCTCCCGTGGAGGACGGCCCCTGCCCTGCCAGTCCGGCGGAAGAAGTTGTCGCGTGGATGCATGGCAGGAAAAATAACGGTGAAAATGTGGGTCGGCAGGATAATTTTCTGCCCTCCACTTGTCCGATGGAACCGTGGATGGATACGGTTGCTTGACGCGAGGTCCTCCCGTGAAGGAAGTGTTATGACGGAAATTCTTGAGCATGCCGCCGCCACCGGCGCGATAGCTTCTGCCCAGCGGGTCGTGGAGCACCCTGCCTGGCCGGCGCTCAAGAGTGCCGTGGAGGAGCTCCGCCCCTGGCAGTCCAAGGACGGCTCCATCGACTTCGGGTCCGAGGGCGCCCCCTCCGCCGAAACAGCCGGAGCCGTCATCGAGCGCGTGGTCACCGCGGTCGAGCAGCTCTCCCCGCTGCTCCCGCACGACGACGCCTACCACCGCGCGCTCGTCACCGACCTGCGCCGCTGGGCCGCGGACGGATTCGGCGTCCCGGACTTCCTCGACTCCCTGCTCGCCTTCCAGCCCGCCAGAAGCCGCGCGGACGGCCTCCAGCACCTGGTCGTGTTCGCGATGTACACGCAGAACGGCAACCCGGACCGCAATCTCGAAGCCGTCGTGCTGCGGATGGTGTGGCCCGAGTGGCTCGCCGACCTCGAGGCCACGCGCTACGACAACCCGCTGTTCTGCGGCATCACCTTCGAGGACTTCACGTCGGGCTACGACACGAACTCCGCCGTGCTCTTCCCCGAGACCATCGCCGTACGCGAGGCGCCGGAGCGCTTCAGCTGGGGCGGCATCTTCTGTGACCGCGAGGCCGCCCGCTTCCGCCGCGTGACCGAGGCGTCCGTCGACCTGCTGGGCGTCGAGCTGCCCGACGACGTCCGCGAGATGATCGGTGACCAGAAGCGATGCGAGCAGGCGTTCGTGCTCTGGGACATGGTCCACGACCGCACCCACAGCCACGGCGACCTTCCGTTCGACCCGTTCATGATCAAGCAGCGCCAGCCGTTCTGGATGTACGGGCTGGAAGAGCTGCGCTGCGACCTCACCGCCTTCCGGGAGGCCGTGAAGCTGGAGGCCGACGGCTTCGGCCAGGGCCGCGACGTCCAGTTCGCCGTGCTCTTCGACCGGATGTTCCGCTTCCCCGTCACCGGCGAGCGTGTGCGCAACTACGACGGCCTGGGCGGTCAGCTGCTCTTCGCCTACCTCCACAAGCACGACGTGGTCCGCTGGACCGACAACACGCTCAAGATCGACTGGTCCCGCGCCCCCGAGGTCACGAACCAGCTCTGCGGTGAGATCGAGAAGCTCTACCGCGACGGCATCGACCGCCCCAAGCTCGTGCACTGGTTCGCGGCGTACGACCTGGTCGCGACCTATCTCGCACCCCACCCGGGGTCCCGCTGGGCCAAGGGCCCTGACGCCTTGGACCTGACCCAACCGCCTCGTAAGCTCGTCGACGACGTGCTTCCGGACGAGTTTCCCCTGAGCATGTTCTATGAGGCGCTCTCGAAGAAGCTGAAGCATGTGATCGCCTCCACCAAGGGGATCACCGCGGCGGACGCCGGGCGGGCAGCTGCGTGAGCGCGGGTTCTGAGGAGGCGGTGGCGATGAACGGAACAGGCAGGGCCGACAGCGGTGTGCTCGAGGGCGCCGTGATCGCGGTGGCGGGGGCGGCGGGGCCGGCGGGCCGCGCCACCCTGCTCAGGCTCGCGGAGGCGGGGGCGACCGTGGTCGCCTCCGACGCGAACCCCGAGCGGCTCGTGGAAGCGGTCGACGCCGCGCGTTACGCCCACGGGGGAGCGACCGTCACCGGCGACACGGTCGACCTCCTGGATCCGGGGGCGGCCCGGGAATGGGCCCTCAAGACGGAGAAGGAATTCGGCCGCGTCGACGGACTGGTCCATCTCGTCGGAGGCTGGCGCGGCGGATCCGGCTTCGCGGACACCAGCCTGACCGACTGGGACTACCTGGAGAAGCTGCTGATCCGCACGGTCCAGTCCACCTCGCTCGCCTTCCACGAGGTCCTACAGCGCAGCGACCGAGGCCGGTACGTCCTGGTCAGCGCGGCCGGAGCCGGCAATCCCACCGCCGGGAACGCGGCCTACGCCGCCGCCAAGGCGGCGGCCGAGGCCTGGACGCTCGCCCTGGCGGACGCCTTCCGCAAGGCGGGGGGCGACGCGGGCCCGACGTCGGCTGCTGCGATCCTGGTGGTCAAGGCACTGGTGCACGACGCGATGCGCGCCGAGCGCCCGAATGCGAAGTTCGCGGGCTTCACGGACGTCACGGAGCTGGCCGAGGCCATCGCCGGGGTCTGGGACAAGCCCGCCGGAGAATTGAACGGAAAGCGTCTGTGGCTGACCCCGCAACCGTAAGGACCGACGCGCGACGTCGTCACGACCCGCAGGTGCGCGGTTTCGCCAGTGACAACTACGCGGGCGCGCACCCGGAGGTTCTCGCGGCCCTCGCCCTCGCCAACGGCGGCCACCAGGTCGCCTACGGCGAGGACGACTACACCGGACATCTCCAGCGGATCATGCACAGCCACTTCGGTCCCACAGCCGAGGCCTTCCCGGTCTTCAACGGCACCGGGGCCAACGTCGTCGCGCTCCAGGCGCTGACCGACCGCTGGGGCGCGGTCATCTGCGCCGAGTCCGCCCATATCAACGTGGACGAGGGCGGGGCCCCGGAGCGGGTGGGCGGGCTGAAGCTGCTCACCGTCCCGACCCCGGACGGCAAGCTCACCCCGGAGCTCATCGACCGGGAGGCCCACGGCTGGGACGACGAGCACCGGGCGATGCCGCAGGTCGTCTCGATCACCCAGAACACCGAGCTCGGCACCGTCTACACGCCCGGCGAGATCCGCGCCATCTGCGAGCACGCCCACGACCGGGGCATGAAGGTGCACCTCGACGGCGCCCGGATAGCCAACGCCGCTGCGTCGCTGGACGTGCCGATGCGTACGTTCACCAACACGGTGGGCGTCGACGTCCTGTCCTTCGGTGGCACCAAGAACGGCGCGCTCTTCGGTGAGGCCGTCGTCGTCCTGAACCCGGACGCGGTCCGGGCCATGAAGCATCTGCGCAAGCTGTCGATGCAGCTCGCCTCCAAGATGCGCTTCGTCTCGGTCC
This sequence comes from Streptomyces sp. NPDC091271, assembly GCF_044757505.1. Lineage (NCBI taxonomy): Bacteria > Bacillati > Actinomycetota > Actinomycetes > Kitasatosporales > Streptomycetaceae > Streptomyces > Streptomyces sp. NPDC091271. The sequence goes on along the minus strand of NZ_JBIVVD010000002.1, from coordinate 535,404 downwards.
AGCTCGAGGCGCTGCTCGCGCGGGATCTCTGGCTGCGCAACGCGCGCCATGCCAATGCCATGGCCCAGCGGCTCGCCGACGGGGTCCGGACGGTGGACGGGGTGGAGATCCTCTACCCGGTGCAGGCCAACGCCGTCTTCGCGAGGCTGCCGCACGAGGTGACCGAACGGCTGCAGAAGCGGTTCAGGTTCTACTTCTGGGACGAGAAGGCCGGAGACGTCCGCTGGATGTGTGCCTTCGACACCCGTGAGGATGATGTCGACGCGTTCGTCCTGGCGCTCAAGGAGGAGATGGCCAGGCAGTAGCGGCAGCATGCCTATGCGGTCGATCGGAAATGTAGTGCGTCCGGTCGGCCGCATCGCTACGCTCCTCGAGCATGAAGCTGATCCAGCAGGACTCGGACATTTCCGCCTATCTGGCCGAGGATGAGGTCATCGACCATCGTCATCCGCTCGTGCGGGAGACGTCCGAGCGTCTCGGTGCCGCAACGGTCGACGCATACACATACGCTTCCGAGGCCTTCGCGTTCGTGCGCGACACCATCCCGCACTCGATGGACACGGGAGATCCGCGGGTCACCTGGCGCGCGTCCGACGTCCTCGCCGCCCGCACCGGCATCTGCTACGCCAAGTCGCATGCCCTGGCCGCCCTGCTGCGGGCCGCAGGCATCCATGCCGGCCTCTGCTACCAGCGGCTCGTCGGGAGTGACGCCACGGACCTCATCGTCCACGGCCTGGTCGCGGTGCGGCTTCCCGGGTGGGAGCGGTGGGTGCGGCAGGATCCGCGCGGAAACGTGGGCGGGATCGACGCCCGGTTCTCGGCCGACGAGGAGCGGCTGGCCTGGGTGCCACGGCCCGAGTTCAACGAAATGGACTATCCAGTAGTCTATGCAGTACCGCACGCGGCGACTCTCCATGCCCTGCGGAGCTCACGCGACCGCGCGGAGCTGGGCCGGAACCTTCCGACCGCGCTCTGAGCCCCACCAAGTCCCCGCAACCCGTACCGGAGCAATGCAGAAGATGACCCTGACGATCACGGTCTCCGACGAGGTCCGCAGCCTCGCCCCCGGCTTCACCCACATCGCCGTCGAGGCGCACGGCCTCGTCAACGGCCCCAGCGACGATGCGAGTTCGGCGCTGCTCGACGACGCGACCCGAAGGCTCACCGAGCGGCTCGGCGGCCGGGCCCCGCACGAGGATCCGCATGTGGCCGCCTGGCGCGAGATGTACACGGCCTTCGGCGCCAAGCCCTCCCGGACCCGCAACTCCGCCGAGGCCCTCGCGAGACGCGCCCTCACCGAGGCCGGGCTGCCCCGCATCAACCGCCTGGTCGATCTCTACAACGCGATCAGTGTCGCCCGCCTGATCCCGGTCGGCGGAGAGGACACCGACCGCATCAGCGGCGCCATGAGGCTGGTGCGCTCCACCGGCCTGGACCCGTTCCCCACGGTCGCGGGCGGCGAGGAGGTCATGGAGTACCCCGAACCCGGGGAGGTCGTCTGGCGTGACGACGAGTCCGTCACCTGCCGGCGCTGGAACTGGCGCCAGGGCACACGCACCCGTCTCACCGAGGAGTCGATCAACGCCGTCTTCCTTCTGGAGGGCCTCGCTCCGATGACGGCGCAGGAGCTCGGGGCCGCGGCCGCCGAGCTCGCCGAGTCGCTCGAGAAGATCAGCCCCGGAGCGCGGATCACCCTCCACGACCCGGCGTGACGTTTCCTCCGACGCCCGGAGGATCAGCCGAGCTCGCGCGCCTCCGCGGGCGTCGGAGCCGTACCGCCGAGGTGCGCCGGCACCCACCAGGTGTCGGCCGCGTCCTTGGGGCGCACCGGATAGGCGCGCTGTGCCGCCTCGAGGAGCTCCTGGACGCGTTCACGCAGCCGACGGGTGATCGCCCCCGCGTACTGGTCGGTGGGAGCCTCCAGGGCCTCGCCCACGCGGATCGTGATCGGGGTGTGGCTGCGCCGGAAATTGCGCGGGCGCCCCTTGGTCCACAGCCGCTGGGTACCCCACAGCGCCATCGGGATCAGAGGTACGCCCGCCTCCTGGGCAAGGCGCGCGGCGCCCGACTTGAAGCTCTTCAGCGTGAAGGACTGGGAGATCGTCGCCTCGGGGAACACTCCGACGATCTCGCCCGCTCGCAGCGACGCGAGCGCGTGCGCGTAGGCGTCCTCGCCCTGGTTGCGGTCGACGGGGATGTGCTTCATGCCGCGCATCAGCGGTCCCGACACCTTGTGGCGGAACACCGACTCCTTCGCCATGAAGCGGACGAGCCGCTTCTGGGGCAAGGCGCCGAGCCCGGTGAAGATGAAGTCCAGATAGCTGATGTGGTTGCTGACCAGAACCGCGCCACCGGTCTTCGGGATGTGCTCCGAACCCTGGGTGTCGATCTTCAGGTCGAGCGCCTTGAACAGCGTGCGAGCGGCGCCGATGACCGGCCGATAGACGAGTTCTGCCACTGGATGAAGACCCTTCTTCAATGCCTGGGGAGGGTTCTCCCGGCGGAAGTTACGCAGCCGTAGGTTTTCGGCATTGGGGCGATCGTGCCCCATGTGCGACGCCGTGGCCAGCCCCAAAGGGTCCGGCGCGAGAGATTCTCGTCACGTGAATCATCCGGGAATGTTATGAGGTCGCAGGGTGCTGACCCTTTGCGCAGAGCTCTGAGAGGGAGGCCGGAATGGACGGGCGGACGGACGAGGACACGCTGGACGCGGCCCAACTCGGCGCGGAACTGGGGGATCGGGCGACTCTCGTCCAGTTCTCGACCGCGTTCTGCCAGCCGTGCCGCGCCACCAGGCGCACCCTCGCGGAGGTCGCCGCGATGGTGGACGGGGTCGCCCATGTCGAGATCGACGCAGAGGCGCATCTCACGCTCGTACGCAGCCTCGGCATCAGCCGGACCCCCACGGTCCTGGTGCTCGACGCGGCGGGCCGCATCGTCCGCCGGGCGGCGGGCATGCCGCGCACGGCGGACGTCGTCGCCGCGCTGGGCGAGGCGATATGACGCACCGTGACGCATCTCCCACATGACGGGACGCACTTGACTGTGCGCACCACGCATCGTCACTCTGACGCTATGCCGCCAGAACTCCTTCTCTTCGGACGGGTCCATGTCGACCTCGTGCGCCACGCGAGTGCGCGCTGTCCGGGTGCCTGAAGAACCCACGGCCCCGAACGCCCCCTCGCAGAAGGACTCCCCATGACGGCCTCGCCCGATCTCGGCGCCACCCGGACTGCTTCCCCCGAACTCCTCCGCTCCGTCTTCAGGCAGCACGCCGCCGGGGTCGCGGTGATCACCGCCGCGGGCGCGGGGCCGGTCGGCTTCACCGCCACCTCGCTCAACTCCGTCGCCGCCGAGCCTCCGCTCGTCTCCTTCGGGGTGGGCGCCTCGTCCTCCAGCTGGCCCGTGGTCGCGGAGGCGGAGCACGTGGGCGTGCACATACTCGGCGAGGACCAGCAGGAGCTCGCCGCGACGTTCGCCCGCAGCGGCGCCGACCGGTTCGGCCCGCCCACCGACTGGAGCAGGGGCCCCGAGGGGGTGCCGCTGCTCGGGGGTGTGGTCGCCTGGCTGGTCTGCCGGGTGGTGGCCCGGATCCCGGCGGGGGACCACCGCATCGTGATCGCCGAGGTCGTGGCCGGGGATCCGTCGCGGGGCGGCAGGCCGCTGGTCTACCACCAGGGGCGTTTCACGGCTCTGCGAGACTGAGGGCGAGCAAGGCGGTGCCGGAGCCGACTCCGTTGGCTACGTCACAGTTCCAAGCGCTTGCTTATGGGTAATGTACTAGGTGTACTGGCGAGTAATATTTTGGCCGGGAGCCGGGTCGCCCCGACCGGAAACCGCCCGATAAGGCGCCTATGCTGCGTGCAACAAGGCAGCCCAGAAATGACGATGCAGTAGGAGAGCCGGCGTGAGCTTGAGGATCGTTGTCTGTGTGAAGTACGTGCCCGACGCCACCGGCGACCGGCACTTCGCCGATGACCTGACCCTGGACCGTGACGACGTCGACGGTCTGCTGTCGGAGCTCGACGAGTACGCGGTCGAGCAGGCGCTGCAGATCGCCGACGAGGCGGACGACGCGGAGATCACCGTGCTCACGGTGGGTCCCGAGGACGCCAAGGACGCGCTGCGCAAGGCGCTGTCGATGGGCGCCGACAAGGCCGTCCACGTCGAGGACGACGACCTGCACGGCACCGACGTCATCGGCACCTCCCTGGTCCTGGCCAAGGCTGTCGAGAAGACCGGTTACGACCTGGTCATCTGTGGCATGGCGTCGACGGACGGCACCATGGGCGTGCTTCCGGCGCTGCTCGCGGAGCGCCTCGGCGTCCCGCAGGTCACGCTGCTCTCCGAGGTCTCGGTCGACGGCGGCACCGTGAAGGGCCGTCGTGACGGCGACTCCGCTTCCGAGCAGCTCGAGGCGTCCCTGCCTGCCGTGGTCTCGGTGACCGACCAGTCGGGCGAGGCCCGCTACCCGTCGTTCAAGGGCATCATGGCGGCGAAGAAGAAGCCGGTCGAGTCGCTGGACCTGGAGGACCTGGAGATCGAGGCGGACGAGGTCGGCCTGGGCGGCTCCTGGACCGCGGTCGACTCCGCGGCCGAGCGTCCCGCCCGCACCGCGGGCACGATCGTCAAGGACGAGGGCGAGGGCGGCAAGCAGCTGGCCGAGTTCCTCGCGGGCCAGAAGTTCATCTGAGCCCCGCCCGTCCCCATCGCCGCCCCGCCTCTTTCGCACGCAGGAGATTGAAGTCCCATGGCTGAAGTTCTCGTCTATGTCGACCACGTGGACGGTGCCGTCCGCAAGCCCACCCTGGAGCTGCTGACGCTCGCCCGCCGCATCGGCGAGCCGGTCGCCGTCGCCCTCGGCAACGGGGCCGCCGACACCGCCGCCGCGCTCGCCGAGCACGGTGCGGTCAAGGTCCTGACCGCCGACGCGCCGGAGTTCGCCGACTACCTCGTCGTACCGAAGGTGGACGCCCTCCAGGCGGCGTACGACGCGGTCTCCCCGGCCGCCGTGCTGCTGCCCTCCTCGGCCGAGGCCAAGGAGATCGCGGCCCGCCTCGCGCTGCGTATCGGTTCGGGCGTCATCACCGACGCCGTCGACCTGGAGGCCGGTGACTCCGGTCCGGTCGCCACGCAGTCGGCGTTCGCCGCCTCGTACACCACCAAGTCCCGTGTCTCCAAGGGCACCCCGGTCATCACGGTCAAGCCGAACTCGGCCGCCGTCGAGGCCGCCCCTGCCGCGGGCGCCGTCGAGGCCCTCACGGTCTCCTTCTCCGCCACGGCCACCGGCACCAAGGTCCTCTCGCGCACCCCGCGTGAGTCGACCGGCCGTCCGGAGCTGACCGAGGCCGCGATCGTCGTCTCCGGCGGACGCGGCGTCAACGGCGCCGAGAACTTCGCGATCATCGAGGCGCTCGCCGACTCCCTCGGTGCCGCTGTCGGTGCCTCGCGTGCCGCGGTCGACGCCGGCTGGTACCCGCACACCAACCAGGTCGGCCAGACCGGCAAGAGTGTCTCCCCGCAGCTGTACATCGCCTCCGGCATCTCGGGCGCGATCCAGCACCGGGCCGGCATGCAGACCTCGAAGACCATCGTCGCGGTCAACAAGGACGCCGAGGCCCCGATCTTCGACCTCGTCGACTACGGCGTCGTCGGCGACCTCTTCGACGTCGTCCCGCAGCTCACCGACGAGGTCAAGACCCGCAAGGGCTGACCCGGTCGGAGCTCTGCCCGTACGACGGCCCGGGGCCGCGTGGTGTTCTCACCGCGCGGCCCCGGACTGTTTCCGATCACCATTGACGCCGGGGGCGGGGACTTATAACTTCACTATGCGGATGAAAGATTCCGGGAAGCGGAATTGCTGAGCAAGTGGAGGGTACGGTCATGGGTCAGCAGGAGAAGGTGGCAACGAGCCTCGCCGGCAGGGTCGGTGAGGAGATCAGCGCCTCCCTCACATCGGTGGACGCCGAACTCGCCCGCCGCTACCCAGGGGACCCCGGCACGCGCCAGCCCGTCCACACCGTCTACGTGCCCGCGGACAGCTTCACCCCCACCACCCTCCGCACCTGGGGCGACCAGGCGCTGGCAGCGCTCGACGAGCACGCCCCCGACGCCGCCGCGCTCGCCTCGGTCCTCGGGATCCCGCAGGAGCTCGCGGAGCCGGTACACGACCGCGTACGCGCCAAGCTGGAGCGCGAGCCGGTCGAGGACCTGCGCATCGACTTCGAGGACGGCTACGGCCCGCGCCCCGACGCGGAGGAGGACGAGGCCGCCGCCCGCACGGCGCGTCTGGTGACCGAGGCGTACGGCGACGGGACCGCGGCCCCGTACATGGGTATCCGGATGAAGTGCATGGAAGCTGCCGTACGCGACCGCGGCATCCGCACCACGGACATCTTCCTCACCGGCCTGATGCGGGCAGGAGGCCTCCCCGAGGGGCTCGTCCTGACGCTCCCCAAGGTGACGTACCCCGAGCAGGTCACCGCCTTCGTGCGGCTGCTCGAGGCCTTCGAGGAGACCCACGGCCTGCCCTCCGGCCGCCTCGGGTTCGAGATCCAGATCGAGACCAGCCAGTCCATCCTGGCGTCGGACGGAACCGCCGCGGTGGCCCGCATGATCGACGCCGCCCGGGGCCGGGCGACCGGTCTGCACTACGGGACCTTCGACTACAGCGCCTGCGTCGGTGTCAGCCCCGCCTACCAGGCCAGTGACCATCCCGCCGCCGACCACGCCAAGGCCGTCATGCAGGTCGCCGCCGCGGGCACCGGTGTACGGGTCTGCGACGGATCCACGAACGTGCTCCCGGTCGGCCCCGCCCAGCAGGTCCACGACGCCTGGCGTCTGCACTACGGCCTCACCCGCCGCGCTCTGGCCCGCGCCTACTACCAGGGCTGGGACATGCACCCGGGCCACCTGCCCACCCGCTACGCCGCCGTCTACAGCTTCTACCGCGAGGGCCTCGGCCAGGCCGCGTCCCGGCTCGCCGCCTACGTGGCTAAGGCCGGCGGGGACGTCATGGACGAGCCCGCCACCGCGAAGGCGCTGAGCGGCTACCTGCTCCGCGGCATCGACTGCGGGGCCCTGGACACCACGGAGGTCACGGACCTCACCGGGCTGAGCCGCGCGGACCTCGACGGCTTCGCCTCGCCCCGGCGCGGCGGGCTGACCGTGACGGCCCCCTGAGGTCTCCCGTCCAAGACGCCCGGGGCTCGCATGCCCCGGGCGTTCACGCGGGCGGGAGTTCGCCCGAGCCGCGCGGGATGAGCCGCGTCGGGAGCTCCACCCTCGCAGGGGCGTGAGCGGCGCCGTCGAGGCGGCGGAACAGGTGCTCCGCCGCGGTGCGGCCGACCGCCGCGGCGTCCTGCGAGATCACCGTGATGCCGAGCAGGTCGGCCAGCTCGATGTCGTCGAAGCCGACCAGGGCGATGCGGCGTTCGCACTCGGCCAGGACGCGGACCGCGGTGACCGTCACGCGGTTGTTGCCCGCGAAGAGGGCGGTCACCGGCTCGGGCCCGGCCAGCATGGCCTCGGCGGCGGACCTGACCCGGGCCGGGTCGGTGGGGCCGAGGGAGACCCAGGCGTCCTCCACCTCGATCCCCGCGTCGGCCAGGGCCGCGTGGTACCCCCGCAGTCGTTCCGTCGCGGTGTGGATGCGCGGCTGGTCCCCGATGAAGCCGATCCTGCGGTGTCCGTGCGCGACCAGGTGGGCGACGCCCGCGCGCGCCCCGCCGAAGCTGTCCGACAGCACCATGTCCGCGTCGACCCGGCCCGCCGGACGGTCGACGAAGACGGTGGCGATGCCGGCCTTCATCTCAGGCTCCAGATAGCGGTGGTCGTCGCCAGCCGGGATCACGATGAGGCCGTCCACCCGGCGGGCGCAGAGTGCGAGGACGAGCTCCTGCTCGCGCTCCGGGTCCTCCGCGCTGGAGCCGTTGATCAGCAGCGCGCCATGGGCGCGGGCCACCTCTTCCACGGCGCGGCTCAAGGGGCCGTAGAAGGGGTCCGCGAGGTCCTCCAGCACGAGGCCGATCGACGCGGTGCGGCCCTTGCGCAGGACGCGAGCGCTGTCGTTGCGGCGGAATCCGAGCGCCTCGATGGCCTCCTGGACGCGGCGTTCGGTGTCGGGGGTGACTCCGGGCTCGCTGTTCACCACGCGTGAGACCGTCTTGAGGCCTACTCCGGCACGGGCTGCCACGTCCTTCATGGTCGGCCTGTTGCCGTAGCGGGACTCGGAATGGCGGGCGGTCTCGGCCACGGTGCGCTGTCCTGTCGTCGGGAACGGGTGATTCCGGCCCCCTTCGGCGGTGCCGGGAAGGGGCCGGATGCTGTGGCGTCGAGCATAGGCCCTGGACAACGTTGTCAAGAGAATGGAGACTAGGAGCATCATCTGACTGAAGTCGCAGGTCCTGCGCCTCACCCCTCCGGAGAGTCCACACCGATGCATACCGACCTCGTCACCGCGCTCGACATCGGCGGTACCAAGATCGCCGGGGCGTTGGTCGACGGCGGCGGATCCCTTCTCGCGCGGGCGCAGCGCCCCACGCCGGCCCGCGAGGGCGCCGAGGCCGTGATGGGTGCGGTGAGCGACGTCCTGGCGGAGCTGGCGGCCTCCCCGCTGTGGCACCGGACCCGTGCGGTCGGCATCGGGAGCGCGGGGCCCGTGGACGCCTCGGCCGGCACGGTCAGCCCGGTCAACGTTCCTGGCTGGCGCGGTTTCCCGCTGGTGGACCGGGTGGCCGCGGCGACCGGCGGGCTGCCGGTCACACTCGTCGGCGACGGGGTCGCGATGACGGCGGCCGAGCACTGGCTGGGCGCCGCCCGGGGGTATGACAACGCGCTGTGCCTGGTCGTCTCCACCGGTGTCGGCGGCGGTCTCGTCCTCGGCGGAAAGCTGTACCCGGGCCCCTCGGGCAACGCCGGCCACATCGGCCACATCAGTGTCGACCTGGACGGCGACCCCTGCCCCTGCGGCGCGCGCGGCTGCGTGGAGCGCATCGCCAGCGGGCCGAACATCGCCCGGCGGGCCCTGGAGAACGGCTGGCGCCCCGGCCCGGACGGCGATGCCACCGCCGCCGCGGTGGCCGCCGCCGCGCGGGCGGGGGACCCGGTCGCCGCCGCTTCCTTCGAGCGGGCCGCCCAGGCTCTCGCCGCCGGGATCGCCGCCACCGCCACCCTGACGGACATCGACATCGCCGTGATCGGCGGGGGAGTGGCGGGAGCGGGTGAGGTGCTCTTCGCGCCGCTGCGCAGGTCCCTGCGCGAATACGCCACGCTGTCCTTCGTCCAGGACCTCACCGTGACCTCCGCGGTGATGGGCACCGACGCGGGGCTGGTAGGTGCGGCGGCCGCGGCTTCGACGGTCCGCCACGGCGCCTCGAACGGCGTGCGGGCCGTAGCCACCCCGTAGGGACCGGACCGCCAGGTCAGCGGCCCCGGTCCGTCGGCTGCCGGGGCACCACCACCAGGAAGGCGTCCTGCTCCAGGTCCATCACCACCTCGGCGGCCATGCCCTCGCCGCGGCGGGCGGCGGCGAACTCCTCCGCGGGCCGGCTGCCCCGTGGTCCTCCCGCCGGAAACTGCCCTAGTACCGTGCGGCGCACCGCGCATCCCCTCGTCGTTCCAGTGACTGTCCGCTCCAACGACGTCCGGCCGCCACTCGTTACGGCGGTGCGCCGGGCCGGGCTCGTACAGTGTGACGCCCCCCGGCGTCCGCGCCGGCGCAACAGCGTCACCCCTGCGGGGTTTCCGCAGCGGGGTGTTGCGGGCAAGCCACAGGGGGCTACGGAAGAGGGGGACCCGTGATCGTCTGGATCAACGGTGCGTTCAGTGCGGGCAAGACCAGCGCCGCGTGCGAACTGATCGATCTGATCCCGAACAGCACCTTCTACGACCCCGGACTGATCGGCGGGGGACTGCGTCGGCTACTGCCCCAGAAGAAGCTCGCCGAGGTGACCGACTTCCAGGACCTGCCGATATGGCGGCGCCTGGTGGTCGACACGGCCGCCGCGCTTCTCGCGGAACTCTCCGGGGTACTGGTCGTGCCGATGACACTGCTGAGGCAGGAGTACCGCGACGAGATATTCGGCGGCCTCGCCTCCCGGCGCATACCGGTGCGTCATGTACTGCTCTCACCTGAGGAAACGATCCTGCGGAGCCGGATCGCACAGCGCGAGGAATTCGCCGACGATCCCGAGCACAGTGAGCGCGTCCGGCAATGGGCCTACGAGCACATCGAGCCCTACCGGGCGGCGCTCGGATGGATCACCGCGGACGCCCACACCATCGACACCAGCGCCCTCACCCCGTACGAGACGGCCGAGCGGATAGCCGACGCGCTGCGCACCGGCGAGGCCAGGGAGTGCGGCATAGTCCAGACCCCCGAACCGCGTGCGGAGACCGTCGCGTCCGGGGTACTGCTCTTCGACGAGCAGGACCGGGTGCTGCTCGTCGACCCCACATACAAGCCCGGCTGGGAATTCCCCGGCGGGGTGGTGGAACCCGGAGAGGCCCCCGCCCAGGCCGGGATACGGGAGGTCGCCGAGGAGCTGGGGCTTCACCTGGACACGGTGCCGAGGCTTCTGGTGATCGACTGGGAGGCGCCGAAGCCGCCCGCGTACGGAGGACTGCGCTTCCTGTTCGACGGCGGCCGGCTGCGGGGCGAGGACGCCGCGCGGCTGCTGCTGCCGGGTTCGGAACTGCGCGGCTGGAGGTTCGTCACCGAGGAGGAGGCAGCCGGTCTGCTCCCGCCGACCCGCTTCGAGAGGCTCCGCTGGGCACTGCGCGCCCGCGAGCGGTCCACCGTGCTGAATCTGGAGGCGGGAGTGCCGGTGGGCGGCCGATAGCGTCCTGCGGGCCGCTGTTCACCGCGCGGCGGCTGCGAGGACGGCTGCCGTGTCGGTGGTGAGCGGGTCGCCGTGGCCGAAGCAGGCGACGGCCGGGTTGAGGGCGGCCAGCCGGCGGAAGGAGGCCCGGGCCTGTGCGTGGTCGGTGTTGAACACACCCAGCATCACCCGGTCCACCCCGGCCACGGCGTCCCCGGTGAACAGCACGTCGTGGCGGGGCAGGTGCACGCCGATCGAGCCGGGGGTGTGACCGGGGGAGTGGACCACCCGTGCGCCGCCCCCGAACGGGAGCTCGTCGCCGTCCGTCAGCTCGCGGTCGACCCGGGTGGGCGGCGCCTCGGGGACCGTCAGGGCATGGGCGTAGAGGGGCCGTTCCCAGTCGTGCAGGTCGGGATCGGGCATGCGTTCCTCGCCCCGGACCACCGGGGCGTCCAGCCGGTGCGCCAGGATCTCGGCGCCGTATCTGTCCGCCAGCTCCTGAGCGGCCCCGTAGTGGTCGGGGTGGCCGTGGGTGAGGACGATCCGCCGGATCCCGGCCGGGTCCGAACCGAGCCCCCGTACGCCGTCCTCGACGGCGGCCGCCGCGTGCACATCACCCGCGTCGATCAACGTCAGGTCCGCGCCGTCCCGCCAGAGATACGCCTGGCCGATCGGGAAGCGGAACATGTGCAGCTGCGGGAGTACCTCGACACGGTCCATACGGTCAACGTACGGACGGCGGGAGGCCCGCCGCCCGGAGTTCTGCTCCGGGCGACTTCGCTCAGCGCGTACCGAGTCGGGCGCGGCCCTCAGCCGTTCCTGGACTCCGCGTAGTTCCGCAGGAACAGCGCCTCGGCGACCGAGAGCCGCTCCAGCTCCTCGGGGGACACGCTCTCGTTCACCGCGTGGATCTGGGCCTCGGGCTCGCTCAGCCCGATGAGCAGGATCTCCGCCTGGGGGTACAGCGCGGCCAGCGTGTTGCAGAGCGGGATCGAGCCCCCCATGCCGGAGGCCTGCATCTCCTCACCCGGGTAGGCGAGCCGCATGGCCTCGGCCATCGACGCGTAGGCGGGGCTGGTGACGTCGGCGCGGAACGGCTGCCCCTGGCCGACCTGTTCGACGGAGACGCGTGCTCCCCAGGGGGCGTGCGACTCGAGGTGGCTCGTCAGCAGCTTCGTCGCCTCGGAGGCGTCATGGCCCGGCGGCACCCGCAGGCTGATCTGCGCCCGGGCGCTCGCCTGGAGCGACGGAGTGGCTCCGACCACCGGCGGGCAGTCGATGCCGATGACGGTGACTGCGGGCCGCGCCCAGATGCGGTCGGCGACCGTGCCCGTGCCGATGAGTCCCACGCCGTCGAGCACCTTGGCGTCGTCGCGGAACTCGCTCTCCGGGTACTGCAGTCCGTCCCACTCCGCGTCGGAGGTGAGCCCGTCGACCGTGGTCGTGCCGTCCTCGGCCCGCAAGGACGCCAGCAACTGGATCATCGCGGCCAGCGCGTCCGGTGCCGCGCCGCCGAACTGCCCGGAGTGCAGGTTCCCTTCGAGGGTGTCCAGCCGCACCCGCAGCATGGTCATACCGCGCAGCGTCGCGGTGACGGTGGGCAACCCGACGCGGAAGTTGCCGGCGTCACCGATGACGATCGAGTCGGCGGCCAGCAGCTCCGGGTGCGCCTCGGCGTACCGTTCGAGGCCACCCGTGCCCTGCTCCTCCGAACCCTCCGCGATCACCTTGACGGACACCGGGACGCCGCCGTTCGCCATGAGGGCGCGCACCGCGAGCAGGTGCATGATGAAGCCGCCCTTGCAGTCCGCGGCGCCCCGGCCGTACCAGCGGCCGTCGCGCTCGGTCAGCTCGAACGGCGGCGAGAGCCAGGCGGACTCGTCCAGCGGCGGCTGCACGTCGTAGTGCGCGTAGAGCAGCACCGTGGGCGAGCCGGGCGGGCCCGGCAGGTAGCCGTACACCGACTGGGTTCCGTCGGGGGTGTCGAGCAGCGCGACGTCCTGGAAGCCCTCGGCGCGCAGCGCGTCCGCGACCCAGCCGGCCGCCGCCTCGCACTCGCTCCTCGGGAACTGTGCGGGGTCCGCCACCGACCGGAAGGCCACCAGCTCGGCGAGCTCCGCTTTCGCGCGGGGCATCAGCGAGGCGACGGTCTCGGAAATCGGACGGGCGGTCATGGGCACGCTCCTCGTGGGTGCGACGTTAGGACTATGGCGCGGTGTGTACGCGGCCGGGCGCGACACCGTGGACGCGGCGACGCGTGTACAACGAATTCATGGCTGATCCTCCCACAGCGGAGTTCGGCCGCGACGCGCCGTAGGATGCCGTGAGCAGCTGGGGCCACTGGTCGGATCAGGAGCAGAAGCACATCGTGAGCAGCGAGAACGCAGACGCCGGACGTGAGCCGGATGAGACGTCGTCGGTACCGCAGGAGTCCTCGGTATGGGACGTCGTCGTGGTCGGCGCGGGCCCGGCCGGAGCTTCCGCGGCGTACGCGGCGGCCGTCGCAGGCCGTCGGGTGCTGTTGCTGGAGAAGGCGGAGATCCCCCGCTACAAGACGTGCGGCGGTGGAATCATCGGGTACTCGCGGGACTCCCTGCCCCCCGGGTTCGAACTCCCCCTGAAGGACCGGATCCACGCGGTCACCTTCTCGCTCAACGGGAAACTGTCGCGCACCCGCAGGTCCAAGCGGATGCTCTTCGGGCTGATCAACCGGCCGGAGTTCGACGCCGGGCTGGTGGAAGAGGCCCAGAAGGCCGGCGCCGAGCTGCGCACGGGCGTGGCGGTGACGCGGGTGGAGCAGCACGGCACGGCCGTACCCGACCGGCGCACGGTCGCCGTCGTGCTGGCCGGCGGCGAGACGGTGCTCGCCCGGGCCGTCGTCGGCGCGGACGGCAGTGCCGGCCGCATAGGGGCTCATGTCGGCGTGAAGCTCGACCAGGTGGACCTCGGGCTCGAGGTGGAGATTCCCGTCCCGGAGACGGTCGCCGAGGACTGGGCGGGCCGGGTGCTCATCGACTGGGGCCCGATGCCCGGGAGTTACGGCTGGGTCTTCCCCAAGGGCGACACACTGACCGTCGGCGTCATCTCGGCGCGCGGCGACGGTGCGGGGACCAAGCGGTATCTGGAGGACTTCGTCGGACGGCTCGGTCTCGCCGGGTTCGAGCCCACGGTCTCCTCCGGCCATCTGACCCGGTGCCGCAGCGACGACTCGCCGCTCTCCCGTGGACGGGTCGTGGTCTGCGGCGACGCGGCCGGGCTGCTGGAACCCTGGACCAGGGAGGGCATCTCCTTCGCACTGCGGTCCGGGCGGCTCGCGGGCGAATGGGCCGTGCGGATCGCGGAGTCGCACGACGCGGTCGACGCCCGCCGGCAGGCGCTCAACTACGCCTTCGCGATCAAGGCGGGGCTGGGTGTGGAGATGAGCGTCGGACGCCGCATGCTCAGGCTGTTCGAGCGGCGCCCGGGGATCCTGCACGCGGTGCTGACGGGCTTCCGCCCTGCCTGGAACGCGTTCGCGGGGGTCACCCGGGGGACGACATCACTGGCCGAGCTGGTCCGGACGCATCCGCTGGCACAGCGGGCGATGCATGTGATGGACCGCCAGGGGTCGGGTGGGATCAGCTCTCGACCGTGATCCGGAAGACCGGTGGTCGGGGCAGGCGGCCAGGAGCTCGGCGTCGGTCGACACGCGACGCCTACCTCGCCGAGGGCCTCGCCGTCCTCCCGCAGGATGCCGGACCGCGTACCGAGGGCGGACGGATGGCGTCCGATCTTGCCCAGGCGTTGCCCCCGCCGTCGTGGTGGCCCTGGTAGCCGCGTGGACGCAGCTCTTCGGGCTGATCTCCTTCGAGCTCTTCGGCCGGTTCAACCGTGTGGTCGAGACACGCGAACAGCTCTTCCGGCACGCTGTTCACGAGCTCGGGCGCAAGCCCGGGGCGGAGAGGCGGGGTCGGCCCCCCCGGACCACGTACTCCGCAGGGAGTACGTGGGATCACCACGCCCGGCTGACGTGCGCCGGGGGTCCACGCGTCTAGCGTGGCCGGTATGCAGGATCAGCGAGCGCATCCGAGTGCGGCGGCCGGCCCCCGCCGGGGGCCGGGAGGCCGACGGGCCGGCCACGGCCCCCCGTGGCGCGGACGGCACGACGGCGGGGAGGGGCCCGGCGGCCTGGGAAGGTTCGCCGGCCGGGCATGGCGTGGCGACCGGCTTCCCTGGCCGTCGACCGTCGTGGTCGGCGTGATCGTCATGGTGGGCACCACCGTCGCCGCGCACGGCCAGGACCGGGAACCGCTCGGCCTCGTCGCCCGGCTGCTGCTCCTCGCCGCGGTCGCCCTGCTGCTCGTGCGCCACCGCCACCCTGTCGTCGCGGTGGCCGGCACGTCGGCCGCCACGCTCGTCTACCTCGGCCTCGGATATCCGTACGGCCCGGTCTTCCTCGCTGTCGCCGTCGGCTGCTTCAGCGCCATCGTGTCGGGGCACCGCAAGGCGGCATGGTGGTCGCTGGGCACCCTGTGGGCGGGGCACCTGCTGGTCGCGCACTGGCTGTACCGATGGCTGCCGCCGGACGGCGACGGCCCGGCGCCCTGGGGTCAGGAGGCGTTCATCACCGCCTGGGTGGTGGCCGTCGTCGCCGCGGCCGAGCTCCTCCGGGTGCGCCGTGAGCAGTGGGCGGCGGCCAGGGCGGAGCGGGAGGCCGCGGAGAAGCGGCGGGCCGACGAGGAGCGGCTGCGCATGGCCCGTGAACTCCACGACGTGCTGGCCCACAGCATTTCCGTCATCAACGTGCAGGCCGGGGTCGGGCTGGCCCTGCTCGACTCCGATCCCGAACAGGCCCGTACGGCACTCACCACGATCAAGTCCGCCAGCAAGGAGGCGCTCGGCGAGGTGCGCCAGGTGCTGGAGAACCTCCGGACGCCCGGCGACGCTCCCCGCGCCCCGGCCCCGGGCCTCGACCGCCTGCCCGAGCTGGTCGACCAGGCCGCAGGAGCGGGGCTCACCGTGACCGTCGTAACGGACGGCGCACGGGGGCCGGTCCCGCCCGGCACCGACCTCGCCGCCTTCCGCATCGTGCAGGAGGCCCTGACGAATGTGGTGCGGCACTCCGGATCGCGTACCGCACGCGTCCGGATCGCGTACGGTCGCGAACATCTCGGACTGCTGGTCGACGACGAGGGGCCGGCCACGGGCGACGACGCCGGAGGGAGCGGCAACGGACTCATCGGCATGCGGGAGCGGGCCGCGGCCCTGGGTGGCACGATCGACGCGGGCCCCCGTCCCGACGGCGGATTCCGCGTCACTGCGGAACTTCCGCTGCGGCCCGGCCGGGGCGGTCCCGCCGCACGGGACGAGACGGGAACGGAGGGGACGACGTGATCCGCGTACTGCTCGCCGACGACCAGTTGCTGGTCCGCGCAGGGTTCCGGGCGCTGCTGGACGCCCAGCCGGACATCGAGGTGGCCGGCGAGGCCGCCGACGGGGCGGAGGCCGTACGCCTCGTGCGAGAACTGCGCCCCGACACCGTGCTCATGGACATCCGGATGCCGAAGCTGGACGGTCTGGCGGCGACCCGGGCGATCACCGACGACCCGGCCCTCCACGAGGTGAAGGTGGTCATGCTCACCACCTTCGAACTCGATGAGTACGTCTTCGAGGCGATCCGGTCCGGAGCCTCCGGATTCCTGGTCAAGGACACCGAACCGGACGAGCTGCTGCGCGCCGTCCGGGCGGTGGTGGCCGGGGACGCCCTGCTGTCGCCGGGGGTCACCCGGCGGCTGATCGCGGAGTTCGCCGCCCGCTCCAAGGCGCCCGCGGCGGCGACGGTCCTGGACGAACTCACCGAACGTGAGCGGGAGGTCATGGCCTTGGTCGGTATCGGCCTCACCAACGAGGAGATCGCCCGCAGGCTCGTCGTCAGCCCGCTCACTGCCAAGACCCACGTCAGCCGCGCCATGGTCAAGCTGGGCACCCGCGACAGGGCGCAACTGGTCGTACTGGCCTACGAGTCGGGGCTCGTGCGGCCCGGCTGGCTCGGCTGAAGGGCCGGCAGACGCCGGTCCTCGGCCGCGCGGGGGAAGCCCCGGAGCACGTGCACCACCCGGAGGGTGAACACCAGCGCGCCGAGCACGGCCCCCACTCGGAACAGCACGTGTTCCGCACCGGCCGGCAGTTGGAGGAGCAGCGCGGGGAAGCAGACCCCGGCGAACGTGGCCGCGGCCACCACGACGCCGCTGACCAGGGCGTAGCCGATCTCCACGGTCATGGCGTCCCGTTCCGCCTGAGTGCGTCGCGACATGTCCGAAGTGTCACAGGAGTCGTGACCGACGGCAAGGACGCATTTCCGAGCAGTTCCCGCAGCTTCCCGCCGCCCTCGGATCCAACTCGGAACGTTCTGATGCGTATGCATTTATTGTGCGTGCATGAGTGGTTCGCTCCTCTGCTAGCGTGCGGTCATGGCAGCGAAGAAGTCCGAGCAGGCGCTCGTCGGCGAGTGGCGCGAGATGCTCGCACTGCACGCCAGGACCCTGGGTGAGCTGGACCGGGTGCTGGACCGGCACGGCCTGGGGGCCAGTGACTTCGAGGTCCTGGACGTCCTCGTGGAAGCCGCTGCGGAGGGCGGCGACGGCTGCCTCCGCGTTCAGGAGATCGCTTCGCGGGTCCATCTCAGCCAGAGCGCGCTGTCGCGTCTCGTCGCGCGGCTGGAGAGGGACGGCCTCGTGCGCCGAGCGATGTGCAGTGAGGACCGCCGCGGTGTGCGTGTCGAGCTGACGCGAACCGGCCGGGCCCGCCATACCGAGGCCAGGCCCCTTCAGCGGGCGGTGTTGTCCCGGATGCTGAACGAGCCGGGCGCCGGACCGGACAGGGAAGCGGACAGATCGGGGATCTGAGCGTTCCCCGGCCCCGATCACGACCGGACGACGGCGGAGTTCTCCTCCCACGGTGCGACGGCCCCGGGGCCCCCGGACAAGCCGACGGACGAGAGCGGGACGCGGTTCCACAGCCCCGGACAGAGTTCCTCGGCCGTGCCGCTGAGCGTGCAGTCGGCAGGTGTCTCCAAGGCGGCGGCTCCGCGCACCGTGAGCGGCGGATCGGCCGACAGACGTACGGTCCACACCGCGTCCGTGTCCACGGCCCGCACCCGGAGAGTAAGAAGATCGCGCACCCGCCATCCCGGGCAGATCGGAACCTGGGCGTCAGTCCCCGCCTCGCGTGCGGCCCGGGCGAGGGCGTGGCCTTCAGCGGTAAGGGTTGTCATGTACTCGGTGGTCTCCGCGCCGGCGATTTTGCCAGAGCGGTGTCAGACGCCCTGGGGATGCGCGGAACCGCCCCGGCGGGGCCCGCGGAGCAGCAGCTGTGAGAACCAGCCCAGCGCACAGGCCTGCACGAGCACCGATACGACCAGCGCGAGATAGGTGAACCAGGCGGGGCCCCCGGTGTCCGGGCCGGCCATCGAGCTGCCGAGGAGGAACACGAACACGGTCGGGGCGGCGAGGAAGAACACCCAGACACCGGCGAACGAGGCGTCGTCGTGGGACACGAGCAGCGTGTCCACCGCCACGAACACAGCGGCCGCCAGTACGAGACCGAGGTAGACACGCGAAGCCGTGTTGCCGAACGTCAGTCGTGCCAGCGTGCGCAACCGCCGGTTGTACGTCCCCTGATGACTCATGTCCCGCTCCCGTGGATGGCTGATGCCTCCATCCTGCGCCGGGGGAGCCGGCCGTGCCTGAGTACGGCTACTCAACCGTTCAGGTGTTCGCCCACGTTGCGGGCGGCACCGCCCAGCACCGCCGCAGTGGCGGCGAGCAGCGTCACCGTGGTGAGGGCCACCGGGAGGGAGATCCAGTCGGCGAGGAAGCCGATCACCGGTGGCCCGAGGAGCATCCCGCCGTAGCCGAGGGTCGACGCCGCGGCCACCCCGCTGGGCCCCGCCAGCGCGCCCGCCCGGCCGACCGCGACGGGAAATATGTTGGCCAGGCCCAGACCGGCCACGGCGAAGCCGAGCAGTACGAGCCAGACGGCCGGAGCCAGCGCGCCGAGCAGCATCCCCGCCGCGGCTGTGGCCCCGCCCGCCACCAGGGTGCGGGTCTGCCCGAACCGTTCGAGGAGAGCGGTGCCGCTGAGCCTGCCGATGGCCATCGTCAGCGCGAACAAGGAGTATCCGGCGGCGGCGAGACCGGGGGTCGCACCCAGGTCCTGGCTGAGGTGCAGTGCGCCCCACTCGGCCAGCGCCCCTTCGCCGTACGCCGTGCAGAGGGCGATGACGCCGAAGAGGACGACGACCCGGCGCGCCTGGGCGTTCATTCCCTTCGGCCGCTCACGGGCGTCCGTGTCCCCCTGTTCCGCCGGCGGCGCGGCGGGCCGCCCCCGCAGGAGCACCGGGCCGGTCACCGCGGTGACGAGGAGTCCGACGCCCGTCAGGGCGAAGAGATGGGTCGCGGGCGAGAGGCTGCCCGCGACCAGCCCGCCGATACCCGCGCCCGCCATGCCGCCGAAGCTGAACGCGGCGTGGAAGCTCGGCATCACCGGGCGGCGCAACGCGGAGACCACTTCGACGGCCGCGCTGTTCATCGCCACGTTCAGCCCGCCGTACGCGGCGCCGAAGACGAGGAGCACGAGGCCGAGGGTGAGAGCCGAACCCGCCTGTGCAGGAAGGGCGATGCTCAAGGACAGCAGCACACCGCAGACCACGGTGACCGCGTGACTTCCGTAGCGCCGGCAGAGCCTCCCGGTGAGCATCATCGTGACCACCGCACCGGCGGAGACGCCGAGCAGGGCGAGCCCGAGGGTGGAGGCGCTGGCCCCCGTCCGGTCCTTGATGGCCGGGATACGGACCACCCAGCCGGCGAAGAGGAACCCGTCGAGGGCGAAGAACACGGTCAGCGCGGTACGGAGGCGGGCCGGCGAAGGTGGAGCGGTGTCTCCGCCACGTCCCCCCGGCAGGGCCGTCCGCAGTTTGTTTACTTGCGGCACAAAGTGAGGATAGGGTCGCCCGGAGGGAGCGCGCAAGGCCGCTGCGCCGGTGACCGGCCGGTGAACGATGCGGGCGCCGGAGCGTCGGCAACGGCTCCGGATCATGGGAGACTCGCCCCCATGAACGGCAAGTCGACCACCACGCGGACGAAGTTGGAGAGGGGCCGCAGCGCGCTCGGGCCCGCCCTGGAGCTCGTGCACACCGGGCGTGCCCCCACCCGCGCCGTACTCACCTCCGAGCTCGGCGTCACCCGTGCCACAGCGGGAGCGGTGGCCGCGGAGCTCGAGGCGCTCGGGCTCATCAGGGTCGACTCCAGCCCGGGCTCCGCCGCCGGTTCGCAGGGCCGCCCCTCGCACCGGCTGTCCATCCGTGACAGCGGGCCCGTGGCTCTCGCCGCCCAGGTGCACTCCGACGGTTTCCGCGCCGCGCTCGTGGGGCTCGGGGGCAGGATCGTGGCCACCGCGCCCGGCTGCGTCGCCGTCATGGCCGACCCCGCCCAGGTCCTCGGCGAGGTCGTGGAGGCCGGGGCCCGGCTCCTGCACGACACCGGGCTGCGCTGTGTCGGGGCCGGCCTCGCCGTGCCCTCCGCCGTGGCCGAACCCGAGGGAACGGCCCTCAACCCGCTGCACATCGCCTGGCCTGCGGGAGCACCGGTCCGGGAGATCTTCTCCACCTGCGTACGCGCCGCGGGCATCACAGGACCCGCGTTCACCGCCAACGACGTCAATCTCGCCGCGCTCGCCGAGCACCGGCACGGCGCCGGGCGAGGGGCCCAGCACCTGCTCTGCGTCGCCACCGGGCACCGGGGAGTGGGCGGCGCCCTCGTCCTGGACGGCCGCCTCCACAGCGGGAGTTCGGGACTCGCCCTGGAAGTGGGGCATCTGACCGTCAATCCTGAGGGCGGCCCCTGCCACTGCGGCGGACGAGGCTGCCTCGACGTGGAGACGGACCCCCTCGCCTTCCTCACGGCGGCCGGCCGGGAGCCCGGCCCCGAGGAGTCGCTGCTCAAGCAGTCCGGCGGCCTGCTCCGCACGGAGTACGGCGACCCCGATGTGCGGGCCGCGGCCGAGGAGTTGATCGACCGTCTCGGCCTGGGGCTCGCCGGGCTGGTCAACATCCTCAACCCGGACCGGATCATCCTCGGCGGTCTGCACCGCGACCTCCTGGAGGCCGACCCCGAACGCCTGCGGGCCGTCGTCGCCGACCGCAGCCTCTGGGGGCGCAGCGGAAGCGTGCCGATCCTGTCCTGCACGCTCGACCACAACAGCCTGGTGGGCGCGGCCGAACTGGCCTGGCAGCCCGTACTCGACGACCCGCTGGCCGCACTGGCCTGACCGGCGGGCCGGGGCGCGGCCACGCTCAGTGTGCGGCCAGGGCGAACGCCCGCGCGGGATTGGCCACGAACATCGCCTCCAGGAGCTCCTCGCCGAGCGACCGTGCCAGTCGTGGGCGCAGCCGCCGCAGCAGATACGGCATGCCGGGCGTCCCGGGCACCGTGGTGTCGCCGCCGAGCAGCAACTGCCCCCCGAACCCGGCCTCCGCGAGCCCGGCGAGCTGCTCCGGCAGCCGCCAGTCCGTGGCGTGATTCGCCCGGGAAGGGCCGTCGAACGCCAGGAAGGCACCCTCCCGAGCGGCATCGAGCTGCGCGACGCCGTCCGGGAACCGGCCCGGATGGCCGAGGATCACCCGCCGCGGCTCCACCCCCAGCTCCCCGCACAGCAGATCCAGCACCTCCCGTGCACCCGTACCCAGCTCCAGATGGACGGCGATCGGAGCCCCTGTGCGGCGATGGGCACCGGCAGCAGCCGTCATGGTGTGCCTGGCGTGCGCGTCGATGCCGTGGAACGCCCCGGCCACCTTGATCAGCCCCGCCCGTACTCCCGTGGCCCCGACCCCTTCCGTGATCTCCGAGACGAAGAGTTCTTCCAGCTCCGGCATGATCCGGCCGAGCAACCCGGGCGTGTAATGGGCGGCTTGGTGCAGCCCGGTCGCCGCGACGATCCGGGTCCCACCGTCTCGGGAGAGAGCCGCCAGGTCCGCGGCCCGCCTGCCCATTCCGTACGGAGTCCACTGGACGACGGTCCGCCCGCCCAGCTCGTGGAAGCTCCGCAGCCGCTCGCGTGCCTCTTCCGGGTCGTCCAGCTCCAGCCCGGGCAGCACCGGGCTGCGGATGAAGAGGTGGTCGTGCGCGTCGCAGACCCCGAGCTCTCCGGCGGGGACGTCCCCGAGGACCGTACGGACCAGGCTCACCACTGCTTCCCCCGCCCCAGCCGGTCACGCTCCGGCGACGACAGGTGCAGCACCTCGTAGCGGTCGCCCGGGTCGCCCGACGGCTCGTCCTCCCAGAGCGTGAAGTGGAGCAGCTCCCAGTGGCGTGGGTCGACAGCCAGCGCGGTGGCGACGGCCCCGGGGGCGGCGGCCAGCCGACGGCTCTCCTCCACCGCGGCCTCCACCGCGACGGCCGGGGCCGCGGTGTCCGCGATCCGCTCGCGGCGGCGGACAGCGGTGCGGGGGAGTGCCTCGGCGGCCGCCCCCTCCTGGAAGAGAAGTCCGGCCCAGTGCTGCACCTCGGGGCGGCCGAAGTCCTCGACGATGCCCTGGAATCCGGGGCCCCAGAGGAAGGTGTTCATGCCCTCGGGGGCGGACCACAGATACAGCGGTGCGTACTGGTTGACCGGTGAGGTGTCACCGCGTTCGCGGACCAGGTACGCCTTGAGGCCCAGCCCCGGAAAGCCGTCGAGGAGGTGCCCCCTGGTCGCGACCCGCTCCCGGATGATCCCCATGTCGTAGTCGGCGGGCAGGGTGATCTCGTACTGCATGGCGTGCATCGCGTACCCCTCAGGCTGTGCGGTTCGCCGGGACATGCGGGGCGAGCAGGGTCAGCAGTCCCTGGACGGCCGAGTCGAAGGCCGCCGGTGATCCGGACGCCCGGGCCAGGACATAGCCCCCCTGGACCGTGGCCACCACGGCCGCCGCGACGTCCTGTGGTGCGAGCCCGGGTGAGAACTCGCCCGCGTCCAGGCCCTCCTGGAGGATGTCGGTGAGCCGGCCGCGCAGCCAGCCGATCGTTTCGTCCACCGGTGCTCGGAGCGCGTCGCTGGCCACCACGTCGGGATCCATCGTCAGCCGCCCCACCGGGCAGCCCCGCAGTACGTCGCGCTCGCGCAGCAGATAGGCCGAGATCCGCTCGTACGCAGATCCGGGGCCGTCCAGCAGACGGCCGGCCGTCTCCCGCATCTCCGCGGATGTGCGGAGCACGGCGGCGAGCGCCAGGTCCGGCTTGCCCGCGAAGTGGTGATACATGCTGCCCTGGCCCGCCCCGGCCCGCTGCTGGATCGCTTTGGGGCTGGTGCCGACATAGCCGCGCTCCCACAGGAGCTCCTGGGTGGCCTCGATCAACCGGTCCGGAGTGCTCATGGACTCCACTGTACATACCAGTAGGTACAGAATCCACGGTGGCCGGCGGAAGCAGTTGCCCGGCCCCGCCGTACTCCCCCCGCCGTACGCGAACTGCCGCCGCCCGTACGACGCTCCGGCCGCCTCCCGGAGACAGGCTCGTAGGTGACAGGAACGCACGACCAACAGCTGACCGAGGAGCTGACCGCGATGAACACCCTGGCGCATTACGGAGGGCCCGGGCCCTGGATTCTCCTCTTCCCCCTCATCTGGGCGGCCGTCGCCGTCGGCGTCATCACACTGCTGCGCCGCACCGCCAGGCGCGGCCGCCCGGGGCCCTGGCAGCCGCACGGACTCCGGCGGGGCGGGTCCACGGGTGAGCACTCGCCGATCGATCTCCTGGGCCGGCGGTTCGCCGCGGGTGAGATCGACGAGGACGAGTACTGGCGGAGGCTCTCCGTCCTCGACGAGCCCTACGGCCGTTACGACAAGGACGGTCCGGCGTGACAGCGGAAGGCGGGTGAGGCTCCGGGCGCGAACGGAGCGGAGCGCGCCGGTCCGGGAGGATCGACGCGCTCCTGTGTGCGCGGTAGGTGCGCGGCCGCCTTCCCGTCAGCCGACGACGGCCGACCGGGCCCGTTTCCGTGCTGCCGTCGGCTCCATGAGCCCCGCGACGTCCGAGCCGAAGGGGCCGTCGGTCGTCGACCCGTACACCGGGAGAGGGGGCAGAGCGGTGGTGAACGACGGTGCGGGCAGGGTGAACCAGATGGCCTTCCCCGCGTCGTCGCTCGGTCGTATGCCCCAGCTCTCGCTGAACGCGGCGATCATCGCCAGTCCGCGCCCGGAGGTGGCGGACTGATCGGCGTCGCACACGGTCGGCAGCCGGGGGTCGTGGTCGTGGACGGAGACCGTCAGACGGTCGAGCAGCAGCTCGATCTCGACGGTGCATGATTTGTCCGGCTGTGCGTGCCGGTGGACGTTGGTCAGCAGTTCGGTGACACCGAGCGCTGCCGGGTCGATCAGAGGATCGAGATGCCAGTAGCGCAGTTGCGCCGAAATGATTCTGCGGACCTGACCGATCCGCGACGGCAGGGCTTGGAGCTCCACCGCGCAGTGCCTGCTTGGCTCGCTGATCACGGCTGCGACTCCCCGAAATAGGTCCGGAAGAAGACGAAGGAACGGATCCAGCAGATGGCTGACTGCTGTTTCTGGTCATGCGTGGTCCGCCCTGCGTGGCTCCCGGCGGGGGCAGCTTTCGCTGTCACCGCCGGTGCACCATCAGTGACGTGTGACCAGCGTGACTCAGGGGGTTGGGCTCCGCAACTCGCGGTGTCCGTACCGGACCGTAGCGTCAGACCCGTTGTCCCGCGGCGCTGCGCAGCGCCTTCAGGAATCTGCGGACCGGCGCCGCCCCGCCGGGTCTGCGGTTGCGCTGGCCCATGGTCAGCCGGTACCGCACGCCGTTGATCCGCGTGACCGCCGAGTCCGCGGCCAGGAACCACGGCTTCCCGGCGCTCACCGCGGTCACCGGGGCGCTGGCGATCTCCCGCCCGTCGCTCGTCAGCAGCGCTATCCGGCCGTCCTCGACGATCACTTGGCCGGCCCTGGTCAGCGACCGCGCCCAACGGCGGATCCTGACATCGCTCGCCCTGAACTGCACCGCGCCGAACTCCCGCGCGCCGAAATCCGCAGGGCTGAATTCTGTCTCGGCCATGGCGACTTCGCCCCCCTTGTACCGGCTTCTGCAATTCTGCCCGTGGACAGGTCCCGTACGCCAGGCCTCACCGCGATCGATTCCGGCCGCGGCCCGGATCGGGCACGCGTCCGGGCGTGCCGGCGGGACGCCCGGGCCAAGGGAGGCCTATGGGTCGCCAAAGTAAACATTTGCGCAGGTGGGGGGAATATCGTGGGGCCTACGGAGAACCGCCGTCACCCGAAGGAGACCGCTGATGGACACCAGTGAGCACACACCTGGCGGTGGCGTCATGGAGACCGTCGACGTCGACCGGAGCGACCCGGACTACCGGGCCTGGCTCAAGGAGGCGGTGCGTAAGGTCCAGGCGGACGCGAACCGTTCGGCGGACACCCACCTCCTGCGCTTCCCGCTGCCGGAACACTGGGGCATCGACCTCTACCTCAAGGACGAGTCGACGCACCCGACCGGCAGCCTCAAGCACCGGCTGGCCCGTTCCCTCTTCCTCTACGGACTCTGCAACGGCTGGATCCGCCGCGGCAAACCGGTCATCGAGGCCTCCAGCGGGTCGACGGCCGTCTCGGAGGCGTACTTCGCGAAGCTGATCGGTGTGCCCTTCGTCGCGGTGATGCCCCGGACCACCAGCCCCGAGAAGTGCCGCCTGATCGAATTCCACGGCGGGCAGTGCCACTTCGTCGACGACTCCCGCCGGCTGTACGAGGAGTCGGCGGCCCTCGCGGCCGAGACGGGCGGTCACTACATGGACCAGTTCACCTATGCCGAGCGTGCAACCGACTGGCGGGGCAACAACAACATCGCCGAGTCCATCTACCAGCAGCTGAGGCTGGAGCGGTATCCCGAACCCGCCTGGATCGTCGCCACCGCCGGCACCGGCGGGACCTCCGCGACCATCGGGCGCTACGTCCGCTACATGCAGCACGACACACGGATCTGCGTGCCGGACCCGGAGAACTCCTGCTTCTTCGACGGATGGACCCGGCACGACCAGCTGGCGACCAGCGACTGCGGCTCACGCATCGAAGGCATCGGCAGACCCCGGATGGAGCCGAGCTTCGTGCCCGGAGCCATCGACCGCATGATGAAGGTGCCCGACGCGGCCAGCGTCGCCGCCGTCCGGGTACTGGAGCGCGCCATCGGCCGCAAGGCCGGCGGCTCGACCGGCACCGGGCTGTGGAGCGCCTTCAAGCTGGTGGCCGAGATGGTGGAGAGGGGGAGCACCGGGAGTGTCGTCACGCTCTTCTGCGACCCGGGCGACCGTTATCTCGACAAGTACTACTCGGACGAGTGGCTGAGCGGGCAGGGGCTGGACATCCGGCCGTACACGGAGACGATCGACCACTTCCTGGCCACCGGCACCTGGCCCGCCTGAGCCGGGCGGCCGCTCACCCCGGACCTGGAAGCCGTTCCACCGCGACGAGGGCGGCGTCGTCCCCCAGGTGGCCACCCGCGTGGCGCAGCAGATCGGCGCAGACCCGCTCCAGCAGCGGCTCGGGCCCCATACCCGGCCACGAGGCCACCCGCTCGGCCAGCGGGTAGAAGTCTCCCGAGCCGTTCCGCGCCTCCGTGACCCCGTCCGTGTACAGCAACAGCACGTCACCGGCCCGGAAGGCGAACACGTCCTCGTTGTGGCCCCCCGCGGTCAGCGGACCGACCCCGAGGGGCGGAGCCGGTTCCGTCGCGTCGAGGGCGTCCACCCGGCCCGCCCGCAGGAGCAGGGGCGGCGGATGTCCGCAGCTGACGAGACGGAGCTCCTGCACCGCGTCCGGAATGTCGAGTACGGCCGCGGTGACGAATGTTTCGGCGACGTGCTGGTCATCGGCCTGATCCTCCGCCTCGGCCAGGGAGTCGATCTGGTGGGCGGCCACACTCGACTCGAGCCGGGCGACCAGGCCGGGCAGATGTTCTTCCTGGCGGGCCAGGGCACGGAAGGCGCCGAGGACACCGGCAGCACTGCTGATGGCGTCGAGGCCTTTGCCGCGGACGTCACCGATGATCACCCGGGTACCCCGGGGCGTGCGCGCGGTCGCGTACAGGTCACCGCCGAGCTGGGCGCCCTCCTCGGCCGCCAGATAGACCGAGGCGAGGCGCAGCGGTCCGCTGTGGCCGGGCAGGGGCCTGAGCACGCTCCGCTGGGCCGCCTCGGCCACGGTGCGCAGCTGCACCATCTCCGCCGCGTGGCGTTCCCGCAGGTGGGCGAAGAACGTGACGATCGCCGAGATCAGGAAGAGAGCGGCGATCTGGTACATGTGATTGAGATCGGTGATGCTGGTGCGCGCCAGCGCCACGACCGCCTGGGCCAGCACCGCCACCGCGCCGACGAACGCCGTCAGGCGCGGCCCGGCGAACGACGCGGTGAGCGCCGGTGCCGCCACGAGGAACGGACCGAGGTGCACATCGGGCGGAACCACGATGTCGACCACGGTCACGATGGCGATCAGGGCGAAGGGCACCGCGACGAAGGCCCGGGTCCGCCGGGTACCGCCCTGGAGTCCGTGTATCGATCGCCGCACACCCATGAGTCCGGGATACCGCATCGCACTCCTCGCCGCCCCTCCTGGACGAAGGTCCCAGCTGACACCGCACCGCCGGCCCGGCGCGTGCGGCCGGGTCTCAGTCGTCGAGCAGAGTGCCGAGCACCCGGCCGAAGACCCGCCGCCCCGCGCCGGCCAGCAGCGGATCCGTCCAGCGCGGAAGCAGCCTCACACGCAGCTCCTCGACCCAGATCACATGCGAGCCCGAACCGGTCGGGCATACGTCGATCGACGCCCGGCCGCGCACCAGGGAACCGCGCTTCTCCAGCCGGCACAGCCCCGCCCGGCCGGCGGCCGGCGGGGTCCACCGCACCACTTCCATCGGGTCGTCGAAACCCAGCGGCCCCACGCCGGTACGGGCCACGAAGACCGTCCCGGTCCCGGTGGGCAGACCCCCGGGGACGGTGACCGAGGTGAACGGAACGGTCCCTCCGTGCCGCTCCCAGTCGGTCACCCGTCGCCACGCCTCGGCGGCGGGGAGGGGAGTGAAACGCTCTATGCGGAATACGGCCACAGTCCGATCCTAGGACGTCCGCCGCCTGTGAGCCCAGGAACGGAAGGCGGGGGCCGCACCCGCCGTCGGACTACTCGTCCGCCGGCCCGCCCGCCACCACCAGGCCCGGCACGTGCTCCTCGATCTCCTGCCTGACCGTGTCAGGCAGACCCGCGTCCGTGACGAAGGCGTCGACCTCGTCGAGCGCCGCGAACGAACTCAGTCCCACCGTCCCCCACTTGGTGTGGTCGGCGACCACGACGACGCGCCTGGCCGCCTGCACGAAGCGGCGGTTCGTCTCGGCCTCCGCGAGATTGGGCGTGGAGAGACCCGCCTCGACCGAGATGCCGTGCACGCCGAGGAACAGGACGTCGAAGTGGAGCGAGCCGATCGCGCGGTCCGCGACCGGCCCGACGAGCGAGTCCGAAGGCGTACGCACCCCGCCGGTCAGCACCACTGTGGCCGCACCGGCCCGCGCACCTCCCGCCGCGGTCGGCCGCTGCGCGCCGTGGAACACATCGGCGACCCGCACCGAATTCGTCACCACGGTCAGGCCCGGCACGTCCACGAGATGCCTGGCCAGCGCGAACGTGGTCGTACCGCCGGAGAGCGCGATCGCGCTGCCGGGAAACGCCATCCCGGCCGCCGTGCGCGCGATGTCCTCCTTGGCAGTGAGCTCCAGCGTCGACTTGGCCTCGAAACCGGGCTCGTGCGTGCTCGCCTCGACGACCGGCACGGCTCCGCCGTGGACCTTCTCGATGACGCCCTGGCGCGCCAGGGAGTCCAGGTCCCGGCGGATGGTCATGTCGGAGACGCTCAGCTTGCGGGTCAGCTCGTTGACCCTGACCCCGCCGCGCTTGCGCACATCGTCCAGAATGAGCGCACGCCGCTGCTCCGCGAGCAGGTTCTGATTCTCGCTCAACGCCGGGCCCCGGTCCTTCGCTCTGTCCGCACGGTCCGGCAGCGGTCCTGCGGGACTCCCACATCCTCCCACGCACGCCTACGAGCCGTCCCACTGGGGAGATTCGGTGAGAGCCGGTGCGGCGGGTGGCTCCCGTCGGGGATGGTGGTGACTGCGCATCAGCCCAGCTCGTCCCGCGCGCAGCCCAGCTTGTTCCGGACGAACAGCCGCCCCACCGGCCGCGAGCCGGAAGGACCAGAGAGCGAGTCACCGACATTGCCCCCTGCCCCCAAGGCCGAGGCCGCGCAGAGCAGCGGCGTCGCACTGGAACTGCTCGTCCACGGTGTCGGCGGAACCACTCCGCAGGAGATGCTCGGTGATCCGCGGACGACGCGGATCACCGGTGACGCCACGGCCGCCATCTACCGGCGCACCGAGGACGTCGGAGCCGAACAGCACCCCGAGCGCCACCGGGACGGGCCCATCGCGGAGGCCTACTCCTGGTCCAACCTCACCTCGGGCAACGGCTCCCGCGCCCTGTGGCTGCTGCTGCTCCCCTTCATGGTGGTCAACCTCGCCCACTGGATGCGGCCCGCCGCCCAGGGGCGAAAGCGGACGGTCCGCCTCTACGGGGTGCTGGTGCGGCTCCTCGCGCTCAGCCTGACCGTGCTCCTGACCGCCGCGGTCTGCGAGGTCGCCCTCGATCTGGTGGCCTGGCAGTGCGCGGGGACGCCCGAGTGCTCCGCGCAGCGGTCCTGGCTGGGCTTCCTCTCCACGCGGCAGGACGGCTGGTTCGCCCAGCCCGGACGCCGCCTCGCCGTCGCGGCGCTCGTGCCCGCCGCCCTGGTGGGACTCCTCTGGTACCTGTCCAACCGCACCTGGACCGCCTACGAGTCACAGCGCTCCCTGACCTGGGACGAGCCGGACAGCGCGGAGACGGACGAGGAGGCGGACACGGATGCGGCCGCGGAGTCCGGTGCCCCCGTCGTCCGCCCGGCCCTCGGCAGGCCCGGCTTCTGGTACGGACGCAGGCTGGTGGCCCGCTTGCGCGCGGCGCACACCGCCGCCGGATTCCTCACGGTCGCGGCCGCGGTCGGCAGCACGGCGGCCCGGCACGACCGGGCCGCCGACGGTCCCGTACCCCCGGCCACCGGGGTCCTGTTCGAGACCCTCCTGGCCCTGTGCGGACTCGTCGTCGTCGCGGTGGTCTGCCACCGGGGACGCAGCGAGCGGCGCCTCGACAACCGGCTCGACCGGGCCGTCACCACCTTCCTGCCCGGCGCCGCCCTCGCCCTGCTGCTCGGCGCGGTGGTGTACGCCGGCTGGTCGCGCCCCGGCTGGGTGTCCTCGGGTGCCCTCTCCGGAGAGGCCGTCTTCCGCACGCTCGCCCTGGGCCAGGGCCTGCTCGTCTCCGTACTCGCCGTGGTGGCACTGAGCCTGTACCGGCGCGCCCCCGAGCCGCGCACCACCCTCCACGGTCTGGGCGGCCCGGCGGTGGCCACGCTCGCCTGCGCGCTCGGCGGGGTGATGACCGGCGGGATCGCCCAGCGCGTGGCCGACTGGCTCGACGGCCCCGGCACGCCCGGCATGGGTGCGGGCGCGGACATAGAGGGCCCGCCCGTGCTCCTCAGCTGGCAGGCCTCCGTCATCCCGGTCCTGCTGCTGCTCCTGCTCCCGCCCGTCATCTGGCTGGCCGTCCGCACCGTGCGCCGGGCCCGCCGGCTGGGTCCCGCCATCGAGGCGGAGTACGAGGAGAAGCACCCCGAGCCCGGTCGCACCCGGCGGATCGCCCTCACCCGTGCCACCGCAGCGCTCACCGACTCCGCGCCCGGGATCCTCGGACTGCTCTCCGCCGCCACGCTGCTGCTCGGCGCCGGAGCGGTGACCGGTTCCTGGCTCACCGGCGAGGTTCCCGGCCTCGCGACGGACGGCACGGGTCCGTTCGTCGAGTCGGTCGCCGAGACCGCCCAGTCGACCGGCTCCTGGATGACCGGTTTCGGCGTGATACTGCTCGTCACCTGGGGACGCCGTGCCTACCGTGACGTCTCCGCCCGGCGCACCATCGGCATCCTCTGGGACGTGGGTACGTTCTGGCCGCGTGCCGCCCATCCGTTCGCACCGCCCTGCTACGCGGAGCGGGCCGTACCGGACCTCTCGTCCCGGATGTGCGCCTGGACGGGGCGCACCCGCGGCAGGCTCGTCATCTCCGGCCACTCCCAGGGAAGTGTGCTCGCCGCGGCGGCGGTGTGGCAGCTCCCCGACTCCGCCCGGCGCCGGGTCGCGCTGCTCACGTACGGTTCCCCGATCGAGCGGCTGTACGGGCGCTGGTTCCCGGCCTACTTCGGGCGGGCCCCCCTCGAAGGGCTGCACCGGTCCGTCCACTGCTGGCGCAACCTCTGGCGTTCGACGGACCCGATCGGCGGCCCCGTCAGGATCGACGAGGGGCCGGGCCATGAAGTGGACCGGGGCCCGCTGAAGGATCCGCTGGTCTACGGGCGCACCGCCGAACACCCGCTGCCGGAGCCCATCCTCGGGCACTCGGACTACCAGGCCGACCCGGTCTTCGCCGTCGAGCGTGCCGCGCTCCTGGAACGGCTCGAGCCCGTCGTGCCCCAGCAGGCGGGTGCGGAGGGCCGGGGCAGCACCGCTCAGGGAAGCGCCGGGAGGTCCTCGGGGTAGAGCATGGTCAGGTCCTCGGTGGTCGGTTCGGGAAGCTGGGCGACCCGGCCCGCGTGCCGCT
This sequence comes from Streptomyces sp. NPDC091271, assembly GCF_044757505.1. Classification (NCBI taxonomy): domain Bacteria; kingdom Bacillati; phylum Actinomycetota; class Actinomycetes; order Kitasatosporales; family Streptomycetaceae; genus Streptomyces; species Streptomyces sp. NPDC091271. The sequence continues at coordinate 503,838 of NZ_JBIVVD010000002.1, read as the reverse complement.
CCACCATCGACTCGAAGGTCTGACGGGCCGTTCGGCCGTTACCGAAGGCGGGGCCCTTGGGAAGCGCCGTGAAGTACTTGAGCAGTGCTTCCCCTGTCCCCTCCGCCAGGCTGTACTCGTGCTCGTCGCTCTGCTGCTCCACGATCCGCAGCAACTCCTCGGGCTCGTAGTCGCTGAAGGTGATGGTCCGTGAGAAACGGGACGCCACACCGGGGTTGACAGTGAGGAAGCGCTCCATCTCGTGCGTGTACCCGGCCACGATCACCACCACGGCGTCGCGGTGGTCCTCCATCAGCTTCACGAGCGTGTCGATGGCCTCCCGGCCGAAGTCGCGGCCCGAGTCCTCGGGCGAGAGCGCGTACGCCTCGTCGACGAACAGGACCCCGCCGCGCGCCCGGTCGAACGCCTCCTGGGTGCGGATGGCGGTGGACCCGATGTGCTCGCCGACCAGATCGACGCGCGACACCTCCACGAGATGGCCGTGCTCCAGGACACCGAGCGAGGCCAGGATCTCCCCGTACAGCCGGGCCACCGTTGTTTTGCCGGTGCCGGGGGAGCCGGTGAAGACCAGGTGCCGGCGCACCGACGCCGCCTTGAGACCTGCCAGCCGGCGGCGCCGGCCCACCTCGATCATGTCGGTCAGCGCCCGCACCTCACGCTTGACACTGTCGAGGCCCACCAGCGCGTCGAGCTCGCCCAGCACGGCGCCCGAGTCGCGCACCGGCTCGGCGGGCGCCGCGGGGACGGCGGCGGGCTCGGCCGTCCGCTGCCCCGGCATCGCACCCAGCAGCCCGGGCGTGGTCTGCGTCGCCGTCAGGACCGGCGGGGGCGGGGGAGTGGCGCCGCGCAGGCCGCTTTCGTCGCTGGTGCAGTCCCGCGCCACCGGACCGCCGGCGTTGCCGTCGCCGCCGGAGCCGTCGGCGAACTCGTATCCGCCGCGTGCGCACCGCTCGGTCCGGCACCGGGTCAGGGTCGAGCGGCAGCCGTCCATCACATGGAAGCCGTAGCCGTCGCTCCCCGTGACCCGGCAGCTGTCGAAGGTGCCCCGGCCCTCCGCGGAGACATAGAAACCGGCCTCCGCGGGCGAGGTGACCGTGCACCTCTCGATGGTCGGGTCGGCGCCCTTGGTCACGATGACCCCGGTCTGCGCCGCGTCGATGGTGCAGTTGTTGAGTGTGCCGCCGCTGCCGTGGTCCCGGAACCACGCTCCGGTGGAGGCCTCGCGGATCCGGCAGTCGTCGAGCTGGGCGGTGGCGCCGTCGCTCACCGAGACCGCCGTGTTGCGGATCTGGGTGAGGTCGCTGTCCACGACATCCGCGCGTGAGCCCCGGTCGAGGACGAAGAGGGCGTCGGGCACGTCGTGGACGCGGCACGAGTCGAGTATCACCGTGGCCCCGTCGCTGACCCACACCGCCGGGTAGTCACCCGTACTGTCGTGGATCTCGCACTGGTTGGCGTCCACGCGGGTACCCGGGTCCCAGACCGAGAGACCGTTGCGGCCGAACCTGCGGACGGTGGAGCGGGTGAGGGTGAGGACCGAACGGGAGCGCAGGTCGACCGCGTTCTCCGGGATGTCGTGGATGTCGCAGTCCGCGAGCGTGAGGACCGCGTCGGTGTCCAGGGTGACCCCGTCGGCGGACGTGCGGTGCACGGAGCAGTCCGTGAGGTGCGCGGTGCCGCGGGAGGTGACCTGCACCCCGCTGCCCTTGATCTCGTACACCTCGCAGCCCACCGCCTCGAGGCCGCTGCCCTCCCCGGTCACGCTCAGCCCCGCCCCCGACGAGTGGTGCACGCGGCAGCGCTCCAGCCGGGGGTGCGCGCCGTCGCGGACCGAGACGCCGGACTGACCCGCCGAGACGATCTCGCACTCCTCGAACACGCCGCCGGCACCGTCGAGTACGGCGATGCCCACCCCGGCCGGATTGTCGACCGTGCAGCGGCGAACGGTCGGCCTGGCGGCGCCCCGCACCTCCATGCCGGCGGCCGACCTGGTCACGATGCGCAGATCCGACAGTTCGGGGGCGCCCTCCTCGACGAGCAGCGCGGGGGCGGCCGAGTCCTGGCCCTCCACATGCAGGTCCTGGACGACGGCGGAGGCGCGGACGGTCAGGGGGACACCGTCGACCGGCGCGATCCGTACGGAACCCGCGGACCCCTCGGGGCCGCGCAGAGTCACCGCGCGGTGGACGACGAGATTCTCCCGGTAGGTGCCGGGGGCGATGGTGAGGACGTCACCGTCCGCTGCGGCCTCCAGGGCTGCGGTGAGGGATGCGTATTCGCCCGTACGGCGCCGCCATCGCGATGTGCCGGTGTGCGTCACCTGGACCGTGCCCTGTGCCATGGTGCTGCTGTGCCCCCACCTCGTGCCGTGTGCGCTGCCTCGTGCGTGTCCCCAGATACCGCCGGTCGGCCGGCAGCCCTCTGGCCCGCCTGCCGAGGAGTCGGGCGGGCCGGTCCACCGTAGCGCGCGTGACGGGCGCGAGTTGACGGGTCGGCCGCCGAAGGCCACTGGTCAGCCGGATACAGGGGGGAGCCTGCGCCCTCCGGGTCAGCTGCCCGTACCCGTTCTGCCCCAGTCGGGGCCGACTTCGGCCCAGGCACGGTCGAGCCGGGTGTACCGCCGTTGCATCATGCGCCATACGACGAGCCTGCGGGCGATTTCGGTCAGACCGCCCGCGATCAGCCCCGCCCCGACGCCCGCGAGCACCGTGTGGGTGCGGGCCGTGGACATGTCCATGGGACGCATCGCGGGACGGCCCCGGTCGTCCGTCCAGATCTGGATCCGGGTGCCGGGAGCGGTCTCCGTGGACCCCGTCGACACGGTGCCCCTGCGTGCCGTACCGTCCGGGGCGAGCCAGTCGGCCACCACCGACGTACGCATGGAGCCCTCGGCGACGGCCGCCTCGGGGTCCTGGGCGAAGCGGGACGTGCCCGGGGCCGCGCGGACCACGACGGCCGCGGTCGCATGGCGTTCCTCGTGCTGGGCCCGCACCGTCCGCCGGAGTGCGTCGTCCGTGAGCGCGCCGACCTTCCAGCCGAGGGCCGGTGCGGCCAGCAGCATCAGGAGCAGCGCGGTCAGCGCCACCCATGCCTCGTGCCGGTCGGTGGCCCGGCACACCGGATTGTGCCGCCACCGCCGGATTCCCAGAACCGCTCGCACAGTCATGCACCCCCTTCCCTGTCCGTGATAACCCGGGAGGGCGGCGATTGCGTCCTCCGACGGTGAAGAGAGAGCAACCTCACGCCGCCAACGGCCCCCGTGCCTCCCCCCGTTCCGATCCGCTCCGGCTTCCGGCGCGCCGGGTGGTCAGCCGAGGATCCGCACCGGATCCCCGGCCCGGATCACACCGGTGCCCTCCGGGACCATGAGCTGGCCGAAGAGGAGGAGCTTCCCGTCCTGGCGGTGCCGGGCGAGCGTGCGCAACGGCTCCTTGCCCCGCTCACCGGTCCGCTGGTCGGTGGTCGTGATGACGCACCGTCCGCACGGCTTGGCGACACGGAACGCGACCTCCCCGATCGAGATCCGCTTCCAGTCGTCCTCGGCCCAGGGCGCCGTGCCGTCCACGACCACGTTCGGCCGGAACCGGTTCATCGGCAGCGGCCCCTCGTCCGGATGGTCCCCCTGGGCCACCAGCGAGTTGAGCGCGTCCAGCGAGGCACGCGTGGTGAGGAGCAACGGGAACGTGTCGGCGAGCGACACCGTCTCGCCGGGCCGGCCGAACTCCGGATCGACGGGTCTGCGGTGCGACGGCGCGTCGAGATGGACGAGCCGGACCTCCGCACCGAGACGCGCGCCGAACCAGGCGTGGGCGGCGTCCGCGGCCACCACCGTCGTGACCTTGCTCCGGTGGAGCTCCGCGACGACCGTGCGGGCCGGGTCGGGCACCTCCACCGTCAGGGACGGGCTCCCGGGCGCCGACAGCACGAGTCCGCCGCCCGGCACGGGCTCGGCGGACAGCTGCGCCATGCGCGGCTGCTGACGCTGGGTGACGACCCTGCTCCCGCTGTCGATCAGCATCCAGCGGCGGTCGCCGGCGAGTCCCCATGGCTCGACGACGGCCTCGTCGGTGGCGCGGGCAGCCAGCGACTTGACCGGGTGGATGTGCACGGCACTGAGCGCAGGCGAAAGCATGCACTCATCCTGCCAGCCGTCACCGACAACGGCGGGCGGCGCCCGTCAGTAGCCCCGGCTCTGGTACGGGCGGTTGTACGGATCCTCGTACGGCGACTGCGCGGGAGCGGGCACGGGCCGGGGTGACGCGGGACGCATCGCCTCGTAACCGGTGCCGGGCCGCTGCTGTTGCTGCTGGTAGCCGCGGGGCGCCGACGGCTGCTGCGGGATGTACGGCGCCGGGGCGTGCTGCAGCTGCGCGGGCTGCATCGTCGGCGCCTGCTGCATCCCGGCGTTCTGGTACTGCGGCTGCGCCGCCTGCTGCGGGTAGCCGTAGGACCCGGTGTGCTGCGACGGGGCCGCGGGCAGCGCCGGAAGTGCCGACGGCAGAGCCGGCAGATAGCTGTTGCCGGTGTCGTAGGCGGCGGGAACCCGGATCGGCGCGATCTGAGGGGTCCCCCGCTCGGCGACGAGGGAGTCGTAGATCGGGGTGTCGGGGAACGACGGCGCGGCGTAGTAGCCGCTGCCGTAGGTGGAGCGGGGGGAGGTCATGACACATAAGTTAAGCCCACGATGTGCCGGTTGGGGAGCCCCAATCTTGGGGTTATCCGTTTTACGCCAGTTCTGGCCGTCTGACCTGCCAAAACATTGCTCATGCTTCCGTTAACAGCGGGGGCTTTTCCCATGACCTACGAGAAGCGGCGCACGCGCTGCGGAGGGCGGCACCCGCCCGGCCCTCGCCCGGCACGGCTCAGGACGTCCCGTCGGTGGTCTCCGGTTCGGGGTTCCAGTCCAGGAGCCTCACCTTCGCGACGGTGCGGACATGGCGTCGCATCGCCGCCGCGGCGGCCTTGCCGCGCCGCTCCTCGATGGCGTCGAGGATCGCCTGGTGCTGGGTCAGGGAGCGGCCGGGCCGCCGCGGCTGGCGCAGGGACTCGTGCCTGCTCTCGGTGATCTGGTCGGCGATGGACCGCATGAACTCCGCCAGCAGCGCGCTGTGGGCGGCCGCGGTCACCGCGGCGTGGAAGCGCCGGTCGCCTTCGATGCCGTGGCCCCCGTCGGCGATCTCCGCCGCCATGTGGGCGAGGGATGCCCGCAGCGCGGTCAGATCCTGCTCGGTGCGCCGTTCCGCCGCGAGTTCGGCGAGTTTGGTCTCCAGTGCCTCCCGTGCCTCCAGCACGTCGGGCAGTCTGCGCCGGCGCTCGACGAGCCGCTCGACGGGTTCGGCGTCCAGCCCGTCCCCGAGGAGGTAGGTGCCGCCTCCGTGCCGCACCTCGACGAGCCCCTGCACCTCGAGGACGACGATGGCCTGCTTCACCGAGGCACGGGAGACTCTCAGGCGCTGAGCGAGGTCGCGCTCAGGCGGAAGCCTGTCGCCGGCCACCAGACCGCTCTCGGCGGCGAAGGAGCGCAGTCGGTCGAGCACCTGCTCGTACAGTCGTGTGCGCCCCATGGGCCGCAGTGCGTCGGACATCCCCTGCCCCTGTTCCGGAGGGCCCCCGCGCCCTCTTGGCACCGGCAGCGTAGCAGCGCCCGGTGGTCCGGAGGCTGAACCAATTCCTGCGCACCCCCTTGACGGCTGTTGCCGCTCCCCGGACTCTGAGTGCCGTCAACAGGCGAAGTGGCTCATCCACCAGACCAATGAGGGTCGGCCCAGGACAGGAGCCCGCAATGTCCGCGGAACTCATCTCTATCCTCGTACTCGTGGTGGTGTTCGTGATCGCCACCACCCGCTCGATCAACATGGGCGCGCTGGCCTTCGCCGCCGCGTTCGTGGTGGGGGAGCTCGTCGCCGACCTGGACGCGGACGGCATCTTCGCCGGGTTTCCGGGGGACCTGTTCGTCGTCCTGGTCGGCGTCACCTATCTGTTCGCGATCGCCCGGGCCAACGGCACCACGGACTGGCTGGTGCACGCGTCCATACGCCTGGTCGGCGGGCGTATCGCCCTGATCCCCTGGGTGATGTTCGTGATCACCGGGGCGCTGACGGCTATCGGCGCCGTCAGCCCCGCCGCGGTGGCGATCGTCGCACCGATCGCTCTGAGCTTCGCCGCCCGTTACGGCATCAGCCCGCTCCTCATGGGCGCGATGGTGGTGCACGGGGCGCAGGGCGGCGGCTTCTCCCCGATCAGCATCTACGGCTCGATCGTGAACGGCATCGTGGAGCGCGAGAACCTGCCGGGCAACGAGATCGCCCTGTTCCTCGCCTCGCTGGCGGCCAACCTGGTCATCGCCGGCGTGGTGTTCGTGCTCTTCGGCGGCCTGAAGCTCGCCCGGCACCGTGCCACGGAGGGCGACGACCCGACCGGGCCTCCCGCGGACGAGGAGACCACCCGGCTCGACGCGCCCCGGGCGGCCACCCTTCTCGCACTGGTCGCCCTGGTCGTCGCCGTACTCGGCTTCGACCTGGACGCGGGCCTGACCGCCATCACGCTCGCCGTGCTGATCAGCGCCGCGTGGCCGGACACCAGCCGCCAGGCGGTCGGTGCGATCGCCTGGCCCACCGTGCTGCTCATCTGCGGCGTACTGACCTACGTCGGCGTACTCGAGGAGATGGGCACGATCACGTGGGCCGGGGAGGGCGTCGGAGGCATCGGAGTACCACTGCTCGCGGCGCTGCTGCTGTGCTACATCGGCGCGATCGTCTCGGCGTTCGCCTCCTCGGTCGGCATCATGGGCGCGCTGATCCCGCTCGCCGTGCCGTTCCTCGCGCAGGGAGAGATCGGGGCGATCGGAATGATCGCGGCGCTGGCCGTGTCGGCGACCGTGGTGGACGTCAGTCCCTTCTCGACCAACGGCGCACTCGTTCTCGCCGCGGCGCCGGACGTCGACCGGGAACGCTTCTTCAGGCAACTGATGGTGTACGGCGGGGTCGTCGTCGCAGTGGTGCCCGCCGCGGCGTGGCTCGTCCTGGTGGTGCCCGGATTCGGGTGACTCCCGGCAGACCGCCGCCCGCGGCCCTCCCTTGTCCGCCGTTCCGTCGATCGGAGTACGACGCGTGAATGCACCCACGGCACTCTTTCCCGCGCTCGCCGAGCGCAGTTCGCGGCCCGCCCTGCGGTTCGGGGAACGCACCCTGTCGTACGAGGAACTCGCGGCGTCGGCCGGCTCCCTCGCCGCGACCCTGGGTACGGCTCGCCGGGTCGCCGTATGGGCGACGCCGACCCTGGAGACCGCCGTCGGTGTGGTGGCGGCCCTCCTCGCCGGAGTGCCCGCTGTGCCGCTCAATCCACGGACCGGCGAGCGGGAACTGGCGCACATCGTGGCCGACAGCGCGCCGTCGCTGGTCCTGGCCGCGGCGGGCGACGCACTCCCCGCCGCGCTGGACGGACTGCCTCGCGAGAACGTCGACGCGAACGCGGGGCCGGCGGGCGCGCTTCCCGTCGAACCCGGCCCGGGCCACCCCGCCCTGATCGTCTACACCTCCGGCACCACCGGCCCGCCCAAGGGTGCCGTCCTGCCGCGGCGGGCCCTGACCAGCACGCTGGACGCCCTCCGGGACGCCTGGGAGTGGGACGCCGACGACGTACTGGTCCACGCGCTGCCGCTGTTCCACGTGCACGGGCTCATCCTCGGCATCCTCGGGCCTCTGCGACGCGGGGGATCGGTGCGCCACCTCGGCCGGTTCAGCACCGAGGGTGTGGCACGGGAGCTGAGCGCCGGGGCCACGATGCTGTTCGGTGTCCCGACCATGTACCACCGCATCGCCGAGGCCCTCTCCGTGGAGCCGGGTGACGCCGCGCTGGCCCGAGCGCTGTCCGGTGCGCGCCTGCTCGTGTCGGGATCGGCGGCGCTTCCGGCGCGCGACCACGAGCGGATCGCGGAGGCGACAGGCCGGACCGTCATCGAGCGGTACGGGATGACGGAGACCCTGATGAACACCAGCGTGCGCGCGGACGGCGAGCCTCGGGCCGGAACCGTCGGAGTGCCCTTGCGCGGGGTCGAGTTGCGGGTCGTGGACGAGGAGGGCGAACCGGCCGGCACGGGTCCGGACGTCGTGGGCGAGATCCACGTGCGGGGCCCGAACCTCTTCACCGAGTACCTCAACCGGCCCGAAGCCACCACCGAGGCGTTCACCGCGGACGGGTGGTTCCGCACCGGAGACATGGCGGTGCTCGATCCGGACGGCTACGTCCGCATCGTCGGCCGCAAGGCCACCGACCTCATCAAGAGCGGCGGTTACAAGATCGGCGCGGGCGAGATCGAGAACGCGCTGATGGAGTACCCCGGCGTGAGGGACGCGGCTGTGACGGGCGAGCCGGACGCCGACCTCGGCGAGCGGATCGTGGCGTGGATCGTACCGGAGGACCCACAACACCGCCCAAATGCAGCCGAGTTGGCCGATCACGTCGCTGCTCAGCTCGCCCCGCACAAACGTCCGCGGACCGTGCGCTATTTGTCCGAGCTGCCCCGTAACGACCTCGGCAAGATCATGAAACGGGCTCTTCGCGCGTGAGGCCCCGGCGCTGGTAGGCGCACGGGCCCTGAACCTCCCGTCGGAGCGCGGCCGGAGGACCCCAGCACGGAACCCCTTCCCCTCTCCCACGGAAAGGCAAGCCGTTGATCCATTCCCTCCTCGCAGGAGCCCGCCGCCTCCGGGTGCCGCAGGCCGGACGCACCTCGATCGCGTTGGCCGCCACCACGTTGGCGGCAGCCCTCGCCGTCTCCGTACCGACGACCAACGCCGCAGGTGACACCGCGTCCGGGCAACGGAACGGCTCGCGCGGCTGGTTCACGTCCTGGGCGAACTCACAGCACGACCTCGCCCCCACCCCCTTGCGTGACCAGACCGTCCGCATGGTCAGCCACCTCAGCCAAGGGGGTGACGCGCTCCGCATCCGGATCCAGAACACGTTCGGCACGACCCCCCTCACCGTGGACGCCGCCACCGTGGGACTCACTGACGGCAGGAGCGCCGCGATACAGGGGAGCCCCCGTCCCGTCACCTTCGACGGCCGGCCGGAGGCGGTCATCCCGGCCGGCGGCGAGCTCTGGAGTGACGCCACCGCCCTGACGACCCGCGCCCAGGCGGACGTCGCGGTCTCCCTCTCCGTCTCCGGCACCGTCGTCCCGGGCCGGCACGGGACCGCGTTCCGTACCAACTACCTGACCGCACCCGGCACCGGGAACCACACCCGCGACACGAGTCCCGCCGCCTACACGGAGACGACCGAGTCCACCTACCTGGTCACCGCCGTGGACGTACACAACCCGCGCCTGAAGGGCGGCCTCGTCGCCTACGGCAGCTCCGTGGTCGACGGGGTCGGATCCACCGACTGCGGCCCCGGCTGCACACAACTCGGCGCCGACCGCCGATGGACCGACGACCTCGCACGGCGGATCACCACGGAACTGCCCCCCACAGGCCGGCTCGCGGTGGCGAACGCCGGTGTCAACGGCACCACCAGCGCGCCCGACTGCCCGAAGCTCGCCGAACCCCTGCGCGGTCTGGACGCGGGGTCGCGCCTGCAGAGGGACGTCCTGGCCCTGCACGGAGTCACCGGGGTCCTCTACTACTACGGCACCAACGACCTGCCCGCCGGATGCGACGCCGCGCAGGTGCTGGCGAGCTATCGCGACACCTTCCGACGTCTGCACGCGGCCGGCATCAAGGTGTACGTCACGCCGGTGACCCCCCGCCCGGGCTACACCGACGAGCACAACAGGGTCCGCCACACCGTCAACTCGTTCGTCCTGAACCGGAACGACTGCAGTGGCACCTGCGACGGCATCATGGGCTTCGACCAGGTTCTGAAGGACCCGTTGAAGCCGAACGCCATCAACCCGCCCTACGACACCGGCGACGGTGTCCACGTGAACATCTCCGGACAGCAGGCCCTGGCCGACACGCTCTCGCTGCCGATGCTCGCGGCCTCGGCCCGACGATGACGACGCCGGCGAAGGGGCTGTTCCGCGACGTGTGAGCACCTCGTACGGGACAGCAGCCGGAGGATCGCCGGCAGCTGTCCCGCCGGGAGTGTGGGTTCCCCGCAGGACCGGGGATTAGGTTGTCGGGAGACTCTCCGGGCAGCCGGACTCGTGATGGGGGCGAGCATGACCATGCAAAAGGGAACCAATGTCGCGGTGCCGGCTCAGACCGTGCGGGTCGAACTGGGCTGGCGTACATCCCCCGGTACACCGGACGTGGATGCCTCGGCGCTCCTTCTGGTGTCGGGAAAGGTACGCAGCGACGCGGACTTCGTCTTCTACAACCAGCCGGCGCACGGGTCCGGTGCGGTGCGCCACGAAGGCAAGAGGACGTCCGGGGGCGCTGTCACGGACAGCCTCGCCGTGGACTTCGCGCGGATGGAGCCGGCGATCGACCGTGTCGTGATCGCGGCATCGGCGGACGGCGGCACCTTCGGACGGGTGACCGGCCTCTACGTGCGGATCGTGAACCCGGCCGACGGATCCGAGATCGCGCGCTTCGAGAGCGCGGACGCGACCGTCGAGACCGCGTTCATCCTCGGTGAGCTCTACCTCCGCCAGTGTGCCTGGAAATTCAGGGCCGTAGGACAGGGATACGACACCGGACTCGCGGGACTCGCGACGGACTTCGGCATCTCCGTCGACGAACCGCAGCAGGCACCGTCGTCGCGGCAGCCGCAGGGGGCTCCCCAGCCGCCCGCGCGCCCGGCCGCACCTGCGGCCGCCCCCGCCCCGCCCGTGGTGCAGGCCGTGCGGCTGACCAAGGTCACGCTGACCAAGGAAGCCCCCACGGTGTCGCTGTCGAAACAGGGCGGCACGTCCGGAGCGCTGCGCGTCAATCTCAACTGGGAGGTGCGCAAGCAGTTCAAGGGCTGGGGCGCGAAACTCGGCAGGGCCGTCGCCATGCACGCGGACCTGGACCTCGATCTCTGCGCACTGTACGAGCTCACGGACGGCAGCAAGGGAGTCGTGCAGGCGTTGGGAAACGCCTACGGCTCTCTCCGGCAGCCGCCCTACATCCACCTCGACGGGGACGACCGTACGGGCGCCGTCTCGTCCGGCGAGAACCTCACGGTCAACCTCGACCACAAGGACCGGCTGCGCCGTGTCCTGATCTTCGTCACGATCTACGAAGGGGCCCGGAGCTTCGCCGACCTGCATGCCACCGTCACGCTCCAGCCGCAGAACGGGGCGGCGATCGACTTCTCCCTCGACGAATGCACCGTGCCTTCCACGGTGTGCGCGCTCGCGCTGATCACCAGCGACGGGGGAGACCTCACCGTGCAGCGCGAGGCCCGCTATCTCGTCCCTCAGCGCGGGGTAAGCCCTCAGCGGACCATCGACGCCGCCTACGGGTGGGGCATGAACTGGACCCCCGGGCGCAAGTGACCCGCCGGGCTCAGGGCTCCGGTGCGGCCTCGGGACGGGCGTACGTACGCCCCTTCCAGGCCGCACCGAGCCCCCGGTAGTGCTGCACCGCGGAGCCCACCGTCATCAGGAGATAGAGGACCGCGGTGAAGGGCAGCAGCGGTGCCAGCCACAGCGACTGCCGGTAGTACCCGAGCATGGGCATGTACGTCCCCGCCATCACCGCCCAGGCCGCCCCGCCCGCCGCCGCTGCCACCGGATCGCCCGTCAGCAACCCCGCCACCAGCGTGACGGGCGGCGCGACATAGACCAGGCCCAGGCCGAGGACCGTGCCCGCGAGCAGCGCGGGGCTGTGCCGCAGCTGCGCGTACGCACTCCGCGCGACCATGCGCCACAGGTCCGCCAGCCGAGGGTAGGGCCGCACGCTGTCCACCCGGTCGGCGAGTCCCAGCCAGATGCGTCCGCCGCTGCGGTGCACGGCACGCGCCAGCGAGACATCGTCGATGACCGCCGAGCGGATGGACTCCGGGATCCGCGCCCGCTCCACGGCTGCCGCCCGCAGCAGTACACAGCCGCCCGCAGCCGCGGCCGTCCGCGACCCCTTGCCGTTCACCCGGCGGAACGGGTAGAGCTGCCCGAAGAAGTAGACGAAGGCCGGCACGACGAGCCGCTCCCAGGTGCTCGTCACCCGCAGCCTGGCCATCTGCGAGACCAGGTCGAAACCGCCCGCGCCCTCGCTCCCGGCCGCGGCGACGAGTTCGCGCAGACTGTCCGGCTCATGAGCGATGTCGGCGTCCGTCAGGAGCAGGAACTCGGGCTTCCGCTGCCGGGCCAGCTCCATCCCGTGCCGCAGGGCCCAGAGCTTGCCCGTCCATCCCGGCTCCGGCTCACCGGGCGTCACCACGGTCAGCGGCAGCCCGCCGTACCGCTCGGACAGCGCCCGGGCGAGCCCGCCCGTGCCGTCGCCGCTGCAGTCGTCGACCAGGAAGACCTCCGCGTCACCCGGATAGTCCTGGGCGAGCAGGGACGGCAGACTCATAGGCAGGACCTCGGCCTCGTCCCTCGCGGGTACGACCACGGCCACCGAGGGCCAGCGCGTCGGATCCCCGCGCAGGGGCAGCCGCTGGTCGGTCCGCCAGAAGAAGCCCTGGCCGAGCAACAGCCACATCCACACGATCAGCGAACCCACGGCGATCCAGGCAACGGCGCTCATCCGTCGAAGTGTGCCCCACTCCGGCGGTGCCGCAAGGGCTGTCGACTATGGTGACCGGGTGAAGATCGCACTCATGGACTCGGGAATCGGCCTGCTCGCGGCAGCGGCCGCGGTACGCCGGCTGCGGCCCGACGCCGATCTGGTGGTGTCCTCGGATCCCGGATCGATGCCCTGGGGGCCCCGTACGCCCGAGGACGTGACCCAGCGCGCGCTCGCCGTGGCCCGCGCGGCGGCGGCCCACCGGCCGGACGCCCTGATCGTCGCGTGCAACACCGCCTCCGTCCACGCCCTGCCCGCCCTGCGGGCCGAACTGGAGCCCGGACTGCCGGTCATCGGCACGGTGCCCGCGATCAAGCCGGCCGCCGCGGGCGGCGGCCCCTTCGCGATCTGGGCCACGCCGGCGACCACCGGGAGCCCCTACCAGCGTGGGCTGATCAATGAATTCGCCCGCTCGGTGGACGTGACCGAGGTGCCCTGCCCGGGTCTCGCCGACGCGGTGGAGCACGCCGACGATGAGGCGATCGACCGCGCGGTGGCCGCTGCGGCCGCCCTCACTCCCCCCGGGGTGACGGATGTCGTGCTGGGCTGCACCCATTACGAACTGGTGGCCGAACGCATCCGCGCCGCTGTCGACAGCAACCGGCCCGGCCTTCCGCCCCTCGTGCTCCACGGCTCCGCCGACGCGGTGGCCGCCCAGGCGCTGCGCCGTGTCGGGGCGGTGCCCGCTCCGTCGGCCGAACCGGTCGGCACTCTCGCCGTCCTCCTCGCCGGACACGCCGCCGACCTGCCCGAACCCGCTCTGGCATACGCCGAGGGCCTGCTGCTCACGGCCGCGACCCCCGCGCTCTGAGCGCATCCGGCGCCCCGCCGGGTCGCACGCCCCCTCCCCGCGGCGGGGAACGTGGGTACGCTGCTTGGCATGACGGACCACCCCGGTAACACGTGGCACGGTTCGAGCCAGGCCCCGAGCACGGTCTGGACGGGACGGGCCACCAATCGCTTCCAGTGGCTGCTCGCGGCCATCGGCGCCGCATGTCTCGCGCTCGGCATCGAACTCGCGGTCGACTCGGCCTGGGGCGGCGGGTTCGCCCCGCTGCTCATGTCCGTCATCGGCTGTGTCGCCGCCGGGCTCCTGATCCTCTTCGGAACCCTCGCCTTCGTCCACGTGGCCGTGAAGGTCGACGGCGACGCCCTCGAGGTGCGCTGCGGCCACGCCGGGCTGCCCAGGCGCCGGATCCTCCTCACGCATGTGGTGGGCGCGGACTTCGCCCCCAAGGTCACTCCGCGCCAGTGGGGCGGCTGGGGCTACCGCTGGCGCCCCGAGCAGGGCACGGCTGTCGTCGTGCGCCGGGGGGAGGCGCTGGTGCTCCGGCTGGGGGACGGCATGACCTTCACCGTCACGGTGGACGACGCGGAGGCCGCCGTACGTTTCATCCGGGACCGCCTGCACCTCACCGCCCCCGGGAAGACCCCGGGGAGCTGAGCCGGGCCGGGGTCCGGGACGGCAGGAGCGGCTGCCGCCCTCACAGCCGTCCACCGTAGACTCCGGCAGGTGAGCGCCACCATCACCACCGCCGAACCGCCGCCCGCCCCCGTGTCCCGCAGCAGGAAGCTGTGGCCGCGGCTCGTCCGGCCCGCCGCCGCCGTGCTGTCCGGTGTGCTGCTCTACGCCAGCTTCCCGCCCCGGCCGCTCTGGTGGCTGGTGCTGCCCGGCTTCGCCCTGCTGGGGTGGGTGCTGACCGCACGGCGGCTGCGCGCGGCACTGGGCCTCGGCCTCCTCGCGGGCCTCGGCTTCATGCTGCCCCTGCTGCACTGGACGGGGGAGGAGGTCGGCCCCGTACCCTGGCTCGCGCTCGCGCTGGCGGAGGCCCTGTTCATCGCCGTCGCCTGCGTCGGGATCGCCGCGGTCTCCCGGCTCCCGTACTGGCCCGTCTGGGCAGCGGGCGTCTGGACCCTGGACGAGGCGCTCCGCGCCCGTGTCCCGTTCGGCGGCTTCCCCTGGGGCAAGATCGCCTTCGGCCAGGCCGACAGCGCGTTCCTGCCGCTCGCCGCGGTGGGCGGGACCCCCCTGCTCACGTTCGCCGTCGTGCTGTGCGGCTTCGGGCTCCTGGAGGCCGCCCGGCAGTTCCGCCGCTATCGGGCCGACGGCACCGTGCCCCGCTCCGCCGTCGTCGCCGCGGCCGTCACCGTGGCCGCCCCGGTCGCCGCCGCCCTGGCAGCCCTCCCGCTCGTGGACGACTCGCCCGAGGACGGCACCGCCACGGTCGCGGCGGTCCAGGGCAACGTGCCGCGCCTCGGGCTCGACTTCAACTCCCAGCGCCGGGCCGTCCTGGACAACCACGCGGAGCGCACGGAACAGCTCGCGCGGGACGTGAAGGCCGGGAAGGTACCCCAGCCCGACTTCGTGCTGTGGCCGGAGAACTCGTCCGACCTCGACCCCTACCGCAACGCCGACGCCCGCGAGGCCATCGACCGGGCCGTGCGGGCCATCGGCGCCCCCACCGTCATCGGCGCCGTCCTCACCCCCGACACCGGACCGCTCCGCAACACCCTGATCGAGTGGGACCCGGAGAGCGGACCCGTGGACACCTACGACAAGCGGCACATCCAGCCGTTCGGCGAGTACATGCCGATGAGGTCGGTGGCACGGATCTTCAGCAAGGACGTCGACCGGGTGCAGCGGGACTTCGGCCCCGGCAGCAAGGTCGGCGTGTTCGACCTGGCGGGCACGAAGGTCGGGCTCGTGACCTGCTACGAGGCCGCGTTCGACGACGCCGTACGCGACACCGTCAAGGACGGCGGACAGCTGATCGCCGTACCGAGCAACAACGCGACCTTCGGGCGGAGCGAGATGACCTACCAGCAGCTGGCGATGAGCCAGGTGCGGGCGGTCGAGCACGGGCGGTCCGTCGTCGTGCCCGTCACCAGCGGCGTCAGCGCGGTGATCCGGCCGGACGGGACGATCGTGGAGAAGACGAAGATGTTCACCCCGGACGCCCTGGTCGACGAGGTGCCGCTGCGGTCCTCACTCACCCCCGCCACTCGTCTGGGCACCCTGCCCGAGGCCATCCTGGCGTTGCTCGCCGTCGCCGGCCTCGGCTGGGCGACAGCCCGTTCGGTGCGCGCGAGGACGGTCCGGCAGGACGGCCCGGCCGGTCCGGAGGACGTTCCGGCCGCCACGTAGGCTCGGCCGCATGGCTACTCCAGACTTCATCCGCGACATCCGTGCCACCGCCGGCCACCAGCTGCTCCTGCTGCCGGGAGTCACCGCCGTCGTCTTCGACGACCAGGGCAGGGTGCTGCTCGGCCGGCGGTCGGACACCGGCAAGTGGTCGGTCATCGGCGGGATCGGCGAGCCGGGCGAGGAGCCCGCGGCGACAGCGGAGCGCGAGGTGTACGAGGAGACCGCGGTGCACTGCGTCGCGGAGCGGGTGGTGCTCACCCAGGCACTGAAGCCGGTGCAGTACGCCAACGGAGACCGCTGCCAGTATGTCGACATCACCTTCCGGTGCCGGGCCACCGGCGGCGAGGCGCGGGTGAACGACGACGAGTCGCTGGAAGTCGCGTGGTTCGACGTCGACGCGCTGCCGCCGCTGAGCGAATTCTCGGTCCTCCGGATCAAGCAGTCCCTCACGGACGGCCCCACCTGGTTCGAGCGGACTCCCGAGGCCTGACGGGCCCGGCTCCCCGGCGGAGACGGGCCCTTCGGTACGGCCGGTTCAGACGCTACTGGCGTCGGCGGGCAGCGTCGCGGTGTCCGCGGCCTGCCGGCCGGCGTCCGGCTCGATGTCGGCGAGGTCCCGGTTCCTGGTCTCCTTCGCGCAGACGATCGCCAGCACGGTGAGGAGCGAGGCGGCGATGACGTACAACGAGATCGGCGTCGAGCTGCCGAAGTCGGCGAGCAGCGCCGTGGCGATGAGGGGCGCCGGGGCGCCCGCGGCGACCGACGAGAACTGGGCGCCGATCGACGCGCCCGAGTAACGCATCCGCGTCGCGAACATCTCCGCGAAGAAGGCCGCCTGCGGCGCGTACATGGCGCCGTGGAAGATCAGTCCGACGGTGACCGCCAGCAGCAGACTCCCGAAGCTCCGGCTGTCGATCAGTGCGAAGAACGGGAACATCCACAGCGCCACACCGATGGCGCCGACCAGATAGACAGGCCTGCGCCCCACCCGGTCGGACAGCGCCCCCCACAGCGGGATCACTGCGAAGTGCACGGCGGACGCGACGAGTACGGCGTTGAGCGCCGTCTGCTTGCTCAGGTCCGCGGATGTCGTCGCGTACACGAGGATGAACGCGGTGATCACGTAGTAGCTGATGTTCTCCGCCATCCGGGCGCCCATGGCGATCAGCACATCGCGCCAGTGATGCCGCAGAACCGCGACCAGAGGCATCTTCTCCGCGGGGGCGGACGCCGCCTTCCGCTGCTCGGCCTGGGCCAGGGCCGCCTTGAAGACAGGCGATTCATCGACAGAGAGACGAATCCACAGACCCAGGATCACGAGCACCCCGGAGAGGAGGAAGGGTATCCGCCAGCCCCACGCCTCGAAGGCGGACTCGGACATGAGCGCCGTGAGGGCGGAGAGCACCGCGGTCGCGAGCAACTGGCCTGCGGGCGCCCCCGTCTGAGGCCACGACGCCCAGAACCCCCGCCGTTTCGCGTCGCCGTGCTCCGACACGAGCAGCACGGCACCGCCCCACTCGCCGCCGAGGGCGAACCCCTGCACCAGCCGCAGGACGGTGAGCAGGACGGGTGCGGCGGAACCGATGGTGGCGTGCGTCGGCAGGAGCCCTATCGCGAAGGTCGCGCCGCCCATCATCAGCAGGCTCAGCACCAGCAGTTTCTTGCGCCCGAGCCGGTCGCCGTAGTGCCCGAACACCAGGGCCCCGATCGGGCGGGCGGCGAAGCCCACGGCGTAGGTGAGGAAGGACAGGAGAGTACCGACGAGCGGGTCGGAATCGGGGAAGAACAGCTTGTTGAAGACCAGCGCGGCGGCGGAGCCGTAGAGGAAGAAGTCGTACCACTCCACCGTGGTCCCGACGAGGCTCGCGGCGACGATGCGGCGGAGGTTGGACGGCGGCGGGGGAGCGGTTGCTGGGGCGGCCATGGATACCACTTCCGGACAGTTGGCGGGGACGTTTCCGTGTCGCCATACCGTAGGAAGGGGCAGGTCAGGGGCGTATGTGGCGGGACACCATAGTTCGGGTGAACGGTGTGCGGGCGGACGCTACGGGGCTGAACCGTGCGGGCCACCGCTGGTGACCAGCCTGCGCTCAGGAGTGTCGGCCGTTTCGCTCGTCGCCGCCTCGGGAGTGGCCATCCACGGTTGCGAGTCGCAGGAGGCCTCGACGCAACCCGGCGCGTCCCTGCGGTCGCAGCCCTCAGAGCTCACCTGCCGGCGGAATTAGAGCTTGGTAGACATCCTGGGGGCCGCCTGTGCCGGGGGATGCCGAGTTCTTGAGGTGTCAGCGCGGAATTATCGAGTCTTCTGATGTGGACTTCGAGGTTCTGGGTCCGGATCCCTGGCGGGTGAGCAGCAACGGGGTCGCCAGCACGAGCACGCCGGCCAGGCCGATGGCCGTACGAGGGCCGAGCAGGCTGCCCAGTACACCCCAGAGGGCCGTCAGGAGCGCGGCCGAAGCCTTGGTCGTCACCGCCCAGGCGGACAGCGTGCGGGTCACCCGGTCGGTGGCGGTGCGCTCCAGGCGGCAGGTGGAGTGGAGGGGGTTGAAGACGGCACAGCAGAAGATGAGCCCGAGCTCGACCCCCATCACCAGCACCAGCCCGCCGGTGCCCGGCCCCACGAAGGCCAGGCCGACGGGCCAGACCGCGCGCAGCGTCCCGGCTACGACCAGGACCTGACGCTGCCCGAACCGGGTGGCCAGCGGCCGGGCCAGCCGTGAACCGAGCAGCCCGCCGACCGCGGGAGCCGCGAAGGCGAGGCCGTACTGCCACGGTGCGAACCCGAGCCGGCCGAGCATGAGAACGGCGAGCAGGGGCTGGGTGGCCATCACCAGGCCGTTGAACAAGGCGGTGTTGAAGAACAGGGCACGCAGCGTCGCGTCCGCGAGGATGTACCGCCAGCCGTCGAGCAGGTCACCGGCCCGCATACGGGCGGCCTCCCGTCGTTCGGGCAGCGGCTCGTGCCCGCCCATCGCGCGGATGCCCAGGGCC
Organism: Streptomyces sp. NPDC091271; assembly: GCF_044757505.1. Taxonomy (NCBI): domain Bacteria; kingdom Bacillati; phylum Actinomycetota; class Actinomycetes; order Kitasatosporales; family Streptomycetaceae; genus Streptomyces; species Streptomyces sp. NPDC091271. The sequence goes on along the minus strand of NZ_JBIVVD010000002.1, from coordinate 485,043 downwards.
GAGAGCAGATAGCTGACCGCGTCGGCCACCAGCGTGGCCACGGGACCGAGGAGCCCGATCACCGCGCCCCCCATCGGCGGTCCGATGATCGTGGTCGTCCAGTTCGTGGACTCGAACCGGGCGTTGGCGACGAGAAGGCCCTCGGGCGGCAGCAGCGTCTTCAGGTACGCGCCCGAGGCGGCGCGGAAGGTGATGTCCGCTGCCGAGACGACCACCGTGACCAGCAGGAGCTGAACGAAGGTGAGCGCGCCGAGCGCGAACGCGGCGGGGACGGTCACCAGCGCCGCGAACCGCACCAGGTCCGTCGTGATCAGCACCGGCCGCTTGCGGCGGAACTCCACCCACGGGCCGAGCGGCACCGCGACGGCCGCTCCCACCGCGGCCCCCGCGGAGGACAGCGCCGCGACCTCGGCCGGTCCGGAGTGCAGCACCTGGACGGCGATCAGCGGGAACGCGCCGAAGGCGAGCCACGTGCCGAGCGCACTGGTTCCGTACGCTCCCCAGAGCCATCCGAACCGCCTGCCCAGCCGGTGCCCACTCTTCATGCCCGGCTCCTCGCCATTCACCCGTACAACCGTTCCGCGATCCGTGTCATCAAAGCGAGCCCTGTGACCGGGGGTCAAACAACCGCAGGCCGGAAAGACACAACCAACAGTTGTGGCCGTAGGGTGTCGAGCATGGATCTCGACGCCGTCCGGACCTTCGTCGCCGCCGCCGACGCGGGGCAGTTCCAGGAGGCCGCCACCGAGCTGGCGGTCACCCAGCAGGCCGTCTCCAAGCGCATCGCCGCGCTGGAGCGAACCCTCGGCGTACGGCTGTTCACCCGCACCGCGCGCGGCGCCGCGCTCACCATCGACGGGCAGGCGTTCCTGCCCCATGCCCGCGAACTGCTGCGCGTCGCCGAGCGCGCGGTCGCGTCCGTGCACCTCGGCAGCCGTCCGCTGCGCGTCGACGTGATCAACTCGCGCGGTGCGGTATCGGGCCTGATGCGCGGCTTCCACCGGGCGCACCCCGAGATCGACCTCGACGTGGTGATGCTGTTCGAGATCGAGACGGCCGTAGCCGCCATCCGGTCCGGCGCGATCGACGCGTCCTTCCGCGCCGTCGCCGTGCCCGGCCGGCCTCTCCCGGAGGACATCGAGTCGGTCCGGGTGCTCGACGAGCCGCTCGAGCTCCTCACGGGCCCCGCCCACGCGCTGGCGGACGCCCGGTCGGTGACCGTCGCCCAGCTCGCCGGGCACCGTATCTGGATGCCCGGCATCGTGCCCGGTACGGAGTGGGCCGCGTACTACGACGACCTCGTCGCCGAGTTCGGTCTCACCATCGAGGCGACCGGCCCCAACTTCGGCTCGGACGCCCTTCTGGACACCGTCGCCGACACACCGGCCCTGGCCACCTTCATGGGAGGGCGGACGCGCCTCGTCTGGCCCGCCGGCCACGGCCTGCGCCGCATCCCGGTGACCGGCCCGACACCCGTCTACCCGCACTCACTTCTCTGGCACCGCGACAATCCCCATCCGGCGCTGGGCTCCCTCCGCGCCCACCTCGCCGCCACCGCGACCGGGCACGGCGCCGCCGGTACCTGGGTGCCGGGCTGGGTGCTTCCCCGCTGACGCCGTCGCGTGGTGAGGCCGAGGTTCCGGTCCGTAAGACCTCTGCGGGGCCGAGCGGCCGTCCGACCACGACCACGATTCTAATACCGGTATAGTTTGACCGGTATAGTTGTTGGTTCCGTGAGGAAAGTGGCACATGATCGAGATCCTGAACCCCGCCCTGCTGTCCCGGGCGAAAGACACGGGCGCCCTGGTCGCAGAGATTCTGCAGGCGCTGAAGGGCCGGAGCACCGTCGGCACGAATCTCCTGGACATCGACCGGTGGGCGAAGGCCATGATCACCGAGGCGGGAGCGCAATCCTGCTACGTCGACTACGCGCCGTCCTTCGGGCGGGGCCCGTTCGGCCACTACATCTGCACGGCCGTCAACGATGCCGTGCTCCACGGTCGCCCCCACGACTACACGCTCGCCGACGGCGATCTGCTCACGCTCGACCTCGCCGTCTCCCTGCGCGGAATCGCCGCGGACGCCGCCATCAGCTTCGTCGTGGGCAATGCGCAGCCCTCGGAGAGTGTCGCGATGATCACGGCAACCGAACGCGCGCTGGCTGCGGGCATCGCCGCCGCCGGACCGGGAGCTCGTATCGGCGACATCTCCCACGCCATCGGCACGGTCCTGGGCCAGGCCGGATACGACATCAACACCGAATTCGGAGGGCATGGCATCGGGTCGACGATGCACCAGGACCCGCACGTCGCGAACACGGGACGGCCCGGCCGTGGATACAAACTGCGCCCCGGGCTGCTGCTGGCGCTGGAGCCGTGGGTCATGGCGGACACCGCGAAGCTCGTCACCGACGCCGACGGGTGGACGCTCCGAAGCGCGACGGGCTGCCGGACGGCACACAGCGAGCACACGATCGCCATCACCGAGGACGGAGCCGAGGTCCTCACGTTGCCGACGCAGCCGTAAGGCTGCAACCCCGGGCGCCCCTCCTCCCGTTGCGGTGGGCACGCATGGCATCGAACGGGTACCACTCGTGCGCTGGAAGGCGCACGGGCGCCCCGGCCATTGCTCCTGTCCGCCGACCGCCCCACGCGCGGGCGCCCCGGTATGCCGTGGCTGTACGGCCGAGGCCGTGACCCGATCGGGTCACGGCCTCGGCCGTACGGCTTGTCCCTGTGTCAGGCGTACGGGGATCCCTCCAGGGGCTGTTCAGGGACCGGGCCGCCGGGCCGGAACCGCTCGACCCCGACGATGTGCCGCACCTTGAGCGGGCGCACGACCACGGCGACCCGCTGCTCCTTCGGCATGAGCCACTCGAACCGCTCGCTGCCCAGGTACTTCTGTGCCAGCCGGTCCATCCGCGTGTGCGCCTCCTCGCCCTCGATGAAGCGGGCCACCTCACCGCTGATCTGTACGCGGTCGAAGGGATCGGCGGCGTCCGCGTGGGAGAGGTAGACGCGCGGGTCGCGGCGCAGGTTCTCCTCCTTCACCCGGCCCACCGAGGTGTTGAACGTCAGCTCGCCCTCACCCTCCAGGTCCACCCACATCGGGCTGACCTGTGGCGCACCGTCGGCGGACACGGTGCCGACGTACCAGATGTGGGGAGCCTGCAGCCGGGCACGGACGGCTTCGTCGAAAATCGCAGTCATCCCTCGAGGCTACCAACCATGATCGACAGGACGTTTTCGGGGAAGTGCGGCTCCGGTGAGGGACCGGCCGGACCGGAGGGCTGCGACCTGGGCGCGTGCCAGGCCGACTGCCTCCACGACTTCCGCGCACGCCGATTCAGCGGCGACGCCGACGTCCGGCTGTCGCCGCGGGGACGGCGGTCGCCCAAGATCAATGGGTGTGAGGGCGTGAGGCTCTGATGACAGGTCACGCCGGACGGAGTCACGTGGTGGGAGGGCCGCATCACACTCATCCGCACTGTGTATTCTGCCCCACGAAGCGTGAAGTTAGGTTAGCCTCGCCTAGGTTCGGGCGGGGCGCGTGTCCCGGCCGGGCGTGCGCGTACGTCGCCCCCGCGACGGGGCGTCGTGACCACCCTCGCCGGCGCCGACCCCGCAGCCGGTGTCCATCCCCTCAGGAGTCATCCCATGAACCAGCAGACCTTGACGCCCGAGCGCGTCCGCGCCGACGTCGCGGAACTGATCGGCTGCGACCCCGCCGAGATCGAGCTCGACGACAACCTGAACGACCTGGGGCTCGACTCGGTGCGGACGATGGTCCTGATCGAGCGCTGGCGCGGAGCGGGAGCGGACACGCTGGAGTACCCCGACCTGGCCGAGCAGCCCGAACTGGGGCACTGGACGGAGCTCCTGACGGGTGGCGCCGCATGAGTCTGGCCGACCACCGGGCCCGTCACCTGGACCGGATCGCAGAAGTCCGTGCGGGCCTCCATGCCGAGAAGGTGGGCTACCCGATCGGCGTCCGGGAGACCGAGGTCGTACGGACCGCCATGGTCGGGGCCGGTCTGCTGCGGGTGACCCTCGGCGGGAAGGGCACCGAGGGGTTCGAGGCCCATGCGCCGGACGAACACGTGAAACTGCTCTTCCCGGACTCGGACGGCACCCTGCGACTGCCGGAGCCGAACGGGACGATGCTGCGCTGGGCGGGATCGGTGCTCCGCTCACGTCAGTACACGGTGCGGCGTTACGACCCGGTCTCCGGTGAGATCGATATCGACATCGCCCTCCACGACGGCGGCCTCGCCTCCGACTGGGCGCGCGAGGCCCGGCCCGGCGCCGTGATGCATCTCGCGGGTCCGCCCGGCGGGCTGATCGTCCCGCACTCCTACGACCGGTACCTGCTCGCGGGCGACATCACGGCCCTGCCCGCGATCGCGCGCCGGCTGGAGGAGCTGCCCAGGAGTGCGAAGGGCTGGGCGTTCGTCGAAGTCCCCGACGTCGCGGAGCAGATCGAGCTCTCCGCACCCGAGGGCGTCGAGGTGCGCTGGCTGCACCGCGACGACCGGTCGGCGGCGGCCGACGAGGCGTTCGTGCGGGCCGTGACCTCCGTGACCGTACCCGAGGGTGAGCGGGTGTACGTGTGGGTCGCGGGCGAGGCGGGGCAGATCAAGCCCCTGCGCCGCTGGGTCCGCGACGAGTTGGGCCTGGACAAGGCCGACCATGACATCACCGGTTACTGGAAGCGCGGGGTCGCCGACTTCGACGAGGACGACCACTGACCGACGGGCAGGTCGGGAAGCGGACTTGATCCCGCTCCTGGGTGTCTTGCTGAGAATTTTTGAACTAAGGTAAGCCTTACCTAAATTTCGAGGAGCATCGCATGTCCATACGCAGAACCTCCGGCCTCGTCGGCGCCGTGTCGCTGGCCTTGATCCTGGCCGGATGCGGGTCCTCGTCGGAGGGTGAGGGCGGGTCGGACGCCTCGGGGGAGGCCAAGACCCGGGTGTTCGCCGCGGACAACGGGAAGATCACCATTCCGGCGGACCCTAAGCGTGTGGTGGCCACCGGCTATGCCGTGCCCGCCCTGATCGAGGCCGACGCACCGCTCGTCGGGATCTCGTCGTGGAAGCGCGGCGAGCCGATGATGAGCAAGGAGGACCTCGCCGAGTACAAGAAGCTCACCAAGGTGGCGGGTGAGCAGGCGGCCGAGACCAACTACGAGGCCATCGCCGAGGCCGAGCCCGACCTGATCGTCATCGGTGTGCCCGCCCCCGTGCTGGGCGACATCGACGTCAAGCGGCTGGAGACCATCGCCCCCGTCGTGGCCATCGGCCCGACCCTGCCCTCCGCCTGGCGTGACCTCTCCCGCAAGCAGGCCGACGCCGCCGGCGCCCTCGAGAAGTTCGACGCCGGTCAGAAGGCGTACGAGGCCAAGGCCGCCGAGCTGGCGACGAAGTACAAGGACGTGCTGCCGCAGCTCAAGCTGGGCCACGTCGGAGCGTACGGCGAGGTGGCCAAGGGCAACTTCCACCGTGAGTTCGACGGCTCGTGGGGAACCAACATCGCCCAGGACATCGGCGCGAAGTACTACGGCAAGGTCAAGAAGCCCGGCAAGGGATCGAGCGCGGTCAGCGAGTACCCCTCCCTCGAGGAGCTCCCGGCATCGCTCGCCGAGGCCGACGCCATCACGTACTCCGTCAACGCCGACGGCTCCGTCTCCGAAGCGGTCCAGTACGTCCTCGACTCCAAGCTGTGGAAGAACCTGCCCGCGGTCAAGGCCGGCAAGACCTTCCCCCTCCGCTACACCGAGGCCGCGACCTACGGGTCGGCCATGAACACCCTGGACGCGATCGACACGTCGTTCGCTCCGCTGCTGAAGTCGTGACCGTCGCGGGTCGCGCGTCGGGACCGGCGGTGAGGAAGCGGGCCGCCGTACCGCAGATCGGCCTGCTGGCCGGGGGACTGGTGCTGCTGGCGGTGGTCGCCGTGCTCAGCATGGGCATCGGCGCCCGCCCGGTCCCGCCGGCCGAGGTCGTCCGCGCGTTGCTGGACTACCAGGGCACCGACGACCACGTGATCGTGCGTGACGTCCGGGGGCCCCGCTCGCTGCTCGCCATCGCGGTGGGCGCCGCCCTCGCGGTGTCGGGCGCGCTGATCCAGACGCTGGCCCGCAACCCGCTGGCCGAGCCCGGCATCCTCGGGGTCACCGCGGGTGCCGGATTCACCATCACCGTCGGCTCGGCGCTCGGACTGGCCGCCGGGCAGGCGGGCCAGCTCGGCTTCGCCGTCATCGGATCCGTGCTCGCGGCACTGCTGGTGGCCGCCGTGGGGCGCCGCTCGCCGCTCCGTCTCGTCCTCACCGGAGTCGCCCTGACGGCGGTGCTGAGCGGTGTCGCGCTCGGCCTGCGGCTGATGCTCCCGGACGTCTTCGACATGTACCGGTTCTGGTCGGTCGGATCGCTGGCGGCCCGCGAACAGGCGCCGCTCGCACTGCCGTTGGCAGCGATCATGGCCTGTCTCTGCGGTGCGCTGCTCCTGAGCAGGGCGCTCAACGCCCTGGCGCTCGGCGAGAGCGTGGCGCACACCCTGGGCGCGGGAGTGGGCCGGTTGCGGGCGGCCGCGCTCGTGCTGATCACCGTGCTCTGCGCGGCGGCGACGGCGGTGGCCGGGCCGATCCTGTTCGTCGGACTGATCGTGCCGCACCTGGTACGCAAGCCGGCGGCGGGCTCGGTGCCCTGGCTGATCCTCTACTCGATGGTGCTGGGCCCCGTCCTGCTGCTGGTCGCCGACATCGGCTCCCGGCTGTTGCTGCCGACCGGCGAGGTGCCGGTGGGCATCGTGACCGCGTTCCTCGGCGGCCCCATGCTGATCTGGGCCGTCCGGCGCTACGGGGCGGGTTCACTGTGAACACACTCGGACTGAGAATCGAACGCCGTACGGCCGTACTTGTTTCGGTCATGGCCGCCCTGATGCTGGGCCTCGGACTGCTCGGGCTCTGCTACGGCGCCTCCTGGGCGTCCCCGGGCAAGGTGTTCGCGGTGCTGACCGGGGCGGAACGCTCCGTGGTGATCTCGGACTGGCGGCTCCCGCGCGTGCTGGCCGGACTCGTCTTCGGTGCCGCACTCGGTGTGGCGGGGGCGATCTTCCAGAACCTCACCCGCAACCCGATGGGCAGCCCGGACGTGATCGGCCTCGACGCCGGCGCCTACACCGGTGCCCTCGTCGCCATCACCGTGCTCTCGGGCACGTCCGTGCAGCTGGCCGCCGGCTCCGTGCTCGGCGGACTGCTCGTCGCCGCGGCGATCTATCTGCTGGCCTACCAACGGGGCTTCTCCGGCCTGCGGTTGGTGGTGATCGGCATCGCGGTCAACGCGATGGTGACGGCGATCAACTCGTGGATCGTGCTGCGCGCCGAGCTGGAGGTGGCGATAGCCGCCGTCGGCTGGAGCGCGGGTTCACTCAACGGCGTCGGGTGGGGCGACGTGCAGATCCCGTTCGCGGTGATCGCCGTACTGCTCATCCTGATGACCACGCGGGCGCACGCCATGCACCAGGCATTGCTCGGCGACGCGGTCGCGGCGACCACCGGGGTCGGACTCAACCGGCTGCGGCTGCTGATGGTGCTGGTCGGCGTCGGCTGCACGGCCACGGTGACCGCGGTGGCCGGACCGATCGCGTTCATCGCCCTGGCCGCCCCGCAGATCGGCCGCAGGCTCGCCGGCGCGGCCGGTGTGCCACTGCTCCCGGCCGCGCTGACCGGGGCGGTTCTGCTCCAAGGCGCCGATCTGCTCGCCCAGATGCTGCTGGCGCCCGTCGCGCTGCCCGTGGGAGTGGTGAGCACCGCGATCGGCGGTTGCTATCTGATCTGGCTGCTGACCAAGGAGGTGAGGCGCGCGTGACCGCACGCCTGACCGCGCGGGAGATCACCCTGCGCTACGGAGACCGGGTCGTGTCCACACGGCTGAGCCTCGACGTCCCAGACGGCGCGTTCACCGCCGTCGTGGGCCCCAACGCCTGTGGCAAATCGACCCTGTTGCGCGCCCTGGTGCGGCTGCTGCGCCCGGAGGCCGGCCACGTGGAACTCGACGGCCGTGAGGTCGGCGGGTACGCGCCCAAGGCGCTGGCCAAGCAACTCGGCTTCCTGCCGCAGGACCCGCTCGCCCCCGACGACATCAAGGTCCGGCAGCTCGTGAGCCGGGGACGGTTCCCGCACCAGTCGCTGCTGGCCCTGTGGTCGCCGGACGACGAGGAGGCCGTCACCGAGGCGATGGCCGCCGCCGGTGTCGAGGACCTCGCCGACCGGCCGGTGCAGGAACTGTCCGGCGGGCAGCGACAGCGGGTGTGGATCGCCATGGTGCTGGCCCAGCGGACCCCCTACCTGCTGCTCGACGAACCGACGTCGTTCCTGGACATCACCCACCAGTACCAGTTGCTCGGCCTGCTGGCCCGGCTGCGCGACGAGGGCCGCACAGTCATCGCCGTCCTGCACGACATCAACCAGGCGTGCCGCTTCGCCGACCACCTGGTCGCCATGAGGGACGGCAGGGTGGTCGCCGAGGGCGTCCCCGGAGACATCGTGGACGCCGCCCTCATGAAGGACGTGTTCGACCTGCCGAGTGTCATCGTCCCCGACCCCGTGACCGGCACACCGATGGTCGTCCCCACACTCCAAGGAGAGTAAGTTGAGCACCGCAAGCGTCTCCTCCGGCGGCCTCCTCCCCCTGACCCGGGCCCAGTTGGGCATCTGGAACGCGCAACGTCTGGAGCCGGACTCGCCGTACTACGTGGTCGGCGACGTCGTGGAGATATCCGGCGGCGAGCCGGTCGACGTCCAGGCGCTGGTCGAGGCGGTCCGGGCGACCACCGAAGAGGCCGAGACGCTGCGGTTGCGGGTGTACGACACCCCCGAGGGGCCCCGCCAGGCGGTCAGCGAGGAGCCGGTCGAGCCTCCCGAGGTGATCGACGTCAGGGGAGCGGCCGACCCCGTGGCCGCCGCGCAGGCACTGGTCGACGCCGAGCGGACGCGGGCGGCCGAGCAGTGCCGGGGGATGGTGGACCGGCCGCTCTATTCACGTACCGTCATCCGGCTCTCCGACCGGGAGGTCTGGTACACCCAGCTCGGCCACCACCTGGTCTTCGACGGCTACACCGCGGCGATGCTCGCCCGCCGCACCGGCGCCCGCTACACCGCCCTGGTGCGGGGGAACGAGCCCGCCAGGTCGACGTTCGGCAGCTTCGCCGCCCTCGTCGCCGCCGACCAGGCCTACCGGGACAGCGACCGGTTCGCCGAGGACCGGGCGTACTGGGTCGAGCGGTTCACCCCGCTGCCCGAACTCGGCTCCCTCGACGGCCCCGACGCCGCCGTCGGCGCCCCCGACCGCACCCTCACCGCCCGTACCGTCCTCACACCCGAGGAGACGGCCCGGTTGCGCGCGTTCGCCGACACCGAGGGCGTCACCTGGGGTGAGGCGCTGATCGCCGGGTACGCCGCCTTCCTGCACCGCATGCTGGCCCGCACGGACGTCGTGTTCGCGCTGCCGCTGATGTGCCGGGCCGGCTCCGTCGAGCTGCGTACGCCCGCCATGGCCGTCAACGTACTGCCGCTGCGAGTCACCGTTCGCGGCGGCGACGGACTCGGCGACCTGAGCCGGCGGGTGGCCTCCGCGATGCGCGAGATGCGCGAGCACCAGCGGTACCGGGGCGAGGACCTTCCGCAGGACCTCGGCGTGCCCGGCGCCGGCGCTCTGCTGCACGGACGCGGGATCAACCTCAAGGCGTTCGACCTGGCGATCGACTTCGCCGGGGCCGGCGGTGTCATGCGCAACGTCGCCGGAGGCCCTCCGGAGGACATGGGCCTGAGCGTCCTGCCGACCCGGGACGGCGGGCTGCTGCTCGGCTTCGAGGTCGACGCGCGGACCAACGACCAGGCAGCGGTGGACAGTCTGCTGTCCGGGCTGCGCACCCTGCTGACCGCGCTCGTCGACGGCAGGCCCGTCGGGCGGATCGCCATGACCGGTGACGTGGACCGGCTCATGGAGGCCTGGTGCCCGCCCCCGCTGCCCGGCACCCCCGTGGACGTGCCCACCGCGTTCGACGCGATGGCCGCCGCCGGACCCGGGCGTACGGCCCTGGTCTGCGGTGAGGACCGGCTGACCGCGGCGGACCTCGCGGACCGGGTGCACCGGCTGGCCCGCGCCCTGCGTGCCCGCGGGATCGGGGCCGACGACGTCGTCGCGCTCGCGCTGCCACGCTCCGCCGACTCGGTCGTCGCCCTGCTGGCCGTGCTGGACGCGGGCGCGGCGTTCCTGCCCCTGGACGCCGCGTACCCGCCCGAGCGACTGCGCGAGCTGATCGACGACACCCGCCCCGCGCTGGTGGTGACCTCCGGCGCGATCGACGGGCTGCCGTGGGACACCCTGCTCGCGGAGGCCGCCGTTCTTCCGGGCGCGCCCCTGGCGGCCGGTGAACTGGCCGCGCCCCGGCATCCCGAGCACCTGGCCTACGTGATCCACACCTCCGGGTCGACCGGACGGCCCAAGGGCGTGCTCGGCCGCGTCGGCGGTCTGGCCGCGCTGCTGCACCACCAGCGGTCCACGGTCGTCGCGGAGGCCGAGCAGGCCGCGGGCAGGCGGCTGCGCGCCGCTCACACCTATTCGTTCGCCTTCGACTCCGCGTTCGACCACCTGGTGTGGCTGCTGTGCGGCCACGAACTTCACGTCTACGACGCCGAGACGATCCGCGACGCCGACGCCCTGCTCGCCGCGTACACCCGCGACGGCATCGACATCGTCGACACCACGCCGTCGATGGCCGCGCCGCTGATCGAGGGCGGTCTGCTGGACCTGCGTCCGACGCTGCTGGTCCTCGGCGGGGAAGCCACCCCGCCCGCGCTCTGGCGGAAGGTCGCCGGGTCGGGGACGAACGCGCGCAACATCTACGGCCCGACCGAGGCCACCGTCGACAGCACCACCGCCCGGATCGACGACGGGGAGCCGACGATCGGCCACCCGCTCGCCGGGACCCGGACCTACGTGCTGGACAGTGCGCTGCAACCCGTCCCCTACGGCACGACGGGCGAGCTGTACCTGGCAGGGCCGCACCTGGCCCGCGGCTATCTCGGCCGGCCGGGGGCCACCGCCGACCGCTTCGTCGCCGACCCGTTCGGCGGGCCGGGCGATCGTATGTACCGCACCGGCGACCTGGCCCGATGGGTTTTCGGCCGGGGCCTCGAATACGGGGGCAGGGGCGACGGACAGGTCAAGATCCGCGGACACCGGGTGGAGACCGGCGAGGTCGAAGCGGCTCTCGCGGCGGTGCCCGGGGTCACGGCGGCCGCCGCCAGGGTGCTCTCGTCCCGGCTGGTCGGTTACGTCGTGTCGGCCTCGGCCACCGGGGACGCGGTGCGTGCGAACCTCGCCGAGCGGCTGCCCGACCACATGGTGCCCGCGGCGGTGGTGGTGCTCGCCGAACTGCCCGTGACGCCCAACGGCAAGCTCGACCGCGCCGCCCTGCCCGCGCCCGCGGCCGCAGGCGGCGGACGGGGACCGAGCACCGAGCAGGAGCGCCTGCTCTGCGCCGTGCTCGCCGACGCGCTCGACGTCGAACGGGTCGGCGTGGACGACGACTTCTTCGCCCTCGGCGGGGACAGCATCACCGCGATCACCGTCAGCAGCAGGCTGCGCGCCGTGGGCCTCGGTCTGCGGCCGCGAGACCTGCTGGCGCGCCGCAGCTTCGCCGCCCTGGCCGCCTCCGCCGAGCTGCTGCAGGACGTCCCCGAGCCGGTGGACGACCCGGCCGGAGCCGTGCCCGCGCCGCCGATCGTACGCGGCCTGCTCGACCCGCATCCCGATGTGGACGTCGTCGCCGGATACGCCCAGTGGACCGCGCTGAGCGTCGACGAACTGGACCGCGACGCCCTGGTCACCGGCGTGCAGGCCGTGCTCGACCACCACGACGCCCTGCGTCTTCGGGTGGCCGACGGTCTGGAGGTGCTGCCCCGGGGCACGGTACGGGCCGTCGTGGACGAGGTGCGTGGCGAGGACACGACCGCTCTGGCCCGGCGACTGGCGGGAGAACTCGACCCCAGGACGGGCGACCTCCTGCGGGCGGCCCTGCTCCGCACCGGTGACGACACCGCGGACCGCCTCGTCGTCGTCGTGCACCACCTCGCCATGGACGGCGTGTCCTGGCGCGTCCTCCTGCCCGACCTGCACACGGCGTGCACGGGCGGCGCCCTCGACCCGGTCGGAGCCTCGTGGCGGCGGCACTCCCTGCTGCTCGCCGAACAGGGGGCGACCGGCGCGCGACGTGGCGAACTGGACCACTGGCGCACCGCGCTCGCCACCTCGTCCCGGCTCGGCACCCGGCCGCTGGACCCGGCGCGTGACACGGTCTCGACCGCCCACAGCTCGGTCACCGTGGCCTCGCCCGAGGCCACCGAGGCACTGCTGACGACGCTGCCCGCCGCCTACCGCGCCGGAGTGGACGAGGTGCTGCTGGCGGCGCTCACGCTCGCCCTGCGGAGCTGGGGCCTGCCCGGCGACGACATCACGGTCTCCATGGAGGGCCACGGCCGCGAACACCTCGACCTCTCCCGCACGGTCGGCTGGTTCACCAGCGAGTACCCCGTGCGCGTCCCCGCCTCCGACGACGCGGGCCGTGCCCTGCGCGCCGCCAAGGAGGCCCGGCGCCACGTCCCCGACGCCGGCATCGGATACGGCGTCCTGCGGCACCTCGACCCGGAGGCAGGAGCCGAGCTCTCGGCCACCCCGCCCCCGGACGTGCTGCTGAACTACCTGGGCCGGTTCGCCCCACTGTCCGCGACCGGATGGCGTCTGCCGGAACACGACGCCTTCTCGGTGATCGAGCCCGGCGCCAAGGCCCTGGAACAGGTCCTGGTCCTCAACTGCTTCGTCCACGAGGGAGACGTGCCCCGCCTCGCCGTCGAGTGGACCGCGGCGACCGAGGTGCTCGGCACCGACGTCGTGGCGGCCCTGCAGACAGCCTGGGCCGCGGCCCTGGACACCCTGACCGAGCACGCGCTCCACACCCGGGGCGGGCTCACCCCGTCCGACCTCCCCCTGGTCGACCTCGACCAGGCAGCCATCGACGCCCTCGAACGCACCGGCCGCATCGCCGACGTACTGCCCGCCACACCGCTCCAGGTCGGGCTGTCCTTCCACACCCTGGTCCGCGACGAGGACGAGACCGACGTCTACGTCGTGCAGGCCGTGACCACCCTGGTCGGCGAGCTGATCCCGGAGCGCATGGCGGAGGCCGCACGCGAACTGCTGCGCCGGTACCCCGCTCTGCGCGTGTACCTGGGCACGGCCGGCGACGACGTGGTGCAGGTGATCCCCGCCGACGTCACCCTGGACTGGCGGCAGGACGACCGGTTTCCCGAGGCCGCTCGCACCGATCTGGAGCGCCCGTTCGACCCGAGCAGGCCACCGCTGGTCCGCTTCCTGCTGTCCCGTGTCGGGCCCGCCGAGCACAAGCTGGTGATCACCAACCACCATTCCCTGCTCGACGGCTGGTCGATGCCGCTCGTCGGCCGGGGCCTCCTCGCCATCTACGCCGAGCTCGGCGGGGGGCCCGCCGCCCCCGCCGGTCAGCCGCTGTCGGAGTACTTCCGGTGGCTGGCGGGCCGGGACCGGGACGCGTCGCTCGCCGCGTGGCAGGACGCCCTGGCCGGCGTCGACGACGCGACCCGGCTGGCACCCGCGCGCACCGAGACCGGCATCGAGCGCCCGGGCCGCGAAACCATCGGACTGGGCCGCGACTTCAGCGACCGGCTGCGCGCGTTCGCCCGTGACGAGGGCGTCACCCTGACCACGGTCCTCCAGACCGCGTGGGGACTGCTGCTGGGCAGGCTCACCGGACGCCTCGACGTCGTGTTCGGCTGCCCCGTCTCCGGACGGCCCGCCGAGGTCGACGGAGTCGAGTCGATGATCGGCCAGCTCGGCACCACGATCCCCGTACGCGTCCGGCACAGCAGGGACATGACGGCCCGTGAGCTCATGGCCCAGGTGCACTCCGAGAGCGTCGCCCTGGCCGAGCACCACCACCTCGGTCTCCCCGAGATCCAGCGGGCCACGGGCATCGGCGAACTGTTCGACACGATGCTCGTGATGGAGAACTTCCCGCTGTCCAGCCGGAAGCGCACCCCGCTCACCCCCGGACTCGACCTGGCCGGGGTGGACATCACCGACGCCACGCACTACGCGCTGACCGTCATCGTGATCCCCGACGACGAGATCACCATCGGCCTCGGCCACCAGCCACGCGCCTTCGAGGCGTCGGCCGTACGCGACTACGGCCGCTGGCTGCGCAACCTCCTGCGGGAGATCGTCGACGACCCCGCACGGCCCGCGATCCGGCTGCCCGCGCTCGACACCGACGAGCGGGCGCGGATGCTCCGCACCGGAACCGAGATCACCGCCGCCGGGGCCCGCGGCCACTGGCTGGACGAGTTCGCCGCCTGGGTCGACCGCAAGCCCGGCGCCGAGGCGCTGGTCTGCCGGGACCGAAGTCTCAGCTACGCCGAACTGGACGCACAGGCCAACAGGCTCGCCCACGCGCTGATCGCGCGCGGCGTACGGCCCCAGGACCCGGTGGCGGTCCTGCTCGGACGCGACATCGAGATGACCGTGGCGCTGTTCGGCGTGGCCAAGGCCGGCGCCGTGTACGTACCGATGGACGCGAGTTACCCGCGCGAGCGGCTGGCCTACATGTTCGACGACATAGCACCGGCCGCCGTCGTGACGACCGGCGCCGAACTGCCCGTCGCACGCGAGCTCCCGGTGCTGCGGCTCGACGACCCGGCCACGCTCGCGTCGGCGCCGGACACCGACCCGGCCGAGGCACGCGCCGCGCTCACCGACGACGCGCTCGCCTACGTCATCTACACCTCCGGCACCACCGGGCGCCCCAAGGGCGTAGGTGTGACCCACCGGGGCGTGCCCGACCTGATCGCGCTCCAGGAGGAGGTCGTCGGCGTCACCGAGCACGACCGGTACCTGCACTTCGCGTCGACCAGCTTCGACGTCGCGTTCTGGCAGACCATGGTGCCCCTGCTCTCGGGCGGCACGTCCGTGATCGCACCCGAGGAGGTGCGCGTCCCCGGCGACGAACTCCTCGACTACATCGCCGAGCACCGGGTGACGGGAGTGAACCTGCTCCCCTCGTTCCTGGCCGCCATGCCCGACGACCGCACCGTCGATCCCGACGTGTTCTTCGTCGTCGGCGCCGAGCGCCTCGACCCCGAGCTGGCGCGGCGCTGGGGCGAGGGCCGCAGGGCACTGTTCAACGCCTACGGGCCGACCGAGGTCACGATCAACTCCACGACCTGGCGGTACGACCCGCAGGACACCGGACCCCTCCCGATCGGACGCCCGGACCCCGACGTCCGCGCCTACGTCCTCGACGGCGGGCTCCAGCCGGTCGGCGTCGGCGTGACGGGCGAGCTGTACCTCGGCGGGCCGAGCCTGGCGCGCGGCTACCTCGGCCGTCCCGGCCTGACCGCCGCGACGTTCGTGGCCTCCCCGTTCGGCCCGCCGGGGGAGCGGATCTACCGCACGGGCGACCTGGTGCGATGGCGGCCGGACGGGCAGCTGGTGTTCCTCGGCCGCGCCGACCACCAGGTCAAGATCCGCGGATTCCGCGTCGAACTGGGCGAGATCGAGACCACCCTCACCGGTCATCCCGATGTCCGCGCCTGCGCCGTGATCATGCGGGAGGGCAGGCTCGTCGGCTACGTCATCCCCACCGACGACGCCGACCTCGACACCGCGCGACTGCGCGAGTACCTGGCCGGGGAACTGCCCGACCACATGGTGCCGACGGCGCTCGTGCCGATCGGCCGGCTGCCGCTGAGCCCCAGCGGCAAGCTCGACACCTCGGCACTGCCTGCCCCCGAGATCACGTCCGCGGCACGGCGTGAACCCGCCACCGAAGCCGAAGCGCTGCTGCTCGCGGTGTTCCGGGACGTCCTGGGCACCGACGACGTCGGCCTCGACGACGACTTCTTCGCCGTCGGCGGAGACAGCATCGTCGCGCTGCAATTGGTCTCGCGCGCCCGGCGCCAAGGGCTCGGACTCGCCGCGCGCGACGTGTTCGAGGGGGAGACCGTCGCCGGCATCGCGGCGCGGGCCCGGGACCTCGACACCGGCGACGCACCCGCGGTCGGGGACGCGCCGCTGACCCCGGTCATGCGGGACCTGCTGCGCCGTGCGGGGGCCGCCGCGGACGGGTTCTGCCAGTGGGTGGAGATCTGCGTCCCGCCCGGCGGCGACGAGACGACCTGGCGGGGCGTGCTCGACACGCTCCTGGCCCGGCACGACGTGCTGCGCGCCCGTCTGGCCGGGGACGTGCTGCGCATCCCACCCGTCGGCACGGTCACCGGAGCCGACGTACTGACCCGCGTGACGGCGGCGGACGACCCGCGGGCCGCGTGCGACTCCGGGACCGAGGCGGCCCGGGGCACGATGGACCCGCGCAACGGTCCGCTGCTGCGCGCCGTATGGGTGGACGCCGGGCCGGCCAGGCCGGGCCGACTCGTCCTGATCGCCCACCACCTGGTCGTCGACGGAGTGTCCTGGCGTGTCCTGCTGGACGACGTGGAACACGCCTACTCCGGTGGAGCACTGGCCCGGCACGGCGAGTCGTTCCTCGGCTGGGCGCGTTCACTGCACGACGCCGACCGGCGCGCCGAACTGCCGCACTGGCAGCGGATGAGCGCCGCACAGGCCCTCACCCGCCCGCTCGACCCCGCCCGGGACACCGTGGCCACGGCGACGCACCACGAGATCCGGCTCGACGCCGCATCGACGCGCGCCCTGATCACGACCCTGCCCGCCGCCTACCGCACCACCCCGGACGCCGTGCTGCTGACGGCGCTCGCCCGGGCGGTACGGGACTGGCGCGGGACGCGGAGGCTCCTGGTCGCGCTGGAGAGCCACGGCCGCCCCCGGCAGATCGACCTGTCGCAGACCGTCGGCTGGTTCACCGCAGTCCACCCCGTGCTGCTCGACCCGGACGACGACGTCAAGGCCGTCAGGGAGCGGCTGCGCGCGCAGGGCGACGGCCTCGGCCACGGCATCCTCACCGCGGCGGGCCTGCTGGACCCCGTGGAACCGGAGGTCGCCTGGAACTACCTCGGCCAGTACCCCGGCGCCCCGGAGGACGAGACGCCGTGGCAGGCACCCCCGGACGCCGACCCGCTCGGCTCGGGCGGCTCCGACGCCATGCCCCTTCCGCACAGCCTGATGGTCAACGCCCTCGTACGCGACGACACGCTCGGAGTACGGATCACCTGGCCGTCCGCGCTCTTCACCGCCGCCGAGATCGAGGATCTGGGTCAACATCTGCGGACCGCGCTCCTGCGCACCGCGGCCGCGCCGGAGATCAGCGCGCTCGGCCCCGACCGTCCGGTCGCCGGCATACAGCCGCTCACCCCGTTGCAGGAGGTGATGCTGCGGCACTCGCGCACCGAGCACCCCGACCCGTACACCGTGCAGTCGGCGTTCTCCCTCGCCGGCCCGCTCGACACCGACGCCCTGCGCACCGCGGGTGACGAACTGCTGGCCCGCCACCCGAACCTGGGCGCCGTGTTCCCCGCCGCCCTGGCGGTGATCCCCATGTCACCCAGGCCGGACTTCCGGGTGACCGACGAGCCGGCCGAGGAGGTGCTGGCCGGGGACCTGGCCGAGCCCTTCGACCTCACGGCCGGCCCGCTGGTGCGCCTGACCGTGATCAGGCGCGGCCCCGAGCGCTCCGACCTGGTCCTGACCACCCATCACGTCCTCTCCGACGGCTGGTCGGCCCCGCGCATCCTCATCGAGCTGTTCGCCCTCTACACGGCGCGGGTCCGAGGCGTGGCCCCGGAGTTGCCCGCCCCCGTACCGTTCGCCGACTACCTGAGCTGGTGCGCCGACCACGAGCCCGACCTCGGGCTCTGGAAGGCAGAGCTCGACGGCCTGCCCGAGGGCGACCACCTCGGCGACGGCGTGCCGGGCCCGGCATGGCAGGCACCCGAGGTCATCGACTTCGACGCCGCCCTGGTGGCGGATCTCAGCCGCCTCGCCGCGGGCCGCGGTCTGACACGCAACACGCTGGTCCAGGGCGCGTGGTCGGTGCTGCTCGCCAGGCGCTCCGGCCGGACGGACGTCTGCTTCGGGGCCATGGTCGCCTGCCGTCCCCCGGAGCTGGACGGTGTCGAGGAGATCATCGGGCTGCTGGCCAACACCGTCCCCGTACGGGCGCGGCTCGCCGGAACACTCGCCGACACCCTGGCCGACATCCAGACCCGGCAGCGGGCCCTGGTGGAGCACCAGCACGTCGCCCTGTCCGATCTTGAACGGCTGACCGGGCGGAACCGGCTGTTCGACAGCATGGTGGTGTTCGAGAACTACCCCGTCGACCCGGAACGCCTCCGTGAACCCGCCCCGGGGCTCACGGTCGTCGGGACCCGCTTCCGCGAGGCCACGCACCACCCGGCGACCCTGACGGTCATGCCGGACGGCGACGGCTGGACCGGCGTGCTCGCCCACCGGGCGGGCGTGGACGTCGACGGGCTCGCCGAGGAGCTGCTCGACCTGCTCCGGAACCTGGACAAGCACCTCGACGCCGACGTGCTCGATCTCCTGGAGGGCCGATGAGCAAGGACGTCGCGCCTCCCGTCGAGCGGGTGGACCGACAGCTGCTGCGGGTCGCGTTCATCCTGGTGCTCGGCACCTTCATGGCCACGCTGGACGCCACGATCGTCAGCGTCGGAATCGACGCCCTGACCGATGAGTTCGGCGCGTCGGTCGCGGAGATCCAATGGGTCAGCACGGCCTACCTCCTGGCCGTGGTCGCCGCCGTGCCCGCGTCCGGCTGGCTGGCCGACCGGTTCGGCGGCAAGCGGACATGGCTCGCCGCCGTGGGCGTCTTCCTGCTCGGCTCGCTTCTGTGCGCGCTGGCATGGTCGGTGACCAGCCTGATCGTCTTCCGGGTGATCCAGGGCCTCGGCGGCGGGCTGCTGCCCGCGACCGGGCAGGCACTGCTGGCCCGCGTCGCGGGACCGAACCGTACCGGCCGGGTGATCAGCGTCGTCGCGGTCGTCCCGCTGCTCTCACCGGTCTTCGGTCCGCTCGCGGGCGGCACCGTCCTCAGCGTGGCGCCCTGGCCGTGGCTGTTTCTGGTCAACCTGCCGATCGGGGCGGTCGCCGCTCTGCTCGCCCGCCGTCACGTACCCACGGTGCCGCCCTCGCCGCGGCGGACGCCGTTCGACCTGCGGGGTGCCGTGCTGCTCTCGCCCGGCCTGGCCGTGCTGGTGTATGGGCTGACGGAGGTGGCCAACGACCACACCCTTCCGGCCACGGTCGGAGTGACCGCCGGCCTCGCGATGCTGGCCGGTTTTACGGTGCACGGGCTACGCACCCGCGCCACACCGCTGGTCGACCCCCGGCTCTTCGCCCGGCCGCCCTTCGGCGCGGCCGCCCTCGCACTGGTCGTACTGGGCGCTTCGGTCTTCGGCACGACGTTCCTGCTGCCGCTGTACTTCCAGACCGGCCGCGGCCTCTCGGCATGGGAGGCCGGGCTGCTCCTGGCCCCCCAGGGGCTGGGCGCGGCCGCCGGTTCGGTCCTGGTCAACCGCACCATCGACAAGGTCGCGCCGCGGACCCTGGTGGTGACCGGCATCGTCCTGGTCCTCGTGGGCACCGTTCCGTTCACCCAGCTCGGCCACGGCATCCCGGACGCCGTGATCGCCACGGCGCTCGCGGTACGCGGCCTCGGGATGGCGATGGTCGGAGCGCCGGTGATGAACATCGTCTACAGCCGGATCGAGCCGGCACAGCTGCCCCGCGCGTCCGGGGCGCTTAACCTGCTCAACACCGTGGGCGGTTCAGTGGGTACCGCCGCGCTCGCCGTGGTCCTGCAGAGCCGGCTCTCCGCCCGTGGCCAGGACATCTCCTCGGCGTTCGCCGACACGTTCTGGTGGGTGCTCGGCTTCTGCCTGCTGGCCGTTGCAGGGGCCACACGGCTGCCCCGTACGCAGGCCAGGACACCATGACAGCCTCTGCGACAGGCTCCTGACGCGACGTCAGCAGTGGACCCTCCGGGGTCGCGGAGGCGCGGGCGAAACTTTGAACTCGCAGATGACAAAGTATGGACTTCCCCGGCAGAAGTCCCCTAGCGTGGCGGCGCCACCGTAGGCGTAGTGCTAATTCGCGGATCAGTACAGCCCGACCGGAGTGCCACCCCCTGCTGGAGGACCGATGCATCCACGGCTGTTGTCACGTGCCCGAAGACGGCTCACCACACTGCTCGTCGGCGCCTTCCTCGCGGGAGGCGTCTGGGCCGGCCACCCGGCCGCCGCCGCGCCCGACGACATCCCGCCCCAGGAACCCGGCGTCACCCTGCGCGTCTTCGACACCCAGGTGCCACTCAGCAAGCTGTGCACACTCAAGCCGGGCCAGACGCCCAACCACGACAAGCTGATGCCCACCGTGGACTGGTCCACGGTCGACGACTTCGGCGGCTACGCCGACAACTTCGTGGCGGAGGCGTCCGGATACCTGGTCGTCCCGGCCGACGGGACGTACTCCTTCCGGCTCAACAGCGACGACGGCTCCCGGCTGACCGTCGACGACCGGGAGGTCATCGACCACGACGGTCTGCACGGCGCCGAGCCCAAGGACGGATCCGTCCAACTCACCGCGGGCTCCCACCCGTTCCGCGTCGACTACTTCGAGCGCGGGGGCGATCAGCAGCTGACCCTCGCGTGGAAGCCGCCGGGCGCGGCAGACTTCGGCGTCATTCCGAGCGAGTCCCTGAGCACCGACGCGGGGGTCGTCCGGGTCACCGCGCCGGGCCGCAAGGAGTGCGAATCCGGCGCGGACAGCCCCGGTGACGGACTTCCGCTCACCGATGTGCGCCCCGACCTCGACCTCACCGATCTGCGCCCGGACGGCTTCGAACCACAGGTCACCGGAATGGACTGGCTGCCCGACGGCCGTCTGGCGCTCTCCACCTGGGGTGGCTCCGAGAACGTGACGGGCGAGGTGTACCTCCTCGACCACGTCACCGGTGACGCCAGCCGCGACAAGGTGACGGTGACGAAGGTCGCCGAGGGGCTGCGCGAGCCGATGGGCATCAAGTACGTCGACGGCTCGCTGTACGTCTCGCAGAAACACGAACTGACGCAACTCGTCGACACCGACAAGGACTTCGTCACCGACGAGTACCGCACGGTCGCCACCTGGCCGTACGGCGGGAACTTCCACGAGTTCGCGTTCGGGCTGCTCTACCGTGACGGCTACTTCTACGTGAACCTGTCCGTCGCCATCAACTACGGCGGCGCGACCACCACCCCGCAGCCGGCGCAGGGCCGCGGCACGACGTACAAGGTCAGCAAGAAGACGGGCAGGATCCATGCGATCGCGGGCGGGCTGCGGACCCCGAACGGCATCGGATGGGGCCCCGGCAACTCCATCTTCACCACCGACAACCAGGGCGGCTGGCTGCCCGCGTCGAAGCTCGTGCAGATCAAGCAGGACCGCTTCTTCAACCACTACACCCAGCCGACGGGCACGTTCGACAACCAGCCCGTGACCCAGCCGGTGCTCTGGCTGCCGCAGAACGAGATCGCCAACTCTCCCAGTACGCCGCTGTATCTGACGGAGGGCCGCTTCGCCGGCCAGATGCTGTTCGGCGATGTCACCTACGGAGGGCTCCAGCGCGGTTACCTGGAGAAGGTGAAGGGCCAGTACCAGGGCGCCGTGTTCCGTTACACGCAGGGCCTCGAAGCCGGCGTCAACCGCATCACCATGGGTCCCGACGGCGCCATATACACGGGCGGTCTCGGCGCGGACGGCAACTGGGGCCAGGAAGGGAAGCTGAAGTTCGGCCTGCAGAAACTCACACCGAACGGGGGCAACACCTTCGACATCAAGGAGATGCGTGCCGTTCCCGGCGGTTTCGACCTGGAATACACCCAGCCCCTGTCGGAGGCCACCGCCGCGGAGCTGACGTCGCGCTACCAGGCGGAGCAGTGGCGCTACACGCCCACGTCCGACTACGGCGGCCCGAAGATCGCCGAGGAGCAGCTCGCCGTGAGCTCGGCGACCCTCTCCGAGGACGGCCGTACCGTGCGGCTGCGTCTCCACGGGCTCAAGCCCGACCGCGTCGTACACCTCCGCTCACCGCGCCCCTTCGCCGCCGAGTCCGGCGAGACCCTGTGGAGCACGGAGGCCTGGTACACGCTCAACGCCCTGCCGGGGAAGCAGCCGCCGCCGGCCACGCTGTACGAGGCCGAGGAGGCACGGCTCACCGGCACCGCAGGCATCCACACCGACCACACCGGTTACTCGGGCAGCGGCTTTGTCGACCGCTACGCCACCGAGGGCCAGGCCGCAACGACCTTCGACGTGACAGCCCCCAAGGTCGGCGACTACGACGTGAACCTGCGCTACTCCAACGGCCCCAACCCCTTCCAGGGCACCAAGTCCCTCTCCCTCCACGTCAACGGGAAGAAGGTGAGACAGACGGAACTCGCCTCCACCGGCACCTGGGACGCCTGGTCGACGCAGACCGAGCGGGTCCGCCTGCACGCGGGGCCGAACACCGTCTCGTACCGCTTCGACCCGGGTGACACCGGTCATGTCAACCTCGACCTGATCACCGTGCGCCCGCGCGGAGCTCCTGTCGCCCTCTTCGACGGGACCACCGCCTCCCAGGCTCAGTGGCAGCACACGGACGGCCGGACGGTCGAATGGCCGCAGGCCGCCGAGCAGTCCATGGAGGTGTGCTGCGGTGACATCCGCACCAAGGACGCCTACCAGGACTTCAGGCTGCGGCTGGAGTTCCGGGTGCCGCTGCTGCCGGACGAGGTGACGGGCCAGGACCGGGGCAACAGCGGGATCTACCTCCAGGACCGCTACGAGCTGCAGATCCTCGATTCGTACGGTGACACCACCCTCGACACGAGCGAGGCCGGTGCGATCTACGAGAAGAGGGCGCCGGACGTCAACGCGGCCACCGCCCCGGAGACATGGCAGAAGTACGACATCACCTTCCGTGCGGCACGCTTCGACGACAGCGGCCGCAAGACCGCCGACGCGCGCGTCACGGTGGTGTGGAACGGCAAGAAGGTCCACGACGACGTCGCGATCGACGGACCGACCGGTGCCGGCGCGCCGGAGGGCCCCTCGGCCGGCGCGATCCGTCTCCAGGACCACGGCAACAAGGTGCGGTTCCGTGACATCCGCATCGAACCGCTGAGCTGACGCCTTTCGTTCGGATCAGGCAGCGGGGCACCTGCGGACCACGCGGGTGCCCCGTGTCAGCCGGCCGGGGCCTCCGACGCGCGCCAAGCGGTCGCGAGTCCCTCCAGCCACGCCGGCGGGAGCTCCGCCCGCTCCCACTCCGCCCGGAGCGCCTCCGGCGCGCCGACGAGGCGTTCGAGCACGGCGATGCTCGTGGGGGAGTGGAGGAGGGAGTAACGGCCGTGGACGGCGATGTGGCTGCCCGGTCCGAACCGCGCGTACAGCCGGTCCAGCCGCTGCCGGTGGGGCTCGGTGAATCGCTCCAGCTGCCCGGCGTACCCGACCCGGCCCACGACGCTCATCGTGCCGAGCACCGCGGTGAGGACCTCGTCCGACACCTCGGGGTCGAGGTCCGAGGTGCCGCTGAACACGAGGTAGAGCGGTGTCACCGCGACCTTCGCGCGCTCCACGTCCACCCGTCCGACGAGGTGATGGCCCTGGGCTGCGCTCCTTGCCGAGCCGGATGCCGGGCCGATGGCACGCTCGAGTGCCCGCTCGGCGACGCGGAGGAGTTCGTCCCCGACCGCCCGGGCGCCGTCGTGCCAGCCGGCGCCGTACGGCCCCTCGGAGTCGGCCGGGGCGCTCCGCGCCTTCCCGGCCTCGTCATACGCGTCCACGACGGCGCCGGCCTCCACGAGCGCGATCAGTTCTTCCGCCTCGCCCCGGAACACTCCCGCGCGGCCGAGGAGCTCGAAGAGGGTGTTCTTCGCGTTCAGGACGCTGGCGGGGTCCAGCGGGGGCCGGCCCATTTCGGCGGTGTCGATCGTGTCCCTCCTCATACGTCCGTGCTCGGTGTTCACCATAGTTCGGGAGGGCGGTGTGCGGCGGGTGTCGTGGGGGCGTTGCCGTGCTGATCTCCGGAGCCGCTCCGGCGTACGTATCTCCGGTCTATACCAAACCCTTGACACGCTCCGTGTTCCCTCCTTACATCAAGGGGTGAACTAAGTGTTTCCCCCTTCGCCCGCCCTTCCGCTCGGTTCGGGGGGCGTACGGGGAGTGTTCGATGTGGTGCCTGCCCGACTCGCCCGGATCTGACATGCGCGCGTCAGTCCATCACGCTCCCCGAAGGGAGAAGGCATGAGTTCCCCGCGTTCGCCTCGGCGTCTGGTTCTGTCCCTCGTCATGGCGCTCGGCCTCGCCTCGCTGGTCGCCGTCCCGGCGCAGAGCGCACCGGCGCCGGTGACCCCGGCCGCCGCCCCTGCAGCCGCCGCCCTTACGTTCTCGGACGACTTCGACGGTCCGGCCGGGTCCGCCGTCAACGGCTCCAAGTGGCAGATCGAGACCGGCGACAACGTCAGCAACCACGAACGGCAGTACTACACGGCGGGCAGCAACAACGCCGCCCTCGACGGCCAGGGCAACCTGGTCATCACCGCGCGCAAGGAGAACCCCGGCAACTACCAGTGCTGGTACGGGCGGTGCGAGTACACCTCCGCCCGGCTGAACACGGCCGGCAAGTTCACCACCACGTACGGCCGGGTGGAGGCCCGGATGAAGATCCCGCGCGGGCAGGGCATATGGCCCGCCTTCTGGATGCTCGGCAACGACATCGGCCAGGTGGGCTGGCCCAACAGCGGTGAGATCGACATCATGGAGAACGTCGGCTTCGAGCCCGGCACCGTCCACGGCACGCTGCACGGCCCCGGCTACTCCGGCAGCGGCGGCATAGGCGCCGGCTACACCCTGCCCGGAGGACAGGCGTTCGCCGACGCGTTCCACACCTTCGCCGTCGACTGGAGCCCGAACTCCATCACCTGGACCGTCGACGGCACCGTCTACCAGCGACGCACCCCCGCCGACCTCGGCGGACGGCAGTGGGTCTTCGACAAGCCGTTCTTCGTGATCCTCAACCTGGCGGTCGGCGGCTACTGGCCCGGCGACCCCGACGCGAGCACGTCCTTCCCGCAGCAGCTCCTCGTCGACTACGTCCGGGTCAGCTCAGACAGCGGCCAGCCGGGCGGCGGCGGAGGACCCATCACCGGTCTGGCGGGGAAGTGTGTGGATGTGGCGGCCGGCTCGGCTGTGAACGGTACGGCGGTGCAGTTGTACGACTGCAACGGTACGGCAGCGCAGCAGTGGACCGTCGGTGGCGACGGCACGATCCGGGCGTTGGGCAAGTGCCTGGACGTGACGTCCGGGGGCACGGCGGACGGAACCCCGGTGCAGCTGTACGACTGCAACGGTTCGGCGGCACAGCAGTGGGCGACACCGGCGGCCAGGGACATCGTGAACCCCCAGGCGGACAAGTGCCTCGACGTGAGCGGAGCCAACACCGCCAACGGCACCCGGCTGCAGATCGCGACCTGCACAGGTGTCCCTGCACAGAAGTGGACGGTGACCCGCTGACCCTGGGCCCTCGCCGGAGCTGTCACCGGTGCTCTCGCGGCGCGCACCGCCGCGAGAGCACCGGTCTCCGTGCGCTAGTGGCCGTCCTGCTCCTCGATGGCGGCGGGGCGTGACTGGGCTGCCCGGATGCGCTCCACGTCGAGCTTGGCGGAGCGGTCGAAGCGGTAGACGCCGTTCTCCTCCTGGAAGACGTCGGTCAGCTGTGTGTAGCAGTAACCGAACATCGCGGGGTCCTGCAGCAGCACGCCGGTGAGGCCGCTGAAGCGCTCGTGGAACTCCTCCTCGTTGCGCACCCGCTCGCCGTAGCCCCAGGAGACGGTGCGATCCTCGCCGGACAGCTCGGCGGCCGCCTCGGGGTTCCACCAGATGCCGCCGAACTCACTCACGAAGTAGGGCTGCCCCCGGTAGGGCTGGGAGTAGGCGGCCCCGTTCTCGTAGGCGTTGACGAACGGCTCGCCCTTGGCCAGGCCTGCCATCAGCTGCCGGAAGGTCTCCGGATCCTGCTCGTAGTTGTGGGCGTCGTAGATGTCGGTCTCCGCGACCCGGTGGGCGTAGCCGGACGCGTCGATCACGGGTCGTGTGGTGTCCAGCGCCTTGGTGGCGAGGAACATGGCCCGGGTGACGTCGTCGAGCCCGGTGATGCGGTCGTGCAGTTTCTGGTACGTCTCGTTGAGCGGGCACCAGCCGACGATCGAGGGGTGCGAGTAGTCGCGTTCCACGGCCTCCAGCCACTGGCTGACGTAGGAGGCGTCGGGCTGCTGGTTGTTCCCCGACGAACCGCCCGTCTCGCAGCCCCAGTCGCCGAACTCGCCCCAGACCAGATACCCGAGACGGTCCGCGTGGTACAGGAAGCGCTCCTCGAAGACCTTCTGGTGGAGCCGGGCACCGTTGAAGCCCGCGTCCATCGCGAGCACGATGTCGCGGACCAGCGCCTCGTCGGTCGGCGCGGTCATCAGCCCGTCCGGGTACCAGCCCTGGTCGAGGACGAGCCGCTGGAAGAGCGGGCGCCCGTTGAGAGTGACCGCCTTGCCCCGTACGCCGACGGCGCGCAGCCCGGCGTAACTCTCCACCGAGTCGAGCACCTCTCCCCGCTCGTCGGTGAGTTCGAGCCGGAGGCCGTACAGGTGCGGGTCGTCCGGGCCCCATTCGCGCCGCCGCTCCTCCGGGACCGGGAGGTGGAGGCGGGGTGCGAGGTCCAGGTCGGCGCGTGCCTCGGCCCGGCACACCTCTCCGTCCCCGTCGCTCAGGACGGCCCGCACGCGGTGGCCCGGCAGGTTGCCGGACAGCGGGAGTTCCAGGTGGAAGGCGGAACCGGCCAGGTCCGGGGTGATGCGCGGACGCCTCAGATGCACGTCATGGACGGGCTCCAGCCAGACGGTCTGCCAGATACCGGTCACACGCGTGTAGTTGCAGTCGTGGTTGGCGTACTTGATCGCTTGTTTGCCACGGGCCTGCGGGCCCGAGCGGGGGTCGCGGGCCCGGACGGTGACGACCACGTCCTCCCCGGCGCCGGCGATGTCGCCGAGATCGGCGGAGAACGGGGTGAAGCCGCCGCGATGACGTGCGACCTCGGTGCCGTTCGCCCAGACGGTCGTGTCGTGGTCGACGGCCCCGAAGTGCAGCAGGACCCGGCGCCCCGCCCACGCGGCGGGCAGCGAGAGAACCCGTCGGTACCAGACGGCCTCCAGGAAGTCGGTGTCGCCGATCCCTGACAGCTCGGACTCCGGCGGGAAGGGTACGAGAATCTCCCCGTCCAGCTCACGGGTGAGGAGACCACGCTCGAGACCGCTGTCGCCTCTGTCGGTCTCGAACTGCCAGAGGCCGTTCAGGTTGAGCCAGTCGCGACGGACGAACTGCGGTCGCGGGTACTCCGGGCGGGGTACGGAGTGAGTGGGCACACATGCTCCAGTGAGTCGTCGGACCGGCGGCGGAACGGCCGGCCCCGGGGTGGTACGGAGGGAAGGGGTGCAGGGCGGATCAGGATCCGCCGAGCCCGGTGGTGGCGACCGAGCTGACGATGCGGCGCTGGAAGAGCAGGAACACCACGACCAGCGGAAGTGCCGCCAGCAGGGCCGATGCCATGGCCTGGGCGTACTGGATCCCGAAGGCGTCCTTGACGGTGGCCAGCCCCACCGGGAGCGTCATCAGGTCGGGATCGTTGATGACGATGAACGGCCACAGGAAGTTGTTCCACGCACCGATGAACACGAAGATCGATACGGCCGCCACGATCGGCCGGGACAGCGGCAGCACGACCGACCGGAAGACACGCACCTCTGACGCGCCGTCGAGCCGGGCCGCGTCCTCCAGTTCCCGGGGTATGCCGTCGAAGAACCGCTTCAGGATGAACACCATCATGGGGGCCACGACCTGGGGCAGGATCATCGCCGCGTAGGTGTCCACGAGGTTGAACATCAGCATCTGCTCGAACAGGGGCACGACGAGCAGCTGCGGCGGGACCATCACGGCTGCGACGGTCACGGCCATCAGTCCACGGCGGCCGCGGAACGTCCCCCGCGAGAAGCCGTAGGCGGCCAGGGTGGAGATCGCGACGGTGATCAGGGTGACCAGTCCGGCCACCAGGAAGCTGTTCGCCGCCCAGAGGACCACGTTGCCGCGTTCGAGGATCTGCTCGTAGGCGGACAGGGTGAAGGCGCCCTTGAACGGGGACAGCCCCGGCTTCGACACGTCCTGCTCACTCTGGAGAGAGGTGGCCACCGCCCAGAGGAAGGGCAGCAGCCAGACGGCTGCCAGCACGGTGAGCGCGGTACCGGCCAGGACGCGCGGCAGCCGGCCGTGGCCGAGGAGCAGGGGGGATCCGGCCGACTCCCTGGGTGGGCGGCGCCGGGTCCGCAGGGTGGTTGCGGTGGTGGACATCGGTCAGTCCTCCTGGCGGAAGAGACGGAGCTGCGCGAGCGAGACGACGATCACGAGGGCGAAGAAGACGTAGGAGACCGCGGAGGCGTAGCCCAGCCGGTAGCCGGTGAACCCGACGTCGTAGACGTACTCGAGGATGGGGCGGGTCGAGCCGTTCGGGCCGCCCTTGGTGAGGATGTAGATCTGGTCGAACACCTTCAGCGACGCGAGGATCTGGAGCATGGAGACCAGGACAGTGGTCCTGCGCAGCTGCGGGAGGGTGACGGACCACAGGCGGCGCCAGGCACCGGCGCCGTCGAGCGCGGCGGCCTCGTCGTACGTCGTGGGCAGGGACTGCAGAGCGGCGAGGTAGAGCAGGAAGTTGAAGCCGACCGTCCACCACACCGTGAGCGCGGCCACCGACCACATCGCGACGGCCTCGTCGGAGAGCCAGCCGACCGGTTCGAAGCCGAGTGTCTTGAGCAGTTCGTTGCCGAGGCCGATGTCCGGCTGGTAGAGCCAGGTCCAGATCAGGGTCACGACGGTCACCGGCAGCAGGTACGGCACGAAGAAGGACAGCCGCCACACCCACTGGCCGGCCAGCCCGCTGTGCACCAGGAGCGCCATGGCCAGGGCGACCAGTACCAGGGGGATGCTGGAGAGCGCGGTGAAGAGGACCGTGTTGCCGAGACTGCTCCAGACGTCCGGGTCGCCGAAGGCCTCGGCGTAGTTGTCGAACCCGACGAACGACGTGTCGCGCAGCGCGAGGGAACTGTCGGTGAAACTCATCCAGATGCCCTGGACCACGGGCCACACCAGGAAGAGCACGAAGGGGATCGCGAAGGGCAGGACGAAGAGCAGGCCCGGCCCGCGCCGGCGGGAGCCGCGTCGGGGAGGCGGGGAGAGGGGCCGTTCGCCGGTGGGCGCGGGGGCGGCGAGGGGCGTGGTGGTGGTCACGTCGGTAACTCCTTCTGCTCGGTCAGGCCACCGGATTGGGCTGCCTCAGCAGCGTGTTCGCCTCACGGACCATCTGCCGCACCGCCTTCTCGGCGGAGGTGTTGCCGAGCAACGCCGACTGGAGGGGCTGGCACATGCGGTTCTGGAAGTTCGACGCCGCCCCGGCGAACCAGTTCGGCGGATCGAGGACCGCCACCTCCCCGGCGTCGGCGTACGAGGACTGCGGCTTCAGCGCCGCGTACTCCGGCTCGGCGAGCACCGGCTGGTACGCCGGGATGTGCCCCGCGCTCGCCCAGGTCAGGCTCTGCTTGAGTATCTGGGCGACGTATCGGTGCGCTTCCCTGCGGCGGGCCGGGTCCGGGCTGTTCTGGTGCGGCAGGACGAAGCTGTGGGAGTCGGTGTAGACGGCGGGCCGGCCGAACACCTGCGGGAAGGGCGCGGCTCCGAGCGGGATCCCGGACTTCTGGAGCGTCGGCAGCTCCCACTCCCCGAGCATGGCCATGCCTCCGCGACCGCCCAGGAAGCCGGCCAGGGCGCTGTTGTAGTCCAGGTTGTTGGGATTCGTCTTACCGTCGAAGAGCTGCTGCATGAACGACACGACCTGTACCGCCGCGTCGGTGTCGATCTCGGCCGGGCCGCCGTCCGGCAGGGTGAAGGCGGCCCCGGTCTGCGCGTAGAGCGCGGCGAACTGCCGCCAGCTCTGGGCGGTGTCGGTGACATGGCCGAAGAGGATGCCGGATTTCCCCGTGACGGCGGCCAGGGCCTTGCCCGCCTCCAGGAGCGCCTTCGGTGAACCCATGGGGGCGAGTTCGCCCTTCGGGTCGAGGAGGCCGGCCTCGCCCGCGGCCTTCCGGTCGTAGAAGACGATGAACGGGTGTACGTCCAGAGGGATGGCGTAGACACGCCCCTGATGCTTCGTACGGGACCAGACCGCCGGTGTGAAGTCCTTCTCGGTGACGCCGAACTCGGCCAGCAGATCGAGGTCGAAGGGGTCCAGCAGTCCGCCGGGCGCGTAACCGGCCAGTCGGGACAGGTGCAGGACCGCCACGTCGGAGGCGCGTCCGCCTGCGGCGGACATGGCGAGCTTCGTGTAGTACGACGGCCCCCAGTCGAGGATCGTGCGGTCGATCCGGAAGCCCTCGGGACCCTGGGAGACGGCCTTGATCATGTCGTTCATCAGCATGCCGTCACCGCCCTGGAACAGGTCCCAGACGCTGAGCGCCGAAGCATCGGAGGCGGAGGCCGGTGAGGAGCACCCGGCCAGGGGGCCCATGGCGAGCAGCGCGCCCGCCCCGGCTGTTCCGTGACGCAGGAACCGGCGTCGGCCGATCCCGGGTGCCGGGCCGGAGCCGGGCACGGCCGGCGCCTCGTGGGCGGAGGACGAAAAACTCATCGCGGACCTTTCGACGGCCGGACGCTCATGCCGGATCGGCGGTGGACCCGCCCGTGCGGGCGGGTCCACCGCACACGACAGGTGGGTGGCCGCACTGGCTGAAACGGTGCGGTCACATGTTTTTACATCGATGTACATTGGCTGTAAAGAGTTCGAGCGGTACGGGTGCTCGAGACCTGCGTGGGCGCGCCTCGTACCGTGTCCGACGCCACCGCCGGCCCCCGGAACGCCGGGACATAGAATCGGCAGCGTTCGATGGCAGGGAGGTCGGCCGTGGCACGGCCCAGGATCAAGGACGTCGCACGGCACGCGGGGGTGTCGGAGAAGACGGTCTCCAACGTGATCAACGACTACGTCCATGTCTCCGAACGGACCCGGCGCGTGGTCCGCGAGTCCATCGAGCACCTCGGGTACCGGGTGAACCTGGCGGGCCGCCATCTGCGGAAGGGGCGCACCGGCATCATCGCCCTCGTCGTCCCGGAGCTGGACGTCCCGTACTTCGCGGAGCTCGCCCGGCATGTGATCCGTGAGGCGGAGCAGCTCTCCCTGACGGTGCTGATCCATCAGAGCGGAGCGGACCGCGAGCACGAGCTGGCCGCACTCGCCGGCTTCGGCTCCGATTTCGTCGACGGGATCATCCTCAGCCCGCTCGCCCTCACCGCGGACGACGTACGCCGACGGGCGGGTGTTCCGCCGACGGTGCTGCTGGGGGAGCTGCTGGAGGAAGGGGCCGACCATGTCGCCATCGACAACGAGAAGGCCGCGCGTCAGGCCACCGAGCATCTGATCGCCCTCGGGCGCCGGAACATCGTCGCGGTCGGTGGACACGAGGCCCCCGGACTCGGGACCGCGGAGGCCCGCACGCGTGGCTACCTCGCGGCCCTGGCCGAGGAGGGCCTCAGCCGGCACCCGGACGCGCTGCTGGCGGTGGACGACTTCAGGATGCCCGCCGGGGCCCGGGCGGTGAGCCGGGCACTCGACGCCGGTCTACGGCCGGACGGACTGCTGTGTCTCAACGACCAGCTCGCCCTGGGGGCGTTGCGCGCGCTCCACGAACACGGCCTCCGTGTGCCCGAGGACGTGGCGGTGATCGGTTTCGACGATGTGGAGGGAGGCCGGTTCAGCGTGCCGACGCTGAGCACCGTGGCGCCCGACAAGGCGGCGGTGGCCAGGGTCGCCGTCCAGCTCCTGAACCACCGCATCGAGGAAGCAGCCGCGCCGACCCCGCGGACGGACGCCCCCGGGGGTTCCGGTGTCCAGGCACCTCAGGACCGCGTGGTGGCTCACCGCCTCGTCCTGCGTGAGAGCACGGAGGGCCCCGAGGCCCGCTGAGGGGCGGCACAGGCCGGTCCCGCCCGGCTCGAAACCGGGTGCCGACGCGGCCGGTGCGCGGAATACTGCCCGACCACCGGGCCCCCGTCACCGCCGCTCTCGCGCGGGCCCTCGACCTGCCCGCGCCCGCCGTGGGGGGCTGCTCCTCTACGCCGACCCCAGCATCGTCGCCGTCACGGCGATGAGCAGCCCGATGTAGGCCCATGCGTGGGCGCGGTCGGGGATCCGCGGTGGGTGGCGTCGCAGTACCGCGATCACCGGCAGAGCCCCGAGGAGCAGCGCCGAGGCGGCTCGGACGTCGATGAGCCCTACCAGGCGGACGTGCGCGTCGACGGCGGCGGGGACAGCGGCGGCACCCAGGGACACCGCGGTGGCCGGCAGCGCGATGGCGAGGGTCAGAGGGTTGGCCAGCGCGGTTGCCGTGTGCATGGTGTGTCCGGCCCGACGCATGGCGGGGACGGTCATGACGCTGCCGCCCACCCCGAGGAACGCCGCGACGGCACCGACCGGCGCGCCGAGAGCGGCGGGCAGGGGCCGTGGAACGTCCGGGGCAGTCCGGGCCCGGACTGCCGTACGCAGGAAGCCGGGGCGCAGAAGCAGGTCGGCGACGGTGAGAGCGACATAGGCGACGAACGCCCAGCGGGTCGGGCCGGCCGGGGCGAGGCGCGTGGCGAGCGCGCCGGCCACGGCGCCGGCCGACAGGAGGAGAAGCAGCGAACGGCTGCCCCGGAGGGCGACGAGTACCCGCCGCGGTGTGACGGCTGTGGCGAATCCCGCGTTCACCACCATCACCAGGGCCGAGGTGGCCGTCGCCACCCGCATCGCATCCCCGCCGAGTGCGGCGTCGGCCCACACCACGACCGGCACCGCGACGAAGCCGCCGCCGAACCCGAACAGCACGGTCGTCACCCCGGTGAGGAGCCCGATCCCTGTCAGCATCACCACGTCCATGCGCCCTACTCCACCAGCCGCAGAGGGTGTCCCGCATGCGATGGTCGGCGCACTTCTTTCGCGTTCCAGCCAGTACGGTGGAGGGGTGAAGAACGTCCCACTGACCGAGGTCGACCACGTCGACCGGGTCGTCCTGCCGATCGGCACCGACTACCCGCCCGGTCACGTACTGGAGTGGCACGAACACCGCCGCGCGCAGTTCCTCTACGGAGCCACAGGGGTCATGGTCGTGGACACCGCCGACGGGACCTGGACCGTCCCGTCCGAGCGTGCGGTGCTCATTCCGGCCGTTACCGGCACCGTGTCCGCATGCTCGGGGTGAGCACCCGGAGCCTGTATATCGAGCCGGACGCCGTCCCCTGGTGGCCCGCCACCTGCACGGTCGTGGACGTTCCGCCCCTCCTGCGCGAACTGCTTTTGGCCGCCGTGGAGTTCGAGCCCGGCTACAGCCTTTCGGGGCGCGAGGGGGCCATCGCCGCGCTCCTCCTGCATGAGATCTCCGAGCGCGCCCCCCTGCCGTTCCATGTGGGGATCCCGGCTTCCGCCGATCTCGCGAGGCTCTGCCGCGCGTACCTGGCCGCCCCGGACGCCGGCGTCACCAACGCCGTCTGGGCTGCCGGAACGAACATGAGTGAGCGGGCCTTCACCCGGCGTTTCCGCTTGGAGACCGGTGACAGCCCGGCCGTCTGGCGGGCCCGTGCCCGTCTGCTCGCGGCTGTGCCGCTCCTGCGCGCCACGTCGGTCAGCGAGGTCGGCGGCCGTCTCGGCTATGCCTCGCCCGCCGCGTTCACCGCGGCTTTCACGCGTGCCTTCGGCGTGCCGCCGTCCCGCTTCGCGGCCGCCGGGGCCGGGGGCGCGCGCAGATCCCCGCTCCGGGCGACCGGTCGCTGAGCACCGCGCCGCGGTGACCGTAGGCTAAGCCCTGGTCAACGCATCGGCGGGCGGCTTCCGGGCGGAAGCGAGGGGGCCTGAGCCCTGCGTGGTTCCGGCACAGGGCGGCCCTCGCCGGCCCGCTGACCGGACGCATACGACCCATCAGCAAGGAAGTCCATGCAGGGAGTTCTCACCGGGTTCGCGGTGATCGCCGTCGTCATCGGCATCGGCTACGTCCTCGGGCGCCGTGGACACCTGGGAGACGAAGGCCGGACGGTCCTGACCAGGCTCGCCTTCAACGTGGCGACCCCCGCCCTGCTCTTCACGACCCTGGCGGGCGCGGACCTGTCGGTCATCTTCTCCCGACGGCTCCTCGTCACCGCGGCGGGAACCGCCTCCGCAGCCGCCCTCTTCATCACCGTAGGACTCGTACGACGATGGGGCACGGGACAGATCACCATCGGCGCCCTGTGCTCCAGCTATGTCAACGCCGGCAACCTCGGAATCCCGATCGCCGTCTACGTGCTGGGAGATGCCTCACTCGTCGCCCCCGTCCTGCTCTTCCAGCAGATCGTCGTCACGCCGTTGGCCCTGACCATCCTCGACCTGAACCGGCCCGGCGAGCCCCGCCCCCTCTTCCAGCGCCTGACCACACCGCTCCGCAATCCGATGGCCGTCGGCTCACTCTCGGGCGTCCTCGTGGCCGCCACCGGATGGACCGTCCCGTCGCCGGCCCTCGAACCCCTCACCCTCATCGGCAACATGTCCGTCCCCGCGGTCCTGCTGGCCTTCGGGATCTCCCTGCGCGGCAGTGGCATACCCGCCCGGGGGGACAGCCGGTCCGCCATCGTCCTGTCCGCCACCCTCAAGACGACCGTCCAGCCGCTCATCGCCTGGAGCATCGGCGCGGGTGTCTTCCATCTGCAGGGTGCCGCTCTCCTCGACGTCGTCGTGACCTCCGCGCTGCCCGCGGCGCAGAACCTCTACACCTACGCCTCGCAGTACCGGGTCGGCGAACAACTCGCCCGGGAGTCCATCCTGCTGTCCACCGTGGCCTCGATCCCCGTGCTGATCACCGTCGCCGCGCTCCTGGGATAGCCGGCGCGGAGAACGCGATGTCGTGAGCGGTGGCTGCCGCGCGCGGGACCGGTCGGCGGAGAGCACCCGACGCATGCTTCAGTGACTCGGAGCAGGTCTCGGTCGGGGACCAGCTGAGGAACGGCCTTGAGTCTCCAGTGACTGGAGACAGCAGAGTGGGGGACATGGACGTTACGACCCTCTACTCGATCGGGGAGCTTTCCCGGCGGACCGGCCTGTCCGTGAGGACCATCCGGTTCTACTCCGATTCGGGGGTGGTAGCGCCGACCACCCGTAGCCCCGCCGGTTACCGGCTCTACGACCTCGACGCACTGCTTCGTCCGGATCTCCTGCGTACACTGCGCGAGCTGGGCATGGACGTGGCCACGATTCGACGGGTACTGGACCGCGAGCTCTCGGTGGCAGACGTCGCCGCGGCGCACGCCGACGCCGTGGACGTCCAGATCCAGGTGCTGCAACTGCGTCGGAGCGTTCTGCGAGTCGTGGCCGGACGCGGGTCCAGTCCCGAGGAGACCAAGCTCATGCACAGGCTCACGCAGTTGTCCGGCGAGGAACGCCGGCGTTTGACCGACGATTTCCTGGACGGCACCTTCGGCACAGCGGATACCGCCCCGGCCGCGGTGGCCATAATTCGCGCTGCCACTCCCGACCTTCCCGATGATCCGTCCGGCGAGCAGGTCGCCGCGTGGGTGGAACTCGTCGAGCTGGTCGGCGACGAGGACTTCCGAGCCCGGATGCGCCGGACGGCCAGGTGGCAGGCCACCGGGCGCACGCTCGACATCGAGAGCGATGCCGGCGAGGAGCTGGTCGAGTTCACCCGTATGAAGGTCGCCGAAGCGATGGAGTCGGGTATCGACCCACTCAGTGCCCTGACACGGAATTCCGGGACTGGACGGCCGAACAGTTCGGGGAGGCGCACGATCCACGGGTGGACCATGCTGAGTCGGGTCCGCCCGTAGGGCACCCTTGGTGCCCTTGTGGAGCGGGCCCGTCAGCGCCTGCGGCGAACCGACCGACACCGAACTGGTAGGCACGATGAGCGACATGTGGACCGGCGGAAAGGTACGCCTGCGAGGTGTCGAGCCCGAGGACTGGGAAGGTTTTCGCGACCTGGCCCTGAACACCCTCGACGTCCGCGACGCCGACTCGGTCGAGCCTCCGCGCTCCGCCGAGAGTTTCCGTTCCTGGACCGCTGAACGTGCTGGGCGCCCGCCGGGAGGTGAAGCCTTCCGTCTGGTGGTCGAGGGCTGGCGGACCGGGCATTCGCGGGATCGGTGACAGTCGGAGAGACCGACAGCCGTGCGGGGCGGTTCAAGACCGGTGTCGAGATCAGCCGCGACCACCGCCGCAAGGGGTACGCGGCCGAGGCGACAGAACTCGTCCTCACCTACATGTTCGCCGAGCAGCGCTACAACAAGTGCGAGGTGGAGGTCTACGCCTTCAACGACAGCTCACTCGCGCTCTACCGGGGGCTGGGCTTCGTCGAGGAGGGCCGGCTCCGCGAGCACGAGTTCTTCGCCGGCGGCTACCACGACGTCGTGCTGCTCGGTATCACCGCGGCCGAGTTCTGGGCCGCACATCCCCTCCCCTCGGTACGGTGACCCTCGCGTCACCACCTCCGGCCGGCCGGGCCCCGCCGGCCGGCCGCCGTATTCACACTTTGCGGTGCAGCAGGAACCCCAGCAGCGCCTCGATCTCGCGCGCCGCTCGCGGGACGAGGGGCACACTCCGCAGGCAGGCGCGGGCGGCTTCGAGGTGACGGCGGGCCTCGTCCAGGGTGGCGGCGCGGCCGCCGCATGCCTCGACGAGTGCCGCCGCGCGGACGGCGCCGGCGTCGTCGAGGGGGAGCGGTGCGTTCAGGAGAGCGGCGAGCTCCCCGGAGCGTGGACCGTCCCCGGCGAGGGCGGCGAGCACGGGGTAGGTCTTCTTCCGCTGCCGCAGATCGCTGTGCACCGGTTTGCCCGTCACCGCCGGGTCACCCCAGACGCCGAGCAGGTCGTCGACGGCCTGGAAGGCAACCCCGAGGTGGCGTCCGGCCCGGTCCAGCGCGGCGACGGTCGGGGCGGGCGCCCCGCCCAGCAGGCCGCCGAGCGCCGCCGCACAGCCCAGCAGGGCGCCGGTCTTGAGCTCCGCCATGGAGCGGTACTCGTCCGTCCGTACGGCGTCGGGCCCCGTCCAGGACCGGGCCGCGAAGAGCAGGTCCTCCGCCTGGCCGCGTACGAGATCGCTCAGTGTCCCGGACAGCCGGCTCACGGCCGCGGCCCCGTGCGGGCCCGGTGTCTCGGCGAGGGTCTGCACGGCCAGGGCGAAGAGGGCGTCACCCGCGAGCACGGCCGGCCCGGTGCCGTAGGCCTTCCACACGGTCTCGCGCTGCCGCCGCGTTCCGTC
Organism: Streptomyces sp. NPDC091271; assembly: GCF_044757505.1. Taxonomy (NCBI): domain Bacteria; kingdom Bacillati; phylum Actinomycetota; class Actinomycetes; order Kitasatosporales; family Streptomycetaceae; genus Streptomyces; species Streptomyces sp. NPDC091271. The sequence goes on along the minus strand of NZ_JBIVVD010000002.1, from coordinate 447,574 downwards.
CCCGTCCATGATGTCGTCGTGCAGCAGCGAGAAGGTGTGGACCAGCTCGACCGCGACCGCCCCGGGCACGGCGCTCTCCCCGGGAGCCCCCACCGCCTCGGCGCACAGCACGGCGAGGGTCTGGCGCAGTCCCTTGCCCTCGAAGGACCCGTCGGCGGGCGCCCCGCCGACGTCGCACCAGCCGAGCGAGAACGCGGCCATCTCTCCCGGCCACGGGTGGAGGCGCTCTATCGCGGCGGACAGGGAGGGACGCACCAGGTCGCGGCAGCGGGCCAGCACACGGGGGAGGCCGGCCGCGGTTACCGGCTGCGGGGCGGACGCGGCTCCCCCGGCGGTCATGGTTTCCCCGGCGGTCGTGGTGACGGGGGAGACGGTCGTGGGGATGGTCATCGCGTCGCCGGCTCCTCGGCACGGTGGCCCACGGCGGGCAGGGGCCCTATCCCCAGCTCGGCCGCGGCCTTGTCGACCATGTCCCGGGCGTGCCGCAGACCGATCCGGTCCAGGGTCCGGTGGAGCTCCGCCAGTTCGACGGCAGTCCCCGCCGGGTTCCGCCCCAGCCGGGCCAGCGACTTGGCGAGCCCCAGCCGGGACAGGGCCGTGCCCCGCGGCTCGTTCATCTCCTCGAATTCGGCGAGCGCCCGCGCATACGTGTCGCGGGCCTGCGCGTACTGCCCGGCCCGGTAGTGGACATTGCCGCGCATCTTGTGGTTGTACGCCAGCGCGCTGGACAACTGCATGTCGCGGCAGGCCTCTTCGGCCTCGGTGAGCAGCGCCAGAGCGCGCTCCACATCGCCGTCGCGTACGGACACCACGTCCGCGATGCCGCGCAGCGCCCAGGCGCGGCCCCGCCGGTCATCGGCGGCGCCCGCGGTTTCGGCCGCTTCCTCGAACAGGGCGAGCGCCTTGTCGTACGAGCCGGTGTTCCGGTGCATCTGGGCTATGCCCTCCAGTGCCCACACCGTGTGCCGGGCCTCTCCGCGCCTGCGGGCCTCGGCGAGCAGCTGTTCGTGCAGTTCGCCGACCGCCTGGTAGTCGCCCTGGATGCGCCCGGTCTCCGCGAGTCCGGCGAGCGAGTAACCCCGTACCACCACGTCGCCCCCTCGCTCGCCCATGTCGGCCGCGAGCCCGAGCAGCCGGTACGCCAGTGCCAGCGAGCCCCGCTGGCGCGCGAGCGTGCCACCGCTCCACAGCGCCCACGCCATCCCCCCGACGTCCCCCGCCGTACGCGCGGCACGGTAGCTCGACTTCCAGGCGGCGTCGGCCTCCGTCACCCGGCCCAGCCGACGGTACGCCTCGGCGACCGCGAGCTCGCAGCGCGCCATCTCCCGGTGCCGCCCCGCACGTTCCGCCGCCCGCAGCTCCTCGATCCCCTTCGCGAGCACCTCGGTGAGGGAGGAGTTCACCGACAACGAGCCGAGCGCTCCCTGGTACTCGGGAGCGAACGCCTTGTCCTTCGGCCGATCCTGCTGTGTCACCGTGCCACCCGCTCACTGTCTCGTCCGTCTGTGGAACCGTCGTCCCGGCGGTCGGTCGGCCGCCGTCCCTGGTCAAGACGGTACGGGCGGGCCGGGGTTCCACGAATCCCTCTCCGTGTTGGTCGTGGGTCGTACCTGAGAGCCAGGGGAGCCGGGCCGTGGTCCTCCGTGGGAGGGACGGCCGGGCGGGCCCCGGCCGTCCCGCCGTCAGGCCGGCGGGGCCGGGTGGCCGGCCGTGAGGGCCCGGCGCATCCCGCGCAGGCCGTACTCGAAGGCGCGGTCGACGTCGCCCCCGAGCCGGAAGGCGCCGTTGAGCTCCATCTCGATGAAGCCGGTGAGCCACGCAGTCAACAGGCGTGCGCCGTCGAGCGCGTCCCGCTCGCCCACGAGCTCCCTCGCGGTGTGCAGGACGGGGCGGGCCGCGTGTTCGAGGGACCGGGGCGGCGCGTGCGTGGAGTGCATCAGCCGGAATCCCTCGGGCCGGGCCCCGGCGAACCGCCTGTAGCAGCGCGCCAGTTCCTCGAGCGAGCCGTCGGTCGCCGCCAGCCGGGAGGCCAGGTCGTCGACGGTGGCCTCGGCCACGGCCGCCAGCAGGGCGGCGCGGTTGTCGACATGCTTGTACAGCGACGGCGCCCTCACCCCCACCCGCTCGGCGACGCCCTGCATCGTCAGTCCGTGCTGGCCGCCCGCCTCCAGCAGGTCGCGGCCTGCCGCGACGATCCCGCTCAAGGAGGTCTTCTCGGGAGTCGGCATGGTCCACCTTCCGCGCTCATGGCTATTGACGATAGCCATCATAGCTAAGTAACTTAGCCATCACATTCCGATCCTGACTCCAGGAGACCTCATGAGACTCGCGCCCCACCTGCACCGCCTCGGCAACGATCTGGTGGCGTGCTACCTCGTGGACACCCCCGGCGGCATCACGCTCATCGACGCGGGCCTGCCCGGCCACTGGCGGGACCTGCAGCGCGAACTCCGCTCCCTGGGCAAGTCGGCCGACGACATCCGCGGACTCGTGCTGACCCACGGCGACTCCGACCACATCGGCTTCGCCGAACGTCTGCGGAGGGAGCACGGCGTGCCGGTGTACGTGCATGCCGCCGATGCCGCCCGTGCCCGCACGGGTGACAAGCCCAAGGTCGCGGTCGGCCCGATGCGCCTGGGTGCGACGCTCGGGTTCTTCGGGTACTCCCTCCGCAAGGACGGTCTGCGCACCCGCTACGTCGGCGATGTGACGGAGATCGGCGACGGTGACGTCCTGGACCTGCCCGGGAGGCCCGAGATCGTGGGGATGCCCGGCCACTCCCCGGGAAGCGTGGCTGTCCATGTCCCGGTCGCCGACGCGGTCTTCGTCGGTGACGCGCTCACCACCCGGCACGTCCTCACCGGGCGTACCGGACCGCAGCCGGCGCCCTTCACGGACGACCCGGCCGAAGCGCTGACCTCCCTCGACCGGATCGCCGGGCTGTCGGCGTCGTGGGTGCTGCCGGGGCACGGCGCGCCCTGGCGCGTCTCGCCGGGAGAGGTCGGCGGGGCGGTCAGGAAGGGCTGAGGCGAGTTACCGCACGCGGAGCGTCAACCGGGAGGGATCTGGGTAAGGTGGCACCGATCAAGTGAAGATAGCCTTACCTAACTTAAAGGAGTACCGGTGACCAACCCCTTCGAGGACGAGAACGGCACCTATCTGGTGCTCGTCAACGACGAGGGACAGCACTCGCTGTGGCCTGCCTTCGCCGAGGTGCCCGGCGGCTGGACCGTGGCCCACCAGGAGGACACCCGCCAGGCCTGTCTCGACTACGTGGAGCAGAACTGGACCGACCTGCGGCCCAAGAGCCTGATACGGAGCATGGCGTCCGGGTCCGCGTGAGCTCTGTGCAACGCCCGAAGGCGTTCGTCCGGAACCCCGGACGAACGCCTTCGGTGGTGAACTGCGGGGTGAGGTCAGGACTCCCCGGCGGCCGCGGTGCTCGCCGCAGGGCCGGCGACCGCCGGTGCCGACTCGTCACGCCGTGACCGGTGGGCCATCCAGGCGGCGACCAGTGCGCCCGAGATGTTGTGCCACACGGAGAACACCGCGGCCGGCAGGGCGGCCAGCGGGCTGAAGTGAGCGGTCGCCAGTGAGGCGGCGAGCCCGGAGTTCTGCATGCCGACCTCGAAGGCCATGGCGCGGCTCGCGGGCCGGCCGAGCCCCGAGAGCTTGCCCGCGCCGTAACCGAGCGCGAGTCCGAGCCCGTTGTGCAGCACGACGGCGATCAGCACGGTCACGGCGGCCGACTTGATGGTGCCGGCGCTGCCCGCCACGACGGCGCAGACGATCGCGGCGATGGCCAGCGACGACAGCCAGGGCATGAGACCCAGCACCCTGTCGACGAACTTCCCCGCGACGAGCCGCACCACGAGGCCGCCGAGGACCGGAAGCAGCACCGTCTTGAGGATGTCCGTGATCATCGAACCGGCGTCCACCGGCAGGTACGCACCCGCGAGCAGCAGCGTCAGCGGTGGCGTCACCAGAGGGGCCACCAGGGTGGAGACGGTGGCCACGGAGACCGACAGCGCCACGTCGCCACGGGCCAGGAAGGTCACGACGTTGGACGCCGTACCGCTCGGCGCGCAGCCCACCAGGATGAGTCCGGCGGCCAGTTGCGGCGGCAGCCCCAGCAGATGGGCGATGGCCCAGCCGAGCCCCGGCATGATCACGTAGTGCGCGACCAGCCCGATGGCCACCGCCCACGGGCGCTTCGCCACGCCCCTGAAGTCGAGCGGAGTCATCGTCAGGCCCATGCAGAACATGACGATCCCCAGCAGGTACGGAACCGATTCCGTCCAGCCGTCGAACGTGCCGGGGGTGACGAGACCGGCTACACCCGCCGCAAGCACGAGGACGGGGAACACCGTGACGGCGCGCCTCGCCGCCTTGTCGTCGGAGGCCGGTTGATCAGGGGATATCTGTTCGGTTTGCACAGGCGCGATGAGACGCCGCAAGCGCGGGCCTTCGCAAACGCGTCTCACCATGCGGACGCGATGTCCAGGATGCGTCCACCTGAAGACCCCGCCTACCAGGGGCCGAGGCGCAGCTCGCGCCCCTGCCAGCGCCTTCGCAGCCAGCGGTCGTGACCGGCCAGGACGATCGCTCCGGGGCCCGCGCCCATCGCTGCCTCGAGTTCGTCGCAGAGCCGGGGGGACAGATGGTTCGTGGGCTCGTCGAGCAGCAGCAACTCGGGCGGATGCGCCACCAGGAGGGCCAGCGCGAGCCTGCGGCGCTGGCCGACGGAGAGGCGCCCGACCTGCTTGCCCAGGTCCGCCTCGCTCATCAGCCCCAGCGAACCCAGCGGCACGGCCTCCGCACGCTCGCTCCCGAGAGCGTGCGCGTAGGTGTCCCGGACGGTGCGGTCCGGCCGTGCGAACACGGTGTCCTGGGCCAGCACCCCCACCGAGAGGCCGCCCTTGCGCCGCACGTCGCCGTCCGCCACGAGACTCCCGGCGAGCACGGCCAGGAGCGTCGACTTCCCCGCCCCGTTGTCGCCCGTCACGAGCAGCCGCTCGGTCGCCGACACGTCCAGGCGGTCGACGGCGAGGCGGCCCCGCACCCGCACGTCCCGAAGCGAGACGAGGAGCCCGTCCGCCGAAGGCCCGGCGAGGGCGGTGCGCCGGAACCGCAGCGGCTGCGGAGGCTCGGCGATCCGATGGCGTTCGAGTTCGTCCAGCCTGCGAGCGGCGTTGCGCGCCCGTCGCGAGATCTGGCTCTGCACCCGGTTGGCCCGGACGCCGTAACCCATCTTCTCGTTGTCGCGCGGTCCGCGGTCCGGGGCCACCCGATGCGTGGTCGTGCCGATCGACCGGTGCAGTGCCTCCAGCTCCTCCTGTTCCTCGGCGTAACGCCGTTCCCAGCGCTCCCGTTCGGCCCGCTTCTCGGACTGGTAGGCGGTGTAGTTGCCGCCGTACCGCACCGGTCCGTCCATGGCGGGGTCGAGGTCGATCAGGTCCGTGCACACGGCGTCGAGGAAGGCCCGGTCATGGCTCGCCACGACGACTGCGCCGGGCAGGCCGCAGACCTGCTCCTCGAGGAACTCGGCGGCACGGTCGTCGAGGTGGTTGGTCGGCTCGTCCAACAACAGCGCAGAAGGCCTCCGGACCAGCAGGGAAGCCAGGGCCAGACGCCCGCGCTGCCCGCCGGACAGGGAGCCGAGCGTCCGGTCCCGCCGGATCCCGCCGAGGCCGAGGCCTTCCAGCACCATCGTGGCGCGCCGGTCGGCGTCCCACGCCTCCTGCTCCTGGGCGCGCTCCAGCCGCCGGCCGTAGGCGTCGAGCAGCGCGGCGTATCCGGGGGAGTCCTCGTCGGCACGGGCGACTTCTCCGGAGAGGCGCTCGACCTCGGCGAGATCGTCGCGGACCTCGCGCAGTGCCTCGTCCAGCACGTCGGCGATGGTGGCGGCGGTGGCGAACGGCATCTCCTGGTGCAGGAAGCCCAGATCGGCCGGGCGGGTGATGCTTCCCGCGTCAGGTTCGTCGGCCCCGGCGAGCAGACGGAGCAACGTCGACTTGCCGACGCCGTTCTCCCCGATCAGCCCGATGCGGTGGCCGGGGGGAGCCGTGAGGGAGAAGCCGTCGACCACGCGCCCGTCGCCGAAGGAACGGACGATGTCGCGTGCGAGCAGGGCCGCGGAGGCGTCGGGCATGGGAGATGACCTCGTGTGCATGCGGGCGGACAGGTTTCCGCCCGGGGCGGGCAGGGGGGAACGGGAACGACACAGGGCCTCGCGGCAGCGGCGCTGTCGCGCACCTGCCCACGGGCGATCACATCCGGGTGTCACCCGGAGATGTCGTCGTCTCCCACCATGTCCGGTCTCCTCACCGAGAGAGCGCTGTCCACGGGGAGCCTAGCAGCCGGCCTCTGACCGGTGCTGAGGCGTCGTCATGCCTACTTGCCCGAGCCGACCGGGGTCACCGTGATGCGGGAGGCGGAGCCGGAGCCCGCGGGGATGCTCACGTCGAGGGGCATGCTGTGCGAGTGGGTCTCGTTCGGCGGCGTCACGACGGCCGAGGTGAACGCGACGCCCGAGCCGCCGCTCGTGTTCGGCGGGAAGTACAGGGAGAAGTCGGTGCGTTCCCCGGGCGCCAGTGTGACCGTCGGCACCGACCTGCCGCTGTTGCGCTCGGCGCTCACGGTGCCGTCCTTGCCCTTGAGGTCCAGGCCGGGGAATCCGTGCATGGAGCAGGACGCGGAGCCGGTGTTCTCCAGATTGATCAGCACCTCGCCCTCCGCCATGCCGCCGGAACTGCTGAACGAGAGGTCCGTCGTCCGGCAGATGCCTCCGGCCGAGGATGCGGACGGGACCGCGGAGCCCGGGGCCGAGGCGGATGTCGAGGCCCGACCGCCCCCTTCGCCGGAACCCTCCGGAGCGGCCGTGGCACCGGCACCGCTCGGGCTGCCGGAGACGGCGGACGGCTCCGCCGCGCCCGTGTCGCTGCCGTTCTCACCGTTGCAGGCGGTGAGGGAGAAGGCCGCCGCCGCTGCGGCGGCGATGACGGCGGATGTTTTCCGAAGGCGCATGACGTCCCCTGCGATGAGGCACCGGCTGCTCCGTACGAGCACTTACGTGGGCGATGCACGCGCTTGTCCCGCGAACGGGTGCGCGCCGGACCGAAGATCATCACGTCGGGAGGAACACCGGCCCGCCCCGCGACCACAAGAGGCTCATGCCCGTCAGAAGCCCCGCCATGTACGCCGGCCGTCGCCGCCGGGGATGCGGAGGGCCGTGCTTGCGGGCAGCGTGGGGGAGTGCCGCAGCTGCTGAGAACCCAGTGGATCCCCGTAGGCCTCATCGTGCTGGCCGTGGTGGTCGACCTGGCCACCCCGCACGACGTGACGTCCGCGCCGCTGCTCATGGCGGCACCCGTCGCAGCCGCGCCGCTCTGTGGCGTCCGCGGCATCATCGGCGTCGGAATCACGGCGATGGTCGTCCACGCGTTCCTCGCACGGCTCGACGGAACCTTCGGCTGGCGCGCGGGCATCGCCAACCAGATCACCCTTGCGGCAGTCACCGCGCTCGCCGTCCTGATCCACCGCACGCTGCGCCGACAGGACGCCCGCGCCCGGCGCGCCCAGCACGTCGCGGCCGTCGCCCAGCGGGCCGTGCTGCCCAGGCCTCCCTCGCGCCTGGGGGACCTGCACATCGACGCGCGGTACGTGCCCGCCGAGAGCGAGGCGCTGATCGGCGGTGACCTGTACGTGGTGCAGAGCACCCCGTACGGGATCCGGGTCATGGTCGGGGACGTACGGGGGAAGGGGCTCGGGGCGGTCAGCGCCGTCAGCGCCGACCTCGGCGCCTTCCGGTACGCGGCGGACGAGGCCGAGGACCTCCCGCGGCTCGTGACCCGGCTTGAGAGAGCCCTCCTGCGCGAGGGCGGCCGGCGTGGCGGCCAGCAGCAGTCGGAGGGCTTCACGACAGCGCTCATCGCCGAGTTCTCCTCGGACCTGGAGACCGTACGCCTGGTCAACCGGGGCCATCCGCCCCCGGTACTCCTGGACGCACAGGGCGGCACCACCCTTCTCGAGGCGTCCGAGGAGGCGCCTCCGCTGGGGATGAGCGATCTGGGCGCGTGGTCGTCCCCGGTCGACAGCTTCCCCTTCCCCGCCGGCTCCACCCTTCTCTGCTTCACCGACGGCGTCACCGAGTCGCGCGATGCCGCAGGGCGCTTCTACGACCCCGTCGCACGCCTGCCGCTCGTCCTCGGCAGACGGGCGCGCTCCGGCGGACGCCTCACACCGGGGCAGATCCTGGACACGCTGATCCAGGACGTCCGGCGCCACGTCGGCGGCCGGCCACAGGACGACCAGGCCATGCTGGCCCTGCACCGCTCCCGCGCCGAGGACGAACCCGCTCCGCGGGCCAGGGCCGGCCCTCCGAGCTGACGGCCGGTCCGGCCGCGCAAGAGCGGAGCACGGAGGAGCTGAGGCTCCGCCATCCGCCGTACGACGGCCGCCACCTGGATGTGCGAGCCTCTCCCATCCGGTTCACACTCGGATCATGCGCACCGACACTCCCGGCCCGGGCACGGCCGGCCCTCCTGCCGAAGGGGGAGCCGCCAACCAGACACTGGCCCTCGCGGCGATGCTCTTCGCCGTGTCGATGACGTTCATCGACCAGACGATCGTCGCCGTCGCCGCTCCGAGCATCGTCGACGAACTCGGTCTCTCGTCCTCCGGGATGCAGTGGGTCGTCAACGCGTACCTGCTCGCGCTGGCCGCCTTCTTCGCGCTCGGCGGGCGGCTGTCCGACATCTTCGGTCACCGTCGGGTGATGCTGATCGGCACGCTCCTGTTCGTCGTCTCCTCCGTGCTGTGCGGCTGCGTCCCGGAGGGTGATTTCGCACAGGCCTGGCTGATCATCTTCCGCGCCACCCAGGGACTCGGCGCGGCGCTCATGTTCCCCGCCGCGCTCGCCGTGGTCATCGCCGTCTTCCCCGTGGGGAAGCGCGGCCGTGCGCTCGCGCTGTTCTTCGGTCTCTCCGGTGCCCTCACCGCGGTCGGGCCACTGCTCGGCGGCTGGCTGACGGCCTGGACCTGGCGGGCGATCTTCTGGGTGAACGTGCCGATCGCCGTCATCGCCCTGGTCCTGGCCGTCATGGCCCACATCCCCGAGACCCGCAGGCGCGAGAAGCTCGACGTGCCCGGTGCCGTCCTGGTCGCCGTGGGCATGGGGCTGAGCGTGCTCGGGTTCCAGCAGGCGTCCGCGTGGGGCTGGAGCAGCATCGCCACATGGGCGTGCATCGTGGGCGGGCTCGCCGTCCTGGTGGTGTTCTGCCGCTACGAACTCGGGGTGGCGGAACCGCTCATCAGGCTGCGTGTCTTCCGCGACCGGGCGTTCATCGTCGACATGCTCGTCCTCTTCTTCGCGATGCTGGCCTTCGTCCCGGTGTTCTTCTTCGCGTCCGTCTACGCACAGGTCTCGCTGAGCGCCTCGCCGAACCAGGCCGCCCTGTACCTGCTCTACTTCTTCATCGGGTTCGGGATCGCGTCCCAGTGGGGCGGCCGCATCCTGGACCGGCGCGGAGCCCGTCCGGCGATGCGGCTCGGGACTGCGCTCGGCGCCGTCGGGTTCGCCCTGTGGGCGAACAAGCTGACGGACCTGTCGATGCACGACCAGTGGCCGTACGCCGCACTCGCCGGCGCGGGCATCGGCTTCCTCCTCGCCCCCGCGTCCACCGACGCGGTCAACCGGTCGATCGGCGCCTCGTACGGCGAGGTCACCGGCATCACCCAGACCGTGCGCAACTACGCGGCGAGCATCGGGATCGCCGTCTTCGGGACGATCCTCACCCACGTCACCACCGACAGGGTCGTGGAGACCCTCACGTCCAGGGGAGTGCCGGCAGGCGCGGCGAACGACGCCGCCAGATCGGTCGCGGAGGCCGTCACCGGAAATCCGGACGCACAGGAGCCGTCCGGCGGAGGCCGGGTCGCCACCCTCATGAGGGACTCGATGGACGCGGTCAGAATGGACTTCGCCGAGGCGAACCAGTGGGTGTTCTACGGGATGGCCATCGCGCTCGGTATCGGGTACCTGTGCGCGCTCCGGCATCCCGGGACACGGGTGACCGGAGACTCGCCCACCGAGCCTCCCGAGCAGCCGGGGCGGGGCCGACGGGAAGCCGGCTGACGGTGCCTGCCTCACCCGTACGGCCCTGCGCCCACGGGTGTGGAGCGGCGCTCTCCGGGGAGGCGTGACGTATGCACTCATGGACCCTCGACGACATGCCCGATCTCTCCGGCACCACCGCGGTGGTCACGGGAGCCAACAGCGGGATCGGAGCCGTGACAGCGCTCGCCCTGGCCCGCTCAGGGGCCCGGACGGTCCTGGCGTGCCGTGACCCCGAGCGTGGCAGGCGCGCGCTGGACGCCGTCCGCCGTGCTGCTCCGGGCTCGGACACCCGGCTCGTCGGTCTCGACCTGGCGGACCTGTCCGCCGTGGCCGAGGCAGCCGAGCGCATCGCGAAGGAGACCGACGGCAAGCTCGACCTCCTCGTCAACAACGCCGGAGTGATGGCCCTGCCCCTGCTGCGTACGGCCGACGGATTCGAGATGCAGTTCGGCACCAACCACCTCGGCCACTTCGCACTCACGCACCACCTGCGGCCCCTCCTCGGGGCCGGTGGCCTGTCGCGGGTCGTGACGGTGTCGTCCCTGGCGCACCGGATCGGGCGTATCGACTTCGACAACCTCAACGCCGAGCGGGGTTACGAGAAGTGGCGTGCGTACGCGCAGTCGAAGCTCGCCAACCTGCTCTTCACCGCGGAACTCCAGCGCAGGGCGGACGCGGCCGGCAAGCGGGTGCTCGCACTCGCGGCCCATCCCGGCCTGTTCTCGACGGAGCTCGGACAGGCGGGCCCGCGGATTACCGGACGGACCTGGGCGGCGAGGCTGGAACGGGTGACGCGCGTCTACACGCAGCCCGCGTCCGCCGGCGCGCTGCCCACGCTGTACGCGGCCACCCTGCCCGCGGCGCTCGGCGGGAGCTACTACGGACCCCGGCTGCTGGGTGAGACCAGGGGAGGCCCCGCGCCCGCACACCTGTCGGCCCGGGCTCAGGACATGAACACGGCGCGGGTTCTGTGGGACGAATCGGCGCGCCTCACCGGGACAACCGCAGCCGCCCTCTGAGCCCATCAGCTCCCCGGAGACCCAGGGAGCCCTGCACAGCGCCTTCTACCGGCGCGATACCGGTAACCGTGCCGTCGTACATCTGCATGCCCGCAACGCCACCGCGGTGTCCTGCCTCCCCCCGTGGCCGGTGCGGAGCGCGGTGCCGCCGCTGACCCCGTACTTCGTGATGCGCGTCGGCCAGGCCCCGCTCGTCCCGTACGCACCGCCCGGCGACGCGGACCAGGCCGAGTGCCTGGCCCGGCTGCCCTTCCCGCTCCGCGCCGCGCTCCTCCAGAACCACGGGCCCGTCCTGGCCGGACCCACGATGGCCCGCGCCGTCGACGCGGCGGTGGAACTGGAGGAGGTTTCCGCCCTGCTCCTCGCCCTGGGGGAGCGGTCCCCGCGGCTGCTGACGCCCGAAGAGGCGGGCGCGCTCGGTGCGACGTACGACTCGCCCTGGAGCGAGCACGGAGGTCGTCCCACGCGGCAGCGGGCGGGTGAGGAGCGTCTCACCGGCCCGCCGCCGCTTGCTATGCAACCAGTTGCATAGAACGATCGGGGCATGGCGCTCGAACACGCGATCCTCGTCTCCCTGCTGGAACAGCCGGGCTCGGGCTATGAGCTCGCCCGGAGGTTCGAGCGGTCCATCGGATACTTCTGGACCGCCACGCACCAGCAGATCTACCGCGTCCTCAAGCGTATGGAGAGCGACGGACTGCTCGACGTCCGCGACATCCCGCAGGAGCGCCGGCCGGACAAGAAGGAGTACTCCGTCGCAGGCCCGGGCCTCGCCGCCCTCTCCGGCTGGCTGCACGAACCGATCGAACCCGAGAGCCTCCGCCACGACCTCGCAGTGAAGATCCGTGGTGCGGCCTTCGACGACCCGGCCGCGCTGCTCCACGAGGTCGAGCGGCACCACCGGGTGCACAGCGACCGGCTCGCGCACTACCTCGCCGGGGAGCTGCGTGACTTCACCGGCCCCGGCGCTCCCGCACCGCTCGACGCGGGGCAGGAGCTGCAGCACGTCGTGCTGCGCGGCGGCATCGCCTACGAGCGCATGACGGTCGCCTGGCTCGACGACGTACTCGCCACTCTCCACCGGCTCGGCGCGGACCACCCGCGTAGCTGAACCGTCCCGCATCCCCCCGCCCACAACCTCCCGGAAGGCGTGCCACCATGGCCGACCCGCTGCTGTTCAATCCGCGTACCTACGACCCGGCGCACTTCGACCCCGAGACCCGCAGGCTGCTGCGCGCCACCATCGACTGGTTCGAGGCCCGCGGCAAGCGCCGGCTGATCGAGGACTACCGGTCACGCGCCTGGCTGGGCGACTTCCTCGAATTCGCCGCGAAGGAAGGCCTGTTCGCCACCTTCCTCACCCCCGCCTCCGCCGCGGAGTGGGACGACCAGCGCTGGGACACGGCCCGGATCGCCGCGCTCAACGAGATCTTCGGGTTCTACGGACTCGACTACTGGTACGCCTGGCAGGTGACGATCCTCGGACTCGGCCCGGTCTGGCAGAGCGACAACGCCGCCGCCCGCAGCCGCGCGGCACAACTCCTCTCCCAGGGCGAGGTGTTCGCCTTCGGCCTCTCGGAGAAGGCACACGGCGCCGACATCTACTCCACCGACATGCTCCTGGAGCCGGACGGTGACGGAGGCTTCCTGGCGACCGGTTCCAAGTACTACATAGGCAACGGCAACGCCGCCGGGCTCGTCTCCGTCTTCGGCAGGCGCACCGACGTCGAGGGCCCGGAGGGCTACGTCTTCTTCGCGGCAGACAGCCGCCACCCCGCCTACCACCTGGTGAAGAACGTCGTCGACTCCTCCAAGTACGTCAGCGAGTTCCGCCTCGACGGCTACCCGGTCGGCCCCGACGACGTCCTGCACACCGGCCGCGCCGCCTTCGACGCCGCCCTCAACACCGTCAACGTGGGCAAGTTCAACCTCTGCACCGCCTCGATCGGTATCTGCGAGCACGCGATGTACGAGGCCGTCACCCACGCGCAGAACCGCATCCTCTACGGCCGCCCCGTCACCGCCTTCCCGCACGTCCGCCGTGAGCTGGCCGACGCCTACGTCCGGCTCGTCGGCATGAAGCTGTTCAGCGACCGCGCCGTCGACTACTTCCGCTCGGCCGGCCCCGACGACCGCCGCTACCTGCTGTTCAACCCGATGACGAAGATGAAGGTCACCACTGAGGGCGAGAAGGTCATCGACCTGATGTGGGACGTCATCGCCGCCAAGGGCTTCGAGAAGGACACGTACTTCGCCCAGGCGGCCGTCGAGATCCGCAGCCTGCCCAAGCTGGAGGGCACCGTCCACGTCAACCTCGCGCTCATCCTGAAGTTCATGCGCAACCACCTTCTGGACCCCGCCGGGTACGAACCCGTGACGACGCGTCTGGACGCAGCGGACGACGCGTTCCTCTTCCGGCAGGGACCGGCCCGCGGCCTCGGCTCCGTGCGCTTCCACGACTGGCGTCCGGCCTACGACGCCTACGCCGCGCTGCCCAACGTCGCCCGCTTCCGGGAGCAGGCGGACGCGCTGTGCGACTTCGTGTCCGACTCCGCGCCCGACGAGGAGCAGAGCCGCGACCTCGACTTCCTGCTGTCCGTCGGCCAGCTCTTCGCCCTGGTGGTGCACGGGCAGCTGATCCTGGAGCAGGCGAGGCTGACCGGACTGGACGAGGACGTGCTCGACGAGCTGTTCTCCGTACTCGTCCGCGACTTCTCCGCGAACGCCGTCGAGCTGCACGGCAAGGACTCCGCGACCGAGGGACAGCAGCGCTGGGCCATCGGCGCGGTGCGGCGTCCCGTCGTGGACGACGCCCGGTCGGCACGGGTCTGGGACCGGGTGGAGGCCCTGTCCGGGGCGTACGAGATGGCTTTGTGACGCCGACCGGGTATCAGGCCCGGCCGGCCCGCATCGCCCGCGCTCGCAGGGGCATATGGAAGGTCCGGCGGCCGGAACGGCCGGCCGCGGGAAAAGGAGGTCACCATGGAAATGGTCTGGGCGGGGCGGGCACAGGAGGACGGCGCACTGGGTGACGGTGTCATCGGGTACGACGTCGAAGCACCGGACGGAAGCGTGGGCACCGTCATCAGGCTCTCGCCGGTACCGGGGTTCGACCATCTGGTGATCGACGCGGGAGTCTGGAAGTTCGGAAGAAGCGTCGTCGTGCCCGCCGGCATGGTGACCGGCGTCGACGACGCCGAGCGTGTGATCAAGGTCGGGTGCACCAAGGAGCAGATCAAGGACGCCCCGCGCTTCGAGCGTGACCAGGACACCGGGGACCTCTTCTATCTGCGTCAGCTCGGTGCGTACTACGAATCGCTGACGGCTGCCCACGGGTGAGCGGGTCCGGCGCCGTCGACGTACGCCGACGGCGCCGGACCGCTGTCCGGCCGGGCCCGCGTCAGGAGGACCGAGCGCGGCGGTACCGGCGGCCGAGCGTCACTTTGAGCGGCAGGAGCGCCAGCCAGGACAGCATGGCGGCCAAGGGCGAGACGGCGTAGGCGAGCGGGGCGGTGGCGCCGAAGACCAGGGCGGTGTTCCCCAGATCGGCGGCCACGAAGCGGGCAGTCCTCTCCGTGGCGGGATCGGAGGGCCATGTCCCGTGCAGTCCTGTCCGCAGCACTGCCAGTTCCAGCAGATTGGTGAGGCATACCGTGCCCGCGTAGACGGCGACCGCCAGGGGCTCGGATGCGTACTCCGACAGCAAGGTGGTCGGGAAGGGGATGAGCGCGATGGTGCCGAGCCAGGCGAGCGCGAGTTTCAGCGACCGCCCCTCGAACCGCGGGACCAGCTCCACGATCCGGCGGTGATCCCGCCAGAAGCCCGCCAGGATCGTGAAGCTCAACGCGTAGGCGCCGAGATCCGGCACCACCTCGCGGACGGCTTCCCGGAAGCCGTCCGCGGTCAGTCCCGGCGGCACCCGGACATCGAGCACCAGCAGGGTCATGGCGATGGCGAAGATTCCGTCGGACAGGGCGGTCAGCCGTTCCGCGTTCCTCTCCTCGCCCGTTCCCGCTCGGCTGTCGTCCACCCGACCAGCGTCGCGGGGGTGAGGCGATGCCGGGCGGGATTAGGCCGACGGCGGGCACGGCGGGCGAGGAGCAACGCGGGGCGAGCCGGAGTGCAGCCGCGGGTCAGACGGCCTGGAGGTTGTCGTCCCGCTGCGTACCGACAGTCCGGCGGAGGGCGGGGGAGACCGCTGTCCGCATGCCGAGCATGGTGTCGGCGACATGGAGGGCGTGCGGAACCGTCTGGGTGCCGGTCATCACACACAGGGTGTAGGCGGCGTCCTCCGCGGCACGGGCGGTGGCGTCCGTGGAGCGGCGCGCGTCCTCGATCCGTGCGTCGGCGTAGCGGGCCAGAGCGACTCTCAGGTCCTGAGGACTGGGTGTCAGCACAGCAGTTCTCCTCTGTTCTGTTCAGATCCACGTCCGGTGCGGGGCGCCGGGACACGGGGGCCGTCGTCCGGCCCGGCCGAGCGGTGCGGTTGCACACGCCGTCGTGTGACCCGCCGTCACGCGTGTACCCCCTCGCGAGCGGAGTACGCCCTCTCCTGCGTGTACACCGCCCGTCGCCGGTCCGGACGTTCTACCGTTCACCGATGCGGTCTGTCTCCTGGTGGGTCCTGTTCTCCTCGGTGTGCGCCCCGATCCTCCTCGTCGGCGGCTGGGCGGTCTCCGCGGAGCTCCAGGGGCCCGGCTACGATCCCGCGTCGGCGACGATCAGTGTCCTGGCCGCCGACGGCGCCGCCGGTTACTGGGTGATGACGTCGGCTCTGCTCGCCCTCGGAGCCTGCCACGTGGTGACCGCGTGCGGACTACGACCCGCCGCGCCGTTCGGACGGGTGGCCCTGGCCGGCGGTGGGGTCTCGGCGATGCTGCTGGCCCTGTTCCCGGCTCCGAGCAGTGGTGGCTCGTTCTCCCACGGCGTCGTCGTGGCCGTGGCCTTCTCGCTGCTCGCGGTGTGGCCGGTCCTGGCCGTGCGTCGCTCCACCGCCGGCCCACGGACCCCGGCCGGCCCAGGTGCGGCCGACGTACCGCGTGCGGCTCCGCCCTGGGGGCTGCGGCCCGGGCCGTCCACCATGGCGGCCACGCTGATATGGCTCGGCGGTGCCTGGTTCCTGGTCGCCCTCTTCGTACTGGACACCGCGGGCGCGGCCGAGCGTGTCCTCACGTTCGCGCAGTCGTTCTGGCCTCTCGTCGTGGTCCTGTCCTGCGTCCGGGCGCGGGGCGAGCGGTTGGAGGCAGGGGGCCGGGCCGACGGCTGACCCGGGCAGCCCGGGGTCCCCTCTCTCAGGGGCGCGGCCCGATCGCCCGGTCCCCGTCGCGGACCATGATCGCCGCCGCGGGGCACGAGTCGGCGGCGTCCAGCGCGCGTTCGTCAGGAGCTATCCGCTCCCGGACGGGCCTGGCCCTGTCCTCGTCGTCCAGGGCGTACAGATCGGACGCCATACCCGCGCACATGCCCGAGCCCATGCACAGTTCGCGATCCACCTCGGTCGTCCACGCCACGGCGGTCACCACCCCACCGGCATCTCACGCGGCCCGCGCACGAGCATCTGGTTCTTCCATTTCAGGTCTCCCGCCACATGCAGGGCGGGGAAACGCCCGAGCAGCGCCTCCAGCGCCTCCTGAAGCTCCAGCCTGGCGAGCGGCGCGCCGAGACAGTGGTGGACCCCGTGCCCGAACCCCAGATGCTGGACGCCGGTCCGGGCCACGTCGAGGCGTCCGGGGCCCTCGAACTTCAGGGCGTCGCGGTTGGCGGCACCGACCGCGACGAGCACGGGCTCACCGGCCCGGACGAGCGTGCCGCCGACCTCCACGTCCTCCGTCGCGTACCGGGGGAAGCCGGCACCGCTGCCGAGCGGGACGAACCGCATCAGCTCCTCGACCGCGCCGCGGATCAGCTCGGGGCGCTCCCGCAGCAGCTTCAGCTGATCAGGGTGTTCGAGCAGCGCGTACACGAAGTTCGGGATCTGGGTCGCGGTGGTCTCATGGCCGGCGACGAGGATGCCGACGCAGAGGTCGACCAGTTCCAGTTCGGTGAGCCGGTCCCCGGTGTCGCGGGCCTCGATCAGCCCCGTCATCAGATCCTGCTGTGGGCTGCGCCGGTGCTCGTCGATCAGCGAACCCATGTACGCGCGCAGCTCCTCACGGCTGCGGAGGAACTCCTCGGCGGTCAGGGAGCTGGTGGACAGGGCGGCGTCGCTCCAGGCCCGGAACCTCGGGCGGTCCTCCTCCGGTACGCCGAGCATGCGGCAGATGACCGCGACGGGAATCGGAAGCGCGTAGTGCTCCACCAGGTCGGCCGGCTGCCCCTGGGCCTCCAGCTCGTCCAGCAGGCCGTGGGCCAGCTCCCGTACCCAGGGGCGTAACTTCTCCACCTGATGCACGGTGAACGCCTTCGCCACCAGGGTGCGCAGTCGGGTGTGTCCCGGCGGGTCCATACTCAGGATGCCGCTGTCCCGGCTCCCCTCCGACTGGCGCGGCTCGTCGTGGCGTAGGGCCTCGGCCCGGCTGAACCGGCGGTCGCCGAGGACCAGGCGCGCGTCGGCGTAGCGGGTGGCCAGCCACGCCGGGTCTCCGTACGTCATGCGTACGCGCACGAGGCCGGGCTGTTCCAGGGCTTCCTGGTACGCGTTCGCCAGACCGATCCCGTCCTGTTCGTTGAAGGGATAGGGAACGGGCGTCTCTCCGGCTGTGGCCGTCATCGTGTTGCCTCCCTGGTTCTCGGCGGATGAGCGGGCCCTCCGAGAATCAGGCGGCGCCGCCGGCGAGGTCAACAGCGCCTTGTCAGCCATCCCGGGCCGTCGCCCTCCGCGGAGCGACGGCCCGGCTCCATGGGACGGGTCACGGCTTGCGGCCGACCGCCACGTAGCCGGCGCTGACGATGTCGTCCTGGCCGGGGACGGGTTCACCGAGTCCGGGGTGCCAGGCTTCCGCCGCCACGATGCCCGGTTCGACGATGTCGAGTCCGTCGAAGAAGCGGGCGAACTGAACGCGTGTGCGGGGCGCCAGGGTGAGCGTGTTGGCCCTGTACATCTCGTTGACCTTGCCCGCCTCTGCCGGGTGGAAGTCGGCGGTGAGGTGCGAGATCACCAGATGGCTGCCCGGCGCGAGGACCTCGGTCAGCCGCTCCACCAGCTCGTAGGCGCCGTCCTCGTCGCTCACGAAGTGCAGCAACGAGATCAAGGAGAGCGCGACGGGACGGCTGAAGTCCAGGGTCTTGCCGGCGTGTTCGAGGATGGCGTCCACCTCGCGGGCATCCGCCTGCACATAGTCGATGGCGCCCTCCGGAGTTCCCTTGAGCAGGGCCTCGGCGTGCGCCAGGACGATGGGATCGTTGTCGCAGTAGACGATCCGTGCGGCCGGCGCCGCCTGCTGGGCCACCTGGTGCAGATTCGGCTCGGTGGGTATCCCCGTGCCGATGTCGAGGAACTGCCGGATCCCCTGCTCGGTGAGCCACCGGGTGGCGCGGTGCATGAAGGCCCGGTTCACCTTCGCCATGACCGGGACCGACGGTTCGACGGCAAGCATCTGCCGGCCCATGGCCTCGTCCACCGGGTAGTTGTCCTTGCCGCCGAGGAACCAGTCGTACATCCGGGCGGGATGGGGTCTGCTGGTGTCGATGCGCGGGGCGGGTGCATCGTTCTCCGGTCGGGACATTACGAACTCCTGGGTGTGCGCGGCAGCGGATGATCAGCTTGCGACCAGAATAGGCAACGGGAGTGCCTGACAAGTCGGATGGAGCACAACTCCACTGTCGAACAAGGCCGCTTCGCCGGTGATGTCCCCTACGTACCGGGTGAATCCGTGGTAGGCGGTCCGCAGGCGCGTCCGGGCCGGTGCCCGGGTGTCAGCCGGCGGTGCAGCTGACGGCGGGCCAGGTCCAGTTGCCGTTGGCCTGGATGGTGGCGCCCCAGGTGTTGCCGCTGCCGTTGGATCTGGCACTCAGCACCTGGGCGCCGGGATAACTGGCGCTGGTGTTCCAGGTGGAGAGGACCTTGGCGGGGGAGGGGACGTTCATCGTGACGGTCCAGTTGTTCGAGCCGGAGACCGAGACGTTGAGGTTGTAGCGGTCGCTCCACTTCTCGCCCGCGGTGACGGTGGCGGTGCAGCCTCCGCCTCCGCCTCCGCCGCCGGAGGTGCCGCCCACGGTGATGTTCGAGCTCCCGCTGCTCTGGTAGCCCTCGGTCGCCATGATCATGTAGTTGAAGGTGCCCAGGTTCATACGCTGCCGGGCCCACGCGTCGAAGTGGTTGCCGGTGGTGATGGTTCCGCCGGTCCGCTTCGACTGCCGGACGCTCCAGAACTGCTTGAACGTGCGAGTGCCCTCGATCGACGGGGCGTTGACGCGGGTCGTCTCGTAGATGTCGTACGTCCCGCCGTCGCTGGTGACGGTGCCCTTGAAGGTGCCTGTCGGTCGGTAGGTGCCCCAGTTGTCGACGATGTAGTACTCCACGAGCGGGTTCGTCGACCACCCGTAGAGGGTGAGGTAGGCGTTGCCGGACGGGTTGAAGGAGCCCGAGTACGTCACGCTCCTGCGTCCGCCGGTGCTCCATCCCTTGCCCGCGACGAAGTTGCCGGTGTTGCTCCAGGAGGTGCTGTAGCCCCCGCCGGACGACAGGTTCATCGAGACGGTGCCGGGGCTGTCGGTCCAGAAGGAGTAGTGGTAGCCGTTGTCGGTGCCGGTCCGGTTCGAGTTGACGACCGTGTCCGCGCTCGCGCTGCCCGGCAGGGCCAGCACGGCCACGGCGGCCATCGCCATGGCGAGGGCATTGCGGATGGACCGTCCGAACCGGCGGCGTGTGCGGCTCGTCGACTGCGCGGGTGCGTCGTTCATGTGCGTGCTTTCCTCCTCGTCCTCATGAGGCCGGGTGGGGGTTCCGGGCAGCGCGAGACGCCCTGGGTGGGGGGTGTCGGTGCACGGGCGATGACGCGATGGCGTGTGGATGTCGCGCGTCCCGGCCGGACTGGACCGGCCGTCGTGCTCGGCGACCGGCCTGGGGTGCCGGGCCGGGGTGGCCCGGATCGACAGTGATTGAGGTCTGTCGACGGCGAACAGTGTTGAACTGGCCTCGACGGGTGTCAATAGTTTCGACAAGGGTTACGAAACCGTCGATGAGGGGATTGGCTGCCCTGAGGGTTATTTTGCCAGTTCAGACGTAGTCATGCTTGATCGGCATGAAGTTATTCGTCGTGATCCATGAAAGGGTGCCTGGAATTCCCGCCCAAGGATTTCGAAAGTTTCGAAGCTGGGAGAGGAATCCGAGAATTGACCGAGCCGAACGGCGAAGCGGCCCGGCCGGGAGGGGGAACGCGAGCGGCGGCGGTTCCGGGCCGGAACCGCCGCCGCTGACCGCCGAGCTCTGTCAGCCCTCGCTCACGTCCTTGAGCGCGGTGTTGAGCTCCAGGACGTTGACCCGGGGCTCGCCCATGAACCCGAGGGTGCGGCCCTGGGTGTGATCGGCCACCAGCTTCGCGACCTGCTCGACGGGGAGGTTGTTCTTCTCGGCGACCCGGTGGACCTGAAGTTCGGCGTATGCCGGGGAGATGCCCGGGTCGAGCCCCGAGCCGGAGGAGGTGACCGCGTCGGCCGGCACGTCCCGGGGCCGCACCTCGTAGGACGGGGTCGAGTTGTCCGCCACGACCGCCGCCTTCGCCTCGGTGACCCACGTGACCAGGTCGGCGTTGTCCGCCGAGCGGTTGGTGGCACCTGAGAGGATCAGTGAGTACTGAAGGTTCACGCTGTTGCCGCCCAGGCCGTTCGACGGGCGCGGCTGGAACCACTTCAGGTCCGGCCTCGCCACCTCGTCCGGGTCGTCGGGGTTCTGCTTCGGCAGGTTGTACGTCTGCCCGATCAGGGACGACCCGACGGTCCGGCCGTCCCCGTCACTGATCTCGGAGCCGTTGGCCTTTTCGCTGAAGAGCGCCTGCGCGACACCCGTGACGGCGAGCGGGTAGAGGACGCCGCAGATGACGCTGAGGACGAGCAGGGCACGCAGCCCCGCCCCGACGAGGCGGGCGGTGTTCTTGAGAGAGGCGTTCATGGCTGATCAGCCGTTTCTGGTTCAGGAGAGCCCGGGAACGAGGGAGAGGAGCAGGTCGATGATCTTGATGCCGATGAAGGGGGCGACCAGGCCGCCGAGTCCGTAGATCCCGAGGTTGCGCCGCAGCATCCTGTCGGCGCCGGCCGGCCGGTACCGGACCCCCTTGAGGGCCAGCGGTACGAGGGCGATGATGATCAGCGCGTTGAAGATGACGGCGGACAGGATCGCGGACTCGGGTGACGCCAGACCCATGATGTTCAGCTTGTCCAGGCCCGGGTGGACCACCGCGAACATGGCCGGGATGATCGCGAAGTACTTCGCGACGTCGTTGGCGATGGAGAAGGTGGTCAGGGCGCCCCTCGTGATGAGGAGCTGCTTGCCGATCGCGACGATCTCGATGAGCTTGGTGGGGTCGGAGTCCAGGTCCACCATGTTCCCGGCCTCCTTGGCGGCCGAGGTGCCGGTGTTCATCGCCACGCCGACATCCGCCTGGGCGAGCGCCGGGGCGTCGTTGGTGCCGTCCCCCGTCATCGCGACGAGTTTGCCGCCCGCCTGCTCCCGCTTGATGAGGGCCATCTTGTCCTCGGGGGTGGCCTCGGCGAGGAAGTCGTCGACTCCCGCCTCGTCCGCGATGGCTTTGGCGGTCAGCGGGTTGTCACCCGTGATCATGACGGTCCTGATGCCCATACGTCGCAGTTCGTCGAACCGCTCCCGCATGCCGTCCTTGACGACGTCCTTCAGGTGGATGACGCCCAGGATCCGGGCGCCCTTCGCATCCTCGACGGCGACGAGCAGCGGGGTGCCGCCGGCCTCCGAGATCCGTCCGGCGAGCGCACCGGCGTCGTCGGCGACGTGGCCGCCCCGCTCCCGCACCCACGCGACGACCGAACCCGCCGCACCCTTGCGGGCCTTGAGGCCGTCCACGTCCACCCCCGACAAACGGGTCTGAGCCGTGAAGGCGACCCATGCGGCGTGGGTGAGCTCGCCCTGGTGGCGTTCGCGAAGACCGTACCTCTCCTTCGCGAGGACCACTATCGAGCGGCCTTCGGGAGTCTCGTCGGCCAGAGAGGACAGCTGCGCCGCACCGGCCAGCTCCGCCTCGTCTGCGCCCCTCACCGGTACGAACTCCGCTGCCTGCCGGTTCCCGAGCGTGATCGTTCCGGTCTTGTCGAGCAGCAGCGTCGAGACGTCACCCGCCGCCTCCACCGCGCGCCCCGACATGGCCAGCACGTTGCGCTGGACGAGACGGTCCATGCCCGCGATGCCGATCGCGGAGAGGAGGGCCCCGATGGTCGTCGGGATCAGACAGACCAGCAGCGCGGTGAGGACGATCATCGACTGCCTGGCGCCGGCGTGGATCGCGAACGGCTGGAGCGTCACGACGGCGAGCAGGAAGACTATGGTCAGCGAGGCCAGCAGGATGTTGAGCGCGATCTCGTTGGGGGTCTTCTGCCGGGCGGCGCCCTCGACCAGGGCGATCATCCGGTCGATGAAGGTCTTCCCCGGTTCGGTGGTGATCCTGACGACGATCCGGTCGGAGAGGACCTTCGTGCCGCCGGTGACGGCACTGCGGTCGCCGCCCGACTCCCTGATCACGGGGGCGGATTCGCCGGTGACGGCCGACTCGTCGACGGACGCCACGCCCTCGACGACGTCACCGTCGCCGGGGATGGTGTCACCTGCCTCGCAGACGACCAGGTCGCCCACGCGCAGCTCGGTGCCGGGCACCTCCACCTCGTCACGGCCGTTCAGCCGGCGGGCGACCGTGTCGGTCTTCGCCTTGCGCAGAGTGTCGGCCTGGGCCTTGCCGCGCCCCTCTGCGACGGCCTCGGCGAGGTTGGCGAAGACGGTGGTCAGCCACAGCCAGGCCGCGATGGCCCAGCCGAACCAGTCCCCCGGATCCTGTAGCGCCAGCAGCGTGGTGACCACCGAGCCGACGAGCACCACGAACATGACCGGGGACTTGATCATGACGCGCGGGTCCAGCTTCCTCACCGCGTCCGGGAAGGACCTGAGCAGCTGCTTCGGGTCGAAGAGACCCCCGCCGACACGGCCGGACGCGGCGGCGCCGTCGCCGGACAGGTCTTCGTGCGGGGCACGGGTGGGGGTGACGGTACTCATGAGGCGAGTCCTTCGGCGAGCGGCCCCAGCGCCAGGGCCGGGAAGTAGGTCAGACCGGTGAGGATGAGGATCGTGCCGACGAGCAGGCCCGCGTAGAGCGGCTTGTCGGTCCGCAGCGTGCCCGCTGTGGCGGGGACGGGGTGCTGCTCGGCGAGCGAGCCGGCCAGTGCCAGGACGAACACGATGGGCAGGAAACGGCCGAGCAGCATCGCGATACCGATGGTGGTGTTGAACCACTGGGTGTCGGCGTTGAGCCCGGCGAAGGCGGAGCCGTTGTTGTTGGCGCCGGAGGTGTAGGCGTAGAGGATCTCGGAGAACCCGTGCGCACCGCTGTTGGTCATCGAGTCGGCCGGAGTCGGCAGGGACATCGCCACCGCGGTGAAGCAGAGCACCAGCGCGGGCGTGATCAGGATGTAGCACGCCGCGAGCTTGATCTGACGGGTGCCTATCTTCTTTCCGAGGTACTCGGGTGTACGGCCGACCATGAGGCCGGCGATGAACACGGCGATGATCGCCATGACCAGCATGCCGTAGAGACCGGATCCGACACCGCCGGGCGCGATCTCTCCCAACTGCATTCCCAGCATGGTGATGCCGCCGCCCAGCCCCGTGTACGAGGAGTGGAAGGAGTTCACCGCACCGGTCGACGTGAGGGTGGTCGCCACGGCGAAGATCGACGATCCGCCGATGCCGAACCGTGTCTCCTTGCCCTCCATCGAACCGCCGGCGATGTCGAGAGCCGGGCCGTGGTGGGCGAACTCCGTCCACATCATCAGGGCCGTGAAGCCGATCCAGATGGTGGCCATCGTGGCGAGGATCGCGTAGCCCTGCCGCAGGTTGCCGACCATGCGGCCGAAGGTGCGGGTCAGCGCGAACGGGATCAGGAGGATCAGGAAGATCTCGAACAGGTTGGAGAAGGGGGTCGGATTCTCGAAGGGATGGGCGGAGTTGGCGTTGAAATAGCCGCCACCGTTCGTACCCAGCTCCTTGATGACCTCCTGCGAGGCGACCGCGCCGCCGTTCCACTGCTGCGTGCCGCCCGTGAACTGCCCGACCTCGTGGATGCCGGAGAAGTTCTGGATGACACCGCACGCCACCAGTACGACCGCGCCGATCACGGCGATCGGCAGCAGGATGCGTACGGTGCCGCGTACCAGGTCCGTCCAGAAGTTCCCGAGCTCGCCGGTGCGGGAGCGCGAGAACCCGCGCACGAGGGCCACGGCCACGGCCATACCGACAGCGGCCGAGACGAAGTTCTGCACCGCGAGACCGCCGGTCTGCACGACGTGGCCCATGGCCTGTTCGCCGTAGTACGACTGCCAGTTGGTGTTCGCCACGAAGGACGCCGCGGTGTTGAACGCCTGGTCCGGGTCGATCGACACGAAGCCGAGCGAACCGGGCAGAGCCCCCTGGAGGCGCTGGAGCGCGTAGAGGAAGAGGACGCTCACCGCGGAGAAAGCGAGCACGCCGCGCAGATAGGCGGGCCAGCGCATCGAGGCCGACGGATCGGCTCCGACAGCACGGTAAATCCACTTCTCCGGCCGGTAATGCTTTTCCGAGGAGTAGACCCGGGCCATGTGGTCACCGAGAGGACGGTATGCGAGGGCAAGCGCGGAAATCAGCGCGAGCAGCTGAAGCACACCAGCTGTTACAGGGCTCATATCGAGCTTCAGAACCTCTCCGGGTACACGAGCGCAAGGACGAGGTACACCAGCAGGGAGACGGCTACGACCAGGCCGGCGATGGTCTCTGCGGTCACAGCTTCGTCACCCCCCTTGCTATGAGAGCCACCAGTGCGAAAACCGAGATCGTGGTGGCGACGAAGGCCAGATCGGCCATCGTGAGCTCCTGTATGAAGTGAAAGGAATGGAATCGGCCGGTGCGGCCGAAGAAAAGCAAACCGCACCGCCGGCCGGGTGTTGAGCGCCGTTGACGGGCTCCATACGGGCGGGGCGCATTTCTTGACGCGGTCCGTACGTGCGGGCGGCTGTACGGGCTGCAATTCCGGGCCGCGCCCTGCCCTGATGCCCCGGCTGCGTAAACCGTCGAGTGCTTTCCGGAGCTGTCCCTTCAGCGGGCCCGGTCGGCCCCTCCCCGGGCGGGTACGCTCTCGCGTCAGCGTGTCGCGTATGCGAGCGAGAGGAGTCGTGTGGACATCGAACCCGGCCCGTCCGTCGTCCTGATCACCGGTGTGATGGCATCGGGGAAGTCGACCGTGGCCCAGCTCCTGGCCGAGCGTCTGCCCCGCGCGGCGCATGTGCGAGGTGACGTGTTCCGCCGCATGACCGTCTCCGGCCGGGAGGACCTCATGCCGGAGGAGACCGCGGAGGCCAGGGCCCAACTGGAGCTCCGCCAACGGCTCTCCGCGCTCGTGGCCGACGAGTACGCGCGCGACGGGTGGACCGCGATCGTCCAGGACGTCGTCCTCGGCACGGACCTGGAGCGCTACGTCGCGAGGGTGCGCACACGCCCCCTGTACGTCGTCGTGCTGGCTCCCTCCACCGAGGTCGTGCGGGACAGGGAGGCGGCGCGTCCGAAGACCGGCTACGGCGCCTGGACGGTCGAAGCGCTCGACCGCAGTCTGCGGGAGGAGACGCCCGGCATCGGCCTCAGGCTGGACACCTCGCGGCAGACAGCGGACGAGACGGCAGGGGCGATCCTGGCCGGTCTGCCCGCGGCTCGTGTCCACGGCGGCTGAGCCACCGGGGTCCGAACGGCTCCGTGGAACCCGTCCCTAGGCAGGTCGATGATTTGCCTAATACTACTAGGTAAATGCATAATCGAATCCGGTGGAGGAAGGGTGACCATGGCACGAGCAGGACTGACCGCAGAACGCCTGACGCAGGCCGGAGCGGACATGGCCGACGAGGTCGGCTTCGACAACGTGACCGTCGCGGCACTCGCCCGGCAGTTCGGCGTCAAGGACGCGAGCCTCTACTCGCATCTGAAGAACTCCCAGGACCTCAGGACGAGGATCGCCCTGCTGGCCCTGGCGGAACTCGCGGACCGCGTCGCCGCCGCTCTGGCCGGGCGAGCCGGCAAGGACGCGCTCGAGGCATTCGCGAACGCCTACCGCGACTACGCCCGGGAGCACCCCGGCCGCTACGCCGCGGCGCAGCTCAGGCTCGACCCGGAGGCGGCCGCCACCAGTGCCGGCGTGAGGCACGCCCAGATGACGCGGGCGATCCTGCGCGGCTACGACCTCACGGAGCCCGACCAGACGCACGCGGTCCGGCTGCTCGGCAGCGTCTTCCACGGCTACATCAGCCTGGAATCGGGCGGAAGCTTCAGCCACAGCGCCCCCGGCACGCAGGAGACCTGGTCACGGGTCCTGGACGCCCTCGACGCCCTGCTGCGGAACTGGCCCACGCCCTGAATCCGGCCGGCCCTTCCCGCCGAGCCGACGCACAAGGAACAGGTACGAACAATGAGCACCCGGCCCCAGCTGATGACGACCCCCCTCACCGAGGACCTCCTGCGCGGCGCCCTGGACCTGGAGCGCACCGAGCACGGTCTGCTGCCGCATCGGCTGCCCGCCCGTGCGCGCGCCCAGAACACCGACGGGCAGCTGGCCATGGCGGAGGCCCAGCCCTCGGGCGTGCGCCTCGTCGTGCGTACGCGGGCGACCGTCGTGGAGCTGGACACCCTGCCCACCAAACGGGTGTACGTGGGCGCCCCGCCCCGGCCGGACGGCGTCTACGACCTGCTGGTCGACGGCCGTCTCGCGGACCAGGCCACTGTGACGGGTGGCAACACCCTGACCATCGACATGGCCACCGGATCGGCCGAGGTCCGGCCTGGGCCGGTGGGCACCCTCCGCTTCAGCGGTCTGTCCGCCGACCTGAAAGACCTCGAGATCTGGCTGCCGCACAACGAGACCACCGAGCTGGTCGCCCTGCGCACTGACGCCCCGGTCGAGCCGGTCCCGGACCGGGGCCGGACGGTCTGGCTCCATCACGGCAGCTCCATCAGTCACGGCTCCGACGCCGCGAGCCCCACCACCACATGGCCCGCGCTGGCCGCCGCCCACGGCGGGGTGGAGCTGGTCAACCTCGGTTTCGGCGGCAGCGCCCTGCTCGACCCGTTCACCGCCCGCGCCCTGCGCGACACACCCGCCGACCGCATCAGCGTCAAGGTCGGAATCAACCTGGTCAACACGGACGTGATGCGCCTGCGCGCCTTCACCCCCGCCGTCCACGGCTTCCTCGACACGATCCGCGAAGGCCACCCCACCACCCCGCTGCTGGTCGTCTCGCCCATCCTCTGCCCCATCCACGAGGAGACCCCCGGCCCCAGCGCGCCGGACCACAGCGCCCTCAGCGAGGGGAAGCTGAAGTTCAGCGCCGGGGGAGACCCGGCCGAAACGGCAGCCGGGAAGCTCACACTGACCGTCATCAGGGACGAACTCGCCCGCATCGTCGAGCAGCGTGCGGCCGAGGACCCCAATCTGCACCACCTCGACGGCCGCGAACTCTACGGCGAGGCCGACTCCGCGGAGCTGCCGCTCCCCGACGCCCTGCACCCCGACGCCGCCACGCACCGTCGCATCGGCGAACGCTTCGCGAAGCTGGCGTTCCACGCGGGCGGCCCGCTCGGCGTCGCGGGTCGCTGAGCCAATCGGCTGCGCCGGGGGAGTCGGCGGTTGAGAGCGGGAACCCGCACAGGCATTCTTGAACAAAGGTCGCAAATGGGCGTTCGTGGGCGACCTGCCTAGGCGGGGAGGACGAGTGATGAGCCCATGAGCATGGACGAGACGGGCCGAGCGGGTCCGTCGGCGGGCAGTGGTGAGCCCACACCGGATGCCGTGGGGGACAGGAGGCCCGCCTACGTGCCGTCCGACGAAGTGCGCTGTCAGATCCTGGAACAGCTGCCGGTGCCCGTGGCCTACTTCGGGCGGGACCAGGTGCTCGCCATGGCCAATGCGGCAGCGGCCGCTTCGGTCAGCAAGACCGAAGCGTCGCTGATCGGGCTCCTGCCCGGGGAGATCGAGCCCGGACTGTTCCTCGAAGGCGGGAAGGGACTCACCGAGGCCATCGACCGGGTGCTGAGGACGGGCGAGGGCGAGCCGTACGAGACACATCTCGTGGTGGCGGGCAGCGAGCACATCTGGCAGGCGGCGATGTCGCCCGTACGGAATGCCGCCGGTGAGGTCCAGGGAGTGTCCGTCGTGACACTCGATACGACCGACCAGTTCATGGCGCGCAGGCGGCTGACCGTGCTGAACAAGGCCAGCCGGCGCATCGGCAGCACGCTCGACGTGGGGCGCACAGCCGAGGAGCTGGCGGAGCTCGCCATCGAGGACTTCGCCGACTTCGTGACCGTCGACCTGCTCTCCGAGGTGCTGACGGGCGACGAGGCACGTTCGGTGCTCCACAGGGACACGATCAGCTTCCACCGGGTGGCCCAGCAGTCCGTGCTCGAAGGGTGCCCGGAGTCGGTCGTCCCGCTCGGTGAGATCCATGCGTACGACCGGGACTCCGAGGTGGGCCGGGCACTGGTCATCGGGGAACCGGCACGCTTCACCGTCGACGAGGAGGCGCTGCGGCGCTGGAGAATGGTCGATCCCGCACGGGCACGGAGCCTGCGTGAGAACAGGATCCACTCGATTCTGGTGGTTCCGCTGCGGGCCCGCGGCATCACTCTCGGCACATCCATGTTCTGCCGGCACCGGACTCCCGGCGGGTTCGGCGCCGCGGATCTGCAGCTCGCCGCCGAACTCGTCTCGCGTGCGGCCGTATGCGTGGACAACGCCCGCCGGTACACCCGCGAGCGGGCCACGGCGCTCGCCCTTCAGCGCAGCCTGCTGCCGCGCCGGGCCGCCCGGCAGCAGGCGGTCGAGGTCACGGCGCGCTACCTCCCGAACACCACCGGGGCGGGCATCGGAGGGGACTGGTTCGACGTGATCCCGCTCTCCGGGGCGCGGGTCGCGCTGGTGGTCGGCGACGTCGTCGGCCACGGTCTCCACGCCTCGGCCACCATGGGCAGGCTCCGCACCGCCGTACGGACCCTCGCGGACGTCGACCTCGCACCCGAGGAGCTCCTCACCCAGCTCGACGACCTGGTGCTCACGCTCGACCGTGAACAGCCGGCGGACAGCTCCGAGGGCGCGCAGGTCGCCGGTGCCACCTGCCTCTACGCCGTCTACGACCCCTCGACAGGGCTCTGCACGATGGCCAGGGCGGGTCACCCCGAGCCGATGCTGGCCTGCCCGGACGGCACCGTCAGACAGCTGCCGCTGCCCTCCGGGCCACCGCTCGGCGTGGGCGGCCTGACCTTCGAGGGGGCCGAGTTCGAGCTGCCCGAGGGCAGCCGGCTCGCCCTGTACACGGACGGCCTGATCGAGACGGCGGGCCGGGACGTCGATCTTGCCCTCGCCGAGCTCCGCGACCTGCTCGGCCGCTCGACGTACTCCCTCGAAGAAGCCTGCGACACCGTCATGGAGGCCTTGGTTCCCGAGCAGCCGAACGACGACGTCGCCCTGTTGGTGGCCCGTACCAGGCGTCTCGACGCGGGCCACTACGCCGCGTGGGACCTCCCCGCGGACCCGTCCGTCGTCTCGACCGCGCGTAAGCGTGCCTCCGCCCAGCTCACGGCGTGGGGCCTGGACGACGCGGTGTTCACCACCGAGCTGGTCGTCAGCGAACTGGTCACCAACGCCATCCGTTACGGCGCCGAGCCGATCCGGCTCCGCCTCATCCGGGACACCGCGCTGATCTGCGAGGTCTTCGACGGCAGCAGCACCGCCCCTCACCTGCGCCGCGCCCGGATCTTCGACGAAGGCGGGCGCGGCCTCCTGCTCGTCGCGAGTCTCACCGAGCGCTGGGGCACCCGCTACACCAGCACCGGCAAGACCATCTGGGCCGAACAGCCGCTGCCGGACGCGGAGGCGGCGGACCTGGTCTGAGTCCGGTCCACCACGCGCGCGGACACCGGTCCGGCGCTGCCCCTTCGTGGAGGCCCCCGCCGTCGCTCAGCAACCGGTCGATCGCCGCGTGCATGGCGTCGGGGCCGAACTCCTCGCGCAGGGGCACGGATTCGGCCAGTCGTCCCCACAACACGTCGGAACCTAACCCGGCGGTCCGGGTGTCCGGCCCCCCGGGCGAGCGGCGTCGTACGGACACGAGCCCGAGGGCGGCCCGGAGTTCAAGGCGGAGGGGCTGTCGGCCGAAGACTCAGGTATGTCGCACCCACACACACGCCGCACCGTACTGGCGGGCGGGGCCCTGCTGGGCGCCGGAGCCCTCCTCGGTGCCGCCCCCGTCGGCGCCGCCGGCGCCGCCGGCGCCGCCGGCGGAGCCGTCACCGAACGACGCCTCGACGAACGGCTGGTCGAACTGACCGTCGACTCCCCGGCTCTCGGCGGCCGGAGCACCGTGGCCCTGCTCACCCCACGCGGCTGGGACCGCCGCAGCCCCGCTGACCGCTGGCCCACCCTCTATCTGCTGGCAGGCGGAGACGGAGACCACACCGCCTGGACGACCCTTTTCAAGGTGCAGGAGCTGGACGAGCTGCGTGACGTCCTGGTGGTCATGCCGGGCATGCCGCTGTTCGGGTTCTGGACGGACTGGTGGAACCACGGCAAGGGAGGCGCACCCCGGGTACGCAAGTACTTTCTCCGGGAGGTCGTGCCGCTGGTGGAGCGGGACTACGGGGCCGGGCCGAACAGGGCAGCCGCGGGGGAGTCCCAGGGCGGATTCGGGGTCCTGGGGCTGGCGGCCCGCGTTACGGGCCTGTTCGGTGCCGTCGCCGCGTTCGGGGCTCCCGTGCATCCGGTCAGGCACCCGGAGATGTGGCTGTCCGGAGCGAAGTTGGTGGGTGTGGACGGCTACGCGATCTTCGGCGACCCGTGGAAGCAGTGGAAGACCTGGCTCGACTGGGATCCGTACCACCACGCCGCAGGACTGCGTCGTACGCCCGTCTACCTGGCCTCCGGTGACGGGAAGCCCGGTCCGCTCGACGGGGACGAGCCCGATCCCCACATCCCCGGGACCGAAAAATGGGTCGCCCTCGCCGACGACGGTGTCGTATCCGTCACCGAGGCCGTCTGCGGCGAGGAGACGAGGATGCTGAGCGACCGGCTCACCACTCTGGGCGCTCCTGTCACCACTCACCTCTACTCGGGCGGACACACGGGTACCTACGGGTACAGGGAACTGCGCCACGCCCTGCCGATGCTGACGGCGGCGTTGCGCCGGTGACGGCCGGTCCTTCGGCATGTCCCGCCTGACCGGCATCCGCAACATGGTGCGCCTGGTGGCCAGGGCACCTTGAACCGGCGCGGGGGGGGGGGGCGCCCCCCCCCGGGGCGCGGGGGGGGGGGGGGGGGGCCCGGGGGCGGGGGGGGGGGGGGGGCCCCCCCCCGCGGGGGGGGGGCGCCCCGCCGCGCCGGGGGGGTGTGGCGCGAACGGTGTTGGAGAACT
>NZ_JBIVVD010000002.1:0-415839 GCF_044757505.1 Streptomyces sp. NPDC091271 | reverse complement strand
GTGCCGGCCGGGCCCTGCGCATGGCCCCGCGTCCCCGGAACCCCAAGCGGGGGGCGGGGGGGGCCCTGGCACATTTACCCGGGCGCGCCCCCCGCCCCCCCCCCCGGGCCCCCGCCGCCCGGAGGGTCAGACCGCCGGTGCCGGGTAGGTCGGGTACTCGACCCCCGAGACGTGCTGGACGACCCGGACGACCTGGGAGGAGTAGCCGAACTCGTTGTCGTACCAGAGGTAGAGGATCGCGTTGTCGCCCTCGACCTTGGTGGCTCCGGCGTCGACGATCGAGGCGTGGCGCGAGCCGATGAAGTCGCTCGAGACCGCGTCGGGAGCGGTGATGAAGTCGATCTGTCGCCTGAGCGGCGAGGTCAGCGACACGTTACGAAGGTAGTCGAGGACCTCCTGGCGGTCGGTGCCGCGCGCGAGCTGCAGGTTCAGGATCGCGATCGAGACGTCCGGCACCGGGACCCGGATCGAGCTGCCGGTGATCTTCGCGTCGAGGTCGGGCAGCGCCTTGGTGACGGCGGAGGCGGCGCCCGTCTCGGTGATGACCATGTTGAGCGGCGCCGAGCGGCCTCGGCGGTCCGAGTTGTGGTAATTGTCCAGCAGGTTCTGGTCGTTGGTGAACGAGTGGACCGTCTCCACATGGCCGCGCAGCACGCCGTACTCGTCCGCCATCGCCTTCAGCGGCGGGACGATCGCGTTGGTGGTGCAGGAGGCGCAGGAGATGATCTGTTCGTCCGGCTTGATCGTGTCGTGGTTCACCCCGTGCACGATGTTGGGGACGTCGCCCTTGCCGGGTGCCGTCAGGACGACCTTCGCGATGCCGGGGCGCAGGTGCTTGGACAGCCCCTCGCGGTCGCGCCAGCGGCCCGTGTTGTCGATGAGGATGGCGTCCTTGATGCCGTGCGCCGTGTAGTCCACCGCCGTCGGGTCGTCGGAGTAGATCACCTGGATCTCGTTGCCGTTGGCGATGATCCGGCTGTTCGCCTCGTCGACGGTGATCGTGCCCTGGAACTGGCCGTGGATGGAGTCCCGGCGCAGCAGCGAGGCGCGCTTCACGATGTCCTGCCCGGCGCCCTGACGTACGACGATGGCGCGCAGCCGCAGGCCGTTGCCGGAGCCGGTCTTCTCGATGAGCAGGCGGGCCAGGAGACGGCCGATGCGGCCGAACCCGTAGAGAACCACGTCGCGTGCCTCGCGGCGCTCCGTCTTGTTGGCGCCCGTGGCGCCGGCCACGGCCTCGGCGGTGAAGTCGCCCACCGACATGCCGCGGTCGTCCGTCCGGTACGTCGCGGCGAGCATGCCCAGATCGATCTGGGACGGGCCGAGGTCGAGCGCCATGAGGGCGTGCAGGAACGGCAGTGTCTCGGTGACCGAGAGCTCCTCGCCGGCTATCTGCCGGGCGAAACGGTGGGTTTTGAGGATGCTGACCACCGACTTGTTCACCAGGGAGCGGCTGTGGAGCAGGATCGTGACGTCCCGCTCCCGGTGCAGCTTCCCGATGATCGGGATCATCGACTCCGCGATCTCCTCGCGGGTCTTCCAATTGGTGAACGAGTCCTCGGTGGCAGTCACAAGTCCATCTTTCGAGCTAGGCGGTGCTCATATGTTAACCGCACCAGTTTTTGATCACGCAATCGGTGCCGCCCGTGGGCTCCGCCCGCTCGGATCGATGTGCCCTGGTCAGGAGAGCGCGCCTGCCTCAGGGGCTGGGGCGGTGGCCGAACCTCACCCCCTCCCAGGGCAACTCGGCCGGGAACGGCTCCGCGCGGCGCTGCCCGGCCGGACGGTGGGCGGCCCGCTCGATCACGGGCTTCACGCCCTCGATCCGCTCCAGCCACTCCAGCAGTTCCGCCAGCAGCCCGTCGGCGACCTCTCGGTGCGAGGCGAGCCCGGCCAGGTTGTCCAGCTCGTACGGGTCGGCCGCCAGGTCGTACAGCTCGGTCTCCCTGTAGAGCCCCGCGTCCGGCTCGTTCCAGGCGTCGGCCCCCGGTGCGTCCACCGCGTACTTCCACCGCGAGGTGCGCACCGCACGGCCGACCCGGTCCTCGCTGATCTGGACGAGGACGGACCCCGCCCGGGGGCACCCGCACGGACGACTCATGGGCGGAGCGCTTGTACTCGCTGTTGCGCGTACGGAAGTGGGAGCCGTGGTCCGCGGTCCACGCCAGCACCGTGCTGTCCTCCGTGCCCAGGCTCCTGAGCGCGTCGCGCAGCCGGCCCACCCCCTCGTCGACCCGCTTGATCTGGCCGAGGTATCCGGCGAGATGACGGTGCGCGCCGCCCTGCGGAGCGCCCGGCGCGAGTGCTGCCAGGTCGGGCGGCAGCCAGGCACCCTCGTAGAGCTCGCGGTAGCCGGCGGGCGCCGGGTGGTCGTCGGTGGGGTTCTGGTGATGGGGCTCCAGCAGGCAGACGAAGAGCAGACAGGGGCGGTCGTATGGTCGGCCACGAAGCGGATGGCCGCGTCGATCAGGGCGTCCGAGCGGTACCCGGGAAGCCGCGCCGGCTCCCCGTCCTCGTCGTACATCACCGTGCGGTACGCGTCCGAGGTGAACTCCAGGCGGTCCGAGGCGAGCCACTTCTCGTAACCACCCCGCCGCCCGGGCGGTACGGGGCCGTCCGGACCGTCCTCGCCCGCCAGGTGCCACTTGCCGATGCAGCCCGTCGCGTACCCGGCCCCGGCGAACGCCCCGGCGAGGGTGGGTACGTCCTCGGGGAGCGGCAGCCCGTTGCGGAAGACACCGGACGCGGTGGGGTAGCGGTCGGTCTGCAGGGCCGAACGGGCGGGCGCGCAGACGGGGTTGGGCGTGATCGCCTGCTCGAACAAGGTGCCCTCGCGGGCGATCCTGTCGAACTCGGGCGTCACCTCTGCGCGGTTGCCGTGCACTCCGGCCGTGTCCCAGCGCTGCTGGTCCGTGAGGATCACGATCACCTGCGGGCGCGTCCCGGCGGACGGTGCCGGGGCACCGTCCGCCGGGCGGGTGTGTCACCGTGCCCGCTCATGCGTGCGTCTTCTACGCGACCTCCCCGGCGTCCGCGGCCTCGGCGGTCGAGGCTCCGGACGGTATGCCGAACGAGGGGTCGGGCACCTCCTCGGGGCTTATCAGCGTCGAGGAGCGGCCGTCGGTGCCGACCGGGATGTCGCCGTCGATGGTGACGCGGCGGAGCTTGCGCTCATGGGCGTCGGAGTCGTCCACGCCGTAGTGCTGCGTGGCGCGGTTGTCCCAGATGGCGACGTCGCCGGTCTGCCACTGCCAGCGCACGGTGTTCTCCGGACGCTCGATGTGGGACTGGAACAGGTCGAGAAGCGCGCGGGAGTCACGGCCGGTCAGCCCGCTGATGCGCTGGACGAAGTTACCGAGGAGCAGGACGCGTTCGCCGGTCTCGGGGTGGACGCGGACCACCGGGTGCTCGGTCTGGAACTTCGTCGAGGTGAACACCCTGCGGTACTGGGCGAGGGCCTCCGGGCGGGCCTCGGGACGCAGGGCCACGTAGTCGTAGTCGTTGGAGTGGACCGCGCGCAGGCTGTCGGCGAGCACGCGCAGCGGCTCGGGCAGTTCGGCGTACGCGGCACCCGTGTCGGACCAGAGGGTGTTGCCGCCGTACGGAGGGATGACGACGGCACGCAGGATCGAGAAGGCCGGATAGGCCGGCACGAAGGTCACATCCGTGTGCCACTGGTTGGCCCGGCCGCCGTGGTCGGAGTCGATGCCGAGCGAGTAACGGCCGTCGGCGGAGGGCACTGTGGGGTGGGCGACCGGGGTGCCCAGCAGCCGGCCGAACGCCTCGTGGTTCTCCTCGTCCAGATGGCCCTGGTCACGGAAGAAGACCACCTTGTTGGCCAGCAGCGCGGCCCGGATCCCGGCGACCGTCGCCGGGTCCAGGTCCCCACCGAGGCGTACCCCGGAGAGGATCGCGCCGAGCCGACCGCCGATCTTCTGGACGGTGAGGGTGGAGGCGGGAGCGGTGGTTGCTGAGGACATGACGGGATTCCCTTCGGTTTTCGGGATCGCCCAAGACGGTCGTTGGTTGATCTTGGAGAGGAAGTAATCGGCCGACCAGGGGCGCGAGAGGTGCGGAGCGCTGAGTGTGGCTGGACCGTGGTGCGGGGCGCCGGTCGTTTCGGCCGCACGGCACGGGCCGGAGTAGCAGGGTCAGGCAGTCGTACAGCGGCCCGGACACGCCATCGGCGTGGTGGGGCGGCCGGCGTGGGCGGGCCGCGCGTCGGAAACGGCCGTCGCGAACATGCCCCGGAGACTCGCAGCGCCGCACGGCGGGCGTCAAGCACCGGCCGGTGCCGCGGAGGCCGTCCGGCGGTGGTTGAATCAGCGCTCCCACGGCGCACACACCGCCTCTGATGATGCCCCGTCAAACCGTGCCCGACCTGCGGTTCTTCCTCCGGTCGCTTCCGGAGCGCGCATCCCGCCGGAGAACCGGGAACAAGGGCCGGCCCGATTTCACGCCGTCGTAATGTTGCGACGCCCCGGCGTCCCAGGACCGAAGGAAGCCCCCGACGCAGGGCTCGAATTCCTGCGGACCAATCACGCCGAGGACAACTGGTTCGTCCAGATCGAGACCTTCGACCCGCACGAACCCTTCTTCACCCAGGACCACTACAAGGACCTCTACCCACACGACTACCAGGGCCCGCACTTCGACTGGCCCGACTACAACCGGGTCACCGAGACGGACGACCATGTGCGGCACGCCCTCTACGAGTACGCCGCGCTGCCCTCCATGTGCGACCACTCGCTGGGCCGGGTCCTGGACGCCATGGACGCCCACGGACTGTGGGACGACACGATGCTCGTCGTCTGCACCGACCACGGCTATCTGCTGGGGGAGAAGGGCTGGTGGGCCAAGGTCGTCACCCCCTGGTACCTCGCCGAACCGTTCGGCTTCACCAAGGGCGTACGCACCCTCAGGATCCCCGCCAGCCCCTCACCGCTGCTGGGGCCGCAGCGCTTCGGCAGTCTCCTCTTCGACCTGGACACGGACCCTCAGCAGGAGAAGCCCCTCGTCGACGACGCCGCCGAACTGCGCATGATCCGGCTGCTGGTGGAGCGGCTCAGGGAGAGCGAGGCACCGGACGACCAGTACGAGCGGCTGGGCCTGCCGCAGCACCCCGACGAGGTGACCGAGGCCCATCTGCTCGTGGCCTCCCAGCGTGAGCGTGCCGAGGCGGCCCGTGAACCGGCCGCCCGCTCGGACGAGTTCCCCGAAGGAGCCCTCAATCTCCGTACGTCTCTGGCGGAACTGCTCGCCGAACCCGCCGCCATCGACGCCATCCGCCGGATCGTCCCAGGACTGCTCGACACCGAGCTGCTGACCGTGCGCGGGGGCGGCTCCCTCCTCCGGATTCGCGGCCTTCGCCGGACACCCCGGGCTCGCCCAGCTCACCGCACTGGCCGAGGAACTGGCCCGTCTCTTCCCGCGGCGGCGGGACCACGGAGCCGTCCGACGATGACCACCCCGCCTCTGCCGCCCGCCCACGAGGCGCGCGGGCCCAGGGGCCGATGGCTCCGCTGCCCCTGCACGAACTACTGTGCGGGCGGGTCGGGACAGCAGGACCGACAGTCGGAGGAGAGGTCTCATGGGGACAGTCGTCCATGTGCCGCAGACGCGGGACATGATCGGGGAGGAGCTCTCGGGGGACGAAGCTCTCAGCGCGCTGCGCCATTACGGCGGGCGCAAGCTGCTCCTCGACGCCTTCGCACGGTTCCGGTACGCCGACGGGTTCAGCTTCGCGAGATCGCTCGGATTTCAGGTGGTCGTGGGCATGGTGCCCTTCGTGATCGCGCTGGTGGGCGTGGCCACGACGGTGCACACCGAGAGCATCGGCCGAGTGATCGAGCTGACGCTCGGAAGGATCGCCCCCGGCGCCAGCGTGGAACTCGTGCAAGGAGCGTTGCGGGACACCCGACGGAGTGCGGGTTCCACGACGGCAGGGGCGCTCGCCATGTGGCTCGGCCTCGGCTTCGCCGTGCTCAATCTAGCCTCGGCGATGGGCCAGATCGAACGAGGCTGCAACCGCATCTACGGCATCGAGCGCGATCGTCCCTTCCTCGCCAAGTACGGTCGCGGCCTGCTGCTGGCAGTCGCCGCGGGGCTTCCGCTGATGCTGGGATTCCTCGTGCTGGTCGCCGGCGAAGCCGTCGGGGACTCGGTGGTGGAGGCCCTCGGCTGGTCGCGGTCCTGGCTCGGCTGGTGGGACGTCCTCGAAATACCGGTCGGAACGGTCTGCGCCGCATTGGCCTCCGCCGTGATCTTCCGCTGGTCACCCCGGCGTGTGCAGCCCGGCTACACGTGGCTGGTCTTCGGGTCCGCCGTGCACCTGGTCCTGTGGGTCACGGCCACCTGGCTGCTCACGTTCTACGTGGGCAAGAGCGGTTCGTTCGGTGCCGTCTACGGGCCACTGACCGCATTCGTGGCGCTGCTGCTCTGGGCCAACCTGACCGGCATCGTCCTGTTTCTCGGGATCGCGTTCGCGGCCCAGCTGGAGGCCGCCCGAGCGGGTATCACCGAGCCCGTCCGGCCGGACCCCGGTCCCGGCACCTGAAGGCCGTCCGGCAGGCGTCGCTTCGCCTCCGGCGACGGCCGGAGGCATCGGTCGCGGCAGGCGGGGCAGGCGCGAGTCATGCAGGGAAGTTACGCACAGACCAGGACGGACACGCTCCGCGGTGCGCCTCTCCGTGGATCGGACGACGTGGAACCCCCCGCGCACCACGGTGGCGGGGGGCGCCACCGACTGCTCAGACACCGCAAGGGCGACTGGCACCGGCGCATGCTCGCCTACAGCGAGGTCGAGTTGGTGCCGTCGCCCGGGCGGAACGCCGGTGACACGCAGTGTCTGCTCCTGGTACACGTGCGCAAGGTGGTGGGCCACGTGGATTTCCGCCTCTGCGCATCCTGCGCGGAGGCGGTCATCACCGACGTGCTGATCGAGAAGCAGTTCCACCGCAGCGGGCTGGGCACCAGGGCTCTCTCCCACCTGCGAGCCCGGTATCCGGGAGTCGTCTGGCGCACCACGCTCGACCGCCGCGGGACGCGTGACCTCATGCGC
The DNA here is from genome assembly GCF_044757505.1 of Streptomyces sp. NPDC091271. NCBI lineage: Bacteria > Bacillati > Actinomycetota > Actinomycetes > Kitasatosporales > Streptomycetaceae > Streptomyces > Streptomyces sp. NPDC091271. The sequence continues at coordinate 408,779 of NZ_JBIVVD010000002.1, read as the reverse complement.
CGGATGCGGGTGCCGAGGCAGGCCGAGGGCAGCCGGTGCTCCCACGCGAACGATTGACGCCCGGACCCGGCTCATCGTGGGCCCGACGAGGCCCTTCCGTGCCGAGCGAGCGCCGTCTGCGCGCCACTCGGACACCTGGCGCGGTCTGTCGATCTCGCCCGTCGCAGCAACGGCTCCGGCGTCGCACGCTGCTCGGTCCCGACACGCCGTAGTCTGGTCGCCCATGAGCACCTTGCAGACCATCCACGACGTGCCCGTCCTGATATGCCCCTCCCAGGGCGAGACCATCCGCGGGGAGAGGGAGGCCCTGGACCTCATCGGTGACGCGGGCTACCAGGGGGCCCGGTGGGCCGTCATCCCCGTCGGGCGTCTCGACGAGAGCTTCTTCCGGCTGGAGACCCGCGTCGCGGGCGACATCGTCCAGAAGTTCGTGCAGTACGGCGTGGGACTGGTGGTGCTCGGCGATGTCTCCCGCCTTACGGAGGAGAGCTCCTCGCTCCGGGACTTCGTCCGGGAGTGCAACCGGGGGACCCAGACCTGGTTCGTCGCCGACGACGACGAGCTGCGCGAGCGGCTGAAGGGCTGAAGGCCCGGACAGCGACGCTCGCGCAGGGGAGGGGAGCCATGCCGGCCCGGCGGTCATTCCCCCGCGCCGGCCCGCTCCTCGTCGGCGTCGAGGATCGAGATCTCCAGCTTGCGGAGCAGCCGCGCTAGCTGCCGGCGCTCGGAGGGGGACAACCCTCCGAGCATCCGGTTCTCGTTGTCCAGGTGTTCGGTGAACGCCGTGTCCACCGTCGCGAGGCCCTTCTCAGTCAGCCGGGAGTAGACGACCCTGCGGTCCTGGGTGTCCCGCTCGCGGACGATGAGGCCGTCCTTCTCCAGACGGTCGATCCGCAGGGTCACCCCTGCCGACGACACCAGCCCGGAGTCGGCGAGCTGCCCGGCTGTCAGCCGGTAGGGCTCCCCGGACCTGCGCAGCGCGGTGAGGACGTCGAAGCCCGCGACGGACAGGCCGTGCCGCTCGATGGATTCGGTGAGTCCGGTGCTGTAGCGCAGGAAGGAGCGGTGGAGCCGGGCTAGGACCTCGAGCGGGCTCGTGTCCAGCTCCGGCCGCTCCCGCGCCCAGTCCTCGACCACCTTCGCCACGGCGTCCTGGTCCCCAGGCCTTGATGCTGCCATCTCATCCCCTCGTACGGCGTCGGCCGGCGTCCCCCCGGCTGCTCACGGCTTCTCACGGCACTGAGAATCTTACCGCTGAGGTGATGGGAGGCTCAGCCGCGGGACCGCCGCCTCACCGCCCTGACCGGCATGACGACGAACAGCACGGCGGCCGCGGGTACGGCGGCCTTTCTGAGCAGGACCGGCAGTGCCCCTGGTGCTTCCAGCACCGCCTTCCGTCCCGGAGCAGCCGGGAACCGCCTCCTTGTCGCCCTGTTCGACGACTGCGCCGCGTGCCACCGGCTCGTCGTCGGCAGGGCGGTGCGCGCGTACGGCATCAGCCTGCCCGCCTACGACGTCCTGGCCACGCTGCGCGAGGCGGGTGCCCCGTGCCGGCTGACGACGGGCGAGGTCGCGGCGGCGGGCTCGGCCCGGGCGGCGGTCTCACCCAGCAGGCCGACCGGCCGGCGGAGGCCGGGCTGATCCGCCGCGAGCGGGGCACCGGCGACCGCAGGGTCGTCTGGCTGTGTCTCACCCCCGAGGGCCTCCAACTGACCGGCCGGTTGGCGGACATGCGGTCCGAGCGGGAGCGGCCGGCCTGGGCCACACGGAACGCCGGCGGCTCACGGCTCTCCTGGGGACTCTGGCGCACACGCTCGGGGCCGGTGGCCCGGAGCAGTGAGCGCTGCTCCCGGCCCCCGGCCCCGAACCGGCGTGACCAGGCGTGATCAGGCGTTGAGTTCCTCCAGCGTCCTGCCCTTGGTCTCGACCGCGAACCACGCGATCACGGCGCCCACCGCGCCCACCACGGCGAGCTGCGCGAAGACCAGCCCCAGTCCGCCGCCCGCCCCGATGACCGCGCCGACGGCCACCGGGCCGAGGATGACGCCGCACCGGTTCCACAGACCGCCGAACGCCGCGCCCCTGGCCCGGTTCGACGTGGGGTAGAGCTCGGGGGAGTAGAGGTAGAGCCCCGCGTTGATCGCGTACAGGAAGAACGTCGTACAGGAGGCGAAGAGGGCCACCTGGCCGCCCGAGGTCGCGCCGGCGAGAGCCAGTACGGCGAGGGAGAGCACGGTGCCGACGAAAGCGCCGATCAGGGCGGGCCTGCGGCCGATGCGGTCGATCAGCATGGCCACGACGAAGGTGCCCAGCAGGCCGGTGAGGTTGCTGACCAGGGTGTAGACGAGAGCTGTGGTGAGGTCCAGGCCGAACTCCTTCGTGTAGAGGGAGGGCAGCCAGGTGGAGATGCCGTGGTTCACGTAGTACGCCACGAACCACAGACCCGACAGGACCGCCGTACGCCGCAGATAGCGTCCCCGGAACAGATCCATGAGGGTGCCCTTGGGCTCGTCCGGCGTGTCCACGGACGGAGTCGGCGCGGGGAGCTCCTCGGCGGTCGCGCGGGCGACCTCCGCCTCGATCCGGGAGATCGCGGCCTCGGCCTCGGACGTACGTCCACGGGACAGCAGCCAGCGCGGGGATTCCTCGACGTGGCGAGGCAGCATCGCGGCGATCACCACGGGAAGCGCGCCCACGAGGAACATCGCGCGCCAGCCGAAGGCCGGGACCACCCAGACGGCGAGCAGGGTGGCGGCCGCCAGTCCGGCCGGGAAGATCATCTCGTACAGCAGGACGAAGCGGCCCCGCTTGTCGGACCGGGCGATCTCGTTGATGTACGTCGCCGCGACCGGTACGACGCCGCCGATCCCGAGGCCCTGGAGGAAGCGGAAGAGCGAGAACGTCTCGATGTTGCCGGAGAAGGCCACGGCGAGGCTGGCGAGGCCCGTGACCCCGACTCCCAGCGCGACGGTACGCACGCGTCCGATGCGGTCGCCCAGCCACCCCGCGGCGAGGGCGCCGAGCAGCATGCCGATGGAGGCGGAGGTGACGGCGAAGGTGGCCTGTCCGGTGGACAGGTGCCACTCCTTCATCAGGACGGGCAGTGCGGACGCGGCCAGCAGCTGGTCGAACGCCTCGAAGAAGGTGACGGCGCCGATCAGGAACCGGACCTTGATGTGCCAGCGCGAGTGCGGCAGTCGTTCGAGTCTCGCGGCGATAGAGCCGAGAGCGGGCTTGCCGGCCACAGTCGTCATGGAGGGGGTCCTTCCGCGGGCAGATGAGTTGCGGAGACAGTAGGGGGCTATACCTAAGCGGTCAATAGTTAAGAGCTTAGGAAGCTTGCTCCCCGCGACTCGGCCACCATCATCGATCGCGTGGAAGTGGTGCTCAAGACCTTCCGGGCAACGATTTCACCTCAGGGTCTTGTGCCGAGAAACTTAAGCGCTTAGATTTCTAGCACTTCGGCAGTCCGGTGGCGGTAACCCAACGAGCCTGTCCGCACCCGGAGTCCACCCCTTTTCCGCCTCGTCCGGAGGTCCACCCGTGCTGCAGTTCCCCACCCAAATCCTGATCGCGGGCCAGTGGCGGCGTGGTGCGGGCGAGCCCGTCGACACGGTCGACCCAGCGACCGGCCGCGTCCTCGCCACCGTCCACTCCGCGTCGGCGGACGAGGTCGCCGAGGCGGCCGAAGCCGCGGCGCGGGCCGTGGCGGACCCGGCCTGGCGCGACCTGCCCGCCCACGAGCGGGCACGGCTGCTGCACCGGATCGGTGAGCTCACAGAGCGGGCCGCCGACGAGCTCTCCGCCCTGCAGACCGCCGACACCGGCAAGACCCTCACCGAGACCAGGGCCCTCGCGCTCAGCGCGGCAGGCACCTTCCGCTACATGGCGGCCGTCCTGGAGACGGCCGAGGAGTCGGTGACCCCGTCCCGGGGTCCGTACGTCACGGTGAGCACGCACGAGCCCATCGGCGTCGTGGGAGCGATCAACCCCTGGAACTCCCCGGTCGCCAGCGACGCCCAGAAGATCGCTCCCGCGCTCGCCGCCGGCAACGCGGTGATCCTCAAGCCCGCGGCCTGGACCCCCCTGGTCTCCCTGGCGCTCGGGCGGATCGTCTTCCAGGCGCTCGACGAGTTCCGGCTGCCGGCCGCACTGCTCTCCGTGCTGCCCGGCAGCGGCCGGGTGGTCGGTGACGCCCTCGTGCGCCACCCCCTCGTCGGCCGCATCGGGTTCACCGGGGGCACGGAGACCGGGCGGTCCATCGCCGAGAGCGCCGCCCGGAAGCTGATCCCCGCCTCCCTGGAACTGGGCGGCAAGTCACCGACGATCGTGCGCGCCGACGCCGACATCGAACAGGCCCTGGCCGGGGTGCTGTTCGGGATCTTCTCGTCCAGCGGCCAGTCCTGCATCGCAGGCTCCCGGCTCTTCGTGGCACGCGAGATCTACGACTCCTTCGTCGGCGAACTCGTCGAGCGCGTACGCAAGCTGCGCGTCGGCCCCGGCACCGACCCGGCCACCCAGGTCGGCCCCCTGGTGCACCACCGCCACCGCGACTCCGTCGCCGCCTACGTCGACCTCGCCCGGTCCGAAGGGGCCCGCGTGCTGTGCGGTGGTGCGGCGCCCGAGGGGGAGCCGTACGAGGACGGGGCTTACTACCTGCCCACTGTCCTCGACGGCCTCCCGAACACCTCGCGCACCTGCCAGGAGGAGATCTTCGGCCCGGTCCTGGTCGCCCTGCCGTACGACGACGAGGACGACCTGGTCCGCCAGGCCAACGACTCCGTCTACGGCCTGGCCTGCGGGATCTGGACCCGCGACCTGCGCGCCGCCGGGGCGCTGGCGCGCCGGATCGAGGCCGGAACCGTCTGGATCAACACCTACAAGCAGTTTAGCGCCTCCACCCCCTTCAGCGGGTGGAAGGACAGCGGCCTCGGCACGGAGAAGGGCCGCGACGCGATCCGCGCCTACCAGCGCCAGAAGTCCCTGTACTGGGGCATCTCGGACCACCCGCTTCCGTGGGCCAACTGACCCGGCACACCTGCCAGTCCTGGAGGGACCCCATGCACCCGATACCGCCCGGTCCGATCGCCCGGCTCCGCTCACTCCGCTACGTCGAGCTGCACACCCCGGCCTTCACCGAGGCCGCCGACTTCTACGAGGACGTCTGGGGCCTCGAGACCGTCGAGTCCGACACCGGCGCCCGCTGGCTCCGGGGCACGAGCGACGAGCACCACGTCCTGCACCTGACCGAGCGGGACCGGGTCGGCCTCGGCAGGATCGCCTTCGCCGTCGCCACACCCGCCGAGGTCGACGAGGCGGCGCGCCGCCTCGAAGCGCGCTCCCTGGTGCCCGTCACCGGACCCGGCCCGCTGGACCAGGTCGGCGGTGGCTACGGACTGCGGTTCACCGACCCCGAGGGCCGCCTCATCGAGATCAGCGCCCAGGTCGACGCCGTCGTGCCGCGCGGCAGGGACGGCGCCGTCCCCGTCGGGGTGACGCACGCCGTGCTCAACACCACCGACATCGACGCAGCGGTCGCCTTCTACCGCGACGTACTCGGGCTGCGCGTCTCCGACTGGTCCGAGCACCAGATGGCGTTCCTCCGCTGCAACAGCGACCACCACTGCATCGCCTTCAACCAGGCGGAGTGGACCTCGCTCAACCACGTGGCCTACGAGATGACCTCGGTCGACCACTTCATGCGAGGCCTCGGACGGCTGCGCCACCACGGCATCACCCCCCAGTGGGGACCCGGCCGGCACGGCCCGGGGAACAACACCTTCTCCTACTTCACCGACCCCTCCGGGCTGGTCTGCGAATACACCTCGGAGGTCGCCCAGATCGTCGAGGACGCCTGGATCGCCCGGGTGTGGCGGCGGGTCCCCGAGCTCTCCGACCTGTGGGGGACGGCCGGCGCGCCGTCCAAGGAGATCCGCTGCAGCATGGCCGGCTCCCCGGACCCCGGCCCGCTCGCCACCCCCCAAGCCCAGGGCACCGGCCCGCTCGTTCCCGTAGACGCCCAGGAGGCCACCGCATGAGCACCGTACGCAAGGTCGCCGTCGTCGGCTGGGGCGCCATCGGCCGCGTCGTCGGCACCGCGCTCGCCGAAGGACGTGTGACCGGCGCCGAGCTGGTCTGCGTCGTCGACAACCGCCCGCTCGGCGAGGCCGCCCCCGTGCGGCAGGCCACCTTCGAGGAGGCCATGGAGTCCTGCGACCTCGTCGTCGAGGCCGCGGGACAGGGCGTCGTACGCGAATGGGGCGAGCGGGTCCTCGCCTCCGGCACCGACCTGCTCATCGCCTCCACCGGCGCGCTGACCGACGACGAGCTCACCAAGCGGCTGCTGGCGGCCGGCCCCGGCCGGGTGTACTTCACGGGCGGCGCCGTCGGCGGGCTCGATCTGCTCCAGGCGGTGCGCACCCTCGGCCCGCTCGACGAGGTCCGGCTGACCACCACCAAGCTGCCCTCCACCCTCGAACAGCCCTGGATGGACGAGGAGCTGCTGGGACGCATGCGGACGGCGACCGGCCCCGTCGAGGTCATGTCCGGGACCGCCCGCGACGTCCCGGTCAAATTCCCCAAGTCGACGAACGTGGCTGCCTCGGTCGCGCTGGCCGTCGGCGACCTGGACGCTGTGCGGGTCCAGGTCGTCGCCGACCCGGCGGCGCACCACACGCGGCATGTGATCGAGGCGTCCGGCGGCCACGGCTCCTACCGCTTCGAGGTCGCGCACCTGCCCGACCCCGTCAACCCGGCCACCAGCCAGGTGGTGCCGTACGCCGTGCTGCGCAGCCTCGCCGCACTCGCCGGCCGGACCGGGCAGATCCTGTGAGCGCCGCCCACGTCCACGTCGAGGAGGCGGGCGGCCAAGGGCCGCTGCTGCTGTGCCTGCACGGCATCGGCTCGTCCTCGGCCGCCTTCGCCCCGCAACTCGCCGAACTCTCCGCGTACGTACGGGTCGTGGCCTGGGACGCCCCCGGGTACGCCAAGTCGCCCGACCCCGAGGCCCCCCTCGACCTGGACGGCTACGCGGACGCGGCGGCCGCCCTCATCCGGGAGCGCGCCACCACCGCCCACCTCCTCGGCGTCTCCTGGGGCGGAGTGATCGCGCTGCGTCTCGCCACCCGTCACCCCGACCTCGTCGCCTCGCTGATCATCGCCGACTCCAGCCCCGGCTCGGGCACCGACGAGGCCAAGGCGGCCGGCATGCGCGCCAGAGCCGCCGACCTCGCCGAGCTGGGCCCCCGCGCCTTCGCCGAAGCGCGTGGCCCACGGCTGGTGTCGCCCGACGCGCCGGACGAACTGGTACGCCGCGTCGTCGACACCATGGCCGCCTCGGTACGCCTGCCGGGCTACGCCCACGCCGCCGAATCGATGGCCTCCGCCGACCTGCGCGCCGAACTCCCCTCGATCACCGCCCCCACCCTCGTGCTCTGCGGCGAACAGGACCGGGTCACCGGCACCGAGGCGAGCCAGGCCATCGCCGGGGCCATCCACAGGACCGCCTACGTGATCGTCAAGGACGCCGGTCACCTGGCCAACCAGGAGCAGCCGGGCCACTTCGACGCCTGGGTGCTCTCCCACCTCCGCATCACCGCGGCCATCCCCGAATAGGAGCCACCACCATGCCCCTGACCACCGACGCGTACGACAACGGCGACGACCTCTCCGCGTACACCGACTCCCTCATCGCCACCAAGGCATCCCGGGTCGCCGACTTCGACACCCTGTCCTTCCAGGAGAAGGCCGGCCCGCAGTTCCGCCGCGGCCAGATCCGCTACGTCGGCTCCGGCGCCACCGGCAACCACGAGAGCGACAGCCGGATCCTCCCCTCCGGCGGGTTCACCTTCTCCAACATGCTGCTGCCGCCCGGCGCCGAGGGCCCGGCCCACACCCACCACGACGTCGAGGAGGCGTTCTTCGTCCTGGAGGGCGAGGTCAAGGTCGGCATCCACCGCGGCGCCGACGAGGCCGAGTACCGCACCCTGGGCTACCGCGACATGATCGTCGTCCCCGCCGGAGTCACCCGTTCGCTCAAGAACGAGGGCGACACCGACGCCCTGTTCTGCGTCGTCATCGGCACCCAGAAGCCGCAGGTGCCGACCTACCCCGAGTACTCGCCGATGCACGGCGTCACCCGTGGCTGACCAGCCCCCGGCAGGCCGGCGCACCGTCGTCGTCACCGGAGCGGGCCGTGGCCTCGGACTGGCCATGGCCCGCCGGGCGGGCACCGACGGCTTCCGGGTCGTCCTCGCCGAACTGGAACACGAGCGGGGCGAGCGCGCCGCGGCCGGCCTCCGCGCCGAGGGCATCGACGCCCACTTCGTCCGCTGCGACGTCGCCGACCCCGCCTCCGTGGAGGCGCTCGCCGACGCCGTAGGCGAGCTCGGCCCGCTGTACGGCCTGGTCAACAACGCGGCGCTCGCCAACGGCGTGGGCGGCAAGGAGTTCCAGGACATCGACATCGAGGTGTGGGACCGGCTGATGGCGGTCAACGCCCGCAGCCCCTGGCTGGTCTCGAAGGCCCTGTACCCGCTCTTCACCGAGCCGGGCCGGATCGTCAACCTCGCCTCGGACGCCGCCCTGTACGGCTCCCCGCGCCTCGCCCACTACATCGCCTCCAAGGGTGCCGTCATCGCGCTGACCCGCGCCATGGCCCGCGAACTCGGAGACAGGGGGATCACCGTGAACGCGGTGGCCCCCGGACTCACCGAGTGCGAGGCGACCGAGACCGTGCCGGCCGAACGGCACGACCTCTACCGCATGAACCGTGCCATCTCCCGCCCGCAGCAGCCGGACGACCTCACCGGGATCGTCTCCTTCCTGCTCGGCGAGGAATCCCGCTATCTGACCGGACAGGTGATCGCCGTCAACGGCGGCTTCACCATGAACTGAACCGCAGGAGACACGAGTTATGGATCTGGGCCTCGCCGACCGCACCATCGTGGTCACCGGCGGCAGCTCGGGCGTCGGCCTGGCCACGGTCCGCGCCCTGCTCGACGAAGGCGCCCGCGTCGCCACCTGCGGCCGCGACGCCGGCCGGCTCGCCGAGGCGGCCGCCGGCCTCGGCGCCGCGAACGGCCGCCTGCTGACCGGCGTCTGCGACGTACGGGACGCCGACGCGGTGCGCGCCTTCGTCCGCCGTGCCGCCGAGGAGTTCGGCGGGATCGACGGGCTGGTCAACAACGCCGGACAGTCCCGCATGAAAGGGCTCGACGACTCCACCGCCGAGGACTGGCGCGACGAACTGGAGCTGAAGTTCGCCGGGGTGCTGAACCCCCTCCAGGCGGCGCGCCCCCATCTGGCCGCGTCCGGAGCGGCGAGCGTCGTCAACATCAACGCGGTCCTGGCCAAGCAGCCCGAGACCCGGCTGATCACGACGAGCGCCGCACGCGCCGGCATCCTCAACCTCTCCAAGTCCCTGTCCGTCGAACTCGCCGCCGACGGCATCCGGGTCAACTCCGTCTGCCTCGGACTCGTCGACACCGGCCAGTGGACCCGCCGCCACGCGGCCGCGGACTCCGGCCTGTCGTACGAGGAATGGCAGACGGAACTGGCCGAGGACCGGGGCATCGCACTGGGCCGCCTCGGCCGGGCCGAGGAGGTCGCGTACGCGGTCGTCGCCCTGCTCTCACCCCGCGCCTCCTACATCACCGGCACCGCCATCGACGTCTGCGGCGGCGTCGGCCGCTCCATCCTCTGAGGAGACACCATGCGTCACGACAACGGAGGCGATCTCCTCGTCACCGTCCTGCGCGAACTCGGCATCGACACCGTCTTCGGCATCGTCAGCGTCCACAACCTGCCGCTCGTCGAAGCCGTCGACCGCGAGCTGCGCTTCGTGCCCGTGCGGCACGAGGCATCAGCCGTCAACGCCGCCGACGCCTACGGCCGCGCCCGGGGCTCCCTCGGCTGCGCCCTGACCTCCACCGGCACCGGCGCGGGCAACGCCGCCGGATCGCTGATCGAGGCGCTCAGCGCGGGCAGCTCCGTGCTGCACGTCACCGGTCAGGTGGAGAGCGAGTTCCTGGGGAGCGGGCGGGGATTCATCCACGAGACCAAGGACCAGCTCGGCATGCTCCGGGCCGTCTCCGCGTACGCCGCGAGCGTGCAGGACGCCGCACAGGCGGGCCGGATCCTGCGCGAGGCCGCTCGCTCGGCCCTGACCGCGCCCGGCGGCCCCGCCAGCGTGGAATGGCCGATCGACCTCCAGTACGCCGCGCAGACCGACGAACCCGCCGAGTACGCGGAGAGCGCCCCCGCGACCCCCACGAAGGGCGAACTCGCCGCCGCGGGAGCCCTCCTGGCCTCCGCCCGCCGCCCGCTCGTCTGGGCCGGCGGCGGCGCGAACACCGCCCGCGGCGAGCTGGCCCGGCTGCTGGAGGCGACCGGCGCCGGACTGATCACCTCGAACTCCGGCCGAGGCAGCGTCCCCGAGGACCACCCGCGGGTCATCGGGAACTTCACCACCACACCGGCGGTGCGCGCCCTGCTCAAGGACGCGGACGTCCTGCTGACCATCGGCACGCACTTCCGGTCGAACGAGACCGCGGACTACACCCTGGAACTCCCCGACGCCCACATCCAGATCGACGTCGACGCGGCCGCCCTCGGCAGGGTCTATCCGGTCGCCCACGCGCTGCACGGTGACGCGGCGGGCACCCTGACGGCCCTGCTGCCGCACGCCGTGGCCGCAGAGCCCGGCTGGACGGACCGCGTCGGAGCCGTACGCACCGAGGTACGCGCGATCCTGCACGACAACATCGGACCGCAGGCCGCGATCTGCGACGCCATCCGGGCCGCGCTCCCCCGGGAGGCCGTCGTCGCCCGCGACGTCACCATCCCCTCCAGCAGCTGGGGCAACCGGCTCCTGGAGATGTACGACCCGAAGGACAACGTCTTCCCGCGCGGCGGAGGCATCGGCCAGGGACTGGGCATGGGCATCGGCGCGGCGCTCGCGCGGCCCGGCGCGCCCACCGTCGTGATCGCGGGCGACGGCGGACTCGCCGTCCACCTCGGCGAACTGCTCACCCTCGCCCAGGAACGGCCCCGTCTGACCCTGATCGTCTTCAACGACGGCGGCTACGGAGTCCTGCGCAACATGCAGGAATACCACAGCGAGCGCCGGTCGGGAGTCGACCTCACCACCCCCGACTTCGAGCTCCTGGCCCGCGCCTGCGGCCTGCCGTACGCCCGCATCTCCGCCGAGGAGCACGCGGGCCCGGTGCTCGACGAAGCCATCGCCTCGGACGGCCCCACGCTCGTCGAGGTCGACCTCGACGCCCTCGGCCCGATGAAGAACCCGTTCACCCCGCCCGTCAGGATCCCGGGCCAGTAGCCCGGCCGACCGAACCGCCGGCAAGGAGGCAACAGACCATGAGCGAGGATTCGCTGCGGCTGACCGTCCGTCGTATGACCTGGGAGGCCGAGGGCGTCCTGTCCGTCGAACTGACCCACCCCGACGGCAAACCCCTGCCCGCCTGGACCCCCGGCGCGCACCTCGACGTCCACGCCGGCGGCCAGATCCGCCAGTACAGCCTGTGCGGCGACCCGCACACCCAGGACGTCTACCGCATCGGCGTACTCAACGAGCCCGCCTCGCGAGGCGGTTCACGTTTCGTGCACACCCAGCTGCGGCCGGGCCAGGAGATCACGGTCTCCGAGCCTCGTAACCACTTCGTGCTGGAGGACGTTGACTCCTACGTGTTCGTCGCCGGCGGGATCGGCATCACCCCACTGCTGGCGATGGCCCGGGAGGCCGCCCGCAGGGGAGCCCGGTGGCGCATGGTGTACGGCGGCAGGAGCAGGGCCTCCATGGCGTTCACCGGCGAGCTCGACGCGCTGGGCGGTGACGTCACGCTCGTCCCGCAGGACGAACACGGCCACATCGACCTGGACTCCGCGCTCGCCGGACTGCAGGAGGGCACCCTGGTGTACTCCTGCGGCCCCGAGCCCCTGCTCGCGGCCGTCGAACAGCGCTGCCCCGCGGACCGGCTGCGCCTGGAGCGGTTCGCCGCGCCGGCGGTGGAACGCACGGGCGACGACGAGGCGTTCGAGGTCGAGTGCCGCACCTCCGGGACGACGCTCACCGTCGGTGCCGGGACCTCCGTCCTGGAGGCCGCCGAGAGCGCCGGACTCACCGTGAACAACTCGTGCCGCGACGGCATCTGCGGTTCCTGCGAGACCCGGGTCCTCGAAGGCACTCCGGACCACCGCGACTTCCTGCTCAGCGAGGCCGAACGGGCCGCGAACACCACGATGATGATCTGCGTCTCGCGGTGCGCCTCCGGCCGGCTCGTCCTCGACCTCTGACACCCCCCGCACTCTCAGGAGACACCGTGACCGACACCTGGCCCTACCTGGACGTCCACCAGTCCCGTACGCACGAGCCGGCCCCGTACGAGTACAAACTCGCCGCCACCCTCGAAGAGGTCTACACCCGCGAGGGACACGAGCTCGCCGACGTCGTGCGCGGGCTCAACGCCCGCCAGGTCCACGCCCCCGACGGCAGCCCGTGGACCGAGGAATCCTTCCGTGCCGAGATGAACCGACTGGGAGCCTGACCATGACGCTGTCGTCCTCCGCCACCGCGGACCACATCTACGCCACCGGTCTGCGCAACCAGTGGCACCCGGTCGTCCCCTCGCACTTCGTGGCCCCCGGCGCGATGCGCAAGGTGACCGCGCTCGGCGAGCAGTGGCTGCTGTTCCGGCGCTCCGACGGCGCCCTGTCGATGCTCGCCGACCGCTGCCCGCACCGTGGTGCCCCGCTCTCGCTCGGCAAGCACCTCGGTGACCGGGTCGCCTGCTGGTACCACGGCGTCGAGGTCGAGTCCGACGGCACCGTCTCCTCCGTGCCCGGGCTGCCGGGGTGCAGCCTGGAGGGCAAGAAGCTGGTGACCTCGCTGCCGGTGCGCGAGGTCGCGGGCGCGATCCTCGCCTACTTCGGGGACGAGGAGCACCCCGAGCCCGTCGAGCTGACCCTGCCGGAGCCGCTGACCGACCCCGGCGTGGACGCGTTCCTCTGCTACGCGGAATGGGACGCGCCCTGGCGGTACGCCGTGGAGAACCTGCTCGACCCCATGCACGGCGCGTTCCTGCACCACGACTCGCACACCATGTTCGACGGCGACACGACGGCCAAGTTCCGCATCCGGGAGACCGACCGCGGCTACTTCTTCGAGAAGACCGACCAGCGCGGCGTCAACTTCGACTGGGTGGAGCTCTGCCGCACCGGAGTGGACTGGGTGGACCTCTCGATCCCGTACCCGCCGTCGGCCGGTCCCGGTGGCCCCTTCGGCATCGTCGGCATGGTCTGCCCGGTGGACGAGCGGCGCAGCGGCGTCTTCTTCTGGCGCTACCGCCGGGTCGAGGACTGGCAGCGCGCCTCCTGGCGCTTCCTGTACCGGACGCTGATCGAGCAGCGCCACTGGGACGTCCTGGAACAGGACCGCGTCATGCTGGAGGCCATGCCGACGGACGCCGACCAGCAGGAGAACCTCTACCAGCACGACCTGGGCGTGGTGCGGCTGCGCCGCCTCTACCGCGCGGCGGCCGAGGCGCAGTCGGCGGCCGGCGGCTGAGGGGCGCATCGCGCGGGGCGATCACCGGGGGACAGCCTCCCCCGGTTCCCGCGGTCCGGCGATGGTGGCCGTGAGGCCGTCGGCCGCCCGGTCCCGTTCCAGGTGCGCGTGGACGCGGCGCAGCAGGGAGGCGAACAGATCGCGTTCCTCGGGGCTCAGCGGGGCGAGCAGCTCCGCCTCGGTGCCGGACACATCGGCGTCGAGCCGTGCCAGTGCGCATCTGCCCGCCGCGGTCAGGGCGACCTCGATCCGGCGGCGGTCCGAGGGATCGCGGGCACACACGACGTACCCGGCCGCGTCCAGGTCCGTGACGGTCCTGGTCAGATCGCTCTGGTTCATGTCCAGTCGCGAGGCGAGATCGCCCTTGGACAGCCGGCCGCTCTCGTCCAGCATGGCCAGGATGGTCAGGTGCCACAGCCGCAGCCCGTGAGCCGTCAGCGTGCCGGTGAGCCTGCGGCGTGCGGCCTTGCCCGTCGCGTACATGAGATAGGCGTTGAGGCTCAGCACGCTCGCCGGCGTCACGCCCGCCGGCCGGGGCCCGTGTGCCGTCCCCGGCACGCTCGGCTGGTGCATGGTTCTTCCTAACGTGGCGACGGCCGGCAGGCGACCGGGAGGTCAGGGCCGTCCGGTGAGGTAGCCGCCCATCGAGGTGAAGTACTCGGCCGCGGGCAGCTCCTGGCCGTCCTCCGTACGCACCCGGGTGACGGCCAGACCGCGGTTGCGGCCGGTCCGGGCGTCCGCCCCGGCGACGATCACCACTCCGTCGCCCTCGCGGTAGAAGATCCTCCCGGGCGTGCCGCCGTAGCGCCCCTCGGACACGACCGCCGTCACGATCTCCAGACGCCTGCCCCTGTGGTGGGTGAACGCGCTGGGATACGGGGCGGACTGCGCGCGCACGAGACGCTCGAGGTCCTCGGCCGGCCAGTTCCAGTCGATGCGGATGTCCTCCTCGGCGCGCTTGTGGAAGAAGCTTGCCAGGGACCGGTCCTGCCGGGTGAATTCCGTGTGTCCGGAGGCGATGAGGTCGAGCGCCTCCGTGGTGACGGGGGCGATGAGTTCGACGGTCCTGTGGAACAGGTCCGTCGCCGTGTCGGCAGGTCCTACCTCCACCGCGCGCTGCACCACGATGTCGCCGGCGTCGAGTTCGGCGTCCATCATGTGCGCGGTCACGCCCACCTCGCGCTCACCGTTGATCAGCGCCCAGATCAGGGGCGAGAAGCCCGCGTACTTCGGGAGCAGCGAATCGTGCACGTTGAGTGTGCCGTGCCGGGGGAGCCCGTAGATGTGCGGGGGAATCCACGTACGCCAGTTGTTGGCCACGATGATGTCCGGCTCCGCCTCCTTGAGACGGGCGAACAGCTCGTCGTCGTCGGGCCGGTTGCGGATCAGGACGGGCACGCCGTTCTCCTCGGCGAGGTCGGCGACCGAGTCGCTCCAGATCTTCTCGTAAGCGTGCTCGCTCCTGGGGTGCGTCACCACCAGCACCACGTCATGTGCGGAGTCCAGAAGAGCTCGCAGGGTCCGGTGCCCCCAGGTCTGATAGCCGAACATGACGACCCGCACAGGTTCCTCCTCGGAACGACGATGAAGCTTAGTAAAGCAAGCCTAACCTAAGCATGCAATGTCTGTCGCTTCAGGGTGAGTTGGCTGCGACTTACCCGGCATCCGTCCGGATCGCCCTGTCGACAGCGTGCAATGATGAGGTTAGCTTTACCTAAGTTTCACCCCGGCTGCCGCTCAGTCGGTGTGCTCTGTTCCGCCTTCCCCACGTCCGCCAAAGCGGCTGCCCCCGCACGATGGGAGTGACATGTCACAGGCTTCACCCGACGACGCACCACCGGTCCACGACCTCATAGGGATCGGCTTCGGGCCGTCCAATGTGGCCATGGCGATAGCGCTCACGGAGCGCAACGAAAGCGTCGGCAGGCAACAGGCCGTCACCGCTCACTTCTTCGAGAAGCAGCCCCGGTTCGGCTGGCATCGCGGGATGCTGATCGACGACGCCACGATGCAGGTGTCCTTCCTCAAGGACCTGGTGACGCTGCGGAACCCGTCGAGCGAATTCAGCTTCCTCTGCTACCTGCAGAGCCAGGGGCGGCTGGTCGACTTCGTGAACGGCAAGAGTCTCTTCCCGCTGCGGGTCGAGTTCCACGCCTACTTCGAATGGGCCGCCGCCCAGGTCGACGACATGGTGTCCTACGGACACGAGGTCATCGACATCCGTCCGGTCGTGCGCGACGGTGTCGTGGAGTACGTGGACGTTACCTCCCGTTCCGGGTCCGAGACCGTGGTCCACCGGGCGCGGAACCTCGTGATCGGCACGGGCCTGCGGCCGCAGATGCCCGAGGGGATCAAGCGTACGGACCGGATCTGGCACACCTCCGACCTGCTGGCCCGGGTGGACGGCCTGGACGGGGCCGAGCCGCCGTCCCGCTTCGTCGTCGTCGGGGCGGGTCAGAGTGCGGCCGAGAACGTGGCCTATCTGCACCGGCGCTTCCCGGAGGCCGAGGTCTGCGCGGTCTTCTCGCGCTACGGCTACAGCCCCGCCGACGACAGCGGCTTCGCCAACCGGATCTTCGACCCGGACGCGGTCGACGAGTACTTCACCGCCCCGGACGAGACGAAACGCAGACTGATGGGCTATCACGGCAACACCAACTACGCCGTGGTGGACATCGACCTCATCGACGACCTCTACCGCACGGCGTACCAGGAGAAGGTCCTCGGAACCGAGCGGCTGCGCTTCCTCAACGTCTCCCGGGTCGTCGACGCCGTCGAGACACCCGACACGGTTTGCACCACGGTCGAGTCGCTGGTCACCGGCGAACGGACGACGCTGGACGCCGATGTGGTCGTCTACGCCACCGGCTATCAGCCCGCCGACGCGCTCGGCCTGCTCGGCGACATCGCGGAGCACTGCCTGCTCGACGACCAGGGGCGGGTCCGTGTCGAGCGCGACTACCGCGTGGCGACCGATCCCGGACTGCGCTGCGGCGTCTATCTGCAGGGCGGCACGGAGCACACCCACGGCATCACGTCGTCCTTGCTGTCGAACACCGCGATCAGGGTCGGCGAGATCCTCGACTCGGTCGTGGAGCGCGGGCAGAGGGACGCGCCCGGCCGGCCTCACGGCGCGGTCGGAGGGGTGGGCGCTCCCCTCTGAGGCGGGACGGCCTCACGTCCCCGCCGCCCGGCCCGCCGGTGAACCCGACGGGCCGGGACGGATGTTCAGCCGGGGATCCGCCGCCGGCCGCCCCGCGCCGCCGCCACCAGCTCGGGCAGCGTCGCCAGCTTGACCCGGGGACGGCCCTCGCGGCGCCCGCGGGCGAGTTCGGCGCGCTCGATCTCCGCCAGGCCGCGGGCGTCCACGATCCGCCGGTTACGGCGGCGTACGAGGCGCCGGAACGCCTTCGCCCCCTGCTCAGGCGCGGGCAGCGAGCCGCCGACGGCATCGTCGAGCAGCGTGCCCACGGTCTCGGCGGCGCAGGTCCGGTTGGCCCCGATACCGCCCGACGGGCCGCGCTTGATCCATCCCACGACGTACGTCCCCGGCAGACCCGTCACCCGGCCGCGCTCGTGCGGAACGGTTCCCGTCGCCTCGTCGAACGGCAGTCCGGCGACCGGCAGTCCACGCTGACCGACGGCGCGCAGCAACAGCCCGGCCGGGATCTCCCGGCCGTCGTCGCCGCTCACCCGCACCGCCTGGACACCGTCGTCACCGAGCGCCTCCACCGGCGCGGAGTGGAACCGGAACACGATACGGCGCCCCGCCGGCGGCGGGCGCGACCAGTCCACCTCCTCGCGGGCGACATCCGCCAGCAGTGCGGCCCTGTCACCGGGCTTCGCCGCGTCGATCGCCGCACCGGTTCTCGGGTCGTGGCCGTCGACGACCAGCTCCACACCGGGCAGGTGCTTGAGCGCGAGCAGCTCCGACCTGGTGTACGCCGCGTCCTCGGGCCCCCGCCGCCCGAGCAGCACCACCTCGCGCACCGAACCCGCGCGCAGGGCCTCCAGCGCGTGGCCGGCGATGTCCCCGGCCTCCAGTGCCTCGGGGTCCGAGACCAGGATCCGTGCCGCGTCGAGGGCCACGTTGCCGTTGCCGACCACGACGACCCGCTCCGCGGACAGGTCCACGGCGTCCGGAGCGATCTCGGGGTGGGCGTTGTACCAGGAGACGAACGTCGTCGCGCAGATGCTGCCGGGCAGGTCCTCGCCGGGTATCCCGAGCCGTCGGCCGGCCGACGCTCCGACGGCGTAGATCACCGCGTCGTGGTGTGCGGCGAGTTCCTCCGGAGTGATGTCCTTGCCCACCTCGATGCCGAGGCACATCCGCACCCTCGGATGCGTGTGGAACCTGGCGAACGTGTCTCCGGCCTTCTTCGTGGACAAGTGGTCGGGCGCCACACCGTAGCGAATGAGCCCGCCCGCGACCGGCAGCCGGTCGATCAGCGTCACCTCGGCGCCCGTGTGCAGCAGCAGGTCCTCGGCGGCGTACATCCCGGCCGGTCCCGTGCCCACGACCGCGACCCGGAGCGGCCCGAAGTCCGACGGCAGGCTGCGGTCGAAGGAGGGTTCTCCCCACACGTGGAAGTTCGGCCCCCCGGGTGCCGGCGCGGGCTCCCGGTCCGCGAAGTACGCCGCGTTGAGCGGGCCGTACTCCTGCTGCGAGGAGGGGAGGCTGTCCACCGGGAAGACGGCATCCACCGGGCAGGCGTCGGCGCAGGCACCGCAGTCGATGCAGGACTTCGGGTCGATGTACAGCATCTCCGTCCGGCCGAAGTCCGGTTCCTCCGGGGTCGGGTGGATGCAGTTCACGGGACACACCGAGATGCAGGTGGCGTCGCCGCAGCACGTCTGGGTGATGGCGTAGGTCATCTCGTCCGCTCAGATCAGATGGGCACGCTTGTAGAACGCCAGGGCGGGCTTGGTGAGCAGCCGGGCCGAGGCCAGGAACTCCATGAGGCCCGAACAGCTCGAGCGCATCATCGACTTGTGGTGCTCGTTGGCCTTCGCCTCGCCGATGGCGCGCTTGCCGTCGAGTCCGGCGTTGGCGTAGACGTCCTTGTTCACCATGCTGGTGACGATCACGTACGACGCGATCGCGATGACCAGTGCGTTGATCCGCCGCCGCACCGGGCCCGCGCCGCTAAGGTGCTTGCGGGTCTCCGCGCGGGCGAACTTCATGTGCCGGGATTCCTCGACGACATGGATGTTGTTGATGGTGCGGACGAAGGGCACGACCCGCTCGTCCCGCATCCAGTCGCGCTGCATGACGTCGAGGACCTCCTCGGCGACGAGGATCGCCGCGTACGCAGCCTCGCCGAACGCGAGCGTCTTGAACGCCCGCCCGAGCTCCACCGCGAGCCGGTGCGGCCGGTAGGGCGGGGCCCCCAGCTTCTGCGCACCGCGGGCGAACATGATCGAGTGCCGGCACTCCTCGGCTATCTCGGTCAGTGCCCACTGGACGTCCGCGCTCGTGGGGTCCTTGGCGTAGACGTCGCGCAGGACCATCTGCTGGAGGATCATCTCGAACCAGATGCCGGTGCTGGCCACCGAGGCGGCTTCCTGACGCGTCAGTTCCTTGCGCTGGTTCTCGGTCAGTTCGCCCCAGTACGCGGTGCCGTACAGGGTGCTCCACTCAGGGCTCGCACCGTGGAAGTCCTTGTCCAGCGGTGTGTCCCAGTCGACCTCCGTGGCGGGGTCGTACGCCAGTGTGGCCGCCGATTCGAGCAGGCGTCGGGTGAGATGGTCCTCGGGCGGCCGGTCCTCGGCATCCGGCCGAACAGTGCTGCTTGCCATGGTGCGGCTCCTCGGTTCGTCAGTGATGTTCCTTGGCGCTGTCACATGTGCGATGCCGGTGACGGGCCGTCATATGCCGTACCGCCGACCGGAGACGGCGGCAGCCGTGAGCAAGGGACCGGCGCCGGTCCCGGCCGGACGGCCTTCCGTCCTCCTTGTTAGACGGAAGGTATAGCAAGGCGGCCGGGTGGGCCTACCCCCCAGTAAGAAATGTGTGCGCATCCCCGCGATATCTCCTCGTGCGAGCCGGTGCGGAGGCGTTCCTGTCCGCCGGCGCCACGGGCGGGGGAGAGGTTGGCGTTCGTGATGTCGAACATCGTTCGCAATTTCAGCGCGAGTCATTGACGCCACGTTTTCCCGGGCCTACGGTCCCGTCCGAAGTGGCGGTCACGCGTCGAAATATCGAACGTACCGCCTCCCTTCACGCGTCCCCGCACCTCAGAGACGAGCCGAGACGAGCCGCCATGCAACCACCCCTCCTCAGCCGGCGCCGAGCCCTCGCGGGCGGTGCCGGCGCCCTGGCCGCCGCCGGAGCCCTGGGCTCCCTGTCCGGCTGCGCCGCACCGGCGACCGCCGCGGGCCCGGGACAGACCCTGCTGCGGTACTGGCACCTGTTCGGCGGCGGCGACGGCGTCAACATGCAGGGAATGCTGGACGACTTCCGGACCGGGCACCCGGAGATCGCCCTGGAAGCCTCGACCCTGCAGTGGGGCGCCCCGTACTACACCAAGCTCGGCATGGCCGGCGCGGGCGGACGGGCCCCCGAGCTCGCCGCCCTGCACCTCGCCCGGCTCGCGGGCTTCGCCCCCGGCAGGCTCCTCGACCCGTTCGACCTCGACCTGCTGGCCGAACGCGGCATACGGGAGGAGGACTTCCCGCCGGACATCTGGCGCCGGGGCCAGGTGGGCGGCAAGCAGTACGCCGTCCCGCTCGACACCCACCCCTTCGTCCTCTACTACCAGACCGAGATCTGCGAGAAGGCCGGACTCATGTCGGGCGGCCGGCTCAAGCCGATCAGCGGCGCCGACGACTTCGCCGACGCACTGCGCGCCGCGAAGAAGGCGACCGGACAGCCGGGCCTGGTGACCGAGACGCTCGGGCCCGACTGCATCACGCCCTGGCGTCTCTTCTCCAGTTTCTACGCGCAGACCGGCGGCACGGTGCTCTCCGCGGACGGCAAGCGCCTCGCGCTCGACGACGCCAAGGCGCTGCGGGTGCTGGAGTACCTGGCCCGGCTCGTCGAGGAAGGGCTCATGGTGCGCCGCGTCGACTACGCCGGATCCATCGGCGTCTTCAACGGCGGGAAGACCGCCTTCCACCTCAACGGCGAATGGGAGATCACCACCTTCAAGACCACCGGGCTCCCGTTCTCCATGACCCGCATTCCCGCGCTCTTCGGGACCGCGGCCACGCAGGCCGACTGCCACGCCTTCGTCCTGCCGCACCAGGCGGACCGCGGGGGAGCCCCGAACGAGGCGGCCCACACGCTCGTCGCCTGGATGCTGAAGCACTCCGTGGCCTGGGCCGAGGGCGGGCACGTGCCCGCCTACCTGCCGGTGCTCGACGATCCGGCCTACCTCGCCCTGAAGCCGCAGTCCGAGTACCGCACCGTGATCGACGACGTGGCGCTGGACGAACCCGCGTGGTTCGCCGGCTCCGCCTCCCGGCTGTGGATCGAGCTCGGAGCCGTGTTCTCCGGGGTCCTCACCGGCTCCCGGAGCCCGCGCAACGCCCTGACCGAGGCCAAGGCCCGGCTGCGGACACTCCTCGACACCCGTAACCCCCTCCCGGGAGCCGCGTCATGACCTCCACCACCGCGGCGGCGCCGGCACCCGTGGCGAAGGCCGCCGAGGGTGCGGCCGGGCGCCCGGCCCGCGCCGTGCACAGGAAGTGGACCGAACACGGCCTGGTGTTCATCGCGCCCTTCCTCCTCGTGTACGCCGGCTTCCTGATCTGGCCGCTCATATCCGGCCTGCACATGAGCCTCACCAGCGAGAACATCACCGGCACCGGAGGTGAGTTCGTCGGCCTCGACAACTACGCCGAAGCCGTGCGCGACCCCGAGGTGTGGTCCTCGCTGTGGAACACCGTCTGGTTCACGGTCCTGTCCACCGTGCCCCTGGTCCTCGTCGGCCTCGTGCTCGCCCTGCTCGCCCACCAGCTGCGGGTGGTGCAGTGGCTGTGGCGGCTCAGCTGGTTCGCGCCGTTCCTGCTGCCTTCCGGGGTCGTCTGCCTGCTCTTCCTGAACATGATCCTGCCGTCCGACTTCGGCCTCGCCGACCAGATGCTCGCCTCCGTCGGGCTGACGCCGGAGATCGGCTGGCTGACCGACGAGCGGTACGCCATGCTCAGCATCGTGGCGACCACCGTCTGGTGGACCGTCGGCTTCAACTTCCTGCTCTATCTCGCCGCCCTCCAGGCCATCCCCGCGCACCTGTACGAGGCCGCCGAACTGGACGGCGCCGGCGCCGGGAAGCGGCTCCTGCACATCACCCTGCCGATGCTCAGCCGGACCACCGGGCTCGTCGTGGTCCTCCAGGTACTCGCCTCGCTGAAGATCTTCGACCAGGTCTACATCATGACCGGCGGCGGCCCCGACGACTCCACCCGCCCGATCCTCCAGTACGTCTACCAGCAGGGCTTCACGGGCTACCGCGTCGGCTACGCCTCCGCCGTCTCGTACATCTTCTTCGCCCTGATCCTGACCGTCTCCCTGGTGCAGCCGCTGCTGTCCCGGCGCCGAGCTGAGGAGGCCGCGAAGTGAGCGGTTCCACCACCGTCACCACCCGTCCCACCCCACGGCGGGAGCGGTCCGCCGACGCCGGGGGCCGCCGCCCGCGCTGGACGCCCGGCAGGATCGTCCTCCTCGTCATCGCCCTGCTCCTCACCGCGGCCTGGCTCCTGCCGCTCGCCTGGGCCGTCGCCACCTCCCTCAAGCCGGAGGGCGACACGACGAAGACCCCGCTCTCCTGGATCGGCTCGCGCGTCACCTTCGACGCGTACACCAAGGTCTGGGAGTCCGGCGACCTGATGGTCTGGCTGATGAACTCGGCGTACATCTCCGTCATGACCACGCTGCTGACCGTCGTGACGTGCGCGATGGCCGCCTACGGGTTCACCCGCACCGACTTCCGCGGCCGGCGGCTGCTCTACGGGCTGGTGCTCGCCGGCATCATGGTTCCCCCGCAGGTGCTCATCGCGCCTCTGTTCCGCGAGATGGTCCAGCTCGGACTCGTCGACACGTACTGGGGCGTGATCCTGCCCCAGGTCGCCGTGCCCGCCATGGTGTTCATCCTGGTGAAGTTCTTCGAGGGCGTGCCCCGGGAACTGGAGGAGGCGGCCTTCTGCGACGGCGCCGGCCGCTGGCGGGTGTTCTGGACGATCGTCATCCCGCTGTCCCGGCCCGTGCTGGCGGCCGTGGCGATCTTCACCTTCATCTCCACCTGGAACAACTTCCTCTGGCCGTTCCTCGTGACCACCGACCCGGGCGGCATGACCCTGCCCGTCGGCCTCGTCAACGTCCAGTCGTCCTTCGGGGTCCGGTACGCCCAGATCATGGCCTCGCTCGTGATCGCCGGGATGCCGCTCCTGATCGTCTTCGCCTTCTTCCAGCGGCAGATCGTGCGCGGTATCGCGCACACCGGTCTCGCCGGCCAATAGCGGTCAGGCCACGGCGGACGGCCCGTACGGACGGCATGGCATCCGTACGGGCCGTCAGGCGATCTCCGTGCCCCGCGCGAGCAGCAGCGCCACATCCGCCGCGGCCACCGCCACCGTCCCCGCGAGCGCGGCCTTGCGCCACGCCCTGACCGGCCGTGGACCCGCGTACGCCGTCGTCGCCGCCACGGCGCAGAGAGCCACACCGGAGAGAACGGCGACACCCCGGCCGCCCGGCGCCCCCGCGGGACCCAGGACCAGCACCGCGGTGGCCGCCGTCAACGGCAGGGGCAGCAGGAACCGGGTCCGGGCCGGGCCCAGCCGCTGGGGCAGACCGCGGATGCCCGCCCGCAGGTCCTCCTCGATGTCCGGCAGCACGTCGCCCAGATGGGCCGCGACACCGAGCAGCGCACCCGCCGTCACCGCCCACCACGCGGGCCAGGGGCTCCCCGGAAGGCTCAGCGTGACCAGACACGGAAGGGCGCCGAAGCCGATCGCGTACGGCAGCCAGGACATCACCGTCCCCTTGAGCCTCAGGTTGTACGCCCACGCCGCGACGACCCCGGTCAGATGCGCCGCCCCCGCCGCTCCACCGCACGCGAGCGACAGCACCGCGCACAGGGACAGTGCGGTGAACGCCGCGCCCCACACGGCACGTCTGCCCACCGCGCCCCGGGCCACCGGCTTGCCCGGCCTCGCGGCCTCGGCGTCACGCAGGGCGTCGAACGCGTCGTTGCACCACCCCACGGAGAGCTGCCCGGTCAGCACGGCGGCGGCGACCAGCATCCAACGGCCGCCCCCCTGACCCGAGCTGACGGCCAGTGCGGTGACGAGCACGGTCACCGCCACCACCGGACCCGGATGACAGGACAGCGCGAGCCCCGCCCACGGGCCGGGCAGGCGGAGGGCGGGCGCGTGCGCCGGAGGCCGGTCCGTGGTGTCCACGGGGCGATCGTAAGGACACCGGGGCGCAGGAACACGGCAGCCGCGCGTGGCATGTGCTCCGATTTGTCCCCTTCTGTAGGCAGGATGTGGGGCATGACCTTTCCGAAGCGATGGCCAGGGTGACCCGTATCGCGGCCGTGCACGGAGTCCTGCCGCCTCACCGCCACGCCCAGGGCGACGTCACCGACATGGTGGCGCGCACCTGTCTGCCCGCCGGCACAGACCGCCGCGTGCTGGACCGGATCCACGCCAACGCGGGCGTGCGCACCCGGAACACGGTGCTGCCCCTGGAGCGCTACGGCGAACTGGACGGCTTCGGGGCCGCGAACGACGTGTTCATCGGAGCGGCCGTCGACCTCGGAGCCGAAGCCGTCCGAGGCGCGCTGCGCAAGGCCGGACTGCGCCCCGCCGACGTGGACCTGCTGCTGTTCACCTCGGTCACGGGGATCGCCGCCCCCTCCGTCGACGCACGGCTCGTCGGGCGGATCGGCCTTCGCCCCGACGTGAAGCGGCTCCCCGTCTTCGGGCTGGGCTGCGTCGCCGGAGCCGCCGGGGTGGCGCGGCTGCACGACTACCTGCACGGCCGGCCGGACCAGGTGGCCGTGCTGCTCTCGGTCGAGCTCTGCTCCCTGACCTTCCAGCGGGACGACGCGAGCCCCGCCAACCTGGTGGCCACCGCACTGTTCGGCGACGGCGCCGCGGCGGCGGTCCTCGTCGGCGACGGCCACCGGACGCCGGCGGACGGCCCCGAGGTGGTGGACACCCGCAGCCGGCTGTACCCGGACACCGGGCACGTCATGGGCTGGGACATCCGCGGGTCCGGATTCAGGGTGGTCCTCGACCCGGCAGTCCCCGACGTCGTACGCCGGTATCTGGCCGAGGACGTCAGCGGCTTCCTGGAGGAGCACGGGCTGAAACCGAAGGACATCGCCCGCTGGGTCTGCCATCCCGGCGGCCCCAAGGTCCTGGACGCCGTCGCCGACGTCCTGTCCCTGCCCGAGGGCGCCCTGGACGTCACCTGGCGTTCGCTGGGCGAGGTCGGCAACCTGTCGTCGTCCTCGGTCCTGCACGTCCTGCGGGACACGATGGAACAGCGGAGGCCCGAGCCCGGGACGCCCGGTCTGCTGATGGCCATGGGCCCCGGCTTCTGCTGCGAACTGGTGCTGCTGCGCTGGTAGTCCGGAGGAACACATGATCTGGTACACGGCCCTCGTGCTGGCCGTCGCCGCCGAACGCCTGGCCGAGCTCGCGGTCGCGCTGCGCAACGCCCGCTGGAGCCTGGCCCGGGGCGGCACCGAAGCGGGCCGTGGACACTACCCGGTGATGGTGGCCCTGCACACCGGGCTGCTCGCCGCGTGTCTCGCCGAGACATGGCTGGCCAACCGCCCGTTCGTGCCCTGGTACGGCTGGGCCATGGTCGCGGTGGTGGCCGGAGCGCAGGGACTGCGCTGGTGGTGTGTCCGCACGCTGGGGCGCCGCTGGAACACCCGGGTGATCGTCGTCCCCGGTCTGCCCCTGGTGACCGGCGGGCCCTACCGGTGGCTGCGCCACCCGAACTACGTGGCGGTCGCCGCCGAAGGGGCCGCCCTGCCGCTGGTCCACGGCGCCTGGGTGACCGCCGTCCTGTTCACCGTGGGCAACGCGGCGCTCATGACCGTACGCATCCGGTGCGAGGACGGCGCGCTGGCCCGCCTCGTCGGAGCGGACGCACGCGCGTGATCGACATCCTGGTGGCGGGCGGCGGACCGGCCGGCCTCGCGGCGGCGATCCGGGCCGCCGCGGCCGGCCTGGAGGCCGTCGTGGTCGAACCCCGCCCCATGCCCGTGGACAAGGCCTGCGGCGAGGGAATCATGCCCAGCGGAGTGGCGGCCCTGCGCGCCCTGGGGGTCACTCCGGCCGGCAGCGCACTCCGGGGGATCCGGTACGTCGAGGGCCCCCGACAGGCCGAGGCGGCCTTCCGGGGCAGCCCCGGTCTCGGCGTCCGGCGCACCGAACTCCACGCCGCCCTGCACCGGCGCGCCCAGGATCTCGGGGTACGCGTCGTCACCGGCCGGGCGGCGGAGGTACGCCAGGGGCCCGACAGCGTCACGGCGGCGGGGCTGACCGCCCGCTGGCTCGTCGCCGCCGACGGCCTGCACTCACCGCTGCGCCGCGCGCTCGGCCTGGAACGCCCCTGCTCCGCACCCCGTAGATACGGGCTGCGCCGGCACTACCGCACCGCCCCCTGGACAGACCTCGTGGAAGTCCACTGGTCGCGGTTCGGCGAGGCCTATGTGACACCGGTGGGGGAGGAGCTGGTGGGCGTCGCCGTGCTCAGCCGCCACAGGGGCTCCTACGAGCAGCACCTCGCCGCCTTCCCCGCCCTGGCCCGCAGGCTCCGCGGACTGGAGGCGGGCCCCGTACGCGGCGCCGGCCCGCTGCGCCGCAGCGCGAGCACACCGAGGGCCGGCCGGGTCCTGCTTGCCGGTGACGCCGCGGGCTACGTCGACGCGCTCACCGGTGAGGGCATCGCCCTGGCTGCGGCGACCGCCTCGGCGGCCGTCGACTGCCTCGCCGCGGGCCGGCCCGCGGCGTACCCCGCGCAGTGGGCGCGGCTGACGCGGCGGCACCGCCTGCTCACCGGAGCGCTGCTGGGCGCCGCGGGACACCCCTGGACCGCCGGGCTGATCGTGCCCGCCGCCCACCGGATGCCCCGGCTGTTCACCGCCGCGGTGCGAGCCCTGCAGTAGCCGCCCTCCCACGACGGGCCTTTGGCCCCCTCTGCCATTCTGTCCAGGTGCAGCCCCCGCCCCGTACGCCACAGCCCATCAGCCCCGACCCGCCGTGCCATCCGGTGAAGCCGCTGATGACGCAGTCCTGGCTGGACCTGGCGTTCCTGCACTGGGCGGCCGACCCCGGGGAAGTGGCGCCGATCCTGCCCGCCGGAACCGTGCCGGACACCCTGGACGGAGTCACCTACGTGGGACTCGTCGCCTTCCGGATGTACCGCGTCGGATGGCTCCGGCTCCCCGGCGTCCCGTATCTGGGCAGCTTCCCCGAGACCAACGTGCGGCTGTACTCGCGGGACGCGCACGGCAGGCGCGGGGTGGTCTTCCGGTCGCTCGACGCCTCCAGGCTGATCCCCGTGGCCGTCGGCCGGATGGCCTTCCGGCTCCCCTACGTGTGGTCCCGGATGGAGGCCGGGCGCGAGGCCGACACCTTCACCTACACCAGCAGGCGGCGCGCCCCGGGGCCCCGGGGCGCGCACAGCAGGATCGTTCTGCGCGCCGGCGAGCGGATCGAGGAGCCCAGCGAGCTCGAACACTTCCTCACCGCGCGGTGGGGCATGCACAGCACCTTTCGCGGACGCCCGGTGTTCCTCGCGAACGCGCACCCGCGCTGGCCACTGCACCGCGCACGGCTCATCGAGTGCGACGAGAGCCTGGTGGCGGCGGCAGGGCTGCCGGCGCCCGTCGGGGAGCCGCTGAGCGTGCTGTACTCACCCGGAGTCCCGGTGCGCTTCGGCCGCCCCGTGCGTCCGTAGGCCACGGTCACCTCTCCTTGCATCCGCGTGCCGGCGCGTCCGGCGGGGCGGCGAGGATGCGGGAAGCCGTGTAGAAAGGGGGACATGGCCGGACGCTACGGCCGCCCGCGTTCGTTTCTCCGGATGAGAAGCCTCGCTGGTCAGGTCTTTCTCCTGCAGGTGGCGATCGTGGTGCTGCTCGTCGCTGCATCCGTGGCCGCGCTCGTGCTGCAGTCGCGGGCCGACAGCGAACGGGAAGCCCGTAATCGCTCGGTCGCCGTGGCCGAGACCTTCGCGAACGCCCCCGGCGTGGACGCGGCTCTGCGGAGCCCCGACCCCACCGCCGTACTCCAGCCCAAGGCCGAGGCGGCTCGCAAAGGCTCCGGGGTCGACTTCATCGTCGTCATGAATCTCGATTCCGTCCGGTACACGCATCCGCTGCCCGACAGGATCGGCAAGAAGTTCGTCGGCACCGTGGGGCCCGCCCTCGAGGGCCGTGTCGTCACCGAGAAGGTCGACGGAACCATCGGACCGCTCGTCCAGGCCGTCGTGCCGGTGAAGGGTGCGAACGGCCAGGTCCTGGGCCTGGTGTCCGCGGGCATCACCATCGAGAGCGTCAGCGGGGCCGCCGATGACCAGTTCCCCCTCCTGTTCGGCTCGGCCGGGGGAATCCTGCTGCTCACCATGGGAGGCACCGCACTCGTCACCAGACGGCTGAAACGCCAGACCCACGGACTCGGCCCGACCGAGATGACCCAGATGTACGAGCACCACGACGCCGTTCTGCACGCCGTGCGGGAGGGTGTGCTCATCGTCGGCGGCGACGGGCGGCTGCTGCTGGCCAACGACGAGGCGCGAAGGCTCCTGCACCTGCCTCCGGACATCGGGGGCACGCCCGTCGCGGAGCTCGGGCTCGACCCGGTCACCACCGGACTGCTGACCTCGGGGCGCAGCGCGACCGACGAGGTGCACTCCGTGGGCGACCGCGTCCTGGCCATCAGCCAGCGGGCCACGGACCGGCACGGCGGGCCGCCCGGGAGCGTGACGACCCTGCGTGACACCACGGAGCTGCAAGCCCTCACGGGCAGCGCCGCCATGGCGCGCGGCAGGCTGAAGCTCCTCTACGACGCGGGCACGGAGATCGGCACCGCGCTGGACGTCGTACGGACGTGCGAGGAGTTGACGGAGTTCGCCACGGCGCGGTTCGCCGACTACGCCACCGTCGATCTGGCCGAGGGCGTGCTGCGCGGCGAGGAACCCACGACCGCCCGGGCCACCACCGACGGCCTGCGCCGCTCGGCCTTCAGCGGCCCCCGCGACGACACGGGGCTCCACCCGCTCGGCTCGGTGATCCGCTTCCTCGAGACCACGGACCTCGGGGCCGGCCTGCTCAGGGGCGAAGCCGTCCTCGACACGGATCTGGCGCGGCGCGCCGGCTGGCAGCAGCAGAACCCGGAACGCGCCGAGCGCATCGTGGAGAGCGGATTCCACTCCATGATGGCCGTCCCGATGCGGGCCAGGGGCGTGCTTCTCGGCGCGGCCCTCTTCTGGCGGGCCCAGAGCCCCGAGCCGTTCGAGGACGAGGACCTGTCCGTCGCGGAGGAGCTCGTCGCCCGCGCCGCGGTGAGCATAGACAACGCGCGCCGCTACTCCCGTGAGCACAACGTGGCGGTCACCCTGCAGCGCAGCCTGCTGCCGCAGGGGCTCCCCGACCAGAGCGCCATCGACGCCGCCTACCGGTACCTCCCCGCGCAGGCGGGGCTCGGCGGGCTGGGCGGTGTCGGCGGTGACTGGTTCGACATCATCCCGCTGCCCGGCGCCCGGGTCGCGCTCGTCGTCGGGGACGTGGTCGGGCACGGACTCCACGCAGCCGCCACCATGGGGCGTCTGCGCACGGCGGTGCACAACTTCTCCACCCTGGACCTGCCCCCCGACGAGCTGCTGTGGCACCTGGACGAGCTCGTCGCCCGCATCGACCAGGACGAGTCGGCCGAGGGCTCGGAGGGGGGCGGCGGCGTCACCGGGGCCACCTGCCTCTACGCGATCTACGACCCGGCGTCCGGACGCTGCACCATGGCCCGCGCGGGCCACCTCCAGCCGGTGATCGTCAGCCCCGAGGGCGACGCCGTGTTCGCGGAGGTCCCCGGTGGCCCGCCCCTGGGGCTCGGCGGCATGCCCTTCGAGACCCTCGACCTGGAACTCCCGGAGAACAGCCGTCTGGTGCTCTACACGGACGGGCTCGTCGAGGACCGGCAACGCGACATCGACGAGGGGCTGGAGATGCTGCGCGAGAGCCTGTCCGGACACCCCGACCGGACACCGGAGGAGACCTGCCAGGCCGTCCTCCGTGCCCTGGTGCCCGCCAAGGCCCGTGACGACATCGCGCTGCTCGTCGGACGCACCCGCTGTCTGGCCCCCGAGAACGTGGCCGAGTGGGACGTGCCCTCCGATCCCTCCGCGGTCGCGCGGGTGCGCTCCGAGGTGTCCCGCAAGCTGAACGAGTGGAGTCTGGTCGAGGAGGCCTTCACGACCGAGCTGATCCTCAGCGAACTGGTCACCAATTCCATCCGCTACGCCAACGGCCCGATCGGCGTACGGCTGATCCGGGACAGGACGCTGATCTGCGAGGTGTCCGACCGCAGCAGCACCTCACCCCATCTGCGCCAGGCGGCCAGCATGGACGAGGGGGGAAGGGGCCTGTTCCTCGTCGCCCAGCTGGCCGAACGCTGGGGCACCCGCTACACCGACGACGGCGGCAAGGTCATCTGGACGGAACAGCTGCTGCAGCCGGAGAGCGACGGCCCTGGGTGACGGAAGCGGCGGGTCACCGACGGCAGTCCAGGAACAGATGGGGTTCGGGCACCGCGCCGGGGCGGTCCGGAGTGAAAACCGTTTCGGCCTCGTGCACGACGGTCAGCCCGGCGTCGGTCGCGAGCGCCCTCAGCGCGTCGGGCCCGAAGCTGGTCACCCGCACCTGCTGACCCATGAAGACGGTGCTCACGCCCTCCACGTCCAGCGGCACGGTCGCCAGGACCAGATGACCGCCGGGCCGGAGCGCTTCCGCCAGACGGCGCACGAGGGCACGCTGCTCGTCGCGCGACATCTGCAGGAGCGAGAAGTAGACGCAGACGGCGTCGAAGCTCTCCTTCTCCAGGGGGACCTCACGGATGTCCGCCCGGCGGAACGACGCCCCGGGAACCCGGCGGGACGCCAGGTCCACCATGACGGGCGAGACATCGACACCCAGCACCTCGTGCCCCGCGGCCGCCAGGGTGTGGGCGGTCGGCCGGCCCGTCCCGCTGCCGACGTCCAGAATCCTGCTGTGCGGCGTCAGCCGCTCCAGCAGCCGGTTCAGCGAGTCGCGGTGCGCGGCCGAGCCGGCGAAGGCCGTCTCGTAGTCGGCCCCGATGGCGTCGAACGCCTCGGCCGCCGGGTGCTGGTGGTCCTCGGTCATGGATACGTCCCCTTCCGGACCGTGACTACGGGATTCGGGCGACCGCGACGTAGACGCCGCTGAACTCCTGCTCGGGCGCCGGCGTCCCGCGGAACCACTCGGGAGCCGTCACCAGACCCGGCTCGACGATGTCCAGGCCCTCGAAGAAGCGGGCGAACTCGGCGCGGGTGCGCAGAGCGAGCCGGATACCCCCCTTGCCGTACTCGGCCGCGCCCTGTTCGCCGCGCTCGGGGTTCACGTCCGAGGCGCCCTGGGACAGCACCACGTAACTGCCCGGCGCCAGGGTGGCCGCCAGTGTGCGCACGACGGCCCGCGGATCCTGGTCGTCCGGGAGGAAGTGGAGAAGACCCAGGAGCGAGAGGGCGATGGGCCGGTCGAAGTCCAGGACCTTGCGGGCCGCCTCGATGATCGTGGCCGGTTCGAGCACGTCCGCGTGGACGTAGTCCGTGGCCCCTTCCGGACTGCTGATCAGGAGCGCCTCCGCGTGCCGCAGGACGATCGGGTCGTTGTCGCAGTAGACGACCCGTGACCGCGGATCGATCTCCTGGGCGATCTGGTGCAGATTCGGCGCCGTCGGGATCCCCGTACCGATGTCGAGGAACTGGCTGATCCCCTCGCCGGCCAGCCAGGCCGTCGCGCGGTTCATGAAGGCACGGTTCTGGAACGCCCCGGCCTTCGCCTCGGCCGGCAGGTGCTGTGCCACCGCCTGGTCCACCGGGTAGTTGTCCTTGCCACCGAGCAGCGAGTCGTACACGCGAGCCGAGTGGGGCCTGCTGGTGTCGATCGGGGGCCGGGGTGTGCCAGTCGTCATGACGCGCTCCGTCGCTGATGAGGTGAACCGCTCCGCCTGCGAAGTCTGCCACAGCAACTCGGTTGCGGGAGGCAACGGTTGACCTCCCGACGGCGACGGCGGCGGCCCCCGGAAGCATGTCCCGGGGGCCGCGTGGCAGGCCGGGTCTCAGGGCGCGTCGACCAGGTCGTGCTTGGGCACGGTCACCGTGCGGGCACCGGGCTTGCCGCCCAGGACCACCTTCCTCAGGGCGCTGTTGTTGCCGAGGTCGGTCTCCTTGAGCCGGTTCTCCGGGTTGGCCAGCACCTGGATGTAGTACGTGCCGTTCGCCAGGCCGGTGATGTCGAAGGACTGACCCGGAAGGTCCTGGGTGTACGTGTCACCGGAACCCACGTCGAGCACCTCCCGTACGGAGATGGAGTTCTCCTGGCCGCACGCCGTGGACAGATCGGTGTTGTCCGGGTGCCAGTTGGCGTTCTTCACCGTGTAGTCGACCGCGTCGGTGTTGGCCAGGCAGAAGGCCTCCTTGCCGCTGCGCACGGTCTCCTTCTGGTCCGCCTTCAGCAGCCGGTAGCTCGCGAAGTCGGTGAAGTGCCAGTGCTCATGACCCGGGCGGGGATCCCATTCCATGGTGCCGGTCGGGGTGTAGCCGACCTGCTTGCCCGAGGCGTCGTAGAAGTACTGGTAGGCGTCCATCAGCTCGTTGCCCGGCTTGCGGAAGCCGTCCACGACCAGCTGTGCGGGGCCCGCGTTCCACACGTTGGCGCTGAAGGCCAGATAGTCCTTGCCCGGCGCGTCCGTGTCGCCCTGCCCGATGGTGATCCCGTAGGCGGGCAGGGAGCGCAGGTCGGGCTTGGGGACGTCCGGAACGGCCGCCCTGCCCGTCGGACGCTGGGCGTTCGGCTGTGCCGCGGGCGCCTGCCGGGAGCCGTCCGTACGCCCCGGCCCGTCGCCCTGTGCCGAGCGGAAGCCTTCGCGCTTGGCGGCCCACGGCACGGCGGCGGGCGCCGGCGGGTGGGGGCCGTGGCCCACGTTGTACGAGGGGCCCGCACCGGTCGTCGCGGACACCGGGGCGGGAGTGCGCGAAGCGGTGTGGCCGGTGTGGCCCGAGTGCCCGGCCCCGTGGGCGGCGTGCTCCGACGCGGAACGGGCACCCGCGGCGCCGGCGGGGCTCTCCTCCTCCCAACTGCGCTCACGCACGGTCACCTTGACGGTCTGCGGCTCGTCAGCGATCTTGAACAGATCGCGGTAGCGCTGGGTGACGGCCACCTCCGCGGTGTACGTCCCGGCCGGCAGGGCGACCGGCGCGGCGTAGTAGCCCGCGTACGTGTTGGACGCCCAGCCCTTCTCGACGCCCCACACCGATCCGAGCGTGAAGGGGTTCGTCGGGCAGCTCTCGGGATACTTCGACGTGGACGGGGCGTCGGGCAGGATCCGGCCCGACGCGTTGTTCGGGCAGAACGACTCCGTACGGTTCACCACGGCCTTGCCCGCGGCGTCCCGGACCGTGATCCGGACGAAGTCCGGAAGCCCCGAGAAGTCCTTCACCAATCCCTTGGGCAGGGCCTTGGTCCGGGTCTTGTTCCCCTCGTGGATGATCTGGGTGGCGACGACCGGGTCCTTGTAGCTCTTACGGGTCACCCGCAGTTCCAGCGGGGCTCCGGAGGCGGTGAGATACGTCCCGAGGTCCAGGTAGACGCCCGGGTCCTCCTTCCACGAGTCGAGGGTCACCGACTTCGACGCGGCGACCAGGCCCAGCTCAGGGACAGACGTCGCCTTGCTGTCGGGCGCCGCGGCGACGACGCCGGCGGTCACGGTGATCGCCGCGGCCGCGGCGACAGCCGGACGCCACAGGCGGTTGCGGGGGGTTCTGCTGCTCATCGTTCTCCGATGTCCGGGTGCCCCGTCGGGGCGGTGGAGTCGCTTTGCCCATGAGAGAGGGCGAACACGGCCGGAGGTTGTCCGCGGACTCCCGAAGCCCGGAATGTTGGCCGAAATCGGGCCTTGAGGTGTGCAATCAGACATTTCTCTGCTGTTCTCGACGCGATCACAGGAGGGCTGTGCTAGTGACCCCCATGCCTGTGTGACCGCTGACGGGCACGAAACGGGCGCGCTCGCGGGCGAAGCAGGCGTTGCGCGGGCGCCCCGTCACCGCCGGAGCGCGGACCACCAGCGTGGGGGCCCGTGGGGAAACGGGCATGAACGGGCAGAGGCCGTGGCGCGAAGAAGCTGGTCGTACAGCCGTTTCTGCTTGTACAAACAGTGCGTGGGCCCGAACGGACGCCGGGCCCACGGTTGATTCGCACTAGCGCAGGGATGTGTCGTGGGCACCGAGGAACGCCGCCGGGGAATTCTCGAGACGGCCCGACGGGACGGTTCGGTCGACGTGAACCGGCTGGCCGAACGGTTCGAGGTGGCCAAGGAGACCATCAGGCGCGATCTGCACACCCTCGAGGAGCACGGCCTCGTCCGGCGCACGCACGGTGGTGCGTACCCGGTCGAGAGCGCCGGGTTCGAAACCACCCTGGCGATGCGCACCACGCACCACGTACCGCAGAAGTCACGGATCGCGACGGCCGCTGCCGAGCTGCTCGGTGACGCCGAGACGGTCTTCGTCGACGAGGGCTTCACCCCGCAGCTCATCGCTGAAGCGCTGCCCCGCGACCGGCCGCTGACGGTGGTCACGGCGTCCCTGGCCGTCGCCACGGTTCTGGCGGACTCGGAGAAGACCGCCGTGCTCCTCCTCGGCGGGCGGGTGCGCGGCAGCACCATGGCGACGGTCGACCACTGGGCGACCCGTATGCTCGCCGACTTCGTCATCGACCTGGCGTACGTCGGTGCGAACGGCATCTCCCGCCAGTACGGGCTGACCACCCCGGACCCGGCGGTCTGCGAGGTCAAGGCGCAGGCCATGCGCAGCGCCCGCCGCCGTGTCTTCGCCGGCGTCCACTCGAAGTTCGGAGCGGTGAGCTTCTGCCGCTTCGCAGGTGTCGGCGACTTCGAGGCCGTCGTCACCGACACCGGTCTGCCCTCGGCGGAAGCCCAGCGCTACTCCCTGCTCGGCCCGAACGTCATCCGCGTCTGACACGACGGCGGGACCGCCCCGCCGCCCCCACCCCTTCGTCAGCCCCCGGAGGGCAGCCCCGCCATGCCCGGAACCGTCAGGAGAGCCGGAGGGCAGGCACCGATCCGCGAGCCGCTACGACCGATCAGGAGAATCTATGCCCCACCAGCAACGACGCCGTGGGACCCGCGTGCGTGCGGTCGCGGGCACGGCAGTGATGGCCTTCCTCGCCGCCGGGTGCGCCGGAGCAGGCGGCACAGCGTTCGGAGGGGGTGACGCACTGAACGTACTGATGGTGAACAACCCCCAGATGGTGGAGCTGCAGAAGCTCACCGCCGAGCACTTCACCGAGGAGACCGGCATCAAGGTCCACTTCACCGTGCTCCCGGAGAACGACGTCCGCGACAAGATCAGCCAGGACTTCTCCAACCAGGCGGGGCAGTACGACGTCGGCACCATCAGCAACTTCGAAGTGCCCTTCTTCGCGAAGAACGAGTGGCTGCACCCCCTCGACACCTACGCCGCCGAGGACACCGCCTTCGACCAGGACGACATCCTCGAACCCCTGAGGGAGTCACTCACCGCCGAGGGCAAGCTCTATGCCGAACCCTTCTACGGTGAGTCGTCCTTCCTCATGTACCGCAAGGACGTCTTCGACGCGAAGGGGCTGACGATGCCCGCGCACCCCAC
Source organism: Streptomyces sp. NPDC091271 (assembly GCF_044757505.1). Taxonomy (NCBI): domain Bacteria; kingdom Bacillati; phylum Actinomycetota; class Actinomycetes; order Kitasatosporales; family Streptomycetaceae; genus Streptomyces; species Streptomyces sp. NPDC091271. The sequence continues at coordinate 373,296 of NZ_JBIVVD010000002.1, read as the reverse complement.
CTGGACCGAGGTGGCGGAACTCGCGGCGCAGGCCGACGGCGCCGAGTCCGGGATGAAGGGCATCTGCCTGCGCGGGCTGCCCGGCTGGGGCGAGCTCATCGCCCCGCTCACCACCGTCGTCAACACCATGGGCGGCACCTGGTTCACCGAGGACTGGAAACCCCGGCTCACCTCACCCGAGTTCAAGAAGGCCACCGAGTTCTACGTCGACCTCGTGCGCAAGCACGGCGAGCGCGGCGCCTCCCAGTCGGGATACGCCGAGTGCCTCAACAACATGACGCAGGGCAAGACCGCCATGTGGTACGACGCCACGGCGGGCGCCGGTTCGCTGGAGGCGGCGGGATCCCCGGTGAAGGGCAAGATCGGCTACGTACCGGCGCCGGTCGAGGAGACCAAGAGCTCAGGGTGGCTCTACACCTGGGCCTGGGGCATCCAGAAGGCCTCGAAGAAGGCGGACGACGCGTGGAAGTTCGTCTCCTGGGCCTCCAGCAAGGAGTACGAGTCGCTCGTCGGTGAGACCAGCGGCTGGTCCAACGCCCCGGCCGGCAAACGCGCCTCCACCTACGAGAACCCCGAATACCGCAAGGCGGCAGGCGCCTTCGCGGACGTCACCGAGCAGGCCATCTCCGGGGCCGACCCGAAGAACCCGGGCACCCAGCCGCGCCCCGTGCCCGGGATCCAGTTCGTCGGCATCCCCGAGTTCACCGACCTCGGAACCAGGGTCGCGCAGGAGATCAGCGCGGCCATCGCCGGCCGCCAGTCCGTCGACAAGGCGCTGGCCGCTTCCCAGAAGCTGGCCGAACAGGTCGCCAAGGAGTACCGATGACCACAGCAGTCGGCACCACACCCCAGTCACCACCCCGGCCACCCGCGGCGCCGGCCCGTAAGAAGAGCGGCGCCCGGGCCTGGGCCACCAGGGCTCCGCTGCTCCCCGCCCTGGTCTTCCTGATCGTCGTCACCCAACTGCCGTTCGTGGCGACCCTGGTGATCTCCCTCTTCGACTGGAACTCCCTCAGCCCCGACAAACGCGCCTTCAACGGGCTCGGCAACTACGCGTCCGTCTTCACCGACGCCGCGCTCCGCGACTCGGTCCTCACCACGATCCTGCTGACCGTGGGCGTCGTCCTCGCCACCGTCGTCATCGGCCTGGCCCTCGCGCTGCTCCTGGACCGTACGTTCTTCGGCCGGGGCATGGTCCGCACCCTGCTCATCACGCCGTTCCTGATCGTGCCCGTCTCCGCCGCGCTCCTGTGGAAGCACGCGCTGTACAACCCGGAGTACGGACTCCTCAACGGCGCGCTCAGCTGGGTGGGAGACCTCTTCGGCGACACCACCCCGAGCCAGCCGGACTGGATCGCGGACATGCCGCTCCTCGCCGTCATCGCGGCGCTGGTCTGGCAGTGGACGCCGTTCATGATGCTGATCCTGCTCGCCGGCCTCCAGAGCCGGCCCGCGGAGGTCGTCGAGGCCGCTCGCCTGGACGGTGCGAGCGCCTGGCAGACCTTCCGCTATCTGACCCTGCCGCACCTGCGCAGGTACCTCGAACTCGGAGTGCTGCTCGGCGCCGTCTACATCGTGCAGAACTTCGACGCGGTGTTCACGATCACCGCGGGCGGCCTCGACACCGCCAACCTTCCCTACACGATCTACCAGACCTTCTACCAGGCCCACGAATACGGACTGGCGTCCGCCGCCGGGGTCGTGGTGGTGATCGGCACGATCATCATCGCCACCTTCGCGCTCCGGACCGTCTCGTCCCTCTTCAGTGAGGAGGCGAACCGCGCATGACCACCGCCACCGCCACCGTCCCCGCGCCCGCCCCGTCCGCGCGACGCGTCCTGCGAAGGGCCCGACGGCGCTCCGCCGCACTCGGCCTGCTGGCCTGGGCGGCAGGACTCGCCTTCTGCCTGCCCGCGCTGTGGATGCTGCTGACTTCGCTGCACGCGGAGTCCGACGCAGCCACCAACCCGCCCTCCCTCTTCGCGCCGCTCACCCTCGACGGTTACCGCGCCTTCTTCGGAGCCGACACCGGTGTGACCCCGTGGCCGCCCCTGCTCAACTCGCTGGGGGCCTCCTTCTTCTCCACGGTCCTGGTGCTCCTGCTGGCGCTCCCGGCGGCGTACGCCCTCTCCATCCGGCGCGTGCGCAAGTGGACGGACGTGATGTTCTTCTTCCTTTCCACGAAGATGCTGCCCGTCGTCGCGGGGCTTCTCCCCGTCTACCTGTTCGCAAAGAACGCCGGGATGCTGGACAACATCTGGCTCCTCGTCCTGCTCTACACCTCGATGAACCTGCCGATCGCGGTCTGGATGATGCAGTCCTTCCTCGCGGACGTGCCGGTGTCGGTCATCGAGGCCGCCCAGGTCGACGGCGCGAGGCTGCCGACCGTCCTGGCCCGGGTCGTCGCACCGATGGCCGCCCCCGGGATCGCGGCCACCGCGCTGATCTGCTTCATCTTCAGCTGGAACGAGCTGCTCTTCGCCCGGGTGCTCACCGGCGTCGTCGCCCAGACAGCACCCGTCTTCCTCACCGGATTCGTCACCAGCCAGGGCCTCTTCCTGGCCCAGCTGTGCGCCGCGTCCGTCGTCGTGTCCCTGCCGGTGCTCGCCGCCGGCTACGCCGCCCAGGACAAACTCGTCCAGGGCCTGTCTCTCGGAGCAGTGAAATAATGCGGGCAGCCATCGTCGAAGCACCCGGGAAGATCTCCGTCACCACCGTCCCCGACCCCACCCCCGGCCCCCGCGAGGTCGTCGTGTCCGTTGCCTCCTGCGGGCTCTGCGGCACCGATCTGCACATCCTGCAGGGCGAGTTCGCGCCCTCCCTGCCGCTCGTCCCCGGCCACGAGTTCGCCGGGGAGATCGTGGGCGTCGGACGTGACGTCACGGAGCTCGCCATCGGCGACCGCGTCGCCGTCGATCCCTCGCTGCACTGCCACGAGTGCCGCTACTGCCGCAGTGGTCGCGGCAACCTCTGTGAACGCTGGGCCGCCATCGGCGTCACCGTCTCCGGCGGCGCCGCCGAGTACGCCGTGGCCCCCGTCGCCAACTGCGTCCGGCTGCCCGAGCACATCGACGTGAATGACGCCGCCCTCATCGAGCCGCTGTCCTGCGCGGTCCGGGGTTACGACGTCCTGAGCAGCACCCTCGGCGCCGAGGTGCTGATCTACGGCTCCGGAACCATGGGCCTCATGATGCTGGAGCTCGCCAAGCGCACCGGGGCGGCGGGCGTGGACATCCTGGACGTCAATCCGGACCGCCTCGCCACGGCCGGCCTCCTCGGCTGCTCCCGGTCGGCGGCCGGGGCCGACGAGCTCGAGCGGCCCGGCGGCTGGGACGTCGTCATCGACGCCACGGGCAACGCGGCCGCCATCCAGGACGGCCTGGGACGCGTCGCCAAGGGCGGGACCTTCCTCCAGTTCGGGGTCGCCGACTACGCGACGACGGCCGTCATCGAGCCGTACCGCATCTACAACCAGGAGATCACCATCACCGGCTCGATGGCCGTCCTGCACAGCTACGAACGCGCCGCCGCGCTCTTCGCCACCGGGGTCCTCGACCCTGCCGTCTTCATCAGCGACCGGCTGCCGCTCGACCAGTACCCGCAGGCCATCGACCGCTTCAAGGCGGGCATCGGCCGCAAGATCGTGGTCGAGCCGTGACGGGCGGACCCGGCGCCGTCCTCGTACTCGGAGAGGCGCTCGTCGACCTCGTACCCGTGGCCGGGGACGGCGGCCTGCGGGCCGCCCAGTTCGGCGGGGCCCCGGCCAACGTCGCCGTCGGGCTGGCCACGCTCGGCACCCCGGTGGCGTTCGCCGGAGGGCTGGGCGGCGACGGCTTCGCCCGCACGATCGAGGATCGGCTGCGGGCGGCCGGGGTCGACCTCACACTCTGTGAACGCTCCGGTCTGCCTACGGCACTGGCCGTCGCCGAGCCGGGGGCCGGGGGAACGGGTTACCACTTCCACCTCCAGGACACGGCGACGTTCCGGCTGCCGGACCTGTCCACGCGGGCCGCCGGATTCGGGGCCGTGTACGCGGGCGGGCTCGCGGCCGTCGTCGGGCCCGCGGCATCGGCCGTGCGGGCCACCGCCGCCGCGGCCGCCGAGCGCTCCCTGCTCGTCGTGGACCCCAACGTCCGCCGGGACCGCACCCTGGGCGCGGACCACGGCTCGGCGGCGCTGCGCGAACTGTGCGGACTGGCCCACGTCGTGAAGGTCAGCGACGAGGACGTGGAGACGCTGTGGCCCGGAGCCGATCCGGAGGAGACCTGCCGGGAACTGGCGGAAGGAGGACGGCTGGTGGTCCTCACCCGTGGCGCACGGGGCAGCACGGCGTACACGGCGACCGCACCGCCCGTCTCCGTCGCCGCCACACCGGTCGAGGTGGTCAACACGATCGGCGCGGGGGACGCGTTCACCGCGGGACTGCTGAGCCGCATGGGGGCCCTGGGCTCCTTCACGGCGACGCCGTATCCGGAGGAGGTGAGGGACATGCTGTCGTTCGCCTCCGAGACGGCCGCCTCGGTGTGCGCACGGGCGGGCACCGAGCCCTCGGCCCCCGCCGGTATCTGACGGCACGCGACCTGCGCGGACATGCGCACCCGCGCACGGGTGCGCATCCTGGCTGTGTGACCTGGAGCCCCGATGGAAGCCGAACGCCCGACGGACTGTCGCTGGTGCTCGCCCGGGCCGTGGTGAGCGCCGTCGACGCCGTCGGGGGGTACGCGGGCGGCGTCTACCTGCGCTCACGGACCCCGGGGCTCCTGCTGATGGCGGTGCTCGCGGGTCTGCCCGTCCCGCTGCTGCGCCCCTGGTGGCGGATGCACGTGAACCGGCCCTTCCCGGTCGCCGAGGCCTACCGGTCGAACCTGCCGGTGTATCTGGGGGACGCCGAGGAGGCCATGCGCCGGTTCCCGCAGCTGATGGCCGGCCTGCCCTTCCCCTTCGGGTCCCTCTACGTGCCCGTGCCGGGCGGGACCACACCCGTGGGCGTGCTCGTGGTGCTGCGCTACGCCACCCGGGGCGTGCCGGTCGGCGGCGCGGACCGCCGTCGCCTGGAGTCACTCGCCCGGCAGCTGGGCGCCGACATCGCCGCACAGGACAGGCCGGCCGAGTGGGACGGCGAGCCCATGCCCCTGCGGCTTCCTTCGGACACCGCGCGGCAGATGCGCGTCGGACACTTCGCGTGGGACATGGACAGCGGGACGGTCACCGCGGACGAGCGTACGCACGCGATCCTGGGCCATGAGCCCACGGACGGGCCGGCGCGCTCCATGGAGGCGCTCACGGCCGGGCTGCTGCCCGAGGACGTGTACGGGCTGTGGACGCTGGCGAGCAGAGCCGCGCGGTCGGCGGAGCCCCATGTGCGCCGGATGCGGCTCTGGAGCCCCGACGGCCGGCCGCTCCTGGTCGAGCTCTCCGGCGCCGGGGACCTGGACGGCCGGACAGGCCGGCTGACCGGTGTCCTGTTCGACCAGGGGGCAGGCCCGGTCGTACCGGACGCGGGCGACCGGATCCCGCGCGGCATGCTCACCTACGACCGGCTCGGACGGATCACCTACGCCAACCGCCCGGCGGAGGAGCTCCTCGGCCACACCCGGGCCGAGCTGACCGGCCGGCTCCTCGGCGAGGCGCTGCCCTGGCTCGCGAGCCCCGCCTACGAGGACCAGCGTCGGGCCGCACTCTTCTCGGACGACCCCGTGTACTTCCTCGCCCGGCGCACCTCGGCGGATTGGCTGTCCGTCGCGATGTTCCCCGGCCGCGACGGGGTCACGGTCACCTTCAGCCCCTCGGGGCGGCCCGGCCGCACATCGGAGTCCGGCGCCACCCCGGGAGGGGAGCTCGGCTCCCCGGCCGACCGCTCGGCCGTCCTGTACCGGCCCGTCGCCCTGGCCATCGCGCTGACGGAGGCAGTCACGGCGCGTCAGGTCTCGGCCGTGGTCACGGAGGAACTGCTGCCGGCCTTCGGCGGCAGACAGCTGGCCATCTACCTCCAGAACGAGCGGCGCCTCTACCTGGCCTGGGAGACCGGTTTCCCCAAGGGGTTCCTGGACCAGTTCGACGGAGTCGGTCTCGACGCCCGCATCCCCGGGGTGGAGACGCTCACGACGGGCAGGCCGCTGTTCTTCGAGTCCATGGAGCAGCTGGCCGAGGCCTACCCCGGTATGCCCATCGACGCCAGCGTCGGCGCCCGCGCCTTCCTGCCGCTCATCGCGTCGGGCCGGCCCGTGGGTTCGTGCATCCTCGGATTCGACCAGCCCCGCGGCTTCAGCCCCGAGGAACGCACCGTGCTCACCGCGCTGGCGGGGCTCATCGCCCAGGCCCTCCAGCGCGCCCAGCGCTACGACACCGAGGCCGCGCTCGCCCGGGGCCTCCAGGACGCCCTGCTGCCCCACCGGCTGCCCGTCGTCGACCATGTCGACACCGTCGGACGCTACCTCTCGGGCACCCAGGACATCGAGATCGGGGGCGACTGGTACGACGTCATCGAGACGGGCAGCGGACTAGCCCTCGTCATCGGGGACGTCCAGGGGCACGGTGTGGCGGCAGCGGCCACCATGGGGCAACTGCGCAGCGCCGTAAGGGCCTTCACGCTCATCGGGCACGAACCGCAGGAGATCATGAGTGCCACCAACCGGCTGCTCATCGGCCTCGACCCCGGGCAGTTCGCCAGCTGCTGCTACGTGGTGCTCGACCCCGCGACCGGTGCCACCCGGGCCGTACGCGCCGGTCACCCCCAGCCCGTCCTGCGGCACCCGGACGGCAGGACCGAGGTCCTGGACCTCCCCGGAGGTGTGGTGCTAGGAGTCGACCCGGAGGCCTCGTACCCCGTCACGGAACTGTGGCTGGACCCGGGAGCCGTTCTGGCCCTCTTCACGGACGGGCTTGTGGAGAAGGCGGGCACGGACATCGACGAGGGCATCGAGCGGCTGCGCAGCACCCTGGACGCGGTGGGCCACATGCCGCTCGCCGAGGCGGCCGACCGCGTCATCGGGCAGGCCCGTCAGGACGAGGACCGGCCCGACGACATCGCGCTGCTCATGGCCGCCCGGCGGGATCCGTCCCGCTGAATCCCGCCGGTCACAGCCCCGGGCGGTGTCCGTCATGCGGAACGCCCCCCGTGCCGAGTGCGCCCCGGGCACGCGGGTGAGGCATCCTCTGCTGGTCGGGCAGAACGGGTCCGCGGCGGTGAGTGGATCTCCGCCACGGTCTGTGACGGAGAAGGATTCGGAACCAGATGGCAGACAACTCGGACCTGTTGGCCTTCGTGCGGGCACGCCTCGCCGAGGAGGAGCAGATCGCGCGGGAAGCGGGCGGCGACGGCTGGCGGACTCCGGCCGAGGCACCCGGTGAGGTGCACGACCGCACGAGCGGCATCGCGTTCGTCGTACGTTCGCGTGCCTACGACCGGCACATCGCCTTCCAGGACCCGGCACGCACCCTGCGCAGGGTCGAGACCACCAGGGTCCTTCTGGACGAGTACGAGGAGATCGCGGTCCTGGACACCGACCGCCCTGCCCAGGACTTCACCTCGGGCCGCGCCGTCGGCCTGGGATTCGTCGTCCGGCAGATGGCCGCCGAGCACGCCGGGCACCCCGACTACCGGGTGAAGTGGCTGCCCCGATTCTCCCACTGGGGCCCGCCCTCCCCGCCGGAGTAGAGCCAGGCCCGGTTCGTCTCGCCGAGCGCCCGGCCGAACGGAGTGCTTGGCTGGACACACCGTCCGCGAGCCGAGGGGCGCCGACGCGGCCGAATCCGAGGAGACGCGTATGACGGGCACACCTGGTCCTCTGGAAGGCCGCGTCGCCGTCGTGACCGGCGCGGCACGGGGCCTCGGCGCGGCCATCGCGCGCGAGCTGGCGAACCGCGGAGCCACGCTGGCCCTGATCGGCCGGGAGGAAGCCGGCCTGGCCGCGGTGCGGGACTCGCTTCGGGGCCCGGCGCGGTGCTGGGAGGCCGATGTCACCAACGAGGCGGGAATGGCGCGGGTGGCCGACGACGTACGGGAGCGGCTCGGTCCCGCCTCGGTCGTGGTCGCCAACGCGGGCCTGGCCGAGGGCGGCCCCTTCGCGGAGTCCGACCCGGTGACCTGGCGGCGCGTGATCGAGGTGAATCTGATCGGCAGCGCGACCACCGCACGGGTCTTCCTGCCCCAGCTGCGCGTCACACGGGGGTACTACCTCCAGATCGCGTCGCTGGCCTCCATCGGCGCAGCGCCCATGATGAGCGCGTACTGCGCCTCCAAGGCCGGCGTGGAGTCGTTCGCGCACTCGCTGCGTGCCGAGCTCGCCCATGAGCACGTCGGGGTGGGCATCGGCTACCTGAACTGGACCGACACCGACATGATCCGCGATGCCGATCAGCACCCCGTGCTGCGCGAACTGAGGGGGCACATGCCCAGGCCCGCGCGCAAGGTCTACCCGGCGGAGACCGTGGCACGCCACATGGTGCGGGCGGTCGAGCGCCGCAGTGCCTCCGCGTACATGCCGGCGTGGCTGCGCGTCACGCAGCTGGTGCGCGCCGCGATGCCTCCGGTCGTCACGGCGCTCTCGAAGCGCGAGCTGCCCAGACTGGCGCGGACGGCTCCGTTCGAGGCCACGGGCCTCCTCGGGGCCGGCGGCCGGGCCGACGCCTCGGGACGGCGGGGACCGGACGGCTGAAACCCGCCCCGCCCGGCGCGGGCACGGGCCCGGACTGAGTACGGGGGGCGGGACGTCTGAGTACGTGACCCGATCCCGGCACGTGCCCCCGCTGGTCGAATGGGGACCATGCTCCCCGAAGCGCCGACGCGCCCCCGCATCCAGAACCTGACCAGCGCCGGCACGGCGCTGGCCGTCACCCTGCTCCCGCTGGCCGTCGGCGTCCTGCTGGCCAGGACGATGGCGCTGGATCCGATGACACCCGTGAACGCTTTCGTCACCGGTGGAGGTCAGCGCGTCCGGCTCGCCCCTTCGCGATGGATGTTGAAGGCTCGAACGCACGAGCTCCTTTCCCGGCGGTAATGGAATGCCTGTCCAGGTAAGCGCTGTCGCTCCTGTTACACGGATCGGCGAGGTCCCTGCCGGGGCGCCCGGGGGAGCGGGGCCGGGGTGAACGGGGCGCCGTGACCAGGTGAACGGCCCCCCGAAAGGGTCCGTGCAACGATCAACGGTTGACAGGTCTACGACTGCCGGAGTCCGTGCCGGGTGCAGTCGTGTGTGACAGAAATGTCCGCACTTTGTCACACGAACCAGGGCGCCTTTCGGCCACCTCGAAAGCGGGACAAAGTTTGCGTTCCCGGCACGACGCCGGGATCGGAAAAACGCCCGGAGCTCCATTCCGGGCCCGCATGATGAGGGGTTTCCATGTCCCGTTCCGCACGACGGATCACCGCCACCGTCCTCGCCTCCGGCGCCCTGCTCGCCGCGGCGGCCCTTCCGGCAACGGCCGATGGCCGGGACCACGGTCACAATCGGCCGGCACAGCGCTCGGCCGTCGTCCTGGGCAAGATCCAGTACGACAGCCCCGGTCGCGACAACGGCTCCAACCGCAGCCTGAACGCCGAGTGGGTCACCGTGACCAACACCAGCCGCCACTCCGTCAACCTCCGCGGCTGGACGCTCACCGACGAGAGCCGTCGCTCGTACAAGTTCGACCTGCGGCTGCCCGGCCGCTCCTCCGTGCGCGTCCACACCGGGGTCGGCCGTGACTCCCGGCACGACGTGTACCAGGACCGCCGCCACTACGTGTGGGACAGCAGGGACACCGCCACGCTCCGCGACAACCGCGGCCACAAGGTCGACTCCGAGTCCTGGGGCCGGCACCACCGTGGCGGTGACCACCGCGGCAACCGCTGAGCTGCACCGGTAGGGGGAAGCGGCGTTCTCCCTGACTGAAACGGCGTACCACGGCTCATCCCCGTGGTACGCCGTACGCCGTACGCATGCGGCGCGACGCGGCGGCCGTGGGGCGGGGCCTGTGCATCGGGAGGTGGCGGGTGATGTCAGGATGGACTCATGACCATCAAGGCGTTTTTCGACATCACCATCGACGACCAGCCCGCTGGGCGGATTGCGTTCAACCTCTTCGACGACGTGGCCCCCAAGACCGCGGAGAACTTCCGCGCGCTTGCCACCGGTGAGAAGGGCTTCGGCTACGCGGGCTCGCCGTTCCACCGCGTCATCCCGGAGTTCATGCTCCAGGGTGGTGACTTCACCAACGGCAACGGCACCGGCGGCAAGAGCATCTACGGCGAGAAGTTCGCCGACGAGAACTTCACGCTGAAGCACAACAAGCCGGGCCTGCTCTCGATGGCCAACGCGGGCCCGAACAGCAACGGTTCGCAGTTCTTCATCACCACCGTCGTCACCCCGTGGCTGGACGGCAAGCACGTCGTCTTCGGCGAGGTCGCCGACGAGGCGAGCATGGAGCTCGTCCGCAAGATCGAGTCGTACGGCTCCTCGACCGGCAAGACCAAGGCGAAGATCGCCGTCTCCGAGTCCGGCGTTCTCTGAGTCACCCGACGGGGCTCCCGGCCGTTTCCCACGGGCCGGGAGCCCCGAGCCGCGCCATGGCCTGATCCGGACGGGGCGCGGCGGAGTTCACGGTGGCCGGAAGGCGTCCCGGGCCGGGGAGTGACAGGGTGGAGATTCTTCGACCCCGCACACCGACATGGGACGGAAGGACCGCAAGGTGCGTATCGATCTCGCCGGCAGGACCGCTGTCGTGACCGGCTCCTCACAGGGCATCGGGCTCGCCATCGCCACCGGGCTGGCCGGTGCCGGAGCGCGCGTCGTGCTGACCGGACGGGGCCGGGACCGGCTCGGCGCGGCGGCGGACGTGCTGCGTGGCACCGAGCCCGACGCCCATGTCCTCACGGTCGCCTGCGACCTCGCCACGGAGCAGGGGGCGGCGGAGCTCCACGAGGCCGTGCCCGCGGCGGACATCCTCGTCAACAACCTCGGCATCTTCGGCTCCAGGCCGCCGCTGGAGATCACCGACGAGGAGTGGCGCGCCTACTTCGACACCAACGTCCTCAGCGCGGTGCGTCTGATCCGCCGCTACCTGCCCGGCATGACCGAGCGGGGATGGGGCCGGGTGCAGAACATCGCGAGCGACTCCGCGATCGTCATCCCCGCCGAGATGATCCACTACGGCATGTCGAAGACCGCTCTGCTCGCCGTCTCCCGAGGCTTCGCCAAGGAGGCCGCGGGCACCGGCGTGACGGTGAACTCCGTGATCGCCGGGCCCACGCACACCGGGGGCGTCGAGGACTTCGTCCACGAGCTCGTGGGCGATGACCTTCCCTGGGACGAGGCCCAGCGCGTCTTCATGCAACGGCACCGCCCGCAGTCCCTCCTCCAGCGCCTGATCGAGCCGGAGGAGATCGCGAACCTCGTCGTCTATCTCAGCTCCCCGCAGGCATCGGCCACCACGGGCGCGGCCATGCGGGTGGACGGCGGATACATCGACTCGATCGTGCCCTGAGCTTCCGGGCTGGCATGATCAGGGGCATGGACGAGCGCATCATCGCCGCGTGTGACGGGGCATCGAAGGGCAATCCGGGACCTGCCGCCTGGGCGTGGGTCGTGGCCGATGACCAGGGGAACCCCCAGCGGTGGGAAGCGGGCCCCCTGGGCACCGCCACCAACAACGTCGCCGAGCTCACCGCCCTGCTGGAACTGCTGAGGTCGACCGATCCGGCCGTGCCCGTCGAGGTGCGCATGGACTCGCAGTACGCGATGAACGCGGTGACCAAGTGGCTGCCGGGGTGGAAGCGCAACGGCTGGAAGACGTCGGCGGGCAAGCCGGTCGCCAACCGGGAGCTGGTGGTCGGCATCGACGAACTGCTGAGCAGCCGCGCTGTGACCTTCCGCTACGTGCCGGCGCACCAGGTGGACGGTGACCCGCTCAACGCTCTGGCCGACCAGGCCGCGAGCGAGGTGGCCGTATCACAGCAGGCGGCGGGGACCGCGTACGGCACGGCGGACATGCCGGTGCCCGCGCCCGCCCGCTCGACGAAGAGCCGGACGGCGGGCGCCGCCAAGGGCGGCTCCACGGGCGGGTCCACCAATGCCTCCACGGGCCGGGCGCGCTCCGCGGCCACGATCCGGGCGAAATTCGCGGGCCGGTGCCACTGCGGGAAGCCGTACGCGGCCAAGGACATGATCGCCAAGAACCCGAACGGCTGGGGTCACCCGGAGTGCCGGACCGCGCCGGCCTGAGCCGTGCGGCCGGGGAGAGTGGCTCCGTACCCCGCCCCCGTCGTCCGGTCCTCACCCCCCTCACGCCCGAAGAGGCCGACAGTCTCGCGGCCCGACCGGCCGGCCTCCGCCGGCGCGGACACACGCGTCACTGACGGACGCGTCACGCTCTGGGTGACCCCCGTCTTCACCCCCGCCCACCTGCGCGGCCGCGGTTACGCGGGCGCCGCGACGGTCGAGGTGAGCCGGGCCGCGACGGCAGTGGGCGCGGCGGAGGCCCTGCTCTTCGCTGATCTGGCCCTACCAGCGGCCAGCGGCTCGGGTACCGCCCGTCGCCGACTTCGAGGTGTACGACTTCTGACGCCCGGCGGCAGACCGCGATCTTCGCGCACGCGGCTGACGTTGTCCACCGCCGGCCTGTTCCACCGGATCCGGCGTCCCGAGGCTTCAGATATCGGCCCAGACGAGTCGGCCGGACACGCTGCTGCGCGTGCCCCATCGCGTCGCGAGCGCGTCCACGAGCATCAGGCCCCGGCCGTCCTCGGAGACCGACGCGAGACTGAAGCCGTCGTCCGTGCCGTCCGGCCCGCCGAAGGCCACCGGACCGGGCCCCTCCACGCCGTGCGGCCCCTCCGCCGGGGTGCCGGACGGCCGGCTCCGTGGACCGGGGAGTTCCGGCACGTGCAGCCGGCCGCGGTTCCATACGCAGATGCGCAAACGGCCGGGGGTCCGCAGGAGGCGGCACCGGATCCGCCGGCCCGCGGTGTGCTCCACCGCGTTCGTGACCAGCTCGGTCACGACCAGGGCCGCCGTCTCGACGCGTTCGTCGGTTTCTCCCCAGCTCCGCATGGCTTCCTGCACGCGGTGCCTCGCCACCGGGACGGCCCGGGGAAGGCGGGGAATCCACCAGCTCTGTGCGCTCCGCCCGCCCGATCCCTCCGGGGCGGAACGCGCGCACGTAACTATTTCCGACATGTACGTACTCTCCGTGCAAAGTGCATACTTTGCAAGAGGCAGAATGTCAGGATGGTTCCGAATCGACGCCGGGACCGCTGAGACCGCGCCCGTCGGAGCTGCAAGGAAGGGACGTGGATGAGGCCCCGGTCCGGTCCCACCGTCGAACACCGTGTCCTTGCGGCGCGCCTGCGGATGCTCCGGGAACGCGCGGGCGTCAGTCTCCAGGCGGCTTCGGTGGCACTCGGTGCCCACCCCGCCACCGTCCGGCGCATCGAGCGTGCCGAGACCGGGCTCGACGCCTATCAGGTCCGAGTCCTCCTCGAGCGTTACGCGGTTTCCGCCGAAGAGGCCGAGCCGATCATGGCGGGCATCGCTGCCGCGAACCTGCCGGGCTGGTGGCACGCGTGGCGGGACGCGATGGACCCGTGGCAGCAGGAGGTCATCGGCATCGAGTCCTCCGCCGCGCTCGTCCGGACCTGGCACCCCGCCCTGGTCCCCGAGCTCCTGCGTACCCCCGCCTACGAGGCGGCCCTGTGCCGCAGCCTCACCGCCGATCCGCCGCCACGACGCGACCGGCACCTCGAACTGCTGGCCGAGCGGCAGCGCCGCCTCGGGGCGCGCGGCGCGGCCCTCTGGGCACTGTTCCCCGCCGCTGCCCTCCATACGACGGTCGGCGGCCCCTCCGTGATGGCCGGACAACGGGCGGTGCTGGAGGAGGCGGCCCACCGCCAGCACCTCACGGTGCAGGTGATGCCCCTCGACGCCCCGCCGCACCCGATGACCGGTGTGCCACCGCTGCACCTGCTGCGTGTAGCGGCCCCGGAGATCGGCGACCGCGCGGTCCTGGAGACCGCGGGGGCCAGGGTGGACATCATCGACGAACCGGCCGTCGTCATGCACTACCGCATCCGGCTGGACAGCGCGTGCGCGGCTGCCCCTCACCCGGGTTCGCCGCTGCCGGAAGGCGGCCCGGGCGCCGGAAACCCCTGAAGTCCGGGCCTGTTGGGGTTTCGATCGCCGTATGACGGTCACGCGCACAGTGCGGTACCGAAAACCAGGCGCAATCCAGCAGAGACCGACGGACCGTTCCCAGCGAGAAGGAGTGAGAGACATGGACAACTGGCGCATGCACGCGGCATGCCGCGAAGAGGACCCCGACCTGTTCTTCCCCATCGGCAGCACCGGGCCCGCACTCGTGCAGGCCGAGGAGGCCAAGGCCGTCTGCGGGACCTGCTCCGTGCGGGAACAGTGCCTGGAGTGGGCGCTGGAGAACGGCCAGGACTCGGGTGTCTGGGGAGGCATGGACGAGAACGAGCGCCGTGCCCTGAAGCGCCGTCGCGCCCGTCAACAGGCCAGGAGCCACGGGTGAGGCCTCCGCGCTCCGGCCGCCCGGCCGGGAGACGATGAGCCATGGACACCTCGGTCTGGCTCATCATCGGCGCACTCGTACTCCTGCTCATGGCAGGTGCCGCCCTCGTCCTGCTGGTACGGGTGATCCGGGCCAGAAGGCTCCTCATCGACGCCGGCATCCCCCTGAAGAACAAGGCGCTCGTCTGGGCGGCGGTGATCTACACCGTGTCGCCCGTGGACCTTCTGCCGGACCCCGTCTACCTCGACGACATCGGCTTCCTGCTGCTCGCGCTGCGCTCACTGCACGCCGCGGCCGGTGCGGTGCGGGGGCGGCCTGCCATGACGGAGAAGGAAACCGGCGGCAACCTTTCGGCATCCGGGAGCAACTGAGGGGGCGTAAGCCATCCCCTGCCAGAAGGTGCCTCCCGTGGAGCCTCTGCTTCCCCACACCGCTTCCCGCCCCCGCCGCAGACGCCGTATCACCCGTACCCGCGCGCTGGTCGGCGCCCTGGCGGCAGGGCTGCTCGCCGCCGGCGGACTCGTCGCACTCGGCCCCGCCTCGCAGGCCGCCACCGCGCGGCAGGCCGAGGCGCTCGACCGGGGCGTCGTCAGTGTGCACACCGACAGCGGAAACCTCGTCAGCTGGCGCTGGCTCGGTACCGACCCCGACAACGTGTCGTTCAACGTCTACCGGGCGGGCACCAAGGTCAACGCCTCGCCGGTCACCGCCTCGACGAACTACTTCCACTCCGGCGCGCCCGCCACCGCCGACTACACGGTGCGCGCGGTCGTCGACGGCGTGGAGCAGAGCGACTCCGTGCACGCGATCCAGTTCCGCGCCGGATACAAGGACGTGCCCATCAGCCCGCCCGCCGGCGGGACGACACCCGACGGGGTCGCCTACACCTACGAGGCCAACGACGCGTCCGTCGGCGACCTGGACGGCGACGGCGCCCTCGACTTCGTACTGAAGTGGCAGCCCACCAACGCCAAGGACAACTCCCAGTCCGGCTACACGGGCAACACGATCGTCGACGGGATCCGACTCGACGGCACCCGGCTCTGGCGGATCGACCTCGGACGCAACATCCGCTCGGGCGCGCACTACACCCAGTTCCAGGTGTACGACTACGACGGTGACGGCCAGGCCGAGGTGGCCATGAAGACCGCCGACGGCAGCGTCGACGGTGCCGGAAAGGTGATCGGCAGTTCCTCCGCCGACCACCGCAACTCCTCCGGATACATCCTGTCCGGCCCCGAGTTCCTGACGATGTTCAACGGCAGGACCGGGGCGGCGATGGGCACCGTCGACTACGTCCCCGCGCGCGGCACGGTGTCCTCGTGGGGCGACTCCTACGGCAACCGGGTCGACCGCTTCCTCGCCGGCACGGCCTATCTGGACGGCGCCAGGCCGTCCCTGATCATGGCGCGCGGCTACTACACGCGCAGCGTCATCGCCGCCTGGGACTGGCGGGGCGGCGCCTTCACCCGGCGCTGGACCTTCGACACGAACAGCTCGACCAACTCCGGCAAGGGGTACGACGGCCAGGGCAACCACCAGCTGTCGATCGCCGACGCCGACGGTGACGGCAAGGACGAGATCATCTACGGCGCCATGGCCGTGGACGACAACGGCAGCGGACTGTGGACGACGAAGAACGGCCACGGCGACGCCATGCACGTGGGGGACCTCGACCCCTCCAGGGCGGGCCTGGAGGAGTTCAAGGTCGACGAGGACAGCTCCAAGCCGTCCTCATGGATGGCGGACGCCAAGTCCGGCCAGATCCTCTGGTCCACCCCGGCGAGCGGGGACAACGGACGCGGCGTGTCCGGTGACATCTGGTCCGGCAGCGCGGGCGCCGAGTCCTGGTCCTCCGCCGTCTCCGGTGTGCGCGGACCGAAGGGCGACGTGGTCACCAGCCGTAAGCCGTCCAGCTCCAACTTCCTGTCCTGGTGGGACGGCGACACGACCCGTGAACTCCTCGACGGCACCCACATCGACAAGTACGGCACCTCGGCCGACACCCGCCTGCTGACGGGGGCCTCCGTCCACTCCGGCAACGGCACCAAGGCCACGCCGGCGATCTCCGGGGACCTCTTCGGCGACTGGCGTGAGGAAGTCGTCTGGCCGACCACCAACAACACCGCGCTGCGGATCTACTCCACGCCGTACGAGACCAGTACGAAGATCACCACTCTGCTCCACGACACCATGTACCGGACCGCCCTGGCCTGGCAGAACACCGCGTACAACCAGCCGCCGCACCCCAGTTTCGCCATCGGCAGCGCGATGGCGACCGCGCCGCGGCCGAGCATCACCACGCCGTGACGTGCCGGCGGGCCGTGCCCCTGCCCGGGGGTACGGCCCGCCCACGGCTCAGGGGCTCGCCGACAGCAGGGGCGGTTCGCCCCAGGACCGCGTGAGGACGTCGCGCAGCAGCCCGGCCTGCGGACCGACGCGCTCGGCCAGGACGGCCTCTATGCGGGCGAGCATGATCTGTGCCCGTTCGTGTGCCCGGGCACCTTCCGGGGTCGTGCGGACGATCCGCGACCGGGCGGACGACGGATCGGGCGTCTGCTCCAGCAGGCCCAGGCCGATCAGGCTGTGCACCGCCTGGTGCGTCGTCTGACGGGTGACGCCCATCCGCCGCGCCAGCTCGGAGATCGACGTCCCGTCCGGATCGAGCGTCGCGAAGACCGCGGCCTGCGCGGCGGTCACGGGCTGCTCACCGGCGGCCGTCATCCCGGCCAGCAGGGCGTCGTCGAACCAGCGTTTGGCCTCGCTGAGGAGCTGGGGCATGTTCGGTGCGGCGTCGGCGGTCATGGTTCCTCGATGGGCAGGCGGGGCTCCGAGCATAACGACCGGCGGCGCCCGCCCGGCACCCCCGCGCCCCCTCGCGCGCCCGTGATCAGCGCGTACGCGCGCGGGTGAACTCCACCGAACGTTCGAAACACTCGGTGACCCGCTCGTCGGAAACGCCCATCCACAGGTGCTGTGCCCCCTCGATCAGGCGCAGCTCCACGGGCACTCCCGCCTCGCGCAGCGCGTCGGCCAGCCGGACGCTCTGCCGGGTGGGGACGGCGGTGTCGGCCGTCCCGTGCAGGAGGAGGAAGGGAGGGGCCTTCGCGGTGACGTGGGCCACCGGACTCGCCGCCCTCGCCCTCTCCGGGTCGGCGCCGGCCGCCACTCCGAGGAGGCGCGCCTCGTAGGTCGCCGGGTCGTCGGCGTCGTAGCCACCACCGTGGTCCTCGGCGAGGGCCACCAGATCGCTGGGGACGTACCAGCACACGCAGCCGCGGATCCCGCCGAGCCCCTCGGCCGGTGCCGAGAGAGCGGTGTGGGCCGCCAGGTGCGCGCCAGCCGACTCCCCCCACAGGACGGTACGGGACGCGTCCACGCCCAGTTCGTCCGCGCGGGTGCCCAGCCAGCGCAGAGCGGCGGTGACATCGTCCCGCTGCGCGGGGAAGTGTGCTTCGCCGCTGAGCCGGTAGTCCAGGCACGCGACGGCGAAACCGGCCTGGACGAGACGGGCGAACGGCCCCGGCTGCCAGGAGCGGAACCGGGGCCCCATGCTGTCCCGCAGGCCCGTGCGCCAGCCGCCTCCGTGCACGAACACGACGAGGGGGACAGGGGTGCCGGCGTCCTCCGGCAGCCATACGTCCAGCTCCAGCGCCCTGCGTCCCTCCAGCAGCTGGTAGACCGCTCCGCGCAGCAGCCTCACGCCGGGTGCCGGGCGTGAGGGGGACGGCAGCGCAAGCGTGGCCGGGTCCGGCGGGGTGGGAGGCACGAAGGCGGAGGAGGGAGGGTCGGAGGGTAGCGGCATGGACCTGACTTTCGGTGGGAGCGGGCGTTCCTCAGGACGGGAACGGGGAGCGGACGACCGGTCAGTCCCGGGTGCGCCACTGCTGACCGGGCATGAAGCGGACGTCGAACTGCTCCGGCACCGTGCCGAACTTCTGCGGCTCGGGGACGTACGGCTCGCGCGGCAGGGTCAGCTCGTCGGTCGGTGTCCCGAGGTTCTCGAAGAAGCGCTCGAAGGTGCCGCCCGGACCCGCGGCCACCCCGATGATCTGGCTGTGATGGCGCTCGATGCGGTAGGCGTGCGGGCAGTTCTTGGGCACGAAACCGAAGTCGCCGGTGGTCAGCAGCTTCTCGTACTGCTCACCTTCCTGGTCCTCGACGAAGAGCCGGGCCGCGCCGCTGCCGATGTAGAAGACCTCGTAGGTGTCCGTGTGCATGTGGGCGGGGATGATGTCACCCTTCACCCCCTCGACGGTGAAGAAGTTGAAGGCGTTCTCGGTCTGCTCGCCACCGGCGTAGACGGTCACGAGATCACCGAAGAGGTGGGCCCGGTCGCCCATGCCCTTCTCGATGAAATACGGCTTGCCCGGCTCCGGGGGGATATGGGAGCGGGTGCGGTACTGGGTGGCGTACTCCATGGTCATGGCGAACCTCCGGGATCGACTCCGACTTAAATGTCAGGCTACCTGACAGTTCGCGTGGCGTGAAGGGCGGACGCTGCGGTCCCGCCCGAGGTGGTGGGCGGGACCGCGCGGCTCTACTCGCCGGTCAGGGGATCGCGCCCGGTGAGGCAGTAGACCCCGCCTGCCGGGTCCCGCATCACCGTCCAGCCGTCCCCGTCGCGCACGAACTCTGCGCCGTGCCCTTCGTGTTGCGCCCGGCCGGCCGCCAGGTCCGAGCAGGCGAGATCCAGATGCGCCGAGGCGGGGCGGGGCTCGCCCAGGCGCTGGACGAGCAGATGGACGGGCAGGTCCTGCGACGGGCGGAGCACATGGAACTCCCGGTGGACGCCCGGGCGAGCCTCCCACCCGGTCAGCGCCGCCCAGAACGCGACCTCCGCGTCGAACGCCGCCGGTGAGACGTCGAGGCAGATCTGGTCCAGCCTGCTCGTGACACCGCCGGGACCGGTGAGCACCGGCGGCCGCGCCCTCTGGCCCCGCCAGGGCACGACGCAGAAGGGCTGGCCGCCGGGGGAGCGCAGGACGGTCAGTTCCGGGTGCCGGGCCTCCTCCAGGGCGCCCAGCCGAAGGGCCTGGGCGGTGAAGGCGGCCATGTCGTCCACCGCCAGATCGGGATGGGCCCCGCCCTCACCTCCCACCGCCTGCACCGCAAGGCAGGCGTCGGCTCCGTCCGGGACCAGGGTCGTGAATTCGCCCCCCTCTCCCCACGGCGCGGAGAGCTGGGTGCCGGAGACCGCGCTCCAGAAGGCGGCGGCGGGGCCCGCGGCTGCTGCGGGCCGGTCGATGAAGGCGTACGTCCAGCGGATCACTGTGCTCCTCTGCTGCGGCTCGGTGCTCTTCCAGCAGTCCCCATCGTGTCAAAGCGTGTCCCGAGGCCCCGTTCATCACGCGTTCACCGGTCGGATCCGTCCGCGGCATTCCCTGGCACGCCGCGGGGACCTACGCTCGGCGGCGAATCGATCAACGCTGCCGCGCCGTGGTCCGAACCGCGGTGACAACGTTGTCCCCCTCTGCCGGAGGTATCCGAGAACATGCCCTCCAGACCGTCCCCGGCCCGGCGTATCGCCGTACGGGCCGCCGCGATCGCCCTCACGGGTGCTCTCGCCGGCGCCGTCATGCCGCCGGCCGCCGAGGCCGACGCGCTGGTCGCGCGCCCCACCGCCTACGTGGACCCGATGATCGGCACGGCGAACGGCGGCAACACCTATCCCGGCGCGGTCCGCCCGTACGGCATGATCGCCTGGTCCCCGACCAGCACCACGGGCGACCAGACGAGCACCGGGGCGGCCAACGGTTACGAGTACGGGGTGACCCGGATGCGCGGGCTGAGCCTCACCCATGTCAATGGAGCAGGGTGCAACCCCGGCGCCGCGGGGGACGTGCCGATCATGCCGTTCGTCGGCGACGTCACCTCCTCGCCGTCCGCCGACACGAAGGACGCCGTCTACGCGTCCGGCTTCTCCCACGACAACGAGCGTGCCGTTCCCGGCCGTTACACCGTCGGGCTGGACTCCGGCGCCACCGCGGACCTGGCCGTCAGCGAACGCGCCGGTGTGGCCGACTTCAGCTTCCCGGCGGACAGACCCGCCAACCTGCTCTTCCGGGTGTCCAACTCCCTGAACGGCAGCGAGGACGCCGAGATCGAGATCGACACCGCCCACCGCAAGGTGACCGGTTCGGTGCTCACCGGGGCATTCTGCGGCAGGCGCGCCAACGGCGGTACCAACAACCGCAAGAGCTATTACCGGCTCTACTTCAGCGCCTCCTTCGACCGTGCCTTCACCACCACGGGCACCTGGCGCGACGGCACCCTCGCGCCGGGCGCCACCAGCGGAAGCGGCGGCGAGGGATACGCGACCGGGGCCGACCGCGCCGGGCGCGGTTCCGGCGGCTGGGTCGGCTTCGACACCGCGGCCGACGACGACGTCCGCATGCGTATTGGGATCTCCTACGTCAGCCAGGCCGGCGCCGAGGCCAACCTACGGCAGGAGATCGCGCCGAGGGCGAGCGTCGACGACGTGGCCGCCGCGGGATCCGCCGCCTGGGACCGCGAGCTCGCCTCCGCTCGCATCGGCGGCGGCAGCGACGCGCAGCGCACCGCGTTCTACACGGCGCTGTACCACTCGCTGATGCAGCCGAACCTGATCAGCGACAGGGACGGCCGCTACCCGGGCATGGACGGGAAACCGCACCGAGTGACGCGTGGTCAGAAGGCCCAGTACAGCAACTTCTCCGGCTGGGACCAGTACCGCGCCCAGATCCAGCTCCTGGCCCTCCTCAAACCGAGGATCGCGGGCGACTTCGCCCAGTCGCTCTACAACTTCGCCCGGCAGAACGGCGGCGTCTGGGACCGCTGGGTGCACGTCAACGGCGCCACACACGTCATGACGGGCGACCCCACGGCCGCCACCCTCGCCACGTTCTACGCGATGGGCGTACGCAACTTCGACTACGAGGGCGCCTTCGAATCCCTGGCACGGCAGGCCACGGTGCCCCACCCGGACGGTCTCTCCGACGCTGGATGCCCCGGCCAGTGCTCCGGACAGCGACCCAATCTCGCCCAGTACCTGGAGTCCCACTACGCAGCCCAGGACGTCTGCCACTGCTGGGGCGGTGCCGCCGAGACGCTGGAGGACGCGGTCGCCGACGCGGCACTCGGCCGGTGGGCCCGCCTGCTCGGGCGCGACGAGGAGGCCGCCGCCTTCGAGGAGCGCGGCCTCTGGTGGCGCAACGTCTTCAACCCCGAGGCCGGCGACGGCGCCGGGACCACCGGCTACATCCAGGCACGCAACCTCGACGGCTCCTGGGTGACCCCCTTCAGCCCGGGCAGCGACCGGGGCTTCGCGCAAGGGACCAGCGCCACATACACCTGGATGGTCCCGCAGGACGTACAGGGCCTGGCCGAGGCCATGGGCGGCAGGGACGTCGCGGCCGAGCGGCTGGACAGCTTCTTCCACAAGGCGGACGGCTCCTGGTCGGTCAAGGGCGGCGACGCGCTGCGCTACGACCCCACCAACGAGCCTGGCATCCACGCCCCTTGGCTCTACAACGCGCTGGGACAGCCGTGGAAGACCCAGGAGACCGTACGGGAGATCGTGAACACGGTCTACGGGACCGGCCCCCGAGGCCTGCCCGGCAACGACGACCTCGGCACGATGTCGGCCTGGTACGTCTTCTCGGCCCTCGGCCTCTACCCGCAGACGCCCGGCAGCGCCACCATGCTGTTGGGAGCGCCGCTGTTCCCGTCCGCGGTGCTGGACCGGCAACAGGGCGGTGACATCCGGATCAGCGCCCCGGAGGCCGATGCGACACATCCGTACATCGACGCGGTGAAGGTCGACGGACGGACGGCCGACAAGTCGTGGACGGACGCCCGGCTGGTCACCCGCGGGGGGTCGCTGACCTACCGGCTCGCCGACCGGCCGAACACCTCCTGGGCCACGGGACCTGCGGGTCTTCCGCGGTAGCAGACCAACTGGACTTGGTGCGGGACCCGGTGGGCGGCGAGACGCCCCCTGCCGGCTCCCGGCCGTCCGGAGGGGATGGCGGGAGGAGCCTCCTTTTTCTATCGTTGAAAATTATGTGTGCACGACCGTTGTCAGCTGTTTGAGGCTGTGGCTCAATGTTCGACTATGTGCAGTGCTCCGCAGTTCGGAGCACTTCGGCTTCTTCGACGAGGACGACGCCTTGATACGACAAATAGCCCGCCCCCGAACCCTGTTGAGAACGCTTGCCTGTACGGCGGCGCTGCTGCTTCCCGTGGGGGCCACACTGGTCCCGTCCGCCGCCGCTGCTCCTGCCGAGGGGACCGCCTCCACGGCCTCGGCGTCCGTGAAGGACGATCCCACCACCGAGGTGCACGGCCTCAAGGGTGAGTACTTCGCCATGTCCGAGCCGGGCGCCCGCGACTTCGCCGAACTCGGCGCGACAGCGCTCGACCCGGACATCAACTTCCCCGGGCTGACCGGTGCCTTCGAATCGGCGACGGGAAGGACCGAGCACACCACCGCCCGCTGGACGGGGCAGATCGAGGCCCCGGAGACCGGCGACTACACCTTTGCCGCCATCGGTGACAACGGCTTCCGGCTCTTCATCGACGACAAGGCGGTCATCGACCACTGGGAGCCGGACTGGGACAAGGAGCAGACCAGCGCTCCGATCGCCCTGAAGGCCGGGGAGCAGCACACGTTCCGGCTGGAGATGTTCCAGGACACCGGCGGGGCGAACATGTTCCTGCGCTGGTCGAGCGCGAACCTCGCCAAGCAGATCGTGCCCGAGTCCGCCTTCACCCCGCCGTCCGACTTCGAGATCTACCCGGTCGGGCTGA
The DNA here is from genome assembly GCF_044757505.1 of Streptomyces sp. NPDC091271. Classification (NCBI taxonomy): domain Bacteria; kingdom Bacillati; phylum Actinomycetota; class Actinomycetes; order Kitasatosporales; family Streptomycetaceae; genus Streptomyces; species Streptomyces sp. NPDC091271. The sequence goes on along the minus strand of NZ_JBIVVD010000002.1, from coordinate 350,001 downwards.
ACGTCGCCGAGAACGGCCTGAAGCTGCAGGCGACCTTCGACCACGAGCTCAGCGGCATCGAGGACGTGAAGGACCACCTCGCCATCGAGGCGGACACCACACCGATGCCCGTGAAGTCGGTCGCCAGGGTGCCGGGCAACCTCAAGGCGCTCGCCGTCACCCTGGGCGCTGCTGTCCAGAAGGGCCAGCAGGTCAAGTTCGAGTACGACGGTGAAGCCGGCCTGAAGAACGGCGACGAGACCGTCCCGGAGATCAGCCGCAGGGCGACGAACCTCTCCACCCACCGGCTGACCACGCCGTGGGGTGACAAGGTCAACCCCAAGAACCCGCTGCCCGAGTATCCCCGCCCGCAGCAGGTGCGCGACGACTGGAAGAATCTCAACGGGCCGTGGGAGTTCGCGGGAGCGACCGCGGACGAGAAGCCGGTCTTCGGCAAGAAGCTCGATGAGCGCATCACCGTGCCCTACCCCGTCGAGTCGCAGCTCTCCGGACTCGAGCGCCACGAAGACCACATGTTCTACCGCAAGCTCGTCACGGTGCCCAAGAGCTGGTCGGTCGGCAAGCGGAACAGCGACGACCGCCTGAAGCTCAACTTCGGTGCCGTCGACTACCAGGCGCAGGTCTGGGTCAACGGCAAGAAGGTCGCCGAGCACACCGGCGGCTACACGGCCTTCAGCGCCGACATCACCGACGCCCTCAAGGGCAACGGCCCCCAGGAGATCGTGGTCGCGGTCACCGACACCACCGGAGCCGACCAGCCCACGGGTAAGCAGTCCTCCAACCCCAGCGGCATCTTCTACACCGCCTCCTCCGGCATCTGGCAGACCGTCTGGATGGAGCCCGTCGCTCCGGCCGCCGTCGACTCCCTGACGACGACGCCCGACATCGACAAGGGCCGGCTCGCCCTGACGGTCAACTCCGAGGACGCCTCGAAGTCCGCCCGTGTCACCGCTGTCGCCCGCGACAAGAAGGGCAAGGTCGTCGGCACCGTCACCGGCGCCGCCAACAGCGAGCTGAGCCTGCCGGTCGCCAAGCAGCACCTGTGGACCCCGGACGACCCCTACCTGTACGACCTGGAGATCACCCTCAAGGACGGCCGTTCCAAGGACACCGTCGACAGCTACTTCGGCATGCGCTCCTTCGACGTGGCCGAGGTCGGGGGCTACCAGAAGCTGGTGCTCAACGGAAAGCCGTTCTTCTCCCTCGCCCAGCTCGACCAGGGCTTCTACCCCGACGGCCTGAACACGGCGCCCAGCGACGACGCCCTGGTCTTCGACCTGAAGGCGCAGAAGGACCTCGGCTTCAACTCCGTCCGCAAGCACATCAAGGTCGAACCCGCCCGCTGGTACTACCACGCCGACCAGCTGGGCCTCCTCGTGTGGCAGGACTTCGTCTCCGGAAACCTCACCGGCGAGAAGGGCCAGAAGGCCTTCCTCGACCAGGGAGCCGAGATGATGGAGCAGCTGCACAACTACCCCTCGATCGGTGCCTGGATCGTCTTCAACGAGGGCTGGGGTGAGTGGGACCGTATCGAGACCGGAAAGATCACCGAGAAGGTCCAGGCCGCCGACCCCTCGCGCGTCGTCAGCGCCCACAGCGGTGTCAACTGCTGCAACTCCAAGGGTGACTCCGGCAAGGGCGACATCATCGACCACCACGACTACAACAACACCGACCCGGCCTTCCCCGACGAGACGCGTGCCGCCATGGACGGTGAGCACGGTGGCTTCACCTTGCGGATCCCCGGCCACATGTGGCCCGGTGCCCCCGCCGCGATCTACAGCGGTGTCGCGGACAAGGACGCCCTGACCGCCAAGTACGTCGACAACACCCGGACGTACTACCTGGAGGCCGCCGGCGCCCACCTCTCCGGCTCCATCTACACCCAGGTGACCGACCTGGAGAACGAGCTCAACGGTCTCTGGACGTACGACCGCCGGGAGATCAAGGTCGATCCCGCCAAGGTGCGGAAGATCAACCAGGAGGTCATCGCGGCCGGCGCGGCCGCGGGCCAGTAGGAGGCAGTACCCCGCAGAACCGCTCCCGGCAGTGTGTGCACGCGCCGCACTGCCGGGAGCTCCTGCCTGCCGGCTGCCTGCCCGCGGCCGGCGCCCGCGTGATCCCCATTGCTCAGCGGGACTCGGGCTTCCGAGCGCTCGCTCCGGGTGCCGCACCCGCCGTCACACCGGCCCGGCTCCGGTGCTCTCCCTGGCCACCACGCGGTGCGGGACCACCGATTCCTGCGACCGGGCCGGCGCCATGCGGTAGTCGGTCCCCAGGACGGCCTCGGCCGCCCCACGCACCCACGGATGGCCGACGAGGCCCACGAACCCCCGCAGCTGCTCGGGGCGTGTCCACACGTAGAAGCGGTGCGGCCCCGGCCGACCACCCCGCCCTGGAGGCCGGTCCGGGCCCGGTGGCCGAGGTGGAGGTGCCCGGCCTGCACCGGGCCGAAGGGGCGCGGGGGGACCGGGACTTCCCCCCTGCCGGAGGCCACACCGGCACCGGCGCCGGCTGACGTCTGTCGACTTCGGCCTCACCGCCGTGGACACGCGCGACGACGTGGGGCCGTTCGAGATCGCGCCGGGCACCCGGTGCGACGACGACCCGGGCTTCGGTCACGGGATGTTCCCGCCCCGCGACTCCTACCCGCGCTGTGCCTCCCTCGCCGAGCGCCAGTACCCGAGGCGTGAAACATCTCGGCCCGTTCCGCCCTGACGATCCACCGGGGGGGCGGCCGATCACTCGCCCGATGCCCGGTCCGTCCTGGTGCTCGGCATCGACGCACCGGGGCCGGGCAACGGCGAGGCGTGACACCATCGGGCCCGGCGGCCGGCCCGCCGGGCCCGATGGCTCACCTCAGGGTGCCCAGGGGGCGTCCACCGCCCACGTCGTGTCCTCGGTGAAGGTTGCCCCGTTGTCCCACGCGTGACCGCCGCCCGGAGTGGCCAGCCACACCTCCGAGTCGATGTGGCGCAGGTAGCTGCCGGGCAGGTTGGCGCTCGACAGCCTTACGCCGCCCTGACCCGCCACCGCGCACCAGGTGGCGTCGGCCTTGAAGAGGGCCGAGCCGTCGCTCGCGTCGCGGCGGACCCGGAAGTCCCGGTGGCGCAGATACTCACCGGGGTAGTTGCGGGACTCGAACGAATAGCAGTTGCTGTTCGCCAGGCCGGCGACGACCTTCCACGTGGCGTCGTTCTTCAGGAGCGCGGTGCTGCCGCTGTCGACGACGGCCGTGTAGGCGAGCTCCTGGGAATGACGCAGGTACTTGTTCGTGTGCCCCGGAGTGGTGACCCGGAGCGACCTGTTCCCGGTGGGCAGGGTGACCGGCGGCTGGGGAGTCCTCGACGCCTGGATCAGGGCCTGGTTGGCGGCCTTCACCCGGGCGGTGTCCACCTTGACCACCTGACGGTCGTAGGTGAGCAGCCCGTTCGCCTCGTTCTCGACGTCCGTGATCTCCGTGTAGACCGAAGCGGAGAGCCCGGCGGGCAGCTGGCCGACGCGGATGGAGTCGAGGAGGCCCACGAAGCGGTTGTTGAGAGCGGAGAGGCTCGCCTGGTCCTCGTAGCTGAATCCGCCGCCCGGGTACCACTCGTGGCCCGGGACCTTGTACCCCAGCCCGCCGAACTCGCCGAGGACGGCGGCCCGGGTCGCGGTGGGCGCGGTGTTGCCGGGGCCGACGTACACGTGGTTGTCGATCACGTCCCCGTTGCCGCCGTCCACGGAACCGCAGCAGTTGACCCCGCTCATGTTGTTGACCAGCCGCGACGGGTCGTACGCCTTCACCTCGTCGGCGATCCTGGCCTGGTCGTACTGGCCCCAGCCCTCGTTCTGGTTGACCCACATGACCACCGAGGGCGAGCTGCGGTGCTGGTCGATGACCGCGTGGTACTCGGTCTCCCACTGGGTCCGTGCCGCGGCGTCGGGGGTCTTCCCGGTGTCCATCGCGGGCATGTCCTGCCAGACGAGGAGCCCCAGCTTGTCCGCCCAGTAGAACCAGCGCTGCGGTTCGACCTTGATGTGCTTGCGGACCATGTTGAAGCCGAGGTCCTTGTGCGCCTGGAGATCGGACCTCAGAGCGGCGTCGGTGGGCGCCGTGTAGATGCCGTCGGGCCAGTAGCCCTGGTCGAGTGTGCCGGTCTGGAAGACGAACTTCCCGTTGAGGACCGGGCGCAGGATGTTGTCGACCTTCGCGATGCCCACGGACCGCATGCCCGCGTAGCTGCCCACCGCGTCCATCACGGCCGCCCCGTCGAGCAGTTCGGCGCGTACGTCGTAGAGGAACGGGTCGTCAGGGCTCCACAGCCGGGGGTTGGGCACCGGTACGGAGATGTCCGCGCCGGGGGCACCCGTCGCCGTACCCACGACCGTGCCACCGCTGGAGACCGTGACCCTCGCGCTCCGGCCGGCGCCTGCTGCCGTCTGTACCTTCACCCGCAGCGTGCTGTTCCCGAGGTTCGGGGTCATGTCCAGGCGTGTGACGTGCGACGCGGCGACGGGCTCCAGCCACACCGTCTGCCAGATCCCCGAGGCCGCGGTGTAGAAGATGCCCCCGCCGGGATGCGGGTTCACGTCGTTGATCCGCTGCTTGCCGACGGCCTGGCCACCGGTCTGCGTCGGGTCGTACACGGAGACCACGACGGTGTTCGTACCGCCGTTGAGCTGGGGAGTGATGTCGTACGAGAACGAGTCGAAGCCACCCTTGTGGGCGCCGACCTGGGTGCCGTTGACCCAGACGGTGCTCTGCCAGTCGGAGGCGCCGAAGTTGAGCACGGTGCGGCGGCCGCTCCAGTCCGACGGCACGGTGAAGGTGCGCTTGTACCAGAGCTTGTCGTTCTCGGTGATCTTGCGCTTGATACCGGAGAGCGAGGACTCCGCGACGAACGGGACCCTGATCTGCTCGGAGAACGCCGCGGGCTGCCCGGCGTCGCGGCCGGTCACCGCGAAGTCCCAGATGCCGTTGAGATTGGCCCAGTCGGGGCGGGTCAGCTGCGGGCGCGGATACTCGGGGAGCGGATTGTCGACGGACACCTGGCCGGTCCAGGGCGTCGTCATCGGCGCCGGCTTCGGCGACCAGGCCGTGGGCGCGGCGGCGGCCGGGCCGGTGCCGGCCCCGACGAGTGCGGTGGCGAGCAGTGCCAGCAGGCCACTGCCGGCGGTCAACCGTCTCCATAAGGTACTGCGGCGCGGTGCGGGTGCGGATCGCATTCCAGGTGCTCCTTCATGAGGAGGAGCCCCGCGCCGGCCGGCGCGGGGGTGGCACGTCGGCGGACCGCCTCTCAGAGCAGCTGCCAGAGATGGTCCGCGGTCCCGTTGTCGTCGTACTGGACGACGTGGGCGCTGTCGGCGGTGGACATGCCGTCCACGCCCAGCACCTTGTCCGAGTTGCGGTTGCGGATGCGGTACCAGCCGTCCCCGTCCGGCACGAGCTGCCACAGGTGGTCCGCCGTGTCGTTGTCGTCGTACTGGACGACGTGGGCGCTGTTCGCGGTGGACATGAGGTCCACGCCGAGCACCTTGCCCGAGTGCTGGTTGCGGATGCGGTACCAGCCGTCCCCGTTGGCCACGAGCCGCCAGAGGTGGTCGGCCGTCCCGGTGTCGCCGAACTGGACGACGTGGGCGCTGTTCGCGGTGGACATGCCGTCCACGCCCAGCACCTTGCCGGAGTTCCGGTTGGCGAGCCGGTACCAGCGGTCCGCGAGCCAGGGCGCCGCGTCCGGGCTCGCCGTCGGGAAGGACGTGATCCGCAGCCGCGCCGCGCCCATCGGGACGAGTGTGACCTCCTCGACCGGCTGGGTGCTGCGTGCCGGACTCGGCTGGAGCGGCTCCACCACGTGCTCGTCGTCGGCGCTCCACTCGGGGATGCGGCGGGCGCGCGCGGTCAGGGAGAGCGGGGTGCCCTCCAGCGTGAAGGGGTTGTCACCGGGGGAGCGGCGGCGCAGTGCGGCGGGGAGCCGTGCACCGTCCAGGACGAGGCCGTAGTTCCACGGAGTGGTGGCGTGGACCGCGTACTCCGGGAACTGCTCGGTGCCCCCGATGCGTTCGTACGACTCCCCGATGCGCAGGGAGTAGGTGAGAGGGCCGTGGTCCACGCTGACCGAGCCGTGGTTGTCCGCCCAGGTGCGCACGGTGGTCCTCTGCGGCAGGCGCAGGGTGACCTGGTCGCCGTGGGACCAGGTCCGCTCGATCCTGGTGAAGGCAGGGCCGGCCGGTGCGGTGACGCGCTGCCCGTTGACCCTGATGTCCGGCTCGTCGCACCAGGCGGGGACACGCAGGACCAGGGGGAAGCGGAGCGCCTTCGGGGACTCGAGGGAGAGGGTGACCGTGTCCGTGAACGGGTAGCCGGTCTCCTCGGTGAAGGTGACCTCCGTGCCGTCCGCGACCTTCGCGGTGACCGTGCAGGGCGCGTACATCGCCGCGGCGAGTCCGCCGTCGGGGGTGGCGAGCCAGAGCTCCTCGACGAAGTAGGGCCACCCCATGCCGTAGTTGTGCGGGCAGCAGCGGTACTGGTCGACGCCCGGCAGAAACGCCTGCATGGCGAAGCCGTTCTGGAACTGCCGGTCCCGCTTGGGCACGTTGTCCAGGTCGACGCTGTTGGCGCTGGTGACGTAGTGGATCGCCTTCCCCGACGGGTCCAGCGAGGCGGGCAGCGAGTTGAATGCCAGCTCCTCGCAGCGGTCCGCCCAGAGCGGGTCGCCCGTGATCCGGGTGAGCAGCTGGTGGCTGGCCATGAACTCGACGATCCCGCAGGTCTCGAAGCCCTGCCGGGGGTCCCCATGACCGGGCCGGGCGTTCTCGTCCCCGGCGAAGCCGCCGCCGGGGAACTGCCCGTATGCGTCCATGGCCTTGGAGTACGTCCCGTACGTGTCCCGAGTGTCCTGCGGTGAGCCGCTGCGCAGGGCGTACTGGGCGGGCTCCCGGAAGCCCTGCGCGATGTTGACGTTGTGCGGGTTGACCAGGTTGTCGCCCCAGTCGGCGCCGTAACGGTGGATCTTGTCCGCGAGGTCGAGCAGGAAGGCGTCGCCGGTGCGGTTGAACAGCCAGTAGACGCTGTCGAGGCCGTCGCCCCAGCGCAGGGCGATCCAGCTGGTGTCGAAGGCGCCGGGGCCCTGGGCGTTCATGTAGCGGAAGAACCTGCTGAGGAACGGGATGATGCGGTTGTCCCCGTCGTACTCCTGCCAGGAGCGCAGAGCCTGGATCAGGGGCAGGAACGGCCAGAAGTCGGGGCCGCCGTTCAGCGCGGTGCGCAGGGCCTTCGGGCCGAAGAAGCCGTCGGACTGCTGGGTCGTGAGGACCGCGTCGATCCACCGGCGTGCGGCGGCCAGTGCCTTCGCGTCCCCCGTGACGATCGCCAGATCCGTGTACCCGCGCAGCCAGTAGGGGACTTCCTCCCAGCCGCCCCGGTCGGGGCGGACCCAGCCGGAGTTCTCGAAGTCGAGGAAGTGCGAGAACTCCTCGTAGCGGCCGCACAGGCCGTCCAGCTGGAGCCGGAGCTGGCCGGCGAGCCAGCCCTCGGCGGTGACACGTCCCGGCGGCAGCTTCAGGAAGGCGGTCGGGTGCAGCGGTGCGGCGTTGGGGGAGTAGTGGCCCCCACGTGCGGCGGCCATCACGCCCTCTGCGGCGGTCGCCGTGGTGGCCCAGCGGCCCGCGGCCGTGGTCGCGGCGACGGTGGCCAGCGCACCGGTCATGAGTTGTCTGCGGTTCAAGCTCATCGTGTGGGGCTCCGCTTCTGCTCTGCCGGACAGGGGTGGGGGACCGGCCCGGGCAGGCCGGCGCATGGCGAAGGCGGGTGCCGCGTCCTCAGCTGACGGGACGGCACCTCATCTGCAACGTTGGAAAATTGATGTCGGCGGTATGACAGCACGCGGTCAAGCCGGTGTCCAGAGGTGGCGCAGCACCTGGTGCGGTACCTGGCACGGAACCGGCCCGGTGATCGGCGGGGGCGAGGGCGCACGCTGGGGCGACACATTTTGGAAACGCATCGACAACTCTCTTGCCGCCTGCGGCGCCTCGCCTATATAACGTTGTAAACCGAGCCGCCGAGAGGCCGCACAAGCCCTCACGACCGCAGTTTTCGCAGCTCGGAACGGGTCGTGAGGGATAGAGCGTCATCCGCCGCCGAGCGGCTGACGCGCCGTCCCGCCATGCCCGACCGCACGCCGAACGGCGTGCCGTCACCTCGCCAAGGAGCGTCCCGCGCATGATGATCCAGCGTCGATCCCGTACCCTCGCCGCGGCCTGCATGATCGCCGCCACCGCCACGCTGGCCGTTTCCGGCTGCTCCAAGTCGGAGACCTCGGACAACGCGGGCGGTGACAGCAGCCAGGGAGCACAGGCGGCAAAGTCCCCCGAGGCCGCCTCCGGCCCCGGCTGCTCGCTGCAGAGCTACGGCGCACCCAAGATCGACCTCAAGAACGCCGTGGTCGGCTTCTCCCAGTCGGAGAAGGAGGCCAACCCGTTCCGTATCGCCGAGACCCAGTCGATCAAGGACGAGGCGGCGAAGGTCGGCGTCAAGAAGCTGCTCACCACCAACGCGCAGTCGCAGCTGTCCAAGCAGATCAGCGACATCCAGGACATGCTCTCGCAGGGCGCCCAGTTCCTCATCATCGCGCCGCTGAACTCTGACGGTCTGGAGCCGGCGCTCAAGGCCGCGGCGGCGAAGAAGGTGCCGGTCCTCACCATCGACCGCAAGGTCAACTCCACGGCCTGCAAGGACTATGTGGCCTTCCTCGGCTCCGACTTCGTCGAGCAGGGCAAGCGGGCCGCCGACGCGATGATCAAGGCGACGGACGGCAAGGGCAAGGTGGCGATCCTCCTCGGCGCCTCCGGCAACAACGTGACCACGGACCGGACCAAGGGCTTCGTCGACCAGATCAAGGCCGAGGCGCCCGGTATCGAGATCGTCGCCCAGCAGACCGGCGAGTTCGCCCGCGACAAGGGCCAGCAGGTCATGGAGCAGCTCATCCAGTCCAAGCCCGACATCACCGCCGTCTACGCGGAGAACGACGAGATGGGCCTCGGTGCCGTGACCGCGCTGAAGGCCGCCGGGAAGAAGCCCGGCAAGGACGTCAAGATCGTCTCGGTCGACGGTACCCGCAACGCCGTGCAGGCCCTCGTCAACGGCGAGTACAACGCCGTCATCGAGTCCAACCCCCGCTTCGGCCCGCTGGCTTTCGCGACCGCCCAGAAGTTCTACGGCGGCGAGGAGATCCCCGAGAACGTCATCATCACCGACCGCGCCTACGACGAGACCAACGCCAAGGAATCGCTCGGCGGGGCGTTCTGATCCGCTCCTGAACGCATCGGCCCCCGGCCGCCGTGGCGCTCGCACCGGGCCACGGCGGCTCCCGGGCCCTCACCCTTGGACAGCGGAAGGCCAAGAAGACCCATGGCACCACCCGAAGCAGTACCGCAGGCACAGGAGGCGGCCGGAGACACGGCCTCCACCGTGCTCGAAGCCCGCTCGGTGAGCAAACGGTTCCCCGGTGTCGTCGCCCTCGACGACGTCAGCTTCTCCCTGCGCGCGGGGGAGACCCACGCGCTCGTCGGAGAGAACGGGGCGGGCAAGTCCACTCTCATCAAGGTGCTGACCGGTGTGTACCGGCCGGACGGCGGCGAACTGCGGATGACCGGTGAACCGGTCCGGTTCGCCCGGCCGTTCGAAGCACAGCAGGCCGGTATCTCCACGATCTACCAGGAGGTCAACCTCGTCCCGCTGATGAGCGTGGCGCGGAACATCTTCCTGGGCCGCGAACCGCGGAACCGGTTCGGCCTCATCGACTTCTCCCGCATGCACCGGGAGACGAGCGAACTGCTCGACGGATTCGGCGTACGCGTCGACCCCCGGCGCCCCCTGCACACCCTCGGCGTAGGAACCCAGCAGATGGTCGCCCTCGCACGGGCGGTGTCCGTCAACGCCCAGGTCGTCATCATGGACGAGCCCACCTCCTCGCTCGAACCACGCGAGGTGGAGACCCTCTTCCGCGTCATCGAACGCCTCCGCGGCCAGGGCATCGCCGTCCTCTACGTCAGCCACCGCATGGACGAGCTCTACCGGATCTGCGACCGCGTCACCGTCCTGCGCGACGGGCGTCACATCCACACCGGCGAGCTCGCCGACCTCGACCGGATGCAGCTCGTGTCGATGATGCTCGGCCGCGACCTCTCCGAGGTGCGACGCTCCGGCGTCACCAACTTCGCGGCGGAAGGCCACGAGGCCGCCCGCACCCCCGTACTCACCGCGACCGGCCTCTCCAGCCGCCTCCAGCTCCACGACATATCCGTGTCGCTGTACGCGGGCGAGGTGCTCGGCCTCGGAGGCCTCCTCGGCTCCGGCCGCAGCGAGACGGCCAAGGCGCTGTCCGGCGCCCTGCCCCTGGACGCCGGTGAACTCACCGTCGACGGCACCACACTGAAGCGCCTCACGCCGGCCGCCGCCATCCGCGCCGGCATCAGCCTGCTGCCCGAGGACCGCAAGGCCGAAGGCATCGTGCCCGGCCTTTCCGTCCGCGAGAACATCGTCCTGGCGGCCATGCCCCGCCTCTCCCGGGCCGGTGTCGTCTCGCGCGCCAAGCAGGACCGGATCGTCGACATCTTCATGAAGCGCCTGCGGATCAAGGCGTCGAGCCCCGAGCAGAAGGTCGGGGAACTCTCCGGCGGCAACCAGCAGAAGGTCCTGCTGGCCCGCTGGCTCTGCCTGGAGCCCAAGGTCCTGCTGCTCGACGAACCCACCCGGGGCATCGACGTCGGAGCCAAGGCCGAGGTCCAGAGCCTCATCGACGACCTCGCCCGCGAAGGCCTCGCCGTCCTGCTCATCTCCTCCGACATCGAGGAGCTCATCGAAGGCGCCGACCGGATCGTCGTCCTGCGCGGCGGAGCGGTCGCCGGTGAGCTGTCGGGCGACGACGTGGCCGAGGACCGGCTGCTCGAAGTGCTCGCCGACCACGCACCGGAGCCGGCGGACCGGGCCCCGGCCGCCCAGGAGGACCCCCGATGACCCAGACCGCCGTCGCCCCGCCCGAGAAGAGCGACAAGCCCCGGAAGTCCGTGAGCCCACTGGCCCGGCTGCGTGACCCCGCCTGGTACCAGCGCTACGGCGTGTACATGGCCGTGGCCGTGGTGCTGCTCTTCAACGCCCTGTTCACCGACCACTTCATGACCGCCGACAACTTCCGCACCCAGCTCGTCCAGGTCGCCCCCATCGTCATCGTCGCCCTGGGCATGGCGCTGGTCATCGGCACCGAGGGCGTCGACCTGTCCGTCGGCTCGACCATGGCGCTCGCCGCCGCGTTCCTCCCGCTGTACCTGGGCTACGGACTCGTACCCGCACTGATCGTCTCGCTCCTGGCCGGCGCGGTCGTCGGAGCCGTCAACGGCGCTCTCGTCTCGCTCGTCGGGCTCCAGCCCATCGTGGCCACGCTCGCGCTCTTCGTCGGAGGCCGCGGGCTCGCCCTCGTCATGGCCGACGGCCAGCTCAAGCAGATCGTCAACCCCGACCTGCTGTCGCTGGGCACCGGCTCCTTCCTCGGCATTCCGCTCGTCGTCTGGATCGCCGGAATACTCGCCCTCGCCGTGGCCTTCCTCGTGCAGCGCACCACCTTCGGCCGGCAGATCGTCGCCGTCGGCGGAAACCGCTCAGCCGCCGCGCTCGCCGGGCTGCCCGTCAAGCGGGTGCTCATCGGCGTATACGTCCTCTGCGGGGTGCTCGCGGCTCTCGCGGGCATCCTCGCCACGGCCAGGCTGACCGCGAGCGACCCGTCCTCGCTCGGCACCCTCATGGAACTCTCCGCCATCACGGCGGTCGTGGTCGGCGGCACACCCCTCAACGGGGGCTCCGTCCGGGTGCTCGGCACCGTGGCCGGCGCCCTGCTCATGCAGCTCCTGCGCGCCACGCTCGTCAAGCACGACCTGCCCGACTCCACCGCACAGATCGCCCAGGCGGCCATCATCATCGCCGCCGTCTACGTCGCCCGGGAGCGTCGGTCCCGATGAACGAAACCAAGCCCGTCACCGCCGCCCCGGCCCCGGCCGCGCCGAAAGCGCCCAAGGCCCCTCCCGCCGCAGGCCCCGAGCAGACCGGCCGGCAGCGCGCCGCGGAACTCCTGCAACGCCAGGGCGTCCTCGCGGTCCTGCTCGCCGTAGTGATCGCCGCCTCGTTCATCTACCCGACGTTCGCGTCACTGGACAACGCCCGCGGTGTGACCATCCAGGCCTCGTTCCTCGCCGTGGTCGCACTCGGCATGACGATGGTCATCATCACCGGCGGCATCGACCTGTCCGTCGGCTCGGTCTTCGCCCTCGGGGGAGTCCTCGCCGCCTGGGCCTCGCAGTACGGATTCCTCGCCGCACTTCTGCTGCCCCTAGTGGTCTGCGGCGGGATCGGCCTGCTCAACGGCTTCCTGATCGCCCGGGGCAACATGGCGCCCTTCATCGTCACCCTCGCCACGCTGCTGGGCGCCCGCGGACTGCTGCTCGCCCTCACCGACGAGGGCGCCACCACCTATCTGGTGCCCAAGGACTCCGCCTTCGGCGAACTCGGCCAGGGCAGCGTCTGGGGCTTCGGCTATCCGATCGTCATCGCCCTCGTGCTCTTCGGCGCCGGCGGACTCGTCCTGCAGCGCACCTCGTTCGGGCAGACCCTCTTCGCCGTGGGCGGCAGCAGCGACGCCGCCACCCTGATGGGCCTCCCCGTCGCGCGTACGAAGATCCTCGTCTACACCCTCAGCGGCCTGCTCGCAGGACTCGCCGGCGCCCTCAACGCCGCCAGGCTGTCCTCCGGCGTCACCATCGTCGGCGTGGGCATGGAACTCGACGCGATCTCCGCCGTCGTCATCGGCGGCACCCTGCTCATCGGCGGCGCGGGATCCATCAGCGGAACCCTCTGGGGCGTCCTGCTGCTGGCCGTCATCCAGAACCTGATCAACCAGATCGGCTCGCTCAACTCCTCCTACCAGTCGGTCGTCAGCGGCGGCTTCCTTATCGTTGTCGTGGTGGCCCAGCGCTATCTCGCGCGCAGTCGCAGAAGCACCTGACGACGAGCCGGCCGTCGAGGCCGGACCAACAGCCAAGCCGAGCCGAACCAAGGAGTGCCGTGGGCGTCAGCCTCAAGGACGTTGCACAACGGGCGGGCGTGTCCATCAAGACCGTGTCGAACGTGGTGAACAACTATCAGCACGTCACACCCGCCATGCGCGCGAAGGTGCAACAGGCGATCGACGAGCTCGGCTACCGGCCGAACCTCACCGCCCGCCACCTGCGCAAGGGCCGCACAGGCATCATCGCCCTCGCCGTCCCCGAATTCGGCAACCCGTACTTCGCGGAGCTCGCCGGAGCGGTCATCGACGCGGCCGCCCGGCACGACTACACCGTCCTGGTCGACCACACCGCCGGCCTCAGGGAGAAGGAACTCCTGGTCAGCCAGGGGTTCAGCTCCCATGTGATCGACGGGCTCATCCTCAGCCCCATCCATCTGGAGACCGAGGACCTCATGGCGCGCACCGAGACCGCGCCACTGGTCCTGCTGGGCGAGCGCGAGTACGAGGCGCCGTACGACCACATCGCCATCGACAACGTGGCGGCGGCCCGCGCAGCCGTGCGCCACCTCGTCGGCCAGGGCAACCGGCGCATCGCCTTCCTCGGATCGCGCACCGGCCAGGAACGCCAGCCGGCCCACCTGCGCCTGAGGGGCTGGCGCGAGGAACTGGAGGCCGCCGGCATCACACCCGACGAAGCCCTCGTCGTGGTCACCGACGGCTACGGCCGCGAGGACGGTGCCACCGGCATGGCGCAGCTCCTCGACCAGGGGCACCGGCCCGACGCCGTGTTCGCGTACAACGACCTCATCGCCATCGGCGCGATGCGGACCATCACCGAACGCGGCCTGCGGATCCCGGACGACATCGCCGTCGTCGGCTTCGACGACATCGAGGAGAGCCGCTACACCACCATCACGCTCACCACCATCGCCCCCGACAAGGAAGCCATCGCCCGCCTCGCCGTCGACAGCCTCGTCGAACAGCTCTCGGGCGAACCCGTCGCCGAACCGCGCAGGCCACGCCCCGGCTACCGCCTCGTCGTCCGCGAATCCACCACGGCCGGCCCCGACTCCGGCCACACCGAGGATCTCTGATGCCGCGCCCCACCGTGCACCGCACCCCGTTCGGCTCCGTCCAGGGGACCCCGATCGACCTGTACACCCTCGACAGCGGTACGGGGGTCCGAGCCGAGGTCCTGACCTACGGCGCGTCCCTGCACAGCCTCACCGTGCCGGACACCACGGGCGCCACCGCCTCCGTCGTCCGGTCGCTCGCGACGCTGGACGACTACACGGCCAAGCACCCCTACTTCGGTGCCGTCGTGGGCCGTTACGCCAACCGCATCGCCCACGGCCGCTTCGTCCTGGACGGGACCGAACACCACATCCCCGCCAACGACCGCGGCCACGCCCTGCACGGCGGGCCCGACGGCTTCCACACCAAGGTGTGGGAAGCCGCCCCGGACCGGACCCACGACACCGTGTCCGTCCGGCTCACCCTGCACAGCCCCGACGGTGACATGGGTTTCCCCGGGGCCCTGGACGCCACGGTCACGTACACCCTCGACACCGCGGGCACCCTGGCCGTCGACTACGCCTCGGTCGCCGACCGCACCACGGTCGTCAACCTCACCAACCACGCCTACTTCGACCTGGCCGGCCAGGTCGACGTGCTCGGCCACCGCCTGGAGGTCGACGCCGACTCCTACCTGCCCGTGGACGACGACGGCATCCCCCTGGGCCCGCCGGCCGAAGTCCGCGGAACCCCGTTCGACCTCACCACGCCCCAGCTCCTCGGGGAACGCCTCGGCACCGAGGACGCACAGCTGCGTGCCGCCGGCGGCTTCGACCACTGCTGGGTGCTCCGGGACACCGACGGCGGCCTGCGACGCGCCGCACGCCTCACCGCCCCGGACGCGGCCAGGGTCCTGGAGGTGTGGACCACGGAGCCCGGCATCCAGGTCTACACCGCCAACCAGCTCGACGGCTCCTTCACCGACGGCACCGGCCGCCGCCACGACCGGCACGGCGCGATCTGCCTGGAGACCCAGCACCTGCCCGACTCACCCAACCGGCCGGACCTGCCCACCACCGTGCTGCGCCCCGGCGACACCGCGCGCAGCCGCACCGAACTGCGATTCCCGCACCTGCGGAATTAATCGATTGCCCCTCGACGAGGCGCCCTGCTGTAATTCCGGCACCGAACGACCGAACAGGGAGATGTTCATGCGCCGAGCTTCTGTGTCCACCCAGACAGGAATTCACACCTATCTCGAGGACCCGAAGCTCAGTGCACACATTGAACCTGGGAATTCTGGCGCATGTCGACGCCGGTAAGACGAGCCTGACCGAGCGGCTGCTCCACACCGCCGGAGTCATCGACGCGGTCGGCAGCGTCGACGACGGCAGCACACAGACCGACACCCTCGCCCTGGAGCGGCAGCGCGGCATCACCATCAAGTCAGCCGTGGTGTCCTTCGCCATCGACGGCGTCACGGTCAATCTCATCGACACCCCCGGACACCCCGACTTCATCGCAGAGGTGGAACGGGTCCTCGGCGTACTCGACGGCGCGGTACTCGTCGTGTCCGCCGTCGAGGGCGTCCAGGCGCAGACCCGGATCCTGATGAGGGCGCTGCGCCGCCTGCGGATCCCCACGCTCGTGTTCGTGAACAAGACCGACCGCGCCGGTGCCCGGTACGAAGGCGTCCTGTCCGACATCGCGCGCCGGCTGTCACCCGCGGTCGTCGCCATGGGCCCGGCCGACGGCCTGGGGACCAGGCGGGCCCGCACCAGACCGTTCACCGGTGCGGACCGGGGCTTCACCACCGCGCTGACCGACCTGCTCACCACGCACGACGACGAACTCCTGGCGGCGTACGTCGAAGGCGCGGCCGGCGTGCCGTACGACCGGCTGCGTGACCGGCTGGCGGCGCAGACCCGGCAGGCGCTGGTGCACCCCGTCTACTTCGGCTCCGCGGCCACCGGCGCGGGTGTGGCCGAACTGACGGCCGGTATCGCCGAGTTCCTGCCGGTGACGGACCAGGACCCCGAGGGCCCGGCCTCAGGAGCGGTCTTCAAGGTCGAACGCGGCCCGGCGGGAGAGAAGATCGCGTACGCCCGCATGTTCTCGGGGACGGTACGCACCCGTGAACGCGTCCGGCTGCGGGGCGACGGTGAGAAGGAGGGCCGCGAGGGCAAGATCTCGGCCATCACCGTCTTCGACCAGGGGACGGATGTCCGCGGGTCCTCGCTCCCCGCCGGCCGGATCGGCAGGCTGCGAGGTCTCCACACCGTCCGGATCGGGGACAGGATCGGCGATCCGGGGACCGCGCGGCCGGCGCGCGCCCACTTCGCTCCGCCGACCCTGGAGACCGTCGTCACCCCCCGCCGCCGTCAGGACAGGGGAGCGCTGCACATCGCGCTCGGACACCTGGCGGAGCAGGACCCGCTGATCGGCGTGCGCACCGACGGCCTCCGGCAGGAGGTGTCCCTGTCGCTCTACGGAGAGGTGCAGAAGGAGGTCATCCAGGCGACCCTCGCGGACGAGTACGGCATCGAGGTCGGCTTCCGGGAGACGACGACCATCTGTCTGGAACGGCCGTCCGGGACGGGCGAGGCCGTCGAGTTCATCGACAAGGAGCCGAACCCCTTTCTCGCCACCGTCGGCCTCCGGGTGGAGCCCGCCGCTTTCGGCGGCGGGGTGGAATTCCGCCGGGAGGTGGAGCTCGGTTCCATGCCGTACTCCCTGATGCGGGCGGTGGAGGACACCGTGCTGGAAACACTCGGCCAGGGAATTCACGGATGGCGGGTCACCGACTGCACGGTCACCATGACCCACTCCGGATACTGGCCCCGGCAGAGCCATTCGCACGCTGTGTTCGACAAGAGCATGTCCAGCACGGCGGGCGACTTCCGCAACCTGACGCCACTGGTGCTGATGGACGCGCTGAAGAGGGCCGGGACCACGGTCTACGAGCCCATGCACCGCTTCCGCGCCGAGCTCCCGGCCGACGCCCTCGGCCCGCTCGTGCCGGTCCTCGCGCGGCTGCGCGCCGCCCCCGGGCCCCCGGAGACGCAGGACGGCGTCTGCACGGTGGAGGGGGCGATCCCCGCCGCACGGGTGCACGAGTTGCAGCAGCTGCTTCCGGGGATGACGCGGGGCGAGGGGGTGCTGGAGTCGGCGTTCGAGGAGTACAGGCCGGTCGACGGACCTGCTCCGCACAGGTCCAGGACCGACCGCGACCCGCTGAACCGCAAGGAGTACCTCCTGCGCACCCTGCGCCGGGTGGACTCCGGCCGGTGAGAGCGGGGCCGGTGTGACGGACGCGTGCCCCCGCGCGTCCGTCGCACCCCGGCTCACTTCAGATACGGACCCGCCGCACCGATCTTCCCCGGGGCAGCGTTCTTCCCGCCGAGATCGAGGACGTACACCCGCAGATTGCCCTTGCCCGGCGCCGGGACGGCGAGCGTGCCTCCCGTCACCACCTGGGTGTCGCCGGTGACGGCGTCCTTGTACGTGCCGTTGGGGACACCCGTGAACGTGGCGCCACCCGAGACCGTCACGAGCGCGAAGCTGTCCGTGCCGCTCGCCGTGTCGGTGTAGCGGCGCTTGTACGCCATCGAGCCGGTGATGCCCTCCGTGGAGTACTGCCCCATCTGCAGGGCGGGCACTGCACGGCGGATCCGGTTGAGCCGCTGGACGTGCTGGACCAGCGGCTTTGCCAGGGTGTCCGCGACCGCACCGGTCGCCGGGCCGACGGTGCCGAAGTCCGTCGCCTCGACGTCGCCCGCGAGATGGGCGCCGTAGTACGCCCGGCCGGTCGTCGCCAGCGGGCAGGTGGGCCCGCAGTCGATCTTCTTGCCGGCCTGGAACTCGATCTCCGAGCCGTAGTAGAGCGTGGGGATGCCCCGGAAGGTCCACATCAGCGACATGTTCTCGGCCCAGGCGTCCGTGCCGCCCGCGTACCGTTCGCTGCTCTTGTTGGGGCCGTAGTCGTGGCTGTCGACGTAGACGACGTTGTAGGTGGCGTCGTTGTAACTGTCGTCGGAGTCCTTGCCGTTGTTGTACGCGTTGGCGGCGTCACCGAAGTTCATGTGCATGCGCATGTCGATGACGTTCATCCCGGAGAACTCGCTGTGGTCCGGTGCGTGGTACGTGTTGCCGTTCAGGAACGCATTGGTGGAGGTTGGCTGGGAACCTGTGCCCTGCTGCTGCTCGTAGTCGTACATCTCCAGGGCGGCCTTCTCGTCGTCCGGGCTGTACTCCCTGCGCTCCTTCCACGTGTAGAACTGCGCGGAGTGGTTGACCGAGCCGCGGTTCCACTTGTCGTTGACGAAGGCGGCGACCTCACCGAAGACGAAGAAGTTCTTCGCGGCCTCGGTGCCGAACTGCTGGGTGACGCGCTCCTGGATGGCAGGCAGGAAGCGGCGGTTCCACGTCGTGCGGGGGATGTGCACGGCGGTGTCGACGCGGAAGCCGTCGACGCCCATGTCGATGTACTTGTTGTAGGCGCCGATCAGATAGTTCTGCACCGGCGCGCTCTCGGTGTTGAAGTCGGCGAGGTCGTCGTGCAGCCAGCAGCTCCGGGAATCCTCGCCCTCCCAGTTGCCGATCCAGCAGTTGTGGTAGTACGCCTTCGGGAACATGCCGGAAGTGGGGTTGGGCCACTGGCAGTTGTAGATCCGGTAGCCCTCCGGCGAGGTGGACCCGGTGGGGGTGCCCCAGTTGACGCAGGTGTTGCCCGAGGGTTCCGCCGTGGACCACAGGTCCCCGTTGTAGTACGACTTCCCGGACTTCGGCTCGACGGTGAGGCCGTCGTACTCGAAGCCGTCGTTCTTCTCGTCGTAGTACCAGCTCCACTGGGTGTCGCGGACCCCGTACGTCTTCGGGGCGAACAGGCCCTTGGCGCCCCAGCGCGAGGAGTGGTTGTAGACGACGTCCTGGTAGATCTTCATGCCCTTGGCGTGGGCCGCGTCGATGAGGTCCTGGTACGAGGCACCGGCGGATTCGAGCCGGGAGTCGACCTCGTAGAAGTCATAGCCGTGGTAGCCGTGGTAGTCGTAGTCGGACCGGTTCAGGACCACGGGGGTGATCCAGACGGCCGACATGCCGAGGCCCTTGATGTAATCGAGCTTGTCGACCAGGCCCTTGAAGTCGCCCCGGAACATGGGGTCGTCGTTGGCCGCGTTGCCCGACTTCCCGTGCTGGCTGCCACCCCGGTTGTTCGCCGTGTCACCGTCGTTGAAGCGGGCGGTGAGGACGAAGTAGATCGGATCCTTGCGGGGATCGGTGCCGAGCGGCTTCCCGGAGGCGGGGGCGGTGGGCTTCTCCCCGGTGGTCGCGGTGGCCGTGGCGGAGGCCGCCGAGACGTTCCCCGCGGCGTCGACCGCTCTGACGGTGTAGCTGTAGGCCGTCTTCGCCTCCAGGCCGGTGTCGGAGTACACGGTGGAGCCGACATCGGTCACCGCGGTGCCCTTGGTGCCACCCGTCCGTGTCACCTGGTACTTCGTCACGCCGCGGTCGTCGGTGGACGGGCCCCAGGTCAGCACGACGGACACGCCGTCCGCGCTCGCCGACACCTTCGCGGGGGCGGTCGGGGCCTGGGTGTCAGGTGTCGCGGCGGCGCACGGGTCCCCGGCGCCGGCCGTGACCTTCTTGTCCTTCACCGTGGTGAGACCGGCGGGGAGCGTGTAATCGGCGCCGTTGTTGTTGTCCCAGACGCCGTTGCCGTTGTTGAAGGCGGCCTGCACGGACGAGGCGGAGCCGAGGTCCACCGACTTCTTCACCCAGCCGGTGCACGCGGGCTCCATCCCCACGCCGGGCACGGTGGTCCAGGACCCGCCCGCCGGCCGGTAGTGGAGGTTGGTGGTCGTCCAGCCGATCGTCGCGGTCGAGTAGTAGACCGAGGCCGTTCGGGCCTCCTCCTCGGGCTCCGTACCGGTCCCGGCGCAGGGGTCGCTGTGGGCCACCACGCCGTCCTTCACGGTGATGGCGCCGGTGCCCAGGGCGTAGTTCTTCCCGGCGTTGTTGTCCCAGACGCCGGAGCCGTCGTTGAACGTCGCGGCCAGGCCGGACGCGCTGCCCAGGGGGACGGTCTTCTTCACCCAGTCCGTGCACGCGGCTTCCATGGCCACCCCGGGGACGGTGGTCCAGGAGCCGCCGTCGGGCGCGTAATGCAGCCGGTAGGCGGACCAGTTCCTGGTCTTCGTGTAGTAGAAGACGGTGGCGGTGGACTCCGAGGCGGCCGCCGGCACGGCCGACTCCGGTCCGGATGGGCCGGGCGCCGGGGTCAGGAGCCCCAGCGTCACCGTCGCCGCGACGGCTGCGGCCGCCGCAGGGCGTCCGGGCAGCCGGACAGGGGTGCGTCTCATTCGTGTGTCTCCAGGGGAGGGCCGCGGGCGGGTGGACCGCGACTGCCGACAGCACAGCCGCTCCGCGAGCGGCTGCCAGGACCCCGCCGGAGAACCCGGACGCGCCTCGGGGTTCGGGCGAGCAGTGCTCTGACAGCAATCTCCGTCAGAACCTTTCTGCAATCTCTTGCATTCAGGAAGTTAGCGGGACATGACAGGTTCGTAAAGAGGCCGCACACCACCGTGACGGAGAGGAATGAGGGAGGGGACGCGCGTGTTCCGCTGCTCATGACCTACTTCGTCGATGTCACGGTGCGCGGATACGAGCTGGACACCCAGGGCCACCTCAACCAGGCGGTCTACCTCCAGTACGCCGAACATGCCCGGTGGGAGCTCCTGCGGGACGCGGGGGTGGCCCAGGAGAAGCTGCTCGCCCAGGGAATCGGGCCGGTGCAACTGGAAGTGACGGTGAAGTACCTCCGGGAGCTGCGGGGCGGGGACAGGGTGCGCGTCAGCTGCGAGCTCTTCTACGGCACGGGGAAGACCTTCGAGATCCGGCAGCGGATCCTCAAGGAGGATGGCACCGTGGCCGCCGAGATCTCAGGAGTGGGCGGCATCCTCGACCTGACGGTCCGCCGGCTGGTGGAGGATCCGGCCGGGCGGTTCGCCGCGCTGGCCGCGAGGCCGGAACTCCTCGGTATCCGCACTCTCTGAGAGGGGGCGGCAGCGGTCACGTGGTCCTGCGGCCCGCCGCCAGCTTCGTGACCAGGCGGTAGGCGGGCGGCCCGGAGCTCCGGGGCCCTCGCCCTGAGCAGCTCCAGGACCACGAGGTAACGGTCCGTCCTGCCGAACCGCTCGAAGCGTTCCGCTGCCCGTGGGTCGGCGGCCAGTGCGGCGGCGAGGTCGGCGGGCACGGTGGCCTCCCTCTGCGACGGGTACGCCGTCCCCCACCGCCCGTCCTCCCGCGCAGCCCGCACCTCGGCGAGCCCGGGCTCCCGCGTCCGGCCGGCCGCCGTCAGCGCCTCCACCTTCCGTACGTTGACGAGGGACCAGGCGCTGCGCGCTACAGGACAGTTCCCGTCCTGTAGGGGCGCGCCGGTGACCCCCGTCATCCGTGAGGCGGCGGGCCCGTGCTCTCCCGGACGACCAGATGGGTCGGGACCAGGGTGGTGCCGCGCTCCGTCGTCTCGTTGCGGATCTGCCGCAGGACGCCGTCCACGCACCGCCGGCCGATCTCGGCGAAGTCCTGATGGACGGTGGTCAGCGGCGGGAGGAAGGAGGCGGAGTCGGCGATGTCGTCGAAGCCGACGACGCTGACGTCCTCGGGCACGCGCCTGCCCCGTTCCTGCAGGGCTCGTAGGACGCCCAGTGCCATCTGGTCGTTGGCGGCGAAGACGGCGGTGCAGGACGGGTCCGCCGCGAGCGCGAGGCCGGCCTCGTACCCCGAGGCCGCCGACCAGTCGCCGTCCACCGGCGGCGGAACCGGGCGTCCCGCCTCCTCCAGGGTCTGCCGCCAGGCCTGGGCGCGGCGCTGCGCCGCGAACGACTCGGGCGGGCCGGCGACATGCGCCACGCTGCGGTGCCCGAGGTCGAGGAGATGCCGCACGGCTGCCCTGGCGCCCCCGGACTGGTCGGTGTCCACGACGCTGTAACGGTCGCCGGCGTCGGAGTCGGCCACCACCACATGGGTGTGCGGCGGCAGCGATATGGCGGCGTCCAGGAGGCGGACTTCCATGATCACGATGATGCCGTCCACGACCTGCTCGCCGAGCATGGTCACGGCGCCCCTGACCCCCGTGCTGGTGGGCGTCGCGACGGGCAGCAGGGTGATCGCGTAACCCTCGTCCGCGGCGGATGCGGAAATGGCCTCCAGCGTGCGGACGTTGCCCGTCGTGGCCAGGGTGAACAGGATGACGCCCAGCGTGCGGAACCTCCCGCTCTTCAGGGCGCGCGCGGCGCTGTTGGGGCGGTAGTTCAGCTCCTTCATGGCGTTCAGCACGCGTTCGCGGGTCTCCTCGGACACCACCGTGTGCCCGTTGGAGACGCGGGAGACCGTCTGGGAGGAGACTCCGGCCAGACGCGCGACGTCGGCCATCGAGGCCTCCTTCCGGGGCGCCCTGTCCATGGCCTGTTCCTTTCCCTGCACTACGTCCGCCTCCGTCGTGGTCGTGTGAGCCTTTCGCCGTGTGGGCGCGCCGTTCCGGCCGCGGGGCCGTCCTCGGCCGCGCGTTGTGGGGGGTGTTCCGATCGGGGCCGGCCCTGTCTCTGCTGCGCGTATGGCTCGTTGTCGCGTGCGGACCGAGGGCTCGGACCAACGGCATTTCTACCACTCCGGACGCCCGGCGCCGACACACGGGCACGCGCGGAGACAGCAGCTCGGGTCGCCGGAGGGCCCCTCGGGCCCCAACTCGTCGGCGTAGCAGGGAAACCGAGTCTTGACCATGGGGTGAGAGACGTGTAGACATCACTTCACCGAAGAATGTTTACGTAAACATCAGTACGGGTGTTCGCGTGGACTTCGGCCTCCTCAAGCACAGCGCCTCCACGATGTCCGGTGTCTCCATCCGGCCGGGGCCATGCACAACCGCCGGACCAACAGGAGTACCCATGACGGCCGTTACGCCGATCACGACCGGACGCCGCCCACCGGCCAGAAGCTCCCGCAGCCGGCGTGGGCGGGTCGGCTGGATCTTCGTAGGGCCCTTCATGGCCGTGTTCGCCCTGGTGTTCCTCGCCCCGATCGCCTACTCGCTGTATCTGAGCTTCTTCCGGGACCAGCTGGTGGGCGGCACGTCGTTCGTCGGCCTGGACAACTTCCAGCGGGCCTTCGAGGACGAACAGTTCTGGGCGGCCGTGGGCCGGGTGACCCTCTTCCTCGCGGTGCAGGTGCCCGTGATGCTGGGCCTCGCCCTGCTCATAGCCCTGGCCCTCGACAGCGGCAGGATCTACGGGAAGAGCTTCTTCCGGATCGCGGTCTTCCTGCCGTACGCCGTACCCGCCGTCGTCGCCACGCTGATGTGGGGCTTCATCTACGGCACCCGCTTCGGGCTGGTGGGGAACTTCAACGACGCGTTCGGCGTGTCGCTGCCGGACCCGCTCTCTCCCTCCCTGGTGCTGGCCAGCATCGGCAACATCGTCACCTGGGAGTTCATCGGCTACAACATGCTGATCTTCTACTCCGCGCTGCGCGTCGTCCCCAAGTCCCTCTACGAGGCCGCCGAGATCGACGGAGCGGGGCAGTGGCGGATCATCACCGCGGTCAAGATCCCCGCGATCCGCGGTGCGCTGGTGATCGCGACGATCTTCTCGGTGATCGGCAGCTTCCAGCTGTTCAACGAGCCCAGCATCCTGCAGAACCTGGCGCCCAACGCGATCACCACCTACTTCACGCCCAACTTCTACACCTTCACGCTGTCCTTCTCCGGACGTCAGCAGAACTACGCGGCCACGGTCTCCCTCGTCATGGGAGTCGTCACGATGATCATCGCCTACGCGGTCCAGCTGCGCGGCATGCGAAAGGAGGCGTGAACGATGAGCGCCCCTTCCTTCACCGCCGAACAGACACCCCGGCGCTCCACCCACCGCGCCCAGCCGCCGAGCCGAGCCGCGCGCAGACGCCGTTCCGTCGACCGGCCGCGCCGCAGCGTGCTGCTCACGGTGCTCATGGGCGTGACCGCGCTCTACGCGCTCATGCCGCTGGCCTGGCTCGTCGTCAACGCGACCAAGACGCAGAAGGGCCTCTTCGGCTCCTTCGGGCTCTGGTTCAGCGGAGACTTCGCTCTCTGGGACAACATCTCGCAGACGCTCACCTATGACGACGGCATCTTCGTCCGCTGGTTCCTCAACACCCTGCTGTACGTGGTCGTGGGCGCGGGCGGAGCCACCTTCCTCGCGGTCCTCGGCGGCTACGGCCTGGCAAAGTTCGACTTCGCGGGCAAGCGCGCCGTCTTCGCCACCGTCATCGGCGCGGTCGCCGTGCCCGCCACCGCGCTGGCCGTCCCGACCTTCCTGATGTTCAGCAAGATGGGGCTCACCAACACACCATGGGCCGTCATCATCCCGTCCCTGATCTCACCGTTCGGGCTCTACCTCATGTGGGTGTTCGCCGCCGAGGCCGTCCCCACCGAGCTCCTGGAAGCGGCCAGGATGGACGGTTCCGGCGAGCTGCGGACGTTCTTCCGCGTCGCGCTCCCGCTGCTGGCCCCGGGCATCGTGACGGTTCTGCTGTTCACCATGGTGCAGACCTGGAACAACTACTTCCTGCCCCTGATCATGATCAAGAATCCGGACTGGTATCCGCTGACCCTGGGCCTGAACGCCTGGAACGAGCAGGCGTCCACCGCCGGCGGCCAGCCGGTCTTCAACCTGGTCATCACCGGTTCGCTGCTGACCATCGTGCCGCTGGTCATCGCCTTCCTGCTGCTCCAGCGCTACTGGCAGTCCGGCCTGGCCGCGGGCAGCGTCAAGGGGTGAACGGCACCCGGGCCCCCTCGGCCACCGAATCTCCGCGCTCCGGGACCGGTTCCCCCCGGCCCTCGCCCGGCGCGGCGTCCCACCCCTCCCCAGCCCCGCACCCCCGTGCGGACGTCCCACGGTTCGTGCACCACCCTCACCACAACGGAGCGAAGCAATTATGAGAACCATGACCAGACGCGCGATGCGTGGCGTCGGCCTGCTGTGCGCGGCCGCGCTGAGTCTCACCGCGTGCGGGTCCTCCGACGGCGATTCCGCCTCGTCGGACAAGACCGTAACGGGAGGTGATCTCCGGGCGGCCCTCAAGGAGGGCGGTTCCATCACGGTGTGGGCGTGGGAGCCGACGCTGAAGCAGGTGGTCAGCGACTTCCAGAAGGAGTACCCCAAGGTCAAGGTCAAGCTGGTCAACGCCGGTACGGGCAACGACCAGTACACCGCCCTGCAGAACGCCGTACAGGCAGGCTCCGGGGTACCGGACGTCGCCCAGGTCGAGTACTACGCAGTCGGACAGTTCGCCCTCGGCGAGTCCCTCGAGGACCTGAGCCGCTACGGCGCCGGGGACTTCAAGGACGACTACTCGCCGGGCCCGTGGAACTCCGTCGCCGTCGACGAGGCCGTGTACGCGCTGCCCATGGACTCCGGCCCGATGGCGCTCTTCTACAACAAGAAGGTGCTGGACAAGCACCAGATCGCCGTCCCCACCACCTGGGACGAGTACCTCGAGGCGGCCCGCGCCCTGCACGCGGCGGACCCGAAGGCCTACATAACCAACGACACCGGCGACGCCGGGTTCACGACCAGCATGATCTGGCAGGCCGGCGGGACGCCGTTCAAGAACCGCGACACCGACGTGACGGTCGACCTCACCGCCGACAAGGGGGTCGTCGCCTACACCAAGGTCTGGCAGAAGCTCATCGACGAGAAGCTCCTGGCGCCCGTCACCAACTGGAGCGACGAGTGGTACAAGGGTCTGGCGGACGGCACCATCGCCACCCTCTCCACCGGCGCCTGGATGCCCGCCAACTTCGTCTCGGGCGTCGAGTCGGCCTCGGGTGACTGGCGCGCGGCCGCGCTCCCGCAGTGGAAGAAGGGCGAGGAGGTCAGCTCCGAGAACGGCGGCAGCGCTCTCGCGGTGATGAAGGCCGGCAAGAACAAGGACCTGGCGTACGCGTTCAACGAGTACGCCAACCACTCCGAGGGCGTCCAGGTCCGCCTCAAGGGCGGCGCCTTCCCCGCCACCACGGCAGACCTGTCCTCGCCGTCGTTCCTCGACACCTCCTTCCCGTACTTCGGTGGCCAGAAGGCGAACGAGATCTTCGCCCGGTCCGCCAGCCAGGTGCCCGAGGACTGGTCCTACCTGCCTTTCCAGGTGTACGCGAACTCCGTCTTCAACGACTCCGTCGGCAAGGCGTACGTCTCCGACACCACCCTGGCCGACGGTCTGAAGCAGTGGCAGAAGGCCGCCGTCACCTACGGCAACGATCAGGGCTTCAGCGTCAACAAGTGACCTCCGGCCGCTGAACCGGCACGGGGCGGTCGTCCTCCGACGGGCGGCCGCCCCGTGCCGCACCCGCACCTCGTATCCGAAAGGATCTTCATGACCCCCGCCTCCGAGCGCCACTGGCTGCGCCCGCCCTCCGACGACCGCCCCGCGCGCTTCGCCTACGGGGCCGACTACAACCCGGAGCAGTGGCCGCGCGAGGTGTGGAAGGAAGACGTCCGGCTGATGCGCGAGGCCGGGGTCACCATCGTCTCCGTCGCCATCTTCTCCTGGGCCCGTCTCCAGCCGGCCGAGGACCGGTGGGACTTCGCCTGGCTGGACGAGGTGCTCGACCTGCTCCACAGCAACGGCATCGACGTGGACCTCGCCACCGCCACCGCCTCGCCGCCGCCCTGGCTCACCACTCTGCACCCGGAGATCCTGCCGGTCACCCGCACGGGGGAGACGCTCTCCCAGGGCGCGCGGCAGCACTGGCGGCCCACCTCGCCCGTCTTCCGCAGATACGCCCTCCGGCTGGTGGAGGCCATGGCCACCCGTTACGCGGACCACCCCGCCGTGGTCGCCTGGCACATCTCCAACGAGCTCGGCTGCCACAACATCTACGACTACTCCGACGACGCCGCCCAGTCCTTCCGCGACTGGCTGCGCGCCCGGTACGTCACACTGGAGGAGCTCAACCGGGCCTGGGCCACCTCCTTCTGGTCGCAGCACTACGGGGACTGGGCACAGATCCAGCCGCCGCGACTGGCCGCCAGCCACGCCAACCCGACCCAGCAGCTCGACTTCAAGCGCTTCTCGTCGGACGCGCTGAAGAACTACCTCCGGGCCGAACGCGCGATTCTGCGCCGCATCACCCCCGACATCCCCGCCACCACCAACTTCATGGTCATGAGCGGGACCCAGGGCATGAACTACCCCGACTGGGCGGCGGAGATCGACTTCGTCTCCAACGACCACTACGCCCACCCCGGGCCGCAGCGCCTGGACGAGCTCTCCTTCTCCGCCGCCCTCACACACTCCATCGCCGAGGGCCGGCCCTGGTTCCTGATGGAGCACTCGACGAGCGCGGTCAACTGGCAGCCCGTCAACGTCGCCAAGCGCGAGGGTGAACTCGCCCGCGACTCCCTCGTCCACGTGGCCCACGGGGCCGACGCCGTCTGCTTCTTCCAATGGCGCCAGTCCGCCGCCGGCGCCGAGAAGCACCACTCCGCGATGGTGCCCCACGCCGGCCCGGACAGTGAGCTGTTCCGCTCGGTGACCGCCCTCGGCCGGACGCTGGAGTCCCTCACCCCGGTCACCGGCTCCGTACGGGAGCCGGCTCGCGCCGCCCTGGTGTACGACTGGGAGTCCTGGTGGGCCGTCGAACGCGACTCCCAGCCGTCCTCCCTGGTGCGCTACCGGCAGGAGGCCCTCGACTGGTATTCGGCCTTCCTGTCCCTGGGCGTCCGCGTGGACGTGGTCACGACCGCGGCCGACCTCACCGGGTACGACTTCGTCGCGGCCCCCCTCCTGCACGTCGTCCCCCTGGAGCTCGCCGGGCGCCTGGACTCGTTCGTGCGCGGCGGCGGACACCTCGCCACCACCTACTACTCGGGCGTCGTCGATGAGAACGACCACGTCCACCTCGGCGGATACCCGGGCGCGCTGCGCGAACTGCTGGGCATCCGCATCGAGGAGTTCGGCCCGCTGCGGGAGGGCGAGGACGTGCGGCTCGACAACGGCCTGACCGGCACGCTGTGGACCGACCGGATCGACCTCACCGACCCCGAGGTCACCGTGGAGGCGCGCTACGTGACCGGGGACCAGGCAGGGCGCCCCGCCGTCACCCGGCGCGCCCCCGCGGACGGCGGTTCCGCCGCCTACGTGTCCACCCGGCTGGGCCCCCACGGGCTGCCCGACGTGCTGGGGCCCCTGCTGTCCGGCGCCGGAGTGCTCAGCGAACTTCCCGCCGACGTCCGGGGGCAGGTGGAGCTGACCGTGCGGACCGACGGCGCCCACGCGTACTGGTTCCTCGTCAACCGTACGGACCGGCCCGTCGCGTTCGCCACGGTGGCCGGAGAGGTCCTTGCGGGGCCCTCGCCGGCCACCGGGGGAGGCCTGGTCCTCCCGCCGCGGGGAGTCGCGGTGCTCCGGGTGGCGGCCGGGACCACGCCGTTCACCGGGCCCGTCGGCTAGCGCTATGTGTTCCGCGTGCCCTGTGGGACGCCTCCCACAGGGCACGCGCGCTCAGCCGGAGGCCGTGAACCGGTGGGTGCCCGACCCCACGGCGAAGACCGCGCACCCGTCGTCCAGCCGCAGGAAGTCCGCGGGCCCCCGGCCGGCACTCCGTTCGTCGCCGCCCGGTACCCACACCTCGGCCGTCGTGTTCGCCGGCAGCACGACGCTGAGGGCGAAGTCGTCCGCGTCCTTCTTCCAGCGCGTGGCGACCGGCCCGTAGCGTGAGTCGAACCGGCCCTCGGCCCTTGTCACTCCGCCGCCCGGCCGCGGTCGCACGAGGACCTTCCGGAAGCCGGGGGCGCCCGGGGCGATGCCGGCGATGTTCGCGTACATCCACTCACCGACCGAGCCGTAGGCGTAGTGGTTGAAGGAGTTCATCCCGGCGTCCTGGAAGGAACCGTCCGGCCGGATCGAGTCCCAGCGCTCCCACATCGTGGTGGCGCCCCGGTCGATCTGGTAACCCCAGCTCGGGAACGTCCGCTGGAGCAGCAGCCGGTAGGCGACATCCGTGTGGCCGGTGTCCGTGAGCACCGGAAGGAGCCGAGGGGTGCCGAGGAACCCCGTCGACAGATGCCAGCCCTTCGCCTCGATGAGCGCCACGAGACGGTCCGCCGCCGGTCCCCGGTCGTCCTCCGTCAGCAGGTCCATGGAGAGCGCCAGCACATAGGCCGTCTGCGTGTCGCCCTTCACCCGGCCGCCGGCGGAGACGTACGCCGCGCGGAACGCGTCGCGCACCCGGCCGAAGAGCGTCCGGTACGGGGCGGGGTCCTTGCCCAGTGCCTCGGCCGTCCGTGCCACGAGATCGGCGCTGTGGGCGAAGTAGGCCGTGGCGATGACGTCCTTGGGCGTCTCGTCCTCGATGTTGAGCCAGTCGCCGAACCCGTCCGCCGGGCGCAGCAGCCCGGTGCTGTGCGCCTCCAGATACTCCAGCCAGTCGGTCATCGAGGACCAGGACTGCTCCAGCACCCGTACATCCCCGTACGCCTGGTACAGGGCCCACGGCACGGTCACCCCGGCGTCGCCCCAGCCCGCCGCGCCGTTGCCGACGCCCGGGAGGTCCGGGGCGACATGGGTGAAGGCGCCGTCGGAGGTCTGGGCGTCGCGCAGGTCGTGGAGCCACTTCGTGAGGAAGCGCGCCGACTCCATCGTGTACGCGGCGGTGGGCGCGAACACGTTGATGTCGCCGGTCCAGCCGAGCCGTTCGTCGCGGGCCGGGGTGTCCGTCGGAATGGACAGGAAGTTTCCGCGCTGCCCCCAGGTGATGTTGCGGTGGAGTTGGTCGAGCATGGGGACATCGGTGGTGAAGTCCATGGTGAACGGCGCCGAGGTGTGGATGACACGGCCCACGATCGCGTCGCGGCCCGGCGTCCCGGGATATCCGGTCACCTCGACGTAGCGGAAGCCGTGGAACGTGAAGCGGGGCTCGTAGGTCTCCCGGCCGCCTCCCTTGAGCGTGTACGTGTCCGTGGCGCGGGCGGTGCGCAGGTTGGCGGTGTAGACCGTGCCGTCCGGGTTCAGCACCTCGGCATGCCGCAGCCGCACCGTGGTCCCGGCCGGTCCGGAGACCGTGAGGCGCGCGGTCCCCACCATGTTCTGGCCGAGGTCGAACACGAAGACACCGGGCTCCGGTTCGGTCACCTCACGGGTCGTCAGCTCACGCTCCACACGGCACGCGCCGTCCACCTCGGCCACGAGTGCCGCCGTCACGCCGTCGACGCTGTCCGCGGCGAGCCAGCCGGCCGCGTCGAAGCCGGCACGTGTCCATCCGGCGGTCTCCAGCCGGGCGTCGTAGTCCTCGCCCGCCATGAGGTCCGCCCCGGTGACCGGTCCCGCCGAGGTGAGCCAGTCGCTCCCCGACACAACGCGCTCGGTCGACCCGTCGGTGTAGGTGACCTCCAGCTGGGCGAGTGCCGCGGGCCGTTCACCGTACTGATGCGGCCCGAACCAGGCGATGTTCCCCGCATACCACCCGGCCGCGAGTGTGATCCCGAGCGCGTTGCCGCCCCGCGCCAGCAGACCGGTCACGTCGTATGTCTGGTACTGGACGCGCTTGTTGTAGTCCGTCCAGCCCGGGGCGAGCCGGTCCTCACCGACGCGCTTGCCGTTGAGGGACACCTCGTACAGGCCGAGGGCGGTCGAGTACAGCCTGGCCCTCGCGACCCGCTTGCGGCCGAGCTTGAACTCCCGGCGCAGCTGGATGGCGGGGGAGTACGCCACCTTCACCTCACCCCAGGGGCCGGAGCCCCAGCGCGCGAGGACCTTGGCGGCGGGCCAGGCGGTGTCGTCGTAGGCGGGGGAGTGCCAGTCTCCCGACGGTTCCTTGTCGGTGGCCCGCCACTCCGCGTCGGTGACGGACGTGACCACGCCGTCGGCGGTGGTCAGTTCGAGCACTCCGAGCAGCCCGGCAGGCCCGCTGACCGCGTTCGTCGCCGACACGGCGATCACCTGGACCCCGGGGGCGAGATGGTCCGACACATCGACGAGGACCGGGCGCTTCCAGTTCTCGGCGGGGCCGTCGGCCTCCGTGTGCGCCACCTCCACGCCGTTCACCCGGGCGGTGAACCCGTCGTCGGCGCTCATGACCAGCCGGGCGCGGGTGACACCCTCCGGAACCTCCACCCGGCCGCGGAACCACCGTGTGGCGGCGGGTGCCTCGACGGCGGGATCCCCTTCCGGGAACCAGATCCACGAGGCGTCGTCCAGGGCGGGCGTGCCGATCAGCGCCTCGGGTGCGGCGATCCACCCGGCCGACCAGTCCGAGGCGTCCAGGAGCCCGGTCTCCCACCACGACGGCTCGCTCCACGCGGAGGCCCGGCCGTCCGCGTCCCAGATCCGCACGGACCAGAAGTAGCGCGTGCGGGACACCGGCTCGGGGCCCGCGTACGGGACCAGCAGGGACTGTGCGGACTCGACCCTGCCGCTGTCCCAGACGTCGGGCTTCCCCAGGCGGTCGGGGGCGGTGGCCACGCGCACCTGGTAGGCGGTCTGGCGCTGGCCCGGGCTGTCCGACGCGACCGGCCAGCTCAGTCGTGGACGCGGGGTGTCCAGACCCAGCGGATCGCGTACGTACTCGACGGTCGGCCCGGTGACGCGAGCCCGGCCCGCGTCTGCCCGAGCGGGTCCTGACGCACCGGCGGGAGGTGCGGACACCGCGGCGAGCGCGGCTGTGGCGGCGGTGGTGCTGAGCAGTCGTCTTCTGCTGATCACAACGCGGCTCCGTAACGATGCGGTGATGAATCGTTTCAGTTGGATGAAGCTAAGGTTTTGACCGCTCACTGTCAAGGGTTCTTTCGCGATAATGCCATTTCCGAATTGATAGTTGTATGACTGCTGCGTGCGGCATTGACGCTCTTCTGGGTCAGGTCTATCTTCAGTCGCCAAGAGGAGTTGAAACCTTTCACGCGATGCGCCGAATGGGCCTGCCCCGGCGCCGATCGTTGCGCTGTCCGGCTGACGCGGCTCAGGCTCGCCGGAGATGTGGACGAAAGGTCAGGTGTTCGCACTTCGCGGACCTGACAGGTCCGCGATCCGCTCCTCCACCCCAAGGGAGAACGCATGCGCCTGCGCGCCCGCTGGGCACCAGCCGCTCTACTGCTGATCGCCCCCCTGATCGGCACCACCACGGCCACGGCGGACACCGGCGAGACTCTCGTGCCGGTGCAGAAGTCGGCCCGGGCCGTGCCCGGTCAGTACATCGTCACCGTTTCACCCGAGCAGAAGCCGGCCGCGATGGCCGAGCAGATCGGGGTCAGCACCCTCTTCACGTACAGCAAGGTCCTGCACGGGTTCGCGGCCTCTCTGACGCCCGCGCAGCTCGAGAAGGTGCGCGGCGCGACGGGCGTCCAGGCGGTCGAGGAGAACAGCGAGGCATCCGTCTCGCCGCCCGCCTCCGAGGCGGCCGGGAAGCGGGCCGTCGCCGGGAGCTGGGGCCAGGACCGCGTCGACCAGCGGAACCTGCCGCTGGACGGCACGTACGACGTGGCCGGCACGGGTCAGGGTGTGACCGCGTACATCCTCGACACCGGCATCGAGTCCGCCCACGGCGAGTTCGGCGGCCGGGTGGGCGCCGGTTACGACGCGATCGGCGACGGCCGCGACGGTGAGGACTGCAACGGCCACGGCACGCACGTGGCCGGGACCGTGGCCGGTACGACGTACGGGGTCGCGCCCGCGGCCTCCCTCGTGCCGGTGCGGGTGCTCAACTGCGAAGGATCGGGCACCTGGGCCGGGATCATCGCCGGGCTCGACTGGATCGCCCAGAACGCCGAGCAGCCGGCCGTCGTGAACGCCTCCCTCGGCGGACCCGCGTCGTCGGCCGTCGACGACGCGTTCGACGCGCTCGCGGCGGAGGGCACCCTGCCGGTGGTCGCGGCGGGCAACGAGAACCAGGACGCCTGTGACGTCTCCCCGGCACGCGCCGACGGCGTGCTCGCCGTGGGAGCGAGCGACGACCAGGACCGGCAGGCGACGTTCAGCAACTGGGGTACCTGTGTATGGCTGTACGCCCCGGGCGTGGACATCGTGTCCGCGAAGCTCGGCGGCGGCTCCACGACCCTGAGCGGAACGTCCATGGCCAGTCCGCACGTCGCCGGTGCCGCCGCGCTCTACAAGGAGCAGCACCCCGACGCGGCACCGCAGGAGGTCTCCGACTGGCTCGCCGCGGAGGCGACCCCTGACGTCCTGACCGGCCTGGGTGCCGGCTCGCCCGACCGGCTCCTCTACGTCGGCGGTCTCTGACCCCCGGCCGGCTCCACCGAGCGGGGTCCGCGTCTGCGGGCCCCGCTTTTCACTGTGCCGTGGAACAGGCACTTTCGGGCAGCTTGCAGTTTTACGCAAAAAGCTTACGCCGAATGAGAGTGTGTCAGGAGGCAGGCATCCACGATGGCGCCCTCTTGAATTTCCCCTCCTTGAAAGGCCCTTGCGCGTCTCCCCGTGTCGCCTCACCGTGCTCCGGTTTCTGTCGCAACCGTGGACGCTCTCGCATTTCTCTGCAACTCTCTGACCGCCAAGCGCAAAACTCAGCTCGGCGCGTGCAGAAACAAGTGCCGCAGAGCTGTGCCGACAGAGCCGCACTCCTCGGCGTGTCCCGCGCCGAGGCTGGAGATCGGGGACCTATGAGAGCCCAACGCTGGAGGTGGCGGACGCTTTCCGCCATGATCGCCACCAGTCTTCTGATGATCGGATGGCCGTCGCTCACCGCCGCGGCGGCCGACGGCCCCAACATCGCCGCGGGCCGCACCGCGGCGGCGAGCAGTGCCGGCGGCGAGTACGCCGCCAGGAACGTGACGGACGGCAACCAGGCGACGTACTGGGAGGGATCGGGCGGCGCACTGCCGCAGTGGGTGCAGACCGACCTCGGCTCGGCCGCCAGGGTCGACGAGGTGACCCTGAAGCTCCCCGCGGGCTGGGAGAGCAGACAGCAGACCCTCTCGCTCCAGGGAAGCGCCGACGGCACCAGCTTCTCGACGCTGAAGAGCTCGGCGGCGTACACCTTCGGTCCCGGCACCTCCAACGCCGTGAAGATATCCTTCCCCGCCACCCAGACCCGGTTCGTGCGCGTGAACGTCACGGCCAACACCGGGTGGCAGAACGCGCAGCTCTCCGAGATGGAGGTCCGGGCCGCAGGGGAGTCCTCGGCGAACCTCGCCGCGGGCAGGACGCTCAGGGCGAGCAGCTACACCGAGACGTATGCGGCCTCCAACGGCAACGACGGCAACCGGGCCAGCTACTGGGAGAGCCGGAACAACGAGCTCCCGCAGTGGATCCAGGCCGACCTCGGATCCTCGGTCCGGGTCGACCGGGTCGTGCTCCGGCTGCCCGACGGCTGGGAGCAGCGCTCCCAGACCCTGAAGATCCAGGGCAGCACCGACGGCACGGAGTTCAGCGACCTGACCGCGTCCAAGGCCTACACTTTCAACGCCGCGGGCGGGCAGTCGGCGACGATCTCCTTCGACGCGACCACGACCCGCTACGTGCGGGTGCTCGTCACCGCCAACTCCGTCCAGCCGGCCGCCCAGCTCTCCGAACTGGAGGTCTACGGCCCGGCCACCGGTGACACGCAGGCGCCCACCGCGCCGTCCGGCCTGGCCTTCACCGAGCCGTCGACCGGGCAGATCAAGCTGACCTGGGCGGCCTCCTCGGACAACACCGGCGTCACGGGCTACGACGTCTACGCCGACAACACGCTGCTGACCGGAGTGGCGGGCGGCGTCACCACCTTCACCGACACCCGCCCGGCGAGCGAGACCGTCTCCTACTACGTCCGGGCCAGGGACGCGGCGGGGAACCAGTCGGGCAACAGCAACACCGTCACCCGCACCGGCGACTCCGGTGACACGCAGGCGCCCACCGCGCCGTCCGGCCTGGCCTTCACGGAGCCGTCGACCGGGCAGATCAAGCTGACCTGGACGGCCTCCTCGGACAACAAGGGCGTCACGCGCTACGACGTCTACGCCGACAACGTGCTCCGCGAGAGCGTGGCCGGCGACGTCACCACGTACACCGACACCCAGTCCGCCGCCACGACCGTCAGCTATGTCGTGCGGGCCAAGGACGCCGCGGGCAACGTCTCCGGCGCCAGCAACACCGTGACGCGCAACGGATCCACGAGCGCCGCGTCCAACCTCGCCGTCTCCAAGCCGATCACCGCGTCCTCGGTGATCCACACGTTCGTCGCGGCCAACGCCAACGACAACTCCCTCAGCACGTACTGGGAGGGCGCGGGCGGCAGCTACCCCAACACGCTGACGGTCAAGCTGGGTGCCAACGCCGACACGGAGAGCGTCGTCGTCAAGCTGAACCCCGACAGCAGCTGGGGAGCGCGCACCCAGAACATCCAGGTACTGGGACGGGAGCAGGACGCCACCTCGTTCACGAGCCTGGCCGCCGCCAAGGACTACGCGTTCAGCCCGGCGACGGGCAACACGGTGACGATCCCGGTCACCGCCCGGGTGGCCGACGTCCAGCTGAAGTTCACCTCCAACACCGGATCCGGCGCAGGTCAGGTCGCCGAGTTCCAGGTGCTGGGTGCTCCGGCCCCCAACCCGGACCTGCAGGTCACGGCGGTCGCCGCCTCGCCCTCGGCCCCGGTGGAATCGGACCCCGTCACCCTGTCGGCCACCGTCCGCAACTCCGGTGCGGTCTCCTCTCCCGCCGGGAAGCTGGACTTCGAACTCGGCGGATCCAAGGCCGCCACCGTCTCGGTGGGCGCTCTCGCCGCCGGCGCCTCCGCCCAGGTCACCGCGTCCATAGGAGCCCGCGACGCAGGCAGTTACACGCTCGGGGCGGTCGTCGACCCGGCAGGCGAGATCATCGAGCAGAACGAGACGAACAACCGCTTCACCAGCGGCACCCCGCTGGTCGTGAAGCCGGTGTCCAGCTCCGACCTCGTGGCGAGCGCGGTCACGACCTCCCCGTCGGGCCCCTCGGCCGGTGACACGGTCACCTTCTCCGTCGCCGTGAAGAACCAGGGCTCCGTGGCGTCCGCGAGCGGCAGCCACGGGATCACCCTCAGCCTGACCGACTCCAAGGGGGCGACGGTCAAGACCCTCACCGGCGCGCACAACGGCGCCATCGCCGCGGGTTCCACGACGTCACCGGTCTCCCTGGGCACCTGGACGGCCGTCAACGGCTCGTACACGGTGAAGGTGGTGCTCGCCGACGACGCCAACGAACTGCCGGTGAAGCGCGCGAACAACACCAGCACCGAATCGCTCTTCGTCGGGCGCGGCGCCAACATGCCGTACGACATGTACGAGGCGGAGGACGGTGTCACCGGCGGCGGAGCCAAGGTCGTCGGCCCCAACAGGACCGTCGGCGACATCGCGGGTGAGGCGTCGGGCCGCAAGGCCGTGACGCTCGACAGCACCGGGAACTACGTCGAGTTCACGACGCGGGCGACCACTAACACCCTGGTCACCCGGTTCTCCATCCCGGACTCCGCGGGCGGCGGCGGCATCGACTCGAAGCTCAACGTCTACGTGGACGGCACGTTCCTTAAGGCGATCGACCTCACCTCGAAGTACGCCTGGCTGTACGGGAACGAGACCGGACCGGGCAACGCCCCCGGCTCGGGCGCGCCCCGGCACATCTACGACGAGGCGAACGTCATGCTGGGGAAGACCGTCCCGGCGGGCAGCAGGATCCGGCTGCAGAAGGACGCGGCCAACACCAGCACGTACGCGATCGACTTCGTCAGCCTGGAGCAGGCCGCCCAGAAGCCGAACCCCGATCCCGCCCGGTACGCCGTGCCCGCCGGCCTCACCCACCAGGACGTGCAGAACGCCCTGGACAAGGTCCGGATGGACACCACCGGAACCCTGGTGGGCGTCTACCTCCCGGCCGGTGACTACTCCACCTCGAGCAAGTTCCAGGTCTACGGCAAGGCCGTGCGGGTGGCCGGCGCCGGGCCCTGGTTCACCCGGTTCCACGCGCCGTCCACGCAGGACAACACCGACATCGGATTCCGAGCGGAGGCCAGTGCGAAGGGTTCGTCGTTCTCCGACTTCGCCTACTTCGGCAACTACACATCGCGGATCGACGGGCCGGGCAAGGTGTTCGACTTCTCCAACGTTACGGACATCGTGATCGACAACATCTGGAACGAGCACATGGTGTGCCTCTACTGGGGGGCCAACACCGACAAGGTCACCATCAAGAACTCCCGGATCCGCAACATGTTCGCCGACGGCATCAACATGACCAACGGCTCCACGGACAACCACGTCACGAACA
The DNA here is from genome assembly GCF_044757505.1 of Streptomyces sp. NPDC091271. Lineage (NCBI taxonomy): Bacteria > Bacillati > Actinomycetota > Actinomycetes > Kitasatosporales > Streptomycetaceae > Streptomyces > Streptomyces sp. NPDC091271. The sequence continues at coordinate 312,691 of NZ_JBIVVD010000002.1, read as the reverse complement.
ACGAGGCGCGGGCCACCGGGGACGACAGCTTCGCACTGTTCTCGGCGATCGACGCCGGCGGCGCGGACATGAAGAACAACGTGTACGAGAACCTGACGTCGATCCTCACCTGGCGGGCGGCGGGAGTGGCCGTGTACGGCGGCTACGACAACACCTTCCGTAACATCCACATCGCCGACACCCTGGTGTACTCCGGGATCACCGTGAGTTCGCTGGACTTCGGCTATCCCATGAACGGGTTCGGGACCGGCCCCACGGCGATCGAGAACGTCTCGGTCGTGCGGGCCGGCGGTCACTTCTGGGGGACGCAGACCTTCCCCGGGATCTGGCTGTTCTCGGCCTCCAAGGTCTTCCAGGGCATCCGGATCTCGAACGTGGACATCGTCGACCCGACGTACAGCGGGATCATGTTCCAGACGAACTACGTGGGAGGACAGCCGCAGTTCCCGATCAAGGACACCGTGCTCACCGACATCACGATCTCGGGCGCGCGCAAGAGCGGCGACGCGTTCGACGCGAAGTCCGGGTTCGGCCTGTGGGCCAACGAGATGCCGGAGGCGGGGCAGGGCCCTGCCGTCGGTGAGGTCACCTTCAACGGTCTGAAGTTCAGCGCCAACGCCCAGGACGTGAAGAACACCACCTCCACCTTCAAGATCAACATCAACCCGTAAGGAGGTCCGAAGCGGCTGGGCGGGGCGCTTCCCGTGTTCCGGAAACGGTCCCGGGAGGGGCCCCGCGGCTGCGTAACGTCTTGCAGTCAGAAGTCCGTCTCTTGCGGACCGCGGCCCGCCGAACGTCGCCAGGCGGTCCCTGGAGGGTCGGTGTGTCGACGGACGGCCGGGCCGCGTGCCGCGCCCGGCTCGTCCGGGTTGAGCCGTACAGGAGTGCTCCATCGAGGCGCCGGGATGCTGTTGCCCGGCGCCTCGCCACATGCGGAGCGCTGTCAAACATTTACGAAAACTGCGCGAGATATTGCGCTCACTTGTCGCCGGTGGTTGAGTATGCCGCGCCCCGGCAGACAGTCGGCCGAGGCCTTCCGTGCTCATGCCCGAAGGGGACCACCGATGAGAAGTGCTGGGTTTCGCCGTACCCGCCGTGCCTCCGCGGCCGCCGTCGTCACCGCGCTCGCCCTGACCGCCCTTGCCTCCTGCGGCACGAGCAGCAGCGGCGACGGGAACGACGACTCCGGCAGCGGATCCTCCGATCCGGCCGCGCCGCTCGACCCGAAGGCCGAGGTGACGCTGTCGATCGACTGTATGCCGCCGGCCGCGAAGGCCGCGGAACTGCGCGAGTGGAACGAGGACGTCAAGACGTTCAACAAGAAGTACCCGAACGTCAGAATCAACGGGAAGTCGACGCCCGGCCAGTGCCTGGAGCCGCCGCGCTTCACGGCCATGCTCAAGGGCAAGTCGCAACCGGACGTGTTCTACGCGTACTTCACCGACCTCCAGCAGGTGCTGGACAACGACGGCGCCGAGGACATCTCCGCGTACGTCAACGACACCTCCGTTCCGGCGCTCAAGGACATCCAGCCCCAGGTGCTCGACGTGGCCCGCAAGGACGGCAAGCTCTACGCGCTGCCGACCAGCAACTACACCATGGGCCTCATGATCAACCGGAAGCTGTTCACACAGGCCGGGCTGGACCCCGACACCCCGCCGGCGACCTGGGACGAGGTCCGCGCAGCGAGCAAGAAGATCGCGGCGCTGGGCAAGGGCATCGCCGGATTCGGCGAGTACAGCGCGGGCAACAACGGTGGCTGGCACTTCACCGCCACTCAGTACGGCCTGGGCGGCGACGTCGTGGACGCGAGCGGCAAGAAGGCCGCGTTCAACGACGACAAGGGAAAGCAGGTCCTCTCCCAGCTGCACGACATGCGCTGGGAGGACGACAGCATGGGCAAGACCCAGCTGCTGAAGTGGGGCGATCTGCAGAAGCAGATAGCCACCGACAAGCTCGGCATGTTCCTCGCCGCGCCCGACGACATCACGTACATGGTGCAGCAGCTCGGCGCGGAGTACGAGAACTTCGGCATGGGCCCGATCCCCGGCGCCGAGGGAACGCTCTTCGGTGGGAACAACTACATGATCAAGAAGGGCAGTTCGCCCGACAAGATCAAGGCCGCCGTCGCCTGGCTGAACTTCCAGAACCTCACGCCGAAGAAGGGGCAGTTCGACTGGGGCCGCAGGAAGGCCGACAACCTCCCCGTCGGACTTCCGCAGCCCAACTTCTTCCTCGGCGAGAGCAAGACGACGGACGACGCCGAACGCGTCGCCAACGCCACGATGCCCGTCGAGAACTTCAAGGCATTCATGGACAAGCCCGTCCAGGGCAAGGCCGAGCCGCCGAAGGCCCAGGAGATCTACAAGATCCTCGACAACGCGATGTCCGCGGTCCTGACCAACGAGGACGCCGACATCGACAAGCTGCTCGACACCGCCGAGCAGCAGGTCAACCAGGTCCTGGCCAACCAGTAACGGACGTGCGGAGGCCGGGCCGGGCGGGCCCGGCCCCGCATCCGGACCGTCCGTCTGCGAGTGACTGCACCGGCACCGAGGAGAGACCATGTCGGCCCCCACCCTGTCCACCGGGAAGGCGAGCGCGCCGCCCCCCGGGCACCACCAACGCCCCAGCGGGCCGGACTCCGCCCGCGAGGAGTTCCTGCGCGCCGTGCGCCGAAACATCTCGGCGCACGGCTTCCTGATAGGAGCCGTCCTCTGCTTCTCCTTCTTCTCCTGGTATCCGATGGTCAGGGAGTTCCTCCTGGCCTTCCAGAAGACCGAGGACGGCACGACGACCTGGGCCGGCTGGTCCAATCTGACCTACGTCTTCAACGACCCCGCGTTCTGGCAGGCCTGGCGCAACACCCTGCTCTTCACCGTGCTGGCGCTCCTGCTGGGCTTCGCGGTCCCGTTCGTCGTCGCCGTCGTGCTCAACGAATTCCGGCACGCGCAGGGGTATCTGCGCCTGCTCGTCTACCTGCCCGTCATGCTGCCGCCGGTCGCCTCCGTGCTGCTCTTCAAGTACTTCTACGACCCCGGCTACGGCCTCTTCAACCGCATCCTGGAGTTCCTCCATCTGCCCGCCCAGCAATGGCTCCAGGATCCCGACACCGCCATGCTCTCCGTCGTCATCGCGTCGACCTGGATGAACATGGGCGGGGCCACACTGATCTACCTCGCCGCCCTCCAGGGCATCCCGGGCGAGCTCTACGAGGCGGCCGAGCTCGACGGCGCCGGACTGCTCCGCAAGATCTGGCACGTCACCATCCCGCAGACCCGGCTCATCCTGTCGCTCCTGCTGCTCATGCAGATCATCGCGACGATGCAGGTCTTCACCGAACCGTTCCTGCTCACCAACGGCGCAGGGCCCGAGGGCTCCACCACGACCGTCGTCTACCTCATCTACCAGTACGCCTTCAACTTCAACAACTACGGCGGAGCGGCGGCTCTCGGCCTCCTCCTGCTCGTCGTCCTCGCGGGCTTCTCCGCGGTGTACGTACGCCTCAGCCGCAGCAGCGAAGACTAGGACGGGAGCACAACGATGGCATCGAACACGCTTGTCTCCCGGCGCGGACCCGGCGGTCCCGGCAGCCGGAAGGCCCGTCGCCGGGACGCGGACCAGGGCCGCCAGCGGACCCTGATCTCACCGGCCCAGCTCGGCCGGCCCCGCGGGAAGGCGGTCTACTGGATCGTCTTCGCCCTGGTGGCGGCGGCCTTCACCCTCGCGTTCCTCGGCCCCCTGTACTGGATGGTCACCGGCGGCCTCAAGACCACCCAGGAAGTCGTCCAGAGCCCACCCACCGCCTTCCCCTCCTCGGTCCACACGGAGAACTACTCCCAGGCGTGGAACGTGATGGACCTGGCCCGGCTGCTCTTCAACACGCTCTACTACGCCTTCGGGGCACTCGCCTTCCAGCTCATCCTCGACGTGGCCGCCGCCTACTCGCTCTCCAAGCTCCGGCCGGTCTTCGGCAAGGTCATCCTCGGCATGATGCTCGCCACCCTGATGATCCCGGCGACCGTCCTGGTCGTGCCGCAGTACCTCACGGTCCTCGACGTGCCGATCTTCGAGCGCAATCTGCTCAACTCGCCCTGGGCGATCTGGCTGCCGTCGGTCACCAACGCCTTCAACATCTTCCTGCTGAAGCGGTTCTTCGACTCCATCCCGGGCGAACTCCTCGACGCGGCGGCCATCGACGGCGCTTCGCCCCTGCGCACCCTGCGCTCCATCATCCTGCCGATCTCCCGGCCGATCCTCGGCGTCGTCTCCATCTTCGCGGTCGTCGGAGTCTGGAAGGACTTCCTCTGGCCCATGCTCACCCTGCCCGACCCGGGAAAGCAGACCCTCAACGTCGGCATCTACTCGCTGTCCAACGGCGTGCCGACGAACGTCCTCATCGCCGCGCTCACCATCGCGTCCGTGCCGACGCTGCTCATCTTCCTGCTTTTCCAGCGCAACATCATGAGCGGCCTCACCGCGGGCGGCCTGAAGGGCTGAGCGCCCCTCCGAACCACCGCCTCCCACCAGCACTCCGCCGCCGGCCCTCCCATCGCACGCCCCGCGTACGGGCCGGGGGCGGAGTACCTCCTGCCCGAAAGGAACGCCACGTGGCAGCCAACCCTCCGACCGAGGCCACCGCACCGTGGTGGCGCGACGCCGCCATCTACCAGGTCTACGTACGCAGCTTCGCCGACGGCGACGGAGACGGCACCGGCGATCTCGCGGGAGTGCGGGCCAGGCTGCCCTACCTGGTCGAACTGGGCGTCGACGCGCTGTGGTTCACCCCCTGGTACCTCTCCCCGCTCGCCGACGGCGGCTACGACGTCGCCGACTACCGTGCCATCGACCCCGCCTTCGGCCATCTCGCCGAGGCGGAGAAGCTGATCGCCGAGGCCCGTGAGCTGGGCATCCGCACCATCATCGACATCGTCCCCAACCACGTCTCCGACCGGCACAGCTGGTTCCAGGCGGCACTCGCCGCCGCCCCCGGCAGTCCCGAGCGCGAGCTCTTCCACTTCCGGGAGGGACGCGGCGCCCAGGGAGAGATCCCGCCCAATGACTGGGTCTCCGAATTCGGCGGCACCCCCTGGACCAGGGTCGGGGACGGTCAGTGGTACCTGCACCTGTTCGCCCCGGGACAGCCGGACCTCAACTGGGCGCACCCCGCGGTCCGCCAGGAGCACGAGGACGTCCTGCGCTTCTGGTTCGACCGGGGCGTCGCCGGGGTGCGGATCGACTCTGCGGCCCTGCTCGCCAAGGACCCCGCCCTGCCCGACTTCGTCAAGGACACCGACCCCCACCCGTACATCGACCGCGACGAACTCCACGACATCTACCGCTCCTGGCGTGCCATCGCCGACGGGTACGACGGCATCTTCGTCGGCGAGGTCTGGCTCCCCGACTCCGAGCGCTTCGCCCGCTATCTGCGGCCCGACGAACTGCACACCGCGTTCAACTTCAACTTCCTGGCCTGCCCCTGGGACGCCGGGCTGCTGCGCACCGCGATCGACGACACGCTCGCCGAGCACGCCCCGGTGGGAGCCCCCGCCACCTGGGTGCTGTGCAACCACGACGTGACACGCACGGTCACCCGCTACGGACGCGAGGCCACCGGATTCGACTTCGCGGCGAAGGTCTTCGGCACCCCCACCGACCTGGAGCTCGGCACCCGCAGGGCACGGGCGGCCGCCCTCCTCTCCCTGGCGCTGCCGGGGGCCGTCTACCTCTACCAGGGCGAGGAGCTCGGACTGCCGGAGGCCGACATCCCCCGCGAGCGGATCCAGGACCCCATGCATCTGCGTTCCGGCGGCATCGACCCGGGGCGGGACGGCTGCCGGGTGCCTCTGCCGTGGTCCGCCGAGGAGCCGTACGCGGGCTTCGGGTCCGCAGCCGAACCCTGGCTGCCGCAGCCGGCGGACTGGCCCTCCTACGCCGCCGAAGGGCAGGGAACCGACCCGGGCTCCATGCTCACCCTCTACCGGGAGGCGCTGCGACTGCGCCGCGTCGAACCGGGCTTCGCGGCCGCCCCGGGCGAGTCCGCCGACGGCAGACTGAACTGGCTGCCCTCGTCATCCGGCGTCCTGGCGTTCATGCGGACCCACGGCCTGATCTGCGTCGTGAACCTCTCGGGGAGCCCCGTGCCGCTGCCCGACCACGACGAGATGCTGCTGACCAGCGGCCCTCTGGGCCCCTCCGGCCTGCTGCCGGACGATACGGCGGCCTGGCTGCGCCGGACGCGATAGCGGGGGAGCGGGGGCTGCGGCACAGTGGTCGTATGGATGATCTCAACGCTCTCGCCGACGAGCACCTGGCCGCCGCCCGCGCCAACGCTCACGGGCGCAGCGCGCACCTGCTGCTGCGCCAGGAACCCCTGCGGCAGACGGTGATCGCGCTCACCGAGGGGTCCGCCCTCGACGAGCACAACGCACCTCCCGCCGCGTCACTCCAGGTGCTGCGCGGCGCGGTCCGGCTCACCGCGGGATCCGGGGACGTGGACCTCGCGGCAGGCCGGCTGCACCCCATCCCCCAGGAGCGGCACGGACTGCTGGCCCTGGAGGACGCGGTGGTGCTGCTCACCGCCGTCAACGACTGAGCCCGACCGGAGTACATCCGCGGGACCGAGGCATGAGAGAAAGGGAGCAGCCGGGCCGCCGTGAGGCGTCCCGGCCATCCGCCCTTCCCACGTCCCCCGGAGTAACCGCGTGCCCAGCAGGACCGAAGGCCCAGTCGCGGAACGAACCGCACCCCCGGCAGGGCGCACCGCGCGGAGGCACTGGCGCACCGCTCTGCGCCGGACCCCCGTATCGCTGTGGAACGACGACCTCTCGGACTGGGCGGCCGCTCTCACCTACTACGCCATCCTGGCGCTACTCCCGGCTCTTCTCGTCACGGTCTCCGTCATCGGCCTGGCCAATCCCGGCGCCACCAACGCCCTGATCGCCGACATCACGGCCTTCGCGCCGGCCGAGTCCGGAGCGGCCCTGCGCCGGCCCCTGGAGGCGGCCACCCACGAACGCACGGCCGTCTGGCTGCTCGTCGCCACCGGCAGCGTGAGCGCCGTGTGGTCCGCGTCCAGCTATCTGGCGGTCTTCCGGAGGGCGATGCACGCCATGCACCAGGTGAAGGACACCAGGCCGCCGCTGCGCCAGGCGCACATCATCGTGGTGTCGGCCATCGGGCTGCTCGTCCTGCTGATGACCAGCGCCTTCGTCCTCGTGCTCACCGGACCTCTGGCGCGCTGGCTCGGACGCCGGGTGGGCCTGGCGCAGGCCGGCGAGGCGCTGTGGGAGGGTCTGAAATGGCCCGTCCTGCTCTTTCTGGTCGCCTGTCTCATCCTGGTTCTCTTCAGCACGGGTCCGCGCTCCGCGCGGAACATACGGAGGGCGTTGCCCGGCGGGGTGCTCGCGGCGCTCCTGTGGCTGATCGCCTCGGCCGGATTCGCGCTGTACGCGACCCACGTCGCCAGTTACAGCCGGCTCTACGGTTCGCTCGCCGGCCTGGTGGTCTTCCTGATCTGGATCTGGTTCACCAACCTGGCGCTGATCACCGGCGCCCAGTTCAACGTCGAACTCGCCCGCACCGACGGCCAGGAGCGCGAAGCGCCCTGATGTGCCCCCGGGCCTTGTGGGAGCGCTCCCAGGAGTGAAGGATGGGGCGATGGCCCCGACCGCGTACGTACGCCCCTATCGCCCCGCCGACCGGGAGGCCCTCGCGGACATCTGTGTCCGCACGGCCGACAACGGCGGGGACAGCACGCACCTCTATCCGGATCCGGGGCTGATGCCCGCACTGTTCGCCGAGCCCTACGCCCATCTGGAACCGGAGCTGGCCTTCGTCCTGGACGACGGCTCCGGGCGCGCGGTCGGATACGTCCTGGGGACCGCGGACACGCGGTGGTTCGCCGACGCCTTCCGGGAGGTCTGGCTCCCCCTGGTGACGGACCGCTTCCCCGAGCCGGCCGGCGAACCCCAGACGCTCACCGACGCGATGACGGCCCTCCTGTACCGCCCGGAGCGCATGATCCTTCCGGAGCTGGACGAACACCCCGCGCACCTGCACATCGACCTGCTGCCGCCGTGGCAGCGCAAGGGGTACGGCAGGGAGCTGATGGGTGCGTTCCTGGGCGCGCTGCACCGGAAGGGGGTCCGGGCCGTCCATCTGTCCATGCTGACGGCGAACACTCCTGCCAGGGCGTTCTACGACCGGCTCGGATTCCAGGTGATCGAGGTGCCCGACCCCGGGCCGCTCACCTATCTCGGGCGCACCACGGAGGATGTGGAGCCGACGGGCTGGGCAGGTAGTGGGTGGCGAGCCCGGGAGAGGGCCCGGGCCGCCGGTTCGGAAGGGTGAGTCGTATGACGCAGCAGAGCGCGTGGAGTTTCGCGGACGACCGCGGCCGGCTGGTGGCGGCGGGGCGGCGGCCGTCCCGGGTGCTCGCGTACGTCCAGGCGGGAGCGACGCTGTGGGACCACGGGATACGCCCGGAGGGGATATTCGGCTCCGGGCACGACGGGGCGGAGCCCGACCGGGCGAAGACCGGCACGCTCCCGCTGGACTCCGTGGACTACCGGGGCGCGGGTGGCGACTTGGACGTGGACACGCTGTTACGGGGCAGGCCCGACCTGGTCGTCGCCGTCACCTACGGCCATGGCCAGCTCTACGGGCTGGACGCGGATACCGCCAAGCACCTGGAGGAGCGCGTTCCGGTTGTCGTGATCGACGTGGGCCAGGCGCGCACCCTCGACCGGGTCGCCGAGCGGTTCGCCGAGCTCGCGCGCTCGCTCGGTGGTGCCTTCGCCCCGGACGCCGCGGATGAACTGCACGCGGCCCGCGAGCGGCTCCGCGCGGCCGCCCGCAACCCCGCCGGCCCCAGAGTGGTGGCCCTTTCGCCCGCGGGTCCGGAGCAGGCGTATGTCGCCCGCCCCCAGATGTGGCCCGAGCTGCGGGTGCTGGCCGAGCTCGGGGTCGGCCTCGTGTCCCCGCCGGAGGGGGCGGGAGTCAACTGGGCCACCCTCGACTGGGCGGAGGCCGCGGCCCTGGAACCCGCCGTCGTCCTGACCGACATCCGGTCCAACGCGGTCCCGCTCGACGAGATCACCGCCCCCGCCTGGGAGGCCGCCGGGCGCGGCGCACGGACCGTGCCGTGGAACCCCGAACCGCTGTGCAGTCCACAGGCTCACGCGCGTTTCCTCGAGCTCGTCGCGGACGCGGTGGAGGGGGCGTCAGGAGGCTGAACAAGTTTCCCAAAGATATTCTGCAAAAACTATTTGGCAAAACCCGGATGCGCTCTACGCTGCCGGCATGGACAGCGACGCGACGCACCGTGTGCTCGATCCCGACAGGGACCCGGCGGCCCTGAAGGCCCTCACCCATCCCCTGCGGCTGAGGCTGCTCGGCCTCCTGCGGCTCCACGGTCCCGCCACCGCGAGCGAACTGGCGGTCAGGACGGGGGAGTCGTCCGCCTCGACCAGCTACCACCTGCGGGTGCTCGCCAAGTACGCCTTCGTCGCGGAGGCGGAGCACCGCGACGGACGCGAGCGCCGCTGGCAGGCCGTGCACTCCGTCACCACGGCGGACAACGCGGCCATGCTGGCGACGCCCGCGGGCCGGGCGATGCTGGTGCTGGGCAGGCGCCGCCAGCTCGAGCACCTGCAGCAGTCCATGGAGCAGCACGAGGCGGACATCGACACGGGCCGCCTCGGCGAGGAATGGCACGCCCCCTCGGGGATCGACGACCTGATGCCGCGGCTGACGCCGGAGTCCCTCCGCGAACTCCGCGACACGATGGCGGACAAGCTCGCCGAGCTGACCGCGCGCGACGAGCACGACCCCCGGGCCCGGCAGGTCGTGCTGCTCACCGCCGGACTGCCGCTGGCCCCGGCCGGGCCGGCGGCGCCTCCCGCCGACGCCGCGCCTCCCGCCGACGCCGCGCCCGAGGCCGGAAGAGCCCGGTGACCCCGGCGCCCGGGGGCGGGAAGGTCACTGCCACGACGCCCGACGAACGCACGGCGCGCCGCAGGTTCGTCGCCGTCTCCTTCCTCTTCTGGTTCCCCGCAGGCCTCGTCATGGCGCCGATGGTGCTGCTCTTCACCGAGCGCGGCCTGGCCCTCACCGCCGTCGCCGCCGCATTCGCCGCCCACTCCTTCACCGCCGCCGCTCTGGAGCTCCCCACAGGCGGCCTCTCCGACGTCATCGGCCGACGCACCGTCCTGGCCTGCGCCGGTCTGCTCAACGCCTGCGCCCTCACGCTCATGGGCCTCGGCGCCACCCCATGGGTGATCGTCCTCGGCACAGCCCTCATGGGCGCGGGCCGCGCCCTGTCCAGCGGGCCCGCCGAAGCCTGGTACGTCGACACCGTTCACGCCCGTTCCGGCCCCGACGCCGATCTCCGTACGGGGCTGGCGCGCGGCAGCGCCGCCTCGTCCGGCGCCGTCGCGCTCGGAGTCCTTCTCGGAGGGGCGCTGCCCTGGCTGCTCGGCCTCGGCCCGGACCCAGGGGCCCGGCTGCGGGCGCTCACCTCGGATCTGGTCCTGCCGCTCTCCGTGCCCGTGCTCCTCGGCGTGGTCGTCGACATCGTCTTCGTCGGCTACGTCCTGACCGCCCTGACGGAGCCGCCCCGCCCCGCGGCCACCCTGCGCGGTGTACTTCGGGGAGTTCCCGGCGCTGTCGCCGCGGGGCTCAGGCTCGGCGCCGGGGACGCGCTGATCCGGCGCATCCTGATGACCACGGGCGCCGCGGGTACGGCTCTCGCCGCTCTCGAACTGCTCACCCCGGGCCGCGCCGCCGCGTTGACCGGGACCGCGGAGGCCGGTGCGGTCCTCTTCGCCGGCCTGGCCGCCGCCGGATTCGGGTGCTCGGCGCTCGGCAGCCAGCTGGCCCCGCTCGTCGCCCGGCTCGCGGGAGACGCGGAACGCGCGGTCCTGGCGAGCCTCGGCGTGAGCGTGGCCGGTCTGCTGGCGCTCGGCGCCACCGTGTCCGCCACCGGGGCGCCCGCGCTGGCCATGGCCGTCGTCGGATACGGGCTGGTCTACCTGGGCCTGGGCGCCGCGGGGCCGACCGAGAACGACCTCCTGCACCGCCGCGTCGACACCTCCGGCCGGGCGACGGCCCTCTCCGTGCAGTCGCTGGCCCAGCAACTCGTGGGGGCGGCCGCCGGCCTGGTCATCGGCGCGCTGCCCGCAGGACCGCTGCCCTGGCTGCTCGGCGCCGTAGTACTGCTGGCCGGAGCACTGCTGTGGGCCCGGCGCACCGCCCCCGTTCCACAGGCCGTCCCCCGCCCTTGAGGGGGACGAGGGCTGATCCGCTGCTCCGTACGGACGTCCCGGATCGCGCCGGCCCCCGCCGTTCGGGACGCTGGCCCGAAGCCGGGACGCGAGATCCCCGTACTTCCAGGAGCAGAGATGCAGCAGGACAAGCACCCGTCGTACCGTCCCGTGGTCTTCCGCGACCGTTCCGCCGGGTACGCCTTTCTGACCCGGTCCACCGCGTCGAGCGAGCAGACGATCGACTGGGACGACGGCAACAGCTACCCGGTCATCGACGTGGAGATCTCCGCCGAGAGCCACCCGTTCTTCACCGGTAAGGCGAGAGTGGTCGACACCGAGGGCCAGGTCGCCAAGTTCGAGCGGCGCTACGGCGACGAAGGGCGTGACGACGCCTCCTGAGCCCCGGGTCACCACGGCTCCCCGCACCCGGGCAGAATCGGCGGCAGTCAGCCCCCTCACCACGACCGCCCGCGTTCTCCAGGAGACCCGCCCCCATGCCCGACAGCCCCGACCTGCTGGTCATCGGCGAATGCGTCGCCGACATCGTCCGGCTGCCGGGCGCGCCGGACCGGACCCACCCCGGCGGCAGCCCCGCGAACGTCGCGTACGGTCTGGCCCGACTGGGCCGGGGCACCACCCTCATCACCCAGCTCGGCCCGGACCCCGACGGGCGGCTGATCGAGGCCCACCTGGCTTCGGCCGGGGTACGGGTCCTCGACGACGGCAGCGGCGCGCCCACTCCCGCCGCCACGGTGGACCTCGACGAGGCGGGCCGGGCCACGTACACCTTCGCGATCAGCTGGACGCTGGGCCCGGTCGCGTGGCCCGGGGAGCCGCCCCGGCACGTCCACACCGGGTCCCTCGCCACCGTCCTGGACCCCGGTGCGGACACCGTCCTGGACCTCGTCGGGTCACTGCGCGCGGCGGCGACCGTCAGTTACGACCCCAACGTACGGCCCGGGCTGATGGGGGACCACGCCCGAGCCGTACGCCGCGCCGAGCGCTGGGTAGCGCTCAGCGACATCGTCAAGGCCAGCGACGAGGACCTGCGATGGCTCTACCCGGACGAGGCGCCGGAGAGGGCCGCCGAGCGATGGCTGCGCTCCGGGCCCGCGGTCGTCCTGGTCACCCGGGGCGCCGGAGGGGCGACGGCCTTCCTGACGGGCGGGACCGTGAGCGTCGGCGCGCCACCCGTCCGGGTCGCGGACACGGTGGGCGCAGGCGACGCCTTCATGTCCGCCACGCTGCACGCCCTGGCCTCGTACGGACTGCTCGGAGGACAGGCCCGCGCCCGCCTGCGCTCGCTGGACGCCGCCGTCCTGGGCGACGTGCTGCGCCACGCCGTGGCGTCGGCCGCTGTGACCGTCCAACGGGCAGGTGCCCTGCCTCCCGACGAGGAGGAGCTGGCGGCGGCCCTCACCAGCGTGCCGGTCCGGGAGCGGTAGACCGTCCAGGGGTGTCCTCGCCCGCATCACGGTCGTTGATTTCGTTATGACCGTGCCCCTTACCGACACCGCCCCACCGCCCACCACCGAACTGCTGACCGGCGTCATCCTCGGTCCGGAATTCCGCCGCGAGCACGGGTTCTGGCAGCGGCTGATCAGCACAGAACCGTTCCGCCGCCCCGCCGGTGGAACGCCCGAAGAGCGACTGGACCTCGCCTACGACCGGTTGCGGATCCTCAACCTCTCCCTCGACAGCGGAGCACGCCTCGCCGCCGACCCCCGCGCGATGGCCGCCCTGCACGCCTGGCTCGGCCCGGTGGACCCCGCGCTGACCACCGTGGCGGGTATCCACTACAACCTCTTCCTCGGCAGCCTCCTCGACCACGACTGCGTCGGCCGCCGCGACCTGTCGGACTATCTGTCGATGCGGCGCATCGGTACCTTCCTCTGTACGGAGGTGGCACACGGCAACAACGCTGCCGCCATGGAGACCACCGCCACCTACGACCGTGAGCGCGACGGCTTCGTCCTGCACACCCCGAATCCGGGCGCGCAGAAGTTCATGCCCAACACCAGCCCGGCGGGCGGAGCGAAGTCCGGCCTGGTCGCCGCCCGCCTGGTGGCCGATGGCTCCGACCACGGGGTACGCCTTTTCCTGGTGCCGCTCACCGACGACGCGCAGGCGCTGCCCGGTATCCGGGTGCGGCGGCTGCCGGCCCGGATGGGCAGCCCGGTCGACCACTGCCTGACCTCGTTCGACCGGCTCTTCGTGGCACGGGACGCCCTGCTGGGATCCGCCGAGGAGAGCGTTGCACCAGGGGAGTTCAGAACGGGACCGGGGGACAGGCGGCGGCGCTTCCTCGCCTCGATCGGGCGGGTCACCCCCGGCCGGATCTCCATGAGCGCCTGCGCGGCGGGCTCGGCCCGCGCGACCCTGGCGGTCGCCGTTCGCTACGGCGGCCACCGGATGATCTCCGGCTCCCGGGGCGCCCCGCCGGTGCCGGTGAACGCCCATCGGACGCACCACGGACCGCTCGCCTCGGCCATGGCCACGGTCTTCGCCATGAGCCTGCTGTACCGCAGGGCACAGGAGCGCTGGGAAGCCTGTACGGAGGAGGACGCCCGGACGGACGCGGTACGGCTGGTCGACGTCGCCAAGGCGTGGATCACCTGGCGGGCCCGCGACGTCATCGTCGAGAGCCGCGAACGCTGCGGCGCGCAGGCTCTGCTGGAGAACAACGGCATGACCGAACTCGTCACGGGCGTGGAGGGTGCCATCACCGCGGAGGGGGACAACATCGCCCTGTACGCCAAGGCGGCGGCCGACATGCTGTTCGCCGCCGAGCCGGCCGGTGACGACACCCCGGGCCGGGCCCCGCACCCCGGGGACCTCGCCGACCCGTACTTCCTGGGCCGGCTCCTCGCCTCGGTCCAGGGCATCTGGTTCGACCGGGCCAGGGCCCGCGCGCTGCGGGCGCCCGACGCCGACGCCCTCGGCCGGTGGAACGCGGCCTCGGGTCCCGCCCTGCGCGGGGTCGAGGCCTACGCGTACCGACAGGCTGCCGAGGCCTACGCCGAGGCCCGCGCGACGCTGCCCGACGGGGCGGCCAGGGACCGGCTCGGGGAGCTGGAGCGGCTGTTCGCCCTCGAATGGGTCTCCCGCAACAGCGGCGACCTGCTGGCAGCCGGTCTCCTGAGCACCGCTCAGGTGGACGCCCTGCCCGAGGCCGTCGAGGAGCTCGTCACGGCCGTCGCCGCGCACGCTCCGGAGCTGGCCGACTCCTTCGCGCTGCCCGAGGAGCTGCTCGCCGACTGGCCGATCGCCGGACCCGGCTACGCGGACGCGTACGACGACCCAGGGGGCCCGTGGAACGTCTGCCCGGCGGACGCCCGATGAGCGCCGGAGGCAAGGGGCAGACGGTCTGCGACCGCTTGGGCGAGCACCTGGAGATCCTGGGACTGCGCGCCGTCCTGCTCGCCTACTGGGGTACGACGTCCGTGCTCACCCGCCGCAGCGGGAAGCCGCAGGCGGACCGCGGCGAATCGGTTCGCCCCAAGCCCTGACCCGCCCGACGGCCGGCCGGTACGGAGAGGGAGAAGCCCCCAAGGCGCCCCCCGCCCCGTACCGGCGACGGCCCCCGAGGCAGCCGGTGCGCCGCGTGATAGCTTGCAGACGCCAGTCACACTCCACGTGGAGTCAGGGAATCCGGTGAGAATCCGGAGCTGACGCGCAGCGGTGAGGGGGACGGGCGGGGCCACAGCCACTGGAACACCCTCGGGTGCACCGGGAAGGCGCCTCGTCCGGACGAACCCGAGTCCGAAGACCTGCTGGCAACCGCTTCCGCACCGGGAGCGGAACTCCGTACGGGCTCCGCGCATGAGCCCAGAGAACGCCGAGGTCTCCGTGCCGCCCATAGCCAGCACCGTTCGCCGAACAGCCCTGCTCATCACGGGACTTGTCCTTCTGACCGCATGCGGCCAAGGCGGGAGCACTTCCGACGGCGCGGCACGGGACGAGGCCGGCGACGGCTTCCCCGTGACGCTGAAGAACTGCGGCCGTACGGTGACCGTCGACGCGGCACCGCGTCACGCCGTCTCCCTCAACCAGGGATCGACGGAGATCCTGCTCTCCCTGGGCCTCGCCGACAGGCTGGCCGCCACCGCGACCTGGACGGACCCGGTCATGAAGGGCCTGGAGAAGGACGAATCCACGGTGGAGCGCCTCGCCGAGAACCAGCCCTCCTCCGAGAAGGTCCTCGCCGAGGAACCCGACTTCGTCAGTGCCTCGTTCGAATCCACCCTCGGCAAGGGCGGGGTGGCGTCCCGCGACCAGTTCGAGGAGCTCGGCGTACCGACGTACCTCTCACCCTCCGACTGCGCGGGCAAGGACAACACCGGCAGCAGTGACGGCTCCCGCTCCGAGCCCCTGACCATGGACCGCGTGTACGGCGAAGTACGCGACCTGGCCAAGGTGTTCGGAGTCCCGGGCCGGGGCGAGGAGCTGGTGAGGAGCCTCCGGAGCCGCGTGGACAGGGCGACCGCGGACATCGACGCGTCCGGCACCACGATGCTCTACTGGTTCGCCAACGCCGAGGCCCCGTACCTGGCGGGGTGCTGCGGCGCCCCCGGCATCATCACCGAGGAGCTCGGCGCGAAGAACGTCTTCGACGACACGCACGAGGAATGGCCCCAGATCAACTGGGAGACCGTCGCCGACAGGAACCCCGACGTGCTGGTCATCGGGGATCTGACCCGGAAGTCGCAGACGGCCGAGAGCGCAGCGAAGAAGATCGAGTTCCTGGAGTCCAACCCCGCCACGAAGAACATGGACGCCGTCCGGCACAAGCGGTACGTCCTGCTGAGCGGCCAGGCGATGAATCCGACCATCCGGACCGTGGAGGGCGTGGAGCGCGTCGCGGCCGGGCTGCGCTCGTTCGGGCTCGCGGGGTGACGGAGACCGAACGCGCCCCGGACGTACGGGCGGAGCAGCCGGCCGCGGTCCGGACGGCCGCCGGAGCCCGGCTCCTGCGCGACGGCGTCCTGTGGAGCGCCGGGGTCGCCCTGCTGCTCCTGTCCGTCGCGGTCGCGGTCACGATCGGACCCGCCCGCATCTCCGTCCCGGACGTCTGGTCCGCGGTGGCCTCGCACCTCGGCCTGGGAGACGGGCGGCTGACCCCGATCCGGGACGGCATCATCTGGAACCTGCGCATGCCCCGCACCCTGCTCGCCGCGGTGTGCGGGGCCGGGCTCGCGGTGTGCGGCACCGTGATGCAGTCGCTGCTGCGCAACCCGCTCGCGGACCCCTTCGTCCTCGGTGTCTCCTCCGGGGCGTCCACCGGTGCGGTCGTGGTCGTCGTCCTGGGCGTCGGCGGCGGAGCAGTGTCGGTCTCGGGCGGTGCGTTCGTCGGGGCGCTGTGCTCGTTCGCCCTCGTCCTGCTGCTCAGCCACACCCTCGGCGGATCCACCGACCGGGTCGTCCTCTCCGGGGTCGCGGCCATGCAGCTCTTCTCCGCGCTCACGTCCTTCGTCGTGATGACCGCCGCCGACGCCGAGCAGACCCGGGGCGTGCTCTTCTGGCTGCTCGGCTCGCTGAGCGGGGTGGGCTGGGGCGATGTGTGGATGTGCTCGGCCGTGCTGGCCGTGACGCTGCTGATCTGCCTCGGCCATGCCCGTACGCTCGACGCCTTCGCCTTCGGCCAGGACGCCGCGGCCGCCCTGGGCGTGCACGTGGGCCGCACCCGGATCGTGCTGCTCTGCACCACCGCGCTCCTGACGGCGGCCCTGGTCAGCTCCGCGGGCGCCATCGGCTTCGTCGGCCTCGTCCTGCCGCACGCCGCCCGGGCGCTGACGGGTTCGGGGCACCGGAGGCTGCTGCCGGTGACCGCTCTCGCCGGAGCCGTGTTCCTGGTCTGGGTCGACACCCTGGCCAGGACCGTCCTCGACCCGCAGGAGGTCCCGGTCGGTGTGGTCACCTCCCTCATCGGGGTGCCCGTCTTCGTCCTCATCCTCCACCGCACCAGGAGGAGTGCGTGAACCCGGAAGCCGTCCCCGGCGACGGCCTGCGGGCCGACCGGGTCAGCAGGGAGGCCGGCGGACGGATCGTCCTCGACGGAGTGAGCATCGCACCACCGCCCGGCACCACCGTCGGGCTCCTGGGGCCCAACGGCTCCGGCAAGACCACGCTGCTGCGGGTGATGGCGGGCGTACTCGTCCCCGGCGCGGGCGTCGTCACCCTCGACGGCCGTACGCTCGCCGAAACCGGCCGGCGCCGCGTGGCCCGCCGAGTGGCCGTCGTGGACCAGCACGCGGTCACCCAGGTCGACCTGAGCGTGCTGGACGTCGTCCGCCTCGGCCGCATCCCGCACCGGCGGGCCTGGTCCGCGCCCGGACCCGAGGACGATGCCGCCGTACGCGAGGCCCTGGCGCGCACCGGGCTCGCCGACCGTGCCGCACAGTCCTGGCACACCCTGTCGGGTGGTGAGCGGCAGCGGGTGCAGATCGCCCGCGCCCTCGCCCAGGAGCCGCGTGAGCTCCTGCTGGACGAACCCACCAACCACCTGGACATCCAGCACCAGCTGGAGCTGCTCTCCCTGGTCGCCGCGCTGCCCGTCACCGCGGTGGTCGCGCTGCACGACCTCAATCTGGCCGCCATGTTCTGCGACCGGGTCACGGTCATGAAGGAAGGCCGGGTGGTCGCCGGCGGAACGCCCTCGGAGGTGATCACCGAGGAACTCATCGCCGACGTCTACCGGGTGCGCGCGGTGGTCACGCCGGAAGGGCCCGGCGGGCGCCCCTCCGTGCGGTTCCTGCCGGGGGAAGCCGTCCACCGGCGGTAGCGCGACGAGAGGGCGGGCCCGTGAACCACCCGGGTCCGCCCCTCGCTACTGTCGCGCGGCCTTTCGCCGCTGTGTGAGGGGGTCAGCGACGACGTCCCTGGCCGAACTCGCCGCCCATGTCCTTGCCGCTGCCCATGTCGTCCTTGCCGTCCGCGTAGTCGATCTTCTCCTTGCGGAGCTCGGCGGAGACTTCCTTCTGCTCGGTGACCTTGCTGGTTTCGAGACGGACCCGTTCCACGGGGACCGCCTCCTTGCGGACGGTGGCTCGTTCGGCGTGCAGGGTGACTTCGACGTCCTGTTCGCCGAGGTCGTTCGTGCCCTTCACACCTGTGACCTTCTCGCCCGGCTGCAGAGGCTCGCGCACCACGCGCACCTCCTCGTGGGACACCGGCACCGTCCGCGTGACGTTCTCCGTCACGACGTACTTGTGCAGGCGTGCCTTCCCGCTCTCGTACTCCTCCGTGCCGACCTGGAGCTGCTCCTCGGACCGGACCATCTCCTCGCGGCCGCCGGCACCCGCGGCGGACCGCTCGGCTCCGGCTCCGGCAAGCGGGCGGGACGTGGAGGAGGTCTCCGTGTCGCGGTGCCTGCCCGCGGCACCGGTGGCCTTCGCCTGGCCGCCGGAGGTCGTGCGGGCGGTGCCGGCCGCACCGGCTGCCCCGGCCGCACCCGCGGCACCCATGGCTCCCGTTCCGGTCCCGGACGTCGTGCGCGCGTCGCCGCCCGCTCCGGTGCGTCCGGTGGCCTTCTTGGTCATCCCGTAGTGCCGGTAGAGCTCCTCCTCCTCCGAAACGGAGAGGTGCGCGTCCGCGTCCACCCGGGGGGCTTCCTTGACGCGGTCCTTCGGATGCGAGACGTGCAGGTCGGAGCCCACCCGGCGGGCTCCGGCAAGCGGAACGAAGCTCTCCTTCATGCCGAACATGCCGGTCTTGACCGTGATCCAGTCGGGCTTGCCGGTGTCGTCGTCGACGTACACCCGCCCCACCGTGCCGACCTTCTCTCCGTCGCTGTCGTAGACGGTCAGACCGTCGAGTTCTCCGGAATCCGTGAAACCGTCAGCGGCTCCCATGGCCGATTCCTCCTCGCCCGGGCGCGTCCTGCGGTTGGGTCCAGCAGGGGAGGCGCGTCCGGATTCCATCGCGCCTCACCCGGTTGGACGGTGCAACTTCCCGGCCTGGGCGGCGAGCGGCCCAGGACACCGGGGAGGGGCGGTGGCCCCGTTCCACGCGGGTATCGGCCCCGCCACACGCGTTACGCCATTCGAGTGAGCACTCTCCATGGGCGCGCCGGGTGTGCGGTCCCGGCCCGCCCGTATGATCGACGCCGCTGCCGACGGTCGGCAGGCTTGTCACGGGGTGCGTCATCGGATCCGTAGTCATCCGTCCGCCTCGACAGCGGGGCGAGCTGCTGGCCCGGCAGGAGGACGGCCTCGGGCTGCACCATCTGGTCTGGCGGCTGGGGCCCGGCTGGCGGGTGTGCAGCAGCGCCGTGCTCGGCGGCGGGATCGGCCCCCGGGCCTGGATCCTGAACGCCCAGGTGCCCGGCGGCTACCCCCGGCTCGACCCCGACCGGCACCTCGCCGAGATCGCGGCGTCCGAGGCGCTCGACGGGTTGGGCGCCGGACTCATGACCGCCGCCGATGTCACCGCGCACACCGTCGCCGACGACGGCGGAGTGACCGCGACCGTCACCAGCGGCCTCGGCGTACGGGGATGGGCCGCGGCCCCGACGGAGGGCACCGACGGCCCGCGGCCGCCGGGAACCGTCAACATCGTCGTCACCCTGCCCGTGGCGCTCTCCGACGCCGCCCTGGTCAACGCGGTGGCGACCGCCACCGAGGCGAAGGTCCAGGCGCTCGTGGACGCCGGACTCGACTGCTCGGGGACCCCGACCGACGCGGTGTGCGTCGCCGCGCCGGACCCGGGAGAGCAGCCCGGCGAGCCGTTCGCCGGACCACGTTCGCGCTGGGGCGCGCGACTCGCCAGAGCCGTGCACCGCGCCGCCCTGGAGGGTGCCCTGCGGCAGTCTTGAGGCCCACGGGTCCCGAGACCAGCCCGCACCGACGAAGGGAATCTCCCCATGACCACCGCATCCCCCGCCGACGCCGCCCCCGGCACGCCGACCGTCGCGGTCCTCGGCACCGGGATCATGGGAGCCGGGATGGCCCGCAGCCTGCTCAGGGCACGGCTCCCCGTCAGGGTATGGAACCGCACACGGTCCAGGGCAGAACCGCTGGCCACCCACGGCGCCACCGTGACGGACACGCCCGAGGAAGCGGTACGCGGAGCCGACGTCGTCCTCACCGCCCTGAACGACGGCCGAGCCGTGGCGGAGACCCTCACCGCCGCCACGCCCGGTCTGCGTCCGGGGCAGGTCTGGCTGCAGAGCGCCACCGTGGGCCTCGACGCCACGACCGACCTCGCCCACCGATCCGCCGGACTGGGGCTGGTCTACCTGGACGCCCCCGTCTCCGGCACGAAACAGCCCGCGGAGCAGGGCACGCTCACCGTGTTCGTCTCAGGCCCCTCGAGCGCCCGCGCCACCGCACTCCCCGTCCTGGAGGCCATCGGTCAGCGCACCGTGTGGGTCGGCGAGGAACCGGGGGGCGCCACCCGGCTCAAGCTCGTCGCCAACACCTGGGTGATCAACCTGGTCAACAGCGTGGCGGAGTGCCTCAACCTCTCGGAGGGGCTCGGGCTCGACCCGCAGCTCTTCCTGGACGCCATGAAGGGCGGCCCACTGGACACGCCGTATCTCCAGGGCAAGTCCGCGGCGGTGCTCTCCGGCGATCTCAGCCCGAGCTTCGCGCTCTCCACCGCGCTCAAGGACTCCCGGCTGATCCTCGACGCGGCCGAGGCCTCCGGAGTGACGCTCGACCTGGTCGCCGCCTCCGCCGAGCGGTTCACCCGGGCGGAGGCGGCCGGACACGGCGGCCAGGACATGATCGCCACGTACTACGCGGGCCGGTCCTGACGGTCCTCGTCGGTCAGACCACGGTCACCGGGTGCCTCACCACCGCGTCGAAGAGATAGCCCTGCGTGTTGTGGGCCGTCGTCTCCGGCTGGGTGCGTCCCGCCCGGTCCGTGGCCCGCGCGAGCAGCACCCCCAGGCCGGGCGCCGTCGGAACCCAGTCGGCGGTCCAGCGGACCCAGCTCCCGGCCCGGGGCTCGTCGCGCAGCCGTGCGCGGCGCCACCGGACGCCACCGTCGGTGCTGACCTCGACCGAGCGCACCGGTGCGCCGCCCGACCAGGACCGGCCCGTGAGCAGATGCCTGCGGTGGGCGGCGAACGAGGCACCGGGCGCGAGTTCGAACGCGCTCTTGAGCGTCTGCCGGGTCAGCGGCGCGCTGCCCTCGGGCGGATACCCGGGGCCGAAGAGCCGGTACAGGCCCGTGTTCCACGGGCTCAGCAGCGGCTCCGCGCTCACCTCGATGTCGCCCACCCACTTGATGTTCGCTATGCCCACCCAGGACGGGACGATCAACCGGACCGGCGCGCCGTGGTCGGGCGGCAGCGGCTCGCCGTTCATCTCGTACGCGAGGAGGACGTCGTCCAGGGCCTTCGCCACCGGGAGGGGCCTGCGCACCCGGCCCAGGTTCGTCCCGTCGCTGACGACCTCCGCGTCCAGGCCGCGCGGCAGCACGTCGACCGCGTTCCGGCCGATGCCCGCCCGGCGCAGCACATCGGCGAGCCGCGCCCCACGCCAGCGCGCCGTGCCGATCGCGCCCAGGGTCCACGCGGTGCCGCTGACCTGCTGTCCCTGCTGCGAGGTGAAGTAGCTCCTGCCGTTGCCCGCACACTCGACGAACGCGGTGCGGGAGACGGACGGCAGGGCGCGCAGAGCCTCGTACGAGAAGTCCACCGGACCGCCGGTCAGTCCGCTGCCCCAGACCGTCAGCTTCCAGTCCGCCGCGTCGACGGCCGGGGTCGCGGTGTGGTTGCGGACGAAGAAGCGGTCGGCCGGGGTCAGCAGCCCGGTGTGCCGCAGCGCCGCGAAGTTCGTCTCGGCGTTGGTGCCGCGCACCGTGAACAGCTCAGGCGGCAAGGGCTTCACCACGCCCGCCAGGGACTGCGCCGCGTGCGCGGGGGACGCGGCGGCCGGGAGGAGCGGGGCCGCGACCGAGGCCGCGGCGACCAGCTTCAGCAGATCGCGGCGGTCGATCCCCGCGGATCTCGCGCCGCCACGGGTCCATTGGCGAAGCCGCCTCCGGTCGTACACGGCTTCGGACGGTACGGCACTCATGGGCGCTCCAGGGGAAGAGGTCTGCGGTCAGGGCGGTCAGGGCAAGGATCGGGATCGGGCAGGTTCAGCCGTCCGGGGGCAGCAACTCCCTTACGAGAGCGCCCACCTGGTCCGTCTCGATGAGGAACCCGTCGTGTCCGTGAGGTGATTCGATGATCCGGAGTCGGTCGGCCCCGGGCAGCAGCTCCGCCTGCTCCGCCTGCTGCGCCGGTGGATACAGCCGATCCGAATCGATGCCCGCGACCAGGGCGGGCATGCCGGCCCGGCGCAGTGCCCGCGCGACACCGCCACGGCCCCGCCCCACGTCGTGCGCGTTCATCGCCTCGGTGAGCACCACATAGCTGCCCGCGTCGAAGCGGCGTACCAGCTTGGACGCGTGATGGTCGAGATACGACTCCACCTGGTAGCGCCCTCCCTGCGAGGGCAGTTCACCGGGCTGCGGTCGCCGGCCGAACCGTGCGCCCAGTTCCGCCTCGCTGCGATACGTGACATGGGCGATCCGCCGGGCCAGCCCGAGCCCCTGGTGGGGGCCCGAACCGGGTGGTGCGTCGTGGTAGCCGCCGCCCGCCCAGCCCGGGTCGTTCCGGATGGCGGCGATCTGCGTGGAGCCCCAGGCGATCTGTTCGGCCGAGGAGGCGGCGGGAGCGGCGAGCACCAGCAGCGATCCCGTACGGCCGGGACGGCTCACCGCCCATTCGAGCGCCCGCATGCCGCCCATCGAACCGCCGATCACCGCGGCCCACCGTCCGATCCCCAGGGCATCGGCCACCAGCGCCTCGGCCGCCACCTGGTCGCGCACCGTCAGGTAGGGGAAGTCCCCGCCCCAGCGGGAGCCGTCGGGCCGCCGGGAGGACGGACCCGTGCTGCCCTGGCAGCCGCCCAGGACGTTCGGCGCGACGACGAACCAGCGGTCGGTGTCCAGTGCCCGGCCCGGTCCGATCAACGCGTCCCACCAGCCCGCCGACGGATGCCCGGGCCCGGCGGGGCCCGCCGCGTGACTGTCACCGGTCAGCGCGTGCAGCACCAGCACCGCGTTGGCGCCGTCCGGTGCGAGACGGCCCCAGGTCTCGTACGCCAGCCGTGCCCCGGGCAGCGTGGCACCGGACTCGAGGCCGAACGGGCCGTCGAGCGTCACCCACGAGCGGCGGCCGGGCGGGTCCCCCTCCCGTCGGCCTCCGGAAGCCGGCGGGAGAGGGAGCGAGGACGGCGCGAAGACGCGGTTCAGGACGCCGCCTTGGCGGCGCGGAACCCTGCCTCCAGATCCGCCTTCAGGTCGTCCACGTTCTCCAGGCCCACGGAGAGCCGCACCAGCCCCGCGGTGGCTCCCGTGGCGGCGAGCTGCTCCTCGGTCAGCTGGCTGTGCGTCGTGGACGCCGGATGGATGATCAGGCTCCGCACGTCACCGATGTTGGCGAGGTGGCTGAACAGTTCGACCGCGTCCACGAACCGCTTGCCGGCCTCCACCCCGTCCCGGAGTTCGAAGGCGAGCACGGCACCGGCGCCGCGCGGCAGGTAGCGCCGGCCGGTCTCGTACCAAGGGCTCGACTCCAGGCCGGCGTAGTGCACGGCCGACACCTCGTCGCGGTTCTCCAGCCAGCGGGCGAGCGCCAGGGCGTTGGACGTGTGCCGCTCCAGACGCAGGCTCAGCGTCTCCACGCCCTGGAGGAGGAGAAAGGCGGAGTGCGGCGAGAGCGCCGGCCCGAGGTCGCGCAGCAGCTGGACCCTGAGCTTCACGGCGAACGCGCCGCGTCCGAGGTCCGGCCAGTACCGCAGGCCGTGGTAGCTGGGGTCCGGCGTGTGGAAGTCCGCGAAGCGCTCGGCGTGGGCGCCGAAGTCGAAGGTGCCGCCGTCCACGACGACCCCGCCGATCGTGGTGCCGTGCCCCCCGAGGAACTTCGTCGCCGAGTGGATCACGATGTCCGCGCCGTGCTCCAGCGGACGCAGGAGGTAGGGCGTGGGAACGGTGTTGTCGACGATCAGCGGGACCCCCGCGCCGTGCGCCACGTCCGCCACGCTCCGGATGTCGAGGACGTCACCCCGAGGATTGCCCAGCGTCTCCGCGAACAGTGCCTTGGTGCCGGGCCGGATCGCCGCACGCCACGCCTCGATGTCGTCGGGGTCCTCCACGAACGACACCTCGATCCCGAAGCGGGGAAGCGTGTGCCGGAACAAGTTGTACGTACCGCCGTAGAGGGAGGCGGAGGAGACGATGTGGTCGCCGGCGCCCGCCAGCGTCAGCAGCGCGAGCGTCTCGGCCGCCTGGCCGGAGGCGAGCGCGACGGCGGCGACCCCGCCCTCGAGCGCGGCGATCCGCTGCTCCAGGACGTCCTGTGTGGGGTTGTGGATCCGGGTGTAGATGTTGCCGGGCTCGGCCAGCGAGAAGAGGTCCGCCGCGTGCTTGGTGTCCTTGAAGACGAAGGAGGTCGACTGGTAGATCGGCACCGCGCGGGCCCCGGTCGTCGGATCGGGGACCGCGCCGGAGTGGATCTGCTTCGTCTCGAAGGACCACGCGGCCCCGGCTTCCTGCCGGTCGTGGTCCTCAGGGGTGTGTCCCGCGGTGACGGAGTCGACGGGCTGGCTCATGTGATACCTCGCACGGTCGTTCGGGATGTCCGCGCGAGCACGGTGGCGACGCGGCGGCGTACTGATTACGGACCGTAGAGGCCGCCCGCGCCGGGACGGAAGCCGGTCGCGCACGTGGCCACGAAGCTGCAATGCCGCCGCAACAGACAAGCCGGACCGGCCCCGTCACAGACGGAGCCGGCCCGGCGTCGGCCGTAGGTCAGTCCTGTATGAACATCCCGCTGCGCAGCTTGCTGAGCATGCGGCTGAGCAGCCGGGAGACATGCATCTGCGAGATGCCGAGCTCCTCGCCGATCTGAGCCTGTGTCATCTCCTGGCCGAACCGCATGTCGATGATGCGGCGCTCACGCGCGTCGAGATCACCCAGCAGCGGGGCGAGCGTCTGGAGATTCTCGACCGTCTCCATCGCGGGGTCGGGCTCGCCCAGCACATCCGCCATGGTGCGCCCGCCCGACGCGCGGCCAACCGGTTCCGCAGCGTCGGCCGGCAGGTCGATCGACCCCGCCGTGTAGCCGTTGGCCGCGACGAGGCCCTCGGTGATCTCCCCCTCCTCGAGGCCGAGGTACTCGGCGAGCTCCCGCACCGTGGGGTCCCGGTCGAGGCCCGCCGCGAGCGTCTCCTTCGCCTTCGCGAGCTCCACCCGCAACTCCTGCAGCCGCCGCGGCACATGCACGGACCAGGTGGTGTCCCGGAAGAAGCGCTTGATCTCACCGACGATGTAGGGCACGGCGAACGAGGTGAACTCGACCTCGCGGGAGAGGTCGAAGCGGTCGATCGCCTTGATCAGACCGATGGTGCCGACCTGGACGATGTCCTCCATGTCGCCGCCGCCCCGATTACGGAAGCGTCCCGCGGCGAACCGTACGAGGGAGAGGTTCATCTCTATGAGGGTGTTCCGGGTGTACTGGTACTCCGCGGTGCCCTCGTCGATCTCCCGCAGGGCGTCGAAGAAGAGCTTCGACAGCTTCCGTGCGTCCTGGGGGGCGACCTGTCCGGCGTCCTCGATCCAGGGGATCCCGTCCGGGGCACCTGCCCGTTCCGCACCGGCGGTCTGTGCAGTGTGCAGGGTCATCCCGTCACGCTCCTCAGATTGCGGGCCCTGAGGTGTATGCGTCTGCCCGGTGGTCCGCAACTCATGCGGAGAGGAGTTGATTTGAGCCAGGGTCATGCCT
The DNA here is from genome assembly GCF_044757505.1 of Streptomyces sp. NPDC091271. Taxonomy (NCBI): domain Bacteria; kingdom Bacillati; phylum Actinomycetota; class Actinomycetes; order Kitasatosporales; family Streptomycetaceae; genus Streptomyces; species Streptomyces sp. NPDC091271. The sequence goes on along the minus strand of NZ_JBIVVD010000002.1, from coordinate 286,645 downwards.
GGATTGGCCGAGAACGGACGTGATCGTCCTCCGGGTCACGATGACGGAGCTTCGCGCGCCCCGGGAGTGTCGCGCGGAAGCACACAGAACCGCCCCACCGGTACGGGGGAGCCCGGTGGGGCGGCCATGTCCAGAGTGCCACAGGCCGAGGTCCGGTGGGGCCGTATCCCGCGCAGTGGTGCGCGATTCGCAGGACCGGCCGGGCGGGCGCACACCCTGCCGCACGCACGGGTCCGCCCGGTTCCGACGCGGCACCACGGAGGCGGGATGCCCTGGTGAGCGCGTTGATTGCATGTGTGTGAACGGTCCGGCCGCCCGGGAATAGAAGCGGGCCCGCCGGCCTTCCACCCCTGTCCCCGGCCGCCGAGACCAACGGAGTGAGAGAGTCCATGCCCGAGGCCACACCCCCGCTCACGAACCCGCCCACGTCGCGGAGCACGGACACGCACACGTCCCGGAGCGAGGACCCGTCCACGCCGAATACGACGGGCCCGTCCACGCCGCGTACGCCGGACCCGTCCACGCCGCGTACGCCGGACCCGTCCACGGCGACCGTGCCCGGCCCCGGTGCGGAGACCGAAGGGCCCCATCCGCTGGACAACCCCGCCCGCGCCTCGCTGACCGGCCCGCACGCGCACTTCGCCGAGCGGCGCGGCCGCATCCTGCGTTACCGCCCCGACGTCACCCCCTGGCTGGCTCTGCCGGACGCGCCCGACGCCCAGGACTGGGCCGACGTCGCCGCACTCGCGGGCCCTGGTGCGCCCGTCACTCTCACCGCTTTCCGTGAGCCCCCGCCCGCCGACTGGGAAATCGTCTTCCACGCCGAGGGCGTCCAGCTGGTGGACCACTCGGTGGACGCCGCCCCCGACCCGGAGGCCCTGCTGCTCGGCCCCGCCGACGTGCCGGACATGCTGGACCTGGTCGAGCGCACCCGCCCCGGCCCGTTCCTGCCGCGCACCGTGGAGCTCGGCACCTATCTCGGGATCCGCCGCGCCGGAGTCCTGGTCGCGATGGCGGGGGAGCGGCTGCACCCACCCGGCTGGACCGAGATCAGTGGCGTCTGCACCGACAGCTCGGTACGGGGTCAAGGACTCGCGACGCGTCTCGTCAGGGCGGTCGCCCACGGCATCAGGGAGCGGGGCGAGACACCCTTCCTGCACGCCGCCGCGTCGAACACCTCCGCCATCCGGCTCTACGAATCCCTCGGCTTCACCCTGCGCCGCAGGACCGCCTTCCTCTCGGCCCTCGTCCCGGCGGAGGCGGAGCCGCGCGCGGACGCCAGGACCCGGGGCCAGGGGGCGGGTAGCTTGGAACACGCGGGGCGTTAGGGACGGACAGGCGGGAGGCGTGCCGTGGTCATGGGTCTCCGGCGCCCGTCGGCGGCGCGCAGCCTTCCGTTGCCCGGCGCCGATCCGGGAGAGACCGAGGCGGGCACCGCCCGGATCGCGAGCTGGGCGCTCGCTCTGTGGCTCCTCCTTCTGACCGTCGCGGTCGTCCTCCTCGACGCCCTCACCGGTAACGACCTCCCCCTCATCCCGCTCCTGGTGGTGCTGCCGGCGCTGGCCTCGGTCTTCTGCACGGTGCGGCAGACAACGGCCGTGGCGGTATGGGTCACGCTGGTCGTCGTCGGATCCCGGATCGCCTCCACCGGGGCCTTCTGGGACGTGGTATTCCTCATCGGCTTCACCGCCGTCGCCAGCGCCCTGGGCGTCGTCGCCTGTGCCGCACGCATCCGGCACGCCACCGAGGTGGCGAGGCTGCGCTCGGCCGCCGTCGCACTCCAGCGCCAGATCCTGCGCCCGCTCCCCGTCGTCACGCGGCAGGTCTGTGCCCACGGTCTCTACGAGCCGATCGAGGAGGACCGGTTCGTCGGCGGCGACATCTACGAGGTCGTGCAGTCGCCCCACGGGACCCGCGTGATCATCGGTGATGTGCAGGGCAAGGGGCTGCCCGCGATCGGGACGGGGTTCGCCGCCCTCGGAGCGTTCAGGGAGGCGGCCGTCAGGGAGCCCGAGCTCACCGCCGTGGCCGACGCCGTCGAGGACGCGGTCGTCCGGCACAACGCCTTCTCCGCCGAGACCGGTGAGGACGAACGCTTCGTCACAGCCCTGCTGCTCGATTTCGACGGCGGTGAGCGGGTGCGGGCCGTCAACTGCGGCCATCTGTCGCCACGGCTGCTGTGCGACGGGGCGGCGTCGGCGGTCACCCTGCACCGGACGTCCGTACCGCTCGGCATGGCGGACCTCAGCGGCGATGCACGCGCCGCCGAGTGGATCGGGTTCCCGCCGGAGGCCGCCCTGCTGGTATTCACCGACGGGGTGACGGAAGCGCGCGACGAGGCGGGCGCGTTCTACCCGCTGGACGAGCGGCTCCGCCTATGGGCGGGGCATGAGCCGGATCAGGTCCTCAATGCCCTCCAGGCCGACCTGGAGAGCTACTCCGGCGGCGTACGCCGCGACGACGTCGCCGTGCTGATCCTGAGCAGGCCGCCGGACGGCGGGTGCGCGGCCATGTCCCCCCAGGGCCCCGCGAGTACCAGCTCCAGCGACCAGCAGTAGCAATACCGCCCACGCCCTGCTCACCCACCCGGACCACCTCGGTCGGGTGCTCGCCGGCGACATCCCCTGGAGCGAGATAGTCGAGGAGACCCTGCGCTGGGCACCGTCGACAGCGAACCTCACCGGGCAATACAGCTGGGCCGTCGAGGACATCGAGCTGCACGCACTGCCCGTGCGTCTGGGCTGACCTCCTGGAGCTGCCCTGAACGGCCCTGGCCGACCGCGCCGCGCCCTGCCGCGATCCGCCTCAGTGCGGCGTGTGTCCGGTCCGGACTCCGACCCGGCATCCGGCGCCGCCGATGTAGTACGCGTTGAGGTAGTTCGGCCCGGCCCCCGGCAGCTGCGTGGGGCCGGGGCCGACGCAGAGGTGGAAGTCGTTCCCGCTTCCGCCCCCTCTGACGTCGACGTGGACCAGCACGGTCGTCTCACCGCAGTGGTTGTACGCGGCGAACTGGGACTCGCGGACGCTGTACCGGAAGAATCCGCACTGTGCGGCGGAGACCGTGCCGGCCTGCCGCACTTCCGGACCGCGTGCGGATTCGGGGAAGGCTGGAGCCGCGGACGCCACCGTCGCGGCCGCGAGGAGCGCGCTCGCCGTCAGTGCGAAAGCGGCTCGAGGAGAACGGGGCAGGGAGAGCTTCACGGGCATTCCTTGGGGTGAGGCCATGACGATGGACGACCGGCTGATCGACTGTGCCTGGCGCCATGCCTCCCACCGCGCGTCGCTCACCGGCAGGAACATCGTAACTCTGGGTTCATGAGAAATGACAGAATGTCACTCCAAAGTGGTGAGGGAATCACGGAGAGCCGACGGTGGCACCCTGGTACGCGTCCCCCACGTCCCACCCGACGACACGTCATGTTCACCATAGGGACTCATGGGATTGTGTACGTGTAGCGTTCACTCATCCGATGGCGTGCCGTCAGGAATTCGGTGGATGTTTTCGGCCATGGACATCCCCCGTTTCGGAATCCCCGAGAAGCTCGCCGACCGCATGAGCATGGCCGAGCAACACGAATACCTGCGCGCCCGGCTCACTCGGCGCGGTGTTCTCCGTACGAGCATGGCCACCGCGGCCGTGGCGGGCACCGGTCTGGCCTCGGGCCTCGCCTCCCAGCCCGCGTACGCCGCCGCTCCGGACGTGATCACGTCGCAGGCCCGCTCGGCGCAGGTGGACGGCTCGCTGGTGGCCCCCTTCGGCCGCCACCTCGCCTACGGGGCCGACGCGAAGACGCAGATGACGGTTTCCTGGCAGGTCCCCTTCGCCGTGAAGCGGCCATACATACGCATCGGCCTCAAGCCGTGGGCGCTCAGCCGCAAGATCGACGCGGAGGTACGGCACCTGACGACGCCTCTGCTGAACGACGGCAAGATCGCGGCCGCCGAGCAGTTCTACGTGCACGCGGCCCTGGAGCGGCTGAAGCCCGGCACGACGTACTACTACGGCGTGGGCCACGACGGGTTCGACCCGGCCGACACCCGTAACCTCGGCACGCTCGGCACCCTCACCACCGCGCCCGCGCGCGCCGAGTCCTTCACCTTCACGGCCTTCGGCGACCAGGGTGTCAGCTACCACGCGCTCGGCAACGACCAGCTGATCCTGGGCCAGAACCCGTCCTTCCACCTGCACGCGGGCGACATCTGCTACGCCGACCCGTCCGGCTCGGGGCAGGCCACCGACTCCTACGACGCCCGCACCTGGGACCAGTTCCTGGCCCAGACCGAGACGGTGTCCAAGGGCGTGCCGTGGATGGTGACCACAGGGAACCACGACATGGAGGCCTGGTACTCGCCCGACGGCTACGGCGGCCAGAACGCCCGCTGGACGCTGCCGGACAACGGCCCGGATCCGGTCGGCCAGCCCGGCGCCTACTCCTTCACGCACGGCAACGTGGGCGTGATCGCGCTCGACGCCAACGACGTCTCGTACGAGATCCCGGCCAACTTCGGTGTCAGCGACGGCAAGCAGACGCGCTGGCTGGACCGGCGCCTGGGAGAGCTGCGGGCCCGGGACGACATCGACTTCATCGTGGTGTTCTTCCACCACTGTGCGTTCTCCACGACCAATGCGCACGCCTCCGACGGCGGGGTGCGCGACGCCTGGGTGCCGCTCTTCGAGAAGCACCAGGTGGACCTGGTCATCAACGGCCACAACCACGTCTACGAGCGCACCGACGCGATCTTGAGGAACACGGTCCGGCGTGCGGTCCCGATCGGGGAGCGCACCGACCCGACGCGGGACGGCATCGTGTACGTCACAGCCGGCGGGGCGGGCAAGGCACTGTACGACTTCCCGGCACCGGACAGCTACGAGGGCCACGTCTCGGACCTCGAGAGCGTGAACACCTACCACGTGGTCAAGGGCGGCGGAAAGGCGGCCGAGACCGTGGAGTGGTCCCGGGTCCGCTACACCGGCTTCTCCTTCCTCGCGGTGGAGGTGGAGGCCGGCAGGCACCCCCGGATGAAGGTCACGGCGCTCGCCGAGTCGGGAGAGCGCGTCGACCACTTCGAGATCAGCCGCGGCTGACCTGCGGGGAACGGGTGGGCCGGGCGTGCGTCGGGCGGGACGCAGGGGGTACGCGAGGGTGCGAGACCGGCCCGCCCGTACCAGCATGGGCACATACAGACGGGAGCGACGACATGACCGACCGCAGGCCCCAGGGAACCGCCTACACGGGGGCGACGGGCTGCCCGCCGCCGATACCCGCCGACATGCCCGACCAGCAGGCGCAGGAGGGTGAGGACGCTCTCGACGTGATCCTCCCGCCGGGCGCGGAACGCCCCGAAGCGGAGAAGGAGGCCGGTTCCGACGCCGACGGGCCCGACCCCGACGAGGCCGGCTCGGGCCGCAGCGGTGCCCGCAATGCCGGTGTCCACCCGGAACACCCCACCCCGGACGAGTCGACGGGCTGACCTCGCCCGGCCCCCGGTGGACCACGTCCCGGGTCCACCGGGGGGCCGCCGCGGCATGGTTAGAATGGGTGCCATGGGTTCGTACTACTTCTTTCTCTGATTCCCGGCCAGGACGCCGCCGCGCGACGCTGACCGTCGCCGCGTGACCCATCCGGTCACGCCATCGGCCGCCGTCCTCTCCGCTGTCCGACACCCTGTCCCACATGCGCGCTTCCGTCCGTGACGTCCGTGACGTCGATGTGCGCGCTGTCGAGGACCTGTCATTTCAGGGAAAGAACCCATGTCTCTTCAGCACCTCCGCGCCCAACTGGCCATGACCGACGTCTCGAAGGCGTACGGCGACCGGTCCGTCCTCGACCTCGTGTCCCTCACCGTCCGGCCCGGGGAGAAGGCCGGTGTCATCGGCGAGAACGGTTCCGGGAAGTCCACCCTGCTCCGCCTGATGGCCGGAGCCGAGACCCCGGACAGCGGTGACGTCACCGTCAGCTTCCCCGGCGGCACCGGGTATCTCGCCCAGGTCCTCACCCTCGACCCCCGCAGCACGGTCCAGGACGCCGTCGACGGGGCCCTCGCGGCTCTCCGTGCCCTTGAGCGGCGGATCCGCACGGCGGAGGAGCAGATGTCCGAAGGGGACCCCACCGACGCGCAGCTCGCCGCGTACGGGGACCTGCTGACGGCGTACGAGGAACGCGGCGGATACCAGGCGGACGCCAGGACGGACGCGGCACTGCACGGCCTCGGGCTGGGCCGCCTGCCCCGGGGCCGCGCGCTGGGGACGCTCTCCGGCGGTGAACAGTCCAGGCTGGCCTTGGCCTGCGTGCTGGCCGCGGCACCGGAACTCCTGCTCCTCGACGAGCCCACCAACCACCTCGACGCGGCCGCCGTCGCCTGGCTGGAGGACCACCTCCGCGCCCACCGCGGCACCGTGGTCGCCGTCACCCACGACCGGGCGTTCCTGGAGCGGATCACCACCGTCATCCTGGAGGTCGACCGCGACCTGCGGAGCGTCTCCCGGTACGGCGACGGGTGGGACGGTTACCGCAGGGCGAAGGCTGCCGCGCGCCGCCGTTGGGCCCAGGAGCACCAGGAGTGGCTCGCCGAACTGGCCCGCACCGAAGAGCTCGTGAGCGCGGCCGGCCAGCGGCTCGCCGGGACAGGCAAGGACCCCGGGCAGGGCTTCGGCAAGCACCGCAGATCGCACGAGGCCAAGCTGTCGGGCCAGGTCAGGTCCGCCAGGACCCGCCTCGAAGTGCTGCGCCGCTCGCCCGTCCCGGCGCCTCCCCGGCCGCTGCGCTTCACCGCCGACCTCGCTCTCGCCGGTGGGGACGGCTCCCCGGCGGACGGGGACGGCAGAGCATCGCCCCTGGTTGAGCTGGACGCGGTCCTCGTCGGCGATCGGCTGGACCTGCCCTCCCTGCGCGTCGAGCCGGGCCGGCGGCTCCTGGTCACCGGGCCCAACGGCGCGGGGAAGTCCACACTTCTGCGCGTCCTGGCCGGAGACCTCGCGCCGGACACCGGCGCGGTCCGACGGCGGGGCAGGATCGGCTACCTCCCGCAGGAACTCCCCACGAGGCCGACCCGCCGCACCCTGCTCGCCACCTTCGCCGCCGGCCGGCCGGGGTTCGCCGACGAGTACGCGGACGAGCTCCTGGCCCTCGGCCTGTTCCGTCCGGAGGACCTGACCGTGCCCGTGGCGGCCCTCTCCATCGGGCAGCAGCGCAGGCTCGCCCTGGCACGGCTGGTGACCCGCCCGGCGGACCTGCTGATCCTGGACGAGCCGACGAACCACATCGCGCTCGACCTGGTCGAGGAGCTGGAGGCCGCGATCGGCCGGTACGCGGGAGCGGTCGTGGTCGTCTCGCACGACCGGAGCTTCCGCGGCCGCTTCACCGGCGAACGCCTCGAACTCCGGTCGGGCCGCGCGGTGACGGACCCAGGAATCCACGCCTCGGAGGGGGTGAGCTGCTCGCGCACGTAGGTACGCAGACGCTCGACGGACACCGCCTGCCCGCCACCGCGCATCGTGATCCGCACCGGTGGGCGGCGTTCGCCCGGCAGACCAGGCCGTGAGGTGCAGGGGGTGTCAGGATGTTCGTATGGACGTGCGGAAGAGGAACCGGGTACGGGTGACAGGCCGGGAGAGCGGCCCGGTGGTGATGCTCGCCCATGGTTTCGGCTGCGATCAGAATCTCTGGCGTCTCGTCGCGCCCGCACTGGAGAAGCGCTTCCAGGTGGTTCTCTTCGATCATGTGGGGGCGGGGCGCTCCGATGCGTCGGCCTGGAGCCCCGAGCGGTACTCCACCCTGGACGGTTATGCGCAGGATGTCATCGAGATCTGCCAGGAGCTCGGCCTCGGGCCGGTGACCTTCGTCGGGCATTCGGTCAGTTCCATGATCGGTGTGCTCGCCGCCGTGCAGGAGCCCGGGCTCTTCGAGAAACTGGTCCTCCTCACCCCCTCGCCGTCGTACATCGACGACGGCGACTACCGGGGCGGATTCAGCGAGCAGGACATCGACGAGCTGCTCGAGTCACTGGACAGCAACTACCTGGGCTGGTCCGCGACCATGGCACCGGTGATCATGGGAAACCCGGAGCGCCCCGAACTGGGGGAGGAGCTGACCAACAGCTTCTGCCGAACGGATCCCGAGATCGCCCGTGTCTTCGCGAGAGCCACCTTCCTGTCCGACAACCGGGCGGATCTCCCCGAGGTGACCGTTCCGACACTCATCGCCGAGAGCGCGCGCGACACGATCGCCCCGCGTGAGGTGGGCGCCTTCGTCCACGCGCAGATCCCCGGCAGTGAGCTGGTCACTCTGGACTCGACGGGCCACTGCCCCCAGCTGAGCGCCCCCGAGGAGACCGCCGAGGCGATCATCGCCTTCGTGCAGGGGTCGTGACCGTGCACCCGGGCGGCGACGGGACCGACGGACCGTGGCCGGCGGAGGACCGTGACCAGACCTTGCCGGCGTTCTCCGCTCTGCTGGAGGACAGCGTGGAGGACCTGTACGAGAACGCGCCGTGCGGCTACCTCTCCACACTGATGGACGGGCGGATCGCCAAGGTCAACGGAACGCTGCTGAAATGGCTCGGCCACCGCCGCGAGGACCTGGTCGGCCACAAATTCTTCTCCGACCTGCTGACCATCGGCGGCAGGCTGTACCACGAGACGCACTTCTCACCGCTGCTGCGGATGCAGGGCGAGGTCAACGGCGTCGCCCTGGAACTCAAGGCCGCGGACGGCACTCGGCTGCCCGTCCTGGCCACCTCCACCGTCAAGCGGGACGGAGACGGCGAACCACTGCTGATCCGCACCACCCTCCTGGACGCCCGGGACAGGCGTACCTACGAGCGTGAGCTCCTGCGGGCCCGGCAGGAGGCCGAGCACGACCGCGAACGCCTGCAACGTCTCGCCACCACCCTGCAGCGCACCCTGATCCCGCCGGCCATCGAACCGGTCCCAGGCATGGAAGCGGCCGCGCATTACCACTTCGCATCCCCCGACGAGGTGGGCGGGGACTTCTACGATCTGTTCCCGCTCGCCGCCGGAGGCTGGGGGTTCTTCATGGGGGACGTGCGCGGCAAGGGCGCGGACGCGGCCGTGGTGACGTCGTTGGCGCGGTACACCCTTCGAGCCGCGGCTGTCTCCGATCCCGAACCGGCCAGGGTCCTGGCCAACCTCAACACCGCGCTCAACCACCAGGTCCAGGAGGACGAACCACTCTTCTGCACCGTGATCTTCGGCCTGCTCACACCCGAGGAGAACGACACCGGATTCCATGTCGTCCTGGCCGGCGGTGGCCACCCTCCAGCCGTGCTGCTCCGGGCCGACGGCAGCGCCGACTACCTGCCCACCCCGGGTGGCCAGCTCGTCGGAGTCGTACCGGACGCGCAGTTCACCACCGCCACCCTGGACCTGCGCCCCGGTGACACCCTGCTGCTCTACACCGACGGTCTGACAGAGGCCCGTACCCGGCACCCGGGTGAGCGCTACGGCGACGAAGCACTCCTGGACTTCGCACGGTCCCTCGCACCCACCTCGGCTCCCGGTGCCGTCGAGGCGCTCACCGGACTGCTGGACTCGTTCGGCGCGGGACTCGACGACGACACCGCGCTCCTGGCGATGAGCGTGCCCCCGGGCGAGCGGTGAGCCGGCCGGCGCGATGCACTCACGAAATCGCCCGCATCCCGGCGTCAGCGATCAGGTCGGGAAGCCCGGCCGCCCGGCACCGGGCGCGAACCGTCAGCCGGCCGCATTGAGGAGGTCGAGAGCACTCTGCTGGCAGCCGTGGCCCGTGGTGCCCGAACCGCCGGCCCAGTGCGGTCCGTACTGGTCGAGGGGGTTGCGGTCACGGGCGTGGGCGGTGTTCGCCCAGCTCGTCAGAGTCCCGGTGTACGGGTGGTCGCCGAGTTGGGTGTTGAGCCGGCCCAGACCGCGGACGTAGGCACCCTTGAAGCTGGCGCCGTCATCGGTGCAGGCGTCGCTCTCGCTCGGCTCGCGCGGGACCCCGTCGGTCTGCAGGCGTACGGTGGAGGCGTCTGCCAGGGTGCGGGCGGTGGTCAGCAGGGTGGAGTCGCCGGTGGCCCGGTACAGCTCGGTCAGACCACCGAGTATCACCCCCTGGTTGTACGTCCACGTCGGCTGGCCGTTGTTGGCGCACGCGTCGCCGAGACCGTCGTTGATCATGCTGTCGCTGTTGATCATGCCGCTGTTCCGGAACCACGACCACTCACTCCTCGCCCGGTCCAGATACGCGGTGTCGCCGGGGATGCGGTTGTGGAGGGCGGCGGTGAGCTGGAGGAACAGCTCGTTGGTGATCGCGTTCTTGTAGTTGCCCTCGGTGTTCCACCGCACTCCGCCGCCGCAGGTGCCGTTCCAGTTGGCCCACATGTGGTCGGCGTCGGCGCGGGCGGTGTCGAGGTAGCGGCTGTCGCCGGTCAGGTCGTACGCCGCGACCCATGCCAGGCCCCACCAGCCGGTGTCGTCCAGGTACTCGTTCCTGAACTGCCCGCCCTGCGCCTCGATGTTCTTGTCGTACGTCTGGGCGATGGCGTACGTGTAGCTGCCCATGCCGGTGATCCGGGCGTTGTCGATGATCGCCGTCAGTGCGTTGGCGCCGGTCCACCACCCGTTCCCGCCGAACAGCTTGGTGGTGCGGTCGTACGACATCATCAGCGCGGTGGCCGCCGCGGTCCGCCGGTCGCCGGCGTTCCAGGTGGTCCGCGCCCACGGTGTGCATGCGATGGCACCGGCCGCCTGCCCGCAGGCCCGCAGGGCTCCGACACCCTGGGTGTTCCAGTCGTCCACGTTGTACATCTGGGTCCGCCAGCCGCTCCGGCCGGAGGGGACCGTCGTGTCGCCGAGCCGGCTGCCGTCGGCCCAGGTGCGGCCGCCGTCGAAGCTGCGGTCGAGCCACACCTCGTCGCCCGCGGCGCCGTCGTCGATGGACGCCCAGCCCATGGCGTCGGTGTCGTCGAAGTGCAGCACCACCGAGCGGCCCGAGAGTGCGGCCGTCACCGGTTGCCGGTCCTGAGGGCTCAGGCCCGGATCCCGGGCGTCGCAGTACTTGTTGCACAGCTCAGCGGGAGCCGCCGAGGCGGGCGCCGGTGCGGCCATCCCGATGGATAACGTTGTCATGACGACGGCGAAGGCGCCGAGGGCAGTTCTGCTGAGGTTCATCGAGGCTCCCGAGCCGATCGGACGTGGGGGACTGGCGGCGCGACGAGACGGGCGCGCGCCAGGGAGTCGGGTCGGCGCGTGTCCTTGAAGCTAGCCAGAGCCCGACTCCCCGTCAATGAACCGGACGTGCGGCGCCTCGCGTCCGCACTGACATTTCCTGGACTTGCCGGTCCATTTTCGGCTCCCTAACGTGCTGAGTGTTGCCACCGGGCGACGAGCCCACACAGGAAGGTGTCATCCATGCACGCGATCCGCATCGAGGAGCACGGCGGCCCCGAGGTCATGCGCTGGACCGAACTGCCCGACCCGGTCCCCGGAACCGGCGAAGTACTGGTGCGCCTGGGCGCGGCCGGCGTGAACTACATGGACGTCGGCGCCCGCGCCGAGGGCGGGCCGGGCTGGGCGGCCCCGGCGGTCCTCGGTGTCGAGGGGATGGGGTACGTCGAGGCTCTCGGCGATGGCGTGCGGGACTTCGCCGTCGGTGACCGGGTGGCGTGGTTCTACCATCCGGGCAGCTACGCCGAGTTGCTCGCCGTCCCGGCGTACTCGCTGGTCAAGGTGGTCGATGGCATCGACGACGAGACGGCCGCAGCCGTGATGATGCAGGGCCTGACCGCCAGCCACCTGAGCACCGAGACCTATCCGGTCGGTCCGGGTGACGTGGCCGTGGTGCACGCGGCGGCGGGCGGGGTCGGCCGGCTGCTCACCCAGATGATCAAGGCGCGCGGCGGGAACGTCATCGGGCTGGTCTCCCGTGAGGACAAGGCTCCCGTCGCGAGGGAAGCGGGCGCCGACCACGTCCTGGTCCACACCGGCGGAGGTTTCGAGAGTCGGATCCGGGAGCTGGCCGGCGGCCGCGGTGCCGATGTCGTCTACGACGGCGGCGGTGCGGACACCTTTCGCTCCTCCCAGCTCACCCTGCGACCGCACGGCGTACACGCCTATTACGGTCCCTTCATGGGCGTACCGACCCTGAGGCCCACCGATCTGCCCGACAGCATCCTGCTGACCTACCCCGTCGTACATCACCACGTCGCCACCCGTGATGCTCTGGTGCGACGTACCGGCGAGGTGTTCGACCTGCTCATGGACGGGCGGCTCACCCCGCTGGTCACCGGCCGCTACCCGCTCGCCGACGCGGCCCGCGCCCACGCGGACCTCGAATCGCGCCGCACCACCGGCAAACTGCTACTGCTGCCCTGACCGCCCCACCGGCCCTTGACGGGTCACCGATCCGCATCGGGAGGACACGTGCCGTTGACCCGCAAGGGCGCCGCGACCAGGCAGCGCATCATCGAGGGCGCCGCCGAGCAGATCCGCGAGCAGGGGGTGTTCGCGGTGAGGCTGGAGGACGTCATGGCCCGCACCGCGACCAGCAAGAGCCAGCTCTTCCACTACTTCCCCGGCGGGAAGGACGACCTGCTCCTGGCCGTGGCCCGGCACGAGGCGGACCGGGTGATCGAGGACCAGCAACCGGAGCTCGGCTCCCTCACGTCCTGGGACGCCTGGGACCGGTGGCGCGAGAAGGTCCTCGCGCGCTACCGCACCCAGGGCAGTGACTGCCCCCTGCACACCGCTCTCGCCCAGGTCGGCGGGGCCACGGAGGCCACCGAGGCCGTGGCCGGTGAGCTGCTCGACCGGTGGCAGCGGCAGCTCGCCGCGGGTATCCGCCATCTGCAGGCCGAGGGCGGGACCGCCCCTGGCCTGGACGCCGACCGGGAGGCGGCGGCCCTGCTGGCCGGCATCCAGGGCGGCGTGCTGATCCTGATGACCACGGGTGCCTCCACGCACCTGGAGGCCGCCCTCGACGCGGGCATCGCTCACCTGCGCGCCGCCGGTCAACAGGTCCGCTGACCGCCAGAAGCCCCTCCGGCCCGCTATGTCACGCCTCTGCGGGCGCGGCCCTCGCGTACGTGGGCGCGCAACCGCTCGACGAAGACCCGCTGGCCCGCCACCAGCCGTTCGAGGGCGTCGTCCGATGCGCACCAGGCGAATCTGTCCATCTCCGGGAACTGCCGCAGCACACCGGACCCCCTGGGCCACTCCATGGTGAACGTGCCCGGGGTCGCCTCGTCAGGGTCCAGCTGGGCCTCCACGGCCCATACGGTCACGGTCTTGCCGCCGGACTGGCGAGTCTCGCCCAGCGGTACCCAGGCGCCGTCGGGGAGGGGCAGTCCGAGTTCCTCCTCGAACTCCCGGCGCGCCGCGGCGGCGGGCTCCTCGTCGGGTCCGTACTCACCCTTGGGGATGGACCAGGCCGCCGACTCGCGACGGGCCCAGAACGGTCCGCCCATATGGCCGATCAGGACCTCGGCGTCCGCCCGGCCGTCGTCGCCGGTGACGATCCGGAAGAGCAGAAGTCCTGCGCTGCGCTTGACTGTCGACATGTCGTCAAGTGTGCGGGGCGGTGGGGCGGAAGGCCACCGGTCCAGGGACCCGCAGGGGGCGCGGCCCGGGACCACCCGGGGTCACCCCTTCGCCGCGTCCTGTTCCTCCTGATGTCCCCGTTGCCCTCTGGTGCGTCCCACCGGGCGCAGTCATGCTGTCCGCCGACAGCGCTTTCCACGCGTAATCCGCTCTGCACCAGGAGGATTTGTGGGCCTTGGCACCTTCCGCAGCGCCCTGCGGCCGTTCGTGCTGCTGGCGACCGTGGCGGCGACGGCGCTCGGGGTCGTCGCACCCGCGGCAGCCGACTCCACCCCGGACCCCCGCCCGCACACCACCGCCGAGATCCTCAGACCCGTCGCGCCACCGCCCGCGAGCGGCCCGTCCGGCGAAGCGAGATCCGTCGTGGACGGCGACGGCATCGAGACCGCCCGTGCCTCCCGCCCCGTCGCCCCCGGCGTACGGCTGAGCTCCTACGACCGCCTCGAGTCCGACAAGTGGCTGCGGGTCGACACCCTCTCCGTCGACCTGGACGGCAGCGGAGTGCGCGCCGACTACCTCTCCTCGGGCAAGGTCGCGGACCGGCGTGCGGTCTCCGAGCTGGCGGCCGGGCACGATCCGGGGCCGGGCCGCCGTACCGTCGCCGCGATCAACGCGGACTTCTTCGACATCAACCAGACCGGAGCGCCCCAGGGCCCCGGGATCCAGGACGGCCGGACGGTCCACTCCCCGGCCCCGGGCGTCAACCGCGCGGTGGGCATCGGGCCGCAGAACGCGGGCCGGATCCTGGAGCTGTACTTCGACGGCACGCTGACCCTCCCCTCGGGAGCGCACCCACTCGCCGCGTACAACGCCGCGAACGTGCCGGCCCAGGGCGTGGGTGCCTACACCTCCGCCTGGGGCAGCGCCGACCGCGCGCTGACCGTCGACGACGCGCGGCCCGTCGCCGAAGTGGCCGTGCGCGACGGCAAGGTCGTCTCCGTGTCGGACACCCCGGGATCGGGGCCCGTGCCCGAGGACACGGTGGTCCTCGTCGGCCGTGAGGCCGGGGCCGCCCTGCTGACCGCGCTGGAGCCCGGCGACCCGGCCGGCATCACATACCGGGCACGCACCGACGGCGGAGCTGTGCCGCGCACCGCCGTCGGAGGCCGGGAGCTGCTCGTCGTCGACGGGGCGGCGCAGAACCACGACGGCGGGGGCAACAACGCCGCGGCGCCCCGCACCGCTGTCGGGTTCTCCGAGGACGGCCGGACCATGCAGGTCATCACCGTCGACGGCCGTCAGACCGACAGCGGCGGTGTCACTCTCACCGAGCTGGGCGAGATGATGCGCAGGGCAGGCTCGTACAGCGCTCTGAACCTCGACGGCGGAGGTTCATCCACACTCGTCGCCCGCGAGCCGGGCAGCGACACGCTCCAGGTGGAGAACAGCCCGTCCGACGGCAGTGAGCGCACCGTCCCCAACGGTCTCGCCCTGACGGCCCCCGACGGCAGCGGCCGACTCGAAGGATTCTGGGTCGAGACCCGTACGCCGGCCGGTGCCGCCCCCGGCGACGACCCGGTCGCCGGCGGCCACCCCGAGCGGGTCTTCCCCGGCCTGACCCGGCAGCTCACCGCGGCCGGTTACGACGAGACGTACGGACCCGCAGCGGGCGCGCCGCGCTGGCGTGCCGTCGACGGGGCGGTCGGCAGCGTCGACGCCCGGGGCACGTTCACCGCACGCCGCGGCGGCACGACCGACGTCCGGGCGGAACGGGCGGGCGCCCACGGTGCGACCCGGATCACCGTCCTCGACCGGCTGGCCCGAATCCGTTCCACCACCGAGCGTGTCGGCCTGGCGGACAAGGACGCCACCGGTGTCTTCGGCATCGTAGGACTCGACGCCCACGGCACGAGTGCTCCCGTCGAGCCGGGAGACATCACCCTCGACTACGACCACACGCTCTTCGCCGTCGACGACGACGGCCGCGGGTCCTTCACCGTGAGGTCACTCACCGGCTCCGGAGCGGGGCGGATCAAGGCCACCGTGGCGGGCGTCAGCACGGTCCTCGCGGTGAGCGTCGGCCTCACGGAGCAGACCGTGTCGGACTTCGAGGACGCCGGGGACTGGAAGTTCAGCCAGGCTCGCGCCGAGGGCTCGCTCGCCGCGACACCGGACGGGCACACCGGCACCGGCCTCCGGCTCACCTACGACTTCACCCGCTCCACGGCGACACGCGCCGCCTACGCCGCTCCGCCGCAGCCGGTCGTCGTGCCGGGCCAGCCGCAGGCGTACACACTCTGGATCAAGGGGGACGGCAACGGCGCCTGGCCGACCCTGCACCTCAAGGACGCCGCAGGCTCCGACCAGCTGCTGCGGGGCCCGTACATCACCTGGACCGGCTGGCGGCAGGTCACCTTCGCCGTACCGGCCGGCGCCGCGATGCCGCTGTCCGTGTCCCGCTTCTACCTCGCGGAGACCGCCGCGGCCAAGCAGTACACCGGCGAGATCGTCATCGACGGCCTGACCGCTCAGGTGCCGCCCACCGTCGAGCTGCCCGAACCGCCGCGACCGGCCGACCCGTTGATCGACCCCGCCGCAGTCACCGAAGCCCGGGACTGGCAGTTCGCCGTGATGTCGGACGCCCAGTTCGTCGCGCGCGAACCGGACAGCGCCATCGTCCAGCAGGCCCGTCGCACCCTGCGCGAGATCAAGGCGGCGCGGCCCGACTTCCTGGTCGTCAACGGCGACCTCGTCGACGAGGGGGCACCCGCCGACCTCGCCTTCGCACGCCAGATTCTCGACGAGGAGCTCGGCGACTCGTTGCCCTGGTACTACGTGCCGGGCAACCACGAGGTGATGGGCGGGAAGATCGACAACTTCATCGCGCAATTCGGCCCGGCCCGGCGGACGTTCGACCACGAGGGCACCCGGGTCCTCACGCTCGACACGTCGGGTCTCAGCCTGCGCGGCGGCGGCTTCGCCCAGATCAAGGAGGTGCGCGCACAGCTGGACGCGGCGGCGAAGGACCGGTCCGTGGGCTCCGTGATGCTGATCGAGCACGTGCCCCCGCGCGACCCGACCGTGCAGAAGGGAAGCCAGCTGAGCGACCGCAAGGAAGCCGCCCTCGTCGAACGGTGGCTCGCGGACTTCCGTCGTACGACCGGGAAGGGGGCCGCCCTCATCGGCAGCCACGTCGGGGTCTTCCACGCCTCGCACGTGGACGGCGTCCCGTACCTGGTCAACGGGAACTCCGGCAAGTCGCCCGCTGGCCCCGCGGACGAGGGCGGCTTCACCGGCTGGTCCCTGATCGGCGCCGACCGTGTCTCGCCCGGCGAACAGTCGGCGGCGCGCCACCGGCCGTGGCGTGGCGGACCCGACTGGGTCTCCGCGCAGACCCGTGCCCATGTGGACGAACTGACCCTGGACGCCCCCTCCGCGGTCGTCGCGGGGGAGCGGACGAAGGTGAGTGCGCACGTCACCCAGGGCACGCGGACCGTGCCGGTGGCCTTCCCCCTCAGCGCGGACTGGACCGGTTCGCCGAACGTCCGCGTCGGGGACGCGGACGGCGCCCGCCCACGCCACATCGCGACGCTGGACCCCGCCACGGGCACGCTCACCGCACTCCGGCCGGGTGCCGTCACGCTCGCCGTGACCGTCAACGGCGTCTCCCGGCAGGTGCAGATCCGGATCGCGGCCGGGGCGGTGGCGCCCGCCGCCTGACGCCCGTCGAGCTCCACGCCACCGCACGGCTCCCGGACCTGGCCCGGGAGCCGTGCGGTGTTTCCCTGTGGTGTTCCGGCGCGCGCGGGTGTTGGCATTTGGTGGTGACCGAGCCTTGCGTGGAATCACACCAGCCCCATAGGTTCCACGCTGGAATGGAGTGGGAGCGCTCCCAGTCTGGCCCTGCCGGGTCGCCCCAGGCGCCTCGGCCCTACCGAAGGGACATCATGAAGAGCCCCATCCGCTTTCTCCGGTCCATGAGCACCAGAGCCGGCGCGTCATGCGTGGCGCTGGCCTCGTGCGCGGCCCTCGCCACCGCGACCGCACCCGCGCACGCCGACACCCTGCTCTGCGAGCAGTACGGTTCGGCCGTCGTCCAAGGCCGGTACGTGGTGCAGAACAACCGCTGGGGCATCGCCGAGGAGCAGTGCGTCAACGTGACGGCGAACGGCTTCGACGTGACCCGGGCCGAGGGCTCGGTGCCGACCGACGGGGCGCCGAAGTCGTACCCCTCCGTCTTCAACGGCTGCCACTACACGAACTGTTCACCCGGGACGAAGCTTCCGGCCCAGCTCAGCTCGGTCAGCGCCGCGCCGACCAGCATCACGTACAAGTACGTCGACAACGCGGTCTACGACGCCGCGTACGACATCTGGCTCGACCCCACGCCCCGTACGGACGGCGTCAACCGCACCGAGATCATGATCTGGTTCAACCGGATGGGACCCGTCCAGCCGGTGGGCGCGCGGGCCGGGTCCGCCACGGTCGCCGGACGTGACTGGGAGGTGTGGACGGGTAACAACGGCGGCAACGACGTGATCTCGTTCGTGGCCCCGTCCGCGATCGCGAGCTGGAGCTTCGACGTCATGGACTTCGTCGACGAGACCGTAACCCGGGGCATGGCGCAGCCTTCCTGGTATCTCACCAGCGTCCAGGCCGGGTTCGAGCCGTGGCAGGGCGGAGCCGGCCTCGCCGTCACCGCCTTCTCCTCGACCGTCGACACCGCCGGCGCCGAGCGGTCGACGGCGCGTCCCGCACAGTGACGTGAGTACAGCTGCCGGCAGACCTGCGCCGGCGCTCCTCCCTACGGGGGCGCCGGCGCAGCTTTACTCATGCCTTCCGGTAGCCGTACGCGTCCGTGGCCGCCGCCTCCACGGTGTCGAGGTCGCCCCCCGCCGACGCCGTCACCAGCGCGGCGACCGCCCCCTCCACGAACGGCGCGTCCACCAGCCGTGCCCCGTCGGGCAGTTCGTCGCCCTCCGCCAGCATGGACTTCACGGTGAGCACCGCGCTCCCGAGGTCCACGAGCAGCGCGACCCCGGCACCCCTGTCGACCGTCCTCGCCGCCTCGGCGATCAGCTCCGAACTCGTCCCGAGGCCGCCGGCCGAGGTGCCCCCGGCCGCCGCCATCGGTGCCGTCGCGCCACCGGCGGCAAGCCCCCTGGCCAGCTCGACGACGGCCTCCGCCACCGGTCCGCTGTGCGAGACGAGAACGATCCCGACCTGCTGCTCGTCGCTCATGCGGCGCCCCCGGCGCTCGGTTCCGCGGCCTCGACGAGCGCCCCGACGAGCAGCGCGGCCGAGGCGGCCCCCGGATCCTGGTGCCCGATGCTGCGCTCGCCCAGATAGCTGGCCCTGCCCTTGTGCGCCCGGAGCGGCACGGTCGCCAGAGCACCGGCCAGCGCCGCGTCGCGGGCCTCCTCGAACGAGGAGCCCAGCACCTCGACGGCCGGGAGCAGCGCGTCGAGCATCGTCTTGTCGCCCGCCTGTGCCCCGCCGAGCTGGGCCACCGCGGCGACGCCCGCCCCGAGGGCCTCCGCCAGCTGAGCCGGAGTCACCTCCGTCGCGTCGCCCAGCGTCTTCCCGGTGCGGCGCAGGAGAGTCCCGTACAGCGGCCCCGACGCCCCGCCGACCGTGGAGATCAGATGACGGCCGGCCAGGGTCAGCACCGCCCCGGGCGCCGCGGGGGCCTCCTTGTCCAGGACGTCGCTCACCGCCGCGAAACCGCGCCGCATGTTGCTGCCGTGATCGGCGTCCCCGATCGCGGCGTCGAGCTCGGTCAGCCGGTCCGACT
This sequence comes from Streptomyces sp. NPDC091271, assembly GCF_044757505.1. NCBI lineage: Bacteria > Bacillati > Actinomycetota > Actinomycetes > Kitasatosporales > Streptomycetaceae > Streptomyces > Streptomyces sp. NPDC091271. The sequence continues at coordinate 267,335 of NZ_JBIVVD010000002.1, read as the reverse complement.
CACGGTCGACGGCAGCCGCGGTGGCGGCCATCCAGCGACGGAAGAAATCGGTGTCGAGCACAAGATCTCCTGTTCCTCACACACGGCGGAAAGTCCGTTCACCGGCCCCAGCGGAGCGCGGGCGTCTGTACCGGTGCGTCCCAGAGCCGCACCATCTCCTCGTCCACCTGGCAGAGCGTCACCGAACAGCCTGCCATGTCGAGCGACGTCACGTAGTTGCCCACCAGGGTACGAGCCACCGCCACGCCCCGCTCCGACAGCACCCGCTGTACCTCGGCATTGAACCCGTACAGCTCCAGCAGCGGTGTCGCGCCCATCCCGTTGACCAGTACCAGCACGGGGCCGCTGGGACGCAGATCCTCCAGCACGGCGTGGACCGCGACGTCGGCGATCTCCCCGGAGGTCATCATCGGGCGGCGTTCCCGGCCGGGCTCCCCGTGGATGCCGATCCCCAACTCCAGTTCGCCCGGAGGTAGATCGAAGGTCGGCGTGCCCTTCGCCGGTGTGGTGACGGAGCTGAGCGCCACCCCGAAGCTCCGCGAGGACTCGTTCACCCGCCGGGCCATGGACTCCACCCGCTCCAGCGGCGCGCCCTCGTCGGCGAGGGCGCCGGCGAGCTTCTCGACGAACAGCGTCGCCCCGGTGCCCCGCCGGCCCGCGGTGAAGGTGCTGTCGGACACCGCCACGTCGTCGTCGACGAGGACCCGGGCCACCTGGACGCCCTCGTCCTCGGCGAGCTCCGCGGCCATGTCGAAGTTCAGTACGTCCCCCGTGTAGTTCTTCACGACGAACAGCACGCCCGCACCGCTGTCGACCGCGGCGGCCGCCCGCACCATCTGATCGGGCACCGGCGAGGTGAAGATCTCCCCGGGACACGCAGCCGACAGCATCCCGGGCCCGACGAACCCCGCGTGCAGCGGCTCGTGCCCGGACCCGCCGCCGGACACGAGCCCCACCTTCCCGGCCACCGGGGCGTCGCGCCGGACCACGAGACGGTTCTCGGGGTCCACGACGAGTTCCGGATGGGCGGCGGCCATTCCCCGGAGTCCGTCCGCGACGACGGTCTCCGGCACGTTGATGAGCATGCGCAACGGTTCCTCCTGGGGAGAGCGACGGCGGGCCGGTGATACCGGCCGGCCGTCGGCGTGAATCCGGTCCACCGGTCAGGTGTGTACGGCACCCAGTATCGAAGAGACGCGAGTGATCGGGAAGCGACGCGTCGGAGGGACGTGCCACCGAGTCGTCGCGGCCGTCCGCGCGTCGCCCGCCACCCGGGGTCTTACGGTCCGGTGACGCGGGCGTGCCGCACCGCCCTTCCCGTCTCCCGGCGGCCTAGCGTGGCGGCCATGCGTGTACTGGTCACCGGCGGAGCCGGGTTCATCGGGTCGTACATCGTCCGGACTCTCGCCTCCGGCGGGCACGAGCCGGTGATCCTCGACGCACTGCTGCCCTCCGCCCACGGACCGGCCGGGTCCGGGCCCCCCGCGGCCGGCCACCCCCTGTCGCCTGGTGTCCGGACGATTGTCGCGGACGTACGCGACCGGGATGCGGTGGCCGGAGCGCTGTCCGGGGTCGACGCCGTCTGCCACCAGGCGGCGATGGTCGGCCTCGGCAAGGACTTCGCCGACGCCCCGGAGTACGTCGGGTGCAACGACCTCGGCACCGCCGTGCTGCTCGCCGGGATGGCGGCGGCCGGGGTCCGGGACCTGGTGCTCGCCGGCTCGATGGTGGTCTACGGCGAAGGCCGTTACGACTGCCCCCGGCACGGCTCCGTCAGGCCGGGCCCCAGGGCCGTCGCCGACCTCGACGCCGGACGGTTCGAGCCGCGCTGTCCGGCCTGCGGCGCGGAACTGGTCCCCGGCCTGGTCACGGAGCAGGCGGCCGGCGACCCCCGTAACGTCTACGCGGCGACGAAGCTCGCACAGGAACACCTCGCCGCCGCCTGGACACGCGCCACGGGCGGGCGGGCCGTCGCGCTGCGCTACCACAACGTGTACGGCCCGGGGATGCCGAGGGACACCCCTTACGCCGGTGTCGCGTCCTTCTTCCGTTCGGCCCTGGCCCGGGGCGAGGCCCCCCGGGTGTTCGAGGACGGCGGCCAGCGGCGCGACTTCGTGCACGTACGGGACGTGGCGGCGGCCAACGCCGTGGCCCTCGCGGCTCTGGGGGAGCGGGAGCCGGGCACCTTCGACACCTACAACACGGGAAGTGGTACACCGCACACCATCGGCGAGATGGCCCGCGCGCTCTCCGCGGCCCACGGCGGCCCCGCCCCCGTCGTCACCGGTGAGTACCGGCTCGGGGACGTCCGCCATGTGACCGCGGATTCGCGCCGCCTCCGCGAAGAGCTCGGCTGGAAGCCGGAGACGGAATTCGGCGAGGGGATGCGGGAATTCGCCACGGCGCCGCTGCGGGCGCAGGGGGGCCGGTGACACATGGCAAGGGGCGGCTCAGCCCGATGCGGCAGGAAGGGTGACCTCGAAGCAGCAGCCACCGGCCACGTTCCGTACGGCCGCACGGCCGGAATGTGCCTCGACGATCCCACGGACGATGGCGAGTCCGAGGCCCGCCCCCGCAGGCGGCGTACGGGCCGGGCTCCCCCTCCACCCCGTATCGAACACGCGCGCAAGGTCCTCCTCGGGAATCCCGCCGCACCCGTCGGTCACCGAGAGCACGAGACCGTCGGGCGAGCGCTGCGCGGCCACCGCGACCGTTCCGTCGGCGGGGGTGCGCCGGATCGCGTTGATCAGAAGGTTGCCCAGGACCCGGCTCATCTCCTTGCTGTCGACCTCCACGGGCACGGCGTCCACCCGGTCGCCGATGAGGCGTACCCCGTGTTCACGGGCCAGCGGATGGGCCCCGGCGAGCGCGTCACCGACCAGGTCGTGGGCGGACACCCGGGTGGGGGCCAGCGTGAGCGACCCGGCGTGGATCCGGGAGAGTTCGAAGAGATCACCGACCATGTCGTTCATGCGCTCCACCTCCCTGCGCATCTGCCGCAGGTAGCGGCCGGAGTCCGGGGCCATGCCGTCCTCCAGGGCCTCGGACATGGCGCGCAGCCCGGTCAGCGGGGTCCGGAGATCGTGCGAGATCCAGGCGACGAGCTCCCGGCGCGATCGTTCGAGGGCGCGCTCGCGCTCCCGGGAGCTTTCGAGCTTCGCGCTCGTCGCCGCCAGTTCACGGGTGAGCGCGGCGAGTTCCGCGGTGGCCTGCCCCTCCGGGGCCGCGAACGTCCCCCCTTCGCCGAAGTCGCGGGCGGCCAGCGTGAGGTCCCGGCTCCTGGCGGCCACCCAGCGGCCCAGCAGCATCGCTGTCGCGAGGGACACGGCGGCGGCCATGGCGACGACGGTCGTCACCACCGTCAGGTCGTGCGGGGAGAGGAACATCGCCCAGGCCACGGTCAGGGTCCCGGCGAGCATCGCCGTCACGGCCACCGCGGCGACGACGGTCAGGGAGACCGCCAGGGGGCGGTGCCGGAGCAGCCGCAGGGCCAGGGCGCCCAGCAGCCCGGCCGCGGCGGCGCCGAGAAAGGCGAGAAGGGCGATGAGCAGGAGGTCGGTCATGGGCTCAGTACCCCGGAGCGTCGTCGACCGGCAGATCCATGCGGTAACCGACGCCCCAGACCGTCTGGATCAGAGTGGGACGGGCGGGGTCGCTCTCGACCTTGCCGCGCAGCCGGCGCACATGGACCGTCACCGTCGACAGGTCGCCGAAGTCCCAGCCCCAGACCTCCCGCATCAGCTCCTCACGGGCGAAGGCCTGTCCAGGGTGGCTCAGGAAGAACGCGAGCAGATCGAACTCCCTGAGTGTGAGAGCGAGATCCCTCCCGTCACGGGTCGCCCGGCGGGCGAGCGGCTCCAGGCAGAGCCCGGCACCGCCCAGCCGGGTCGGCGAGGACGTCTCCGCCCGCTGCCCCCGGCGAAGCACCGCGTCCACACGCAGCACGAGCTCACGCGGGCTGAACGGCTTGGTCACGTAGTCGTCCGCGCCGGTCTCCAGGCCGAGGATCCTGTCGTCCTCGTCCCCTCGCGCGGTGAGCATGATGACGGGCACACGCCCCTGCGCGCGCATACGGCGGCACACCTCGAAGCCGTCCATGCCGGGCAGCATCAGGTCGAGCACCACCAGATCGGGCCGCAGAGCCGCGAAGCGTTCCAGTGCCGCCGGGCCGTCGCCCGCCCGCTCGACGTCGTAGCCCGCGCGTCCCAGATACCCCGCGGCGACCTCCGCGACCGTCGGATCGTCGTCCACGACGAGGACCCGGCCGAGCGACACGCCGTTCCCGCCGCCGGCCGGTGACTCGGCACGGCGGTCCGGAGGGGAGGAGATGTTCTGCATGGTGCCCACTGTGGCATCACCGGCCGCCCATCCGGACGGCCCCCGGCCGCCACACGGTCGACGTCCACGTTTCGTAAGAACCCGAAGACCGAAATGCCGGATTCTGCTCCGTAGGGTGATCGACGTGACCGACTCTGCACCGGCGGATCTCGCCGACCCCATCCGAGCCGACATCGTCCTGCCCTGCCTCGACGAGGCCGAGGCCCTGCCCCGGGTACTGGCCCGCGTTCCCGAAGGGTGGCGGGCCATCGTCGTCGACAACGGATCCACCGACGGCTCGGCGGCCGTCGCCCGCTCGCTCGGCGCGACCGTCGTGCACGAACCGCGCCGCGGCTTCGGCTCCGCCTGCCACGCCGGGCTGCTCGCCGCCGAGGCGGAGTACGTCTGCTTCTGCGACTGCGACGGCTCGCTCGACCCGGCGCTGCTCCCCGGATTCGTCCGGCGGATCGCGGAGGGGGAGAGCGACCTCCTCCTCGGCCGGCGCCGTCCCACGGTCCGCGGCGCCTGGCCCCTGCACGCCAGACTGGGCAACATCGCCCTGTCCGGCATGCTCCGTCGCCGTACCGGCCTCCGGCTGCACGACCTCGGCCCGCTGCGGGCGGTGCGCCGGGAGGCGCTGCTGGCACTCGACCTGACGGACCGTCGCAGCGGCTACCCGCTGCAGATGGTGGTGCGCGCCTCGGACGCCGGACTGCGCGTCGCCGAGACGGATGTGCCGTACCTGCCCCGGACAGGGAAATCCAAGGTCACCGGCACGTGGCGGGGCACCTGGCACGCGGTACGGGACATGCGTGCTGTGTTGCGGCAGCCTCAGCCGCCGGCCCTGCGGAGCGTCGGGGCGGAGGTGTCCCGATGAGCGGGCGGACGCCACCTGCCGGGGCGACGACGCTGCTGGTCATCGCCAAGGAGCCGGTTCCCGGCCGGGTCAAGACCCGGCTCACGCCGCCGTTCAGCCCGGGCGAGGCCGCGGAGCTCGCCGCCGCGGCCCTCGAAGACACCCTGCGGACCGTGCTCACCCTGCCCGCCCTGCGACGGGTGCTGGTTCTCGAAGGGCGCCCCGGCCCCTGGCTGCCACAGGGCTACGACGTGCTGCCGCAGAGCGCGGGCGCTCTGGACGAGCGCATCGCGGCGGCGTTCGGTACCTGTACCGGGCCGGCCCTCCTCATCGGGATGGACACCCCGCAGATCACCCCGTCCCTGCTGGCACCCGCGCTCTCCCCGGGCGGCTGGGACGGCTGCGACGCCTGGTTCGGCCCGGCCGAGGACGGCGGCTTCTGGGCTCTGGGCCTGGCAGCGCCCGACCCCGGCCTCGTACGGGGCGTGCCGATGTCCCGCCCCGAGACGGGCGAGATCCAGCGGGCGCGCCTGACCGGCGCGGGCCTCACCGTGCGGGACCTGCCGCCACTGCGCGACGTGGACACCGCCGAGGACGCGCTGCACGTCGCCGCCTCCGCGCCCCACGGCCGGTTCGCCCAGGCCCTCACCCGGCTGGGCGGGGCGGCGGTCCGATGAGCACGGTGCTGCCGCCGGCAGGCCCGTCCCCCGCCCCCTGGGCGGCCGATCCGTACGCGCGAGCGCTGACCCGGGGCCGCGGCCCGCTCTTCCTCCGGCGGAAGGACGGTTGGCTCCTGCCGCTGGACATCGAACGCTGGTGCGCGGACGCCGACGCCGCCGACCTGTCGGCGCTCCGCCGGAGCGAGGGGCCGGTCATCGACATCGGATGCGGACCAGGACGACTGGTGGCGGCGCTGGCCGCGCGCGGACACCGCGCGCTGGGCATCGATGTGAGCGAGGCCGCCATCGGGCGCACCCAGCGGATCGGAGGATCGGCGCTCCGCCGCAGCGTGTTCGAGCCGCTGCCCGGGGAAGGCCGCTGGGGCACGGCTCTGCTCATCGACGGAAACATCGGGATCGGGGGTGACCCCCGGGCCCTGCTCCGCCGGGTCGCCGCCGTGCTGGCGCCAGGGGGACTGCTCATCACGGAGGCCGCACCCCATGACGTGGACGAGCAGGTCCAGGTACGCATCGACGACGGCCGGGGGCACGCCGGCGCGGCGCCCCACTTCCCCTGGGCCCGTGCCGGGGTGTCCGCGCTGCTCGGGTACGCCCGGTCGGAGCACTGGGAGCCCGTCGATCAGTGGGAGGCCGGCGGCCGTCCGTTCCTCGCCCTGCGCCGCGCCCGGACGGTCCGTACGACCAGCCAGAGCGCCGACAGAGCGAACAGCGCGGCCGTGATCAGCAGCCAGTTCCCCAGGAACCTGTCGGGGGACATTCCGCTCGCGGGCTCGTAGCGCTCCGCGTGACGCGTGATCAGAGGGAACCACACCAGCAGGAGCAGCCCGGACAGGAGCAGTGGTACACGTACGAAGTTCACCAGCGCCCGCCGCCGGGTGAGGGGGATCCGCAGGGCCCGGTCCGCCGCCGAGTACAGCGGCACCAGCACCAGGTCGTGCACGAACGCCGCGCCCAGGAACCACACCAGGATCATGAGTGTGTCCCCGTCGAGCAGCCGCACCCCCGCGTATCCGGCGAGGGCGAACGACGAGACCATCAGCAACAGGTGCAGCGGCCCCTCCCCGTACCAGCGGCGCAGAACCCGCATCACAGCTCTCCGAACGTCAGGCGGCTCACCCATTTGGTATTCATCACGCCAGGGGCGGCCGGCACGATGACGCGCGCCGGATACCCGTGATCCGGTGACAGGGGCTCACCGTTGACGCCCAGCGCAAGCAGTGAGCGCGGGTCGCGCACCTGGTTGTCCCTGAGCGCCACTCTCCGGAACGGCCCGCTGCGCTGGAGGGACTCCACCAGCACCCCCGGCGGGCCGTCCGGGAAGCCGGCGAGCGCGGCCAGGCCGCGCAGAGGGACCCCGCGCCACCACTGATCGGATGTCGACCAGCCCTCCACGCAGGCGATGGGCAGCGCCGCGCTGTGCTGCTCCATGGCCAGGAGCTCCGCCCGGGACAGCCGGATCTCCCCGGCCGGCCCGACGACGGTGAGCCGCCAGCGTTCCCCCGTCGCGGCCGGAGCGATGCCCACCTTCGCGGCCGTCTTGTTGATCTGGAAGCCATTGGGCCCCGGGCCGGGCTCGGCGCCGCCGCGCGGGGTCAGCAGGGCGGTCCGCCGCAGCCCGCCGTCGAAGCTCCGGCCGGCGGAGGTCACCAGAAGGAGCAGCGACCCCGCCCCCACTACGGCGAGGGCGCCGCGCCGGGAGACGGTCGGCGGAGCGGGACGCGGCGAGGCGAGTTCGTCGCTCTCCGCCGTGGGGAGACCGTGGCGCAGGACCCGTAGCGCCCGGGGGAGCTTGAGGCAGGTATGGGCGAGGAACGCGGCGAAGAAGACCCACGCTCCGTAGAAGTGCAGGGGATAGAACGACCCGGGGAACAGGTACTCCAACTGGATGTTGAGCAGTCCCGTGACGAATTCGAAGAGAGCCCCGCCCACGAGCAGCAGCAGCGACAGGCGCTCCAGGGCATGCCCGGCCGACCGCGCCGGCGGCAGCGCGAAGAGCTTCGGGACCACCGACCACAGCTTGGCCAGGAGCACGGGCGCGAGAACGATGCCGAGGGTGACGTGGATCCCCTGGGTCAGCCGGTACAGCCAGTGAGGCCCGGTGGGCCAGTCGAACAGATAGAAGCCCAGCCATCCCTTGCCCGGTGTCTTGTCGTTCACGGCCGCGAGATCCGGGTTGTACGCCGCGTACGACAGAAGGCCCGTGACGAACAGCAGGGTGATGCCGGCGAGGAGCACCAGGCCGAGTACGGCCGTGAATCTGACCCCGCGCACGGGGCTGCGCCAGAAGACGGGCTCGGTGGGAAGAGGAAGCCCGGGGGAGGGGAGGTGTGCACCGGTTCGCCGGCGTCTGTCGCGCATGTTCCGACGTTATGCCGGAGACGCCGCTCCCAGGGGCGTGCGACTCCTGACGAAAGTCTGACGTCGGCGGTGCGGGGGTGGATCACCCGCCGCAGGATCTGACGGTTGTGTGACGCGGCGGCGTCGCACCGCCCGCCCCGCCCCCCTGATGCGTAGCGTGCCTGCGTGACGACCGAGGAACGCAGTGACCGCATCCGGCCCTTCGAACCCGCAGTGCACGACCCCACCGTCGGACCCGCCGGCCGCCGTAAGGACCTGACGGCGGCCGTGGCGGGAATCCTGCTGGTGGCCCTGGCCATGGCGGTCGGATGGGTGATCCAGGAGGGCGACGGCAGCCTGCAGGTCCACTGGCCGCCCCTCCTGGCCTCCTGGGATCCGCATCTCGGGCCCGGCACCCCGGCCGCCGTAGCGGTGGCGGTGGCGGTCGTCGCGTACGGGCCACGGCTCGCGGCCGGGCTCCCCTGGCGTCGGCTGCTGCTCACCTGCTGGGCCGGCTCGGTGGCGTGGATCCTCTCGCTCGCCCTCATCGAGGGCTGGTACCGGGGGGTCGCGCGCAGGCTGACCACCAAGCACGAATACCTGCGAGTGATCGACCGCTTCGACGACATCGGCGCCGCCCTGCGCGGTTTCACCGACCACATCGTGATCGGTCCACCGGGCAACTGGCCCGCCCACGTCGCGGGCCACCCGCCGGGCGCCACGCTCACCTTCGTCGGCCTGGACCGCGCGGGACTCGGGGGCGGCGCCTGGGCGGGCATGTGGTGCATCGTGCTCGGCGGCTCGGCCGCTGTGGCCGTCATGGTCGCGCTGCGCGCCCTGACGGGGGAACACCTCGCGCGGCGCGCCGCTCCGTTCCTCGTCCTCGCCCCCTTCGCCATCTGGACCGGCACCTCGGCGGACGGCTACTTCACCGCCGTCGCGGCGTGGTCCGTGGCACTGCTGGCCCTCGCCGCGACCCGCACGGCCCGGCGCCCGGCAGCCGCCGCGCTGGGCTCCGGACTGCTGTTCGGGCTGACCTGCTACCTCAGCTACGGCCTGACGCTCATCGTGGTCCTGCTGGCAGCCGTCCTGGTGCTGAGCCGGACGGCACGCCCGCTCGGCCCACTCGCGCTCGGCGCACTGGTCGTCCCCGTCGCCTTCACCCTGGCGGGCTTCAACTGGTGGGAGGCCTACCATCTGCTCGTCGAGCGCTACTACCAGGGCGCGGGCGGGACCCGACCCTACTCCTACTGGGTCTGGGCGAACCTCGCCTGCACCACACTCGCCGCGGGACTCGCCACCGTCGCCGGTCTGCGCCGTGCGGCGGTGTCCGCCCCCGCCGCCGTACGCGGACTGCGTCCGGGCACCACGACGGGCGCTCAGCGACTGGCGCTTCTCATCCTGGCCGCGCTCCTGGCCATCGCCGCCGCGGATCTGTCCGGGATGAGCAAGGCGGAGACGGAACGCATCTGGCAGCCGTTCGTCGTCTGGCTGATGCCCGCCGCCGCTCTGCTGCCCGACATCGACAGGCGCCGCTGGTCGGCCGCCCAGGCGGTCGTAGCCCTGCTCGTCAACCATCTGCTGTGGACCGGGTGGTGAGCGAGGGCGTGGGCAGGGCGCCCAGGGGCGGGTTCCTGTCATGTTTCCCGCGTGACAGTGCGGGCGACCCACTCGACCGGGGCCCCGGACCGGCGGGCAGCTGGCCCTGCGCACCAGGTCGACCAGTTGCTCCACCCGCGAGCGGGCACCAGTTCCACCAAGTGGCGCGCCACCTCCCGCGCCGCCACCGGCCGGGTGTTCATCCGGGGGACCACGGCGAGCGGCTTCGGCATCTGCTGGAGGTGCGGAGCACGAATTCGTGGAACCGCGTGGCGCGGAGCACCGTCCAGGGCACCTGCCCGCCCTTCACCGTCCAGCAGGTTGCGGCTGACCGCGCCGAAGCACGCGACCGCCCTGCCACGGCCGAGGGCCGTCCTGTTGCTCACGTCGACGGCCGCCTCCGCGCCTGCCGGCGCCGCGTCCAGTCCCGCGCCGGAGACGAGGTCCACGCCGCGCGACCGTGCCGGCCCGACCGGTTCGGGCCCCGCTGCCGACGCGTCCCGGGAACGCGTTCCCGGGACGCACATCCTGCCCTCAGTCGCGCAGGCAGACTTCGCGGTCGCTCAGCCACTGGCCGAACCAGTCGCTCAGCGGGACGGTGAAGCACCAGCCGGAGTCGTTCGTGTCCGGCGTGGGCGTCGTCGGCGTCGGCTTGTCGGGCTTGGGCGTCTCCGGCGTCCCGCTCGGGTCCGGCGCGGGCGCCGAGGGCCCGGTCGCATCCGGCAGCCCGCTCAGCATCTCGCGGAACACCCGGGAGGACTCGGGGTTGTCGGCACACTGCCACACCCCGTGCGGGCAGTAGTCCGTGATCGTCTGGTAGACCGGCTTGTGCCGCTCCATCCACTCCAGCATGCGGCGCATGTACTCGGGGTTGTCACCGTTGCGGAAGAGCCCCCACTCCGGGAACGAGATCGGCTTGCCGTGCTCGGCCGCGAAGTCGACCTGCTTCTGCAGACCGTACGGCTCGTTCACCTGCTCGTCGAAGGTCCGCGCCGGAGGCTGGTCGTAGGAGTCCATGCCGATGATGTCCACGACGTCGTCGCCCGGATAGCACTCCGTCCAGGGCACGGCGTCCCGCCCCCTGCTCGGAGCGAAGTCGAAGCGGAACTTCTGGCCGGAGACGGACCGCATCGTCGTGACGACGCGGTTCCAGTACGCCTTCCACGCGACGGGATCGGGACCGCACCGGTGCGTGTACGTCGTCCCGTTCATCTCCCAGCCGAGGACGATCACCGTGTCCGGGACGCCCAGCAGGACCAGACGCTCGGCCAGCCGGCGGAAGTGCTCGTCGAACTGTCCGACGGCGCCGGCCCGCAGCAGACCGCGGACCTCCTCGTCGGAGACGTGCTCCTCGTTCCGCTCCAGCATCGGCGTGTTGAGCACGAACATCCGGTCCTCGGCCGCTTTCCGCCAGGCCGCCCACGAGGCGAGGAAGCCGGGGCGGCCCTCGATGTTCTCCCACAGGTCGCCCGGCAGATAACTGTGCCCGACGCGCAGCTCGGTACCGCCGAGCCAGCGGGACAGCTCTCCCATCCGCTGCACGCCCTTCGGCCCGTAGTCCAGATAGGCGCCGATCGCGGTCGTCGTCCCCGGCTCCGGCGCCTGCTGCGCCGCGCCCTTGCCGGCCTGGATGTCCGCGGTGTCACGGTCGGCCAGGACCGCGCCACCGACGAGGAGACACAGCGCGGTCGCCCCGACGCCGAATTTGATGAGACGGCGCTGTACGGCCACAGCTTCTCCTTGGGTTGCGTTGTCCCCGACCCTGTCGACCCTAAGGAGAAAGATTCAACAATGGGCTGTGGGGCCACCCGTGAATAGCCCATTCGCGACATGCGGAGGTTCAGAGCGGACCATTCGGGTGACACATTTCGAAGGTGAAAGGCAGGGAGCGGACGCGATTGTCGAAATTCGAATGGACCAGGCCCGGTTCGCCGGAAGTCCGGACGCCTCCCAGGCGAGTGAGCATCTCGCGGAAGAGTGCCTTCATCTCCAGTTTCGCCAGATGAGCACCCAGACAGTGGTGGGGGCCTCCGCCGCCGTATCCGAGGTGTGGGTTGGGTGACCGGGTGATGTCGAAAGCACCGGGGTCGTCGAAGACGGACGCGTCGCGGTTGGCGGACGCGTAGAGGAGGACGACCTTCTCCCCGGGCAGAAAGGTGTGGCCGCCGAGCGTGCATTCGGCAGCCACCGTCCGGCGGAACTGGATGATCGGCGTCGAGTGGCGGACGATCTCGTCCACCGCGCCGTCGGCATAGCGGTCGAAGTCGGACTCCAGGAGGGCCCGCTGCTCCGGATGCGCCGTGAGCAGGACCAGACCGTGGGCGATCGCGTTCCGGGTGGTCTCCACACCCGCCACGAGCAGCAGCGAGAAGAACGCGCCGAGCTGACGGGAGGACAGAACCTGCCCGTCGACATCCGCGCGGACGAGCGCCGAGATCACGTCGTCCTCCGGGGCACGGCGCCGTTCACGGGCGATGCCCGCCATCTCCAGCTGCATGCGGGCCAGGGAGCGCAGGCCGCGTCCCGGGACCCGGAGCCGCGCACGGCCACGCCTCTGTACCCCGACGTACTCCGAGGCGTGGTCGATGCGCGCCGCGATGCGGGCCCGGTGGCGCGTGGGGATGCCCATGAGGTCGCAGATCACCTCGAAGGGCATACGTGAAGGTGCCGAGCGCATGAAGTCGCCCGGTCCTTCCGTGATCACCTCGTCCACCAGCCGCCGGGCGACGGTGCCGATGTTCTCCTCGGCGGACGCGAGCAGCCTCGGTGTGAAGGCGCGGGAAATGGTCCTGCGCAGCCCGGCGTGCTCGGCGCCGTCCATGTTGACCATGGAGTTGCCGAACACCGCCTTGGCCCAGGGCGCCGGTTCCGGAGTGGTGACACCGGGGGCGCTGGCGAAGACCTGCGGCTGCCGGCTCGCCGCCCTCACGTCCGCGTGCTTCACCAGCGCGTAGAACGGCGTACGCGACCCCGTACGCGGGGTGAAGCGGACCGGTGCGTCGAGCTCCCTCAGCCGGGCGAACTCCGAGAGCCGCTCGGACCGTGGCAGTCGCCAGAACGCCGGATCCGCCAGATCGGCACCGGCCGTTCCTCGCACACGGACCGTGGGAACCTGCGTCGGCGCGTTCATGAACAACCTCCGGGAGTTCGGACGGCCATGCTCACCCGGCGGGCGGCGCCGTGCGGCCGACACGGCCGTACGGCACCGCGGAATTCCCACGGTCGCGTGATGCCCTGTGGACGAGAACCGTTCACGCTCCGTCTCGTTGCCCACTCGGGCGGGACACCTCGCAGGAGCCGACGAGAGGGAGGCTGACCCACCATGAATCCGACCGACGCCACGATCGGGCAGCCGGCCGGCGCCCGCCGGCCGGCCCGCCGGGCGGTGCTGCGCACCGCCTTCACCGCGGCCGTGATCGCGGGCACCGGCGGCGCGCTCGCCCCGGTACTCCTCCAGGCCCCGGAGCTTGGAGGCCCTGCCAAGGAGCGCGGCACCGTGGGGCCCGAGCGCTTCTCCGAGCTGTACAAGGGCCGCGAGATCCGGGGCACGGCCACGGCCATGGTGCCGGCCAACGCACAGCCGTACGCCGGCGAGGCCGGAGCCGTCGCCGCGGTGTCCGGCACCGAGGTCAGTGTCGACGGGAGGGCCCTGCACGTGATGCGGCGCGCCGACGGGAGCTATCTGAGCGCCGTCAACCACTACGAGTCGTTCCCCACACTCCTCGAGACGGCCCGCGCGGCGGTGGACGAACTCGGCACCGCCCAGTTGTCGGCAGCCTCCTCACACACCATCTGAGCCCTTAAGGAGGAGCACGCGTGTACAGCCGCAAGAACCAGCGCGATCTCACACGCACCGAGAAGAAGCGCCTGGTCGACGCGATCCTGGAGCTCAAGCGATCGGGCCGCTACGACGACTTCGTCAGCATGCACCGGGAGTTCTACGTCACCGACTCGGAGAGCAGGCCCCGGCCCGCCCATATGACCCCGTCCTTCTTCCCCTGGCACCGCAGATACCTCCTGGAGTTCGAAAAGGCGCTGCGGGCCGTCGATTCCCGCGTGTCGATTCCGTACTGGGACTGGACGCGGGACAACACGGCGAAGACGTCCCTCTGGGCGGAGGACTTCCTCGGCGGCAACGGCAGGCCGGGAGACCGGCAGGTCATGACCGGACCGTTCGCCTACCGGCAGGGGAACTGGAGGATCCGCGCCGGAGTGACCGACGACCCCTTCCTGCGGCGCAACTTCGGCAGGCCCTCAGCGCCCGTCACACTGCCCCGGCCGGCGGACGTGGAACGTGCGCTGCGCGATCCGGTGTACGACTCCGCGCCCTGGAACAGCGTCAGCACCACCGGCTTCCGTAACAGGATCGAGGGGTGGGGCATCAGGGGCGGCCGCGGCGTGGCCAACCACAACCAGGTGCACCGCTGGATCGGGGGGTCGATGGCGGGCGCCGCGTCACCCGACGACCCCGTCTTCTGGCTGCATCACGCCTTCATCGACCTGCTGTGGACCCGCTGGCAGAAGGCGCATCCGCGCTCCCGCTACCTGCCGGCCCGCGCGCTCCCCGACGACGACCCGCAGCGGGACCGGATCTTCCCGCACGACCGGCCCATGCCGCCGTGGGACGTGGCGCCCTCGCAGCTCATGGACCACACCCGGCTCTACCGGTACGTCTGAGCGTCGCCTGCCGAACGGGCACGGGCCTTCCCCCTCCGCGTCGCGCGCGGAGGGAGAAGGCCCGGACGGTGCCTGGGGGAGATCAGTGGCCGTAGCCGTACTCGCCCTTGTCCTCGTGGCTGTCCGACACGTTGGCGCAGGTGTTGCCGAACGCCGGGTTCAGCAGAGCGATCACGTTCACCGTGTTGCCGCACACGTTGACCGGGATGTGGACAGGCACCTGGACCACGTTGCCCGAAAGGACACCGGGGGAGTGGGCCGCGACGGCCTCCGCTCCGGAGTCGGCGGTAGCCATGCCGGCACCGCCGGCGATCAGGGCACCGGTACCTGCCATGACGGCGGCCACCTTCGAGATACGCGACATCAGTTCTCCTTGAGAGGGTCGAAGCCGGCCGCCGAGCGTACGGCCGGTATGCCCTGACAACGCGAAAGTCGACAGACGGTAACGGATCGTCGCAAAACTCATCATCACGGCTCAACTCAGACCGATGAACGCGGCCCCGGCCGCCGGCAGCCCGCTGAGCCGGCCGCGCCAGTCCCGCGCTGCGGGAAGGCGGGACTTCACCGTCTCCGCCGCCCGGTCCCGAGCGGTCACCTGCGTCTCTCGCAGCCGCAGCAGCGGCTCCAGCGCCGGACGGGCCAGCATCAGGCGCCGGTTGACGACCGGTACGGGACCCCAGTGGTTCTTGTACTGCTCCGACCCGCGCAGCAGGCTCAGCACCCCGCGGTCCAGCTCCCCGGCCTCCCGGGCGATCTCACGCAGCAGCATCGTGGAGACATCCACCTTCGTCTCCCTGAGCCGTGGATCGGCCCCGTAGAGGTAACCCCCGGTCAGCCGCGCCGACCGGTACGACAGGTCGGCGGCCACCACCTCCCCGTCGAGCAGGAACTCCCTGACCGAGGCCTCGCCGTCGCGCACCATCCGGCGGGTGGAGCGCACCAGATGCGCACAGAACCGGGGCCGCAGATGCTCCGGGTTGACCCCTCTGCCGAGCCACTGGAGCTCGTGCAGCCGCAGCAGGGTGCCGACGGCGCCCGCCACCCGGTGCACGGGCGCGGTGCGGCACTCGATGCCGAGCGCGTCGATCCTGCGTAGCTTGGCCCGCGTCCGCTGGGCGCGGGAACCGGTCATCCGCCCGATGAGGGCGTCGATCGGCTCGGCGGGCAGCTCCATGCAGGTCGAGTCCGTGCGGCTGCTCCGAGCACCGGACCACGCCTCGAACAGCAGGTGCGCCGAGGCGTCGGGCCGCACCTCCCGCAGGTCCACGACCGTGTGCGCGGCGGCCCGGTGGAGCCCGCGCTCCAGCGCGGTGACGGCTGCCGGGGTGTCCTCGCCGTCCACCAGGATGTCGAAGAAGTCCGAGATCGCGCCGCCCATCGGCACCAGCAGAGGCATCGGGCGGTGCACGAGCATCAGCGGCGCCGCCCCGATCAGCCGTCCTCCCCGGCGCGCGAGGAGGACCCGGAGCCGGCCGGGGACCCCGTAGGAGAGCCACCACGAGTGGAGCCACGCATGGCTCTGGAACGGCGTCGCGGTGGGGCACCGGCGGTGCAACGCGTCCCACTCCGCGGCGAGGTCCGCGAAGTCCGGCAGGTCCCTGCAGAGGGTGACGGTGAGCCGCCCGTGTCGGTCGGTGTTCATCGCACGAGCTCCCGTTCGCCGGTGGTACCGCCCTGGGCGGGGCCCGGCACCTGGGCCGTGGCGCCCCGGCGTCCGGTGCGGGGGCGGACGAGCAGGACCAGTCCGCCGACCAGTCCTCCCGCACTGGCGCCCACGGCCGTTCCGAGCGGCGTGGACGGGGACACGGGGTCGACGGGAGGCACGGCGTGAGAGAACTTGACCAGCTTCACACCGGTCTCCTTCGCCACGTGCCCGCTGCTGACGACCACTGCCTCCGTCACCGCGTTGGCGATGTCCGCGGCGCGGTCCCGGTCGGCCGACGTGCCGGTGACCGAGATCATGGGCGAGTCGGGAGAGGTCTCGGACCGTACGTGTGTACGCAGTTCGCGCACGGGCTCCCCGGCGGCGCCCTTGGCGTAGGAGAGGGTGGCGTCGCTTGTGGCCAGGCGGCCGTACGACTGCGCGTACCCCAGCGCGGCGGCCGGATCGATGTCCTTTCCGGCCGTGACCATGGCGTAGCTGGTAGCCGCGTACTCGGGCGTGGCGAGCAGACCGTACGAGAATCCGCAGGCGGCCCCGAGCAGGACACCGGCGGGCAGCGGCAACCACCACCCGGTCCGTACGAATGCGGGGCGGAGCCTGCGGAACCGTCCGGGGACGGCCGGCTGCTGCTCGGGCGAGTCGGTCATGATTGTGCTCTCTCGGTCGGGGGGACTGCTGCGGTGTCGATGGCCTGTGCGTAGACGTCCATGAGGCGCCGGCTGCTGAGCCTGATGTCGTAGTGGTCCACGGCGGGCGGCGGCGGCAGCCTTCGGGCGCCGCTCTCCATGCGGTGCCGGAGTGCGGCCGTCAGTTCGTCCGTGGGATCGGCCGCGCCGGATCCGATACGGGTGGTGCCCGGCACCCGGCCCGCCGGGAGGTCCTCGATGGCGGGGCAGGCCGCGTGGACGACGGGCAGCCCGGCCGCCAGGGCCTCGACGACCGCGAGACCGAAGGACTCCTCGCGGGACGCCGAGACGAACGTGTCGACGGCGCTGAGCACCGCCGGGATGCCGGGACCGGCCCCCGAGGTGCCGCACTCGCCGAGGAACCTGACACGGCCTGCCACTCCGAGCCGGGCGGCGAGGGCGCGCAGCGCCTCGGCCTCCCGCCCGTCCCCGGCAAGGACCAGCCAGGCGCCGGGTAGGGCGGCGACCGCACGGATCAGCAGGTCGAAGCGCTTACCGGGGACCAGCCTGCCCACACCCCCCACCACGAACGCCGCGTCGGGGAGGCCCAGGAGGGCCCGGGTGGCTTGCCGTTGAGCGCTGTCGAAGCGGAAGGCCGCCGCATCGACGCCGTTGGGGACGGTATGGATCCGGGCGGCCGGCACCCCCCAGTCGCGCAGCCTGCCCGCGACGGTGTCGGAGACCGCGACCGTCGCCGCCCCGAGCCGCTCCGTGCGCAGGTAGAGCTCCCTGGTGGTGCGGGTGAGCGGCCGCCCCTCGATCTCCGCGCGGCCGAGCGAGTGCTCCGTCGACACCACGGTGGTCCCGGCGAGGCGCGCCGCGATCCGTCCGTAGACACACGCTCGGTAGAGGTGCGTGTGCACGAGGTCGTACGAGCCGCGGCGGATGAGCCGGGCCAGCCGGGGTACGGCGCCGAGGTCCCTGTTGCTCCTCATCCCCAGGTCCCGGACACGGACGCCGTCGGCGCGGAGCCCTTCCGCGACCGCTCCCGGATTGGTGAGCGTCACGACGTCGCAGCGCACCGGCAGATGGCGCAGCAGCAGCCGCAGCTGCTGCTCGGCCCCGCCCACACCGAGGCCGGTGATGACGTGCAGCGCCCTCACCCGGCGTCACCCGGCCGCCCGGCGCCGGTGGAGCGGTGCCGCAGCCGGTGCCGAACCTCCTTGGCCAGCAGACGGGCGCCCCGGTCGGCGTGGCTGACATGCGTACGGGGAAGAGCGAACGGTCCCGACAGGGAGCCGGGAACGAGGGCGCATCCGTACGCGTATCCCGCCTCCCGCACGGCCCCGGCCACCCGGCGGTCGGCCGTGCCGTACGGATAGCAGAAGCCGGACGGCGGCTGCCCGGTGATGCGCCGGAGCGCCTCCCGGCTGCCGTGCGTCTCCTCGCGCAGTTCGTCGTCCGACAGGGCCGTCAGATCCCGGTGGAGCATTCCGTGCGAGCCGACCTCCATACCCGCCGCGGCGACGGTACGGACGTCCTCCTCGGTCAGCAGCGGCCTGCGCGGGCCGAGCGGATCCCAGGTGTTGGAGCCGCCGGGCCGGCCGGGCAGGACGAACACGGTCGCGGTGCAGCCGTGGGCGCGCAGCACCGGGAGCGCCTCGTCGAGGAAGTCGGCGTACCCGTCGTCGAAGGTGAGCCCGACCAGCCCCTGCTTCCCGGCGGCCCGCGCGCGCAGCAGTGCCGCGATCCCGACGCCGGTCAGCCCCCGGCGCCGCAGCCAGGTGAGCTGCTCGTCCAGCCGGTCGGCGGAGACGGTGATGCCGTACGGATCATCCGTGGGGTCGCTCACGGAGTGATAGGTCAGGATCCACGGCCGGGACCTGGGAAGGGGCGCCCGGGCGGGGGGCGCCGAGGTGTCAGCGGTCATGAGGGAACCTCTGTCGGATAAGTGCCAGCAGATGAACGGCTTCCGGGGCCCGGAGCAGGAGCCCGGTGAGAAGGAACGCCGTGGGGACGAGCAGACAGCCGGCCGCCAGACCCGGTACCGGTCCCGGCACCAGCTCCGCGGCCAGCCGGCCCGCGACCGCCGCGACCGCCGCCGCGGCCACAGGCCGGACGAGGGAGAGGGCGACGGCCCCGGGCCGTACGGCCACCGCCCGCGAGCCCAGCCCCAGCAGCATCAGCAGGGCAGCCGTGCTGATGCCGACGGCATTGGCGGCGGCGATGCCGTCGACACCGAAGGGGCCGGTCAGCAGCACCCCGGCAACGGTGGTGACGAGGAGTCCCGTGGCCATCGCGCCGAGCGGGTACCACGTCGGCCGGCCGGCCGAGAAGAACGGCCGGCACAGGGCGCCGACCAGTGTGTGACCGAGCAGGCCCAGCGCGTAGACCCGCATGACACCGGCCGTGGCGGCGGTGTCCGCCGCGTCGAAGGCGCCGCGCTGGAAGAGGACTTCGACGATACGGGGCGCACAGCCGAGCACCATCGCCGTGCCCAGCAGCACCACGGTCCCGGCCAGGGCCAGATCACGTTCGACCCGTTGCCGGGCACCCCCCCGGTCCCCGGCCGCCATGGCCCGCGCGACGGCGGGGAAGGTCACCGTGCAGATCATCATGGACAGCACCATCGGCAGTTGCGCGACCTTCTGCGCGTAGTTCAGATGTGAGATGGCCCCGTCCGGCAGCGACGAGGCGAGGAACCGCTCGACGAAGACCTGCGCCTGACGACTCACCACGAACAGGACGACCGGCGCCAGGACGGTCGCCCCGAGAAGGGCGGAGCCGGAACCACGCTCGCGGGGCGCACGCTTCCCGCGCCGCGCGGGCACCAGCCGCAGGAACGTGGGCAGCAGGGTCAGGATCATCAGGAGGCTGCCGACGGCGACCCCCGCGGCCGCGGCGCGCACCCCCCAGACGGAGTGCAGCGCCAGCGTCATGCCGATGATGCCGGCGTTGTACGCGATGTAGACACCGGCCGGCGCCAGGAACCTGCCGTGCGCCCGCAGTGCCGCGCTGAAGTACCCCGTGACGCCGAAGGTGAGGACCGTGACGGCCGTCAGCCGCGTGCAGTCCACCGCGAGCCGGGGATCGTCCAGCCCGGGAGCCAGGACGGCGACGGCCCAGGGCGCCCCCCAGACCAGCAGCCCTCCCGCGCAGGCCAGCGCGGCGAACAGCCGGGGGAGTGTGTCGGCCACCAGGACGCGGACCGGGTCCTGGGTGTGGCCGCCGGCCGCACGCCGGGTCAGGGCCAGGCTGAACGCCGGCACGAGCAGCAGCGCCATGCCGTCCTCGATCAGCAGCGTGGCCGCCATCTCCGGGACCGTCCAGGCGATCAGGAAGGCGTCGCTGGCGTGACTGGCGCCGAAGAGCCGGGCGAGGGCCTGGTCGCGGAAGAGTCCCAGCAGCGCGGCGATCAGGGTGAGTCCCGCGGCGCCGCCCGCCGCCCGGGCGAGGAAGCGCCCGGGCCGTACCGGAGCGTCGGGTGCCGGGGGTCCGGTGACCGTGGCCTCCGTGGCGGTTCCGCTCACGCGTCGGTCGTCCTCTCCGGCTCGGCCAGCGCCCACCAGGCGGCGAGGCCGAGCACGATCCCGGTCAGGACGGTGGAGGGGCCCCCGATGTCCGCGTACAGGAAATCGACCGTCTGCCAGGTCATCAGCCCGACGGCGGCGAGACCGCAGTCGACGGCCGAGGCTCCCCGGGCCCGTGCGAGCACCAGCCGGCGCACCCCGCCGACCAGGAGTGCCGCCCAGGAGCCCACCAGCGCGGTGAAGCCGATGAGCCCCTGCTCGCCGAGTACCAGCAGATACATGTTGTGAGGGGAGAGCAGTGGCTGCTTACGGAACTCCTGGCCGGCCCCCGCCGTGTCGCTGCCTGCCGAGAGCCCGATCGAGGCGTGCCCGTCACGGTGGGCCGGGAAGCCCTTCAGGCCGACGCCGGTCGCGGGCCGCTCGCGCCACATCCCCGCCGCGGCGGCCCACATGGCGTAGCGGTCGTTGACCGACCGGTCGGGCGCGCTGGTCACCTCGGTGATGCTGGTGAGCCGCTGCGAGATCATCTCGGACCCGACGCCGAAGCCACCCACAAGGACGACTCCGGCAGCGCACAGCACCGCCAGCGCGCGGACGGCCTGCCGGAGCCCGGTGAGCGCGATCACGGCGAGTGCGCCGGCGGCCGTCGCGATCCACGCTCCCCGGCTGAAGGACAGAGTGAGCGGGACGAGCAGCAGCACGGCGGTCACGGGAGCCCACGGCCTCAGCCGACGCGGTGTGCCGGCGGGGGTGCGGAGCGCGTACGCGGCTGCCGCCACCAGGCCGTAGCCGACGACCGTGGCCATCCCCATCACATCGCTGGGGCCGAACGTGCCCACAGCGCGGATTTCCTCTCCCATGTAGGAGGCGCCGGTGCCGGTGACGTACTGGTGTACCCCCGTCGCACCCTGGACGACCGCCAGCAGGACGAGTGCGCCCGCGACTGCCCGGAACCCTGCGGCGTCCCTGACCAGCAGAAGGACAGCGGCCGGTACGAGGACGAAGATCTGCAGATACCGCACGAACCCCGGCAGGGCCGCCACCGGGTCCGCGGCGGTGACCGTGGCCAGGGCGAGGCCGACGGCCGGGAGTCCCAGCACGACCGCCGCGGCCGACGAGAGCGGACGCCGCCGCAGGAACAGCAGGCAGCCCGCGCAGACGAGGACGGTCACCCCCGAGAGGAGATCGGCCGCGGGCACGCCCGCCACCGTCCAGGGCGACGTGTCGTCGGCCGGGACGGCCACGAGCAGGACGGTCGCGATCAGTGGCAGCAACGGCCAACGGCCGCCCCACCCGTGAGGGGGCGTCTTCTCCTGGACGGCCGGCACGACGGGCGGCGAGGCCACGGTGAGGGTCACGGTTCAGCTGCCTCCGAGCCGGAACACCGAGCCGGCCGTGCGCGCCAGCACGCACATGTCCTGCCAGAGCGACCATGTCTCGATGTACCGGTTGTCGAAGCGCGCCCGGTCCTCGATCGAGGTGTCGCCTCGCAGGCCGTGCACCTGGGCCAGTCCCGTGATGCCGACGGGCATCCGGTGCCGGGACCGGTAACCGGGATGAGCGAGACTGAACTGCTGGACGAAGTAGGGGCGTTCCGGGCGCGGCCCCACCAGGCTCATGTCACCGCGCACGACGTTCCACAGCTGCGGCAGCTCATCGAGCGACGTCCTGCGCAGCAACTTGCCGACGCGGCTCATGCGCCGGTCCGACGAGACGTTCCACCGCGTGGCCGACTCGTGCGCGTCGGCCGGGCGCAGCGTGCGGAACTTCAGCAGGACGAACGGCCGCCCGTACCCGCCGATCCGTTCCTGGCGGAAGATGACGCCCGGGCCGTCGCACAGGCGCACGGCCAAGGCGCAGGCGGCCATCACCGGGGACACCGCGACCAGGGCCACCATGGCCAGGACGGCGTCCATGGCCCGCTTCACCCGGTGCGCCACGGGACGGTGCGCTCCGGCATGCAGCGAGTGGGCCGCGAAACCCCACACATGATCCGGCCGGGGCGCGGTCCGGTACCGGACGGCGGCCGCCTGATCGGTGATCAGCCACACCCGGCAGCCGTGCCGCGCGAACAGGGCGAAGAGCTCCGCCCCGTCGGACGCGGCCTCGGGCGGGACCGTGAAGACGGCGTGCCGCACGGAGTTCTGCACGACCGCCCGGCCTGCGTCCTGCACCGAGGTCAGGACGGGCAGCGGGGCTCCGCCCGCAGGCGCGTCCGCCGTCTCGTCCACGTCCGGGCCGGCTCCCGCCACCCGGCCGACCGGCCGCATCCCGTACCGCGTGTGCTCCTGCAGCACGGCTACGACCCGGTCGGCGAACGGACCGTCGCCCACCACCAGCGTGGACTGCGGATTACGCGCGGCCGACCACAGCCGGGACCGGTGGACCGCGGCGCGCGCCCCGCAGCTCACCAGGGTCTGGAGGCCGGCCGCGCAGCCGAGCGCCGTCCATCCGGTGGCGAGGCGAGGGTCGTACGCGGACACCGCCTCGGCCACGACGTACCACTGCACCACGGCCAGCCCCGCCAGCGCGGGCAGTTCGGCCAGAGCGGAGGGGGAGAGCCCGGTGCGGTAGAGGCCCCGGTACGCGTTGAGGAGCAGCTGCACGGCTGCCTGCAGAAGGGCGGCGACCGGAGGCCAGGGCCCGGGTGCGATCAGGACCACGGCCAGGCCGAGTGCGAGCACGTCGGAGGCGATGAGCGCCGCCGGGGCCCGGCCTCGTCGGCCTCCCGCGGTCCGTGGGGCGGGAGCGTCCTCCCTGCCGCTGCGCGGCGGGCGGATCGCGGTAGCCGCGCGCCGTACGGCGGTTGCCTGGGCGGCTCGGGGGGCAGGTGCACTCTCCGTGGTCATCGCTCGGTGCGCTTCCTCGTCGTGGGGCGGGACTGTCCGACAAGTTCCTCGTAGAGGCGCAGGACCGCTCCGGCGGTCTTCGTCACGTCGAAGACCTCCCGGGTGCGGCTCTGCGCGGTGCGGCCCAGTCGCGCCCGCAGCGCCGGGTCGCCCAGCAGCGTGGTGAGCGCTGCCGCGAGAGCCGCGGGGTCCTCGGGCGGCACCAGGCAGTGGGGCAGGTGTCCGGGTGGCAGGCTCTCCCTGGCCCCGTCGACGTCGGTCAGCAGGACCGGCGTGCCGCAGGCCATCGCTTCGAGGGGGGCCAGCGCCATCCCCTCCCAGCGCGAAGGGAGGACCAGCAGATCCGCCGCGTGGATCCAGGGCCGTACATCCGCGCTCTCCCCCGCGAACAGAACGCCGGGGGGCGCGGTGCGGCGCAGCTCCTCCCCGTACGGTCCGTCGCCGACCAGGACCAGCCGCGCGCCACCCGTCGCCGCCGTGCGCCAGGCTCGCAGCAGCACGTCCTGACCCTTCTGCCGGCTCAGGCGTCCGACGCACACGGCCAGAGGCACCTCGACGGGGGTTCCTTCGAGCAGCGCGAGCGATGCACGGGCCGACGCGGTGTCGTCCCCGCCGACAGGCCGGAAGCGGCCGAGATCGATGCCGTTGTGGATGACCGACCAGCGCGCCGTGATGCCCGCGCGCTGGCCGGACACGCGTTCGGACTCGCTGACACAGAGGATGCGGTCGCTCCACCGCGCCCCGAACCGCTCCCACGCCGTTGCCAGTCCGGCGGCCCGGCCTTCCAGGGCCTCGAACGACCACGCGTGCGGCTGGAAGACCGTCGGTACCCGGCCCCGCACGGCCAGCCGCCCGGCGAGTCCCGCCTTGGCGCTGTGGGCATGGACCACGTCGGGAGCGCACGCACGGATCAGACGGCCGGCCGTGAGGACCTCCCGGCCGAGCCGGGGGCCGGGGGCGCGTTCCGCCGGCCAGGAACACACCCGCGCCCCGGCGGTGGACGCGCCGGCCGCCAGGGCCCCGTCCGGCGGGCAGGCCACGACGGGCCGCAACCCTGCCCGTACCTGTGCCGCGACGAGGTCGGTCACGACCCGTGCGACTCCTCCCTCCACCGGCTGGACCAGGTGAAGGACTGTCAGTCGATCTTCCTCGGTGCAACTTTTCTGCAGCACGCACGGCTCTCTTTCACATGCCCCCGAAGAGCCGGTTCGGGTTAACACCGGCGGCAAGGAATATGGCGGCGGAGATCAAGTGGGTAAAACCGAACTGCACTGTGGCAGACCATGCGTGCGAAAACACGCATGACTCGCGCTCGTGTCCGGATGGATTACCTCCGGCAAAGCCTCCCACCACCTGTTCCTCGCTTCTGCGGCGTGTCAGACGACTATGACCGCCTTTGTTCCCCGCTGTGCCGCATGATGGCCGTGCCGTGCGCCTCCGCTCGTATCCCGAGGGAGTATTCCGACGGCGTATCCCCAGGGCTCCGGATACGTCAAGCGTTAATGCGCCGCATTTTCCGTCCAGTTGGTGCCGGAATTCCTGCCGCCCGTGTTCCGGCTGTCCGGTTCGGCATTTTCCGGGCCCCGCCGCGTCTCGGTGCCCTTTCCGTGCGAACCGGCCAACCATGGCGAAACGACCCCGGGTCTGCCGTGCGCCGGGTGTACTGCCGGTCAGGCCCCGTACCCGGGTGTGCGGCCGAGGAGGCAGTATCGGGTACAACTCGTGATGATCGTCCGCCCGGTGGCGGTCCGCGAACGGCCGATGAGGACAGAGGAGAATCGATGGTTCACGAACGGGCCGGTCAGCCGGCGCAGCCCGGAGACCTGGTGGACGTGGCGCGGCTGGTGACGGCCTATTACACGGTTCACCCGGACCCGGGTGAGCCCGGCCAGCGTGTGGCCTTCGGGACGTCGGGGCACCGGGGATCGGCGCTCGCGGCCGCGTTCAACGAGGACCACATCGCCGCCACCACCCAGGCCATCTGCGACTACCGGGAGCGGCAGGGCACGGACGGGCCGGTGTTCCTCGGGGCCGACACCCACGCGCTCTCCGAACCCGCCCGGATCACGGCCGTGGAGGTGCTGGCCGCCAACGGCGTCACCGTCCTGATCGACAGCGACGACGGCTACACCCCCACCCCCGCCGTCTCGCACGCGATCCTCACGTACAACCGGGACCGGAAGAGCGGCCTCGCGGACGGCATCGTCGTCACGCCCTCGCACAACCCGCCCGCCGACGGCGGCTTCAAGTACAACCCGCCGCACGGCGGGCCGGCCGGCTCGGACGCCACCTCCTGGATCCAGGACCGGGCCAACGCCCTCATCGAGGGAGGGCTGAAGGAGGTCCGCCGGATCCCCTACGCCAGGGCGCTCGCCGCCGACACCACCGGGCGGCACGACTTCCTGACCGGTTACGTCGACGATCTCCCGGCCGTCCTCGACCTGGACGCCGTACGCGACGCCGGCATCCGGATCGGCGCCGACCCCCTGGGCGGAGCCTCGGTCGCGTACTGGGGGCGGATCGCCGAGCGCCACCGGCTCGATCTCACGGTGGTCAACCCGCTCGCCGACCCCACCTGGCGTTTCATGACGCTCGACTGGGACG
The DNA here is from genome assembly GCF_044757505.1 of Streptomyces sp. NPDC091271. Classification (NCBI taxonomy): domain Bacteria; kingdom Bacillati; phylum Actinomycetota; class Actinomycetes; order Kitasatosporales; family Streptomycetaceae; genus Streptomyces; species Streptomyces sp. NPDC091271. Next base: position 241,597 of record NZ_JBIVVD010000002.1, on the reverse strand, counting down.
GCAAGATCCGCATGGACTGCTCGTCGCCGTACGCCATGGCCTCGCTGATCGAGCAGCGCGACGCGTACACCATCGCCACCGGTAACGACGCGGACGCCGACCGGCACGGCATCGTCACGCCGGACGGCGGGCTGATGAACCCGAACCACTACCTGGCCGTGGCCATCCGCTACCTCTACTCCCACCGGGAGAACTGGCCGGCCGGCACCGGCATCGGCAAGACCCTGGTCTCCTCCTCCATGATCGACCGGGTCGCCTCGGACCTGGGCCGGCAACTGGTGGAGGTCCCTGTGGGCTTCAAGTGGTTCGTCGACGGGCTGTTCGGCGGCACCCTGGGATTCGGCGGCGAGGAGTCCGCCGGAGCGTCCTTCCTGCGCCGCGACGGCCGGGTGTGGACGACGGACAAGGACGGCATCCTGCTCGCCCTGCTCGCCTCGGAGATCACGGCCGTCACGGGCTCGACCCCCTCCCAGCACTACGGCGAACTCACCGCCCGGTTCGGCGATCCGGCCTACGCCCGGATCGACGCCCCCGCGACCCGTGAGCAGAAGGCGGTGCTGGCCAGGCTCTCCCCGGAGCAGGTCACCGCGGACACGCTGGCCGGTGAGCCGATCACCGCCGTGCTCACCGAGGCGCCCGGCAACGGCGCGGCCGTCGGCGGGCTCAAGGTCTGCACCGACAGCGCGTGGTTCGCGGCCCGCCCGTCCGGCACGGAGGACGTCTACAAGGTGTACGCGGAAAGCTTCCAGGGCGCCGGGCACCTGGCCAGGGTCCAGGACGAGGCGCGCGCTCTGGTCTCCGACGCGCTGGGTGCCACCGGCTGAGCGGCCGGGCGGGCGTGCCCGGCGCGCCCGCCCGCGCGGCCAACCGCGTCGATCACGCGTCAGGGACGGTGTGCTGGACCTGACGGAGGAAGGTGGCGTTGTCGGGTGTCCTGCGGATCCTGTCCAGCAGCGCTTCGAGCGTGGACCGGGCGTCCCTCGACCGCAGGGCGCGCCTCAGGCCCCGTACGGCGGCCAGCTCTGCCGAGGGCAGCAGGAGTTCCTCACGGCGGGTGCCCGAAGGCGTGATGTCGACCGCGGGGAAGACCCGTCGGTCCGCGGACGCACGGTCGAGGCGGAGCTCCATGTTGCCGGTGCTCTTGAGCTCCTCGAAGAAGTAGTCGTCGGCGCGGGAGCCGGTGTCCACCAACACGGTCGCCAGAATGGTGAGCGAACCGCCTTCCTCGGCGAGCCGGGCCGCGCCGAACAGCTTCTTGGGACCGATGAGCGCCGACGCGTCCACGCCACCGCTCAGAGTGCGGCCGCCGGCCCCGGCGTTGTTGTTGTGAGCGCGGCACAGCCGGGTGAGGGAGTCGAGAAGGATCACGACGTCGCGGCCCTGTTCGACCAGCCGCTTGGCGCGTTCCACGGCGAGGTCCGCGAGCGCGATGTGCTCCTTGGCGGGCCGGTCGAAGGTGGAGGCGTACACCTCCCCGCGCACGGAGCGGCGCATGTCCGTGACCTCTTCGGGGCGTTCGTCCAGGAGGACCACCATCAGATGGCACTCGGGATGATTGACGGCGACCGACGCGGCGATCTGCTGCAGAAGCACGGTCTTGCCGGTCTTCGGAGGCGCGACGATCAGGCCGCGCTGCCCCTTGCCGACGGGTGAGACGAGATCGATGATCCGCGGGGCCGGGCCCCCGTCCGGCCTCTCCAGGCGCAGGCGCTCCCGGGGGTGGAGCGGGGTGAGGTCACGGAAGTGCGGACGGCCGCGGAGCTCGTGGGCCGCACGGCCGTTGACGGAGTCGACGCCGGACAGGGCGCGAGGGCGTTCGCACGTCCCGTCGACGACATCGCCCTTGCGCAGGCCGTACCGCCGGATCAGTGCGGGCGACACCTGGACGTCGCGGGATGAGGGATGGCCGCCGTCGGTGCGCAGTACGCCGTGTCCGTTGTTCGTGGTGTCGAGGACACCGACGGTGCGGACGGGCTGATCCTGCCGGATCACGGGGCGTTCGAGTGTGCTGGTCATGGTGGGTCCTTTCGCGGACATGGCGATGAGAGGTCCGGCGAAGGCAAGGCGGCGGAATCACGCCTTGTGCGACGGGCGCAAGAAGCCCGGACCGGACGGAAGTGATGGTGCGAGAGGCTGGATCGCCGGTCGTAGAAGAACGGGCGCAACAGCGGGGGAGAAGCACCGGCGCCCGATTCGGGCGTTCACGTGTGCTGAAGACAACTTACCACGCCGGGCCGTGGAGGGGGCATGGCCACCAACATGTCGGCGCGAAACCTCCTGGTGCCTGTGGTGACCGCGTGCGAGACCTCCTGGTGCCTGTGGTGACCGCGTGCGAGCAGGCCACCGTGAGGACGTAGCCGGTGCCGCGTTCCTCGAGTGCCGTGCGCAGCCTCGGGTTGCCGCCGTAGACCCCGTCTCCCGCGACCCAGGCGGCCCGATGGACGGCGTCGAGGAATCGGGTGACCATGCGAGCGGCCGGCTCCGGCTTGGTCGCGAACTCCGTCTGCCACCGAGGCCGGCGGCCCGGCAGCGGTCGGGATCGGAGGTCCAGGAACGCGGAACACAGAGTTCCCGGTCCATTGCGGCGTGCCCGCGGCGGCCGGCGTAGACCAGGTGGACGGCGAGCTGGGCGTTCTCGATCCTGCCCGCGGTGCCGGTGCTGCCGCTGGACTCCAGCGGTGTCGGTGCCTTTCTTCACGTCGCCGGTCTCGTCGACACCAGCACCGCCTCGTCGTCGTGCAGATGCTCCACCACGTAGTCACCCACCTCGTCGCCGGCTGGTCGGCATCCCACTTCGCCCTCCCGGGCAGGTGCTGCGTGCCGTCCGGGGCCCTGTCCCCGGCGCCGAGTACCAACTTCCGGGCCCGGCGTCGCGATTCGATCCGTGTGAAGTGTCCCGCTATCCGGCTCATCAGGCCCTCGAACGCCTCCTGCCAGCAGGCAGGGTCTACGCTGTGACCTGTGGCGACCGCATGATCGTTTGTCTTCACGCACCGATGATCAACGGTGGCCGCACCCGTCTTCACACCGCGTCAGGTCGCGCAGCGTCTGCCTGTCGTCCTGTGTATCGGAGGGCTTGTGCAACGTGGCGAAGTCTGGTGGGTCCAGTTCGACGAGCTGAGGTTGGTCGTACTGCTGTCAGGAGACGACGCGTCCGGGTTCCAGGTGATGCAGGTCGTCGCTCCGGCGGGCCTCGACATCAGCGGTCTGGGCATCGAAGTGACGGTCGGCGCCGGTGAGGGGCTGCCGCTCGAAGGCGTGCTGCGGCTCGCGTTCCCGCGTCCAGGCTTCACCCCGTGCACGTGGCTGACCACCGTGTCCCGGGACGACCTGATAGAGCGGGCGGCCGTCCTGTCCTCCAGGAAGCTCAGCGAGATCGACGATGCCCTCCGACTCGCTGAACAAGCACAGGAGCGGACCCCGGCAACGACCGCGAAGCTCAGCGAGATAAGGGACGCCCTCCGTCGCGGTGAACTCGGGTAGACGGAGAAGGAGCCGATGCCCGCGACGGCATGGGCGATCTCGGGCGAGATGATCCACGCTGGACAGCTGCCGCCTCGACGCCTCTCACCATCGAGATCACGATCCAAGGCTGGAGTACCAGGCAACAGAAGCGCCCTCGCCCGGCATCAGCTAAGGCTTGTCCCAAACTTCTCGCTCAGGGACTGATGGCATGATCGCGGCGTGATCAGTGAACTCGGCCAGTCTGGTGTGATGAGGTATGTCCTGTTCGATGTCGATGGCACATTGATCGATGCCGTGGACAATCAGCGCCAGGTCTGGCGCACGTGGGCAGAGCGACACGGACTGGACCCTGATGAGGTGTACCGAGTGGCGCTGCGGACGAGGCCGATGGAGACCTTCGCGCAGGTCGCTCCGGACCGGGACGCTCAGAAGTGCCTGGACGCACTGCACGAGCTGGAGGACGAGGATGTCCGCTCCGGCACCTATACGGCTTTCGACGGCGCTGCGGACCTGCTGAACGCTCTGAGGCCCGGGGCCTGGGCACTCGTGACGTCGAACTATGAGCACCGGGTACGTGGACGTTTCGCACGGGCGGGCTTGCCGGTCCCGGAGGTCCTCGTGGATGCGGCTGCGGTGGAGGAGGGCAAGCCGTCGCCGGTACCGTATCTGCAGGCGGCCGCGCGACTTGGCGCTCAACCGGAGGACTGCCTGGTCATCGAGGACGCCCCTTCCGGGGTGCAGTCCGGGCTGCGTGCCGGGATGACAGTGTGGGGCGTCAACACCCTCGCAGCGGTGGACGGCGTGCATCGTCATTTTGACAGCCTGCACGAAGCGGTCCGCGACATCCTCGCCTTCGTCTCCGGATCTCTCCCTCGCGGGCTGGAGGGGTCGGCAGCATTGCAATGATCTTGCTATGGCTGGTGTGATCTGGGCGTCGGAGCCGTTCCTGGGCAATCCCGTTCACCGGGCTGAGCCCGCGCCGGTTCACGTAACTGGTCACGCCACGGCGGGGTACGGGAGTCGAGCCACCCGCCGGGGCCGGCGTGGAGTCAAGTGCAGATCCGAATCCGCTGCCGACCGCATCCTCGACCACCTCGGTCCGCTCATGGCACCGTGAGGCGCTCGGTGACTGGGATCGTCGGGGTGATCGGACACGCCAGCCACCTTCTCCGGCCACCCGAAATCGCGTTGTCCAGACCGTTTCCCCGTCAAGGCCCCTCCCTGAGAGGCCGGGCGACATACGGGTGGGCCGGTGCGACGTCTGGCACCGGCCCACCCGTACATACCGGATCCTTCGATCCATTGCCGACGTTCTCGGCAGCCTCACCTGACGCGGCTCGCTGTCAGCCCGACCGGGCGTTGGTCCGCTGGGGCGACGAACAAGCAGATCTGAGAAGGCGCCCATAAGGCCGTCAGAGCGATCGAAGGTCCGTGCGTTCGCATCTCGACAGTCACAGACCGATCTCACGCCTTGCGTGTGCACGAGAGCGCAGATGAGATTCCTGAACGTCTGTCCGCTGTCTGAGCAGGGCTGTTGGCTCAGAGGACTAGAAGTAGTGCTTACGCCCGCCGACCTTGCGTCCGCTTGCACCGAGGATCCACAGGACAGCGCCCACCACGACAAGCACACCACCGATCGTCGTCAGCAAAGATATGCCGACAAGCAGGCCGATTATGAGCAGAATGGCACCGAGTAGAATCATGGCAGTTCCCATCATCGAGTTTCGTGGGCGTGTACGAACATCCGCTTCCCAGCGGCCTCATCACGCCCGACCTGTACAACCTGGCTGACTTCAAGCCGACAGCGGTTAGGTCTCTGCTGCGCTCATCCTCGTGCCCCGCCAGATCGCGTTCATGCACACCTCAAGGACACAATGAGATCCGTAAAGCTTCACGATCGTCCCTCACGGGCCGTGTCGGCATCGAAGCGTGAAGGGGCCTGCCTGGTGAGCAGCCGGAACGGCTTGGGTTGCTGCCTGTCGTAGATGCTTTTTGACGGTGACCTCCGGCTGCAGGCGAAAGGCCGTCGCGTCTCCGGTCCGCGACGGGCCTCGAGATCCCCAACTACGGGGCGATCTGCCGTGACGTCAGGTTGGTCCGCCGTACGTGGCCACCAGCAGTACCCGGCCCCCCGGGCAGAGCAGACACGGCCGTCCTCGCCGGACGTCACCGCCACGACGGCGCACCAGCGCGACCAGCTTGGGAAGTGCGACTCGTACAATCCCGAGAACGGCTCGATCCACATCGGATCACTTGCCGAGGCTCCCGCAGATCGTCGCCGCGATCAGCCGCACTACCGGAGTCGCCGTTACATACCGGGCGATCCCGCGAGAGGCTCTCACAGGGCTGGATCCGAACGCACCGGCTTTTACCTGCGTAGAGGTATCTGCCAAGAAGCACGAAGGGGCCAGGGCCCGGCGCAGCGCCTCGTCCTGCGGCTCCACCTCCGCGCCTAAGGGGTGCCCCACAACCACTGGTCAGGGTTGGATGATCATGCTGTTCCCGGTGTGATCACGGTCTCCGAGCCGTCTTGGACATCTCGCCGTCACGACAGCTCGATTTGATAACCTGTGGCGATGGACGAGGCGTTGGACGAGGGGCCGTTCTTTCACGGCACAAAGGCCGAGCTGCGGGTCGGGGATCACCTCACCGCCGGTTTCCGTTCCAATTACCGGCCCGAGATCCTCATGAATCACATCTACTTCACCGCGTTGCGCGACGGCGCAGGACTCGCCGCCGAACTTGCTGTCGGCGACGGGGCCCCGCGAGTGTATGTCGTCGAACCCACCGGGGGGTTCGAGAACGATCCCAACGTCACCGACAAGAAGTTTCCTGGAAACCCCACCCGCTCCTATCGCAGCAGGGAACCGCTCCGGATCGTTGGCGAGGCCACCGACTGGACGCGACAGACACCCGAAGCACTCCAGATGTGGCGGGACCGACTGGCCGCAATTCGGCAGGACGACGGCGCCGAAATCATCAACTAACTTGATCTTCGACCTTTGCGGCGGGCGTGGGTCCATTGACTTCTTCGTTCGTCGTTTTGCGAGCCTGGTTTGCCGACCGTGTGCACGTCGGGGCGTGGGTGGGCCGGGTGTTCTTGCTTCCGCGTGGCCGGCCGGTCCGGGGCGGGAGGCTTTCGGTGCTCCGGCTGGGCAGTCGCCCTTCGGGCGGAGGTGCCGAAAGTCACGGCGGACGCGGGCAGGGGTCAGTCTGTCGGGCGGGGTCGGTTTTTCCCACGGCCGCGGGAGGTCGGCTGCCAGTGGGCGGGCGAGCCGTAGCTGGGTGAAGGCCGCGAGGACCAGCCAGGACCAACGGTCGGCGGCTTCCGGGGTGCGGATCTTCGGGCAGGTCCAGCCGAGTGTCTGCTTGAACAGGCGGAAGGTGTGCTCGATGTCGAAGCGCCGCGGGAATGTCTGCCAGAGCATGTCGACGTCGGTCTCACTGGCGCCGGTGTCTGACCACCACGGCCGGACCGGCTCCATCATCTGGCGGAACAAGCACGCCACGACGAGCGTCTACGGAGAGTTGTGCGCAAGGGGAGTGTCGCCTGACGTGCATGACCATCACGTGGTTACGACTCGCGGCTCGGCGTTGACGAAGCCGAGCCGCCGGTTCATGCCGATGGCCGAAGCGTTGTCAGGGGGTGGAAGGTTCGCAGCAGGTGCATTCCGTGAGAACGCGCGAAGCCGATGGCCAGAAGCTTCATGGCCAGCGAGATTCCCCTTCCCCGAAGGCTGGCCAGCAGCCCGGCCATCTCGCTGAAGGCGGGCCCTTCGGGTTGGAGCGACGTGGTTGCCATGCCGGCCCATGACCCACCGTCCAGGGCAACGCTCCGGGATGTCGGCGGAGCATGTCTTGTTCAGGTTTGAGCCGAACTCACTCGACGGCCATGAGGGCACCTCCAGGATCACCAGCCCGAACACGCCCTCGAAGCCAATCGATCAAAGGCACGTCACATCACACTCCGCTCCGCGAGGTAGGCGTCCATGGTGGAGTTCAGGTCAGTCACGAAGGACTCGAACCTAGCCAGGAGTTCCGGCGGATAGTGCGACATCGTGGCGTCGAGGCGAAGGGCGAGCGGGCCGAAGAACTCGTCCGCCCGTTCCTGGATGTGCGGGCCGCTGCGCAGGGTGACGACGCGGCGGTCCGAGTGTTCGCGGGTGCGGGTGACGTGCCCTGCCGCTTCGAGGCGGTTCAGGAGTGCGGTGGTGGCGCCCGTGGACAGGGAGATCCGCTCGCTCAGCCGGGCCGGCGACAGCGGTGTGCCGCGCTCCTCGGCGGCGGCGATCTCCAGCACCGCGGTCGCGTCGGTGGAATGCAGGCCCAGCCAGGCGGCGAAGCGTCGGCTGAGCTCGGCGTAGTGGCCGCCGTAGATTCTCAGCCCCTCCATCAGTCGCTCACGCTGCGCCGCGACACCGTCGCGCGTCCCGTCCTCCATGTAAGGCCCGCCACCTCTCTCTCCTGCCACCCGATCCGCGTCGTCGGCGCGCTTTGACAACCTACCGCCATCAATTTACCTTCATCATGGAATTACTTCACCATGGAGGTATCAGGTATGAGTGACCCGTCCCCCGCCATCGATGCGAGCACCGAGCCCTACCGATGGCGGTGGCTGATCCTTGTGGTGATGCTGGTCGCGGAGGTCATGGATCTCCTGGACGCGTCGATCGTGAATGTCGCCGGACCGGCGCTGGAGGAGTCCCTCGGCGCCAGTCCTGTAGGCCTTCAGTGGGTGATCGGCGGTTACGCCCTCACCTTGGGGGCCGGGCTCGTGCTCGGTGGCCGGCTCGGGGACCGCTACGGGCGGCGCAGTATGTTCCTGATCGGCCTGACCGCCTTCACCGCGACCTCGCTGCTGTGTGCGTTGGCGCCCGACATCGCATCACTGATCGTCTTCCGGCTGCTGCAGGGAGCCGCCGGGGCGATGCTCCTGCCGCAGGGTCTCGGTCTGCTGCGGGAGAACTTCTCCGGTCCCGAACTCACCAAGGTCTTCGGGATCTTCGGCCCCGTCCTCGGGCTCGGCGGCATCATCGGCCCGGTACTCGGCGGCTTCCTCGTCGAGGGTGACTTCTTCGGCCTGGGCTGGCGGTCGGTGTTCCTGGTCAATCTGCCCATCGGTATCGCCGCCCTGATCACGGCCGCGAAGTGCGTGCCTGAGAAGGCCGGTGACCGCACGGTGAGCGTCGACATGCCCGGTGCCGCGCTGGTCGCGTCGTCCTGCGCGCTCCTCGTCCTGCCGCTGAACCAGGGGCAGGAGGACGGATGGCCACTGTGGACGTGGCTGTGCATGGCCGCCGCGGCCATCGGATTCGTCCTGTTCGCGGTGCACCAGCGCCGTACGGCAGCGGCGGGCCGTGAGCCGCTGGTCACCGCCGGCCTGCTGCGCAAGCCCGCCTTCACCGTCGGGCTCGGCGGCATCGCCCTGTTCTTCGCCGGGCTCGTCGGCACGCAACTCGTGCTGACCCTCTATCTCCAGATCGGCCGGCACTTCACCGCCGGTGACGCGGGACTCGGCAACCTGCCCCTCGCGGTCGGCACGGCGATCGGCGGGGCGGTCAGCGGCGCGGTCCTCGCCGACAAGGTCGGCCGCAAGGTCCTCCAGATCGGCCCGCTCGTCCAGCTCGCCGGTGCGACGCTGCTCTGGTTCGAGCTGGACGGCCTCACCACGGCCTCGTTCTCCATCAGGGACATCGCCCCGGGCATCACCGTCTCAGGAATCGGCGCGGGCATGGTCATCGCCGCCCTGTTCAGCTTCGTCCTCGCCGCCGTCGACGACAAGGAGATCGGCTCCGCCTCCGGAGTCCTGTCGGCCGTCCAGTCCATCGGTGGCTCCGTCGGCGTCGCCGTCTTCGGCTCCTTGTTCTTCAACCAGGCCGGGCGCGGCGATTTCACCGGCGGATTCCACCGCGCCCTCATCGTCCAGGCGTGCCTCCTGGCCGCGTTCCTCGCCATCACCTTCCTACTGCCCCGACGCGGGCGCCCCGACGAGGAGCAGCACGGCATCGACGACAACCCCGCCGACACACGGCATGCCGCCGTGTGACCCCGGCCGGGCGTCCCTCAGGCCTCCCCGCGGAACGCCCGCAGGATCTGCCCGGCAGCCAGCGTCGCTGTCAACTCGCCCCCACGGACACGCTGTTCCAGCTCGGGGGCGAGCGTACGCACCGCCGGATGGGTGCGCAGGCTGTCCAGCAGTTCGTCACGGACCATCGCCCAGGTCCAGTCCACCTGCTGCTCACGGCGCTTGGCCGACAGCCGCCCCGTGGACTCCAGGAGCGTACGGTGCTGCTCCAGCCGCTCCCACAGTGCGTCCAGACCGGTCGCTTCCCTGGCGCTGCAGGTCAGCACCGGGGGAGTCCAGGCCGCGTCCACGGGGTGCATCAGCCGTAGCGCACCCGCCAGTTCACGTGCCGCGGAGCGGGCGTCGCGTTCGTGCGGGCCGTCGGCCTTGTTGACCGCGATGGCGTCCGCCAGCTCCAGGACACCCTTCTTGATGCCCTGCAGCTGGTCGCCCGTGCGCGCCAGGGTGAGCAGCAGGAACGTGTCGACCATATTGGCGACCGCCGTCTCCGACTGCCCTACACCGACCGTCTCCACCAGCACCACGTCGTAGCCGGCGGCCTCCATCACCACGATGGACTCGCGGGTCGCCTTGGCCACCCCGCCGAGGGTCCCTGCGGTGGGGGAGGGGCGTACGAACGCCCGCGCGTCCACCGCCAGCCGCTCCATCCGGGTCTTGTCACCCAGGATGGAACCGCCCGTACGGCTGGACGACGGGTCCACGGCCAGCACGGCGACCCGGTGCCCGAGCCCCGTCAGCATGGTGCCGAGCGCGTCGATGAACGTGGACTTCCCCACGCCCGGCACCCCGCTGACCCCGATGCGCCTGGCCCGCCCCGAATGCGGCAGCAGCTCGCTGAGCAGTCGTTGCGCCGCGGTCCGGTGATCGGGGCGGGTGGACTCGACCAGGGTGACAGCGCGTGCCACGAACGCACGTTTCCCGGCGAGCACACCCTTGGCGTATGTGTCGGTGTCGATGTCTCGCGCCATCCGTCAGCGGCTCACAGCTCGTGGCCGAGCGCGGCACCGAGCCGCGTGACCAGATCGTGGGCGGCGTCCGGGATCACGGTGCCGGGTGGGAACACCGCGGCGGCACCGGCCTCGTGCAGCGCCTCGATGTCCTGCGGCGGGATCACCCCGCCCACCACGATCATGATGTCCTCCCGGCCCTCGGCGGCCAGCTCCTCGCGCAGCGCGGGCACGAGGGTGAGGTGACCGGCGGCGAGCGACGAGACGCCCACGACGTGCACGTCCGCCTCGACCGCCTGCCGGGCGACCTCACCGGGCGTCTGGAACAGCGGGCCGACATCGACGTCGAAGCCCAGGTCGGCGAAGGCCGTCGCGATCACCTTCTGGCCGCGGTCGTGACCGTCCTGGCCCATCTTGGCGACGAGGATGCGCGGACGCCGCCCCTCCGCCTCCTCGAAGTCGTCGACCAGTGTGCGGGTGCGGTCCACGGACGGGGACTCTCCTGCCTCTTTGCGGTACACCCCGGAGATCGTACGGATCTGGCCGGCGTGCCTGCCGTACACCTTCTCCAGCGCGTCGGAGATCTCGCCGACCGTGGCCATGGCCCGGGCCGCGTCGACGGCCAGCGCCAGCAGATTGCCTTCGAGACCCGGCCCAGGGTCCCGCTCCGCCGCGGCCGTCAGGGCGCGCAGGGCGTCCTGGCAGGCCCTCTCGTCGCGCTCCTCGCGCAGCCGGCGCAGCTTCTCGATCTGCTGCGTGCGCACCGAGGAGTTGTCGACCTTGAGCACGTCGATCTTCTCGTCGGTCTCCACCCGGTACTTGTTCACGCCGATTACGGGCTGGCGCCCGGCATCGATCCGGGCCTGCGTACGCGCCGCGGCCTCCTCGATGCGGAGCTTGGGGATGCCCGCGTCGATGGCCTTGGCCATGCCGCCGGCCGCCTCGACCTCTTCGATGTGCTGCCAGGCCCGCGCCGCGAGGTCGTGGGTCAGCTTCTCCACGTACGCGCTGCCGCCCCACGGGTCGATGACCCGGCAGGTGCCGGACTCCTGCTGCAGCAGCAGCTGGGTGTTGCGGGCGATCCGCGCCGAGAAGTCCGTCGGGAGCGCGAGCGCCTCGTCGAGCGCGTTGGTGTGCAGCGACTGCGTGTGTCCCTGGGTCGCCGCCATCGCCTCGACGCAGGTGCGGGTGACGTTGTTGAACACGTCCTGGGCTGTGAGTGACCAGCCGGATGTTTGCGAATGGGTGCGCAGGGAGAGTGACTTGGGGTTCTTCGGGCCGAACTCCTTGACCAGCTTCGCCCAGAGGAGGCGGGCGGCCCGGAGCTTCGCGATCTCCATGAAGAAGTTCATGCCGATCGCCCAGAAGAAGGAGAGGCGAGGGGCGAACGCGTCCACGTCCAGGCCCGCCGCCTGTCCGGCCCGTAGATACTCCACCCCGTCGGCCAGGGTGTACGCCAGCTCCAGGTCGGCCGTCGCGCCGGCTTCCTGGATGTGGTAGCCGGAGATGGAGATGGAGTTGTACCGGGGCATCTTCTGCGAGGTGAACGCGAAGATGTCGGAGATGATCCGCATCGAGGGGCCGGGCGGGTAGATGTAGGTGTTGCGGACCATGAACTCCTTGAGGATGTCGTTCTGGATGGTCCCGGCCAGCTTCTCGGGGGCGACCCCCTGCTCCTCCGCGGCGACGATGTACAGGGCGAGCACGGGCAGCACGGCGCCGTTCATCGTCATGGACACCGACATCCGGTCAAGCGGGATGCCGTCGAAGAGCTGGCGCATGTCGTAGATCGAGTCGATCGCCACGCCCGCCATGCCGACGTCACCCGTCACCCGGGGGTGGTCGCTGTCGTAGCCGCGGTGGGTGGGCAGATCGAACGCGATGGACAGGCCCTTCTGTCCGGCCGCGAGGTTCCGGCGGTAGAAGGCGTTGGACTCCTCGGCCGTGGAGAATCCGGCGTACTGACGGATCGTCCAGGGCTGGTTGACGTACATCGTCGGGTACGGGCCGCGCACGTACGGCGCGATGCCGGGGTAGGTCCCGAGGAAGTCGAGCCCCTCCAGGTCCCGTCCCGTGTACAGCGGCTTGACCTCGATGCCCTCCGGCGTCTCCCAGAGCAGCTCGTCCTCGGACCGGTCGGCCGACTCCTTCACCGCGGCCTGCCACTGGTCCTCGGAGACCTCGGCCGGGGTCTCGCCGGTCAGCGCCACCTCGGAGAAGTCCGGCACGGGTGTCCCTGGGGACGTCGTGGTCTCGGGGGTCTGCATCACGCCACTCCCATACGGTCGAGTTCGGAGGAGAGGACGGAGACCACGTCGCAGCCGGCGAACACCTGCACGTCGGCTCCGGTGTACTCGCCGGGCCGCCCCGCGAGGAAGATCTGTTCGGCGCCGGCGCCCCTGAGGGCCGAGGCGACGGCCTCGCCCTGTTCGGCGTAGAGCGTGTCGGCCGAGCACAGGCAGGCGATCGTCGCCCCACTGGCCGTGAAGGCCTCGGCAGCGGTCGACGCGTCCACGGAAGCAGGCTCGTGGACGGGCTGGATGCCGCCCGACAGGAAGAGGTTCGCGGCGAAGGAGGCCCGGGCGGTGTGCAGCGAGGCGGGCCCGAGCGCGGCGAGGAACACCTTCGGCCGGCTGCCCGTGGCCGCGAGGTGCGCGTCCGACCTGGACCGCAGCGCCTCGAACGCCTCGTCGCGCCTGACCTGGGGCAGCCCGCCGCCCGGTGGCGCGGCGGGTACGGGCTCGCGCTCCACGGGCCGCTCGTCGAGGGACGGGAACTCGCTGACCCCGGTCACCGGCTCCTTGCGCCGTGCCAGATCCCTGCTCCGGGCCGCCCAGGTGGCCGCGAGCCGCTCCTGGACCATGCCGGACCTGAGAGCGGCGGCCTGGCCGCCGGCCCGCTCGACCTCCTGGAAGAACGCCCAGGCGGCAGCGGCGAGTTCATCGGTCAGCCGCTCGACGTACCAGGAACCGCCCGCCGGGTCCGTCACCCGGGCCAGATGCGACTCCTCCATCAGGATCGTCGACGTGTTACGGGCGATCCGCCGGGCGAACGCGTCCGGCAGACCCAGTGCGTGATCGAACGGCAGCACGGTGACGGATTCGGCTCCGCCGACGCCCGCGCCCAGGCAGGCCAGCGTCGTCCGCAGCATGTTCACCCATGGATCACGGCGCGTCATCATCACCGACGAGGTCACGGCGTGCTGCCGCTGCGCCCCGGCGTCCGGGGCCCCGCAGACCTCGGCGACACGGGCCCACAGCCGGCGGGCGGCGCGCAGCTTCGCGATCGTCAGGAACTGGTCGGCCGTGGCCGCGTACCGGAACTCCAGTTGCGCGCAGGCCTCCTCGACGGAGAGTCCCGCCGACGTCAGCGCCCGGAGGTAGGCGACACCGGTGGCCAGTGAGAGCCCCAGCTCCTCGGCGGCCGAACCTCCCGCCTCGTGGTACGGCAGCGCGTCCACGGCCAGGGACCGCAGCCCGGGGTACTCGCGGGAGCACAGCCGCGCCCAGTGGACGGCGTCGCTCAGCGCAGGCTCCGTGCCCGTGCGCGCGGCCTGCCCGAGCGGATCCACCCCGAGGCTGCCCCGTGCCGTCTCCTTCGCGACGCCCCGGGCCTCGTAGAGCCCGAGCAACTCACGGACGGCGGGCCCGGGATCGGCTCCCGCGTCGAGTACGACGGGAGCCAGATCGAGATGGACGCCCTCGAGCGCGCGGGTGAGGCCCGACACCGGAACCCCACCGGGCCCGCCGACGGCCAGCCAGAGCGACGTGACGCCGTTCTCCAGATCGCCGAGCACGGCCTCGTTGAGGCGCACCGGATCGGCCAGCGCGTGGCGCTGGCGCACGTCCCAGCCGTCCGTGGTGTTTCCCGTCGGCCTGCTGCCCCGGGTGAAGGGTGCGAAGCCGGGCAGACCGGGGTCCGCCGATACGTCGATGGAGGTGTACAGGGGGCGGACTGTGAGCCCGTCCCCGAGCGCGGTGGACAGCGCTTCCTCGGTGGCCGAGCCCGTGACTTCCTTGCCCGACTTGCGCAGTACGCCTTCGACAAGGCTCTGCCACTGGTCGTGGGAAGGGTCGGGGAACTCGGCGGCCTGGGAAAGCCCGTCAGCAGGCAGGACCGTCATGCTCAGATGCTAGGTCAGCACTCCGATGAGCAGCAGGGCCACTTGCTGTGACCTTGCACTCTCCGAAATGTGCCGGATCCGCTGGGTGGTGCTGCCTTGTCCCGCGGATCTTGAACCGAGGCGCGGCCCCGCGCCGGCATCCGGGCCGGCGCAGGTCCACGCAGGTCACGCCTTGACGTAGGCCGCGAGGTGCTCGCCGGTGAGGGTCGAGCGGTCGGCCACGAGGTCGGCCGGTGTGCCCTCGAAGACGATCCGGCCCCCGTCGTGCCCCGCGCCCGGCCCGAGGTCGATGATCCAGTCCGCGTGCGCCATGACCGCCTGATGGTGCTCGACGACGATCACCGACTTGCCGGAGTCGACTAGCCGGTCGAGCAGACCGAGCAACTGCTGGACGTCGGCGAGGTGCAGACCCGCCGTCGGCTCGTCGAGGACGTAGACGCCGCCTTTCTCGGCCATGTGGGTGGCGAGCTTGAGCCGTTGCCGTTCGCCGCCGGAGAGCGTGGTGAGCGGCTGGCCGAGGGTCAGGTAGCCGAGCCCCACGTCGGCGAGCCGGCCGAGGATGCGGTGTGCGGCTGGCGTGCTCGCCTCACCGCTGCCGAAGAACTCCTCGGCCTCGGCCACCGACATCGCGAGCACCTCACTGATGTCCCGGCCGCCGAAGTGGTATTCGAGGACCGACGCGTCGAACCTCTTGCCCTCGCAGTCCTCGCACAACGTCGTGGTGCCGGCCATCATCCCCAGGTCGGTGTAGATGACCCCCGCGCCGTTGCACGTGGGGCAGGCACCCTCGGAATTGGCGCTGAACAGCGCCGGCTTCACGTCGTTGGCCTTGGCGAACGCCTTGCGGATGGGGTCGAGCAGTCCGGTGTACGTGGCCGGGTTGCTGCGGCGCGAGCCCTTGATGGGGCTCTGGTCGACCGACACCACGTTCTCGCCGGCAGGGATCGAGCCGTGCACCAGCGAGCTCTTGCCGGAACCGGCGACTCCGGTGAGGACGGTCAGCACCCCGAGCGGGATGTCGACGTCGACATCCCGCAGGTTGTGCAGCGAAGCCCCGCGGATCTCCAGCGCGCCGGTGGGCTTGCGCACCGACTCCTTGACGGCGGCCCGGTCGTCGAAGTGGCGGCCCGTGACGGTGGAACTCTTCCGCAGTCCCTCGACGCTTCCCTCGAAGCAGACGGCGCCCCCTGCCGTGCCGGCGCCGGGGCCGAGGTCGACGACATGGTCGGCGATCGCGATCGTCTCCGGCTTGTGCTCCACGACGAGCACCGTGTTGCCCTTGTCCCGCAGGCGCAGCAGCAGGTCGTTCATCCGCTGGATGTCATGGGGGTGCAGGCCGATGGTGGGCTCGTCGAAGACGTAGGTGACGTCCGTGAGCGAGGAGCCGAGGTGACGGATCATCTTGACGCGCTGCGACTCGCCGCCCGAGAGCGTGCCCGCAGGACGGTCGAGCGAGAGGTAGCCGAGACCGATCTGTACGAAGGAGTCGAGGGTGTGCCGCAGCGCGGCGAGCAGAGGTGCGACCGACGGCTCGTCGAGCTTGCTCACCCAGGAGGCCAGATCGCTGATCTGCATCGCGCAGGCGTCGGCGATGCTGATCCGCTCGATCTTCGACGACCGGGCGCCGTCGCTGAGCCGGGTGCCGTCGCACTCGGGGCAGGTGGTGAAGGTGACCGCACGCTCCACGAACGCCCGGATGTGCGGCTGCAGCGCCTCCTTGTCCTTGGACAGGAACGACTTCTGGATCTTGGGGATCAGCCCCTCGTAGGTGAGGTTGACGCCGTTGACCTTGACCTTGACCGGCTCCCCGTAAAGGAAGTCCTGCAGTTCCTTCTTGGTGTACTTACGGATCGGCTTGTCCGGGTCGACGAAGCCCGACTGTGCGTAGACCTGCACGGTCCACTGGCTGTCCGACTTCCAGCCGGGGATGGTGAACGCGCCCTCGGCGAGCGACTTGGAGTCGTCGTAGAGCTGGGTGAGGTCGATGTCGGAGACCGAGCCCCGGCCCTCGCAGCGCGTACACATGCCGCCCGTGCGGTTGAAGGTCGCCTTCACGGTCTTGGTCTTGGCGGTACCGCGTTCGACGGTGATGCCGCCGCTCGCCCGGACCGACGCGGTGTTGAAGGAGTACGCGCCGGGCGGGCCGATGTGCGGCTTGCCGAGCCGGCTGAAGAGGATGCGCAGCATCGCGTTGGCGTCGGTGGCGGTTCCGACCGTGGAACGCGGGTCGGCTCCCATCCGCTGCTGGTCGACGATGATCGCCGTGGTGAGCCCTTCCAGCACGTCGACCTCGGGGCGCGCCAGAGTCGGCATGAAGCCCTGCACGAAGGCGCTGTAGGTCTCGTTGATCATCCGCTGCGACTCGGCGGCGATCGTGCTGAACACCAGCGAACTCTTGCCCGAGCCGGAGACGCCGGTGAACACGGTGAGCCGGCGCTTCGGGATCTCGACGCTGACGTCCTTGAGATTGTTCACGCGCGCGCCGTGCACGCGGATCAGATCGTGGTTGTCCGCAACATGCGGCGCGGGCGACCGGCTGTCCGTCCTCGTGGCCATGCTTGTGGTTTCTCCATCTGTCACGCGGGCCGCCTGCGCGGTCGCCGTGGGCGTCACCGGCGCGTCGCGGCAACGGTCGTTGTCTATCAGAGGACGGTCCCGTCCCGGAGCGGAATCAGCTGCGGGGCTGGTTGAAGCGCAGCATGTTCCCGGACGGGTCGCGGAAGGCGCAGTCGCGGACGCCGTACGGCTGGTCCACCGGTTCCTGGAGCACCTCGCCACCCGCCGCGCGGATGCGCTCGAAGGTGGCGTCGCAGTCGTCGGTACTGAAGATGACACCGCGCAGCAGGCCCTTGGCCAGCAGTTCCGCCATGATCGCCTTGTCGGCGGGGGAGGCGTTCGGGTCCGCGAGTGGCGGCTCGAGGACGATCTCGACACCGGGCTGCGACGGCGCGCCGACGGTCACCCAGCGCATCCCCTCGAAACCGACGTCGTTGCGCACCTCCAGGCCGAGGACATCCCGGTAGAAGGCCAGCGCCTTGTCGTGGTCGTCGACGGCGATGAAGCACGTCGAAAGGTTGATTTCCATGCGAATAACGCTACGGGCGGCGGAAAGCTTTCGCTTCTCCGTTCCTGACCGGTCTTGTACGGATCTTGGCGACGCAGGCCGGGATGGCGGCGCCCGCGTCATGGGGGCGCGCCCGGTATGCGCTCGGGCTCTCGCCGACGAGTTCGGTGAACCGTGAGCTGAACGACCCCAGCGAGGTGCACCCGACCGCGAAGCAGACCTCCGTCACCGTGAGGTCGCCCCGCCGCAGCAGGGCCTTCGCACGCTCGATCCGGCGCGTCATCAAGTAGCTGTACGGCGTCTCCCCGAACGCGGCGCGGAAACTGCGGGAGAAATGGCCCGGCGACATGAGGGCGACGCGGGCGAGCGCGGCGACGTCGAGCGGCTCCGCGTAGTCGCGGTCCATCCGGTCCCGGGCCCGGCGCAGCCGGACGAGGTCTTCCAAGGTCACACCACCACCATCCCATGGGCGGCGGAGCGCGGAAGGCGGCGCACGTTCCGCCCATGCCCGCTCTGCCATCTATTTTCACAGTGCGTAACGGATTGCCCGAAGTTAAGCTGCTGTCGATCCAGAACCGCAGGGGAAGGACACACCATGGCCGTGGGACCCGTGGAGTATCTCGTCGTCACCTTTCCCGGCAGCCGTTTCGCCGACGCGATCGCGCCCGTACTGGCCGACGCCGTCGCGTCCGAGGCGGTACGCATCCTCGACCTGGCCTTCGCCCGCAGAGGTGCGGGCGGCGCCCTCGAGTATGTCGAGCTGCGGGAGATGGACCCCCAGGGGCTCGTGTCGTTCGAATCGCCGGGTGAGCGGGATGCCGGGCTGCCACGGATCACAGGTCTCGATGTGCTCGAACGCCTGCCCGAGGAGAGTTCTGCCGCACTGATCGTGTGGGAGGACCTCTGGTCGGTGCCCCTCACCCGGGCGGTCCAGGGGGCGGGTGGCCTTCTCCTGGCGCACGAGCGCGTCCCGGCGGACGGCGGGGACGATGTCATCACGCTGCTCGAGAGGCTCGCCGATCTGAAGCAGCGGGGCGTTCTCACCGACGCGGAGTTCGCGGCACAGAAGACAAGGATCCTCGCCGACTGATTCCCCTCCGCCGGTGTCCCGGTACCTCACGTTCCCTTTGTCGATATTCGCACGCCGTGCGACGTTGATTCCGACCTGCAGTCTGTCGGGAAAGAGGCAGTTCATCGTGCAGACCGCCCGGGCCGTCCCCGCCTCCACCGTTGTCAACCTGCGCGATCTGGGCGGCATCGCCCTGGGGCGTCATCGCCGCCTGCGACAGGGAATCCTGCTGCGTTCGGGCCAGCTGAGCGACTTCGACGCGGAGCACGACATGGCGGTGGCCGCGCTCGGCATCCGCACCGTCGTCGATCTGCGTACCGCCGACGAGCGCCGATGGGCGCCGGACCGGTTGCCGACGGGTGCGCGGCTCTTCGTCGCCGACGTCCTCGGCGACAACCCGGGCGTGACACCGGCACGGATCAAGGTGCTGCTCAGTGACCCGGACGGAGCAGCCCGTCTGCTCGGCGGCGGGAAGGCGGAGGAGCTCTTCGCCCAGACCTACCGGAAGATGGTCCTCTCGCCGGGAGCGGCGGCCGCCTACCGCGCCTTCCTGGACACCGTCGCGGATCCGTGCGCGAGACCGCTGCTCTTCCACTGCGCGACCGGGAAGGACAGGACGGGCTGGGCCGCCGCGCTGCTGCTGATGATGGCGGGTGCGTCCCGTGACGTCGTACGCGCGGAGTTCCTCGCGGTGAACCGTGCGGTGCGCGCCGCCTTCGGGCCCGCGGTGCGGCGCTTTCTCGACGAGGGCGGAGACCCGGACATCGCGTCCGCCGTCATCGAGGCCCGGCCCCGCTATCTCGAGGCGGCCCTGGACGCGATGGACGAGCGCTGGGGCGGACTCGACGGCTACCTGGGCAAGGCTCTGCGCCTCCCCCCGGCAGTGGCCGAGCGGCTGCGCGCCGATCTGGCCGTCCCGGCCTGACCGGGCGGCCCCGGTCAGGCCGGGACGGCCAGGGCACGGGCCGGCCCGGCGCCACGTCGGGGGGACGTGGCGCCGGGCCGGTGCGCGGTAACCGTGCCGCTCAGATCTTCAGCAGTTGTTCGCTGAGGTCGCGGTAGCGCTGCAGCGCGATGCGCAGCTCCTCCGTCTGGGCCTCGGTGTCCTGCTCCTGCCAGCTCGAGCGCAGGACGCGCCTGCGTTCAGCGAGGGCCTCCGTCAGGCCCGAGACGATCTGGTCGAACGTGCTGTCCGCCTCCTCGACCGCCCGGCGGGGGCTCTCGACGAAGTCGGTGACCGCCTGCTGCATCCGGAGCGCCAGCCTGTCCTGGGCGTCCCGGGGGACCAGCCGGTCGGTGTCGGTGCTCGCGTGGTGTCCGGTGGTCTCGTGGTGTCCGGTCCGCTCGGCCCGTGGCGCGGCGGGCGCAGTCCGAGGAGCCGGCGGAACGCTGAGGTCATCCGGACCTCCGCTCCTCGGCTCACGGTCCATGCTCTCTCCGGGCGTGAACCCGGCCGCTGTGCCCGGTGCCGCGCCCCGTGCGGATCCGGGCGCCCTGCCGGGTGCGGTTCCGGGGGCGTCGACGGGCGGGGGCTCCGTGGCGGAGACGGGCTCTGTCATGTGTTCGGTGCGGTTCTTCATGCTGCTGCACTGCCTTTCGTCTCGTGCCGGTCGGTCCGGGCCCGCTCGGCCGGTGCGTCCGCGAGAAGTACGTCGAAGAGCGAGCGGGACTCGATCAGTGCCTTCCTCATCTCCTCCGTGCCGCCCTGGCCACGCACGGCCGTGTGCACCCTGCGGTAGCCGTCGACCTGCTCGGGGTGGTGGACGGAGAGGGCGGCCGTCTGCTCCTCGAAGCTGCCGCCGTCCGGGAAGCCCCGGTCGTGCGCCAGCTGGGCCAGGAGCGCGTCGGCTTCGACGACCGCTTCCCTGGGGGAGTCGATGAACTGTTCCTGTACCTCTGCCCAGCGGCGGGCGTACGCCTCACGGGCTTCCGGGCGCAGGGGCCGCTCGGACAGGGAGCCGTGCAGCTTCACCCGCTCGGAGAGCTCGTGTTCGGCCGCAGCTGTGTCGCCGTCGTGACGGGCGACCGTACGGTCGTACTCGGGTCCGAAGCGGCGCCGCAGCCCATGCCCGCCGGTCCTGCGGCCACGGACGAGGAAGAAGGCGAGCGCGGCCACGAGAACGACGGCAACGATGATCACCACGGTCGTCATGGCCGACGCTCCCGTCGGTTCGCGGTCGGTGCGTCGTGCTGTTTCACTCTCGTCAACCCCTTCCAATTCGGGCCCGGTTCGGTGTACTCGCCGGGCGGTGTGCAACAGGCGTGTATCCCCCTGGGCGCCGTTCAAGCGAAAACGCCCCCGGTATCCTGGAAAACGCAGACCCGGACGTGCCCGGCCGAACGCGGATCCGTCCGGTACGAGTTGCGAGAGGGGCGTGCGGTGACCGAGCGCAAACCAGCAGGGGTCAGCTTCGAGACCTGGGTCGACCGGCAGATCCGCGAGGCCGGGGAGCGGGGCGCCTTCACCGACCTGCCGGGTGCCGGAAAGCCGATTCCCGGTCTCGAGAAGCCGTACGACCCGATGTGGTGGATCAAGGCGAAGATGGAGCGTGAGGGGCTGTCGGCGCTCCCGCCCTCGCTGACGCTGCGGAAGGCGGCCGAGGACGCCCGGCAGGAGGCGTCGCAGGCACGGTCGGAAGCCGAGGTCCGTCGCATCCTGGCCGAGATGAACGAGAGGATCCGGGAGGCGCTCGCCAGGCCCCCGGCGGGCCCGCCGCTGAACCTCGAGCCGTTCGACATCGACGCGATCGTGGCCGAGTGGCACGCCGGACGATGCGCGCGCTGAGCATCATGTGTGCCCGGCGCCGGGAGTGCGTAATACTCACCTCATGAGACGGAGCATTACGGACCGGCGCGGCGGCGTCCACGTCAGACGAGCCGTCGCGCGGGACGCCAGGCGGCTCACCCGTCTGGTCACCACATCTCGCGCCTACGAGGGGCCGTACGCGCCCATGGTCGCGGGGTACAAGGTCGGCCCCGACTACATCGAGGCGCACGCCGTCCATGTGGCCGTGGACGACGACGGCCGAGTGCTCGGCTTCTACGCCTTGGTCCTTTCCCCTCCGGAGCTCGACCTGATGTTCGTCGCCGACGATGCCCAGGGGCGGGGTATCGGGCGGTTCCTCGTCGGCCACCTGCGCGACGAGGCGCGCCGTGCCGGCATCGCCGCCGTACGTGTGGTCGCGCACCCGCCGGCCGAGGGCTTCTACCGCAGCGTCGGCGCCGAACGCACCGGCACCGTCGCGGCCCGCCCTCCCGCGGTGATGTGGGACCGGCCCGAGCTGACGCTGAGGACCGACGGCGCTCTCTGAGCCGAACGGCCCGGCCCCGGTCGGGGCCGGGCCGTTCATGCGCGCCGGGGGCGGATTCGGCTACGACCAGCCGCCGTACGGGCGGGTGATGAGCTCCATGCCGTGACCGCTCGGATCAGGGAAGTACACCCCTCGTCCGCCGTCGTTGTGATTGATCTCGCCGGGGTGCTTCTTGTGGGGGTCTGCGTAATACGTGATCCCCTGCGCCTCGATACGTTCGAAAGCCGTGTCGAACTCCGCCTCCGAGATGAGGAACGCGTAGTGCTGCACCGTGATCGACTCGGCGGGAACGGTCGCGAAGTCCAGCGTGACGCCGTTCGCGAGAACGACCGGGATGAAGGGTCCCCATTCCGTTCCGACGGTGAGACCCAGGATGTGCGCCAGGAACTCGGCGGACTCGCGGTTGTCCCGGCTGTGAACGATGGTGTGATTCAACTCGACTGACACTGTGGAATGCCTCCAACAGGCATCTCACGGGCTACCTCCACGCCTCACCCAGCCGGTGACCGACGCGCGATGCCGTATGACGATCCTAGGCGAGTAGTCACGGTGCGTCGAGGTCTGGCCCTCGGCCCGCGGACCTGCCGTCCTTCCCGCTGCCGCTGTGGTGGTTTTCCCGGCGGCTGCCACCATGGAGAGCACCGGCCGCCGAGCCGCCCCACACCGGACCGGCCGCCCGGCGACGCCGGTGAGCCAGGATTCACGGCCGCTTCGCGGGGCACGTGTACCACCTCTACGAGGTGGGGGAGGCATCCATGGGACAGAGACCGGTGGGCAGCGGCGGGAGCGGTACGAACCCTCGCAGCGGACGCCAGGAGACCGAGGAGGAGCGGGCGGACCGGCAGTGGGGCGACCTGCTCCAGGAACTCCGGGTCGCGCAGACCGGGGTCCAGATCCTGTTCGGCTTCCTGCTCGCGGTGGTCTTCCAGCCCCGCTTCGCCGATCTCTCCACCGTCGACCGGAACATCTACGTCGTGACCGTCATGCTGGGGTCCGCGACCGCGGCCGCGCTGATAGGGCCCGTGTCGTACCACCGGCTGCTCACCGGCCGCCGGATGAAGCCGCAGACGGTCACCTGGGCCTCACGCCTCACGAAGCTGGGCCTCGGCCTGCTCTTCTGCACGATGTGCAGCACGCTGCTCCTCATCCTGAGGGTGGCGCTGCACAATGTGGCGGCACTGTGGCTGGTCGGCGGGATGGCCCTGTGGTTCCTGGTCTGCTGGTTCGTGTTCCCGCTCTGGGCCATCGCCCGGGACAACGGCCGACGAGCCGCCGACGCGGGAGAGGCCCCGGACGCCGGAGACCCGGACCCGCGTCCCTGACCCCGGTCAGTCCTCGTCCACGCCCGCCGGGCCACGTACGTCCGTCACGGTGAAGAGTCCGCCGTCCGGGTCCTTCAGCGTCGCCTCGTCGCCGAACCGCACTTCGCGCCGCTCCATGAGGGTCCCCCCGTTCCGCTCCGCAGCCTGGACGGTCGCGCCGACATCGGGGACAGGGAACTGCACCTGCCAGTGCGGACGCACCTGCGGGTCGGGAGCGGCCTCCACGGCACCGGAGCTGATGCGGGCCAGCGGACGGCCGTTGCAGCGTACGAGCACCTCTTCCTTCACGTACGCCACCTCGCAGCCGCCGGGCTCCCCGCTCTCCCAGCCGAGGACCTCGCCGTAGAAGATCGCGGCGTCGAAGGCGTCCCTGGTGCGCAGTCGCAGCCAGGCGTGCGCCCGGTTCCCGGACGGCGCGAGGGTGGCCGCGCGCCCGGTCCACTCCCAGACACCGAAGGACGCGCCGTCCCGGTCGGCGGCCAGGACCGCACGTCCCTGCCCGACCGTCAGCGGGCCCACGGCCACGGTGCCGCTGCGCTCCCGGATGCGGTCCGAGACGACATCGGCGTCCCGGACCGAGAAGTAGGGCATCCAGGCCACGCCCACCTGATAGGCGGACGCGACCGCGCCGATGCCGGCCACCGGCACACCGTGGGAGCGCGCCATCAGGAAGTCCCTGCCCAGCGGTCCGGGGCGGAAGGTCCAGCCGAGAACGGCACCGTAGAAGCGCCGCGCGTCCTCGAGGTCGCGGGTCACCAGATGGACCCAGCAGGGGGCGCTCGCACCGCTCAGCACTGCCGGTTCCGGCGCGCCCCGCGGATCGCTAGGAGTCATGGTCCACTGCCTTATCGGTTCTGCGGCATGACTTCTTCGGTGCCGCGCGGCCAGGACCAGCCTCATCCGCCTCGGCGTCTCCCGCAACACGCGGCGGCCGCGGTCACACCCCACCCCGGGGCGGCGCGTTGGTGATGTCGAGGAAGACGTGCTCCGCCTCCGGCCAGCCCTGGGCGATCGACCGCTTTATGCGCACGGCGACCCGCTCGACCTCCTCGCTGTCGATGCCGGGTGCCAGGTCGATCCTGGCCGCGACCAGCACCGAGTCGAGACCGAGGCCCATGGTGAACAGGGCCGCGACGTTGTCGATCTCGGTCTGGGCCGCGAGGAGGTCCTCCACGCCCCGGCGCAGCCCGGGTTCGGCGGACTCCCCGATCAGCCGGTCGCGCGCGTCCCTGCCGAGCCGGAAGGCGACGCAGACCAGCAGCACGCCGATCGCCAGGGAAGCCGACGCCTCCCACACGACGTCTCCCGTGACCAGGTGCAGCACCATGCCCGCCATGGCCAGCAACACGCCCAGCACCGCCGTGCTGTCCTCGGCGATCACCGTCCTCAGCGCGGGGTCACGGGCGGCACCCTTCTCCCCGCGGAGCTGGAGCAGAGCGCGGACGAGGGAGCCGCCTTCCGCGAGGAAAGCGACCCCGAGGACGACCAGGCCCACGGTGTAACCCTCGGGTGACTCCTGCTCGTTCCGGCCCAGAGCCTCGAACCCCTGGAAGAACGAGAAACAGCCCCCCACGACGAAGATTCCGACGGCCGCGAGCAGCGACCAGAAGTAGCGCTCCTTGCCGTACCCGAAGGGGTGATCGGCATCCGGAGGACGACGGCTGCGCCTCAGCGCGGCCAGCAGAAAGACTTCGTTCACGCTGTCCGCCACGGAGTGCGCGGCTTCGGACAGGAGGGCGGGGGAGCCCGAGAGGAGTCCCCCTACTCCCTTGGCCACTGCGATCACAAGGTTGGCCGCGAGTGCGACCAGGACGGTCATGCGGGTCTTGCGGTCCGACTCCTGCCGGTTCATATGCCCCCCGGTTCCATGTTCCTGTTCCTCCGATCGACGGTGAATGGTGATGGGCCCCGGCGCAGACGTCCGGGCCCGCTCCATGACGGGCCCGGACGTCTGCGCCTCGCCGGCCGGTGGCCGGCGCGATCGTCTGTCACTCACGCCGGCGGTCGTCCTCCTCCGGCGGCGGAATCACCTCGTTACCGCGGTCGCTGAGCTCGTACGGCGAGAGGGCATGGCCGTCCTCGGGGAAGTGGTCCGCGCCGTGCTGCCCGCTCTCCTGGATCTCGGTCCGGTGCTCCGGACGCGGCGGCTGCTCGTGGGGGAGTGGCGGCCGTGATTCCTTGTCGCGGCGCCGCATCCCGAACCAGAAGCCGCCGATCAGCAGAAGCACCACGAACAGGCCGACGATGCCGATGATCACGCCTACTGCTCCCGGCCCGTCGGCGCCGCCGGTGCTGGCGAGCGATTCCCATACTCCGTTCGTTACGTCCATGCATGGCGCATACCCCGGGGAGTCGATCACAGACAGCCATTGACATGAATTCATGTTTTATGGCGATGTCACGGTAAATGAGTTTCATATGGTTCAGATCGGCTACACGATGATGACCGAGCAGGCAGGCCCCCGCGCCCTCGTCAGGGACGTGGTCGCGGCGGAAGAGGCCGGCTTCGACTTCTCCGTCACCTCCGACCACTACTTCCCCTGGTTGGGTTCCCAGGGACACGCGCCCTACGCATGGTCGGTCCTGGGAGCCGCGGCCCAGGCCACCTCCCGGATCCCGCTGATGACGTACGTGACCTGCCCGACCACCCGCTACCACCCCGCGGTGGTCGCACAGAAGGCGGCGACGCTCCAGCTCCTCGCCGAGGGCCGCTTCCGTCTCGGCCTCGGTTCCGGAGAGAGCCTCAACGAACACGTCGTGGGCGCGGGATGGCCCTCCGCCCATGTCCGGCTCGAGATGCTCGAAGAGGCCGTACAGATCATCCGCGCCCTCTTCGACGGGGGCTACGTCAACCACCACGGCACCCACTTCGACGTGGAGAACGCCACGCTCTGGGACCTGCCCGACAAGCGTGTCCCCATCGGCATCGCCGTCTCCGGGGAGAAGTCCTGCGAACTCGCGGGAACCCTCGGCGACCTGGTCATCGCCACGGAGCCCAAGAGTGAACTCCTGAGCGCGTTCGACCGGCACGGCGGGGCCGGCAAGCCCCGCGTGGGACAGGTGCCGGTCTGCTACGACACCGACCGGGACGCGGCCGTCGCCCGCGCCCACGACCAGTTCCGCTGGTCGCTCGGCGGCTGGAAGGTCAACTCGGAGCTGCCCGGCCCCTCCGCCTTCGAGCAGGCGACCCAGTTCGTCCGCGAGGACGACATCGCCGGAGCGATCCCGTGCGGCTCGGACGTCGAGGCGTTCGTCGAGGCCGTACGCCCCTACAGCGAGGCGGGCTTCACCGAGGTCGCTCTCGTCCAGATCGGCGGGGCCCACCAGCAGCCCTTCATCGACTGGGCCCGGAGCACGCTCCTGCCGGCGCTCCGCGAACTGTAGGCGCGGGCCGCTACACGAGGCGCATGGACGGCGACGTTTCCCCGCCGCACACCGGGTACGAGATCTTTCGCGGGCCTGCCCGTCGGAACACCGCTCGTGTCGCCGACACGGAGC
Source organism: Streptomyces sp. NPDC091271 (assembly GCF_044757505.1). Lineage (NCBI taxonomy): Bacteria > Bacillati > Actinomycetota > Actinomycetes > Kitasatosporales > Streptomycetaceae > Streptomyces > Streptomyces sp. NPDC091271. Next base: position 214,713 of record NZ_JBIVVD010000002.1, on the reverse strand, counting down.
CGGGGGGCGAGCCTGGAGTCAGTCCCCGGACCGCTGGAGGAAATGCGATGGGAGCAGGCAATCCGCTCGGCCGTCGGCCCGTGTTCCGCCGGCTGACCGGCGCTGATCCTCAGAGCAGAGGGCGGGCGGTGGTGTCCGTACTGCGCGATGGGCTGCGGCCGGCAGGCCCGCCGCCACCAGGGGCTGTACCGACGACCGTACGCAGCCGGCTGGGAGCCGCTCGACCTGGAGACGACGATGGACACGGTCGCGGACCGTGTCGCCGGGACCAGGCGCAGGACCTCCAGCACGCGGACTGCATCATCATCCAGGGGCCGAACTTCGCCGAGGCCCATCCGGTCGGCTTCCAGCGGGTGCTGGAGGCGAAGGCGCGCGGCGCCCGGATCATCCATGTGGACCCGCGCTTCACCCGCACGAGCGCACTCTCCGAGCTTTTCGTGTCCTCTCCGGCCCCGCACCTGGCAGTTCCGGGACACCGAGATACAGGCGCCCTCCGGGGACGTGGACGAGCGGTACGGGGACCGCGCGGGCGACGACGACGCGCACGAACGGGTCCACTCCGCGGCCGGGTCGGAATGGAACGCCGCCTCGGCCTGCACACGCTTCGGGGTCCTCGCGGCGGGAATCGCTTCCGCCGATGACCCCGTACACACGGTCGGCCCCCAGCGTGAGGCCGCCGAGCAGCGCTCACAGCGCTCCCAGTGAAAGGAACCCAGGGTGAACAGCACGCAGGAACAGACACAGGAACACCAGGAGAGCGGCGATGTCGTCGTGGCGGTGACCGGCTGCCCGAAGGAGGACGCGCGCACCGTGTTCGACGTGCTGCGCCACTCCTTCGTCTCCGACCGCCCGGCGGGCGACGCCCCGGAGGACGCGTCGGACACGCGCCCCACCGTGTGGACGGCGACCGTCGACGTCACCGAGACGAAGGCCGGCCCCGGGCCCGCGCGGCTCTCCGAGCCGGTGATGGTCGAGGCCCAGGGCGGCTACTGGGCGGTCGACCGGCTCCGCAAGCAGCTGGCGGACGCGTTCACCGTCCGGCTCGTGGGAACAGCGGCCGGCGACCAGGAGCAGGAGATCCGCCTGCGGCTGGAGAGCCACCGACCCGCGTGACGCCCGCACGTACCGAACCCGGAAGGTAACGCGACATGAATGCCACCCCGGGGACCGCCGACGCGGATGCGGCCCAGGTGCCGACTCCCGACGACTGTTCCACCTTCACCCTGCACGTCAACGGCACGGCACGGACCCTGACGCTCGATCACCGCACCACCCTGCTGGACGCCCTGAGGGAGCACCTCGGACTCATGGGCGCGAAGAAGGGCTGCGACCACGGTCAGTGCGGAGCCTGCACCGTGCTCGTCGACGGCCGGCGCGCCAACAGCTGTCTCCTGCTGGCCGTCGCCCAGGAGGACGCCCACATCACCACCGTCGAAGGGCTGGCCGAGGGCGACCGGCTGCATCCCCTGCAGGCGGCCTTCCTGGAGAGGGACGCGCTCCAGTGCGGCTACTGCACCCCGGGGCAGATCTGCTCGGCGGCCGGCATGCTCCGGGAGGCCGAGGACGGCTTCCCCTCCCACGCCACCCCGCGGCCGGCGCTCGCCGCCGGGGGGCCGGCCTCGCTCGACGCGGACGAGATCCGCGAGCGGATGAGCGGCAACCTCTGCCGGTGCGGCGCTTACCCCCACATCGTCGAGGCGATCAAGGACGTGGCCCCGTGAAACCCTTCGCCTATCTGCGCCCCGCCACCGTGACCGAAGCCGTCCGGGCGGGCGCCGGACACCCGGGCGCACGGTTCCTGGGAGGCGGAACCAACCTCGTCGACCTGATGAAACTCGGCGTCGAGTCGCCGGGCCTGCTCGTCGACGTCAGCCGGCTGCCGCTGGACCGGGTGACGCGGACGGACGACGGCGGTCTCCGGATCGGCGCGACCGCGCGCAACAGCGACCTCGCCGCCCACCCCGACGTACGGAGCGGCTATCCCGCCCTCTCGCAAGCCCTGCTGGCCGGAGCATCCGGGCAGCTCCGCAACACCGCCACCACCGGCGGGAACCTGCTCCAGCGCACGCGGTGCCCGTACTTCCAGGACGTCTCCAAGCCCTGTAACAAACGGGTGCCCGGCTCGGGCTGTCCGGCCAGGGAGGGAGCACACCGCGATCTCGCGGTGCTGGGCCACTCGCAGGACTGCGTCGCGACCAACCCCTCGGACATGGCGGTCGCCCTGGCGGCCCTCGACGCCGCCGTCCTGCTGCACGGACCCGAGGGGGAGCGGACCGTGCCCGTGACCGACTTCCACCGGCTGCCCGGCGACAACCCGGACCAGGACACGGTGATCCGCCCGGGCGAGCTGATCACCGAAGTGGTGCTGCCGCCGGCTCCCGCCGTTGCCGTCTCCCTGTACCGCAAGGCCCGGGACCGCGCCTCGTACGCCTTCGCCCTGGCCTCCGTCGCGGCCGTGCTGGGTGTGCGCGACGGCCGCGTCGACCATGCCTCGCTCGCTTTCGGCGGGCTCGCGCATCGGCCGTGGCGTGCCCGGGTGGCCGAGGACGTGCTGCGCGGTGCCCCCGCGAACGAGGACACCTTCACGCGCGCGGTGGACGCCGAGCTCGCGGCGGCCAGACCCCTGCGCGACAACGGCTTCAAGGTGGACCTGGCCCGCCGGCTGGCCGTCGGCGCCCTGGCCGAACTCACCGCCGAGGCCACGGCCGGCTGACAGGCCGTCGCTGCGCACCCCCCTACGAACCGAGGACTTCCGTCATGAGCGACTCCCCCCGGGCGCTGGGCGCGCCCGTAGTCCGCCGCGAGGGCCGGGACAAGGTCACCGGCACCGCCCTCTACGCCGCGGAGCACACCACTCCGGGCTGTCTGTACGGCTGGATCGTCCCCGCCGCCGTCGCGAGCGGGCGCGTCACGGCGATCCGTACAGCCGACGCGCTCGCGGTGCCGGGGGTGCACACGGTCCTGACCCAGGACAACGCGCCACGGCTGAAGGAGCCCGACGACCCGATCCTCGCCGTGCTGCAGGACGACCGGGTGCCGCACCGGGGCTGGCCCGTCGCCCTCGTCCTGGCGGAGAGCCTGGAATCCGCGCGGGCCGGCGCGGAGGCCGTGCACGTCGAATACGCCTCCACCGGGCACGATGTGGTCCTCACCGGGGACCACCCGGGCCTCTACACCCCGGAGGAGGCGAACGGCGGCTACCCGGCTCTTCGCGAACGCGGCGACGCCATGCGCGCGTTCGACGCCGCACCCGTGCGGATCGACGCCACCTACACCTTGCGGGGCCTGCACAACCACCCCATGGAGCCGCACGCCTCCACCGCGCGGTGGGCCGAAGGACATCTGACCGTCCACGACTCCAGCCAGGGAGCGACCGCCGTCCGGGAAAGTCTCGCCACGGCCCTCGGGCTCGACCCGGACCGCATCACCGTCATCTCCGAACACGTCGGCGGCGGCTTCGGCTCCAAGGGCACCCCACGGCCCCAGGCGGTCCTCGCCGCGATGGCCGCGCGGCACACCGGTCTCCCGGTCCAGCTCGCCCTGCCCCGGCGGTACATGCCGGCGATCGTCGGGCATCGCGCACCCACCCTGCAGCGGGTCCGGCTGGGAGCCGACCGTGACGGCGTCCTCTCCAGCGTCTCCCACGAGATCGTCACGCACACCTCACGGATCAAGGAGTTCGTCGAGCAGGCCGCTGTACCCGCCCGCATCATGTACGCCTCGCCCCACAGCCGTACGGAGCACCGGGTGGCGGCACTCGACGTGCCCAGCCCGTCCTGGATGCGCGCACCGGGGGAGGCCTCGGGGATGTACGCCCTGGAGTCGGCCATGGACGAACTGGCGAACGCCCTCGGCCTCGATCCCGTCGAGCTGAGACTGCGCAACGAACCGCGGACCGAGCCCGACAGCGGGCGGCCGTTCAGCAGCCGTAACCTCGCCGCCTGTCTGCGCGAGGGCGCCCGGCGCTTCGGCTGGCACGACCGGGACCCGCAGCCCGCCGCCCGCGAGGACGGGCCGTGGCTGCTCGGCACGGGTGTCGCGTCCGCGACATACCCCGTACTCGTGTCGAAGGCGGCGGCCTCGGCGCAGGCCGCTCCCGACGGCTCCTACCGCATCGGGGTCAACGCCACCGACATCGGCACCGGCGCCCGTACCGTCCTGGCGCAGATCGCCGCCTCGGTCCTGGACACACCCCAGGAGAACGTGACGGTCGACATCGGGAACAGCGATCTGCCCAACGCACCCGTCGCGGGCGGCTCCTCGGGCACGGCCTCCTGGGGCTCCGCGGTGCACAAGGCGGCCACCGCCCTGGTACGCCGGCTCGAAGGGCACACCGGCCCGCTGCCGCCGGAGGGCATCACCGTCACCGCCGACACCGGCGAGGAGACGGCGGAGGAATCCCCGTACGCACGGCACGCCTTCGGCGCCCACTTCGCCGAGGTGGCCGTCGACTCCCTCACCGGCGAGGTCCGGGTGCGCAGACTGCTCGGCGTGTACGCCGCCGGACGTATCCTCAACTCCCGTACGGCACGCTCCCAGTTCATCGGCGGGATGGTCATGGGGCTCGGCATGGCCCTCACCGAGGGCAGCACCATGGACCCCGTCTTCGGGGACTTCACCGAGAGCGACCTGGCCTCCTACCACGTGCCGTCCTGCGCCGACGTCCCCGACATCCAGGCGCACTGGATCGACGAGGACGACCCGCACCTGAACCCCATGGGCAGCAAGGGCATCGGAGAGATCGGCATCGTCGGGACCGCGGCCGCGATCGGGAACGCCGTGCGGCACGCCACCGGCGCCCGGGTGCGCGAACTCCCCCTCACCCCGGACAAACTGCTGCCCTACCTGCCGTGACACCCGGTGCCCGGCTCCCTCGGTTGCGCAACCGGCCCCCTCGGGTCACCCTGATGAGTGACCCAGAAGTGATTACTGCTCACGCTTCGTGTTCGGGGGTCGTTGGTTCAAACGGGGTGAAGCGCGTGAGCCTCGCGGTGAGGAGCCTCGACGATGACCGTTCCACTCGACCGGCACTATATGGTCGAACTGCAGGTGTCGGCAGAGCGCATTTCCCAGCTGCGGCGCATAGTCGCCGCACACCTTCGTCACTGGAGTCTCGACCTGCACGTCCGGCCGGTGTGCCGGGCCGCGGAGGAGCTCCTGACGAACGTCCAGCGACACGTCGGCGACGACAACCACTGCGTCGTCGAGCTCCGCTGGAGCGGCCGGCACCTGACGGTGTCCGTGGCCGACAACGATTCCCGGATGCCCCGGCTGCTCGACGGCGGTGGCGGCGGCCTCAGCCGCGTCATGGCCCTCAGCGACAGCTGGGGCACCTGCCGGACCCCCGACGGCAAGGTCGTGTGGTTCACGCGCTACGCCGAGACGCCGTGCACCACCGGACTGCTGCCGCCCACGCCGTTCCCCGGCGGGCGCACGTTCCTCAGCGGCCCGGCGGACGAAGGCGGCCAGGTGGCCGGTAGCAGCCCGGCGGTCGAAAGTGGCCCGGTGGCCGAACTCGTGTGACGAACAGCCCGGTGTGCCGGCCCGGCCGGCGCGGACGGTGTGCCCCCGGCACGCATGATCCGCGCCGGCCGGGTACGTGTGCGTGAGGGGTCGCGTTGCGCGCTGCGGCGTGGCGCGGCACGGTCGAAGAACAACGCAAGGAGGCACTGCCATGCCCATCGCGACGGTCAATCCCGCGAACGGCGAGACGCTCAGGACATTCGACGCGCTGGACGAGCGGGAGACCGAGCGCAGGCTCGCCGCCGCGCACCGCGCGTTCCGCAGCTACCGCACCACCGACTTCGCCGAGCGCGCCCGACTGCTGAACCGGGCCGCCGACCTCCTCGACGAGGACCAGCAGGACATCGCCCGCACCATGACCACCGAGATGGGCAAGCCGGTCAAGGCCGCCCGCGCCGAGGCCGCCAAGTGCGCCAAGGCGATGCGCTGGTACGCGGCCGACGCCGAGCGCCTGCTCGCCGACGAGCACCCCGATGACACCGACGTCAAGGACTCCGGTGCCTCCCGCGCCCGCGTGCACTACCGGCCGCTGGGCGTCGTGCTCGCCGTGATGCCGTGGAACTTCCCGCTCTGGCAGGTCATGCGCTTCGCCGCGCCGGCCCTCATGGCGGGCAACACCGGCCTCCTCAAGCACGCCTCGAACGTGCCGCAGACCGCCCTGTACATCGAGGACCTGTTCACCAGGGCCGGGTTCCCCGCAGGCTGCTTCCAGACGCTGCTCATCGGCTCGGGCGCCGTCGAGGCCGTCCTGCGCGACCCCCGGGTCGCCGCGGCGACGCTCACCGGCAGCGAACCGGCGGGCCGCGCGGTCGCCTCCGTCGCCGGCGACGAGGTGAAGAAGACCGTGCTGGAACTCGGCGGCAGCGACCCCTACGTCGTCCTGCCCTCGGCGGACGTCGCGAAGGCCGCGGAGACCGCGGTGACCGCCCGCGTCCAGAACAACGGCCAGTCGTGCATCGCAGCCAAGCGCTTCATCGTCCACACGGACGTCTACGACGCCTTCACCGAGCGGTTCACCGCGGGGATGCGCGCGCTGACCGTCGGCGACCCGCTGGAGGAGTCCACCGACGTGGGTCCCCTCTCCAGCGAACAGGGCCGCACCGACCTGGAGGAGCTGGTCGAGGACGCCCTCGGCAAGGGTGCCACCGCGCTGTGCGGCGGCGGCAGGCCCGACGGGCTGGACCGAGGCTGGTTCTACGAGCCCACCGTGCTCACCGGGATCACCCCGGACATGCGCATCCACCGCGAGGAGACCTTCGGCCCCGTCGCGACGCTCTACCGGGTGTCCGACCTCGACGAGGCCGTGGATCTCGCCAACGACACACCCTTCGGGCTCAGTTCCAACGTCTGGACGCGTGACCAGGGGGAGATGGACCGCTGCGTGCGCGACCTGGAGGCCGGCGGGGTGTTCTTCAACGGCATGACGGCCTCCCACCCCGCGCTGCCGTTCGGCGGGGTGAAGCGCTCCGGCTACGGGCGGGAGCTGGCGGGACACGGCATCCGCGAGTTCTGCAACGCCACCACCGTCTGGTACGGCCCCGGCTCGGACGCCAGCTAGTCATGCCCCAGGGAGACGCTTCATGACCGACGCCCGAACACCGTCCGGGGCAGCCGTCCTGTCCGACACCGAGCTCTCGGCACTCGACGCGCACTGGCGCGCCGCCAACTATCTCGCCGTCGGCCAGATCTACCTGATGGCCAACCCCCTCCTCGAGGAGCCGCTGGCCCCGGAGCACATCAAGCCGAGGCTCCTCGGCCACTGGGGCACCTCGCCCGGGCTGAACCTGGTCCACACCCATCTCAACAGGGTCGTCAAGGCACGGAGCCGGCAGGCCCTCTGTGTCTGGGGACCGGGCCACGGCGGCCCCGCCGTCCTCGCCAACTCCTGGCTGGAGGGCAGCTACTCGGAGACGTACCCCGATGTCAGCCGCGACCGCGCCGGAATGGGAGCCCTGTTCAAGCAGTTCTCCTTCCCCGGCGGTGTGCCCAGCCACGTCGCCCCGGAGACCCCCGGTTCCATCCACGAGGGCGGCGAGCTGGGATACGCGCTCACCCACGCCTACGGAGCGGCCTTCGACCACCCGGAGCTGCTCGTCGCCTGCGTCGTCGGGGACGGAGAGGCGGAGACGGGGCCGCTGGCCGCGTCCTGGCACTCGAACAAGTTCCTCGACCCCGTCCACGACGGTGCCGTCCTGCCGATCCTGCACCTCAACGGATACAAGATCGCGAACCCGACTGTGCTCGCCCGGCTGCCCGAGGACGAACTCGACGCGCTCCTGCGCGGATACGGCCACGACCCGCTCTACGTCGAAGGCGACGAGCCCGCCGCGGTCCACCGCGCGCTGGCCGCAGCCATGGACCTCGCCGTGGACCGCATCGAGGAGTACCAGCGAGCGGCCCGCGCCGAGGGTGCCTCCGCGCGGCCCCGCTGGCCGATGATCGTGCTGCGTACCCCCAAGGGCTGGACAGGACCCGAGGACGTGGACGGCCTGCCCGTCGAGAACACCTGGCGCGCTCACCAGGTCCCGCTGCCAGGGGTCCGGGACAACCCCGACCACCTGCGCCAGCTGGAGGAGTGGATGCGCTCCTACCGGCCCGAGGAGCTCTTCGACTCCGAGGGCCGTCCCACCGCCCAGGTCCTGGACTGCGTCCCCGAGGGCTCCGCCCGGCTCGGCTCGACGCCGTACGCCAACGGCGGGCTGCTCCTGCGCGATCTGCCGCTCCCTCCGCTCGAGGACCACGCGGTGCGGGTCGACAAGCCGGGGACCGCCGTGCACGAGCCCACCCGGGTCCTGGGCGGACTCCTCGAAGACGTCATGGCGGCCACCGCCGACCGCAGGAACTTCCGTGTGGTGGGCCCCGACGAGACCGAGTCCAACCGCCTGGGCGCGCTCTACGAAGCCACCGGCAAGGCATGGCAGGCGGAGATCCTCCCGACCGACGAGCATCTGGCCCGCGACGGCCGGGTGATGGAAGTGCTCTCGGAACACCTCTGCCAGGGCTGGCTGGAGGGATACCTCCTCACCGGGCGACACGGGCTGTTCTCCTCGTACGAGGCCTTCGCCCATATCGTCGACTCGATGGTCAACCAGCACATCAAATGGCTGCGAACCTCGCGCAGGCTGCACTGGCGCGCGCCCATCGCCTCCCTGAACTACCTGCTCACCTCGCACGTCTGGCGTCAGGACCACAACGGCTTCTCGCACCAGGACCCGGGGTTCGTCGACCACATCCTCAACAAGAGCCCCGAGGTCGTCCGGGTCTATCTGCCTCCGGACGCCAACACGCTGCTGTCGACCGCCGACCATGTGCTGCGCAGCCGCGACTACGTCAATGTGATCGTCGCCGGCAAGCAGCCCGGTTTCGACTGGCTCACCCTCGACGAGGCCCGCGCACACTGCGCCCGGGGAGCCGGGGTGTGGGAATGGGCCGGCACCGAGGACGGCAGCCGCGAGCCCGACGTCGTGCTGGCCTGCGCCGGGGACGTACCCACGCTGGAGACGATGGCCGCGGCCGGGCTGCTGCGGCGGCACCTCCCGGAGCTCGCCGTGCGTGTGGTCAACGTGGTCGACATGACGCGGCTGCTGCCTCACGAGGAGCACCCGCACGGGATGCCGGACGCGGAGTACGACTCCCTCTTCACCCGTGACAAGCCCGTGATCTTCGCTTACCACGGCTATCCCTGGCTGGTGCACCGGCTCGCGTACCGGCGAGCGGGCCACGCCCATCTGCATGTCCGGGGCTACAAGGAGGAGGGGACCACCACCACGCCGTTCGACATGGTGGTCCGCAACGACCTGGACCGCTACCGGCTGGTCATGGACGTGGTGGACCGGGTGCCCGGCCTGGGGGTCCGCGCCGTCGCCGTCCGGCAGGCGATGGCGGACGTACGCACCCGCCACCACGACTGGATCCGGGAGCACGGAACGGACCTGCCCGAGGTGGCCGACTGGACCTGGGAGGGCTGAACGCGGGGGCGGCGTGCCCCGGCGACGCACTCCGGCCGGCCCGCTTCCTCGCGGGCCGGCCGGAGTGCGTGAGGCGCAAGCTCAGTTCACGGTCGTGCGGACGACCGGCGAGACAGCGCCGCCGCCGACGATCCGGAGGTCGTTCTCGCCCTTGATGCCCAGTTTCACGCGGAGGGTGTACTCGCCGCTGGGGGCGGTCCTCATCGTGGCGGGCAGGGACACCCAGCGCTTGCCCTGCCTCTGCTGGAGGGTGACCGGGGTGCCGGCGCCGACGTTCCGGGCGGAGCCGTGGATCCGGAACTCCTCCCAGGCCGTCACGGTGCGGGTGGTCGCGTGGGCGGAGAGGGCCGGACGCGTCGCCAGGTCCTGCGCGCGCTCCCCGGACGGCGGGGCGGGGACCCCGGACGACGCCGCGGCCCCGCCCACCGCGCCGGCCAGTGCCACCGCTGTCAGCAGGGCCGCCGCCGATGCGCGCCTGAATCGGTCCATGAATGGCTCTCCTTCGTCCACGACGTGATCGACGGGATCAACGCGGTGAGATCAACTTCGGAGCGCCAAACCTAGACAAAATTCACATAATCATCACGTAGGGACACGCGGTCAGAAGCGAAGGACCGCTGCGAGCCGCTTGTGGTCCGCGAGAGAGTCGTCGGCGACGAAGGCCACCTCGCACCCCTTGTCCAGTGCCGCCTCGACGAGCTCGTCGACGATGTCCTCGCGGACCTGGCCGTCCGTCGACGGTGGGACGTCCGGGCCCACCGGCTCCAGGTGCCCATCGGTGACCCTGACCGTCTGCTCGTAGTGCTCCTCGACGGCGACCAGGCCCGCCCGGCCCTCCCGTACGGCCAGCCACACCTCGTCGAGTCCGCCGGCGAAGGAGCGGCTGCTGTGGGCCTTGTCCAGCCTGTCCTTGATCCGTGCCGCGGCCTCCTTCCGCCAGTCCTCCAGCGCCGGTGCCAGTTCCTTGGCCAGTTCGGGGGCGGTCGTGTCGGCGGTCGTCCCCTTCGCGACCCTGCCGACGGCCGGCTTCGCGCTCTCGCCCACCTCGTCGAGCAGGGAGAGCGCCGGTGCCAGGCCGATCAGGAACAGCGGGCGGGGGTCCGCCGCCAGGACCGCGCGCAGCGAGTCGTCGACCGTGCGCAGGAAGTTGCGCGCGTCCTCGCTGCTGTAGGTGCTCGGGGTGTCGCCGATCCGCTCCTCGCGCTGCGGGTTGGGCTCCTCGTGGGGGGCCGTGAGCGGGAATCCGTCCCTCTTCTCGGGCCGCAGGCCGTCGTTCGTCCCGGAGAACAGGGAGGCGTGCTCCGCGGACAGGCTGAGGACCCAGAACATCTGTGCGCCGGCCTTCGCCGCGACCAGATTACGCGTGAGGTAGCTGTCGCTCAGGACCACTCGTTCGGGTGCGGTGCGCGGCAGCTGCCAGATCTGGTACTCGTCGGTGTCGGCGAGGATGACGAGGGAGTCGAGGGCGCGGCGCTGGTCCACCTCGGCCACCGCGCGGTCGAGTTGCGCCTTGACCGCGGCCCGGGCCTCGTGGGTCACCCGGGGGTCCGCGTCCAGCCGGTTGCCGGCCTCGGTCACGAGGTTCCGCAGCCGTACGGCGTCCTGGGCGTTGTCCGGCGCGCGTCGGTGGGTCGGCATCGTCAGCGACAGAGCCGGATAGGGCCTGGTCGCGCGAAGTTCCTGCAACAGGCCGGGCGTCAGGGCGTCCGTATCCATCGTTCCCTCCCGGAGGGTTCGGGGTCCGCGGTGCTGAGGCCGCCGCCCCTCGGTGCGGAGCGGTCGTCCAACGAGTCAATTCATACCTTTTGATCCTAATATGGGCGAATTGTTCCCTGTGTTTTCGGAGGCAGATGCGATGTCCACGCTCACGGTGTGGAAGTTCCGGACGGCCGAAGCCGCGGAGAGCGTGGAGACCGCTCTGAAGTCCCTCCAGAAGGAAGGTCTGGTCAAGATCCTCGATGCCGCAGTCGTGACCTGGCCGGCCGAGCGTTCCAAGCCGAAGACCAAGCAGTTGATCAACCTCGTCGGTGCCGGCGCGCTGAGCGGGACCTTCTGGGGAATGCTCTTCGGGCTCATCTTCCTGATGCCTCTGCTGGGCGCGGCCGTCGGAGCCGCGGCCGGTGCGCTCGGTGGAAGGCTCGCGGACGTGGGCATCGACGACGAGTTCATCGCCGAGGTCAAGCAGAAGGTGACGCCCGGGACCTCGGCGCTCTTCCTGCTCACCATGGACGAGGTGCCCAGCCGCATCAGCGAGTCGCTGCCCGGCGGCGGCGCCGAGCTGCTGCACAGCAACCTCGACGCGGAGCGTGAGGCCAAGCTCCGCGAGATCTTCGGTGACGACGCGGAATGATGACGGAGGAGCCGCTCCTCGCACGGCCCGCCGGAAGCCCCGGGCGGCATCCGGCGGGCCCCCGGTGAGCGCCTCCGGGGCCGTCACGGACGCGCTGCGTGAGCTCCACGGACGCTTCGCCGGCGTACGTGAAGGGCAGTGCGCCACCTACATCCCGGAGTTGGCCCGGTCCGACCCCGACGACTTCGGGCTCGCCCTCGTCAGCATGGACGGGCACTCCTACAGCGCGGGTGCGGCGGACACCCCCTTCACCCTGCAGTCGGTCTCCAAACCCTTCGTCTACGCCCTCGCCCTCGCCTCCCTCGGCCTCGACGAGGTGGGCCGCTGGGTGGGCGCCGAACCGAGCGGCGAGGCGTTCAACGCCATCAGTCTCGAACCCGGCACCGGCCGGCCGGCCAACGCGATGGTCAACGCCGGCGCGATCGTCACCACCGCCCTGATCCCCGACAGCCGCGAGGCGCCCGCCTTCCAGCGCATCCTGGCCTGTCTGAGCCGGTTCGCCGGACGGAAGCTGGATGTCGACGAGGGCGTGTACGCCTCCGAGGCCGCGACCGGGGACCGCAACCGGGCGCTCGCCTACCTCATCCGCAGCACGGGGACCCTGCCCGTCGACCCGGTGGCCGCGGCGGACACCTACTTCCGGCAGTGCGCGGTGCGGGTCACCGCCCTCGACCTCGCCGTGATGGCCGCCACCCTGGCGCACGGCGGTGTCAATCCGGTCACCGGGGAGAGGGTCGTCTCCCCGGAGGTCGCGGCGCAGGTCCTCGCGGTCATGGCCACCTGCGGGATGTACGACGGCTCCGGCGACTGGCTGCTGAGGGTCGGGCTGCCCGCCAAGAGCGGTGTGTCCGGCGGGCTGATCGCCGCCGGACCGGCCCGCTTCGGCCTGGCCGCCTACAGCCCGCTGCTCGACGCGACCGGCACGTCGGTACGCGGCCGGGCGGCGCTCGCTCGGAACGCCTCGAACTCCACCTCATGAGGAACCCCGCGCTGCCCGGCTCCACCGTCACTCTGGTCACCACCGCCGATGTGCTGCCCTCGGCGCCCTCCAGCAGGCGGGAGCGGGCTCTGCACGAGCGCGTGGGTGTCGTCGCCGCCCAGGGGGCGCTCGACTTCACCGCCGCCGAGCGCGTGCTGTACGCGCTGGACGAGTCGGGCCCGGAGCGGGCCGGGGCGGTGGTGCTCGACCTGCGGGAGGTGACCGGCGCCGACTCCCTCGCCCTCGCGCTGCTGCACTCCGGCCTGTCCCGGCTCGCCCGGGAGGGGCGGCGCGCGGCCGTCGTCGACCCGGGCGACCGGCTGGGCCCGCCGGATCTGGTCCGGGAGCGGACCGGCCAGGACCTGCCGCGCTTCGCCTCCCGCGAGGAGGCCGTCGAGCACGGTGCGCAGGCCGTGGCCGGACCGGGTTGAGCCGGGCGGCCCCTCCCGGCGGCGGGGTGGAGTCTCACATCGGCCCGACGACCGTCTTGCGCATGTGCGCGTAGACCACCGATGTCCGTACGTCGGCGAGTTCCGGTCGCTTCGTCAGCTTGTCCAGAACCACCGCGTGCAGATGGTCGGTGTCCCGGACGGCGACGTGCACCAGGAAGTCGTCGTTCCCGGTGAGGACGAAGAGGGAGATCACCTCGGGCATCCGCTCCAGGAAGGCCTGGAAGGCCTCGATCACCGCACGCGTCGGCGGGCGGACCCGTACGGCGATGACCGCCTCAAGTCCCCGGCCGATCGCCGCGAGGTCGGCCTCGGCGTGAAACCCCTTCAGGATCCCGCGCTCACGCAGCGACCGGATGCGCTCGAGACAGGTGGAAGGCGCGATACCGAGCGCTTGGGCCATGTCCCGATTCGTACGCCGACCGTCCTCCTGGAGCATCCGTACCAACGCCGAATCTAGTTCGTCCACGCTCGCCTCACTCTGTCGGTTTCCGAAGGTAATTCGGATTGTACGCGTTGTCATGGTTCATGTTGTTAGCCTCCTCCGTGATCGGCCGACGTTGGTTCGGGGATCGATGTGTCCGGTGAGGGAAAGAGGCGACGTAGATGCATGAGCGAGGGCCCGGCGTGCGGGCGGTGGTCGCGGTCGTGGCGGCCGCGCTGTTCTGGAGCAGTTCGTACGCGGTGACGAAGCGGCTGCTGGACGACGTCGGGCCGCTCAGCATCGGCGCGATCAGATTCACCCTGGCGGCCTTGCTGCTGGGGGTCATGGTGCGGCTGAGCCGGCGTCGTCCGGCCCGGCCGGACGTGCGGCAGCGGTGGCAGCTCTACCTGAGCGGTTTCCTCGGGATCACCGTCTACTTCATCCTGGAGAACGTGGGCGTCGACCTGTCCACGGCGTCCGACGCGTCGCTGATCGTGGCGACCTATCCGCTGATGACGATGCTGCTGGAACTGGTCGTCCTGCGTGCCCGGATGCCGCTGCCGCGCCTGGCGGGCGTCCTGCTGGCCACCGTCGGCGCCTTCCTCGTCGTACGCAACGGGGCCCAGGTCGGCGGGAGTTCACGGTGGGCAGGTGACGTCCTCCTGCTGCTGGGCGGGCTGGCCTGGGCGGGGTACAACGTGCTCGGCAAGCGGGCGAGTGCGGGCCGGGACGCCCTGAGTGTCACGTACTACCAGACCCTGGCGGGGGCGGGCGGCTTCCTCGCCGCCTCCCTGCTGGAGGCGGGTGAGTGGCGCGTGCCGGATCCGACCGCCTCGGTGCTGCTCGTCCATCTGGCCGTGGCGTGCTCGGTCGGCGGCTTCCTGCTCTACAACTACGGTCTGCGCAGGATGGCGTCGAGCGTCGCCGTGAACATCCTCAATCTGGTCCCGGTCTTCGGCGTGATCGGCGCCGTCGTGATCAACGGGGAGACGGTCCGGCCGGCCCAGGCGGTGGGCGGCGCCGTCATCGTCGCCGGGGTGGCGCTGGGCATGATCGAGCGGGGGCGGGGGGCCACGGCGAAGCCGGGCGGGCCCGGAGCCGCCGTGCCGGCGGCTCCGGGCGTGGCCGGGGAAGCCCGATAACCCCATGCCGGCTCTCTACCAGACGGCCTCGACCCACTCGGGGTGGTCGATGAACGGGTTCCGGTTGTGCTGGAACCGGTCGAATATGACCTCGTTGCGGTTCTGCTCGAAGCTGTCCGGCGGGTCTTCCTGGCTCCACTGCTTCAGCACGGAGAGCCGCCCGATGTTCGGGGCCGACCCGTTGCTCACGCTGTCGTTCGGCTCCAGGTCGGCGAAGGAGTCGTCGCCTTCGTACCGCACCGCCATGTAGAGGATCATCCGGGCGACATCACCCTTGACCGCGTCGCGCGGCTCGAAGGAGTCACCGTCGGTGTAGTTGCCGGGCGCCCCCGAGACGGTGCTGCCGCCGTTGTCGAAGTCCTTGTTGCCGCGGATGGAGTTGACCTGGACGTCCTCGGGACGCAGGTGGTGGATGTCGGTGCCGGGGCCGGTCGCGGTGCCGAAGTCGCCGTGGGACTTGGCCCAGACGTGCTCCCGGTTCCAGTCGCCGGTGTCGCCCCCGTTCTCGCTCTTGGACTGGGAGCGGCCCGTGTAGAGGAGGATCACGTTGGAGGAGTTGGCGGGGTCCTGGTCGGTCGCCTTGAGCGCGTCCCAGACCTGGCTGTAGGAGAGCGTGGTCTGCTCGCTGATGATCGAGTGCAGCGAGCTCTTGAGGGCGGTGCCCGTCTTCCCCAGAGCGTCCTGGTAGTAGGTGTCGTCGAGCGAGGCGGCCGGGGAAGCCGGCGCGGCTGTCGTGGGGGTCGCGGCGGGGGCGGTGGCCGCGACGCCTGTCAGAACGGCGATCGATGCGGCTGTGGCGAGTAGTGGACGCGCGTAGAAACGGCGACGACTGGACATGTGGGGTGCCCTCTCCGTGGTGGCGGAACGCTGTCGTGACGGCCGGACGTTGGCTGCTCGGTCGGGAGCCTTCCACACGCACGGTGCCGGTCGTGTGAACGTTGCGTATTCATCATGTGCAGGTCAAGTGACACCTTTTCCGGCCGCGCGGAGGCATCGGATGCGCGGATGTCGCCCCGGCGCGAGAATTGCCGCAAGGACGAGGAGGCGGTATGAGCGAAGAGTCCGAATCCGTATCCGTATCCGTGCCGGAAGTGCGGGGGGTGACCCCTGACCGACTGCTGCACACCGGAGGCGGCGATCAGCCCACCGCGGAGGATCTGGTGCTCGCCTCCGGGCGGGATCTGACCCCCGAGAGCCTGGAGTGGGCACAGCGCAGGCTGTCCGAGGAAGGCCGCTCCGCCATGGACAAGCGGCTCCCGTAGGACCCGTGGGACCACCGCTGTGGCGGGGAGCGTGCGGAGCGCTCCCCGCCACTCGGTTAGCCTGAACGCAATATGAACCGTTTGACGACGTCACAGGGCGAATTCGATCTCGCCCGCTTTCCCGAGAACCCGCGCGACCCCTTCCGTGCGTGGGACGCCGCCGACGAGTACCTGCTGCGGCGGCTGGAGGGAGCGGAGGGGAGCGAACCGGTCCGCCCGACCGGCACCGTGGCCGTCGTCGGCGACCGCTGGGGCGCGCTCGCCACCGTGCTGGCCGCGCACAGCCCCGTACAGATCACCGACTCGTACCTCGCCCGGCGGGCCACCGAGGCCAACCTGGCGCGCAACGGCGCCGCTCCGGACTCGGTGCGCATGCTGTCGGTCCGCGACACTCCGCCGGACCGTGTCGACCTGCTGCTCGTGCGGGTCCCCAAGAGTCTCGCGCTCCTGGAGGACCAGCTCCACAGGCTGGCGCCCGCCGTGCACGCGGGGACCGTCGTCATCGGCACCGGCATGGTGAAGGAGATCCACACCTCCACCCTCAAGTTGTTCGAGCGGATCATCGGCCCCACCCGCACCTCCCTCGCGGTGAAGAAGGCGCGCCTCGTCTTCTGTACCCCGGACCCCTCCCTGCCCAGGTCCCCCAGCCCCTGGCCCCACCGCTACGACCTGCCCGACGACGTCGGCGTCGTCTCCGGCCGTACGGTCACCAACCACGCCGGGATCTTCTGCGCCGAACGCCTGGACATCGGCACCCGCTTCTTCCTGAAGCACCTCCCGCAGCGGACGGGGCCCGACCGCGTCGTCGACCTCGGCTGCGGGAACGGCGTCCTGGGCACGTCGGCGGCGCTCGCCAACCCCGACGCCACCGTCACCTTCGTGGACGAGTCGTACCAGGCCGTCGCCTCCGCCGAGGCGACCTTCCACGACAACGCGGGGGCGGACGCCAAGGCCGAGTTCGTGGTCGGCGACGGGATGGCGGACGTGCCCCCGGCAAGCGTGGACCTGGTCCTCTGCAACCCGCCGTTCCACTCGCACCAGGCCGTCACCGACGCCACGGCCCGGAACATGTTCCACGGAGCGCGTGCCGCACTGCGCCAGGGCGGGGAGCTGTGGGTGGTCGGCAACCGGCACCTCGCCTACCACACCCAGCTGCGCCGGATCTTCGGCAACTGCGTCACCGTCGCGGGCGACCCGAAATTCGTGGTCCTGCGCGCCGTCAAGCGCTGACCCGCGTCAGGGGAGGTCGTCCCGGCCGAGCCAGGACGGCACCTCGGGCACCTGCTCGTCCCAGGCGGGCGGTGGCCCGGGGCCCTGCTCCAGGGGCATCGCCTCCGACGACGCGGGCTCGCTCACGCTGGGCTCCTCCCGCTCCCTGGCCGGGGAGGCGGGCAGCTCCGCCGCGGGCCCGGGAGCCGCACTGTCGTACAGCTGCTCGGCCACGGTGAACCGGTAGTGGAAGGGCTGCCAGACCCCTCGAGGACCAGCAGGAAGCCATCCGCCTCGCGGTACAGCGTCCGGCGTTTCGGGTTGGGTTGGCCGGATGTACCGGCTCGAAGCGCTCGGCCCGCACCCGGAGAGCCTTGAGCGCGTGCTCACGCGATCCCTCCACGTGGTCCATCACGCCGACCGACCACATCCGCCCCTGGCGGCCGAACCCGAGGTTCTGCTCCACCAACAGCCCCCACCTGGGCACAGCCCCACCCCTCCCCGGAACGTGCGCACTTGCGGTATGCATGTAACCGTGCCGGGACGTCATCCTACGAGTCACGATCTTCCCGGCCCGACCGCGCCCGGCACGACGACCCGGCCCATGAGCCCGGTTCCGCCGCCGAACGGAAGGCACGAGCCGATGAACGATCGAGACCCGGGACTGTTCGGCCCCGGTTCCGTCACCTGGCAGATGCACGGGGACCCCATGATGTGGGTGGCCGGCGTCCGCGCCCTCTATCTCCAGGCGCTCCACCCGCGCGCCGTGCGCGGGGTCATGCAGAACTCCGACTTCCGCCAGGACGCCTGGGGCCGTCTGCTGCGTACGGCCGACTTCGTCGGCACCCTCACCTACGACACCACGCGGGACGCCGAGAAGTTCGGGGCGCGCGTCCGCAGAATCCATCGGCTCCTCAAGGCCACCGACCCGGTGACCGGCGAGGTCTACGGCATCGACGAACCCCAGCTGCTCCTCTGGGTGCACTGCGCCGAGGTCGACTCCTACCTCCAGGTCGAACGCCGCTCAGGCTTCCCGCTCAGCGACGCCCAGGCCGACCGCTACGTCGACGAGCAGCGGGAGGGCGCCCGCCTCGTCGGTCTCGACCCGTCCGGCGTCCCCGCCACGACCGCTGCCCTGGCCGTCTACTTCGAACAGGTCAGGCCGCTGCTCGCCGCGGGCCGGGAGGCGTCGGACGTCGACGACTTCCTGCGCAACCCGCCGGTACCCGCCCTGCTGGTCCCGGCGCGCACCCTGCTCTGGCGACGCGTGGCGGCGCTCGCCTACGACTCCCTGCCCGCGTACGCCCATGAGCTGTACGGCAGGGCCGCACCGCCCCCGGCAGCGGTCGACCGCCGCCTGCGCACCACGGGAACCGTCCTGCGCTCCGTCCCCGCCCGCCTCCGCTGGCGACTGCCGCCCGGTCACATTGTGAAGGCGATGGCACGGCTCGGCCCGGGGAGCCGACCCGCCCCGTACAAACTCCGCAGACGGGGAGCCATACTGGACGGGCCTGGGAGGGCGCAGCAGCGATAGCGGGCAGCGAAGCAGCGAAGCAAACGGGGGCGACAACAGGCGATGGCGGACACCAGGCTGATCCAGAGCCGGTACCGGCTGCTCGATCTGATCGGGCGCGGAGGCATGGGCGAGGTGTGGCGCGCGCGCGACGAATCGCTGGGCCGGCAGGTGGCCGTCAAGTGCCTGAAGCCGATGGGGCCGCAGCACGACCAGGCATTCACCCGCATACTGCGCGAGCGCTTCCGCCGGGAGGCGCGGGTGGCCGCGGCACTCCAGCACCGTGGAGTCACCGTCGTCCACGACTTCGGCGAGTCGGACGGCGTCCTCTACCTCGTCATGGAGCTCCTGGAGGGGCGCAACCTCAGCCAGCTCCTGGAGGACAACAAGCAGCACCCGCTGCCCGTGGCCGACGTCGTGGACATCGCCGACCAGGTCGCCGACGCCCTGGGCTACACCCACCAGCAGGGCATCGTGCACCGCGACCTCAAGCCCGCGAACATCATGCGGCTCGACGACGGCGCCGTGAAGATCTGCGACTTCGGCATCGCCAGGCTCGGCCACGACATCGGCTTCACCTCGCGTCTCACCGGTACCGGCATCGCCATGGGGACCCCGCACTACATGTCGCCGGAGCAGATCAGCGGCGGGGAGGTCGACCACCGCAGTGATCTCTACTCGCTGGGCTGTGTGCTGTACGAAATCGCCACGGGCGTACCGCCGTTCGACATGGACGACGCCTGGGCAGTGCTCGTCGGGCACCGCGACACCGCCCCCGAGCCGCCGCGCACCCACCGGGCCGAGCTCCCCAGGTTCTTCGACAAGGTCGTCCTGGACCTGCTGGCCAAGACGCCGGGCGAGCGGCCGGCCGACGCCGGCGACCTGCGGCAGCGCATCGCACTCGGGCGCACCGGTGAGCAGCCGGAGACAGGACGGGTCCGGCTCGCCCCTCCCGTCCCGGTCCAACACCCCGGTGGCAGCGCGCCCCGACTGCCCTCCTGGACGCGCGACATGACCACCGGTCACAAGGCGACCGGCGCTGCGTACGTGCGCACGGCCGCCACCGACCACGCGGCCGCGCTGACCGGGGCATGGACCACCGGGACCGGTCATGCTCCCGTCGGCGGGCTCCCGTCCACGGGACCGGGCCGCCCCACTCCGCCGCCCGGACTGCTCGCCACCCTGGCCGGCCGGCACAGCGCGGGACTCAACCTGGCGCGGCTGGGGCACTGGGAGGAGGCCGGCGAGGTGCACCGAGCGGTCGCCACCGAACGCGAACAGGCTCTCGGTCCCGACCACCCCGACACCCTCGCCAGCAGGTACGAGGTCGGATTCACCCTCAGCCGCACCGGACGGGCCGCCGACGCGCTGCGGGAGTTCGCCCGGGTCGCCGACGGCCGCGAACGCACCCTGGGCCCCGACCACCCCGAGACCCTCGCGGCCCGCCAGGAGACGGCGTACGTCCTCGGCCAGCTCGGACGCCACTTCGAGGCCCACCAGGTCTACGCCTCGGTGCTCGCCTCGCGGGAGCGCTCCATGGGGCCGGACCACCCCGACACCCTGCGCTGCCGCCACAACCTCGCCTTCAACCTCAGCAGGCTCGGCCGCCTGGAGGACTCGTACCGCATGGCCCGGGAGGTGGCGGCGGCCCGCGGCCGCCTGCTCGGCGCGACGCACCCGGACACCCTGGTCACGCTGTACGAAGTGGCGTACACACTTGGCCGTCTGGACCGCTGGACCGAGGCCCTGCAGACCTACCGCGACGTGGCGCGGGGCCGCGCCGCCGCGCTCGGTCCCGACCACCCCGACACCCTGTCCGCGCGTTACGAGGTGGGTATCAGCCTCGGCAGGCTGGGCCGCAGCGCCGAGGCGCTGGAGCTCTACCGCGCCCTGGTCGAGGACCGCACCCGGGCCGGCGGCCCGGCCGACCCCGAGACGCTGCGCGCCCGGCACGGGCTCGGCGTCAACCTGGGGCGGATGGCGCGCTGGGAGGAGGCGCTCGACGAGTCACGCGAGGTCTGCGCGATCCGGGAACGCACCCTGGGCCCGGACCACCCCGACACCCTGGTCAGCCGCCGCGAGGTGGCCGTGGGGCTGGGCTGGCTCGGCCGATGGGCCGAGGCGCTCACCGACTACCGCACGGTCGCGGAGATCCGGGAACGGGTGCTGGGCGCCGACCACCCCGACACGCTCGCCGGGCGCAACGACGAGGCGCACTGCCTGGAACAGCTCGGCCGCAGTACGGAGGCGGTGGACCTCTACCGGCGGGTCGCCGACCTGCGCAGGCAGCGCGGGATGCCGCCGCACTGAACGCGGGACCCGGCGGGGGCCCACGGACCGTCAGGCCAGGCCGCCCCGTACGCGGTAGAGGTCCCGCAGCAGCGCGATCTCCGCTCCGTGGTGCAGCAGCTCCTGGTTGACCCACCACACGGTGTCCAGGAAGGGATCCTCCGGGTCGCTGCCGTACGGATAGGTGCTGTACCCGACCGTGTCGAGTGCCGCGTCGTCGGCGCCGAGCAGGGCCGCACGCCACGCGTCCGCCGACGCGCCGAAGTCCGCGAGGGCCCCCGCCGCGTCCCCCACCACGCGGTAGTCCTCCCGCGTGAGGCTGTGGCTCCCCGCCGTGTGATCGGCGCGCAGCGCCAGCAGTTCGCTGAGGTGGCTCAGCCGCCACGCGAGGGTGGTGAAGGGCGGTGGCGACGGATGCGGGAAGGGCGCCGTGTCGCGCCCCCAGTCGCCCGCACCGGTCAGGGCGGTCGCGCCCCGCCCGGGACCCGCGCTCCGGAGGCGGACCGACCAGCAGTCCGGCACGGGCTCCCACCGGTACTCCTCGTCGGTCAGCGCGGGCACCTCCACGTCCGTGCCGTTGCCGCTGTCCACGAACGGGCCCGAGAGCCGTCCGGTGAGCCGTTCGCGCGACCGGTCGAACTGCTCCAGCAAAGGGATCAGACGGGCGGGTGCGTTCATGGATTCTCCTGAGCCGGGCGCGGGAAGACGGGGTCCGCGCAGCACACTGCCACAGAGGCCGCCGGGGCCCTACGGGTTTTCGCCGCCCCCGCTCCGGCCGCCACGAGCTGTCACCCCTGTCCAGAGACGATCATCCCGTGTTACGAAGGGGCATGCCCGCAGACGAGACGTCCTCACCCGGCACCCCCACGCACCCCGCCTACGACGCCGTGATCGTCGGCGGCGGCCACAACGGTCTGGTCGCCGCCGCCTACCTCGCCCGCGCCGGGCAGTCCGTACTCGTCCTGGAGCGTCTCGGCAGCACCGGGGGAGCGGCCGTGTCGACCCGCCCCTTCGAAGGGATCGACGCCCGGCTCTCCCGCTACTCCTACCTCGTCTCGCTCCTCCCGCAGAAGATCGTCCGCGAGCTCGGCCTCGATTTCACCGTACGGAAGCGGACCGTCTCCTCGTACACCCCGACCGTGCGCGGCGGCCGGCCCACCGGACTGCTCGTGGGCGGTGACGGCACCCGGGAGTCCTTCGCCGCGCTCACCGGGGACGGCCGGGAGTACGAGGCCTGGCAGCGCTTCTACGGGATGACGGGCCGCGTCGCCGAGCGGGTGTTCCCCACGCTCACCGAACCCCTGCCGGCCCGCGAGGACCTGAGGGCACGCGTGGACGACGCGGACGCCTGGCGCGTGCTGTTCGAGGAGCCGATCGGCGTCGCCGTCGAGGAGAACTTCGCCGACGACCTCGTCCGCGGGGTCGTGCTCACCGACGCGCTGATCGGGACCTTCGCCGATGCCCACGACCCGTCCCTGGTCCAGAACCGCTGCTTCCTCTACCACGTGATCGGCAATTCCACCGGGGACTGGGACGTCCCGGTCGGCGGCATGGGCGCGCTCACGGACGCTCTGGCCGGTGCGGCCCGCGCGGCGGGAGCCGAGATCCGCGTGCTGCACGAGGCCACCCGGATCGAGACCGACGGCACCCGCGCCGAGGTCACCGTCCGCTCATCCGACGGGGAACACGTCGTCGGCGCGCGGCGGGTCCTGGTCAACGCGTCGCCGCAGGCGCTGGCCGAGCTCCTCGGCGAGAAGCCGCCCGCCCCGGCCGAGGGCGCCCAGCTGAAGGTGAACATGCTGCTCACCCGGCTGCCGAGGCTGCGTGACCACTCCGTCGACCCGCACCGGGCGTTCGCCGGGACCTTCCACATCGCCGAGGGGTACGAGCAACTGGCCACCGCCTACCGTGAGGCGGCGGCGGGACGTCCGCCCGGCGCCCCGCCCTCCGAGATCTACTGCCACTCGCTGACCGACCCCTCGATCCTCGGCCCCGACCTCGCGGCCCGTGGCTACCAGACCCTCACCCTGTTCGGCCTGCACACCCCCGCCAGACTGTTCGCGGCGGACGACAGGGGGACACGGGAAGCCCTGCTCGGGGCCACTCTGGCCGAACTCGACGCCCATCTCGAGGAGCCCGTCACCGAGTGCCTGGCCCTGGACGCCGACGGCCGGCCGTGCATCGAGGCGAAGACACCCCTCGACCTGGAGCGCGACCTGAGGCTGCCCGGCGGCCACATCTTCCACCGGGACCTCTCCTTCCCGTACGCCGCCGGGGAGACGGGCCGCTGGGGCGTGGAGACCGCCCACGCCAACGTCCTGCTGTGCGGTGCGGGGGCCGTGCGCGGCGGCGGGGTCAGCGGGGTGCCCGGCCACAACGCCGCCATGGCGGCGCTGGGCCGGTGACCGGAACCCCCTACTGACCGAACACCCCGCGCAGCGCCCCGAGCTTGCGCGGCAGGTCGTACTCCGCCCCGCCCTCGTGACCGTTGTACGGGAACACCTCCAGCTCGGCGGGGCCGGCGTACGCGTGGTACGCCGCGAACACCGTCGACGACGGGCAGATCCGGTCCATCAGGCCCACCGAGAACCACGCCGGGGCCGTGGCCCGCGCCGCGAAGTTGACCCCGTCGAAGTAGGAGAGGGTCTCCATCGCCTCCTCGATACGGAAGCGGTGCCCGGAGAGCCAGCGCGCGATCTCCGCGTACGGCCCCGAGTCCGTGATCTGCGAGCCGCGCCGGAAGTGGCAGAGGAACGGCACATCCGCCACGGCCGCCGCCACGTCGTCACGCAGCCCCGCGACGGCCAGCGCGAGACCGCCTCCCTGACTGCCGCCGAGCACCGCGACCCGCGAGGGGTCCACGGCCTCGTGGGCCTTCACCGCGTCGACCGCGCGCACGGCGTCGGTGATGAGGCGCCGGTAGTAGTGCCGGGACGGGTCCTCGATGCCGCGGGTGAGGAAGCCGGGGGAGGAGGAGCCGTGGCCGTCCGGGCCGAGGTCCGGTGTGTCCGAGGTGTTCTTTCCGCCGCCGCCCTGGCCCCGGTTGTCCATCACCAGATGGGCGTAGCCGAGCGCGCTCCAGGTCAGCCAGGAGTAAGGGATGCCCCGGCCGCCGTTGTACCCGATGTACTGCACCACGGCCGGCAGCGGACCCGAGCGGACGCGCGGCAGCATCAGCCAGGCCTTCACCGGCTGGCCGCTCCAGCCGTTGAACGTCACGTCGTACACGTCCACGGTCGTGAACCCGGCGTCGTACGGGACGAACGCGGCGTCCACGCCGTGACGTGCGCTCTCGCCGAGCGTCTTCTCCCAGAACGCGTCGAAGTCGGCGGGCTCCTCGGGCTCCGGCCGGTACTCGGTCAGCTTCTCCAGGGGCATGTCGAACAGCAAGGGTCTAGCTCCTCTTCAGAGTGAGGTTCAGGGTCGCGCCGTGCAGGCCGGCCGTGTCCGCGGTGATCCGCAGCCCCCGGCCCGTGGCGGTGGCGCGGACACGGGGGTCCGCGGCGGTGACCGCGAGGCCGGACAGGGCGAGATCGAGCACCACCGAGGACCGCAGCTGCGTCGGATCGGACAGGGCGACCGTGACCGTCCTGCCGTCCGGGCGCACCAGCACCGAGGCGGGACCGTCGCTGGTCAGTTCCTGCGCCGTGCCCGCTGTCCAGAAGTTGGCGGCGAGCAGCCCGTCGGCGGGGCGGCGTACGGCGTGCACAGCCGTCGAGCGGGCGACCAGCCGCACCGGAGGCGCCGCCGACCACTGCCGGGTCCGGGCCGCGGAGGCCGCCGGGGCCTGGAGCCAGAAGTAGCCGGCTCCGGCGGGGGCCGCGCCATGGTCCTGCCACAGCGTCAGATAGGGGCGGGTGACCTGGGTGTCCGTGCCGTACTTGAGGTTGATCTCCCGCCAGGCCGCCGTGCGTTCCTCACGCAGACCGCGCAGGTCGGCGCGTTCGGGGAAGATGTAGCCCCCGGTTCCTTCGAGGTGCAGCCACCGGACCGCGTCGAGCCGCGCCGACCAGTCCGTCCCGGCGGGGGCCGGGCGGCCGTCGACGAGAAGGGCCGCTCCCGGATCGCGCAGCTTGCGGTTCTCGACGACCGTCTCCACGGTGCCCGTGTCCGCTTCGATGCCGGAGCCGACGCACGCGATCACGTCGTCCAGGCAGAACCAGCTCTTCAGGCCGCGCAGCGTGCTTCCGTACGCCCGCAGCTCCATGCCGTACGCGCCGAGCGTCGTGCCGGGCAGGGCGGTGCCGCCCGCCCAGTCGGCTTCGCTCGTCGTGCGCTGGCCCGCGGCGTCCGCCGGCCGGCCGGCGACGACCGTGGTGCCCGGCAGCCGGGTGGGGTCGACGGTGGGCCAGTAGTCCTCGCTGTAGTGGCCGAGGTCGTCGGTGTACAGCAGCACCATGCCGTCGGAGAGGTGCCAGCCGTGCAGATTCTCGTTCTGGATCGACTCGTAGTTGTAGATCCGGCTCGAGTACGCGGAGATGCCCAGGGCGAACGAGGGCCGGTGGTGCGCCGCCTTGTCCATCCGGGGATGCTGCTTGTGGGCGACCAGCGGACCGCGCGCCGGGACGGGGGAATCGATGATCCGCAGCGCGGAGACGAGGGACGCCGGATCGGTGACCGCGAGGAAGTCCCGGTAGGTGTCCTCGGCGATCCACTGCTTGGCCAGTGCCGTGAAGTCCTCGCCCGTCCCGCCGGGGAAGCCCGGGATCAGCCGCAGCACCGCCTCGACGACCGTCTGCGCCGAGGCGTGGCCCTGCTTGCTGGGCCGGGCGATCTCGCGCCCGCACACCGATGCCATCACATCGCCCCGTGCCAGCAGCGGGTCGAAGCCGTCGAGGACCCAGCTCCGGACGTTGTCGAGCTCGGGGTCGGTGACCGTCCACTCCGTGCCGGCGAGCAGATTCAGCAGCCGGGAGAGGCTGTTCAGCAGCTCCTTGCCGTAACCGCCGTTGTACGGGTGCTTGTAGTGCTGCAGGAACGAGCCGTCCGCGTAGAAGCCCTCACCGGTGCCCGTCGTGCCGTCCGTACGGTCGTTGAAGGCCAGGACGCTGTTGGCCCCCGAACCCTCGACGTCCGAAAGAGCGTCACGCACCCGGGCCAGGGCGTCCCCGTCGTCACGCAGCACCGCGTTGACGGCGACCACGGTGGAGACCCACACCCGGTTGGCCCCGGTGGCGATCTGCCGGTCGGCGCGCCACAGGTTCGGGTCCGGGGTGTAGTGCCGCACCGCCGTGGTGATCCGCTCAAGACGCTCCGCACCGAGCGCGTCGTACAGCAGGACGGACGCGTCGTTGAGCGCGAGGGCCGAGCCGATCTCCCAGTCCCAGTCGTTGTCGAAGCGGGTGTGCCCGGGACCGTAACGGTTCGTCAGCATCCAGTCGACGCCCGCGAGCAGCAGGTCACGCAGCGAGGTGTCACCGTGCTGCGGGGTGCCGGGGACCGCCCACGCGGTCGCGATCGTGGCGAGGCGCTTGAACGAGGTGGTGACGTGGTTGGAGAGCGTCGTGCTGGTCAGATCCTCGAACAGCCCGCCGGTACGGGACGGATCGAGGCCCTTGGCCGCGGTGGTGGCCGCCTTCCCGGTCCGGGCCACGGCCGCGGCGATCCGCTCGTCGCCGAGGTCGAGGCCGGGGCCCCCGGTCAGCAGGGTGTGCCAGCGGGCGCGCAGCGCGCCGGCCTCCCCGGCGGCGGCGTGAGCGGCCCCGGGGGTAAGGGTGAGGGGCAGGGTGACGGCCGCGCCGAGCGCCGCCGCCCCGGCCAGGACGGTACGGCGTGTCGTGCCGGTGCCTGGGTGCATGGTTCGGGTCCTCACAGCAGGTGTCGGCGGTCGACGGCCCCGGCGAGCGCGGCGTGACCGGAGGGATTGGGGTGCAGGCCGTCACCGCTGTCGAAGGCAGGCCGCAGGCGTGACGGACGTGCGGGGTCGCGCAGCGCCGTGTCGAAGTCGGCGACCGCGTCGAACAGGTGGCCGGTGCGTACGGCGCGGTTGATCCGCTGCCGTACCTCGTCGAGCTCCGGCGTCCAGCGGGGCCAGCCCTCGAACGGGGTGATGGTCGAGCCGACGATCCTCAGCCCCGCGCTCCGGGCCCGCAGCACCAGCTGGCGGTAGCCGGCCAGGACGAGCGAGGAGTCCGTCCGGGCCGGCGGCTGCTGGAGGTCGTTGACGCCGAGCTGGACCAGCACGGTGCGCAGGCCGGGGAGCGCCAGGACATCCCGGTCGAAGCGCGCCTGGCCTCCCGGCCCGAACCTGGCGTCGTCCAGCAGCAGTCTGTTGCCGCTGATGCCGAGGTTCGCGACGGCCGATCCGGGAAGCCGCCGGGCCAGCTGGTCCGGCCAGCGCAGATCGGCGTCGTCGGGAGTGCCGACGCCCTCCGCGACCGAGTCGCCGAGCACCGCGACGACGGGCCCGTGGGCACCGGTCACCTCGACGCCCGTCAGGAGGAACACCGAGGTGGTGCGCACCCCGTCGACGCTGTGCGAGGCATGCGTGTTCCGGTGGAAGGACAACGGGCCGGTGGGCCCCGGAAGCCGGGTCCCGACGGTCAGCGCGGACCCGTCCGGGGCGCGCAGTCCGTCGACCGGATCGCTGGTCAGGGTGGCTCCCGCGGCCAGCCACGCCTGCCTCCGGCCGCCGAACGTCACCGCCCGCCCGCCGGCGGTCACGGGGCCGACCAGCACCGGCACCGCTCCGTAGGCGTGCCCGTACCGGAGGCGCACCCGGCCGCCGGCCGAGAGGCGCACGGTCGCTGTGCACACGCCGTCGGTCAGCCCGGCCGTCGCCACCGTGTCCGTCGCGGTCGGCGCGGTCTGCGCCGTGGCCCAGGACGTGGCCCAGGCCGTTCCCGGTCTCCTCGGCTCCGCCGCCCGGGCCGCCGGCGCCGTGGCCGCGACGGCGGCCACTCCGGCGGTGGCCGTCAGCACCCCGCGTCTCGCGGGCCCCCGGACGGTCACTGCGGGCACGCCCCGGTCGGGTCGTACTCGCCGGCGTAGGTGCCGACCGCGTCGCCACCGGTGTTGCCGCTCATGGTGTTGGTGCACACCGGGCCCTGCGGGGTGCGCATGAACTTGATGCCACCGCCCGCGTTGCCGGTGATCGTGTTGCCGTACACGCTCGTGTCGATGCCGTCGGTCGCGGTGTCACCGCCGAGACGGACGCCCGCGCCCACGTTGTCGTGCACGGTGTTGTAGCGGAAGATGTTGCCGCTGCCCCGTGCGTCGAGCCCGCCGGAACTGGAGTCCTTCTGGCCGCTGCAGTCGTTGTACTCGACGTAGTTGGCGGTCGAGTTCTCCTTCACGTCCACGCACTCGTTGCCCCGGGTGACGATGGTGTTGTGGTGGATGCGGTTGTTCCTGCTGACGTCGGCAGCCGCGTCCGGGGCGCCGTTGGCGCCCTGCTGCTCGGGCGCCGTACCGAGGTAGATCCCCTCACCGTTCTTGCCGCCCCCGCCGAACTTGAAGTCGGCGACCCCGCAGTCGGTGATCGTGTTGTCGTCCACCTCCGCGCCCGTCACCAGGTAGCGCAGCCGCAGGCATTCGTCCGCCGCGTTCCTCAGCGTCATCCCGGTGACGCGCAGGGCCCCCACACCGTTGCCCGGAGTCGTGCTCATGACGTAGATGAGCTTGAGGCGGTAGCCCGCCACGTCGTCGGCCGCGCCGTGCAGCCCGTCGACGGTGAAGCCGCTCAGCGTCGTCGAGTCGTGCCGCACCTGAATGATCCTGCTGTCGCCCGCGCCCTTCACCACCGCGTTGGACGGCCCCGTGAGCGTGACACCGGGGCGGGAGGTGACCACGTCCTGCCGGTATGTGCCGGCCGCGAGATGCACCACCGCGCCGGTGGGTGCCAGATCGAGAGCCTTCTGGATCGTGGCGAGCGGCGCCGCCGCCGACGTACCGGAGGCCGAGTCGTCCCCGGACGGCGAGACGTAGTACGCGGTGGCCGCCTCGGCGGCCGGGGACGGCGGGGCGAGAAGGAGCGGGCTGCCGGCGGCGAGCGCGGCGACGAGGACGGAACGCAGTAAACGGCTCATGAGGTGTGCCTCCTGGGATCGGCGAAGGACAGGGCGAGCAGTACGGGAACGCTGGGGCCCAGCAGCAGCGGCCCCAGCGGTACGACGAGGGAGAGCAACACGGCGGAGACCACCGCGCCGAGCAGGGCGGTGCCGCGGGCCGGGGACCCGAAGCCGAGTGCGAGCGCGCCGGCCGACCAGGCGCGGACCGAGCCCTCGCGGGACCGGCCGGCCTCGGCCGCCAGGGCGATGTGGTGGATCACGAGGGCGGCAGCGATGCCCACCTGGGCGGCGAGCACGACGAACGTCCAGGGCTCGGAACGCCCGAGCAGATACACGATGTTCGCCGTGAGGACGACCGCCGCCGCAGTGGACAGGAGCCCGTGCCGCCACAACGCCCGCCAGTAGCGGGGGAACACGGCGACGGTGTTGGCGAAGAGGCGGCTGTCCCCTTCGGCACGCCAGAGCTGAAGGGCGTGAGCCATCGCGGCCAGTGCGGGCAGCCAGGTCACGACGCCCAGGGACAGCACGGAGCACGCCGCCCCGGCAGCGGCCGGAAAGGCGATGAACTCCAGCCGGCGCAGCAGCGCCGTCCCACCCGACGGGAGAATTGCCTGCATGGTCAGCCGACCTTTCCTGTGTACGGCTCGATCACGTCCAGGAGCACACGCCCGTCCAGCACCAGCCGCGTGCACCGGACGACGTACGGGGCCCTGCCGGGGCGGAGCAGCACGGCCGCGGCATCCGCGTCGACCGCTGCCGTACGGATGCGCAGGCCGACGGGGGACAGGAGCACGGTCTCCCCGGTCTCCCCGAAGGTGACTCCGTGCCCCTCCGCGCACGCGGCCTGCTCGGCGCCCTGCGTACCGCCCGGAACGAGTGCGGTGAGGAAGAGCCCTTCGCGAGACCGCGGCGTTGTCGCACGCAGCGTGTGCAGGGTGCGCGTCAGACGCAGCTCCGGGGTGCTGGACGTCGGATTGGCCTCGACCTCGGTGACCTCACAGCCGACCGAGGCGTCGGCCGGGGCGAACCGCGTCAGGCGGGCGGTGGCCGGCCCCGACCGGATCAGCCTGCTGCCGTCGGGCATGAGCTCCGTCGGGCGGTCGGTCTGGAGCAGGAACGTCCACTCACGCTCCTGCTCCGCCTCGGCCAGGTCCAGCAGGACGAGCCGCCCCGACGGTGTGAACACCAGGGTCCGGTCCAGGCGCCGGACGCCCAGCCCGGGGTCGTACATCGCGGCGATCTCCGCGGTGGCGTGCGCCCAGCCGCCTTCGGCGTCCGCCAGCACATCGCGCTGGCGGGCCTGCCGCTCGTAGGGGACGCCCTCGTAGACGTGGTAGCGGTCCTCGTCCGCGTACCCCTGACCGTCCACCAGCAGGAGATTGTGGTGCGCCGCCCGCTTGCGGTTGCTGTAGCCCTCGTCGACAGCGAGGAACTCCCCCTGCGAGACCAGCACGAACGATCCGGAATCGGGGTGGTGGTGCCCCTGGTTCAAGGTCTCCCACCCCCGTTCCGCCCGGTGCTTCGCCGAGGTCTCCCACGCTGTGTGACCGCCCCCGGGACTCGCCTTGAACGACACCAGAGTGGCGTCGTCGTCCCAGCTCGTACGGGCCGCGAGCAGGCCGAGATCCGGGAAGAACGCATGGGTCTCCGTCGGCCGGGCAGGCCGCACGGACGGGTCGTACCAGAGGTACTCCAGATAGGCCTCCGGCAGGATTCCCGGCCGCACCCCGCTCTCCGACGCCTCCTTCCACAGCAGTTCGCCCGAGGCCAGATCGCCCATCCACTGGGCCTCCGCGATCCCGTACTGTGCCGCGAGCCGGTAGTACAGGCCGGCGCTGTGGCCGCTGCGCCGGTCGTGGCAGTCCCCGTGGTCGACGTTGAGGGCGAAGCCCGGCGCCGTCTGGTGGAGCCGGTAGCGGAACGTCGAGGAGAGGAAGCCGCCGCGCCCCCACCAGTCGATGCCCTCGGCCTCCTGGAGCAGGTCCAGATGGATCGCCAGGAACGGCACCCCGTAACGCCAGTAGACGACGCCTTCGGCATGCGAACCGTCCGGCGGCATCAGGTCCAGGACCGTGCCCAGGTTGTCCTTGGCACGCTCGGTCCACTCCTCCTTGCCGAGCACGTAGCCGGCCGTCGCCAGACCCGCGTGACAGATCCAGTTGTGGTTCTGCCAGTACGACGACGACCACCAGCGCCCCTCGCTCGCCACCGCGAACTCGTACATCCGGCGGCCCTGGAGAAGCAGCTTGTACCGGAGCAGGGCCCGCACCTCGTCCGGCAGTTCGTCACCGATCCACCGGTAGGCGAGCGAGAGATGGTGCAGCAGCCAGCCCGCGTCCAGGTCGTGGTCCGGCATATGGGCGCGGCCCCAGTGCGGCAGCCGGACCGCGGCCTCGATCCAGCGCCGGCTCTCGTCCAGATGCGCGCGGTCACCGGTGGTGCGGTAGGCCAGCGCGGGGTTGGAGGCGGCGGGGCCGAGCCAGGTGACGCTGGCCAGGGGATGCGTACGGGGCGGGGTCAGGCCGCGGTGCCGGGCGGCCTCCTCCCGGAGGCGGAGCTCCTGGGCGGGGCGCGGGCCGGGCGGCGGAAGGGCGGAGAGCAGCACGGATCAGCTCCCCGTTCCGAAACGCTCGGCCGAACCGTCCGCCAGCTCCACCGTCAGCTCCTCGCCGTCGAGGCGTACACCGGTCACCGCGGGGCCTGCGGAGGCCGCCTGGTACACCGACGCGAACGTGATCCGCTCCGCCTCGCCGGTGAAGTCGACCCAGGTGCGCGTGCGCTGCGGATCGTCGGCCGGACCGGGGCCCGGCCGCGAGAAGGGACGGACCTCCACCCCCGGGGTGTGCGTGTGCCAGCCGTGCAGGGTCTCGTCGCCGTACCAGGTGGTGCGCACAGGACCGGCCGCCTGCTGCTGCACGTCGAGAGCCGTCCCCGGACGCAGCTGCCCGGTGACGCGCCGCGCCTCCCGGCCCGTCACAGTCAGCAGATCCACCAGACAGCAGCCGGCCGCGACCACCCTGCGCACCGCGCGCACCCCTTCGTACGCCGTGGTGACCTCGGCGGTCACCGAGCGGGCGTCCGACGCAAGGAGCGCACCGGCGCACTCCGCCTGCTCGGCGCCGTCGACCCGGAACGCCGGATGCGCCTCGGTCGACGCGTACAGGTCACGGAACTCGGCGTGGGCGTACGGCACCTGGCCAGGGTCCGGCTGCCACGGTGTCGTGTCGCCGTACAGATAGAGCGACAGTTTGTCGCGGTGCCCGTGCGAGCCGCCGTGCGGGCCGAAGTCCAGCAGGGCATGGATGCCCGCCGCGCGCACCACTCCGTAACCGGCCGACGGGAAGACGGTGACCGTGCCCGGTGCCGAGCGGCGGGGGAGGGGCGGTCCCGCGAACCAGCCGCCCAGCTCCCGGTCCAGTCCGTCGTCATGGGTGCCTAGCTCGGCGCGGGCCCGCGCCGCCACCCCTTCCAATGCGCCGGACGGAATCAACTGCTGTGCCAGCGACGCCAGTTCGAGCCACTCCAGGGCCAGCGGACGGCGCAGATAGGGGCCGTCGTGCAGCGCCGGAAGGATGCCGCCGTCCGTCGCGATCACCGCCAGCACCTCCGTCATCCCGGCAAGCACCCCCACCACGTCGGACGGAATCGCCGCCGGGTCGGTGGAGCGCAGCGCGAGCAGAGCGGCCCGCAGCACGAAGCCGTGGTAGTAGGTGCTGCCCTCCCACTCCCAGCCGTCGTCGGCGACGGCCACCCGCAGGTGCGCGTACAGCCCGTGCTCGCCCTCCAGCCACTGCTTCGCGCCGTCCCACTCCAGGCCGCGCGCCCCCGATGCGGCGCGGCTCGCGGAGGAACCGGCCGCGTTCAGCCATGCGGTGTAGTTGGACGCCAGCTGACCCCGGCCCGTCAGCACATCGCGGGCCTCCAGCGCCGCCCGTTCCAGCTCGTCCAGGAGCGGCAGGACCGCGGCCAGATCCTCCGTGCCGTGCTCGGCCAGTGTGATCACGGTGTGCCCGATGTTCACCGCCCATATGGCGTCGGTCAGCGCCTGGTGGAAGAGCCGGCCGCGCAGCATCCAGCCCTGCGCCTCGCCGTGCTGCTCCGTGGCGAGGGAGGCATAGAGCTCGGCGTACTCGACGAGCCGGGCCACCGCCTCCGCGCGCTCGCCCCGGTGGGCCAGCACCCGGAGGTGCCGGGCCCACGCCTGGTGCGACAGGACCACCCACGCGCCGCGCACCGCCGCCGTGTCCACCCGGCAGCCGTGCGCACACCGCGCGCCACCCTCTGGAAAGGTCCCGGCCAGAAGGTCACCGTGATCGAGCTCCACGCCGTGCGCCGGGCAGACGTACGCGTGCCACCAGCCGCCCCGCTCCCGGGGGATCCGCATCAACGCGGCCATACGCCACCGTCGATGTCCACCGTGGTGGCGGTGAGGAAACCCGAGGCGGGCGACGCCAGATGGACGACGGCGTGGGCGACGTCCTCCGGGGTGCCGGCCCGGCCGACCGGGATGCCCGCCTCCATGGCCTCCTGGGCCGGGGCGGCGGTGAACGTGTCGTGGAACGCGGTGCCCTTGATGAAGCCGGGGGCGACCGTGTTGACCGTGACACCCGTTCCGGCGAGCTCCTTCGCGAGACCCTTGGTGAAGCCCCGGACGCCGGCCTTGGCGGCCGCGTAGGCCACCGAGCCGGGCCCGCCGCCGTTGTGCGCGGCCAGCGACGACATCGTGATGACGCGACCCGCGGACGACTGCGTCAGATGCGGCAGGGCGGCCCGCACCGTGCGGAACGTCGACGTGAGATTGGTGGAGATGACCCGCTCGAAGTGGTCGTCGGACATCTCCGCGATCTTCTCGCGGCCGATGAGATGGCCCGCGTTGCAGACGAGGACGTCCAGCCCGCCGAGGAAGCCGGTGGCCTCCTCGACCAGCAGGTCCACCTCGGCCGTCACCGTCACATCGGCCCGGAACGCCTTGGCCCTTCGGCCCAGCGCCTCGATGGCGGAGACGGTTTTCGCCGCCTCGTCCGCGGAGGAGTGGTAGTGCACGGCGACATCGGCGCCGGCCTCGGCCAGGGCCACCGCGATGGCGCGGCCGATGCCGTGGCCCGCCCCCGTGACGAGAGCGCGGGAGCCGTTGAGATCAGCAGACATGGGTGAAGACCTTTCGGTGGCCGGCCCGCAGCGGGCCGGAACCGGTCACTTGAGACCGGCGGTTGCGAAGCCCTGCACGAAGTAGCGCTGGCCGATGAGGAAGAGGACGACCATGGGCAGGGTGGCGAGCGTGGTGCCCGCCATCAGGAAGTGCCACTGGGTGCCGTTCTCCGTCTTGAAGACGGAGAGCCCCACCTGGATGACCCGCAGGCTGTCCGTGTGGGTCACCAGCAGCGGCCAGAGGAAGTTGTTCCACGACGATTCGAAGGTCAGCAGCGCCACGGTGATGAAGGCGGGCTTGACCTGCGGCGACATGATCCGGGCGTAGATCCGGAACTCGCCCAGACCGTCGAGCCGGGCCGCCTCCTCCAGCTCCACCGGCAGATCCAGGTAGAACTGCCGGAAGAGGAAGACGGCGAACGGGGTGACCGCACCCGGGATGATGAGCGCCCACCAGCTGTCCAGCCACCCGCTCCCGCCCTGGCCGAGGATGTCGTTCCCGCCGGCCAGCGGCATGAAGCGGACGATCAGGAACTCCGGCAGCACCTTGGTGTACGTGGGGATCATGAGGGCCGCGACGAAGAGATAGAAGATCATCTCGCTGCCGCGGAACCTGATGCGCGCCAGCGCGTACCCCGCCATCGACGCCACCAGCACGTTGAGCACGGTGTGGCTGATCGCGATGACGAGACTGTTCCGGGCGTACGTGGCGAACGGGGCCGCCTTCAACGCCTCGACGTAGTTCCCGAACTCCCAGTGCTCCGGCAGCAGTCCGGCGTCCTGAGACGCGATCTCGACCGGGGTCTTGAGAGAGGTGAGCACCATCCAGGCGAACGGCACCACCATCAGCAGGGAGACGACGGACAGCGTCGCGTAGAGCGCGATCCGGCCGAGGGGAACGGCCCGCTTCCGCAGCGCGGGATCCGGCTTCAGCAGCTCAGTTGTGGCCACGGCTGCCTCCCATGATCCGCTTGTTGACCAGGGTGAAGCCCATCAGCAGCACGAAGAGCACCAGTGACTGCGCGCTGGCGTAACCGACGCGGAACTCCCGGAAGGCGGACTTGTAGATCTCGTACGTCATCATCGTGGTGCTGTTGGCGGGGCCGCCGTCGGTCAGGATGTAGATCTGGTCGAAGGACTGGAACGCGCTGATCATCGAGGTGATGAACACGAAGAACGTCGCCGGCTTGAGCAACGGCAGCGTGATCGAGAAGAACTGCCTGGCCCTGGACGCCCCGTCCACCGACGCAGCCTCGTACAGCTCCTTGGGAAGGGACTGGAGCGCGGCTAGGTAGATGAGCATCTTCATGCCGATGCCCTGCCAGATGCCGACCAGGATCACCGAGGGCAGCGCCCAGGTCGTCGAGGACAGCCAGGCCGGGCCGTCGATCCCGAGGAACGACAGCATCGTGTTGAGCAGACCGTTGCTCGGGTTGTAGATCCACAGCCAGACCAGCGCGATCGCGACGGTGGCGGTGACCTGGGGCAGGAACACGGCGGTGCGGAAGATACCGCGCGCCTTGAGCCCGGTGTGCAGGGCGAGGGCCACCAGCAGGCCCAGCGCCATCCCGAACGGCACGGTGAAGAGGGTGTACAGGAGGGTGTTGACGACGGACTTACGGAAGACCGCGTCGTCCAGCATGTCCCGGAAGTTGGCCAGGCCCACGAACTCCGGCGCGCTCAGCACGTCGTACTTCGTGAAGGCCAGGCACACCGAGACCACGACCGGAAGACCGATCCACAGCGAGGCGTGCAGCAGCGCGGGCGCCACCATGAGCATGCCCGCCCTGCGCCGGCGGCGTCCCGGGCCGGTGGGGACCCGGCCGGCCCGCCGCGGCGTCGAGGTCTCAGGTGGGGAAGGCGGCCGTGCAGGCCTGGCCTTCACTACGGTTGTCGCTCCCATGGTGACGGGTCCTCACATCCGGCCGATGGCGGCCTCGGCGAGACGGCCGAGCTCCGCGATGGCGTCCTTCGCGGACTGATCGCCGACGATCGCGGGCTCCAGCGTCGGCTTGATCTTCTCCCGGATCTCCATCCAGGCCGCGGTTCCGCCCTCGGAGTACGCGTGCTGGAGGTTCTGGAGGGAGAGATCGACGAACTGGTTCTCCTTGACGTAACCGGTGTCGTTCAGATCGCCGAGTCCGGGTACCGAACCGCGCTGCTGTGCCGCTCCGAGGATCGACTCGGGCGTCGCGAGGTACTCGACCAGCGCACGGGCCGCCGCAGGATGCTTGGAGCGTGCGGCCTGTGTGACGAGCGTGCCGCCCTGGAGCATCGCCGGCCTGCGGTTGGCGAGCACGAACGAGCCGAGCTTGTCGTCCTCGATGAGATCGGGGTTCTGGTCCTTCGTCTGGACCCACAGGGCACTGGACGTCATCATCATCGACGCCTTGCCGGTCTGTACGTTGGACGGGGTGCCGATGTCCGTCTTCTTGGCGTAGTCGGCCGACCCGTCCTCGACCAGGTCCTTGAAGAACTGGAGGGCCTCGACCCCGCGGGCGTCGGTGAACAGCACCTTCTTGCCGTCCGAGCTGAAGAGCTGACCGCCGTTGGCGAAGAGGAAGGTCTCCCAGCACTGGCGCAGGTCGATGGAGAACGGGTCGAAACCCATGTGGCCGTCTCCGGTCAGCTGCTTCGCGACGGCGCGCAGCTCGGCCCAGTTGGCCGGTGTCTTCTTGATGCCGGCCTCGGCGAAGTGGTCCTTGCGGTACACGACGATGCGGGTGTCGAGGACGACGGGCAGAGCGTAGAGCTTCCCGTCGTAGCGCGAGGGCTCGAGCACGCGCTTCTCGTAGTCGTGCGCGGAGGCGAACGCCTCCGGGAGCTCGGCGATCGCCTTCTTCGAGGCGAACGGGGGGATCCAGCCGACGCCCATCATCAGTACGTCGGGCAGCAGCCCGCCGGCGAGCCCGGTGGTGATCTTCTCGTTGAGCTGCGCGTACGTCGTGTAGTCGACGTTCACCTTGACGTCCGGATACTTCTTCCGGAACCCGCCGAGGATCTTCTCCTCCAGGAGCGTCTTGCCGTCGGCGCCTTCGTAGATCGGTGTGAGCAGCGTGATCTCGCCCTCGGCTGGGCCGTCGGCCGAACCGGCGGACGACGCGCCGCCGCCACAGCCCGCGAGAGCGGCAGCAGCGGTGCCCGCGCCGATCGCGGCGAGCACGGACCGTCTGTTGAGTTCCATGGGGCACCCCTTTTGAGGTGGAGCGGTGGATCGATCCAGCTCGGACCTCCCGGACATGGCTGGGAAGTGCTGGTAAATCGATGCAGTGATGCTAGGAACGCCTTGAGAGTGTCGTCAACAGCTGATGCACAACAATTTTCAGGGGCGTTAACGGGTGTACCGGTAGAGCGCGTTCAGTAAATCGGTACACTAGGATCAGCAGTGCGTTCCGAACCGGAGGTGGCATGAGCGGGGTAACGATCCATCAGGTCGCCGAGGCCGCAGGGGTCTCGGCGAGCACGGTCTCCAACGTCCTCAACGGGCGTACCGACCGTATGCAGGCGGCCACCCTGGCTCGCGTGGAGCAGGTGATCGAGCAGCTCAACTACCGTCCCAACCGGGCCGCCCGCATGCTCCGCACCGGCCGTATCAAGGTCATCGGCCTGATCGTGCCGTCCGTCGCCAACCCGTTCTGGGGGGCGCTGGCCAGGGAGCTGGAGGCCATCGCGCTGGCCGAGGGCTACCACGTGCTGCTCTGCAACAGCGAGCGCGATCCCGCCCGCGAGCTGAAGTACGGTGAGGAGCTGCTCGCCGACGGGGTGAGCGGTGTGGTTCTCTGCTCCTCGCTGCCCTCACTCGACCATATGACGCCGCTGCTGAGCAGGGGACTCAAGATGGTGGCCTTCGACCGGACGGCGCAGGCGGGGGACCCTTCGTCACTGGCCAGCATCAGTGTGGACAACGCGATGGGGGCCGAGCTCGCCACCCGTCATCTGATCGAACTGGGCCACCGGAAACTGGCCTTCGTCTCGGGTTCCGTCCACAGCGTGAACCGACGCGAGCGGCTGCGGGGCTTCCGGGCGGCCCTGGAGGCGAGCGGCCTCGATCCGGCCGATGCGATCGTCTGGCCCGGCGCGGACACCACCGAGTTCGGTGACAAGGACGCGGCCGAACTCGGCCGGAACGCGGCCAGGGAGCTCCTCACCCGGCCGGACCCGCCCACCGGCTTCGTCGCGATCAACGACATGTGTGCGATCGGGATCTGCCGGGGCGCCAAGGACGCCGGACGCGGCGCGGGGCGGGACGTCTCGGTGGTCGGGTTCGACGACATCCTGCTCGCCGACCTCTTCGAGCCGCCGCTCACCACGGTCCGTCAGCCGCTTCCGGAGATGGCCGCCGAGACGTTCCAGCAGTTGCGCGCCCGGATCGACTCCGCCCCCGCGGCCGGGCGGTCCCTGTTGATCAGGCCCCGGCTGGTGGTACGCGAATCGACGGCACCGGCACCGGACGGGGCCGGGATTCCGGCCGGGTCCGCCAACCCGTCCGCTTCCACCGTCCCTTCCCCGGCCACCACCTCGCCGGCGCTCGCCGCCACGGGAGTCGGCGGGCCGGCCGCAGGCTGACCGACCGGACAGCGCCCCGCCCGGTCGGCCGACCGGGCGGGGCGCTGTCCGGTCGGGGTCCCTCCTGGTGACGAGGCGCTGATGCGGGGCGGTCAGGAAGCGGTGCAGGCTCCTACGACCGGTGCCGAGGTGTTGCCGTTCGTCGTGACGGTGAACCCGAAACTCGTCGAGGTGCCTGCCGCCAGCGTCCCGTTCCAGGCGAGCTTGACCGTCATCACGTTGCCGGACGTGGTGGCCGTGCCGTTCCAGACGGCGGAGACCTTCTGGGGCGAGGGTACGGTCACCGGAACCGTCCAGGCGCTGATGCCCGACCCGCCCGCCTTGACGGTCACCTGCCCGTTGTAGCCGCCGTTCCACGTCGAGGTCTGGGTGTACGTCGCCGTGCAGGCGCCGGTGCCGCCGCCGTCCTCACCGCCGCCGTCCCCGCCTCCGCCGGAACCGCCGAGCGCGGCGAGCACCGCGTCGTAGGCCGGCTTCTTGTTGTAGTCACCGTCGAAGAGCAGCGGGGTGCCACTGCTGCGCCACGAGTACTTGTCCGTGACGCCCCAGACCGTCATGCCCGTGCACCGTGTGACAGCCAGGCAGGCGTTCACCACCTTGGTGTAGTTGGCGGCCTGCGCCGATCCGGAGCCCTCGATGTCCAGCTCGGTGATCTGCACGTCGACACCGAGGTCCGCGAAGCGCTGGAGGTTGGCCTGGAAGTCGGAGGGGACGGGTGAGTTGCTGTTGAAGTGCGACTGGAAGCCCACGCAGTCGATCGGGACGCCGCGCTGCTTGAAGTCCTTCACCATGTCGTAGACCGCGTTGCTCTTCGCGTTCTGACCGTCGGTGTTGTAGTCGTTGTAGCAGAGCTTGGCGTCGGCATCGACCGTACGAGCGGTGCGGAACGCGTCCTCGATGAAGCCGTTGCCGAGCTTGTCCTGGAACGGCGAGCTGCGCCGGGCCCCGCTGCTGCCGTCCTGGTAGGCCTCGTTCACCACGTCCCACGAGTGGATCTTGCCCTTGTAGTGGGTCATCACCTGGGTGATGTGGTTGTTCATGGCGGAGCGGAGATCGGTGGCGCCCAGGCCGCTCACCCAGCCCGGCAGCTGCGAATGCCACACGAGGGTGTGGCCCCTGACCTTCATGCCCCTGCTCTGCGCGTGACTGACGATCCGGTCGGCCGCCGAGAAGTTGAACGAGTTGCGGGAGCCCTCGACGGCGTCCCACTTCATCTCGTTCTCGGGTGTGACCGAGTCGAACTGGGCGTCGAGCGTCGACGCGTACGCCGCCTCGCCGAGGTGATTGGCCGCCACCGCCGTGCCGAAGTAGCGGCCCTTCGCCGCCGCGGCGTCGCCGAGAGCGCCGGCGGCCTCGGCGTTGCCCGCGAGCGCGACGACACCGGCTGCGGCGAGGACGCCCGCCGTGACGAGGGACAGTGCCCGTCTGGCGCGGGCCGGCAGGTGCGGGCGGGCGGGTACGCCGCCTGGAGGAATCTGGGCCATCACGTTTCCAGCCTCTTCTTCCGGTTGCCGGGCGGGTCGAACTGGAAGCCCGGACAGGGGGATTCGGACCGTTCGAGGTGCTGTCGAGCCATCGGCGCACACACACCGGGAGGGCGTCCGTCGACGGAAGGACGAGCTGCGGAACAGGGGGAGCGAGGGAGAGTATGCGCCCCACGGGAAGTCGAGTCAACGCTATATTTCCGAAATATTTCCGAGTGAACACCCGCTCATTTGAGGGCAGTTGTCCATTCCGCCTGCATGTACGGGGGATCCGATGGGCCATGTGGGGTCCACTTCGCGGATACTCCGGTCATCGAGCTCGGGCATGGCGAAAGAAGTTGATGCTGTGTGCCGAAACTTTCGAACCGCTTCCATGGAGGGGAAGACGCTCCGGATCCGTCGGGGGAAATGAGCGAGCGCGGGCCCTCGGGGGAGGCCCGCGCTCGGTCTCGCGCAGGTGCGGGTGCTCTCGGCGCGGGTGTCCTCAGCCGCGGATGAGTGAGAAGCCGAGGGACGACCCCCGCCGAGACGGTCACCATGCCGGGTGATGTGGATGACGGGCCCGAGCTGCGCTCCGGCAGCCTCCGCGTACAGGGCCGCCTTCTCCCGCGCCGCGGCCACGGCCGCCGTGCGCGCACGGGAGCGCAGTTCCCTCTTCGCGCGTAAACCCGCCCACCCGCAACGGACCACGCCCCTGGAGACGTGCCACCGAACGGGACGCGAAAGCGGCAACCCAGCGCATCCAACACCGTTCGGGATGCGCCCAGAACACATCAGTGGGTCCAGGACCCACTCATGCACACTGGATAGGAACGGTGTCTATGGACTGGGTTCCATTCACGCCGGTCATCCAACCAGGTGGGCCGGCTCAGTCGGAGGAAACGGTCCATCCCTCGGCCTCGATGCGTCCGGCATCGCGAGGCCTGTTCCCGTCGAAGAGCGTACGGCCGCGGTCCTCCACCCGGACGTCGTCCACGTAGACGCCGCGCCCGACATACAACTGGTCGGTGACGTAGCGCCAGCGCAGCCGGACCTCGGTGCCCCGCCACGCTTCGAGGTCCGCCTCCAGCCGGTGCCAGACGCGTCCCGACCAGCCGGAGACCGACCCGTCCGGGTGCGGCCGCGGCTCCCCGGGCCCGTCTCCGTGGGTCGGAACGGTGGTGAAGGGTACGGGCTTCCATGTCGCCCCGGAGTCCGAGGACGCCTCCAGGCGGAGCACGTCCGAAGCCGGCTCGGTGTCCCACCACAGCGCGCAGCTGAGCGCCGGGCGGGAGGAGACCGGGAGCACCGCGGGCAGTGTGAGCGTCGCGGCGGCGGCACTCGCCATACCGGAGAACCAGGCGGTACGGCCCCGGGCCGGACGGACGGGCACCGCCCGCGCCATCCGGTTGGCCGCCGCCACCCGCGGAGCGCTGCCGGAACGCCATGTGCGCACAGGGTGGACGGAGTTGCCCAGAATGATCAGGAACGAGTCACTCGTCGGATCGAGGACCAGACTCGTGCCGGTGAACCCGGTGTGGCCCGCTGTGCGCGGGGTGGCCATCGCGCCCATGTACCAGTGCTGGTAGAGCTCGAAGCCCAGGCCGTGTTCGTCGCCGGGGAAGGCGGTGTTGAAGTCGGTGAACAACAGCTCCACGGACTCCTCGGACAGGATCCGGGAGGTGCCGTAGCTTCCGCCGTTGAGCAGCGTGCGGGCCAGTACGGCCAGATCCCAGGCGCACGAGAAGACGCCCGCGTGGCCGGCGACCCCGCCCAGGCTGTACGCGTTCTCGTCATGGACCTCGCCCCAGACCAGTCCGCGCTCCAGCCCCGACCAGGGCAGCCGGGCGTCCTCGGTGGCCGCGATCTTCGGCTTCCAGGAGGCGGGCGGGTTGTAGCGGGTGCGATGCATCCCGAGCGGAGCGGTGATCTCGTCGCGGAGCAGGTCGTCCTGAGTGCGTCCGGTGATCTTCTCCAGGATCAACTGCAGCGAGATCAGATTGAGGTCGGAGTAGAGATACGCCGTACCGGGAGCCGAGGCGGGCACCTCGTCCCAGAGCAGGCGCAGCTTCCCCTCACGGGTCGGCTCCTTGTAGAGCGGGATCCAGGACCGGAAGCCCGAGGTGTGCGTCAGCAGCTGACGGACCGTGATGTCCTGCTTGCCGCCGCCGGCGAAGTCGGGGAGGTAGGACGCGACAGCCGCCTCGAGCTCCAGCGCGCCTCGCTCGATCTGCTGCACGGCGAGGATCGAGGTGAACAGCTTGGACACCGAGGCCAGGTCGAAGACCGTGTCCTCGGCCATCGCGATCTGCTGGTCGGGCGGGAACTCCACCCCGGTGTCGGTCTTCTCGTCGTACGCCGCATAGCGAACCGCGCTGCCGAGCGGCCGGTGGAGCGCCACGGTGCCGCCCCGGCCCGCGAGCAGGACCGCACCCGCGTACCAGGGGTGCGCGGGGGAGTCGGCGAGGTACTTCTCCGCATCGGCGACGAGCAGGTCGAGCTGGTCCGGCAGCAGCCCGGCACGTGCGGCCGACCCGCGGCGCAGCGTCGGCCGGCCCCGCCCTGATCCCATACCCGTCCCGGTCTCCGATGCTCCGCCGCCCAGCGGTCCCGTGCCCCGCTCGGCACCGGCCGCCGCTCCAGCCGGCCCCGCGAAGGGGATCGGGGCAAGGGCGAACGCCCCGCCCAGCGCCAGTATCCCGCCGCCCAGCCTCCGGCGGCTCATTCCCCGTCCCGACACGTCTCCGGCCATCCGGAACCCCTTCCCCTCACGTCGAAAGCACCCACGCGAAAGTAACTTTCGAAATCTCGTACGGTGATGAAACTTCCTGCCGAAGCAGAGATTACTGTCACCACTGCCGCACGAGGGGCCCCTCGCGGAACAAAGAATCTGACGTGACGTCAGGTCATGGAGGCGGGCGACGCCGACACGGGCGTTCCGGGCTCTTGACCCTCGACGGCCGGCCACCCAGGATCACGCCATGACAGGTGTACGCAGCAGCACAGTGGACGGCGTCCTGACCCGCAGCGCACGGCGCACCCCGGAGCGCACCGCCGTGCGGTACGCCGAGCGGTCCTGGACCTACGCGGCCCTCGACGAGGCGGTCAGTACAGCGGCCGCCGTGCTGACCGCCGCGCACGGCCTCCGCCCCGGTGACCGGGTGGCCTCCTACGCCCACAATTCGGACGTGTACCTGATCGCCTATCTGGCGTGCGCCCGTGCCGGGCTGGTCCATGTACCGGTCAATCAGAATCTCACCGGCGAGGACCTGGCATACATCCTCCGCCAGTCCGGCAGCGCGCTCGTCCTCACCGACCCCGGACTGGCCCCGCGAGTCCCGGCGGACCGGGACGTACGGCCGCTACGCGACGCGCCGGACTCCCTCCTCGGCGAGCTGGACACCCCGCGCGCCTTCACCCCCGTACGCGAACCCGGCGCCGACGACCTTGTGCAGCTGCTCTACACCTCCGGCACGACCGCCCAGCCCAAGGGCGCGATGATGACGCACGGCGCACTGGTCCACGAGTACGTCAGCGCCGTCACCGCCCTCGACCTGCGCGCCACGGACCGGCCGGTGCATTCGCTGCCCCTCTACCACTCCGCGCAAATGCATGTGTTCCTGCTGCCGTATCTCGCCGTGGGCGCCGAGAACACCATTCTCGACGCCCCCGACGCCGGCCGGATCTTCGATCTGGTCGAAACCGGTCAGGCGGACAGCCTCTTCGCGCCGCCGACCGTCTGGATCGGACTCGCCAACCACCCGGAGTTCGCGACCCGTGAGCTCGGAGCGCTCCGCAAGGCGTACTACGGCGCGTCGATCATGCCGGTGCCCGTCCTGGAACGCCTGCGCGAGCGACTGCCGGAGCTGGCGTTCTACAACTGCTTCGGCCAGAGCGAGATCGGCCCCCTCGCCACCGTCCTCGGACCCGAGGAGCAC
Organism: Streptomyces sp. NPDC091271; assembly: GCF_044757505.1. NCBI lineage: Bacteria > Bacillati > Actinomycetota > Actinomycetes > Kitasatosporales > Streptomycetaceae > Streptomyces > Streptomyces sp. NPDC091271. The sequence goes on along the minus strand of NZ_JBIVVD010000002.1, from coordinate 170,481 downwards.
GAAGGGCGGATGGACTCCTGCGGGCGACCCGTGCTCTTCGTCGAGGCGAAGGTGGTCGACGAGGGCGGCAAGGAGGTGCCCGACGGCACGGCGGGTGAGGTGGTCTACCGCTCCCCTCAGCTGTGCCAGGGCTACTGGGACAAACCGGAGGAGAGCGCAGAGGCGTTCCGTGACGGCTGGTTCCACTCCGGTGACCTCGCCGTGCGCGACCCGGAGGGCTACTTCACGGTCGTCGACCGGGTGAAGGACGTCATCAACTCGGGAGGTGTGCTCGTCGCCTCCCGACAGGTGGAGGATGCCCTCTACACCCACCCCGCGGTGGCCGAGGCTGCCGTGGTGGGGCTGCCCGACGCGCGCTGGATCGAGGCCGTCACCGCGATCGTCGTGCTCCGGGGAGAGGCCTCGGAATCAGAACTGATCGAGCACACCCGCTCGGCACTCGCCCACTTCAAAGCACCGAAGAGGGTCCTCTTCGTCGGTGAACTCCCGCGCAACGCCAGCGGCAAGATCCTGAAGAGGGAGCTGCGGGACCGTTTCTCGGAGAAGGACGCCGCAGCGGCTCCACCGCCGGCGCGTACGACGGAGGGCCGGCCTCCCTCGTAGGCTGCAGCCTTCAGGTGAGTGACAGGAGAGTGGCGTGTCCGGGACGACGGTGTCCGAGGTGATGGCCGAGCTCGCCGAGCTCGAGGATCCGAGAATTCGCGAGGTGAACGAGAGACACGGCGACGATCACGGCGTGAACCTCGGCAAGCTGCGCGCGCTCGCGAAGCGGCTGAAGACGCAGCAGGAACTCGCATGCCGGCTCTGGGAGACGGATGACACCGCGGCGAGACTGCTGGCGCTGCTGATCTGCCGCCCGAAGGCGTTCGGGCGTGACGAGCTGGACGCCATGCTGCGCCAGGCGCGTACACCCAAGGTGAACGACTGGCTCGTGAATTACGTGGTGAAGAAGAACCCGCACGCCGAAGAGCTGCGTCCGGCCTGGTCCGCCGATCCGGACCCGGTGGTCGCCGGTGCCGGCTGGGCGCTGACCACCGAACGCGTGGCGAAGAAGCCCGAGGGGCTCGACCTCGTGGGACTGCTCGACGTCATCGAGGCACGGATGCGGGACGCCCCGCCCCGCCTGCAGTGGGCGATGAACCACTGCCTGGCTCAGATCGGGATCGAACACGCCGATCACCGTGCCCGTGCGATGGACATCGGTGAGCGCCTGGAGGTTCTCAAGGACTACCCGACCTCCCCGGGCTGCACGTCTCCGTACGCGCCCGTCTGGATCACCGAGATGGTGAGCCGTCAGCAGGGCCGGCCGGTGGCCTGACCGGCGGCAGCGGCCCCCTCCCGCAGGGCTACGGAGCCATCGGCCGAGTGTGCGTCTTAGCCCGTTCGCCGTCCTGGACGTGATCCCCTTTCAGTTCTTCTTCCGGATCGGGTGACCTGCGAGAACGGTCGTCCGTCCGCCGAGCCCGGAGCCTGGCCGGGTGACGTGTGGGGCAGAACCTCGTGTTGCGCAGGTGACGGGCTGTCGGTTGCCTCGAAGGCGGAACACAGCAGAGGTGCCGCGCAGACCGGCCGGACCCTGCTCCCGTTGGAGGATCCACATGCGCAACACACGCATCGGCGCGGGTGTCTGTCTGGCCGTCGGTTCTCTCGCACTCGCGGCCCCGGCCGCCGGAGCCGCGGCCGACCCCTCAGGTGAACAGACCATTCGCATCAGCCCGGCGAAGGCCTCACCAGGCTCAGAGGTCACCGTCGTCACCAGAGCCTGCGGCAAGGAGACCTACGGCAAGGGCACGTCGGAGGCAGGAGGGGCCTTTCACCTCTTCAAGGGTGACCGGGCCGGGGTGCTGGTCGGCGTGTTCGACATCCCGGCGGGGACCCGGCCGGGCACCGACACCGTCACCGTGAAGTGCCCGCCCCGGACGAGGATCACGGACACGTACCAGATCGCCGACCGCGCACCCACCGGCGGGGTCGACGCCGGCTTCGGAGCGCCCACCGACCAGAACACGCAGCTCGCCGCGGGCAGTGTGCTGCTCGCCGCGGCGGCGGCCGGGGGAGTGGTCAGGGTGCGCCGCCGGACCGCCGCAGCGCGCTCCTGACCGCACTGCTCACGTCCGCGGGGGCCGGGAAGGCGTACCTTCCCGGCCCGCGGCGCCCCACCCACCCGCTGCGAAGCAGAGGCACGCGATGAAATCCGGGAGTACCAACAGCGCGACACCGCCGGCGTTCCCAGCGGTGAAGCACCTCGTCTGGGCCCTGGTGGCAGGTACGGCCCTGGTGATGAGTGGAACGCGCGACGACCGCCCACCTCAGCCGCCGGCGGCCGGGACAGCCGCTCCCGCCGCCGCGCTGTCCGCCACGTCGGTCCCGCCCACAGCCCGCCCCCCGAGGCCCGCGCAGGCTCTCGCCTACCTGGCCCCGGAACGGCCCGTGACCCGGCCGCCCTCCTACCTGCGCCACCCCGCCATGGCGCCGGCGCCTCCGGCCCCGCCGCCCGCCCGTCCGGGCCCCCTGGCCCCCGTGCCGGTGAGCCCGCCGGATCAGACCCCCGCCGACCCGGCCTCCACGCGCCCGGGGCCCAGCGGCGGTGCCTCCGTCCCGCCCCCCTCCGTGCGGCCGCTCGCGCCCGCGACTCCGCTCCGGCTTCGGATCCCGGTTCTCGAGGTGGACGCCCCTCTGATGAAGCTCGCGCTGAACACGGCGGGAGCGCTCGAGCCTCCGCCCGACAACAACCCCGTACTCGCCGGCTGGTACGCGGGCGGGACGGTGCCCGGCGCCGTGGGCACCGCGGTCGCGGCCGGGCACGTGGACACCCGTCTCGGGCCCGGCGTCTTCCACGAGCTGGGAACCGTGCGCAAGGGCGCCACCATCGAGATCGTCCGGGCGGACCTGCGCACGGCCGTGTTCACCGTCTACGCCGTCGCGGTCTACAACAAGACGAACTTCCCGGACGACAAGGTCTACGGCCCCTCCGCCCGCCCCGAACTGCGGGTGATCACCTGCGGTGGCGTCTACAACAAGAAGACGGGCTACCAGGACAACGTCGTGGTCTTCGCCTCCATGACCGCCTCGCGCTGAACACCCCGGGCCGCACCGTGCCCCTGGCGGTCTCGCTCACCCGGCCGCCCACAGCTGTCCCGCAGCCGGCCCCTCCAGCCGCGGCCCCCTCAGCGGGCCTCCCTCAGATCGACGATCCGCTTGATCTTGCCGACCGACCGCTCCAGTGTCTCCGGATCGACGATCTCGACCCCGACGCTCACGCCGACCCCGTCCTTCACCGCTGCCGCGATGGACCGGGCGGCCTCCTCGCGCTCGGCGGTAGAGGCACCGGCCCGTGCCTCCGCCCGCACGGTCAGCGCGTCCATCCGCCCCTGCCGGGTCAGTCGCAGCTGGAAGTGCGGAGCCACTCCCGGAGTCCGCAGCACGATCTCCTCGATCTGCGTGGGAAAGAGATTCACCCCGCGCAGGATCACCATGTCGTCGCTGCGACCGGTGATCTTCTCCATCCGGCGGAAGACGCGGGCAGTCCCCGGCAGCAGCCGCGTCAGGTCACGGGTCCGGTAGCGGATCACCGGCATGGCCTCCTTGGTGAGCGAGGTGAAGACCAGCTCGCCCTCCTCCCCGTCCGGCAGGACCTCACCGGTGAACGGGTCGACGACCTCCGGATAGAAGTGGTCCTCCCAGATGTGGAGCCCGTCCTTGGTCTCGACGCACTCCTGAGCCACCCCGGGACCCATAACCTCCGACAGCCCGTATATGTCGACGGCGTCGATGGCGAACCGCTCCTCGATCTCGTCGCGCATCTGCTCGGTCCACGGCTCGGCTCCGAAGATGCCGACCTTCAGCGACGTCGTCCGGGGATCGACTCCCTGGCGTTCGAACTCGTCGAGCAGGGTGAGCATGTACGAGGGCGTGATCATGATGATCTCCGGCCGGAAGTCCTGGATCAGCTGCACCTGGCGCGCCGTCATGCCCCCGGACGCCGGAATGACGGTGCAGCCGAGGCGCTCCGCCCCGTAATGCGCTCCCAGGCCACCGGTGAACAGGCCGTATCCGTAGGCCACATGGGCTTTGTGGCCAGGCCGGCCGCCCGCCGCCCTGATCGACCGGGCGACCACGTCCGCCCAGGTGTCCAGGTCGTGTTCCGTGTACCCGACCACCGTGGGCCGGCCGGTCGTGCCGCTGGACGCGTGGACCCGCCGCACCCGGTCCTCGGGAACGGCGAACATCCCGAACGGGTAGTTGTCGCGCAGGTCGGCCTTGACGGTGAACGGGAAGCGGGAGAGATCGGCGAGCGCACGGCAGTCCTCGGGGCGCAGCCCCGCCTTGTCGAACGCCGCGCGGTAGAAGGCGACGTTCTCGTAGGCGTGCCGCAGCGTGGCCTGGAGTCGCTCCAACTGCAGGGACTCGAGCTCGTCGCGGCCGAGCCGCTCGCCGGCGTCAAGCAGCGCGGTCATACGGATCATCCCCTCGCCGACCGGCGACCGACCATTCGGTCGCCTCCTGGGAGCAGTAATTCAGGAGGTGGGGGGTTCTGGCAAGGGGTGCGGGCGGCCTGTGGACAACTCCTGGTCAGAAGCCCAGCTCGGTGAGCCCGGGGTGGTCGTCCGGCCGCCGTCCGGGTGTCCAGCGGAACCGGCGCCCGGACTCCTCGATCGGGACGTCGTTGATCGACGCGTGGCGCACCCGCATGAGTCCGCCGCTGTCGAATTCCCAGTTCTCGTTGCCGAAGGACCGGTGCCAGCGGCCTCCGTGGTCGTGCCACTCGTAGGCGAAACGCACGGCGATCCGGCTGCCGTCGTACGCCCACAGTTCCTTGACGAGACGGTAATCCAGCTCCCGGGCCCACTTTCGTGTCAGGAAGCCGATGATCTCCCGACGCCCGGTCACCCACTCGGCGCGATTGCGCCAGCGGGAGTCCGGTGTATAGGCGAGCGCCACCTTCTCCGGGTCCCGGGTGTTCCAGGCGTCCTCGGCGCGGCGGACCTTTGCGGCCGCGGACCCCTGGGTGAACGGCGGGACGAGCGGCTGCGCGTTCATGCGACCCCTCCGCAGGCGGGAGAACGGGCGTTCTCCTCGTGGTGCCGTACTGTAGGAGAACGCGCGTTCTCCCGCAAGCCCGCCGACAGGCGGACGCGGCACGCAGGGCGCGGACGAGGGCACGCACGTACGGCGACGAGGGGCATCACGGTGGATCCCGCACAAGCTCGGTCCGCGGCACTGGAAGCCGCCGAGGACCTCTTCTACGCCCGCGGTGTCCAAGCGGTCTCCATGGACGAGATCCGCGCTGCCTCAGGTGTCTCGCTCAAGCGCCTGTACGGGCTCTTCCCCTCCAAGTCCGCGCTGGTCCGTGCGTGCCTCGAAGCCAGGGACACCCGGTGGCGCGCACAACTCGCCGCATACGTGGACAGCTGCCCGGGCCCGCCGCGGGACCGGGTCCTCGCGGTCTTCGACTGGCTGCACCTGTGGTTCTCCGAGCCCGGCTTCCGCGGCTGCGCCTTCAACAACAGCTTCGGCGAGATCGGTGCGACGGACGCCTCCGTCGCCGGCATCGCACGCCTTCACAAGGAAGCCTTCCGTGCCTACATCACCGGCCTGGTCGTGGCGGCGGGTGAGCCGGAGGGATCCGCCGTCGCCTACGTGCTGCTCGCCGAAGGCGCGATCGTCACCGCGGCCGTCGCCGGGACGCCCGAGCCCGCACACCAGGCCCGGAAGGCGGCCGTGCGGCTCCTGTCGGACGCCGCCGTCACCTGATTCGCTCTGGGCGTACGCACCTGCAACGGGCCGCCCGCACTGTTTGGATGACTGTTATGCCGATCTTCAGCACGTACGACGGAACCGGACTCGCCTATCACCTGGTGGGCGAGGGCGAACCGCTGATCTGCCTGCCGGGCGGCCCCATGCGGGCGGCCCGCTATTTCGGCGACCTCGGCGGCCTGTCCCGGGTGCGGCAGCTGGTGCTGCTGGATCTGCGGGGCACCGGGGAATCCGCCGTCCCGGATGACCCGTCGACCTACCGGATCGACCGTCTCGTCGAGGACGTCGAGGCGCTCCGCGCGCACCTCGGCCTCGAACAGGCCGATGTGCTGGGCCACTCCGCCTCCGGTGAACTCGCCGCGCTCTACGCCGCGAAGTACCCCCGGCGACTGCGTTCCCTCACGCTCGTCACACCCGGGACAGGCACCCTGGGCCTTCCCGCCACCGACCAGGACCGGCGCGACGCCGCAGCGCTGCGCGCCCACGAGCCCTGGTACGCCGAGGCCAGGGCCGCGCTGGACGAGATCCAGGCCGGACGCGCCACGCCGGAGGCCTGGGCGGGGATCCGACCGTTCATGTACGGGCGCTGGGACGCCCCCGCCCAGGCCCACGCCGCCGAATCCCCCGTGCAGCGAAACGCCCTGGCCGGGTCGTTCTACTACCCGGAGGACGGCCTCGACACCGACGCCGCGGTCGCCGCACTCCGCGAGCTGCCGTTGCCCGTGCTCGTCCTCGCGGGGGAGTACGACGGAGGCCCCAGCCCCGACCGCGCGGCGGAACTCGCCGCGCTCTTCCCCCACTCGCAATTCGTCGTCCAGCGGGGCGCCGGCCACTTCCCGTGGATGGACGACCCCGGTGCCTTCGTCCGCACCGTCACGGCCTTCCTGGACCCCGACCTCAGCAGTGTGCAGGCGGGCGGGATCCGGCTCGCGTACCGCACCTGGGGCGACCCCTCGGCCCCGCCCGTCGTCCTCGCCCACGGGCGGGGCGGCAGCAGCCTGGACTGGACGGGCATCGCCGAACAGCTCGCGGCCCGCCACCGGGTGTACGCACTCGACTTCCGGGGCCACGGCCTCAGCGACTGGCCGGGCCGATACTCCTTCGAATTCTTCCGTGACGACCTGCACGCCTTCCTGGAGACCCGCAATCTCGCCGGCGCCACAGTGATCGGGCACTCGATGGGCGGAGCGGCAGCCCTGCTGCTGGCCGAGCGGCACCCGGAACTGGTCGGGGCCCTGGTCGTCGAGGACGCCCCGTCCCTGCTCCCGCTCGACCCACCCCGCGGGCCGGCCGAACGTCCGCCGGGCGAGCTCGGCTTCGACTGGCAGGTCGTTCCGTCCATCGACGCCCAGCTCAACGCCCCTGACCCCGCCGCACGTGAGTGCCTGGGCGAGATCACCGCCCCGGTACTCGTCGTCGGAGGGGCCCGCAGCCACGTCGACCAGGGGCAACTGGCCTGGATGGCGGAGCAGATACCCCAAGGACGGTTCGCCTCCGTCGACGCCGGGCACCTCGTGCACGCCGACAACCCCCAGGCGTTCCTCGAGGCCCTCAGGTCGTTCGGCGTCGGCTGACGGGCCCCACGGGGCCCGCCGGCCGCACCTCCCGCCGCGTCAGCCGCGGTGGAGCAGAGTCACCATGACCTCGTACAGCGTCGCCTCCGGGTCCGCCGCCGCGCCGTGCGAACGCCAGGCGACGAACCCGTCGGGCCGCACGAGCACGGCGCCTTCGGCGGACGTTCCATGGGTGGCGGCCCAGTCGGCCCCCTCCTCGGGCTCCAGATCGGCGCCCGGGGCGGCGCCGATCCCGAAGGCCTCCAGCGGGACCGACAGGCGCTTGGCCACCTGCTCCGCCGCCGTACGCCAGTCCGGATGCCGGGCGTCGTTCAGCAGCACGAACGACTTCTCGTAGAGATCCAGCGTCGACACACGCCCGCCGTCCCGCCCGAGCCACATGTGCGGTGCCCTGGTGCCGGGCTCACCCGTCAGGCCCATGCCTTCGGGCACCACCGGAAGGCCGGGGTCCACGTCGAGCACGGCGCCGCGCACATAGCGGTAGCCGAGTGCGACCGTGAGCATGCCGCCCTTGCGGCCGCCGCCACCCGGGCCGGGTGATCCGGCGTACCCCGGGTGGCTGTGCTCTCCCGAGCGGGCCGACGCACGCGCGCTCGTGGCCTTCGCCACGGGCAGCCGCTCCGCCTCGTACGTCTGGAGAAGCCCCGGTCCCGCCGCCTCGTCGAGCACGGCAGCCAGCTTCCACGCCAGGTTGTGCGCGTCCTGGATACCGGTGTTGGAGCCGAACGCCCCGGTGGGGGACATCTCGTGCGCCGAGTCCCCGGCCAGGAAGACCCGGCCGGAGCCGTACCGCTCGGCGACCCGCTCGGCGGCGTGCCACGGCGCCTTGCCGGTGATCTCCACGTCCAGGTCCGGCGCACCGACCGCCCTGCGGATGTGGTCCGCGCACCGCTCGTCGGTGAAGTCCTCCAGCGTCTCGCCCTGGTCCGGCTGCCACGGCGCGTGGAACACCCACTGCTCCTCGTTGTCCACGGGCAGCAGCGCCCCGTCCGCGTCCGGGGTGGTCAGGTAGCAGACGATGAAGCGCCGGTCGCCCACCACGGAGGCGAGCCGCCGCGAGCGGAACGTGATGCTCACGTTGTGGAAGAGGTCCCCCGGCCCCGTCCGGCCGATGCCCAGCTGCTCCCGGATCGGACTGCGGGGCCCGTCGGCCGCCACCAGATAGTCGGCGCGCACCGTGGTGTGTCCCCCGGTCTCCCGGTCCTTGACCACAGCGGTGACCCCGTCCGCGTCCTGCTCGAAGCTGAGCAGCTCGGTGGAGAACCGCAGCTCGCTGCCCTCCGCCCGGGCATGGGAGACCAGCACCGGCTCCAGGTCGTTCTGGCTGCACAGGCACCAGCCGCTCGGGCTGAACCTGGCGATCCCGCCGCCCGGGTCGATCTCCTTGAACAGCCACTCCTGGTCGTCGCCGGTGAGCGACCCGGCCTGAAGGATTCCGTGATTGTCCGCCAGCACGGATGCGGCGTCCCGGATCAGCTGCTCCGCACCCGCGGTCCGGAACACCTCCATCGTCCGGACGTTGTTCCCCCGCCCCCGTGGGTGGGTCGAGGTGCTGCTGTGTTTCTCCACCAGCAGGTGGCGGACGCCGAGCCGGCTCAGGAAGAGGGAGGCGGACAGGCCCACCAGGGAGCCGCCCACGATGAGGACCGGTACGCGGAGGTCGACGTTCTCGTTCATCAGTTGCTCCAGCTCGGACACGTGACGGATGCAGTGTCCATGCCCTCGCAGGAGGCCTTGGGCCGGACTTCGGCCGACGCCTCACCTGAACGGTTCATAAATCTCGCGCCGCTCGTACCAGCGTTCCACGATCAGTCGCGGGAGCGATGCTCGCGATGTGGGGGTGGACTTCATGCCGGCGGGCAGAGACCTGCGCCGCTTCCACCGAAACCGACGGATGACGAGAGGCCACGGGACGTGGCCGCCGCGCCGTCTCGAAGGAGAGCGAAAGATGACAACCCTCTCGGAACGGATATCTCAGTCCGCCTTCGACGGTTCGAGGCTCCGGGTCATACTGCTGCTGGACCTGCACGACGGCGCCCAGAACCAGTTCCTCGAGGCGTACGAGCACATGCGCAACCAGGTGGCCTCGATCCCCGGACACATCAGCGACCAGCTGTGCCAGTCCATCGAGAACCCCTCGCAGTGGCTCATCACCAGTGAGTGGGAGAGCGCGCCGCCCTTCCTCGCCTGGGTGAACAGCGAGGAGCACGTGGCGACGGTGCAGCCCCTGCACAGCTGCGTGCGCGACACACGCTCCCTGCGCTTCAGCGTGCTGCGGGAGACCGGGGTCGCGTTCGAGGGCACTCCCGAGTCCGCCAAGGGCCGCCTCCAGGCCGCGCCGCGACTGGGCGACGGCGTCGTACGCCACGCGCTCACCTTCACGGTGAAGCCGGGCACTGAGGAGATGGTCGCGAAGATCCTCGCCGACTACGACTCCCCGCAGTCCCGCGTCGACGAGAACACCCGGCTGCGCCGTACCTCGCTCTTCATGCACGGAAACCGTGTCGTGCGAGCGGTCGAGGTCGAGGGCGACCTCATGGCGGCCCTGCGCCACGTCTCCCGCCAGCCCGAGGTCAGGGCCGTCGAGGAGGCCATCAACCCGTACCTGGAGCAGGACCGCGACCTCAGCGACCCGGACTCCGCCCGGATGTTCTTCACCAGGGCCGCGCTCCCCACCGTTCACCACGTGACAGCGGGCCGGCACGCCCCCGAGGGGATCCAGCGGCACTCGCTGTTCTACCAGGCCAAGGAAGGCTGCGGCATGGCACTGGCCCGGCTGCTCGCCGGCCAGGACGAGGAAGCGGCGAACGACGCGTCGAGCCCCATCGAGAGCAGCACCATCTTCCAGCGCGACGACATCGTGGTGCGGCTGCTCGAGGTGAGCGGCCCGCTCGACGCCCAGCCCTCACAGGCACTCGGCATCGGCGGCCACCGCAAGGCGGCCATGCTCGGCCGGCTGCTCGACGGCGGTGCGAACGGCATGCCGACGACCGACCAGGAGGCCGCGCGCTTCCTCGCGCAGGCCGAGATGAACCTGATCACCGACCGTCGGGCCACCGAGTCCTGACGCGTCACCGGCAGTGGGGCCACCCGTGCTGCCGTCACACCGCACAACGTGCCTGGAGGAGAACAGCCATGACCACCCACCGGCCTCGCATCGTGGACCTCAGCGAGACTCAGCCCAACCGCAGGCGCGGAGGCGACCTGCGCGCCATGCTCACACCCACGGCGGTGGGCGCCACCAGCGGCTTCATGGGGCTGGCCATCGTCGCCCCGGGAGACCGGATCGGCGAGCACTACCACCCGTACTCCGAGGAATTCGTGTACGTCGTGGACGGGCTCCTCGAAGTGGACCTGGACGGCGAATCACACCCGATGCGGCCCGACCAGGGCCTGCTGATCCCGCCGCACGTCCGTCACCGCTTCCGTAACGTGGGTGACGTGGAGGCGCGCATGGTCTTCCACCTCGGCCCGCTCGCCCCGCGGCCCGAACTCGGGCACGTGGACACCGAGGTCACGGAGACCGCGGACGCGAGTGACGGCTACGCGCCGCCAGAACGAACGGGGGCGGCCTCATGACCCGGCGCGTGGCCGTCACCGGGGTCGGCGTCGTCGCACCCGGTGGCATCGGAGCCCCGGCGTTCTGGGACCTGCTCGCCAACGGCCGTACCGCGACACGCGGAATCACACTGTTCGACCCGGCGCAGTTCCGATCGCGCATCGCCGCCGAGTGCGACTTCGATCCCGTCGCCCACGGGCTGGACGCGGATCTGATCGCCCGCTCGGACCGCTACATCCAGTTCGCCCTGGTGGCGGCCCGGGAGGCGCTGGGCGACGCCGGACTCGACCTCGAGAAGGAGGACCCCTGGCGTATAGGGGTCTCCCTCGGGACCGCGGTCGGCGGCACCACGCGCCTGGAGCACGACTACGTCGCGGTCAGCGGCAGCGGCGCGCGCTGGGACGTCGACCACAAGCCGGCGGGCGCCCACCTGGAGCGCGCGTTCGCGCCCAGCACCCTCGCCTCCGCGGTCGCGGAGGAGGTCGGCGCGCACGGACCCGTGCAGACGGTCTCGACCGGTTGCACCTCCGGCCTCGACGCCATCGGGTACGCCTTCCACTCCGTCGAGGAAGGCCGAGTGGACATCTGTGTCGCCGGAGCGTCCGACACACCGATCACCCCCATCACGGTGGCGTGCTTCGACGCGATCAAGGCGACCTCGGCGAACAACGACGACCCGGAGCACGCCTCCAGGCCGTTCGACGCCCGCAGGGACGGTTTCGTCATGGGCGAGGGCGGCGCCGTCCTCATCCTCGAGGACCTGGAGCACGCCCGCGCCCGCGGCGCGACCGTCTACTGCGAGATATCGGGCTACGCCACGTTCGGCAACGCCTACCACATGACCGGGCTGACCACCGAGGGACTGGAGATGGCCGAGGCCATCAACACCGCCCTCGCGCATGCCCGGCTCGACGGATCGCAGGTCGACTACGTCAACGCGCACGGCTCGGGCACCAAGCAGAACGACCGGCACGAGACGGCCGCGGTGAAGCGGGCCCTGGGCGCGCACGCGTACAAGGTTCCGATGAGCTCCATCAAGTCGATGGTCGGCCACTCCCTCGGCGCCATCGGCGCGATCGAGATCGCCGCGTGCGTACTGGCCCTCAAACACCAGACGGTGCCGCCGACGGCCAACTACGAGACCGCGGACCCCGAGTGCGATCTCGACTACGTACCCCGCACCGCGCGGCCCCTCAAGCTGCGCAGCGTGCTCTCGGTCGGCAGCGGCTTCGGCGGATTCCAGTCCGCCGTCGCCATGACCAGATCAGGCGGGAGGACCCCATGAACGCCCCGGCAACTCCGGTACGCCGCAGTTCCGTCATCACGGGGATCGGCGTCGTCGCCCCCAACGGGACCGGCGCCGGTGCTTTCTGGAAGCAGACCCAGGAAGGGGTCAGCGTCCTCGACACGGTGTCCCGCGAGGGCTGCGAGAACCTCCCGCTGCGCGTCGCGGGCGAGGTCAGGGACTTTGACCCGGTCGCCTTCATCGAGGAGCGCTTCCTCGTCCAGACCGACCGCTTCACGCACTACGCGATGGCCGCAGCCGATCTCGCCCTGGACGACGCACGGCTCGGACGCGCGGACTACGAGGGCGCGCCTTTCAAGGTGGGCGTGGTCACCGCAGCCGGTTCCGGCGGAGGCGAGTTCGGCCAGCGCGAGCTGCAACGGCTGTGGGGCGAGGGCTCCCGGTTCGTCGGCCCGTACCAGTCCATCGCCTGGTTCTACGCGGCCAGCACCGGCCAGATCTCGATCCGCGGCGGCTTCAAGGGGCCCTGCGCCGTCGTCGCCAGCGACGAGGCCGGCGGCCTGGACGCGCTCATGCACGCCGCGCGGTCCATCCGGCGGGGAACGGACGCCGTCGTGGTCGGCGCGGCCGAGGCACCCCTCGCGCCGTACTCGGTGGTCTGCCAGCTCGGCTACGAGGACCTCAGCCTCTGCGACGACCCCACCCGCGCCTACCGGCCGTTCACCGCGGACGCCTGTGGATTCGTGCCCGCCGAGGGCGGCGCCATGCTGGTGGTCGAGGAGGAGACGACGGCCCGCGAACGCGGTGCGAAGGTCCGGGCCGAACTGGCCGGCCACTCCGCGACCTTCACCGGAGCGGCCCGCTGGGAGGAGTCCCGGGCGGGACTGGCCCGGGCGATCGAAGGCGCGCTCCGCGAGGCGGACTGCGCGCCGGAGGAGATCGACGTCGTGTTCGCCGACGCGCTCGGCGTGCCCGCGGCGGACCGGGCCGAGGCCCTCGCCATCGCCGATGCGCTGGGCGCGCACGGACGCCGGGTCCCGGTGACCGCGCCCAAGACGGGTATCGGCCGCGCCTACTGCGGCGCACCCGTGCTCGACACCTCCGCCGCGGTACTCGCCATGGAACACGGCCTGGTCCCGCCGACGCCCAACGTCTTCGACGTGTGCCACGACCTGGACGTGGTCACCGGGCGCGCGCGTCCCGCAGAACTGCGCACCGCGCTCGTCCTGAGCCGCGGGCTGATGGGCTCGAACTCGGCCCTGGTGCTGCGCCGCCCCACCGACACCCCGCTCTGAGAAGGAGTAGCCCCTCATGACCGCTCAGCTGACGTACGAAGAACTGGCCGCGCTGATGAAGAGCGGCGCCGGCCTGACGGTCGACCCGTCGGAGATGGCGAGCCGTCCCGGCTCCGCCTTCGACGCCTACGGCCTGGACTCGCTCGGCCTGCTCGGCATCGTGGCCGCGCTGGAGAACCGGTACGGCCACCCGCTGCCGGTCGACGCCGACCGGTGCAAGACGCCCGGCGAGTTCCTCGACCTCGTGAACAACACTCTCGTGACTGGAGCCTGACATGACTGGACACACCGAGAACGAGATCACCATCGCCGCACCCCTGGACCTCGTCTGGGACATGACGAACGACCTCGAGAGCTGGCCGCAGCTGTTCAGCGAGTACGCGTCCGTCGAGGTGATGAAGCGGGAGGGCCAGAAGACGACCTTCCGCCTCACGATGCACCCCGACGACAACGGCAAGGTCTGGAGCTGGGTCTCCGAGCGCACCACGGACCGCCAGGGACGCAACGTACGCGCCCGGCGGGTCGAGACCGGACCGTTCCAGCACATGGACATCCGGTGGGAGTACTCGGAGGTCCCGGGCGGCACGCGCATGCACTGGCGCCAGGACTTCGCGATGCGGCCCGACGCACCGGTCGACGACGCGTGGATGACCGACAACATCAACCGCAACTCGCGCGTCCAGCTGGAGCTCATCCGCGACAAGATCGAGCAGCGCGACCGGGAGCGCCGTTCCGCCTCGGTCCCCGCCAACTGATGCCCCGAAAGGCAGCCAGATGCACCACGCACTGATCGTCGCCCGGATGGCGCCGGAGTCCGCGCCGGACATCGCGAAGCTGTTCGCGGCCTCGGACAACACCGACCTGCCGCACCTCGTCGGCGTCAACAGGCGCACCCTGTTCCAGTTCGGCGACGTGTATCTCCACCTCATCGAATCGGAACGGCCCCCCGGCCCGGAGATCGCCAAGGTGACGGAGCACCCGGAGTTCAAGGCCATCAGCGACCGGCTGACCGCCTTCGTGAGCCCTTACGACCCGGAGACCTGGCGCGGTCCGAAGGACGCGATGGCGCAGCAGTTCTACCGGTGGCAGAGCGACGGCTCCGCCTGACTGACACAGATGATCGCCCCGGGTCCGGCACTCAGGTGCCGGACCCGGGGCGATCTGCGCGTGTGCCCCGCGCTACGGCACGACGCACTCGAAGGCGTGCAGGTACGCGTTGACGGGGTGGATCTCGCCGACCCGCAGGCCCGCGTCGGACATCCGCCCGACCAGACTCTCCCGGGTGTGCTTGGCACCCCCGACGTTGAGCAGGAGCAGCAGGTCCATGGCGGTGGTGAACCTCATCGACGGGGTGTCGTCCACGAGATTCTCGATGATCACCACGCGGGCGCCGGGGCGGGCCGCGGCGACCACGTTCCGCAGGGTCCTGCGGGTGCTCTCGTCGTCCCATTCGAGGATGTTCTTGATGATGTACAGGTCCACCTCGAACGGGATGTCCTCACGGCAGTCGCCGGGCACGATCCGTACGCGGTCCGCGAGGCGGCCGCCGTCCCGCAGCCTGGCGTCCGCACGGGCCACGACGCCCGGCAGGTCCAGGAGCGTTCCCTGGACCGAGGGGTGCTTCTCCAGCAGACTCGCGAGAACGTGCCCCTGGCCGCCGCCGATGTCGGCTACCGAGGACACCCCGGTGAGGTCCAGGAGGTCGGCGACATCCTGCGCCGACTGCACGCTCGAGGTGGTCATCGCCCGGTTGAACACCTGGGCGGACTCGCCCGCGTCCTCGTGGAGATATTCGAAGAAGCCCTTGCCGAACGCCTCGGGGAAGACGCTCGTACCGGAGCGCACCGCGTCGTCGAGCCGCGGCCAGACTTCCCAGGTCCAGGGCTCGGTGCACCACAGGGAGATGTAGCGCAGGCTGTTCGGGTCGTCCTCGCGCAGCAGCCGGGACATCTCGGTGTGGACGAACTTCCCGTCCGCCGTCTCCTCGAAGATCCCGTAGCAGCAGAGTGCGCGCAGCAGCCGGCGCAGAGGTACGGGCTCGGCGTCCACGATCAGGGCGAGCTCGGCGGCCGATGCCGGTACCTCGGCCAGCGCGTCGGCCACACGCAGCCTCGCCGCCGCGCGCACGGCCGCGGCGCAGGCGGCCCCGAACGCGAGCTCCCGGAGCCGCATGGACGGAGGCGGGTTCTGGGCGGCGGAGACCGGGGGCGCGGTGAGAGGGGCCGCGACGGGGGTGGTGTCGGGGGTGGGACTCACGGTGGTCATACCGTCTCGTTTCTCCTTGTGCGGCGGTGGGCCGTCATCCGGCACACATGCCGGCCGGGACGGACGTCCCGCACGTGTTGCTGACGAAGGTGTTGCCGGTGCCCGAGGTGTCGCGGTTGGCGAGGTCGGCCGGCTTGTTGCCCTGCACGAGGTTGCGGCTGATGGTGTTGTCGGTGTTGAGCGCGCCCACGAAGCTCTTGAACAGCAGAATGCCGCCGGAGAGCGGGGTCGAGCCGACGTTGTCGCGGATGACGTTGGAACGTACGGTCGTGGCCTCGCTGCCGGTGAGGACGATGCCGGACCCCTGGATCGCGGAGAGACGCGGGGTGGCCGGACAGAATTTGTTGTTCTTGACGATCCGGTTGCCGCTGATGGTCATCGCCCCCGCCGCGGGCTTGGACTCGTCGCCCACGACGAAGACCCCGCTGCAGTTGCCCGTCAGGGTGTTGCCGTCGATGACGAGGTTCCTCACCCGGCGAGCGGTGACGCCGATGCGGTTCCCGCTCACGGAGTTGTCCACGACCAGGGTCCCGCCGGTGTCGGTCGCTCCGCCCTCCTCGCTGACCGAGTTGGCGACGAAAATGCCCGCGTCGCCGTTGCCGGTGGCGGTGTTGTGCCGGAAGTCACCGCGGGTGGACCGTTCCTGGGCGATGCCCCAGGTGCCGTTCTTGCCGGCTGCCACCCTGCGGACGGAGAGCCCGTCGGTCCAGGACGCCCAGATGCCGCTCTTGTCGAAGCCGGAGACGGTCAGTGACCGGATGCGGACATCGTCGACCGTGCGGCTCTTCGTCCCGATGACGCAGATGCCGTTCCCGCCCGTGGCGCAGGCGTTGGCGGCCTTGGCCTTCTTGGCGGTCTTGGCTCCCTTCGCGGCCGGCGGGGCGATCACCGTCCGCTCCCCGGTGCCGCGCAGGGTCAGGCCGGGCTTGGTGATCAGGACGCTCTCACGGTAGGTGCCGGCCAGGATGACGACGGTGTCTCCGGGCCGGGCGGCGTCCACCGCGCTCTGGATCGATTCGCCCGGGTGCACCACGAGGTCACTGTGCCCGGACGCGGCGGAGGGAACGGCCGCGAGACCCAGTGTCGTGGCTGCGGAGACGGTGATACCCGCCAGGCATTTCATGTGTCTTTTCCTCATGAGCCGAAGCTATGGGCGATCAACCGCCGGTGCCACGCAAGGTGAGCGTATGGATACATGGCGTGCCTGAATGGCTTACTGCGTCCGCGCTCCCGGCTACCGCAGCCGTACCGTGGCCCCATGACGGGCGAGCGCGATCTTCGAACACTGCTGCGGGGCATGCGACCGGAGCTCAGGCCCGGCCGCTACGTCTACACCACTCTTCCGGGCGGTGAGGCGCCCACCGGTGTCACCCCGGTGGTCACCGTCTCCGAGCAGGAAGGGCTGACGCTCGTCGTCCCCGAGGCACAGGCCGAGGAGTCGGGGCTCGCGTACCACTTCGTCGCCGCGTGGATCACTCTCCGTGTGCACTCCGCACTGGACGCCGTCGGGCTGACCGCGGCGGTCTCCCTGGCCCTCACGGACGCGGGGATCAGCTGCAACGTGGTCGCCGGATTCCACCACGACCACCTGTTCGTGCCGTACGCACGCGCGGCCGACGCGGTCCGGGCGCTCGAAGCGCTGGCCGCGGAGTCCGCGTAGGAGTGCCCGGCTCCGCAACGTGAGCCGGGACACGTAACATGGCCCCATGTCCTTCCTCCGCCGCCGTAGCGCCGCCACACCCGCGGGCCCGGACTTCGACGTCCTGGCCATGGACCCGGGGGACTGGCCCGGCAACCTCGGCGCCGGTCTGCTCCCCGCTCCCGACGGGAGCTGTCAGGGCGTGTTCCTGCGTTACGACCTGTTCGGCGGACGCGGCCCCGCGATGATCATCGGCAATCTGCCGGAGGGATCACCGGCCCGCGAGACCGAGGAGGGCCAGGTCCCCTTCGAGGTCGCCCAGCTGCTCCTCGCGCTCGAGAACGACGAGCCGGTCGAAGTCACCGGCACCGAGGACGTGCCCGTCATGCAGGGTGCCAGCCTGCTGATCGTGCGCCGCGTCAAGCTCTCCGAGAGCCGGATCTCCTGCGTCCAGTTCGACCGCAGCGACGGCGTGCTCGTCACCATCGCCAGCTGGGACCGGCCGATCACCGACGATCTGTACGCCCTGCTGAAGCCACTTCCCGCGGAGCTGTTCCAGCAGGGCTGAAACGTCCCTGCGTCAGCAGTCGTGTGACCTGCGCCGCCGATGTCCCGAACCCCGTGGGGCCACTGATGTGCCACGGGGTTCCGGTGCCCCGCCGCAGATCCTCCTCGCGGTAGCGCCGGCAGTCCCGGTGCCAGATCAGGATCCCCGCCATCCAGTGCTGGAGCTCCAGCACATAACCGGCCAGGACCTCTCTCGCCTCCGTGTCCAGGTCGAAGTCGTCGTAGAGAACCGGCAGTTCCTGCTCGGCGACATGCCGGAACTGGCGCATCCGCGATTTCATCAGGTCGTGCACGATCGCGACACCCGTCGGATAGTCCACCCCGAAGAAGTTCTGGACGACCAGGACGCCGTTGTGCACCTCGCCCTCGTACTCGATCTCCTTCTGGTACGAGAACAGGTCGTTCAGCAGGCACGCGTAGTCCGCCGCCGCGTTCTCCAGGGACTGCATCGGGCCGCTGCGGTAGACGGCGTCAGGCACCTTCCTGCCGTGCCCCAGCCGGCACAGGCTCATCGTGAGATCCGAACCGAACGTCGCCCGGCGCATCTCCATGTAGTCCACCGGATCGGGAATCCGGTTCTGCGCCTGGTTCGCCAGCTCCCAGAGCCAGCTCGCCGTCATCGATTCCACCGCCTCCCGGAAGGTGTGGCGCGCGCCCTCGTCCATCGGCCCCGCCGTCCGCTGCCAGAGGTCCGCGAGCCCGCGCTCCAGCGCGTTGACCGGCTCGGGCACGGACGACCCGTCCAGCGGCATGAACAGCGACAGCCGCTCGTTGGCCAGCCGCGCCCCCGCCAGGTCACGCGTCCGGCCGTGCACCACGGGGAACCAGTCGTCGCCGTACGTCCCCCAGGTCAGCCAGCCCGAGGACAGGTCGAGCTCGTCCGGGGTGGCGTCCGGATGCAGCCCCGCCGCACAGAGGGGCAGATCGGTGGCGACCAGCCGCTCCTCGTCCCAGATGTGCGAACCCGGCACACCAGGCTGGGCCTCCAGCAGCCCCATCCGGCGCGACCAGTCCACGATCCGTACGCGCGCCCCGTCCAGGTGCGGACTCAGCGTCGTGCTGAACGGCATGTCGAAGTCGGGCAGCAGCGACGGACCGACCCGCTGGAACGGAACATGTGTATGGCTGCGCAGCCGGAGCGACTCGGAGCGGGGGGTGAGGCGCAGCGAGGCCGCGGCCATTCCGAATCCGGGGACGCTCTCACCCGTGCCGCCGCCGTTCATGTAGCGGCTTGAGCGCATGTGCCACTCATGGCCGCCGGACTGCCAGTCCTGAAGCCCCTTGACGTACGCCAGGACAGCCGCCGTCCCGTCGGGGGTGAGCCCCTTCTCCGTGCAGAGCGGCCCGAGTTCGGTGAGGGCGGTGTTCTCGAACTGCTGCAGTCGCGACGTGAGCAGATCGTTGACCGCCTCGGCCGCCTCCTGGGTCGAGCAGCCCAGGAACCTCTCCAGGACCAGGACACCGTTGCTGTTCTCGCCCTCGTCCTCGACCTCGCGCTGGTACGAGAACAGGTCGTTGCGCAGATGCACCCCGTCGGAGAAGGCGTCCCTCAGCACGCGCAGCGGGCGCGAACCCGCCACCGAGTCGGGAACCTCCGCGTTCGCGGCGTACTCCACCAGACCCGCCGACCACGGTGCCCCACCGACCTTGCGGCGCATCTCGATGTACTCGACGGGGTTGGCGATCCGCCCCTCGTTGATGTTCGAGAGCTCCCACAGGGACTCGTTGAGCAGGTTCTCCGTCGCCTCGGCGAACCGGGCCCGCCAGGCGTCGGACATGGCCGGCACGGTCCTCGCCCAGAGATCGGCCAGCCCCGCCTCCACCGGATTCTCCGGCTCCGGTGTCGCAGCGCCCCGCTCCATCGGCATGAAGGCGGGCAGCCGGTCCAGATACCGCTTGCCGCCCTCGCGGTCCGGAGTCCGTTTGAACAGCTCGAGGAAGTGGTCGTCGAAGAAGAAGACCCACACATACCAGTCGGTGACCAGGGACAAGGCCTCGGCCGAGCAGTCCGGGTGGGTGTACGCGCAGAGCAGCGCGTAGTCGTGGGACTCGAGGTCCTTCTCCTCCCAGATACCGGAGCCTTCCAGCATCCCCATTCCGCGCGCCCACGCCCGGGTATGGGTCCGGGCAGCCTCCAGATGAGGGTTGAGGCGCGCCGGGTACGGCACGTAGAAGTCCGGCAGTGAGAAGGGCTGTGCCATGTGCGTCCGGCCTTTCCGAGAACTTCGCGCGATCCACATGGACCGGTCCTGTCGGCGCCAGCACTACCCCTCGGCCATACGGGGCACGCACAGCGCGAAATAGTCACACAAATCCATGACCGGCGGCACACTGCACTCTTGACTCACCAACACCTCCCGCCACAGAGTGTGCGCCGACCGACGAATGCGAGGGAGCGTCCCCCGGGAACCGCTCTGCCACCGGGCCAAGAAGGGTTGTCATGACGTCGAAGCAGAGGATCAGACTCGCGCTCGCACTGACCACGGCAGGGGCGCTGAGCGTGGCGCTCCTCTCCCCGGCCGCGGCAGGAGCGGACACCGTACGACCGGAATGCCCGCGCGGCCTCGCCTGCGACTGGGTCCCCGCGGCCTACCAGCAGACCGGCGACCCGGCGGACAAGGAGACCTACGGCAACTACGACACGGCGAACAGGCCCGAGAGCAACGCCATCCGATTCATCGTCCTGCACGACACCGAGGTCGACTACGCCACCACCCTGAAGATCTTCCAGAACCCGGCCAACCAGACCTCCGCCCACTACGTGGTGCGTTCGGCCGACGGCCATGTCACACAGATGGTGAAGAACAAGGACGTCGCCTGGCAGGCGGGCAACTGGTACGTCAACTCCCACTCCATCGGCATCGAGCAGGAGGGCGTCGCGGCCGAGGGCGCCAAGTGGTACACCCCCGAGATGTACCGCTCGACCGCACGCCTCGTACGTCACCTGGCGGCGAAGTACGACATCCCGCTCGACCGGCAGCACATCCTCGGCCACGACGGCGTGCCGCCCACCAGTGCGGCGGGCACCCAGAACATGCACTGGGACCCGGGCCCCTACTGGGACTGGAACCGTTTCATGGCGTTGCTGGGCAAGCGCACCGTGACCAGCGCCCCCAGAAGCAGTGAACTGATCACCGTCAGCGCGGACTTCACCAAGAACCAGCAGGAGTTCCGCGACTGCGAGAAGAGCGTCGACCTGCCCCGCCAGGGCAGCAGCGCGGTCCCACTGCACACCGAACCGTCCGCGGACTCCCCGCTCTTCTCCGACCCGGGGCTGCACCCGGACGGCTCGCCCGGGACGAACTGCGCGGCGGACTGGGGCAGCAAGATCAGCGCCACCCAGCAGGCCGTCGTAGCCGGCAAGGCACCCGGCTGGACGGCGATCTGGTGGTACGGGGAGAAGGCGTGGTTCCGCACCCCGGCCGGGACCCGGACCGTCACCCCCACATCCGGCCGCGTCGTGCGGCCGAAGGCCGGCAAGGAGGAAGTGCCGGTGTACGGCGTCG
The DNA here is from genome assembly GCF_044757505.1 of Streptomyces sp. NPDC091271. Taxonomy (NCBI): domain Bacteria; kingdom Bacillati; phylum Actinomycetota; class Actinomycetes; order Kitasatosporales; family Streptomycetaceae; genus Streptomyces; species Streptomyces sp. NPDC091271. The sequence continues at coordinate 149,073 of NZ_JBIVVD010000002.1, read as the reverse complement.
CCTACCCGGAGAAGGCGGAGTACCCCACGGACTTCGCCAAGCCGACCGTGGGCAGCCCGCTCGTCTACACCATCAAGGCGGGGCAGGCCTTCCCCGGAGGGGGCGAGGCACCCACCGGCTACTACTACGCGCCGACGATCGACGCCTCGAAGCCGTACGACCACACGTACTTCCGCGGAAGCCAGAAGTACGTGACGGTCCAGATCGGCCACCGGATCGGCTTCGTGAAGACATCCGACGTCGATGTGGTGCGAGCCGGATCGTGAGCAGCTGCTGAGAAGCGAACGACGTGCTGCGGGACCCATGTGTCGGTATCGGTCCCGCAGCGCGCATCCCCCGCCCGTCAGGCCGGTATACCCGGCGTGGTCAGCGTGTCCCCACCGCGGCGCGCACGGCCCGCCGGGCCATCGCGCAGTCGTCGTGCAGCCTGCGCAGCAGCAGCCGCTGCTCCTCGCCGGAGGTCAGCAGGCCCTGCCGTGCCTGGCCGCCCCCGGCCGGCGCCCCTTCGCGCATGGCCCGCTGGACAGCCGTCTCGTACGTACGGATCTCCCGGGTCAGCACGATCATGAGGTTCACCAGGAAGGCGTCACGGGCGGCAGCCCCGGCCGCCTGTGCCAGCTGGCTGATCTGGCGCCGCGACCCCGGTGCGTCACCGAGCACGGCCCAGAGCGTCGCCAGGTCGTATCCCGGCAGATACCAGCCGGCGTGCTCCCAGTCGACCAGCACGGGCCCGGTGGGCGGCAGCAGGATGTTCGAGAGCAGGGCGTCGCCGTGACAGAACTGGCCCATGCCCTGCCGGCCGCCCGCGTGGGCCAGACCGTGCAGCAGCTTCTGCAGGTCACCCAGATCACGATCGGTGAAGAGACCCAGCTCGTGATAGCGGGCGATGCGTGAGGCGTAGTCCAGCGGGGCGTCGAACAGCCCGGCCGGCGGCCTCCAGGCGTTGATCCGGCTGACGGCTCCGAGCACGGCCCGCAGATCCGCACGGGGCGGTGCCTCCGCGGGGTGCCTCGTCAGCGCCGCGACCCGTCCGGGCATCCGCTCGATCACCAGGGTGCAGTTCTCCGGGTCGGCTGCGATGAGCCGCGGGGCCCTGACCGGCGGGCGGTGCCTGACGAAGGCGCGGTATGCCGCTATTTCGTGCCGGAACCGCTCCGTCCACGCGGGGGAGTGATCGAGTAAACACTTGGCCACCGCGGTCGCGCGGCCGGTGGTGCCCACGATGAGCACCGAGCGCCCGCTGCGGCGCAGCACCTGCACGGGATTGAACTCCGGGCAGATGCGGTGCACGGAGGCGATGGCCATCCGCAGCTGCGCACCCTGAGCGCCTGACAGGTCCAGTCTTCCGCTGAGCGGTTGGGAGCCCGGCCCCGCCGTCCGCCGGGTCCGGCCCGTGCCGGACGCCGGTGACGCGGCGCGGGGGTCGAGATACGGACCGCCGCCCGCCCCCGAAGGACGCAGCGGACGGGGCGGGGCGGACACGGAGGACGATGCTGTGTACATGGGCGAGACAGATCCCTTCGTGCGCCGACAAGTTACGTGCGCCGCCCCGGCCGGCGGCCGTTCGGCACCCTGGGGAGTACCTAGGGCTGCCGGGCGGGGTGGCGCTTTCCTACCTGACACCGGCCCGCGGGTGGCACAACATCTAGCGACCCCTGGCGAACCCTGGCGAATATTCGCCCGGCATCCGCCGGGGGGCTAGGGTCAAGTCAGCCGAGAACCTGGGGGCTTGACGTGACCGGAGAACCCAACACCCGTCTTTCCGACCTGTTCGGCCTGGCCGGCTGGTCCAAGGGCGAACTCGCGAGAATGGTGAACAGGCAGGCGGCGGCCATGGGCCACCTCCAACTCGCCACCGATACCTCGCGGGTGCGGCGCTGGATCGACATGGGGGAGTCCCCCCGTGATCCCGTGCCCGAGGTGCTGGCTGCTCTGTTCACCGAGCGGCTCGGCCGTGTCGTGACCATCGAGGACCTCGGGTTCGGCCGGCGCGGGCGTGTGGGGAAGCGGCGAAAAGCCGGGACGGAAGACAATCCCGACGGTTTGCCGTGGGCGCCCGAACGGACGGCAGCGGTCCTCACCGAATTCACGGGAATGGACCTCATGCTCAACCGACGCGGCTTGGTGGGCGCGGGCGCCGCGCTCGCCGCTGGCTCAGCTCTCACCGGCGCCATGTACGACTGGCTGCATTCAGATCCCGCTCCGGCGGCCCGGGCCTCCCGGCTCAACGACCCTCGGTACGCCGACAACGCGGGCTTCGACCTGTACGAGGCCGCGCCCATCGGGTCCGAGGAGATCGAGGCACTCGAGCGCTCGGTCGAGGTGTTCCGGGCCTGGGACGCCTCCCGAGGCGGCGGGCTCCAGCGCAAGGCCGTCGTGGGCCAGCTCAACGAAGTGGGCGGCATGCTCGCCTACAACCACCCAGAGCATCTGCAGCGCCGCCTCTGGGGTGTCGCCGCCAACCTCGCGGTCCTCGCCGGCTGGATGTCCCACGACGTCGGCCTCGAGCCCACAGCCCAGAAGTACTTCGTGATCGCGGCACACGCGGCGCGCGAGGGCGGCGACCGTCCCCGCGCGGGCGAGGCGCTCTCCCGCGCCGCCCGCCAGATGGTCCACCTGGGCAGGCCCGACGACGCCCTGGACCTGATGAAGCTCGCCAAGTCCGGTTCCGGGGAGGAGACCCTGCCGCGTACGCGGGCGATGCTGCACACCATCGAGGCCTGGGCACAGGCGTCGATGGGACGCGGGCAGGCCATGCGGCGCACCCTCGGCGAGGCGGAGGAGCTCTTCGTCTCGGACAAGGGCGATGTGCCGCCGCCGAGCTGGATGCAGATGTTCGACGAGGCGGACATGCACGGGATGCAGGCGCTGGCTTTCCGTACGCTGGCCGAGCACGACCCGGGGGCGGCCTCCACCGCCCAGCGCCACGCCAAGCAGGCACTCGATCTGCGGATAAACGGCCGCCAGCGGTCCAAGATCTTCGACTACATCTCACTCGCCTCGGCGTGCTTCATCGCCGACGACCCCGAGCAGGCCGATCGCTACGCACGGCTGGCCCTGGTGTCGATGGGCGAGACGTCCTCGCACCGGACCTGGGACCGGCTGCGTGAGATGTACCGGCTCACCGGCCAGTTCGCGGGTTACGCCAAGATCGAGGACCTGCGCGAGGAGATCGAGCTCGCTCTGCCCCCGAGCGCAGCCAAGAAGAAGGCCAAGGGCTCCCAGATCTGACCCGGGCCTGCCATCGATGAGCGCACCGGACCGTCCGCAGGCCGACCGGGGCTCGCTCATGCCTCGACGCGGGCCACCAACACACAGGCATCGTCGAGCCGTTCGGCAGATCCGAGCTCCTCGACCACGGCCCGTACGCAGTCCTGCGCCGTGCGGGCCTGCGCGAACCGAGGCGCCAGCCCCAGAAGCATGTCCGGGCCGACGCTCCGGTCCGTCAGTCCGCCGGTGTGCAATACGAGCACATCGCCCGGAAGCAGGTCCACCTCGTCCTGCTCGTAGGTGACTCCGGAGGCCGCCCCGAGCAGCACTCCGTCAGGTGCCGGCAGCGGTCGCCCCACTCCGTCGCGGAACAGCAGCGGCGCGGGGTGCCCTGCCTGTGCCCAGACGAGTGTGCCGGTCGCCGGGTCGAAGCGGCAGCACACGGCGCTGCCCAGGGCGGGCTGTGCCGAGCACTCGATCAGCTGGTTCAGGTGGCCCATGACCGGCCCGGGGCCCACGCCCGCCACGGCCATGCCGCGCAGCGCGCCGAGCAGCATCGCCATGGCCGAGGTGGCCGGGATCCCGTGCCCGGTGAGGTCGCCGACGGTGAGCAGGGTCCTGCCGTCCGGGAGCGGAAGCGCGTCGTACCAGTCGCCACCGATGAGGTCACTCGACCCCGAGGGCAGGTAATGCGCGGCGATGTCCAGGCCGTTCGCGCCCTGACCGGGTATCGGCAGCGAGCCGCGCCACGGCGGAAGCACAGCCTCCTGGAGTTCCACCGCCATGCGGTGCTCGGCTTGGGCCAGCTGTTCCTGCCGCCGCAAGGTGTCCTGTGTCCTGCCCACGATGTGCTGGCTGCGCCGCAACCTGCTGACATCGCGCAGGACCGCCCACATGGAGGCAGTGCAGCCGTCCGCGTCGAGAACGGGTTCGCCCATCATGTGCAGCGTGCGCATTCCGCCGTCGGGCCGCAGAATCCTGAATTCGCCGTCTATCGGCCGCCCGTCCACCAGGCAGTCGGTCACCATCGACATCAGGAGAGGCTGGTCCTCCGTGAGGAGCACGGACGGCAGCTCGTCCAGGGACAGCCCTCCTGCCCCCGGGTCCCTGCCGAAGATCTGGTACAGCTCCTCGGACCAGCTGACCTCGTCCGTGAGCAGGTTCCACTCGGCGCTGCCCACTCTGCTGAGAAGGGAACCGGTCGGCTCGGCCGGCGCAGGGGGGTTCTCTCCCGCGGGCTCCGCGGCCGTGACACGGGGGATGCCGTCCCTCAGCTGTCCCAGATGCTCGCCGAGGTCGTCGAGCTGGTGGACGGCCAGGTCGCAGAGCGCCCGCTGCCAGCGCTGCTGGGGATCGTCGTCGTCGATCACGGAGGTGTCGCGCCGGACCGCGTCCATGTCGCCGCGCAGTATCCGGGTCCGGTTGATCAGGGCGTCGACGGCGTCCCGCTCGGGCGGCTGTGGGGCGGGGCGGTCCGCAAACAGATGGGACGGCATCTGGTACTCCGATACAGGCGGAACGGCCGGTTCGTGGGGGTGGACCGAACACGACTGTTGCACAGGCCGTGGGGCCCCGTAAGGGGTTTGGCAACACTCGATGCGTTCTTGCTTCCGGCATATGCCATCGGCTGGGTGGAGCGAGGGTCCGCCGAACACCCTTGCCCCTGGCGGGGAGTTGACGCAAGTAGCCAGGCGTGAGTCGCTCGGCGTACGCCCGCGCGTGCGACCCCGCACGCTCGCACCGGCCGGGATCTGGGCCTATGCGGAGTCGTGGGAGCCGTGGATCAACGCCTAGTGCTGCCGGTGCTGTCGCGAGGTCGATGAAACGTTCGACATCGCGGCCGGATGTGCTTCGGTCGCCCGTTCGAGATCCAGTTGCAGGGGGCTCGGCGGCCCGCTGCTCAGTGTCTCCGGCCGAGGGAATGGTGGCGCACGTGTTCGTGTTGTGTGACCAGAAACGAAAACGACACTCATTCCCGCCCTGGGGAGTGAGGTCGAAATCCCTGTCTGGAGGCCCCCATGGCGCGCAGTGAGACCAGGCCCGTCGTCCTGCTCCGGTCCACGGCCGGAACCGGCCACACCTATGTGACGCGGAAGAGCAGGCGCAACGACCCCGACCGGCTGGAACTGCGGAAGTTCGACCCGGCTGCCGGGCGTCATGTCACGTTCCGTGAGGCCCGCTGACGATCGGTTGCGGCATCTTCCGTCGGTCGTGGGGCGCCGGCCTGCGGGGTCGTGGTGTGGATCACACGGCGGGGGGTGGATTCACGGGAACGCCGAGTGGTGGTTTATCGTTCATCTATGCGTCGGGGTGAGCGGCCGAAAGCCGCCGGGCGGCAGTCCGCCCTCACCTCCGCACACAGGCCGCCCCGGCTGGATTCCCCCGATCCGGCCGGGGCTTCTCCTTGGGGCGCCTCTTCTGCGTGCCGTGCGATCGCAGCCGGCCGGGGCACACAGGTCCCCCTCGAAGGCCCCACCCGCACGGGCCCGTGCTCACATGGTCTGCGTGAGATCCGCCGCGTAGTGCTCGATGGCAGGCCGGTACCGCTGCACGTCCGGGCTGTCACTCGTCGATGCCAGCAGCCGCAGCAGGAGCTGCATGGCCTCGTGGTGCTCGCCGGTGTTGAACAGGGCCATGGACAGAAAGGTCCTCAGCGCCCCGTCGTCCGGGAATTCCGAGACACCGCGCCGGAGCGTCTCGACGGCTTGACCGAATCTGCCCAGGACGCGATAGGTGCTGCCGAGACCCAGCAGCGCGCCCCGGCGTTCCTCATCGGTGAGGCCGTCGCCCTGCAGACTCCGCTCGTAGTACGGGACGGCCTCGGCCTCCAGGCCGAGCACATCGTGGACCCAGGCGGTCTGATAGGCGACATCCGTCGCGTCGGGGAACAAGGCCGTGAGGGAGAGGAGGCGTTCCCTGGCCTGTTCGGGGTGGCCTTCTTCCCGCAGCCGAACGGCTTCCCCCAGAAGTTCGTCCTTCTTCTGTGCGCTCATGCGCACATGGTCGCACCCATGGGTGTGCCCGACGGGGTTGGGGGCATCCGTTCCGCCATGACAGCAGAGGCGGATCGTAGTGCACGACGCAGAGGCGTGGGGAAACTACTGCTGCGCGCGGCGGTGTTGGCGGCGGCGTTCGTGGCCCTTGTCGCGTTCTCCGTGGTCCTGGCGAAGGTGACCCTCACACCGTCACCCGCCTCGGAGGGCATCGTGACGTCCAATCTGAAGCCGGGTCGGTCCCTGCGGCAGTACGCGGAGGACTACACGTTTCTCGCAGCATGCAAACAGGCGGGCGGAAACCTGCTGCTGGGCGCCCCGTTCGGCGTACTGCTGCCGATTCTGGTGCCGCGTCGACTCCGGATGATCCGGATGACCGTGCTCACCGTGCTGGTCATGGCGGTCGTCGAGCTCGCACAGGGCGCGCTCGTGGCGGGACGGGCCTTCGACATCGACGACGTGATCCTCAATACGACCGGCGCACTGCTGGGGTACGCGCTCGTGGGGCGGCGCATCAGCCACCGCTACCACGCGCTCTCGGACGAGCCGGCCTTGGTGGACGAGGCGAAGCCCGGACCGCGGACGCCGGCCGGCACGGAGCCGGCCTCCAAGAGCAGGGCGAAGCCTGGCGCCGCCAGGAGCGGGAGCAGGACGAAGCCCGGTGCCAAGGCCAAGCCCGGCGCCGCGTCGAAGTCCGGGACCAAGGCGAAGGCCGCAGGCAGGCCCGCGTCCGGTTCCGCCGCACGGCGGAGCGCGTCCGCGCCTGTGGCTCGCGGACGCGCTCTGCTCGACAGGTGGCGCAGCCGGCGGGAGGGCCCGGGCGGGGGAGCACCCGGAGCCCGCCGGCGCGGAGCCTAGAGCGCCGGGTAGGCGTTCTTCATGAGCTCCTGGAACTGGGCGGAGAACCACTTGCCGGAGACCGGTGCGTCGGGCAGCGCCCCGGACGGGTTGTTGCCGTTGCGGACGTTACCGGTGTAGGTCGGGTCGCACATCCGGTCGAAGCCCTTGCCCTCGTCGTTCGGGATCTCCTTGCTGGAGCCGTCCGACTCCCCCGGGGGCTTCATCCAGACGTACGCGTCGATGCCCGCGGCGGGCGCTGCCTGCGGCCGTTCGCCGAGACCTGCTCCGGACTGGTTGCACCAGTTCCCGAGGTGGAGGCGACGGTCGTACCGGCCGCCGTCCACATAGGTGTCGACACTGGTGCTCGCGCCCGGCCCGGTCGGCCGGTCCGCGCCGCCCCAGCCGTTGCGGGAGGTGTCGATCAGCATGCCGATGCCGGAGTTGAAGCCGACCGAGACCAGCTCGTTGCGGAAGGCCTGGGCGAAGGACTGCTCGTCCGTGTAGCGGTTCCAGTCGACCCACTTCGACTGACGGACGGACGTCCCGTTGACGGAGTCGTCGATGGAGAAGTTGTCCTCCGTCGTCGCACCGTAGTTGGCCGTGTTGGTGATGAAGCCGTGCACGTCGTTGACGGTCGCGCCCTCGGTCGTCGCCGCCACCTTGAAGAGGTCGGCCGACGGGCCGAAGTTGTCGTCCCAGCCGATCCAGCCGTGGTGCCCCGCGTCGATGTAGTTGTAGACGTTCGGCGCGTCACCGAGCTTGTTGAGCGCGTAGCCGACGCCCTTCTGGTAGTTGCCGTTCGCCTTCATCACGTCGCAGTTCGGGGTGGCGGTGGGCCGGCTGCCGGTGTTCGTGACAAGGTTCGGCAGCGAGTCGATCTCGACGGTGGTGACGATGCGCAGACCCGCGTACTTCGCGTCAGCGAGGATGGCCGCGATCGGGTCGATGTACTCGGTCTTGTAGCGGTCGATCTCGGTGGGGCCGAGCTCACCGTTGGAGGCGAGAGCCGCGCAGTCACGCCCGGGCAGGTTGTAGATGACGAGCTGGACGACGAGTTCGCCGGAGCCCTTCTGGGTGAGAGCCTCGTCCAGGTGGTCACGCAGGCCCATTCCGCCGTTGGCGCCCTCGATGGCGGCGATGCGGTCGAGCCAGACACCGGTCGGCTGGTCGGAGATCCGGCTTCCGCCCGGCTCGGCGGCAGCCTTGGCCGACCACTCCGGGTTGACGTAGACCTTGGAGCCCTCGTACGGGTTGTTCACCCGGTCGGTGGGATCGGTGGGCGGGTCGGTCGGGTCCGGCGGGTCGGTCGGTCCGGTGGTGCCTCCGTCACAGGTGACGCCGTTCAGCTTGAACGTCGCGGGCACGGCGCTGTTGCCGCTCCCGGTCGCGTTGAAGCCGAAGGTGGCGGAGGACCCGGTGGCCAGTGCGGCGTTGTAGCCGGCGTCCTTCGCGGTGACGGCGCTGCCGCTCTGCGAGACGGTGGCGTTCCAGCCCTGGCTGACCTTCTCACCACCGGCGAACGACCACTGCAGCTGCCAGCCGGATACGGCGTCGCCCAGGTTCTTGACGGTCACCGAGGCAGTGAGACCGCCGTTCCACTGATTCTGGATCTTGTAATCGACGGAGCAGCCTGCCGCCGCTGCGGCGGAGGTGCCGAAGGGTGCCACCGCGGCGGCGGATCCTGCGGCTGCGGCGACGAGTGCTCCCGCGGCTATGAGCGCCGTTCGGGATCGGCGCAGGGTGGTGCGGCTCGTGCGGCTCATACGAATTCCGTTTCCTCAGCTGTCGAGGGCGCGCAGGTGATCACGCAGCCCGATTCCGTACGGGGTGGGGGTACCGTCGTAGTCGCTGATCAAGGACGGGCCCTGGAGCGGTGCCAGGTGTCCCAGGTCCGTCCGGAGGAGAGTTCCTGGTCGACGAACCCTGCGCGACCCGGCCGGACAAGCCGGTGGGGGCAGTGTTCTGGCCGATCTCGCCTGCGGCGAGGGGGAGTTCGGCCCGACGCGTGAGAGTGGGGAGTCGGAGCGGTCCTCGTTCACACAGAGGTGTTCGGGTTCAGGCCAAGCCGGTACTCCTGGTCGGGGCACCGTTCGCGTGAGTCCCGTTCAGAGCCGTTGCCGGCCGCGAGGCCCGATTTCCGGAAACCGCCGGCCCGATGCTGCGCGGTGCTGTTCTCCACCGTGCGTACGAGGGCGGATCCGGAAGCCGTGACCGTAGCCGGGAGAGCGCGTTCGGTCACGCCGAGCACTGCTCCGGGGAGCAGCCTGAACAGGTGCGACACGTGCGGGGGGTGAAGCACGAGCGACTCCTTGCAGATCGGGCGTGCCCCCTACGGCACGTCGACTGGTGGAACCGCTCCCACTGGTGTGGCTTGACGTTAGAGCGTCAAGTGGTGTCGGTCAACACACCAGTTCTGATCTCTTGGTATCGAAATAATTCGACTCTTCAAGTCTCTTGACTCTCTTTTTCCTCGTCCCCATGCTGGGAGCGCTCCCACTGGTTCAAGGCTTGTGCTCAGCCCCGCACACCCCCCATGTCGCCGAGCCGCGAGGAGGTACTGCGCATGCCATCGGGACGCGCACGAAGAACCTGGTTACCCGGAAGACCACGCAGAACCGGAGCCGGAAACCGACGGTTGTGGACAGCATTGGTGGCCGCGCTGGCCCTCCCCCTGGGGATGACAGCCGCAGCCGGTACGCCGGCCCAGGCCGCCGCCGTCCAATGCAGCGTCGACTACAGGACCAATGACTGGGGTTCGGGCTTCAGCGCCGAGCTCACCGTCACCAACAGGAGCTCCACCGCGATCGACGGCTGGACCCTGAGCTACGACTACGCCGGCAGCCAGAAGCTCACCAACGGCTGGAACGGGGCCTGGTCCCAGTCCGGCAAAACGGTCACCGTCAAGAACGCGAGCTGGAACGGCACCATCGCCGCCGGGGGAGCCGCCACGACCGGCGCGCAGTTCAGCTACAGCGGTACCAACACGGCGCCGTCCACCTTCGCCGTCAACGGCACGGCATGCGTCGGCGCCCATCAGCCGCCGATCGCCGTCCTCACCAGTCCGGCGGCGGGCGCCGTCTTCTCCGCCGGAGACACTGTTCCTCTGGCCGCGACGGCCGCGGCCGCCGACGGCGCGGGAATCAGCAAGGTCGAGTTCTACGACAACACGACGCTGCTCGGCACGGACACGACGTCCCCCTACACGTACAACGCCCAAGGGCTCTCCGCCGGCGGCCACTCCGTGTACGCCAGGGCGTACGACAGCCTCGGCGCCTCCGCGGAATCGACCCCGGCCGGCATCACCGTCGCAGCGGGCCCGGCCGTCGTCGCCACCCCCGCCCAACTGGGCGTGCAGCAGGGAAAGTCGGCGACCTTCGAGGTCTCGCTGTCCACCGCCCCCGCCTCGTCCGTCACCGCCACCGTGGCGCGGAGCGCCGGCAACACCGGTCTGAGTGTCACCGGTGGCGCGAGCCTCACCTTCACCCCGTCGAACTGGTCCACGCCTCAGAAGGTGACCGTCTCGGCCGACGGATCCGGCACGGGAGCCGCGACCTTCACCGTGACGGCCCCCGGCCACACCAAGTCAGAGGTCACTGTCACCCAGCTTGCGGAGGCGAAGGAGTACGACGCCCGCTTCCTCGACCTGTACGGGAAGATCACAGACCCGGCGAACGGCTACTTCTCCTCGGAGGGCATCCCCTACCACTCCGTCGAGACGCTGATCGTGGAGGCTCCCGACCACGGACACGAGACGACGTCGGAGGCGTACAGCTATCTGATCTGGCTCCAGGCGATGTACGGGAAGCTCACCGGGGACTGGACGAAGTTCAACGGTGCGTGGGACACCATGGAGAAGTACATGATCCCCACGCACGCCGACCAGCCCACGAACTCCTTCTACAACGCGTCGAAGCCCGCCACCTACGCGCCCGAGCACGACACTCCGAACGAGTACCCGGCCGTCCTCGACGGATCGGCGACCTCCGGCTCGGACCCGATCGCGGCCGAGCTGAAGAGCGCGTACGGCACCGACGACATCTACGGCATGCACTGGATCCAGGACGTCGACAACGTCTACGGCTACGGCAACACGCCGGGCAAGTGCTCGGCCGGCCCCACCGAGACCGGGCCCTCGTACATCAACACCTTCCAGCGGGGACCGCAGGAGTCGGTCTGGGAGACCGTCACCCACCCGACCTGCGACAACTTCACCTACGGCGGGGACAACGGCTACCTGGACCTGTTCACCGGGGACGCCTCCTACGCCAAGCAGTGGAAGTTCACCAACGCTCCGGACGCGGACGCCCGCGCCGTACAGGCCGCCTACTGGGCGGACACCTGGGCGACGGAGCAGGGCAAGTCGGGTGAGGTCTCCGCGACCGTCGCCAAGGCGGCGAAGATGGGCGACTACCTCCGCTACTCCATGTTCGACAAGTATTTCAAGAAGGTCGGCAACTGCGTCGGCCCGACCACCTGCCCCGCCGGCAGCGGCAAGGACAGCGCGCACTACCTGATGTCCTGGTACTACGCCTGGGGCGGTGCCACCGACACCTCGGCGGGCTGGTCCTGGCGGATCGGATCCAGTCACGCACACGGCGGCTACCAGAACCCGATGGCGGCCTACGCGCTGAGCTCCGTCGCCGACCTCAAGCCCAAGTCGGCAACGGGCCAGCAGGACTGGGCCAAGAGCCTGGACCGGCAGATGGACTTCTACCAGTGGCTCCAGTCCGACGAGGGAGCCATAGCGGGCGGCGCGACCAACAGCTGGAAGGGCAGTTACGCCCAGCCGCCGGCCGGGACGCCGACCTTCTACGGCATGTTCTACGACGAGAAGCCCGTCTACCACGACCCGCCGTCCAACCAGTGGTTCGGATTCCAGGCATGGTCGATGGAGCGCGTCGCCGAGTACTACCACGAGTCGGGTGACGCACAGGCCAAGGCCGTACTCGACAAGTGGGTCGACTGGGCCCTGTCCGAGACGACCATCAACCCGGACGGCACCTACCTCATGCCCTCCACCCTCAAGTGGTCGGGCGCGCCCGACACCTGGAACGCGTCGAGCCCCGGCGCGAACTCCGGGCTCCACGTCACGGTCGCCGACTACACCAACGACGTCGGGGTGGCCGGTGCCTATGCCAGGACACTGACCTACTACGCCGCCAAGTCCGGTGACGCCGAGGCGAAAGCCACGGCCGAAGGACTGCTCGACGGCATGTGGAGCCATTACCAGGACGACGCCGGGGTCGCGGTTCCCGAGACCCGGGCCGACTACAACCGGTTCGACGATCCGGTCCACGTCCCGAACGGCTGGACGGGCGCGATGCCCAACGGGGACACCGTCGACAACGACTCGACGTTCCTCTCCATCCGGTCGTTCTACAAGGACGACCCGAACTGGCCGAAGGTGCAGGCCTATCTGGACGGCGGGACCGCCCCGGTCTTCACCTACCACCGGTTCTGGGCACAGACCGACGTCGCACTGGCTCTGGGGGCGTACGCAGACCTCCTGGAGTGAGTGACCGCAGTACCCGGGTGTCCCGGCCGCAGTCGGCGGCCGGGACACCATCAGTGCTCAGGCGCCCCTGTCGCTCTCAGCCGTGGCCGTCGAGAACGTGACGTTCACGGTTCGAGAGCACGCCCGCCCACCTCTGCAGGACGGGCAGGCCGACGAGCGCCATGAGCGGGACGGTCCAGCCCTGCGTCGCGGTGTGGAGTGCACCGAGGCCGACAGGCCGAGGCCGGCCACGAGGTAGCCGAATCCTTGGGCCGTCATCGAGACGTGGCCCGTGTGCCTGGCATCGGGCGAGCGCCAGACGATGTAGGTGAGGGACAGGCTGAGTGAAGCCTCACGACGGCCGACTCCGCGCCGTGGTCGCTCTTGTGGAGGAGAGGATGGCAGAACCTCTCTCGCTTGGCCGGCTCGGCCATGAAGTCGGCGCCAGCGAACGTACGCTCAGCAGGCTCTTCCAGCAGGAAACCGGAATGAGCTTCCCCCAATGGCGCACCCAGCTCCGCGTTCACCACCCTTGTCGGACAGCCCCCCGGCCAGTACCAGCGCTCGCTCCGGGAAGACGCCAGGACGGCCCCGAGTCGACTCTCCGGATGAGGTGAATCCGCCGGTGAATTGCCGGCCCACGCCCTGGACTCGCGTGCCGCCCGGTCCCGCGCATGCCTCGCGCGAACCTGTCCGTGCGAGGCATGATCATGCGATGACATGGACAGCTCCCGAAGCCACCCGCACCATCGGACCGCTCACCGGCGGTGAGCGCGAGACACTGACCGCCTTCCTCGCGTTCTACCGCAGCACACTGCTGCAGAAATGCTCCGGCCTGACGGGCCGGCAGCTCGCCGAGCAGACCGTCGAGCCGTCCAACCTCACCCTGCTCGGCCTCGTCCGGCACATGGCGAAGGTGGAACGCATATGGTTCCGCGAGGGCCTCGCCGGGCTGGCTCTTCCCTCGATGTACGACACGGAGATGGGCAAGGACGCCGACTTCGAGGACCTCTCACCGGACCGCGCCCCCGACGACTACGGCCGTCTCGTCGAGGAGATGCGCCTCGCGGACGAGGCCGCGGCGGACGCGTCGCTCGACACCACCTTCACCCGGCGCGACTCGGTCTACTCGCTGCGCACGGTGTACGTCCACATGATCGCCGAGTACGCGCGCCACATCGGCCACGCCGACCTGCTGAGGGAGCGGCTGGACGGCAGCACGGGGGCCTGAGGCCGCCCGAGGCCCCGCCGCCCGTACAGGATCTGGCGTAATCGGCAGCCCCGGCGGACTGAAACCCCCGGACGGGGTCACACGGAAGGTATGACGTCCACTGACGTAAGGACAGACAGCGCCGGGGACCCGTCCCACGGCGGCACGCCGCGCCGCCGCGCCCGCACGCGAGGATGCCTGCCGTTCGCGGGTGTGTGCGCCGTGGCGCTGGTCCTGCTGCTCCTGGGTTCCCGGCTCAGCCTGCTGCCGGGGTTCGGCAGCCTGTTCGGCGAGGAGACCACCGACCGCTCCGGCCCTGCGGTGCTCAAGTCCATCCAGGACATGAGCGCGTACGAGGCGGCGTCGGGCAACTTCCAGGTCGTCGTCGACCTGGAGAAGGACGCGAAGTTCCTGCCTGACGCCGTCCGGGGCACCCGGACGCTGTACGTCGGCGCGGGCACCGTCGGAGCCTCCGTGGACCTCGGCAAGGTCGGGGCCGACGGGGTGACCGTCAACGAGGACCGCACGACGGCCGAACTCGTCCTGCCCCACGCGGTGCTGGGCAAGCCCGCCCTGGACCCGGACCGCTCCTACGCCGTGTCCAAGCAGCGCGGCCTCCTGGACCGGCTCGGCGACCTCTTCTCCGACAACCCCGGCAGCGAGCAGGCGGTCAACAAGCTGGCCGCGCGGCACATCGGGGAGGCGGCCGAGGAGAGCGGCCTCACGAAGCGGGCCGAGAAGAACACCACCTCGATGCTCCAGGGACTGCTCGGTTCACTCGGATTCGAGAAGGTCACCGTCCGCTTCACCGATCCGCGCGGCTGACCTCCTCACGCTCCGCCCCGCCCCGCCCGCACCGGCCCCGAGGCCCTGCGCCACACTCGCCTGAACGAACGGTCGCCTCATCGACCGTCAGGAGCCGGGGAGTGATGACCATGACCGCCGAAACCACGGAACGCTTCAGGGCAGCTGTCGAGAAGGGGGACCACGCGGCACTCGAGGAGCTGTTCACCGAGGACGTACGCCTCTTCAGCCCGGTGAAATTCACGCCCTTCGAGGGCAGGCCGATGGTGCTCGGTCTCTTCGGCGTGCTCCTTCGCACCTTCGAGGACTTCCGCTACGTGGGGCACTTCGAGGGCGAAGCCTCCACCAGCGCGGAGGGCGACCAGCAGCCCTCCGAGATCCTGCTGTTCAGGGCGACGGTGGACGGCAAGGACATCCACGGGATCGACCTTCTCCAGTTCGGTGGGGACGGCCGGATCAATGAGTTCACCGTGATGGTCCGCCCGATGTCCGCGGTCAAGGCGCTGGGCGAGGCCGTCCTGCAGGGGCTCGCCGCCGACGGTCTCGTACCGGACGGGACGGCCCGCTGAGGGGGCGGTGCCCGGCCGGATTCCCCCGGCCGGGCACCGAACAGCATGGCGTAACGTCGGTACGGAGTCCTTCGGTTACGCTACGTGAGCGCGACGAGCGCTCATTGTCATCCGAGGGGACCCCCGAATGAACCGTATCCGTACCGCACTTGCCGCAGTCGGCATCGCCGCCGGCCTGGTGGCCGCTCCCGCTGCCAACGCCGCACCGCACGAGAACCGCGCGGCGGCAGTCGTCCACGATCCCTGCACCGGCGAGTTCCTCGGGGACGCGCGACTGGGCCCCCAGTGGCTCCCCTCCACGAAGCAGGCACCCGTCGGCCCGCTGCTCAAGGGGTACAAGCGCACGGGCGGCCTGTCTCCCTCCGCCTTCCTGAACAAGTACTGGGAGGGGCCGGCGGACACGGGCGGCTGGAAGTATCCGCCCAACGACGGCTTCGCCGAAGTCAACGGTGAGGTGGACAAGGAGCCCGCCAAGCTGCGCACCGGTCAGCGCCTGGACCGCTTCGGATCGGAGTACGGCGCCTACCTCGCACCGGCCGGTGACGCCTACAAGGAGCGTGCCCTGCCTCCGCAGAACCTCAACACCCGTGATGCCGCCGTCCCTTGTGACTACCGCGTCTACAAGGTGGCCAAGCCGTTCTGGGTCTGGCAGGGCGGCATCGCACCGTGGTTCGAGCAGCCCGGCGGGGGCCAGCAGATCAAGCTCGACGCCGTCTTCCTCGACCCGGGCGCGGGCCAGCGCCTCAACGTGAAGTGGCTGCTGGACCACGCCTACCTCACCCCCGCGGGGGCGTAGTACCCGCCATGGAACGCCAGGAACTGCGTGCCGCCCTTCACGCGGCGGGCGTGGACGACGGCTACTACCGGATCGAGGGCGTTCACGAACCGGCCCCCACACCCACTGACTTCCTCTTCCTGAGGAAGGCGCCCGACGGGGTGTGGGAGACCGGCGCGTACGAGCGCGGCAGCTACGAGGTGATCGCCCGGCACCCGGACGAGGCGGCCGCATGCGCGCACCTCCTGCGTCTGCTCGTCTGACGGGGGGCGGCGGAACGCCTGCGCGCTCGAGCGTGACGGCCGCGTGTCGAAGTCGGGGCCCCGTCCGCGGAGCGGCCATGGTGGTCGTATGAACAGTGCAGGCATTCTCGCCGATGCGTTCGAACGCATCCATGAAGCGGTGCACGCCGCAGTCGAGGGTCTCCCGCCCGAGGACCTCAACGCCAGGCTCGACGACGACGCGAACTCCATCGCCTGGCTCGTGTGGCACCTCACCCGCGTCCAGGACGACCACGTCGCCGACGCGGCGGGCACCGAGCAGGTCTGGTTCGCGAAGGACTGGGCGTCCCGCTTCGAACTGCCCCTCGAGAAGGGCTCGACCGGCTACGGCCACAGCAGCGCGCAGGTGGGCTCTGTGACCGTGGCGTCGGACGATCTCCTCCTCGGCTACTTCGACGCCGTGCACGAGCAGACCCTCGGCTTCGTCCGGGGACTCGACGGCCGGGCCCTGGACCGCGTCGTGGACGACGCCTGGTCGCCGCCGGTGACCCTCGGGGTGCGGCTGATCAGCGTCATCGCCGACGATTTGCAGCACGCCGGGCAGGCGGCGTTCGTCCGTGGCGCGCTGGAACGCCGTCAGTAGGACGCGGAACCGGTGCGCGCGTAGTGCCCCGGACTCGTGCCGACCACCCGCTTGAAGTGCCGGGAGAAGTGGGCCTGGTCGTAGAACCCGACCGTGGCCGCGACCTCCGGTCCGCGCATCCCACCGAGCAGCAGGCGGCGGGCCAGATCGACACGACGCCCCGTCAGATACTGGTGCGGAGCCATGCCGAACTCCCTGCTGAAGGCACGTACCAGGTGCGTGTGATGGGCGTGGAGACGCTCCGCGGCCTCTCGGAGCGTCAGCCCTTCCACGAAGTGCTGGTCGAGCAGATCCCGGAGGGCGTACGCGATGCGGCTGTCGGGCACCTGTGGGGCGACGGGCTCGTCGCCCCACAGGTGCCCCGCGAGACGTTCGGAGACGAGGGCGAGACGGCTCTGGGCCTCCAGCTCGTCGCCGGGGCGCTCGAGCGTCCGGTGCAACTGGTCGACACGGAGGCGCAGCCGCGGATCCCGCAGCACGGGCCGGTCGACCGCGCGCCCCACGAGATCCGCGTCGATCTGTGCGGTGTTCAGATACAGGACACGCTTGCGGAACCCTCCAGGGGTCGCCGCGTCGCCGTTGTGCGGCACGTGCGGAGGCAGCAGCGTCACCACCGAACTGGGCGCTCCGTGCTCATGGCGGTCCAGGTCGTAGCGGACCATTCCCTCGTCGACGATGAGCAGCGTCCACGCGTCGTGCGTGTGCATGGGATAGGCGTGGTCGGCGAAGTGCGCGTGGAAGACCTCGTCGATCCCCTCGACGCGCGGACGCCACGCGGTGATGTCCGGACGTGCACCCATGTGCGAAGCGTACAAGAGCGTGCCGGAACCCCGACGACGTGCAAACTTCGTACAAGACGGCCGCCTGCCGGGCTCGGCAGACTCCTGGCATGACCGACGACAACGCCCCCGTACGCTTCGACACCAAGATCGCGGTGCTGCTCCGCGACGACCTCGAGACCTGGCAGCGCCTCAACGTCACCGCCTTCCTGGTGAGCGGCCTCGGCACACAGGTCCCCGAGGTGATCGGTGAACCGTACGCCGACGCCGACGACACCTCCTACCTGCCCATGTTCCGGCAGCCCGTTCTCGTGTTCGCCGGGTCCAAGGAGCTCCTGACGACCGCGCACACCAAGGCGGTCAGCAGAGGCGTGACCCTTGCCGTGTTCACTTCCGACCTCTTCGCGACCGGCCATGACGAGGCCAACAGGGCGGCCGTCCGGGCGGTGCGCAGGGACGGGATGGATCTGGTGGGCCTGGCCGTGTACGGCCCGCGCAACGCCGTCGACAAGATCCTCAAGGGTGCCTCCATGCACCCCTGACCGGCGCCCGGGCGTCACCGGTCGGATACTCACGGACACACCCGTGCGGGTGAGGGTTCCTGGTGCCATACTCGAGACAGTCCGCTTGACAGGCTTGTCATTGTCCCGAAAGGCGACGCGTCATGAACTGGGCATCGTGGACCACCCTCGGTGTCTTCGCGGGAACCGGCGGAGTGCGCACCGAAGAGGTTGGTGTCGTGAGCGGTGATCTGACCGTACACACGACGTGGACCGAGAAGCAGGCCGAGGTCGCTGTCCAGTACAGCGGGGCCTCGGACTGGTTCACACTGGCCGGCAGTCCGGTGCCCTGCCCGTCCGAGGAGGCGAGCAGGGCCCTCCACCAAAGCGTCGTCGAGGCGGTACGCGCCGGCGGCGGAGCCACGGTTCCGGCTCCGCACACGGTGTAGTGACACGCACCGTCGGCGTGGCAGGTGATCAGTCTCCCGCGAAGCGCACCACATACCGCCGCTGCCAAGGCGTCTCCACAGCCTTGGGGTGATAGTTCCGGCGGACGAAAGCGACGGCTTCCTCCGCCGGGACCCCGTCCAGTACGGCCAGGCAGGCCAGAGCCGTACCGGTTCGTCCGCGGCCGCCCGCGCAGGCGACCTCCACCCGCTCACCCGGCGCTCTGTTCCACGCCTCCTTCAGCACGGTGCGCGCCGCGCTCCTGTCGGAGGGCAGGCGGAAGTCGGGCCAGCGCAGCCACCGCGACTCCCAGGCCACCGGGGGCGGAGGACCCCCCAGCAGATGGACGGCGAAGGTCGGCTCCGGTCCCGTGGGGAGCGGACGTCTCAGACCGCGGCCACGGACCAGCCGGCCCGAGGGCAGGCGCAACACGCCCTCAGCGGCCGGGTTCCAGGTCTCCGTCATGCTCAGTCCTTGCTGTCGAGGTCCTTGCTGTCGAGGTCCCGGGACAGCAGGCTAGCCAGCTCCTCGACCGCGTCCTGCGCGCTTTCGCCCACGGCTGACAGTACGAGCGCATCGCCGTGCTGAGCGGCCAGGGCGAGCACCGAGAGCATGCTCCGGGCGTCGACCGGGGCGCTGCCCTCGCGTGCGACGGTCACGGGGACCGGCTGCCGCATCGCCGCCTGGACGAAGAGCGAGGCGGGGCGGGCGTGCAGGCCGCTGCGGGATCCGACGGATACGGTGCGCTGGTACACGGTTTCACTCCAGGGTCGAAGAGGGTGTTCGGGGGAGGACGGGGATCAGGCGGCCACTGCGACGTCGGCCCCGTCGTCGGCCGTTGCGGCGGCCTCAGGGCTCCGCCGCACGCCCTTGAGGGTGACGACCAGAGTGGTGGACACCGCGGTGCCGGCGGCGATCGCCAGCAGGTAGAGGAACGGCTCGCCGATGAGCGGCACGACGAAGACACCACCGTGCGGGGCCCGGAGCGTACAGCCGAACGCCATGGACAGCGCGCCCGTGACAGCCCCGCCGGCCATCACGGAGGGGATGACCCGCAGGGGGTCGGCGGCGGCGAACGGGATCGCGCCCTCGGTGATGAACGAGGCGCCCAGCACCCACGCGGCCCTGCCGTTCTCCCGCTCGGTCCGGGTGAACAGCCGGCGGCGTACGGTCGTCGCGAGGGCCATCGCCAGTGGAGGCACCATGCCGGCCGCCATCACCGCGGCCATGACCTTGAGACTGCCCGGCGTCGGATCGGCCAGCCCGCCGACCGCGAAGGCGTACGCGACCTTGTTCAGCGGGCCGCCCATGTCGAAGCACATCATCAGGCCGAGGACGACGCCGAGGATCACCGCGTTGGAACCGGACAGCCCGTTCAGCCAGTCGGTGAGGGCGTTCTGGAGGGAGGCGATCGGCTTGCCGACCACGATGAACATCAGGAATCCGACCGCGATCGACGCGAGCAGGGGGATCACCAGCACCGGCATGATGCCGCGCAGCGTGGGATGCACCTTCACCCGCTGGATCGCCATCACCGCCGCACCGGCCAGCAGCCCCGCGACCAGTCCGCCGAGGAAGCCCGCGTCGATGGTGAGCGCGATGGCACCACCGACGAATCCGGGGACGAGCGCAGGCCGGTCCGCCATCCCGTAGGCGATGTACCCCGCCAGCACCGGGACCAGGAAGCCGAAGGCCGCAGTGCCGATCTGGTTCAGCAGGGCGGCCCAGCTGGCCGCCTCGCCCCAGACGAAGTGGTCGGCCACCGACTTCGCGCTCGCGATCTCGTAGCCGCCGATCGCGAACGAGAGGGCGATGAGCAGCCCCCCGGCGGCGACGAACGGCACCATGTAACTGACCCCGGACATCAGATAGATACGGAGCCGGACACCGAAGTGACCGGACGCCCCCGCTGAACCGCCCGTGCCGGACCCCGGCTCGGCGGGACCGTCGGCGACCCCGCTGACCTCTCCGCGCTCGGCCTTGCGCCGGGCCTCGGCGATGAGCTCGGCAGGCCGGTTGATTCCGGCCTTCACCCCGGCGTCGACCACCGGCTTACCGCCGAACCTGGTCTTCTCCCGTACGTCGACGTCGTGCGCCCAGATGACTGCGTCGGCGGCGGCGATCACCGCCGGATCCAGCCGCTCGAAGCCCGCGGATCCCTGCGTCTCGACGTCCAGGACGACACCCTGGGCGCGCGCGGCCGCCTCCAGCGACTCGGCGGCCATGTACGTGTGCGCGATTCCGGTCGGACAGGACGTGACGGCGACGATGCGGAACGGTTCGGCCGCCTCCTTCTCCGCCGCGGTGTCCTTTGGGGCCGGAACCGCCGCGGGGACCTCTTCGCCGCGGATCAGGGCCGCCGCGGCGGCGGGACAACCCTCCGCCCGCAGGGCGCCGGTGAAGCCGGGGTCCATGAGCCGGCGTGCCAGGCTCGACAGGATGGTGAGGTGATCGTCGTCCGCACCCGCGGGCGCGGCTATCAGGAAGACGAGATCCGCGGGGCCGTCCGCAGCACCGAAGTCGATACCCGCGGCGCTGCGGCCGAAGGCCAGCGTCGGCTCGGTGACATGCTCGCTCCGGCAGTGCGGAATGCCGATGCCGCCGTCCAGGCCGGTCGGCATCTGGGCCTCGCGGGCCGCCACGTCGGCGAGAAAACCGTCGAGGTCCGTGACGCGGCCGGCCTCGACCATCCGCCCGGCCAGTGAACGGGCGGCCTCGCTCTTCGTCTCGGCGGAAAGATCGAGATCGACCAGTTCCGCGGTGATGAGCTCACTCATCGCGGGGCTCCTTGCTCGTGGACCGCCCGGGAACGGGGCGGGGGACGGGGGCGTCGAACGAATGGACAGGGACGAGGGTGGTCATGCGGCCTGTTCCGTGAGAGTCAGGTCCAGGGGGATGTCCGAGGTGGTGACCACCGCGGACGGATCGAGGTCGGCGGGCGTCGGCATGGCGCTTCCGGGCAGCTGCACGGCGGCGGCGCCGTGCGCCACAGCGGCCGACAGCGCCGCCCGGCCCGTTCCGCCGGCGGACAGGAACCCCGCGAGCGAGGCGTCCCCCGCACCGACGTCGCTCCGGACGGCATCCACCCGCGCCACGGCGAAGTGCGCACCGGACGGTTCCACCAGCAGCTGCCCGACGGCGCCGAGGCTGGCGAGCACCGAACGCGCGCCGAGCTCGCAGAGCTCCTGCGCCGCCTTGAGCGCGTCACCGACCGTCGCGAGCGGACGGCCCACGGCCTCGGCGAGCTCCTGGACGTTCGGCTTGATCACGTCCGGCCGCTCACTCAGCGCGGCGACGAGCGCGGCGCCGGAGGTGTCGAGCGCGATCCGGACCCCGGCCCGGTGGCTGCGGGCGACCAGTTCGGCGTACCACTGCGCGGGCAGTCCGCGCGGCAGACTTCCGCAGCAGGCGATCCAGTCCGCGCCCGCCGACCGGCTCCGGACGGTCTCCAGCAGGCGCTCGGCCTCGGCAGGGGCGAGCTCGGGACCCGCGGCGTTCACCTTGGTGAGCGTGCCGTCGGGTTCGACGAGGGTGATGTTGATACGGGTGCTGCCGACGATGGGCACCCCCGCGGACTCGATGCCGTGCTCTCCGAGCAGCCGGGCCAGCAACGCTCCCTCGGGGCCGCCCAGCGGTGCGACAGCCACCGTACGGTGCCCGGCGGCGGCAACCGCGCGGGAGACGTTGACGCCCTTGCCGCCGGGGTCGACACGGTCCGCGGTGGCCCGGAGGACGGCGCCACGGGTGAGCCCGGCCAGTTCGTACGTGCGGTCCAGGCTCGGATTGGGGGTGACGGTCAGGATCATGCGCGTACCACTTCCGTGCCCCGGCTCTCGATGGCCCGGGCGTCCTCGGGGCTCAGCCCCGTATCGGTGATCAGCAGGTCGACGTGGGAGAGATCGCCGAAGCGCGCGAAGTGCTCCTGCCCGGACTTGCCCGAGTCGGCGAGGAGTACCACCCTGCGGGCCGCCGCGATCACGGCACGCTTCACGGCCGCCTCGGCCAGATCCGGAGTGGTCAGGCCGCCGTCGGGGGAGAAGCCGTTCGTGGCGAGGAAGACGACATCGGCGTTGATCTCGGCGTACGCGCTCAGCGCCCAGGCGTCGACGGCCGCGCGGGTACGGTGCCGGACCCTGCCGCCGACCAGATGCAGGGCGATCCCCGGATGATCGGAGAGGCGAGCGGCCACCGGCAGAGCGTGGGTGACCACGGTGAGGCGCGAGTCGAGGGGGACGGCGCCGGCCAGCCTCACGGTCGTCGTCCCGGCGTCGATGATGATGTTGCCCTCGGCGGGGAGTTCGCCCAGAGCGGCGGCGGCGATCCGGTCCTTCTCGTCGGCCGCCACCGTGTCGCGCTCGGCGAGATCCGGCTCGAAACCGAGCCGTCCGGCCGGAATCGCGCCGCCGTGCACCCGGCGGAGGAGTCCCGCCCGGTCGAGCGTCTTGAGGTCACGCCGAATCGTCTCCGCCGTCACCTGGAACTCCTCGGCCAGGGACAGCACGTCGACGCGCCCGCTCTCGCCGGCGATGCGGAGAATCTCTTGCTGCCGCTCCGGTGCGTACATGTGGTTACGTTTCCGTTTCATGCCCGAGTCTGTTGGTTCATCGGCAGACTACGGTCGCACCTCGGGAAAGTAAACACATTCGGGCGAAGAATGGGCATGAACGGGCTAAGGGAACGGCGATACGGCGGCCCGGGACTCCTCAGCCGGTGCCGTGGGTGGCGGTTCGCGGGCTCAGTGGCCGGGCCAGCAGAGGCGCCCCCAGGACCTGATGGCCGCCGCTCGCCTGCATGCGCACCTCACCGCGCCCGCTGATTTCGGCACGCACGATGCCTGTCTCGTCCGCGTAGACCGGATAACCACCCGCGCCGGATCGGTCCGTGAGGTGGACGACGACCACGTCGTCCTCGGCGCCGCCCGCCTGGAATATGAGCTCGTAACTCACCGGGTAATCCATGACACACCTCCCGACCGGGCCCGGCAGTAGCCGCTCGCCCGTCATCTCCATTGTTTCCCACCGGAGCTCGCGGCGCTCCGGGAGCACGGGCGGGTGACCTTCCGTGACTGCGGATGCGGAATGGGTGAGGCGGGGCGACCATCTTCTGCAAGGGACCGGACGCGTGCTGTCAGCTTCGCACGGCCGCCCGTGACGCCAGGCGGAACCGCCGGCGCGATCGGACTTCGTCGGCGCGGGGCCCACGGGCTCCCGGCCGCCCTGTGGAGAGGAACTGCCGTGCTGATGGCCAATCCCGCAACGCTGCGGAATCTCGTCAAGCGCTACGAGACACTGCGAAGCTCCCACGCACGGCTGGGCACGTCCGAGAGCAGCCGTCGACTCGAAGACGTCTCCTACACTCTCTGCGTCACGACCGGAACCAGGACCGTGCCCGACGCCCTGGCTGCCGCGGCGGCCCAGTTGCGCGCCGTGCCGTCGGCTGGATCGCTGGGCCCGGCGACGGGTGCTGCCGAGGTGCAGCTGACGGCCTGACTCCACACAGTGCCCACAGGGATGACGCCGGTTCTCCGAACCGGCGTCATTCGCTTGTGTGGCCAGTCCCCGGGTGCGGAACCGTACGACACGCCGAATGGGCGGACGGTGCCGTCGAACGGGTGATACCCGCCGGTCGGACAACATGACTGTCAGCGGAGGCGGCTAGGCATGCAAGCATGAGATCTGAGCCCCGTCGAAACAAGACCGTTTCCCCGCGTACCCGCCGACTCCGCGTGACCGGGGGTGCCCTGTGCGCCGCCGCTCTTGCCGCCACTCTCGTGACCGGTTGCGGTCAGGACAGCGGTGACAAGACCGCCGCGGAGACCTCAGAGGCTGCGAAGGTCCTTCCGAACCAGACGACCAGCCCTTCGGGCAGCCCCTCCGAGACGGCGCAGCTGACCGCGGAGCAGACCGAGCGCAAGGAACTGCTGTCGACCGTCAAGATCACCGCCGACAAGGCCGTCACGACGGCCATCGGTGAGGTGTCGGGTGGCAAGCTGACCGATCTGGACCTCGAGGGCCTCGACGACGAGGACGACGACGACGCCACCGGCAGCCCCAGCCCGAGCGGCAGTGCCAGTCCGAGCCCCGAGGCCAGCGGCAGCCCGAGCGGGACCGGAAGTCCCAGCCCGAGCGGCAGCTCCACCAGCCCGAAGTGGGTCGCGGAGGTTGTGGAGAAGGACGGCACCGCACACAACGTGACCATCGACGCGGTGTCCGGCAAGGTCGTCGACTTCTCACCGGATGCCGATCAGAGTGCTGAGGACAAGCAGGAGCTGGCCGCCCAGATCGCCAAGGCGACGCAGACGCCCCAGCAGGTCGCGAAGGCCGCCATGAGCAGGCAGAAGGGCTGGGTAACCTCGATGGCCCTCGACGAGAACGACAGCCAGGTTCTGGTCTGGAAGGTCGACGTCGTCTCCAAGGGATACAACAAGACCACCTTCGACGTGGACGCGGTGAAGGGCACGATCACGGACGAGCAGATCGACGAGGACTGATCACAGGACGAACGGGCTCATCGGTGGCGGACCGCAAGGCGGTGCGCCACCGATGTGCGTTCCCCGAGCCGTCGCCCCGGACCCCTTTGCGCCCGGGGCGAGCACACACCGGGCGCCCGCCTCCACGATCAGGGCGCGATCCCGACGTTCCCGAGGCGGCTCCACCTCCTCTCCTGGGCCCTCGTCATCGCGGGCCAGTGTGTGGCCCCCGCACGAGGGTTCACCCGCGAGGCATAGGAGGCGGGACTGTGGTCCGGCCGGAAGAAACACCCGGTCCCGTAATCGGCGTCGAAGGCGGGGCAGGAGGACGCGACGGACGACGGGGTCGGCTTACGGCCCGTCCGTACCCACCCGGACAGCGCCGAGACCGCGGCGGCGTACTCCGCCGTGCTGAGACCGCTGTGCTCGCGCTCCTGTGTGAAGGTCTGCACGAGGTGACGGTCGCGGTGGGCGCCCTCCAGACTGTCGCGGTACGCCGCCTCGTGCTCGGCGAAGGCTGTCGGGTCGTCGATGGCGTGCATGGACAGCACCGGGACGGACACCGCTCCGGTCACATCACTGTCGTACGACAGGTCGCGCCGCGCCGAGGCATCGGCGGAGAACCGCTCGACCCCGGCGTTCAGTGCCGCGTCGTCGTGCGAGCCGCTGTAGCGCACGTGCTGGTTGCTGAAGGGGCTGCGCAGGCCGAG
This sequence comes from Streptomyces sp. NPDC091271, assembly GCF_044757505.1. Lineage (NCBI taxonomy): Bacteria > Bacillati > Actinomycetota > Actinomycetes > Kitasatosporales > Streptomycetaceae > Streptomyces > Streptomyces sp. NPDC091271. Next base: position 123,409 of record NZ_JBIVVD010000002.1, on the reverse strand, counting down.
TCGCCGGACGATGTCGCGGAAGGTGAAGGTCGCGAAGGAGAGGTGCGACTCAAGGGTGCGTTCGGGGATCTTCGTGACCGCGAGGATGTCGTCCAGGTTCCGCTGCTGGAGGGGCGTCCGGTCCGCGGGCTGCGAGGCGTAGCCCGTGCACTCCTGGAGCCTGGCGCGCAGACCCGCCCCGGTCATGGCCGAATCCTCGCGGAGCCCCATCCACAGGGGGTACGACGGTTCGGACGGGCGTGGGTGGTTCCGGCAGTAGTACTGGTAGACGACGCGGAGGTCCACCCGGTAGTCGTAGCCGCGGGAGCCGCCCGCGAGGACACCGTTCGTGAGCAGCGCGCCGTCGTAGGGCGAGCCGGCGCCGCCGTACATCTCGATGGTCTTCGCGGCCACGTTCCCGCCCCAGGACTGCCCATGGATCAGGGTGGTGCCCGGGCGACCGAACCTCTCGGTGAACAGCCGGCGCAGATTCTCCGTGTCCGCGGCCGCCATCCTCGTCCCGTATCCGCCGCGACGGTAGGCCGAACCCGCCCAGGCGTAGCCCTCGTCGACCATGACCGACCAGCGCTCCAGGTCGTCGCCGCTGCGCTGCGGGTCCGACTCCTCGCCCAGGTCGGGTCCGCCGTGGGCATGCATGACCAGAGTTCCGTTCCATGTGTGGGGGATGGCGACGGTGTAGTGGGCGCCGTGGGAATCCTGGCCGGCGTAGCACGTGGCCTTCGCCGCCAGGCTCGTCGGGCAGGCGACCGTGCCGGGCGCTGCGGCCGCGGGCCTGGCCGGGCCGATGACGCCCGCGGCGAGAATCCCCGCGACGCAGCCTGCCGTCACTGTGGACAGCCTCCTGCGTGAACGCGACTGCATGAGAAAGGCGAACACGGTACTGCCTCCTGGCTTCTCGCTCCGGTGCATGCCGGCCGATGCTAGCCACGCCCGGGACATCCGCCAGGGGTCCCGTCATTGCGTTCATATCGTTTACCGGCGGTCGCCCGGGCGCGTACTTCAGGACGAACGGTGACCTCCGCCCTTCGTGCGCGTTGTACAGGGCGTGCCCACTTCTTTCTCCAGCTCGCCCACCGCCCCGGCCGCGCCGGTGGTGAAGCCGAAGCCCTTCCTGCTGACGCCCCGCCAGGGAGAAGCGGCCCGCGCGCTCATGGCCTATGTGGGCTCGCTGCCGCTGAAGGGAGCCGATGCACAGCTTCTCGCGGTCGTCGTCTCCATCCGGGCGGCCCGGCGAGGCATCGGCAACCTCACCGGGCAGGATCTGCGTTCGCTGCGGCTCACCGACCCGGAGGGTGCCGTCACCTCCTTCGCCGCACTGGGCTGGCAGGGCCAGGAGGCTCTGCTCGGCGAGGACATGGTCACCCCCGTGGCCGTCACCGTGCCGGACCTCGCCGACCGGCCGGACCCCCGGCTGCCCTTCGGTAAGGTGATGCGGTCCAGGGTGTCGGGCTGGACGGTCCGGACCATGGCCGCCAAGCCGGTCAAGAAGACCTCGACCGCCGCGCGACTGGCCGCACTGTTCCTGGCCGCCCACGGACCGGCCGACGAGCACGGCACGCTGCCTGTCCACCTGCCCGACGACTGCCGGGCCGCCCTGCCCGAACTGCTCGCCAAGGGTTTCCTGTGCGAGTTGGACGGTGAGCGGTATCTGCTCTCCGAGGCCGTCCGTCACCTGTCGGGAACGCGTCCTCCGTCCGACACCCCGTCCAGGACCCGCGAAGAGCCGGAGGCGGAGCGGCTGAGCTGGGACGCGTGGAAGGACCGGGCGAGCGTGGCCCTGCGGCGGCACGTCGAAGCGGTTGAGCACTGTCCCGAGTGCTCCCTGACCACGGCCAGGGTCTCGGAGGCCTTCATGCGCACGGCGGTTCCCGCCCAGTTCGAGGAGAAGGTACGCGCGGCCTACGCCGCCTGGGAGGTCAAGTACCCCGACCAGGGTCCCGCCGCCGCCGAGTTCGCCGCCGCCTTCCGCGCCGCGCACGGTCACGGGCCCTCCGTGAAGCAGCTCTGCAAGGCGCTGGGCTGGGGGAAGATGTCACGGGAGCTACGTATCCACGTCATCCGCCGGTTGATCGCCGACGGTTGGCTGATGAACACCGATCCGGTGCCGTGGACCCTGCGCCCGGGCAAGGCGGCCCAGAACCGCACGCCCGGGGCGACGACGGCCTCGGGTGAGCGCACGCGCTGAGCGTTGCCCTTCGTCGCATGACCCGCGTGAATCCCCAGGATTCAAGACGCTTGTGATGGGCATGTCAGGCGTAGCGCGCGTGCCCCCACATTCACGCGCCGACCGGGAGGACGCAGTGAGAAGCAGCGCACCGATCCGCAAGGCAGCACTCGTCCTGACCAGTGCCGTCGCTCTGGTCATCACCTCGGCGAGCAGCGCGCTCGCCGCCCCGCCGGCCGCGCTGGCCGCGAACGCGGACGCGATGGAGCAGACGTTCCAGCCGGCGTACGACTACGACACCGACGGCTGCTACCCCACACCGGCGATCGGCCCCGACGGAACGATCGCCCCAGGCCTCAACACCACCGGGGCGGTCAACGGAAGTTGCCGCGACGCCGTGGATCTGGACAACACCAACGGCTACGCCCGCTCCATGTGCAACAACGGGTGGTGTGCCGTCATGTACGGGCTCTACTTCGAGAAGGACCAGGCGGTGGCCGGCAGCGGGCTCGGCGGGCACCGGCACGACTGGGAGCACGTCGTGGTGTGGGTCCAGAACGACGAGGCCCGTTACGTATCCACCTCCGCCCACGGCGACTTCGACGTCTACGCCGGTGACCGGATCCGGTGGGACGGAACCCACCCCAAGATCGTCTATCACAAGGACGGTGTGAGCACCCACTGCTTCCGCCCCGCGAATTCCGGCGACGAACCGCCGGAGAACCACTACGGCGAATGGCGGTTCCCGGCTCTCGTCGGCTGGAACGGCTACCCGGACGGCCTCCGGGACAAGCTGGTCCAGGCGGACTTCGGGAGCGCGGTCTTCGGTCTCAAGGACGGAAACTTCGCCGCCCATCTGCAGAAGGCCCTACCGGCCGGCATACCTTTCGACCCCAACGCCTGACGTACGAGGAGCGGGTGACGTCGCGAGCCCGCCCCGGCCCGGGGCGGGTGACGGCGTGACCCGCCCCGGCGAAGACTCAGCGGGCCGACAGCTCGGAGGGCGCTTCCTGGACCACCCATCCGTTCCCGTCCGGATCGGCGAAGGACATGAACGAGTTCCAGGTGTCCCCCTTGCCTTCCTCCCAGCCCGTAGCGCCGACGTGCCGGATGGGGGAGACGTCCACGCCCCGGCCCACCAACTCCTCGCGTGCCGCCTCGATGTCCGTCACACAGACCTGGAGACCGTGCAGCGTGCCGGGAGCCATCACCTTCTCTCCGGGGAAGGCGGGCATTCCCTTGAGCATGGCGATCGAACACCGCGACCCCGGTGGCGTCATCTGGATGATGCGCATACCGGGGGCGACCTCGTCGTCCAGGTCCAGTGTGAATCCCGCCTTCTCCGTGTAGAACGCTTTCGCCCGGTCCATGTCGGTGACGGGGATCGGGATGACCTCGAGTGTCCAGTTCATGGAGCCTCCTCAGCAGAGCCGGTTCGCCTGGAGGTCCACCGTCGCCCACGAGGGAGCCGCATCGCACGCCGAAACGCCAGCAAGGCCTGTACTTCGACCATTTACTCCGCGAGGGAGCCCGGGCGTCGGCGCCGGGACGTCCGGAGCGATCTTCGTCCGGCCCTGGACGGCCCGGACGAGAGGCCTCAGGTCGCCGCCTGGGAGCTGTCCCGGAAGCCACCCCATCCGTGCCAGCGGTCGATCTCGATCCAGGCGTTGACCCGAGCACGGTCACGGTCCGCGTACGGCTGGCCGAGGTACTGCTGGGACAGCCGGTCGATGCCGGCCAGACCCTCGTCGTCGCTCATCTCGACGACGCGCCCGATCAGGGTCACATGGGTGTACCAGTCGGAGTCGTCGAGCACCGTAAGGGTGACACGGGGATCCCGGCGTACGTGGTCCAGGCGCTTGCGCCCCTCGTCCATGTTGACCAGCACCCGGCCGTCCTCCCAGAGGTACCAGGTGGCCGTGGACACCGGCTGCCCGTCCGAGCGAAGGGTGGCGATCACAGCCGAGTTGGCCTTGCGGAGCATCGCCACCGCGGCCTCGGGAAGCGGAGGTTTCGACATGTTCTCTCCTCTGTCTCGTGCTGCGCCCTCCCTGTGACGGTGAACCACACCGGATGATTCGGAGGGCGCGCCTCCACGCTGCCACACGACGTCGGCGGCGGCCGGTACCGCCCCCCACGCTGCGCGTCCGCGCCGAGCAGCCGCGCCGAGTGGGGCCGCTGCCCCGCGTCTTCCGCATGGGAGCGGCATGGCGCGGTCGCGTGACGGAGGGAATTGTCGGTGGTGGCTGTGATGCTGGAGCCATGGACGAACTGATGAGGCGCCGCGTCTACGGCGCCGACCACGACGACCCCGACCCGGGGCCGCGGCCCGGGCACGTCTACGTGGAGCTGGTGGGCGGCCCGCTGGACGGACTGCTCCTGGACGTGACCGGCTGGCCCGAGGAGCGCCTTGCCGTAGGGGCCGCACTGGGCACGGAACTCGGGAAGTTCGGTGCGGGAGGACATGCCGTGTACGGGCCTGTGACCGGTGATCCGAGGCGCTGGTCCTGGGAGGCGGACAGCCCCTGAGGCGTCCGCCTCCCCCTGCGCGGGCCCCGTCACCGCGGTGCCGGGTGCCCTCCCGTACGCAGGGCGGCGATGAACCACGTGAAGACCGGTGCCAGGCTGGGCGGGACCGGCCACCCGTTGACGGCGCCGAGGAGCTGCCAGTAGCCCTCCGCACGCGGGTCCGAGCCCGCTACCAGCCGGGTGACGAGCCAGTGGCGCAGCTCGGTGTCGTCGGTACGTGCGAAGGTCTCGGCGTAGAGGGCGGTGAGGGAATCGAGAATCGGCGCCGCGTCGGCGGAGGCGGGCTCGATTCCCGCCGCTAGGGCCTTGCCGACCTCCTGGCGCACCGACTCGGTCAGCTCGTGGTGCAGCCCCGTGGTGTCTCCGTCCGCCCGCTGCCCTGCCTGGTGTTCGGCCATCCGCCGCACCGCGGCGCGGAAGTCCGCGTCCTGGCAGAGCTCGGCGAGTTCGATCCAGGCTTCCACCTGCTCGGGAGCCGGGTCGTCGGGGAGCTGAGGCATGGCCGAGCGCATGAGAGCGACGAAATCAGGATTGGCGTCGAGACCGCCGAAGGTGTCGTCGATGAAGTCATGGACCACTTCCTGCCGTTCGTTGTCGGAGAGTTTGGCGAGTCTGTGCACGAGATCCAACTCCTCCGGTGTGGAGCCACGTCTGGCAACCGCTCGCAGCACTGCCCTGCGCAGACGCAGGGTGCGGATCTGCACGTCCAGGGCATCGGCGTGAGCCGCGGCGACGTCCGGTACGGAGACCTCCCGGTCGAGGACCTGCCTGATGACAGCGAGGTCGAGACCGAGGTCGCGCAATGTGCGTACGAGGTCGAGCCGGCTCATCGCGTCGATGTCGTAGAGGCGGTACCCGGCCGGGGTCCGGCCGGTCGGCGGCACGATCTCCGCGTCGGAGTAGAACCGAATGGTCTTCACCGTCAGGCCGGTTCGCCGGGCCAGGTCACCGATCGAGTAGAGCGCGTCGCCGTCCAGGCCCCCACTGTGCTGTCTCCCCCCGCTGGAGACTCAGGCGGGCTGCGCCAACCGCATCCGCCGGGCGCAGGGGGAGACCCGGACCGCGTCAGTCGGCGCAGTGCGTGTCCTGTGCCGGGCGGTGCCCGGTGGTGAGGAAACGGGTCACTGCGCCGTCGCCGCACTCGTTGCCGTTACCCAGATACATCCCGTGCCCACCCCGGTCGACGGTGACCATCCTGGCGCGGTCGCCGAGCGCCGCACGCATCTTCAGCGCTCCGGCGTAGGGGGTCGCCGGATCGCGCAGACTCTGCACCATCAGGATGTTCGACGGGCCCTCGTCGGTGATCCGGACGGGCTGCCCGGCCGGGGCGTCCTTCCAGAAGGCGCAGGGGGTGATGTTGACAGGCATCCCGGCCGTCAGCGGATACCGGGCCCGGTCGGCCTCGACCCGCTCCGCGTCCCCGGAAGCGGGACCCGGCCAGCGCACGTCGTTGCAGATCACCGCGACCATGAGCGACGCGTCCTCGTCCGGGATGACCTGGGCCAGGTCCGGCGGCAGGGTCGGCCGGCCCTCCGCACTCCGGGCCTCCTGGATCAGGCGGGCCATCGCCGGGAACGCGGCGTCGCTGTAGAGGGCGTTCTGGAGCGCCTGCCTCAGTCCGTTGCCGGTCAGCGGGACGCCTGGCGTTCCCGAGTCGCGCGGGGCGCGGTCCAGCTGGGCGGCCAGCGCGAGGAACAGCGGTTCCACGCCCTCGGCGCGCTGAGCCAGCCGCAGCCCCTCCGCCTCACGGGCGGGATCGGCCGACCAGGCCGCGAAGTCCGCGAAGCGGTCGGCGGAACCCCGCGACATGTTCTCCAGCCACCCGCGCGCGACTCGCGTGGGGTCGGGGTCCCCCGTGCTGTCGAGGACCACGCGGTCGACGCGACCGGGCTGGGTCTGCCTGTACACGGCGCCGACGTAGGCCCCGTAGGAGGTGCCCCAGACCGACAGCTTCCGCTCGCCCAGGGCCTGCCGGAGCCGGTCGATGTCGCGGGCCTCGTTCCTGGTCGTGAACGACCGCAGCACCGCACCTCCGTCGGTGGCGCAGGACTCGGCGGTCCGGAAGGAACGTGCGGTGTTCTCCTCGATTCCGCCGTCCGGCGCGGGCCACGACCGCAGTGTCACCAGCCGGCGGTCCGCCGCCGGCATGCCGCAGCGTGCTCGGACGCTGCCGCCCACTCCGCGCGGGTCGAGGCTGATGAGGTCGTACGCCCCGCCCAGAGCGTTCTGCAACGCTGCGCCCTTCTGTGTCAGACGCTGCACCCCGGACGAACCGGGCCCACCAGGGATCACCGCCAGGGTGCCGCGCCGCTTCTCCGGCCGGTCGCTGAGCAGACGGGTGACGGCGACCGGGACGGTGCGCCCGTGGGGCCTGGAGTAGTCGAGGGGGACAGGCAGCGTCGCGCACTCCTGCCCGGCAGGCCCGGTGGTCCCGGCGGGCAGTTCGCACGGTTGCCAGTCGAGCCGCGGAACGGACGCGGGCTCCGGGCCGGCCGCTCCGGCGGCCTGCGGAGTGGTGGTCACCGTGGCGGCCACCGCTGTGGCACAGAGCGTCAGAAACAACGTGTTGCGGGTCCAGTTCGTCATGGGGAAAGCGTGGCCCGGCCGCGTCCGGCTGCCCATGCGGCAGGCAGGCGTACCAAGGGTGGGGCAAGCCCCTCGGACACCCTGCGGAACACGCCCGGCGTTGGCCTCGGCGGGGTGCAGTTCGCGGTCCGGCGACTGGGGATGCGCGTGATCCTCATGACGGGGTCGGTGAGCATCGCGCTGGGCATGGTCGCGCTCAACACCCCGTGCGCACTTCTCGGCCCGGTCCTGGTCGCCCCCGCGCTCCTTGCCGGAGCGGGCCAGGGCATGGGGCAGCTCGGCGGCCTGTCGCTCCTCAACTCCGCCGTTCCTCCGCACCGGCTCCCGACCATGACGGTCGTTCCGGGTTCGCATGGCCATCACACTCGTTACCATCGGCCTCATGAGCGCTGAGCCCTCGCACCCCGTCCCCCTGCGCGCTTCCGACGCGGACCGCGAAGCCGTGGTTGCGGAGTTGCAGGAAGCGGCGGCCGACGGCCGCATCGACCTCGACGAGTTGGGTGCGCGGCTGGAAGTGGCCCTGGCCGCGAGGACGCACGACGAGCTGGCGCCGCTCACCGCTGATCTACTGCCCGCCATGCCACCGGCTCAGCCGCTGCTGCTCAAAGGCGGCATTGCCGGCGCGGTGCGGGACGGGGTCTGGCGGGTGCCCGAGCAGATCAAGGCGTACGGCGGTCTGGGCAGCGTCAAGATCGACTTCACGCGGGTCGAGTGCCGGCTGCGTGTGGTGGAGATCGAGGTGGACGGACAGACCGGAGGGGTCGAGATCGTCATTCCTGACGGCTGGGCGGTCGAGGTGGGGGAGTTGGACCCCGGCCTGGCAGGCCTGCGCGACAGGACGACGGCCGAGAAGCTTCCGGGCTCACCCCTGATCCGCCTGACCGGCACCTGCGGGACGGGCGGAGTGACTGCCCGTCACCCCAGGCGCGGTGAACGCCGCAAGCTGCTGCGGGAGATTCGCTGAGCAGGAGCCCTGCGCCCTCAGTCGGTCGCTGCTCCCAGAAGCTGTTCCCGGTAGGCGCGAGCCGTGGAGATGAGTCCGTCGAGGGAGTCCCGGGTGGCCGCGAGGTCGGCGATGTGCCGGGTGAGCCTGTCCCGTTCGAGCGCCATCCGCTCGAGCGCGGAGTCGGAGTTGTCCTGGCTCGGCGAATCGAGGCAGGGGAGCAGATCGGCGATGGTGCGGCTGGAGAGGCCTGCCGCGTACATCTCCTGGATGAATCCGACCCGCTCGGGCTGGTCGTCCGTGTAATGCCGTTGCCCGCTGCTGCTGCGGACGCTGGTGAGCAGTCCCTGCTCCTCGTAATAACGCAGGGACCGGACGCTCGCTCCGGTCCGTGATGCGAGTTCCCCGATCCGCATGAGCCCCCCTGTGGCCTGTGGTGTGCGTCACAAGCCTTGCCTCTGACATTGATGTGAGGTTTTAGCGTAATCGATGTGCCCGGCAGCCGGGTACGGAGTCGACGCAGGGGAGTTCTCGACATGACCGGCCTCTTCCACCGCTACCAGCTCGGTGATCTGACGCTGCCCAACCGGATGGTGATGGCCCCGATGACACGGGTCCGGGCTGCCGCGGGCGGTCTCGCGACCTCCTCCATGGCCGCCTATTACGCCCAGCGGGCAACGGCCGGACTCATTGTCAGCGAGGGGGTGCAGCCCAGCCTGATCGGTCAGTCCAATCCCGGCACGCCGGGACTGCACACCGATGAGCAGGTGGCCTCATGGCGTCCGGTGACGTCCGCGGTGCATGCGAACGGCGGCCGTATCTTCGCGCAGATCATGCACGGCGGCCGGGTGTCGCACCCGGACACCACCGGTATGCAGCCGGTCGGGCCCTCCGCGGTCCCCGCGGTGGGCGACGTGTTCACCCCCACGGGCCCCCGGCCCGCCCCGCTCCCGCGTGAACTGGAGACCGCGGAGGTGGGGGAGCACACCCTGGCGTACGCGAGCGCCGCCCGCCGTGCGGTCGACGCGGGCTTCGACGGTGTGGAACTGCACGGTGCCAACGGCTACTTGATCTCCCAGTTCCTCTCGTCGAACGCCAACCTGCGCACGGACTCCTACGGCGGTTCGGTGGCCAACCGGATCCGGTTCGCCGTCGAGGCGGTCTCCGCGACGGTGCAGGCGGTCGGAGGCGCGAGGACCGGTATACGCCTGTCCCCGGGCGGCGGCTTCTGGGGCGTCGAGGAGACTGATGCCCTTGAGCTCAACAAGGCGTTGCTTGCCGAGCTGGCGCGGCTGGAGCTCGCGTACGTACATCTCGAGGCCACGGCAGGCGAACAAGTGCTGCTGGACCTGAGGCGCGCATGGCCGGGGACCCTGATCATGAATCCTGTGTTCCCCATGGGGCCCAAGCAGACCGGCAGGGCCGAAGCGGACCACTGGCTCGAGCTCGGAGCGGACCTGATCGGCTTCGGCCGCGCGTTCATCGCCAACCCCGACCTCGTCGAGCGGGTGCGTTCCCGGCTGCCGATCGCTCCGGTCGACGAGACGACGTACTACCAGGGCGGTGACGCCGGTTACCTGACCTACCCGGCCTACCAGTACACGGCGTGATGACGCTCAAGGGCTGACGGCTTCGACGTGCACCGCTATGGCCAGGGCCAGGCTGACCACGTAGTGCTCCTCGACGGTTCCGTGCGGGAAGAGGTCGGTGAGGATTTCCCGCTCCTCGGCCATGAACCTCTCGGTGGCGTTCCTGCCGAGGACCAGGAAGTCGGAGTACGTGGCGAGGTTCGCGAGATGCGATTCGAGCGGAACTTCTCTGGACCACGTGACCTGCCGTCGGGCGAAGCCGATTTCCGATGGCAGGCCGTGGAAGCGGGCCATACGGTCGGGCTCGTCGCCGTCGGCTCCGAAGAGGCGGCGCAGCCGGGCGTCCTGGCCGGCCACCCAGCCGACCGCGCTGTCCGAGTCGTTCCACCAGAGGGCGAGTGCTCCGCCTCGGCGGAGCACTCGCAGAGCCTCCGGCACGGACTTGCGCCGGTCGGTCCAGTGCCAGCTCTGCGCATAGGTGAGGATGTCGACGGAACCGGAGGCGAGCGGCAGGTTGTCGCCGTCGCCGCGTACGAGCGGGATGTCCGGCAGGCCGAGGCGGAACTGGGACGCCATGGCCGGTCCCGGCTCCACAGCGACGACGCGCGCACCGCGGGCGTGGAGGAGAGCGGTCGCGAGCCCCGTGCCGGCGCCGATGTCGGCGACATCGGCGCCTCTCAGCGGGCGGCCGGCGAGACCCTCCACCGCGTCGAACAGCGCGGGCGGATACGACGGGCGGTTCGCGGCGTACTCGGCGGCGGCGCTGTCGAAGGAACGGGCCTGTGAAGTGGTCGTCATACGGCAATCCTGGCGAACGCCGAGGCGGCCGGGGCGGCGATCCCCGTAACTCGTGAGCTCTTCGGACGAAGTCACCGACCGAGGACAGCTGACCTCAGCCCCCGCCGTCCGCTCTCTCCGGAACAGCGGGCCTGGTCCTCGGCCTACTTCGACTCGACCCGTCCGAACGCGCGGGGTCCGGTCGTCAGCGCGTCACACGCCGTCCGCCACGCCGGGTCCCCGGCGTGCAGCTGGGTGCGGAGGTAGGCCCAGGTGAGCCGCTGGACCGCGGACACCCGCTCCGGGTTCTCGTCCGTGGTCTCGTCGACGTCATATCCGGAGACCCCGCCGAGCCCGTGCTCCGCGTCGAACAGGGTGAGCAGTGCCTTGGGGCCCGAGGAGAGTACGTACGCATCCGTGTGCCATTCCGGGCCCAGGACGGTCAGATGGAGCGAAGCGTCCTTCTCGCCGGCGACCACGAGCGTGGGTGTCGTCATCGTGGAGAAGTCCGTGGTCGAAACGAAGGGGAGGTTCTCGGCCGCGTACTCCGTGAGGGCGTCCCCGCCCCTGCCCGGTGCCGCCAGCAGTACGCCCGCCTTGATCCGGGGATCGGCCAGAGCCACCTCCGCTCCGTCGTCGGGATCGGTGATCCGGGCCCCCAGCAGCACGCTTGCGGTGTGCCCGCCCATCGAGTGCCCGGCCACGGCGACCCTGGTGCGGTCCAGTCGTCCGAGGAGTTGCGGGACGGCGGCCTCGATCACGCCGAGCTGGTCGAGGACGCTGCTCATGTCCTCGGCCCGCGAACGCCAGTACAAGGGCGCGCCGGGGGTGTCGGGATCGAGGCTCAGCGTCCTCGAGCTCAGATGCGTCGGCTGGATTACCACGAACCCGTGCGCCGCCCAGAAGTTCACGAGGGGGGCGTATCCGTTCAGTGAGGAGAGGTGGTTCGAGGGGCCCTGCCCGTGCGAGAGGAGGATGACCGGCAGATTGCTCCCGGTCACGGGCGCGGAGACCCGAACCTCCAGGTCCACGGCGCGTCCCGGAGACGGGAGCACCACCGGGCTGACCGACAGGACGGGGGCGGGGGAGCCGAAAGCGTCCACCGCGTGGGTCGATGCACTCATTGCGCATATCCATTCGACATCGATGCAATGGCCTCCGCCGCAGGTCCGGGCCGCCGGGCGTGGGCGGGCAGAGGCGTCCGGTCGCAGCGACACTGAACCGGACCGTTGTTCCGATTAGAATATGGAGCAACGTTCCGCTTTGTCAACGGCTGTCCGAGGAGGGCGCGGTGGCCCTGCGGCTGTCGCATCCGCGGCTATCGCGCGGGAACGGGGCCGGCCGGAACACATGAGGTCGTCTGCCACAACGACCTCGCGCCCAAGAACGGTGGTCCACCGGCCTGTCGGCGGCGCCTTGCGCCCGGTGACTTTCATCGACCGGGATCTCGCCGCGCCGGGACACTCCGTCAGGTCGTGGATTTCCGCGATCTCAGCCTCGGGGGCTCGACGGAAACGCGGCCTCCGGGCCGGCCTGATCCAAGCCTGCGGGGGCACATGTGTTCCAACAACAGAAGGAGCAACGTCATGCTGGGTATAGCCGCGGCAGTACTGTTCTTCATCGCTTTTCTGATCAACGCCGCCGACATAGCGACGAATGACATCTTCGCCTCGACGAATGTCATGCTCATCGGCCTCCTCCTGCTGGCCCTGCACGTCGCAGGCATCGGCAACGGACGGCGCGCCGGCCGGCGATGACCGTCACCCGGCGTGCCCGCCCGCTGTGGGCGGCACACGCCGGGGCCGGCCGCCGGGGACAATGTCCCCATGCGTACCCGCCCCGTGAACGTCGACGAGCTTCCGCTTCTCCAGGACATCGAGCGAGCCGCCGGACGGTGCTTCCGTGACATCGGTATGCCCGAGATCGCCGAGGACGAGCCGCTCCCGGTCGGTGAACTGGCGCGCTACCTGAGGAATGGGACGGCCTGGGTCGCCGTCGATCCGGGGGACGCTCCAGTGGCCTACCTCATCGCTGAACACGTGGACGGGAACCTCCACGTCGAGCAGGTGTCGGTCCACCCGGATCAGGCACGTCGCGCTGTAGGGCGCGGGTTGCTGGACCACCTGGCCGGTCACGCCGCGGCCTGCGGCGTGCCTGCCCTCACCCTCACCACGTTCGCCGACGTCCCCTGGAACGCGCCCTATTACGCGCGCTGCGGTTTCGACCCGCTCGACGACAGCGAGATCGGCCCCGGCCTGCGGGAAATCCGCCGGCAGGAAGCCGCTCACGGCCTGGACCGATGGCCAAGGGTCTGCATGCGCAGAGACCTGTGACCCGGCACCCCACGAGAACGGCCCGCTACAGCTCGTCGCCGAACGCCTCTGCCAGCTCACGCCATTCGGCCCGCGGCAGGCCGCTGCCGCCCTCGTCGGCGGTGAGGATCTGGAGTGCCACGTGGTCGGCGCCCGCGTCGAGGTACTCCTGGGTCCGGGCCTTCACACGCTCGGCGTCACCCAGAGCGAAGAGCGCGTCGAGGAGACGGATGCTGCCGCCACCGTCGAAGTCGCTCTCCGCAAACCCCAGGCGAAGCAGGTTGTCCGTGTAGTTGGGCAGCTGGAGGTACCTCGCCAGCATGGTCCGTGCGGTGGTGCGGGCCCGGTCGGTGTCGGTGTCGAGGACCACCGAGAGTTCCGGGGCGAGCAACGCGTCGGGGCCGAGCGCCGTACGTGCCTCCGCGGTGTGCTCCGCGGTGACGAGATAGGGGTGCGCTCCCAGCGCCCGGTCGGTGGCGAGCTTCAGCATCTTCGGGCCGAGCGCGGCGAGGATCCGGCGTCCCGGGCCGACCGGGGGGTTCGCGGCGTCGAGCGAGTCGAGATAGGTGACCATCTCGCTGTACGGCTTCGTGTACTGCGGCACCATCGGGCCGTGGCTGACGCCCAGGCCGAGCACGAATCGCCCGCGCGCGCTCGTGTCGATCTCGGCGACCCGCGCCGCCACCGCCTCGGCGGAGTGGTCCCAGATGCTCAGGATGCCGGTGGCCACGGTGACCGTGCGGGTGGCGGCGACGACAGCCGCGGCGTCGTCGGCCGAGGGGCTGCCTCCGATCCAGAGAGTGCCGTACTTCAGCTCTTCGAGCTCAGCGGCTGCTTCCGCGATCGCGTCCCTGCCCGCGTCGTCCGTGCGTGACGCGTGCAGCGCGCCGCTCCAGATGCCGACCCGTCCGAATGTCTCACGCGTCTCAGAAGTCATGATGGTGACAACAGCCACCTGAACCCGCTATTCCCTGCCGGTCAGGAATTCACCCGAACGGAGGCCGGGAGGCGGGGTCACGGGGGGGGGCCCAGGGCTTCCTCGGGAGCGACCGTTACGCGTACGTTCATCATGTCCTTGCTGTGGGGCCTCGTGCGGGCCGAATCCCCAGGATTGGCTTCGCGGCGTCCAGTTCGACGCAACAGACGAGGCATACATGTCCCTGAGGCACGCAGTCGCCGGCCTGGCCCTTCTGCCCGCGCTCGCTGTCCCGGTGACCGCGCAGGCGGCCACGGCTCCCCACAAGCACGAACCGGTCCGCAGGGCCGCCTTCGACCTGCAGGCCCACCGTGGAGGCCTCGGGCTGACCACGGAGGCGTCCCTCGAGGGCTTCGCCAAGGCGATACGCATGGGGGTCAGCACTCTGGAGCTGGATACCCAGGTGACCAAGGACCGGAAGGTGGTGGTGACCCACGACCGTCAGGTCAGTGCCCAGAAGTGCAAGGACACCGGTCCGCTCACACCCGGCGACCCGATGTACCCGTATGTGGGCAAGTACATCAAGGACCTGACGCTCGCACAGATCAAGAGCATGGACTGCGGCTTTCAGCGGCTGCCCGGTTTCCCTGAGCAGGAACAGATCAAGGGCCACCGCATGGTCGAACTGAAAGATGTTCTCAACCTGGTGAAGAGCTACGGCGCCAAGCGGATCAAGCTGAACATCGAGACGAAGGTGGAGGCCGGGGCGCCGGAGCAGACCGCTCCGCGCAAGCTGTTCGTGCGCCGCGTCCACGAGGAGATCCGCCGTTCCGGCATCGGCAGGCAGGTGTCCGTCCAGTCCTTCGACTGGGGGGCGCTCAAGGAGATGCACGAGCTCGCGCCCTCCTACCCTCTGGTGGCGCTGACGAACTACGACTTCCTCGAAGTGGGGAAGCCCGGCGCTTCCCCCTGGCTCGGCGGCATCGACGCCGATGACTACGACGGTGACCTCGTGAGGGCGGCAGCGTCCGTCCCCGGGGTGACCGCGCTGTCCCCGAACTACGGGTTCCCGCAGAACGGAACGGTCGCGGACCCCGGTTTCCGGTTCTACCCCGACAGGAAGATGATCCGGGACGCGCACCGGCGCGGACTGGAGGTCATCCCCTGGACCTGTGACGACCCGGCCACCGTCGAGGCACTCATGGACATGGGCATCGACGGAATCATCACCGACTACCCCGACCGCGTACGGGACATCATGGCCGCTCGTGGCATGCCTCTGCCCAGGGCTTACCCGGTGCCGCGTCACTGACGACGACGGGCGGAGACGGATCCGTTACGTGCCCGACGGGCTGTTCGCGTTCCCGTTCCGCAGCACTCCTGCGAGGAGGAGTGCGAGCAGCCCGGCGAGTGGCACCACCAGGAGGCCCACCCGGAGACTCGTGACGTCGGTGACCAGCCCGACGACCGGGGGCGAGGCAAGGAAACCCAGGCGCATGAGCCAGGAGACGATGGCCAGCCCCGAGCCGGGCTTGAGGCCGGGCAGTTCGTCGGCTTCGTGCATGGCGGCGGGCACGAGTGTCGCCACCCCGAACCCGGCCGCGGCGAAACCCAGGATCGTGCCGGGTACCGAGGGCACCGCCAGCGCGAGGCCCATGCCGGCTGCCGTGATCAGGCCACCTGCCCGTGCCACGGTGCGCTGGCCGAACCGGTCGACGAGCCGGTCGCCGATGATGCGGCCGACGAACTGGGCTCCCACCAGGGCGATGTAGCCGAAGGCCGCCAGAGTGACCGACGCGTGCAGCGACCCGGAGAGGTAGAGCGTCGCCCAGGAACTGCCCGCGTCCTCGACGAGGGTCCCGGCCGTCGCGATGAGGACGAGGGCAGCCAGCACGTAGATGGTGCGCCGCCGGGCCGTCGCCTCATGGCCCGCCGCGCGGTCCAGGCGACCGTCGTCGGCCTCCGGTGCTGGGGCCGGCTCGCTCTCGGGGCCGGACAAGCAGTACCGCAGGGCGACGCACGCCGCGATCGCGAACACCACGGCAGAGATCGTCAGGTGCTGGCCCCTCGAGAGACCGAGCGCGATCGCGACGGCGGCCATGGACCCCCCGGCGACGGCGCCGATCGACCAGATCGCGTGGAAGGAATTGATGATGGAGCGTCCGTAGCGGCGCTGCACCCGCAGCCCATGGGCGTTCTGCGCGACATCGGTGACGGCGTCCATCGCCCCGGCCAGGAACAGTGCTCCCGCGAAGAGTGCGACCGAGTCGGCCAGGCCCGCGGCGAGAATGCCCGCACCGGTCAGCAGGGTGCCCGTCACCGCCGCCCGCGCCGAACCAAGTCTGCGGATGGCGGTGCCCGCCGCGAGACCGGCGGCGATGGCCCCTGCCGGGAAGGCCGCGACGGCCAGCCCGTAAACAGCGTTGCTCATGTCCAGATCGGCTTTGATCTGCGGATATCTCGGCAGCAGATTGGCGAAGAGGGCCCCGTTGGTGAAGAACAGCACGGCAACGGCTACCCGGGCCTGCCGCTCGGCCAGGGCGGGCCGGCTCGGCGCGTCAACAGTCATACGGAGACCATATAGTCCGAGCGTACGAACGTACACTCATAATCTTGTGTGGTGCACGCTTCTTCTGGATCGGGCCGGACGTGTCTTGTGGATAGGTCGGCCGTACCGGCGCGAGGCACCTGTTCCCGCAGCGACGGCCTGGGAGTCAGGTCGGGGGCGAGGCAGCCGGGAGGCGGAGCGAGGCGCGCCTCCCCGGCCGCCGCTTCGTCGACAACGCCGCAGGTGTGCGTGCCGGACCCCGCGGGCCCGGCATGTTCCGAGCCGGAGCGGCCGGACCACCGGACAGGCGGTCAACGGCCCGGGGCCGGGCCGGGACGTATGGGTCCTCAGCCCTTGAGTCGCGGCTACTCGGCCGCAGTTCCGGCGCCGCCGACGTTCGCGGCGGAGACGGGGCTGTAGTACACGGAGCGACCCTGCTTGGAGCGCTCCAGCAGCCCATGTGCGACCCCTTGCTCAAGGGTGTTGCGCACCACGGTGACCTGGGTCGTCCGCTGGGGGTGGGCCTCGCTCAGGGCGGCTGCCACCTCGGCGGCGGACCTCGGCTCCCTCTGATCCGTGAGATACCCCGTGACCAACTCACGCCACGTCGGCTCCCCGGCCTTCTTGGACGCCGTGGTCCGGTCGGAGGTGGACGTCTGCTTCTCGGCCTGAGACTTCGACCCGCTGCCGCTCTTCTTCGCCGCGGTCCTGCCCTTGGCGCGCCGCGCGGCCGGGACGGAGGCCGCAGCCTTTTCGGCCTTGACCTTGCGCGCAGCGGGCTTCCCGGTGCCGCCGAGCACCTCTTGCATCTTGACCAGGATGCGCTCACCCTCCTCCAACTGGACGAGCTCGTCCTGCAGTCGGGTCAGCTCGGTGCGCGTCCGGTCCTGCTCACTTCGGTTCGCCGCGAGATCGTCGGTGATCCGCTGTGCGTAGTCTGCGCTGATGCCGGATGTAGGAGTGTTTTCGGACATGCAGTCCTCGTCTTTCGCTGTGTGTCTCAAACGCCTATGGCGGCTGATGCTACCGACACCAACCTAGACAACCCCTCAGTGGATGCCGAATTCCCACGGATACGGGACTCGTCGGTGTGCTCGAACAAGGGGGATCGAAGCGTACGGCTTCCGGTGTGCTTACTTTCCGCGCCGCGGTGACTCCGCGATGTTGGCCCGAAGTTGTGCCTGGAGGGAAGTGACCACGAGGAACCGGACCTGGATCGTTCGCGGCTCCCCGCCGTGAGCAATCCGGTGACACACATCCGCAGTTCACGCCCAAATCGCTCCGCGGGAGTGAGCGGAGCGCACCGGATACACACATCGCGCCGTTGCTCTCTGGTGGGGGCCGGTTTCGCCATGTAGCGTCATCGCCAGATGTCGTGGTTCGCCGTACCTGCCCGCGCTTCGGTGCGGGCGCTTTGCTGTATCGGTGCGGACCCACGGCGCCTCCGGGACCGCGAGGTGCGGATCCGGATATCAAAGGGAAGGCACCAGCATGGCCAGCGGAACCGTCAAGTGGTTCAACGCCGAAAAGGGTTTCGGCTTCATCCAGCAGGACGGCGGCGGGCCGGACGTCTTCGCTCACTACTCCGCCATCAACGCGACTGGCTTCCGTGAGCTCCAGGAAGGCCAGGCCGTCACCTTCGACGTCACCCAGGGCCAGAAGGGCCCGCAGGCGGAGAACATCACGGCTGCCTGACGACGCAGGTCGAGATCGCTCAGGCCCTCGGGGAGCACCATCCGGGGGCCTGGCGTCTCGCACCCGCCCAACTCGCCGGCATTGGCCCCGCTCATCGAGGAGTCAGCACGTGGAGTCAGACAACGGTGTGCGGAGCGGCGATCACCAGGCACAGGTGATCGTGGTGGGTGCGGGACCCGCGGGTTCGGCGGCTGCGCTCCACCTGGCGCGGGCCGGCGTCGACGTACTGCTGCTCGAGAAGGGCAGCTTCCCCCGGGACAAGGTGTGCGGGGACGGTCTCACACCGCGCGGTGTGCAGCAGCTGGTGCGCATGGGCGTCGACATCGACGCTCCCGGCTGGATGCGGACCAAAGGCATGCGGTGGGTCTGCGGAGGGCGCCAGGTACACATCGACTGGCCTCGCTCCGGCAGCCACCCGGACTTCGGCCTCACCCGCTCCCGGCACGACTTCGACGACATCCTGGCCCGCCAGGCCGTGGCCGCCGGTGCGCGGTTGTGCCTGGAGACCAAGGCGACGGGCCCCCTGACCGACCGTGCCGGCCGCATCATCGGCGTGGGTACCGTCGCGGGAGCCGACAAGCAGCCGAGGAACTACCACGCCCCCATGGTGATCGCCGCCGACGGCGCCTCCGCCCGGACCGCCCTCGCCATGGGCCTGGAGCGCGATCCGAACAGGCCGATGGCCACCGCCGCTCGCCGCTACTACCGCAGCGAAGCCCGCACTCACGACCCCTATCTGGAGCTCTGGGCCGACCTCCTCTGTTCCCGTACCGGCCGTGATCTGCCGGGATACGGATGGATCTTCCCGCTCGGTGACGGCCGCGTGAATGTCGGTCTGGGCGCCCTTCCGCACCGCGGTCACGGATCCGTGGATCTGCGGGCCACCATGGACCGGTGGCTGACCCGGGTGCCCCAGCACTGGGATCTGCGGGAGGAGACCGCCGATTCGCCCATGCGCAGCGCCGCGCTGCCCATGGGGTTCAACCGCCGACCTCAGTACCGTCGTGGTCTGCTCCTGGTCGGCGACAGCGCGGGCATGGTCAGTCCATGGAGCGGTGAGGGCATCGTCCAGGCCATGGAGGCGGGTGAGGTCGCGGCCGAGACCGTCGCTCTCGCCCTGCACCGTCCGGCCGGCCCCGGGCGTGAGCAGGCTCTGCATCAGTACGCGAGTGAGGTGAACCGCCGCTGGGGACGCTACTACCGGCTCGGCAACACCGTCGCCGAGCTCGTGCTCGCCCGCTACGGATACCGTCCGCTCCTCAACTCCCGTGTCATGGCCTCGCCCGCTCTGGTGCACACCCTCGCCCGGTTGTTGACGCACGGAAGCGACGCACCTTCGGACGACCTGATCGACACACTCGTCCGAGGCATCGTACGGATGGTCCCGGCGCCCGGTCGGCGCGCACGAGGGCTGGGTGCGCGGCGTCCCCGGTGACCGCGGCACATCAGGGGTATCCGCAAGGAGACGTAGAACGATCGCGCCCGCGAGGAGCTGTCATGACCACATTTGTGATCACCGTGCCCGGCACATTCGTCACGGACATCACGGAATCGCGCCGTGCGTCCCTGGAGCGCAAACTGGGCGCCCAGCACACGGACGTGAGCGAGAAGGAAGGCCTCGACCTGCTCAGCCTCGGCGATGACGCCACCTTCTCCATCCGGTTGGAAGTCGATGCGCCGGACCGGTACGAGGCGGAGATGGACGCGGTGCGCCTCGTGTCGGCCGCCCTGCGGGAGACGGGCTTCTCCGAGGAGGACGCACCGCTGGGTCCGCCGGCCGTCACCGGGATCGACAGCGACCTCTGATCGCTCGTCCCGTCCCGTCCCGTCCCGACGCGGAGCGGTGCTGCTCCTGAGGCCGTCGGCGGCCATGTCCATGTCCACCGTGGTGGACATGGACCACTCGTGTGCCATCCCGCCCATACGCTCCGCGCGGGGTGCAGGGAAACCTACGCGGAACCGTACGATCGGCGCATGCAACCGATCGCGTCCGCTCGGCGCGCATTGACCGCCGGTGCGGTCGCCGCCGTCATCTGCACAGGCTCGGCCACAGCCGCCGTTTCCGCCCCCACGACCGGCCCCGACTCCTACGGTGAGCTCCACTCACTCGCCGACCTCTCGGCCCAGCGCCTCGGCACGGCCGAACTGGTCGCCGCGGCCAAGTGGGGGACGGGTGCCCCTGTCGACGACCCCGTCCGCGAGCAGCAGGTCCTCGACGCGGCGGCGCGCCAGGCGCGCGATGTGCAAGCCGATCCGGTGGCGACCGTGCAGATCTTCCGGGACCAGATCGAGGCGAACAAGCAGGTGCAGCGAGCTCTGCACAGCCGCTGGAACGCGGCCCCGGCGGACGCGCCGGAGGAGATCCCCGACCTCTCCGCGGTGCGCGAGAGGATCAACCGGCTGAACCTCGCCCTGGTTCGAGTGATCGCCGTATCGGCGGCGCCACGGGAGGCCCCTTCCTGCCGCGCCACGCTGACCGCCGCCGCGGTGCATGTCCGGCACGGCCGACGCCTCGACGGCGTCCGTACGACGGCTCTTGTCCGGGCTCTGCGTTCCGTCTGCGCCGGGGCGTCGTAGCTCTTTCGAAGCTCCGTGCGGCCGGGCCGAAGGCAAGGCCACCGACCAGGAACCAGGGATTCCACGGCAGCAGCGCCCACAGCCGTTGTTGCGCGACCACGGCTGTCTCCTGGCCTGTGGTGTCGATCGGCAGCAGCACCTGGACGACGACGGCGCGCACCGGCAGCACAGCGCAGGCGCACCAGCCCAGGACCGTGGAGACCAGTCCTGCCGAGCCAGCGGGCCCCGGCCGGGCGGAGAACCCCTCCCAGGGCGCCGCCGATGAGGCACAGCAGCCCCCCACTCCCCACAGCCCCACCACCACGAATCACACGGGGCGTTCCTCCGCGAGGGGCCCGGCCGAGACGCTGAGACCCCAGCTGCCACCAAGAGCCTAGTAGAAATGCAGCAGGGCGAACCCGACCGCCCAGGCGTCTACGACGTGGGGGCGGGTGGTGGAAGCGGCGGGTAATGCGGCGGCGGCGGAATCCGCGGCCGGGCAGGCGCCGCGGCGGGAGGTGGCGGGGGTCCCGAGGGTGGACGGCTCGGCCGCCGGACACCGGGCGGTGACGGAGCGGGGGCCGGGGGTGGTGGGCCCGGAGGCGGGGGAGGAGGAGGCTCCATAGCCGGCAGCAGCGGTCCGCCCGCGCGCAGCCGGGTGATGCTCAGTTCGTTGCGGCGTCGCGCGAGCGGGGAATCGTCGCGCTCGTGGACGAGTCGGATGCCGAGGCCGCCGAGGTTCTCGACGGAGACCAGCCGGTAGCCGAGCGCGTGGGCCATGTCCTCGATCCGCTGCCGCCTCGGACCGGTGGCGTGGCCCGGCATCAGTTCGACGCGGCCACGGCCGTCGAAGCGCGCGCGTATCTCGTCTTCCTTCACCTGGCTCCACTCACGGAAAGGCTCGGCAGCCCGTAGGCATCGGGCACCACGATCGTCCCACGCCCGGCCGGGCAAGTCCCGGCGGTCGACCGGGGTTCAGGCCTGCCCGGTGTCGAAGTGGCTGATCCTGTCCCCGGTCAGGGTGAAACGCCAGGCGGTTCGCATGGTGCCCCAGGTGTCATTGGTGAAGTCGGCCACCAGCGAGCGCCCGTTGTCCTTGACCGACTCGATCTTCATCCGGCCGTTGCTGCTGAACATCTCCTTGTCGGTCCACTCCGCGATGTCACGCTCACTGCCGTCGTCACTCATCGTCGCATCGTCGGTGAGCACGGCGAAGAGAGCATCGCGGTCACCGGCGTTCACCGCGTCGATGAACTCTGCCACCGCGGGATCCAGCTCATTGCTCATCATGTCTCCGTCGCTGTACGGCCTCGTCCTGCGGGCTCGGCTGAGCCCCGGCGGTTCAACGAGGCGGTCGGCCGTGGGTTTCGCCGTCGGCGTCTCACGGGGCCGGCGGTGGCGTGGTGCGATGGGTGAGGACCGTCTCGCGGAACGAGGCGACCACGGGTCGCAGGTCGGTGTGGTGCCAGGCCGCCCACAGGTACACGGACGCCCGGTGCCAAGGAAGTTCACGGACTTCGACACCCTCGGTGGTGCCATGGATCATGCTCTTCTGGATGAGCGCGAGTCCCAGGCCGGAGGCGACGAGCCCGAGGGCGGTCAGGGGGTCCGGCGCGTCGAGGCGGATGTCGGGTGTGAAGCCCGATGCCACGCAGGCGGCCACGAACGCGTCCCGGGCAGCGGGTTCGTGGGACGTGCTGACGGCGACCCAGGGCAGGCCGTCCAGGTCGTGTGCCGTGATGTCCTGTCGGTCTGCGAGCGCGTGGTTCGCCGGCAGGGCCAGGAGCAGCGGGTCTTCGAGCAGCGGGGCGGCCAGCAGGTCGGGATCGTCCTCCGCGGGGGGCTGCTGTACCAGCGCGATGTCGAGGCTGCGCTGCCGCAGACCTACGAACTGTTCCTCCGGCGTCAGGCTGTAGAGGGCGACGTGGATGCCCGGGCGCTCCTGCTGCAGTGTGCGCAGCGCTGCGGGGAGCACGCCGGTGTGCATGGCGTCGGAGACGTACCCGATGCAGAGGCCGCCTTCTTCGCCACGTCCCAGACGGCGGCCGAGGTTCTCCAGACGGTCGGCATGCCGTAGCAGTGCGCGCGCCTCGGTGAGGAAGACACGTCCGTCGGCGGTCAGGCGGATGCGTTGCTGGGTGCGCTCGAAGAGGGTCAGGCCCAGATTCTTCTCCAGCTGGGCGATCTGCCGGCTGAGGGGTGATTGCGAGATGTGCAGGTGTTCGGCGGCGCGGCCGACGTGCTCCGCCTCGGCCACGGCGATGAAGTAGCGAAGTTGTCGCAGGTCAAGCATGTAAGACCTCGGGGGACTCAACTCAGTCCAAGCGAGTCTTGGACAGTCTCAAGTATCGATCGTAGCCTCGAAGACGTCCAACCGGTGGACCTCGCATTCCGGACGAATCGATGCCACCCCCCACCCTCCCCGTAAGGAATCACCTCATGCCTGTCTCGCCGCTCCTGCCCGGACCGCTCGGCTTCGGCACCGCCCCGCTGGGCAACATGTTCCGCGCCATCCCCGACGCGGAGGCGGCCGCCACCGTCGAAGCCGCCTGGGACCACGGCATCCGCTACTTCGATACCGCTCCCTTCTACGGTGCGGGCCTCGCCGAGATCCGGCTGGGCGAGGTGCTGGCCGCTCACCCGCGCGACACGTACGTCCTCAGCACCAAGGTGGGCCGCGTCGTCCTGGACGAGCCGGAGGACCCCTCAACCCGTGAACTCGGGGAGAAGGGAGGCCTGTTCGAGCACGGCCGCCCCAACAAGATGGTCAACGACTACACGGCGGACGCGACGATGCGCTCCATCGAGGACAGTCTCGACCGGCTGAAGACCGACCGCCTCGACATCGTCTGGGTGCACGACATCGCGCAGGACTTCTACGGTGACGAATGGCTCGCCCGGTACGAGACCGCCCGCACAGGCGCCTTCCGCACGCTGGAGAAGCTGCGCGCCGAGGGCGTCATCAAGGCCTGGGGTCTGGGCGTGAACCGCGTGGAGCCGCTCGAGCTCACCCTCGACCTCGACGAGCCCACCCCGGACGCCTTCCTCCTGGCCGGCCGCTACACCCTTCTGGACCACGGCCGGGCTCTGCAGCGCCTGCTGCCCGCGGCCGCCGAGCGGAACGTCGACATCGTCGTCGGCGGCCCTTACAGCTCGGGGATCCTGGCCGGAGGGACGCACTTCGAGTACCAGGAGGCGCCCGCCGGGATCATCAGCAGGGTGGAGCGGATCAAGGCCCTCGCGCAGCGGTACGGCGTCGGGATCAAGGCCGCTGCACTGCAGTTCTCCCTGGCGCATCCGGCCACCGCTGCCGCCGTTCCCGGTGCCACCAGGCCCAGTCGTATCGCTGAGGACGTCGCCGCACTGGAGGAGCGGATCCCCGCCGCGTTCTGGACGGCGCTGCGCGAGGAGCAGCTGATCGCCCCCGGCGCACCCGTACCCACCGCCTGACCTCCGGCCTCCGCACCCCGGCCGACCACCCCGAGGAGAGACTCTCATGGCCACGACCACCGCATCGATTCGCATTTCCGTGTCGCCCGACCGTGTCTGGCAGCTCATTGGCGGCTTCGACACCCTGCCCGACTGGCTGCCGTACATCCCGAAGAGCGAGCTCGGCGAAGGCGGCAGGATCCGTAGCCTCACGAACCAGGAGGGCGGCCTGATCGTCGAGCGTCTCGAGGCCTTCGACGAAAGGGCCCGCACCTACAGCTACTCGATACTCCAGGCTCCGTTCCCGGTGACCGGTTACCTTTCCACCATCACGGTGCTCGAGAACCTCGACTCCGGCTGCTCCCGTGTCGAGTGGAGCGGTACGTTCACACCGGTCGGGATCGGCGACGACGAGGCGGTCGCCCTGTTCCACGGCATCTACACGGACGGACTCGCAGCGCTCCGAAGGACTCTCGCCGCCTGACCTCGGCTTGCAGCCACTCGGCTTCACCTCTCCAGGACGTCGGCCACCTCGTTCGCCATCACCCGGTAGCCGGCGTCGTTGGGGTGCAGCGCGTCCTTGTAGGCGTAGGCGCCATCGATGCGGTCCGGGTCCGAGGGGGCGGCGAGTGCCCTGTCGAAATCGACGTACGCGTCGAACTCGCCCGAGTGCCGGATCCAGTCGTTGACCTCGTTGCTGACCTGCGCCGCGTGCGGGCCCCAGTGGTCCGAGCCCTTGAAGGGCAGCAGAGTGGCTCCGACGACTTCGAGTCCCTTGTCGTGCGCGGCGTCTATCAGCGTGCGGTAGGCGGCGATGAGCTGGTGGGACGACACGACAGGGGAGGGCTTGTAGGTGGCGGGCGGATTCGGCCCCTTGGCGGCTTCGCTGAAGCCGATGTCGTTGACTCCTTCGAGGATGACGACCGTGGAGACGCCCGGCTGGTCCAGGACGTCACGCCTGAAGCGGGCGGTGGCGCGCTCACCGAACCAGGCGGAGTCGTTGAGCACCAGGTTGCCGCCGATGCCCTGGTTGACGACGGGCCGCCCCGTCAGCTCGGTGAGGGCGTCGGAGTAGCGCCGGTCGGTGTTGGGCGTGGAGCCGAAGCCGTCGGTGATGGAGTCACCGAAGACGGCGACGCCGCCCCCGTCGCCCGCACCTCGGGTGTACTTCCGGGCTGCCCCTGAGGGGAGCGCGTTCGCCGCGCCCCCTACCTCGACGCCGGAGAGGTAGTACCAGGACTGGGTCGTACCGGTGTACGCGGTGCCCGTCGTGTCGGCCCGGTGATCACCATCTGCCCGGTAGGTGTCGGCCCAGCCCTGGGAGTGAAAGGTGGCAGGGCCCGTGGTCCCCGCGAAGTAGAGAGTGACGGTCACCGACTCCAGGCTCGTCAGGTCCAGTTCCGCCGCGTCGCTGCGGAGTTCACCGTGCGCCGGTATCCAGGTCGACCGCTGGCCGTCGAAGGTGAGGTGGCGGACGGACCCCTTCTCGACCGCCGCGCCCCGGGTGGTGCGTGCGATCACCGCTCCCGTGATGTGCAGTGGCGAGGTCCCGTACGCGTTGGAGAGCCGGATCCTGGCCAGGTTGCCGCCCTTGGTGACACGGACGACCTGGCGCACGGACTGGTGGGAGAAGCCTTCCTGGGACCAGTTGGGCGTGAAGCCGGTGCTGGGTAGCTGGGGGGAAGCGCCCCAAGCGGCGGTCCAGGAGACGGGCGCCGCCTCGGCCGGGGCGGTCAGGATGCCGAAGGCGAGAGATCCGGCGAAGAGGGGTGCGGCGACGCGGCGTACGTAGGTGGTCTTCACGACGACTCCTAATGGGAATGTGGTTCCGTTAAGCTCAGGGGAACCGTAACAGATCGTCGAGGCTAATGGAACCACAGATCCGTTTGCCGGTCTCCTTGTCGTCCGTCCTCCGTGTGGGCCGACGACTGCGGTGCTGTCGTGAGGGGTTGACAGCGATCCGTCACGCCGAGACTCTTTTTAGAAAGTGATTCCAACATTGGCCGGCTGCGGGAACTCCGCCGGGCCAGGCCGGAGTTACGGACGGGAGAGGCTTATGGGCGGCGTCATGGACGGCCGGGTCGTGATCGTCACAGGTGCGGCCCGCGGCATCGGCCGCGGCCACGCGCTGGAATTCGCACGGCAGGGCGCGAGGGTGGTGGTCAATGATCTGGGCTCGGATGTCGACGGGACCGGGGCCGCCTCGGGCCCGGCGGGCGAAGTGGTCCGTGAGATCCGCGAGGCCGGGGGTGAGGCGGTCGCCAACGGCGACGACGTCTCCGACTTCGAGGGCGCGCGCAGGCTCGTGGAGTCCACGGTGGCGCTCTTCGGGGGCCTGCACGTACTCGTGAACAACGCCGGGATCCTGCGCGACCGGATGCTGGTGAACATGACAGCCGCCGAGTGGGACGCCGTGATACGGGTGCACCTGGGCGGCACGTTCGCTCCGCTGCGCCACGCGGCGGCGTACTGGCGGGCTCGGGCGAAGGCCGGCGACCGGATCGACGCGCGCGTCATCAACACGACGTCCTCGTCCGGCATCTACGGAAATCCGGGCCAGGCCAACTACGGCGCGGCCAAGGCCGGCATCGCCGGACTGACCGTGATCGCCTCGCGCGAACTGGAACGCTACGGCGTCGCGGTGAACGCCGTGGCGCCCGCGGCGCTCACCCGTATGACGGAGGGGCTTCGCCCGGCGCGGCCCGCCCCGGCGCCCGAGGCCTTCGACGCGTCGGCTCCGGAGAACATCGCCCCGCTGGTGGTCTGGCTCGGCAGCCCTGCCGCTCGCGGAATCACCGGGCGCGTGTTCAACGTGCGGGGCGGCACGATCAGCGTCGCGGAGGGCTGGCACGCCGGACCGGGGACCGACAAGCAGTCACGCTGGGAACTGTCCGAGCTGGACGAGGTGATCCCTGCCATGGTCGGCAAGGCCCGCCCCAACGCGCTGCAGAACGGCCTCGCTCCGGCAGGGGGCTCCTGACATGGCCCTCGACCACAGCGCGATCGGAGTCGAGTCCGCACCCGTGGAGCGGTCCTGGACCTCCGCGGACACCCTGCTGTACGCGGTGGGGGTCGGCGCCGGGCTCGACGACCCGCTGCGGGAACTCCCCTTCACCACGGAGAACACCCAGGGCGTGGAGCAGCAGGTGCTGCCGACGTTCGCCGTACTGGCCGCTCAGGGCGGCCACGGCCCCGGCATCGGCGTGTTCGACCCGGCGATGCTGGTGCACGCCGAGCAGTCGTTCGACCTGCACCGGCCGCTCGCACCGGCCGGGAGCGTACGCATCACATCCAAGGTCACCGGCATCCATGACAAAGGCTCCGGCGCGCTGGTGACCAGCGAGGCGGTGGCCGTGGACCCCCACAGCGGCGAGCCGCTGATCACATCGCGCAGCTCCGTGTTCATCCGCGGGGAGGGCGGGTTCGGCGGCGGGCGGGGCCCGCAGGCCGGCTGGCCGGAACCTGACCGTGCGCCGGACCATACGGTCACCTACCCGACAAGGCCCGAACAGGCGCTGATCTACCGGCTGTCCGGTGACCGTAACCCCCTGCACAGCGATCCCGCCTTCGCGGCGAAGGCGGGTTTCGAGCGGCCGATCCTGCACGGCCTGTGCACCTACGGCTTCACCGGGCGCGCGCTGCTGCACGCCCTGGCGGAATCGGATCCGGCACGGTTCGTCTCGATGTCCGGCCGCTTCAGCAATCCGGCGTTTCCCGGCGAGTCGCTGACTGTCTCCGTATGGGAGGACGGAGACACCGCACGGTTCCGTACCACCAAGGCGGACGGGACCGTCGTGATCGACCGTGGACGGGTCACCGTCCGCGCGGCGCCCGGATCGCCCCGTTGACTCTCCTCGCCGGCCGTGCGGGCCCGGCTCCGGTGTCCGCACGCGGCAGGGCGGAACCGGCTCCGGGCGGCGAGGTCAGGCGCGTTGGGGGTTGGCGACCGCGGTGGTCATGCAGTAACCGATCGGGCCCGCCGAGTCGTGCAGCGTGCAGTGCCCTACCGCCACGCCCTCCTCGCTGGTGTGGGCGCCGGACTCCAGGCCTATGACGTCACTGAGCGGCAGCCGGCTCAGGCACAGGGTGTAGTCGGCGTTGATGTACTGGAGACCCGCGTCGCCCGCATGGACGAGCGGACTCGCGGTGTCCGCGGCCAGTGCGGCCCGTACGAAGGGTGACAGCGGCTCGCCGGCCACCAGCTCGCGCGCCTCCCGAAACCATGCCCGGCGCTTGACGTCGCCGCGCCAGCCACCCTTCGCCGACTCGTTGTGCTCGTCGAACATCCAGGCCGTCCACGCCCCGTCGCGTGGCGTGAAGAGCTGTTCGGGGGGCGGAGCATCCCAGGGCGGCGTCGCGGGGACCCGGCCGGGCGGCTGCTCGCTGCGGCGCAGCAGGACGGCGCTCGCCCGCGCGACGACACCGTTCGCACCATGGACGGTCGCGTCGGCGACCCGGATCCGGCGTCCGTCGCGCACCCGGTGCGTCTCGACCCGCACGGGCGCCATCGGTGCGTTGCGGAACAGATCGACGGTAAGTCGCGTGAAGTGCAGCCCCTCCGCGGCGTGTTCCGCTTCCAGAGCCCTGGCCGCGAGGCCTCCGAGCAGCCGCCCGTGCATCATGCCTGGCGTCCACCAGCCGCGCGCGTGGACGGCGGGCACCAGCTCGCCGCCCACGCTCGTGAAGAACGCCTCCTCCTGCTCCGTCCCTGCCACGCGTGCTTCCCCTCTGTCGCCCTGACCGGGGTCAGGTGTCGATACTCGTGGAGCCGAGCCGGCGGATCAGGACGATCGCGGCTTCGGTGATCTTGTTGGCCTGGCGTTTCGACGAACTGGTGGCGATCTCGCGTCCCGCCTCGCCGATGATCGTGGTCAGTACGGCGACCGTGAGCCGCCCGATCGAGTCGATGCCGGCGCCGAGCAGCACCCCGTTCTGCCGGACCCACTCCCGGCTGCGCGTGCGTCTGACCAGTTCGAATCCC
This sequence comes from Streptomyces sp. NPDC091271, assembly GCF_044757505.1. Taxonomy (NCBI): domain Bacteria; kingdom Bacillati; phylum Actinomycetota; class Actinomycetes; order Kitasatosporales; family Streptomycetaceae; genus Streptomyces; species Streptomyces sp. NPDC091271. The sequence continues at coordinate 94,384 of NZ_JBIVVD010000002.1, read as the reverse complement.
GGCGGAGCGTCACCGTCCATGAACAGCCGGGCCAGATCACGGCGCTCCCAGGAGCCCTCCAGGAAGGCGCGGGCACCGGCGATGAAGAGCTCAAGCGCGTCCTCGTCCCTGTCCTTGGCCTTGGCCCGCGCCGCGGCGACCGCGGTCACCGCGTTCTGCTCATGGGCGGCCTGGTGTTCCTCCCAGAGGGCGAGGAAGAGTTCGGTCTTGCCTCCGAAGTGGTGGTACAGACTGCCCACACTGGAGTCGGCACGCTCCACCACCGCCGCGACACTCGCCTCGGCGAAACCCTGTTCGCAGAACACCTCGCGGGCGGCGTTCAGCAGCACACGCCGCGTCTCCGCCGTGCGGCTCCACTGCCAGGCGTTTCCTCCGGACGCGGCGTTGCCGGCCTTTCGCGCCATGACGACCCTCCTCGCGTGCGGTCGACGGCCGTCGACACGGTCACCGTACCGAATCCAATCTTAGAATTCGGCACACTGCCGTGACGATGACGTTTCCCCGGCGCACCCGTCCTGTGTCACCGCATGCGGTCTGAGCTCCGTACATCCGGACCCTCTTGGTGGTGACAGGTGTCTTGACACGCCGCTCGGCCCGGGCACAGTCTGAACTGGTTCCTAGAGTTCCGTTCTAGAAAGGCGCGGCTGTCCCACCTCGCGCGCCCGAACAGGAAAGGACACCTCTCGATGGTCGATTTCTCCCTCAATGTCGAGGAACGTCAGATCCGGGACACCGTGCGCACATTCATCTCCAAGGAGGTGATGCCACTGGAGCAGGACGTACTGCGCAACGAACGAGCGGGCGCCCCGGCGATAACCCTCGATGTGCTCGACGAGCTCCGGACCAAGGCCCGCAAGGCCGGCTTCTGGGGGATGAACACGCCCGAGGAGTACGGCGGGATGAACCTGGGCGCCGTCATGTCCGCGATCCTCGCCATGGAGACCGGAAGGACGTTCGTCCCGTTCAGCTTCGGCGGCTCGGCGGACAACATCCTCTACAGCGCGAACGAAGAACAGAAGCAGCGCTATCTCGTCCCGACCATCGAGGGTGCGCGCCGCTCCTGCTTCGCCATCACCGAGCCGGGAGCCGGCTCGGACGCACGCAACATCCGCACCCGCGCCGTTCGTGACGGCGGCGACTGGGTGATCAACGGCGAGAAGACGTTCATCACCGGCGGCAACGAGGCCGACTTCGTGATGGTGTTCGCCGTCACCGACCCGGACGCAGGAGCGGACGGCGGGGTCACCTGCTTCCTCGTCGACCGGGACATGGGCTGGAAGTCCGAGCCGATCCAGACGATGGGCCAGTGGGGTCCTGCGGCGCTGGTGTTCGACGACGTACGCGTACCCGCCGAGAACGTACTCGGCGAGGTGGGCCAGGGATTCGCCCTCGCGCTGCGCTGGATCGGCCAGGGGCGCTACATGATCCCGGCCCGGGCGATCGGTTCCGCCGAGCGCATGCTGCAGATGGCCGTGGACTACGCCAAGATCCGGCACTCGATGGGTCACCCGATCGGCGACTACCAGGCGATCCAGTGGCAGATCGCCGACTCGCAGGTCGAGATCGAATCCACCAAGTGGCTCACTCTGTACGCCGCCTGGCGGGTCCAGCAGGGCATGGACGCCCGGCACGCCTCCTCCATCGCCAAGCTCAACGGAGCGCTGATGGCCAATCAGGTGGTGGACCGCGTCCTGCAGATCCACGGCGGCATGGGCTACACCAAGGAGCTGCCGATCGAGCGCTGGTACCGCGAGCTGCGGCTCCTGCGGATCTTCGAGGGCACCGACGAGATCCAGCGCCGCACCATCGCCCGCAACCTTCTGAAGGGCCACGTGCGGCTGGGCGGGATCGGCGAATGACCGGACGCAGGCGCGCCGCGATCGTCGGGGTGGCCGAGTCGGAGGTGGGCAGGACCCCGCACCTGACCGTGCTCTCGCAGCAGGCCAGGGCGAGCAAGGCGGCCCTGACCGAGGCCGGGCTCCGCCCCCAGGACGTGAACGCGCTCTTCGTGGCAGGGAACTGGTCTTGGGCGCCGGCGCTGACCCTGGCGGAATACCTGGGACTGCGACCGGACTACCTGGACGGCACCAACATCGGCGGGTCGTCGTTCGAGGCGCACCTCGGCCATGCGACCGCGGCCATCGAGGCCGGGCTGATCGACGTCGCGCTGATCACCTACGGCAGTACCCAGCGCAGCAACCGCTCCCGCAGTGTCCCCAGGCCGCCCGCGACACTGACCGAGCAGTTCGACCGGCCCTTCGGGCTTCCGCAACCGGTCGGCGCCTACGCGCTCGCCGCCAACCGCTACTTCCACCAGTACGGCGCCACAGGCGAGCAACTGGCCGAGGTAGCGGTCAGTGCCCGGCAGTGGGCAGCCCTCAATCCGGACGCCTACCACCGCGACCCGATCACGGTCGACGACGTGCTCGGCTCCCCGATGATCAGCGATCCGCTGCACCTGCTGGACTGCTGCCTGGTCACCGACGGCGGCGGCGCGGTGGTCGTGGCCGCGGAGGACCGCTGGCCCGACGTCGACACCCACCCGGTCGAGGTGCTCGGCCACGGCGAGACGACCACGCACAGCTCCATCGCCCAGATGCCCGACCTGACCGTCACCGGAGCGGCGCACTCCGGCCCGGCCGCGATGAAGATGGCCGGCATCACCCACGACGATCTCGACCTGCTGGAGATATACGACTCCTTCACCATCACCGTGCTGCTCACCCTCGAGTCCCTGGGGTTCTGCAAGCCGGGCGAGGCGGGGGAGTTCGTCGTCTCGGGCCGCACGGCCCCCGGGGGCGACATGCCGATGAACACGAACGGCGGCGGACTGTCATACACCCACCCCGGCATGTACGGAATCTTCCTGCTCATCGAGGCGACCCGGCAGCTGCGGCACGACTTCGCCTCCGACCCGCCGCGACAGGTCGACGGGGCACAACTGGCCCTGGTCCACGGCACCGGCGGGGTCCTCTCGTCCACGTCCACCGTTGTACTCGGAAGGAGTTGATCACCGTGGGGGACCTTGTGCCGGATGCGGAGACACAGCCGTTCTGGGACGGCATCTCCGCCGGTGAGCTGCGGCTCCAGCACTGCGAGGACTGCGACCGTGCCGTGTTCTACCCCCGGGCCCTGTGCCCGCACTGCTTCGGAGAGCGGCTGGACTGGGTCACCTCCCCGGGGACAGGCACCGTCTACTCGTACACCGTCGCGCACCGTGCCTTCAGCCCGTCCGCCGGCGATCCGCCGTACACCGTCGCGCTCATCGACCTCGACGAGGGCGTACGGATGATGTCGCGGATCGTGGGCGGCGCCCCGGTCCGGATCGGTGACAGGGTCGAGCTGGAGATCACCCGCCTGGGCGGCGAGGAGTCCCCCGCGCTGCCGTGCTTCCGAGTGAAGGAGAGCGCATGAGCGCGGCCACGACACCGATCCGCACCGAGGCGATGCACGCCCTCTTCGCACCCCGCTCCATCGCGCTGGTGGGTGCGACGGACAAATCGGGGTGGTCGCTGTCCACGTACGACAACCTGCGCACCAACGGCTTCCGCGGTCCCGTGCACCTCGTCAATCCCCGTACGGAGGTGGTGCACGGCCGGCGCGCCCACCGCAGCCTCACGGACATCGGTGAAGCGGTCGACATGGCCTACGTGATGGTCCCGACGCCCGCGGTGCTGCCGGTACTGCGAGAGGGCGCGGGTCTGGGAATCCGCAGCTACGTCGTGCTCACCGCGGGCTTCGGCGAAACCGGTCCGGAGGGCAGGCGTCTCGAGGAGGAGATCCTCGCCTTCGCACGCGAGAACCAGCTGACCGTGCTCGGCCCCAACGGCAACGGATACATCAACGCCACCGAGGGGACCACCCCGTACGGACTGCCGATCCCGCCACCGCTGATCAGCGGCCCCGTGGGCGTGGTTCTCCAGAGCGGGGCGCTGGCCAGCTCCATCCTGGCCTTCGCCCAGGCCCGCAATGTCGGTCTCAGCCTGCTCACCTCGATGGGCAACGAGACGATGGTCTCGGTCACCGACGTCATCGACTACCTCGTGGACGATCCCGCGACCCGGGTGATCGCGCTGTTCCTGGAGTCCGTACGCCGCCCCGAGGAGTTCGCCCGCGCCGCCTGCCGCGCCGCCCGGGCCGGCAAACCGATCGTGGCACTCAAGATCGGATCCAGCGCCCTGGCCTCGCACACCGCCCAAGCCCACACCGGAGCCCTCGTCGGAGACGACGCGGTCGTCGACGCGGCGTTCCGGAAGCTGGGGGTGGTACGCGTCCGCTCCCTGGAGGACCTGATCATCACGGCCGGGCTGCTGGCCCAGACCGGCCCGGTACGGGGACCACGGATCGCCGTGGTGACCCCTTCCGGCGGGGCCTGCGAGGTCATAGCCGACCGGGCCGAGCAGGAAGGACTGGAACTGCCTCCGTTCGCCCCGGAGACGGTGGCCCGGCTGAAGGAGATCCTGCCGGACTTCGCCACCGTCCAGAACCCGCTGGACGTCACCGGCTATGTGGTCGTGGACCGCACGCTCCTCAGCCGGGCCCTCGAGGTGGTGGCCGACGATCCGGGCGTCGACGCGGTCATGCTTTTGACCGACCTGCCACGGCTGCCACCCGCCGACCTGAACCTGACGCTGCAGCACTTCGCCGCGACCGCGCAGCGCATCCGCGACGCGCGACGGCCGGTGATCGTCGCAGGCAACGTGCTCACCGACATCACGGAGGTGGGCCGCCAGGTCCAGCGGGAGACGGGGTTCCCGTACGTGGTGGGCGGGATCGAGCACGCCATGACCGCGATCGGCGCGGCCGTCCGCTGGTCCCGCGCCCTGGGCGAGACCGACAGGACCGCCCCGGCCGAAAGGGGCGTGCCACCCGTCGTACGGGGCGAGACCACAGGGCTCTGGGCGGAGCACCGGGCGTCCCGGCTGCTCACGGACAACGGTGTCCCTGTCGTCCCTTCCGCCCTGGCCACCACCGAGGACGAAGCGGTCGCTGCGGCTGCCGCATTCGGGTATCCAGTGGTGCTGAAGGCCGTCGCCGATGGCCTCGGGCACAAGAGCGACATCGGTGGGGTGCGGCTCGGGCTGAACGGACCGCAGGCCGTGCGCGAGGCCCACGGCGAGGTGTCCGCCGCCCTGCGCGGCCGCGGACTGACCGGTGTCGGCACCCTCGTGCAGCCGCAGCGCAGAGGCGGAGTGGAACTGCTCGTCGGTGTGGTCCGCGATCCGGCATGGGGACTGACCATGGCCGTCGCTCTCGGCGGTATCTGGGTCGAGGTACTGCGCGACTCGGTGCTGCGGCTGCTACCGGTGGACACCGCCGGTATCCGCCGGGCCCTGGGCGAACTCCGTGGCGCCCGACTGCTGGAAGGGGCGCGCGGGACGGAGCCCGCAGACCTCGACAAGGTCGCCGAAGTGGTCGCCCGGATCGGGGAGCTCGCCGAAAGCCTCGGCCCGCGGCTGGAATCGCTGGAGGTCAACCCGCTCCTCGTCCGGGGAAGCGAGGTCGAGGCACTGGACGCACTGATCACCTGGAACTGAACCACCCTCGCGGCGCCACCCGAAGGCCGCCGCGGTCGCCTGCTGCGACCGCGGCGGCCTTCGGTCCCTCACGCCGGTCACGGCCGCTCGACGGGCGCCGCACATCGCTCGACGGACAGAGGCGGAACACGACTCGCAGAAAGGCCCGGGCAATGAGGCTCTCCTACGTACGCGAACTCGACGAGTACCCCACCGGCGGACGCCGGATACGCATCCTCAGCATGGCCGTGCTCGCCGTCCTGATCGGATCGTACGAGGGGCAGATCGCCCCCGTCGCCCCCCTGCTGCTCGAAGACCTGGACATGTCGCTGTCCACCTACGGCACCATCTCCGCGCTGGCCACCGTCGCCGGAGCCCTCGCCTCCATGGCCGGCGGCCGGCTCACCGACACCCTGGGCCGCGTACGCCTGCTCATCCCGCTCATGCTGCTCACCACCGTGTGCTGCGTGCTCATGACCACGGTGCACTCACCCACGCAACTGCTCCTTGCCCGGGTGGCGCTCTCGGTCATCGACGGCATGGCGCTCGCCGGCACCGCGCCGCTCGTACGCGACTTCTCACCACGCATGGGGCGCGCCCAGGCCTTCGGCTTCTGGACCTGGGGTCCGGTCGGCGCCAACTTCCTGGCCGCCGCGATCGCGAGTGCCACCCTGCCGCTCTTCCACGACTCGTGGCGCTCCCAGTTCGTCATCATGGCCGTGGTGTCGCTGGCCGCCTCCCTGGTGATCGCGTACAACATCGCCGACCTCTCTCCCGAACTGCGCGGACGCATCCAGCAGACGGAGGAGCGGGCGATCGTCACGGCCGGTCCCACCACGCCGCCCAGGGCTCGTGGCCTCCTCGCTCACCGCAACATGGTGGCGCACGTCGTCGGCATCGGGCTGTGGCTCGTGCTCTTCCTGACGCTCTCCCTGTACGGGCCGCTCATGCTGGGGGACTCGTTCGGCCTGAGCGCATCGACCGCGGCCGGGATCATGTCGGTCTTCTGGGTACTCAACCTGGTCACGGTCGTCGTGAGCGGCCGGATCTCCGACCGGCTGCAGCTGCGTAAACCCCTCTGTGTCGGCGGTACGCTCGCGGCGGTGGCGGCCACCGGCTACCTCGTGCACCTGATGGGGCGTCAAGATGTGTCGCACCCACACCTCATGATCACCGGCGCCCTGCTCGGCGGCGCGATGGGCGTGGCCTACGGTCCCTGGATGGCCAACTTCTCCGAGGACGCCGAGAACATCGACCCCCGTCTACAGGGCAGCGCCTGGGGCCTGTTCGGCTTCACGTCCAAGGCCGTGGCGGTGCTCGCGCTGTTCGCCGTGCCGCGTGTGGTCGAGCACGCGAGCTGGCACCTGTGGATGGTCATAGCGCTCGGCTGCATGGTCCTGTTCCTCCCGGCGACGCTCTTCTTCCACGGGCCGTGGCGACGCGCCGCCGTCGCGACGGCGAAGGCTCCTGAGCCGGTCACCCCGAGGGCGGCGGCGGACTGACACCGTCCGCTGCGGGGGACCTCCGCCCCGCCCGGCCGACAGCCTCGGCGAAATCCCCCGCCGCCCGCGGCCGGCCGAGCGAGGCGAGCACTGCCAGGGCGGAGATGACCGCCATCACGAGCAGGGCCAGCCGGTAGCCGGTGACCAGCTGGGCAAGTGCGTCCGGGGCCACGCGGGAGATCGTTCCGTCGAAGACGCGGTCGCGCAGCCCTGTCGGGAGAGCACTGGTGACGAGCGACATGGCCAGAGCCGTACTCACCACCACGCCCGTGTTCTGGATCATCAGGCGCATCGCGTTGACGATCCCGATCCGGTCGGGCGCGATTCCGTCCAGCATCGCCGTGGTGTTGGCAGGCATGAACATCCCCGAGCCCACCCCGACGAGCACCAGGCCGCAGGCGATCGGCGCGTAGGCCACGTCCACGGACATCTCCAGGAGGAGAACCAGCAGCCCCGCGGTGCCGACCGACGTGCTGAGCAGCACGATCGTGCGCGGTGCCAGCCTCGCGTGCAGCATTCCCGAGCACGCCGACGCGATCATCGCGGCGACCGGCAGCGGCAGGACCTTCAATCCGGCCGACACCGGGTCCTCCCCGTGCACCGCCTGGTAGAACAGCGCGATCAGCAGGACGACGGCCATCCGGGACACCGCGTTCAGGAACGACGTCAAAAGGCCCAGCGCGAACGGCACGTCCCGGAAGAGCCCGACGTCCACCACCGGGCGGGCGCTGCGCCGCTCCACCACGAGGAACACCGGCACCAGCAGCGCGAAGAGCGCCAGGCAGGCGACCACCACCGGATCACCCCAGCTCCGGTCACCGACCTCGGACAGGCCGATCAGCAGGCCTCCCAGGCCGACCAGAACGAGCAGATTTCCCGGCACATCGATTCCGCGGTCACCGCCCCGACCGGCGACCCTGCGCAACACCACGGCACCCCGGACCAGGCACACCAAGCCGATCGGCACGTTGTACCAGAACACCCACTCCCATCCGAAACGGTGCGTCAGGTACCCGCCCAGCGTCGGTCCGACCAGCTGCGCCACGGAGAACGACGCGATGTAGACCCCCATGCCACGCGCCATGTGCCGGGGCGGGAACGCGTCGGCCAGCAGCGCCGCACTGTTGGCCAGCAGCATCGCGCCCCCGGCGGCCTGGACCACCCGGAGGCCCACCAGGAACCACGCTCCCGGGGCGAAACCGAGGAGCAGGCTGGCCGCGGTGTACGTGGCCAGCCCGAGCAGATACATGGTGCGCCGCCCGAACATGTCTGCCAGCCGGCCGAACACGACCAGGAGCACCGTATTGGCCAGCATGTAGGACAACAGGATCCAGTTCGCGGCGGCGGCACCGGCGTCGAAGTGCCTCACCACGTCGGGGAGTGCGACGTTCAGCGAGCTGCTGCCGAGTGCGATGAGAATGCTCGCCATGCTGACAACAGACAACACGCGCCAGGCATAACGAAGTTGCTCTGCTTCCGCTGTTTCCCCGGTCCTGGACATGGAGCTCCCTACCGGTAGGCAGATATTGAATCAGGATACTAGAACCTGATTCGGTTGAGCCTGTTCCGCCTGGGGCCCCCGCGCTCCCGGCCGGCCCGGCCCGGGCAGTTCCCGGACCAGGCCCGACCCGGAAGGGCGTCGCCTTCGTCAGTCCCGCTCCTGCTTCCGCCCCGTGGAGGTCCGCGGGTGCGCGGTCATCAGCAGGGTGCTGGGCCGCACGGTGGCCCGGGCCACGGGCCGGACCGTCCGGTCCTGCGGGACCTCGAACCGCACTCGCCTGATGATCGTCGCGATGGCGGTGACCAGCTCGGTGAGGGCGAACCGGTCCCCGATGCACTTGTGCTTGCCGGCGCCGAAGGGGAGGAACGCCCCGGGCGTGAAAGCCTCGGCCTGCGCCTCTTCGAGCCAGCGGTCCGGAGCGAAGGTGAGCGGGTCGGGGAAGAGCGCGGGGTCGCGGTGCAAGGCGTGCTGGCAGTAGGCGAGTTCGGTGCCCGCGGGCACGGACCACGGTCCCAGTTGTGTCCGTGTGACGGTGCGACGGGTGACGAGCCATCCGGTGTGGTGCAACCGCAGAGTCTCCCGGATGACGCGGTCTAGGTAGGGCAGACGGGGAAGATCCTCGAACGCGACGGGCCGGCCGTCGAGAACGGTGTCGAGCTCGTCCAGGACCCTTCGTTCGACATCGGTGTCCCGGGCGATCTCGTAGAGCGCCCAGGACAGGACCGAGGCGGTGGTCTCTGTGCCCGCCACGGCCAGAGTGAGGATCTCCGAGCTGATCTGGTGCCCGGTCAGCGGAAGGCCGGTCTCCTCGTCCGTGGTGCGGAGCAGCAGGGACAGCATGTCACCGGTCTCCTGCCCCGATTCCTGGAGTTCGGCCACGGCATGGTCGATGGTGGCCCGAACCGCGTTCCGGGCGGCCGTGAACCGGCGGTTGAAGGGCAGGGGGAGTCTCTCCACCCAGTCGGGCAGCATGACGCGCGCCCCGACGCCGTTCATGACGACCGAGAGGTCCTTGCGCAGCTGACGGAACGTCGCGTCGTCCAGGCTGCCGGCGAAGACGGTCTTGGCGAGCATCTCAAGGGAGAGCTCGACCATGGCCTCGCGGACGTCGAGCTGCCTGCCAGGGACCCACGAGTCGACGGCTGCGGTCGTAGCGCCTCGCATGATGTCGACGTAACGGGCGATCTCCGGCCGGGCGAAGGCGGGTTGGAGCTGGCGTCGCCTGCGGACATGCTCCTGGCCCGCGGCGGTGACGACGGAGTCGCCCAGCAGCTGACCCATCTTCTCGAAGAAGCGTCCCTTGTCGAGACCGGGGCCGAGGTCGGTCAGCATGGTGCGGATGAGGTCGGGATCCTGGACGATCAGGGTGCGGGTGCCGGGCTGGAGAGTGATCTCGACCAGCGGGCCGTAATCGGCACGGAGTGAGGCGATGAAGCCGAGGTTGTCGCGTACGAGCTGTACCGCGTGACCCAGCAGCGGGACCGAGCCTGCTGCTCTGGGTATGGGGGGAGGCGCTACGAGCGTCACGAGAGCATGCCACCTTTCGAGCTGATCTTGGGCGTCATATGGCTTCCCTGATCGAACCTCGGGGCAATCCACCCGGTGACGTGGTATACGCCACGGAGAAGGACGTTTGGCGCATGCCGCCGAGGGACAGCACCCGGTGGGGCACGAGCGGTGCCCGACGTCGGGGCCGGGCCGGCATTCCGGGTGTTTCGCATCCGCCCCGCCGGTGGGGGCGGACACCCGGCGAGCGGCTGAACTCCACCCACGGTTCCACCCGTGGGTCCAGGTGCTACGAGCCCGGTCCCGGGATTCTTGAAGGCATGACAACGACCGAGTGGATCACCGACATCGTCCTCATCCTCGTCGTCTTCCGGCAGCTGCGGGAAGGCCGGCTCGACCTCAGGTCCTTCCTGATCCCACTGGCGATCGTGGCGTTCGTCGCCTACTCGTACCTGGACACCGTTCCCACCGGGGGCAACGACCTGGTGCTGATCGGGGCGCTGATGGCCGTGGGTGCTGCCCTCGGCACGGCCGGCGGCATCCACACCCGCCTCAGGACGGACGGCGAGCACATACTGATCAAGGCCGGAGCGGTATCGGCGATCCTCTGGGTCCTGGGCATGGGGGCGCGAATGGCCTTCCAGACGTGGGTCGAGCACGGCGGTGGCGCCGACGACGTCGGCCGATTCAGCGTCACCCACCACATCACCGGCGACCAGGCCTGGGTGGCGGCGTTCGTCCTGATGGCGCTCACCGAGGTGGTCACGCGCCTGGCCACGATCTTCGTACGGAGCCGGTCCCGGACGGTAACCCGCCCCGTGCCCACCCTCGAACGTACGGCCTGACCATGCGATATGTTCTGCCCGTGTCCGTAACCGAGAGCGTCCCGCCGCATGGAAAGGCCGCGGCGCAGGGGGCGGGTCCGCAGCAGGTCCCCGGGCGGGACCCGCGTGTGCAATGGGTGCTCACCCTTGCGGTCGTCGTGGCCGGAACCCTGACGATCCGGCCCATGGGCCTCAGCGGCCGAGGTCTGGCTGTCGCCGTCCTCTTCGTGATCAATTGTGCGGCGCTGCTGCCCCGGCGCCTGCCCGAGAACAAGGTCCCCAAGCACCTCGCTCTCGTATGGCTGACCCTCGGCATCGTCGCAGCGGCCGCCCTGATCGGTGTCAGCAGCAGCGGAACGAGCTACCTCTTCGCCTTCTTCCTCGCCGGCCACATCGGATACCGCCTCGAGACCAGGCCGGCCCTCGTCCTCGCGGGAATCTGCAGCCTGCTCTGCTGCGCCGTCCTCTACTTCGAACTCGGGCCCGGGTACCACGAGCTGCCCTGGGCCGTCGGTCTCGCCACAGGTGTCCCGGTCCTGGCCGGCATCGTCAACCGCAGTCAGCGCCAGGCCGTACTGGCCGCGATCGCGGCGGCCGAATCAGCCGAACGCGCCGCTCGCGCCGAGGCCCGGACCGCCGTGCTGACCGAGCGCAGCCGGATCGCCCGGGACGTGCACGACGTTCTGGCACACTCGCTGGCCGGGATCAACATGCAGTTGGAACTGGCCGACGCCTTGATCGACACCGGTGACCTCGACAGGGTCCGGGAGGCCAACGACAAGGCCCACAGCCTGGTCAGGAAGAGCCTCGAACAGGCGCAGTGGACCGTGCACGCCCTGCGCGAGGATTCGCTGCCGCTGCTGGAGACTCTGACCGCGCTGCTCGAGTCGTCGGGCCACCGTGACGTCCTCAACGTCACCGGGACCGTCCGTGAGGTGCCCGTCCAGGTGACCCAGAATCTGTTGCGGATCGCGCAGGAGGCGCTGACCAACGCCGCTCGGCACGCCCCCGGGGCAGATGTCGGCATGACGCTGACGTTCGAGGCTGCGTCGACCACACTGAGGATCCGCAACGGCCCCGCCACCCGTGCGGTGAACGCGGGTATCGGCAGCGGGATGGGGCTGATCGGAATGCGTGAACGGGTCGCGCTGCTGGGCGGAAGCGTCAGGGCGCGCCCGGTCACCGAGGGACCGGCCGAGGGCGGCTGGCAGGTGGAGGCAGTGATCCCGGGATGAGTGAACCGACCGAGAAGTCCCAGCCGTTGAGGGTGGTCGTGGCCGACGATCAGGCGGCCGTCCGGGAACCGCTTGCCGCGGTGCTCGGGCTGTCAGACGACATCGAGGTCGTCGCGGCCGCAGCGGACGGCAGCGAGGTGCTGACGGCGGTCGCCGCCGGGCCGGTGGACGTGGTGCTGATGGACCTGAGAATGCCCGTGATGGACGGGATCGAGACAACCCGTCGGCTGGGCGAGGAGTACCCGCACGTGGCGGTGGTCGTGCTGACCACCTTCGCCGACGACGACTCGATCCTGGGCGCGCTGAGCGCCGGGGCCCGCGGCTACCTGACCAAGAACGCGGGACGCCAGGACATCACCCGGGCTATCAGGGCAGCCGCCGCCGGTCAGTCCGTGCTCGACCGCGAGGTCCAGGACCGGTTGCTCGCCACCCTCAGGACCAGGACGCCTGTGGTGGGACAGTCCCTGCCCGGCACCCTCACACCCCGTGAACGAGAGGTACTCGCTCTGATCGGCCAGGGCCTGCCCAACCGGGGGATCGCCGAGAAGCTCTTCATCAGTGAGGCCACGGTCAAGACCCACATCAACAACCTGTTCGCCAAAGCGGGAATCCGCGACCGGGCCGACGCCGTCCGTCGCGCCATCGAGTCAGGGCTGACCTGACCCGGCTGAGGCACCCGGAGACGGAGGGGCGGGGCGGCTCACGGCCTCCGGCGGAGGCCCAGCATCATGTCGAGGGACAGCGAACCGTCCGCGCCGGCAAAGGAACCGACCGGCCGGAAGCCGTTCTTCTCGTCATAGCGAATGGCGGGAGCGTTGTCGGCGAGGACGCCTCCTCGCGTGGGTAGACCCGCGCGCGACGGGGACGTCGACCGCATGCCCGGGCAGGACGGCAACACCGGTCAACTGGGTGCAGCGCTGCGAGCCGGGCCCCCCGATGCCCGGCCGTGGGCGCACTCGGGTGGAGGGTTGCGTGTGGTTGCGATCACTCGGTCGAGCCGGTCACGCGCAGCAAGGAGTTCAGTGACGCGCACGCTGATTCGTGCGCGTTCGCTCTCCAGTTGGCCCAGCAGCCCCGGCTCCACCGTGCCGGAGTACACGCTGCGCAGCACCTCCCGTACAGATCTGCTCGGCAGCCCGGCGGCGAACAGCTGCTGGATCAGCTGCACCCGGTCGACGGCAGAGTCCGGATACTGGCGCTGCCCGCCGGAGCTGCGGTCGGCCTGCAGCAGGTCCTGCTCCTCGTAGTAGCGCAGAGCTCTCACGCTCACCCCGGCCTGGCGAGCCACCTCACCGATCCGCACGCGCCCTCTTCTCTCCCGGCAGAAACCTCGACTTGCACCTCACGTTGACGTCAGGTTTTAGCTTAGTCGACGTCAAGGCATACCAAGCCATCCGAACAAACAAGGCAGGTCATCATGCGCGCAGCCCGCTACCACGAGTACGGCGGTACGGAGACCCTTGTCGTCGAGCAGGCCCCGGACCCGCTGCCGGGGCCCGGAGAGATCCGCGTCCGTGTCGCGGCGGCCAGCGTCAATCCCGTCGACTGGAAGGTGCGTAACGGATCAGTGCGCGACTTCTTCCCGGTCGATCTGCCGGCCATCCCAGGACGAGACGTGGTAGGTCTGGTGGACATGATCGGCGAGGGGGCCACCTCGGTGGACATCGGGGACCGCGTCTTCGGTCTGGGCGGAGTGACGGGCGCGACGGCCGAGCTGGCGGTGCTCTCGGCCTGGGCTCCTGCCCCCGCTGCCTGGAGCGACGAGGAGGCGGCCGGGGCTGGCCTGGCGTCCGTGACGGCACTGGGCGGGCTGAAAGCGCTCGGCGGTCAGCTGGAGGGTCACACCCTGCTGATCGAGGGGGCCGGCGGAGGAGTCGGCGGCGCGGCGGTCGAGATCGCTCGCGCTATGGGGGCCACCGTGATCGGGACGGCCAGTGAGCGCAACCATGCGTATCTCGCGTCCCTGGGCGCCATTCCCGTCGCCTACGGCGTAGGCCTGGCGGAACGCCTCACCCGCCTGGCCCCGAACGGGGTCGACCTCGTTTTCGATGCCGCCGCTTCCGGCTCCCTTGCCGATCTCGTCGAGATCGCTGGCGACCCGGACCGCGTGGTGACGGTCGCCGACCACGTGAACGCACTGCGTCTGGGCGTCCGGGTGGCCAACGCGGTCAACGATTCCACGCTCCTGGCCGAAGCGGGCGCCCTCGGCGAGCAGGGTCGCTACGTGCCGCGCATCGATCAGACCTACCCGCTGGAAGAGATCGCGCAGGCGCACGCCCACTCCGAACGCGGGCACGTGCGGGGGAAGATTGTGGTCATTGTCTGACCTTCGGCAGCAGACCACCGGCGGCCGGCTCGTGACCAACTGCTGCCTACGACGATGCGGTTGTGAGCTATGGCCTTGCTGAGGGGGACGGCGACCGTCCACTCGACAACCACCAAGCGGGTTCGACCTACGACGAGCTCTACGAGGGCTACCTGGAGTCGGACGAATCACGCCAGCGACCCCCTCGTCTCGGCGTCCGATCAGGCAACAACGGCTCTATCCGCCCCCACCGCGCGTCAGCCAACGGCGCGGTCAGACCAACGATCCGATGATCGGAAACAAACGCCCTAGGTGCCTTCCCTGTCAGTCCTGACTCGATCACCCCGGTCGGGCGCTCGGCCGGAGGCGGCCGCCTTGCGGCTGCGGAACGCCGCCACGCGCGTACGGTTCTGGCAGGTCACCGAACAGAACCGGCGCCGCCCGCCGGGGGACTGATCGATGTAGACGTCGGCGCAGCGGGCCCCTGTGCAGATCCCGATGCGCGCGAAGCCGTGGTCCGCGAGGTGCTCGCGCAGGTCGATCCCCGCCGCCCCGGCGAGGGCCTGATCCGTGTCCTCCAAGCACCAGGCGGCCCGAAGTGTGCCGTCGGCCGCAACGTCTACGACGGGGTGGATGCCGATGTCGGACAACAGGCGCGTCAGGCTGTGTGCGCACGTCTCGCTGTCCGGGGAGGAGAAGACCTCGTGGAGGCGGTCCGCCGCGTCGGCCAATGCCTGTGAAGTGAGCCCGCCGCTCACGCGGGCTCGCCGTCCTGCTGCGCTCCATACCTGCGGTACTCGTGCTGGTGCAGCTGGCCGGTGGGCTCCATCTCGGCTGGCTCGCGGTGACCGCGGCCCGCTCCGCCAGGAAGGCACCGCCCCCCGAGACGCCGGACGAACGTCGGGTCCTGCGGCAGGCTGTCCTGACCAATCTGCTCAACCCGAAGACCGTGCTGTTCTTCGCCGCGTTCCTGCCGCGGTTCACCAGTGCGGAACACGGCCCGCTATGGGTCCAGTTGCTCACTCTCGGGGCGATCTTCCTGCTGGCGGGGCTCGCTTGGGACAGCGCGACCGGCCTGTGCGCCGGCCGACTGGGCCGGGGACTGGTGCGCGGCCGCCGCACGGCTGTAACGGTGGACATGGTCGCCGGGGTCACCTTGGGC
Organism: Streptomyces sp. NPDC091271; assembly: GCF_044757505.1. Classification (NCBI taxonomy): domain Bacteria; kingdom Bacillati; phylum Actinomycetota; class Actinomycetes; order Kitasatosporales; family Streptomycetaceae; genus Streptomyces; species Streptomyces sp. NPDC091271. The sequence continues at coordinate 78,833 of NZ_JBIVVD010000002.1, read as the reverse complement.
GCCCTCGCGGCGATCCTGCTGAAGGACGCGCTGACCGCCCTCGTCCCATGACGACGGCGGCGGTCAGCCGCCTCCAGCCACAGGGCCGGGCAGTCGGGCTGATCTGCTCCGCCGGGGCGGAGCAGCGCGGGACCGGTATTCGGGCTCCCACGGGACAGCGGGTTCGTTCCTCCGGTCGGCGCTCGCCAGGCGGTCAGGCGAATCCGACCGCCAGGGTTGCCACGACCGGCGCGAGATACAGAACAGGGAAGGCGACCGTCTTGAACGAGCGAGCACGCAGGACCGTGATGACCGCCCCGACGAAGTACACGACCAGGCCGACCGCCGCTGTCACGCCGACAACCGGTACGACGAGCCCTGCCAGCAGGCCGACCGCACCGAGGAGCTTGGCGACAGCCAGCGGGCGCCACCACGCGCGCGGAACCCCGTAGGACACCAGGGGGTCGACCACGAACGGGGCCCGCCGCAGCAGGGAGACCCCCGAGAAGGCCACCCAGACAGCAGTCAGCACGGTGACGACAACGGCGAGAGACACAGTGATGCTCCTTGGCTCACGAGGACGGAGGCCAACTGCCCCCGCAGGAACCGAGCTTGCACCCGCACCGTACGAGCATCAACGGCGACTTCCGTGGTGATCCATAATCTGTACATTATGGATCGCGGACCCGGCGTTCGGCGGGGTGAAGGCAAGGGGTGGGAGATGGAGCTGCGTGACATCGAGATCTTTCTGACGCTCGCCGAGGAACTGCACTTCAGCCGGACCGCCGAGCGCCTGCATGTTTCCCAGGCCCGAGTGAGCCAGGCCATCAAGATGCAGGAGCGACGCCTCGGCGGGGCTCTGTTCGAGCGAACCAGCCGAACTGTCCGGCTCACTCCACTTGGTGAGCGGCTGGCGGAGGCGTTGCGCAGCGGATACGACAGCATTCAACAGGCCCTGGCCGAAGCCACAGCAGCCGCCAACCGGTTGTCGGGCGCACTGATTCTCGGCGTCATGGGAGCCCTAGGTCACGAACTACGCGCCATGGCCGCGGAGTTCACCGAACAGCATCCGGAATGCAGCGTGCAGTTCCGCGAGATTCACTTCAGCGATCCCCTGACCCCCTTGCGAAGCGGCGACGCCGACATGTTGCTCGTGTGGCTCCCGGTCGCGGAGCCGGATCTGACCGTGGGACCCGTGCTGTTGACCGAGGGCCGAGTCCTGTCCATCGCCAAGGGGCACGAACTTGCCGGTCGCACGGACGTGAGTATCGAAGTCCTCGCCGAGTACCCGGTGCTGAATCCGAGCTTCGGTCTTCCGGAACCCTGGGGCGCCGCCATGCTGCCCGCCCGCACCCCGAGCGGCCTGCCCGTCCTCGCATCCGGGCCCTCGGTGACAACATTTCACGAGGCACTCACCCAGGTAGCCGCTGGTGCCGGGGTCGCTCCGCTCAACGCACATGTACTGCGCTACTACACCCACCCCGGAGTCCTGTTCATCCCCCTCCCGGACGCCCCGCCCACCGAGTGGGCACTGGTGTGGCGCACCGCCGCCGAAACGGCACCGATCCGGGCCTTCGCCGAATTTGCTCAGACCATCGGCCCCAGAGCCCTGCACTAAGCCGTACTCAGACCGGAGCACCGTCCACCGCCTCGGCCGGCAAGCCGGCATCGAAGAGGCGACCTTTAATCCTGCTAAACCTGGCCTTACACATCGGGCGTTGTTCGAGGGGATGTCGACTGTCAGCCTAATGACATGCCTCGCATCCCTCTTCCCAGGAGTACTTCATGCCCGTTTCTGAACAGGTGAGCTGGGCCGGTGATGCCGGCAAGCTCGCCGGCCGTCTCTTTCTGCCGGACGTCGACGAATCCGCTCCGGTGTCGGGCGTCGTCATCGCCGGGACCTGGACATCCGTCAAGGAGCAGATGGCCGACCGGTACGCCGAGGAGCTGGCCCGACGCGGCTTCGCCGCCCTGTCCTTCGACTCCACCGGATACGGCGAGTCGGACGGCGACCCGCGCGACTACGAGTCGCCGACGCTCAAAGTCAGCGACCTGCGTATGGCAGCCGACTTCCTGGCCGCCCGCCCGGAGGTGGGTGACGGAGAACTGGGTGTGCTGGGCATCTGCGCCGGAGCGATGTACGCGAGTGCCTTCGCCGCCGAGGACTCCCGCGTGCGGTCGCTCGCGTTGGTGGCGCCCTGGCTGCACGACCGGCGCATCTGCGAGGAGAACTACGGCGGCCCGGAGGGCATCTCGGCGAAGAAGGCCGCGGCGCTCGAGGCCCGGCGCCAGTACGAGGAGACAGGCCAAGTCGTCTATGTGCCGGTGGTCAGCGGCAGCGACCCCGAGGCAGCAATGCCCTTCGACATCGACTTCTATCTCAACCCGCGGCGCGGCGGGATTCGGCAGTGGCCCAATCGGTACGCCGTCATGGCCTGGTCCGAGTGGCTGGACTTCGACGCCGTGGCGCTCGCGCCACGCGTGACGGCCCCGACGCTGCTGGTGCACAGCGAGGACGCCGCGATCCCGGACGGCGCCCGACGCTTTCACGCCGGACTGGCCGGGCCCTCGGAATTCCTGTGGACCCAGGGCGGCCAGTTCGACTTCTACGACCAGCCGCTGCAGGTCGGCTACGCCGCTGACGCGACGGCCGAACACTTCGCCCGCACGCTGTGAACGCCCCAGATGCCGCCCCCAGCCCTGACAGGAGGTCACCTGCCATGTCCGAGTCCGTAGTCCAGACCAAGTACGCGGTCGCCGAGACCTGCACCCGGATGGCCGTGTACGCGGATCAACGTGAATGGGAGCTGCTCCGCGGTCTGTTCGCCGACAAGGTGCTGCTCGACTACACGAGTCTGGCCGGCGGTGAGCCGGCTCAACTCACTCCGCAGGAGATTGTCGCTGCCTGGGCCTCGACGCTCAGCGGCTACGACGCCACCCAGCACCTGATCGCCAATCAGCTCGTCCACATCGACGGCGACCGCGCGCTGTGCACCGCCTCCTTCCAGGCCACACACCGCCTGGCCGACGCCCACGGATCGCCGCTGTGGACGCTCGGTGGCTCATACCGGTGGGAGCTGGCCCGTAGCGGCGACCGGTGGCTCATCGACACCGTCGTGATGACCGCGGTCTGGGGCGACGGCAACAGAGATCTGTCCGTCCGGGCGGCGGGTCGGTGATGACCACGTCCGCTGCTGGGCCGTCCGCGACCGAGTCGCCGTCCGCTGTCCTGGGCACGGGGCCCGTGGTGCTCGGTGCCGCGATGCTGGGCTTCTTCCTGATCTCCCTGGACGCGTTGATCGTTACCGTCGCGCTGCCCGACATGGGCCGCAGTCTCGGCGGCGGCATGTCGGGCCTGCAGTGGGTGGTGGACGGCTACACGCTGATGTTCGCGGCCCTGATGCTCTCCGCGGGCTCGCTGTCCGACCGGATCGGGGCACGCCGCGCGTTCGGTGGCGGGCTGCTGCTGTTCGCGGTCGCTTCGGCGGCCTGCGGGTTCGCGCCCGGGCTCGGTGTGCTGGTGGCCGCTCGGCTGGTGCAGGGGGCCGCGGCGGCGGTGATGCTGCCGGCCTCCCTGGCGCTGGTGCGACAGGGCTTTCCCGATCAGGCCGAGCGGGCACGGGCGATCGCCGTCTGGACCGTGGGCGGCGCGGTCGCGGTGGCGGCAGGGCCGGTGGTCGGCGGGGCTCTGACCGCCTCAGCCGGATGGCGGTGGATCTTCTTCGTCAATCTGCCCGCCGGTCTGCTGGCGCTGGCGCTGCTCGCCCGGGTCCCTGTCTCGACTCGGCTGCCGGCGCGGCTTGACGGAGTCGGGCAGGTGACGGCGGTGCTGGCGCTGGGCGGGCTGACGTACGGCGTGATCGAGGGGGGCGCCGAGGGCTTCGGCCATCCGCTCGTGGTGGCATCGCTGCTGGTGGCCGTGGCGGCGGCAGCCGCCTTCCTCCTCGCGCAGGCCAGGGGTGCGCATCCGATGCTGCCGCTGCCGCTCTTCCGTACGCGGGTGGTGGCGGTCTCCTTGGGCGTGGGCTTCATGCTCAACGCGGCCTACTACGGCGGCGTGTTCGTCTTCAGCCTGTACCTGCAGCAGGAGCGGGGGCAATCGGCGCTACAGGCGGGTGTCCTGTTCATCCCGATGACCGCGCTGGTCGCGGTGGTGAACCTGGCCTCGGCGCGGCTGGCGGCACGGTTCGGGCCACGCGTACCGATGGTCGCCGGGCAACTGGTCGGGACGGTCGGGCTGTTGACACTGCTGACGGTCGGCGGCCACACCGGTATGTGGGTGGTGGCGGCGCTGATGGTGCCGGTCGGGCTCGGCGGCGCGCTGGCGGTGCCGGCGCTGACCGCGATGCTCCTCGACGTCGTGCCGCCAGATCGAGCAGGCACCGCGGGCGCGGTGCTCAACACCGCCCGACAGGTCGGCGGGGCCATCGCGGTCGCCGTGTACGGCGCACTGCTGACGGGCGCGCATACGTTCCTGGCCGGGATGCGCTGGAGCGTACTGCTCGCTGCGGCCGGGCTCGCGGCGACGGCGGCCGCGACGTTGACGCTGCCGCGCGGCGGGCACGGGGCCGCCGGAACGTGAGGTGGGGCGGTCGCTCCGAAGGCGGCCCGGCCAGTGGCGAGCGGTGGGAGCGGGATGTCAGGACGGCGGACCCAAGGGCTGCGGAGCGAGCTCGACGACGGTCTGTACGAAAGCCCGCAGCCCGGGCGCCATACCCCCGTCGCGCCACATCAACGCGTAGTCGATGGGCGGTGCATCACTGAGAGGGACGTACACGATGTCGGGCCGGCCGTGGTACTGCTCCGCTCTGAGGCTGGCTATCGTAGCGCCCCGGCCGGCGCCGACCAGGGAGAGCACGCCCTCCCAGTCGGCTGCGGCCGGGCCGTGCTCGATACACCGGCCCTGGGGTGTGCGGCGCGGGAAGTGCGCCTCGCGCCACGCCTGGGACACACCGGTTGCCGTGATCAGCGGCAGATGGGCGAAGTCCTCAAGCGACACCGTCTCCCGTGCGGCGAGAGAGTGAGAGGCGGGCACCAGGAGGGCGCGGGGCTCACTGAACACCACCGGGCCCACCGTGACGCCCGGCCCCTCGACCGGCGGTTCCGCGATCACCAGGTCGACTTCCTTCTCCCGCAGAGCGTCGAATACGGCGTTGTACGTCGCGCCCTGCAGCTCCACGGCACAGCGCGGATAGCGGCGCGAGAAGGCATCCGCAGCCTGCACGAGGAGCCTCCCGGACCACGGGGCGGTGAAGCCGACGCGCAAGGCACCGCTGACCTCCTCGCTCGCTGCCATCGCATGGGCTATGGCCTGCTGCATCCGCCGGTACGCGGGCGCCAGGTCGGCACAGAGCTGCCGTCCGACCGGTGTCAGGGCGACATGACGGCTGCTGCGCTCGAACAACGCGCCGCCGATGCGCCGCTCCAGCGCCTTGATCGTCTGGCTGACCCGGCCGGGCGAGATGCGCAGACGCTGAGCCGTCCGCGCGAAGTGCAACTCCTCGGCCAGAGCCAGGAAGATCTCGATCTCGTGCCGCTCCACCGCCCTCCCTCCCCACCAGTGCCGGAATGTGCCCTCCGCCGCCCAGCCGTCGACTGCTTTCAGAGCCTGGCGCCGGCCGACCATAGGCCGCATCGACCGTAGTGGTCCAGCGCGACAGGGCGACTCCGGGCATCAACTCGGGCACGATGCAGCCGCCTTGAACAGTGCCGCGACGCAGGACCGCGCCCAGTAACCGTAACCACCCGGGAGCGGCATCCCGCGAAGGGCCGCCGCACCCGGGCTCGTACGCACCTGTTTCGCGATCAGCCCGACGTGCAGGCCCTGCCGTTCAACTTGAACGACCCCGGATCCGGCGCCGGGCCCGCGGCCGAGGTGTTGAAGCCGAAGTCGACCGATGCGCCCGGGGCCAGGGCCCGGTTCCACGAGAGCGGCCTGGCGCTGACCGTCCGGCCGGACTGGTCGAACTCCGCGCTCCACGTGTGGCTCAAGCGCTGCTCGCCGGAGAACAGCCAGGTCAGCGACCAGGGCGAGACAGGTTCCGAACCCGTGTTCTCGACGCGGACCGTCACCGTCGAGCCGCTGTTCCACGGGTGTGAGGAGTAGGCGACCTTGCAGGTACGGGCCAGGTCGGCCTGCCCGTCGCCCACGTCGTCCAGGTAGGAGGCGATGAAGGCCAGCGGCGCGTTCCAGTTGATGGTGATCTCGTTGGTCGCCCAGGAGCCGATGTCGTCGATGTAGCACATGGCCGGGGCGCAGCCGCTCAGCTTCTCCGCCGCCACCGGATCGCCGGATGCTCCCGCGGTCAGGTTGGGCCCGCCCGCTACGGAACCGGGTGCCGGGTGCGGCAGAGCGGGGTCGTTCTGATGCGCCCAGAACCGGTGGTGCTGGTTCCGGGAATCCCGCTCGCCGTAGCCGGTGACGTACGACTGGTTGAGGGGGTTGCGACCGAGGAGGTAGTCGGCGCCCCGCAGGACGGCGTTCTGGTAGACGGCGTCACCGGTCAGGTCATGGGCCGTGGCCAGCACGGTCATGTTGTTCAGGACCTGACTGTTGGATCCCCAGATGTAGTTCTTGCCCTTGGGGGCGTACGGAAGTCCGTACACCTGCGCGCGGGACTGCTCGGCGTAGCGGTCGGCGGCCGCGGTGACCACCGAGCGGACCTCGCCGAGCTGCGCCGACGTCAGACCGTTCGGCACGGTGGCCAGGGTGAGCACGCCCAGCCCTCCGGTGGATCCCCACGAGATGCCGCCGCCTGCCGGGAAGACCGCGTCCGTGTCACCGTGCAGGTCGGAGGAGAGCACCGCCTGGCGGTAGGTGTCCTTGCCCGTCGTGGTGAACAGCTCGGCGGCCGCCCAGTAGAACTCGTCCGAGACGTCGTTGTCGCTGTACGCGCCGCCGCCGATGCCGTCGTTCGGATCGGCGAGCACGTCCGGGTGTTGTTCCGCCGCGGCCCAGGCGGTCTCTGCGGCCCGCAGGCAGCGGTCCGCGAAGTCCTGGTCGAAGGGGGCGTAGAGCCGGGCGCACTGGGCGGCCGAGGCTGCGAGATTCAGCGTGGCCGCAGTCGACGGCGGATGCAACTCACGCTGCTGGGGATCGAGATGCGGCTTCATCGGCAGCCCGGTCCACTCGGCGTCATGCATCTTGTGGTGCGCCATCCCGGCCAGCGGCTCGCCGGCCGGGACCTGCATCTTGATCAGGAAGTCCATCTCCCAGCGCGCCTCGTCGAGGATGTCCGGCACCCCGTTGTCACGTTCGGGCACCCGCAGCTCACCGTCGCCGAGCTCTGCCGACTCGGCGTTCGGGGCGGTCAGGGTGCGCTCGTACGTGGACATCAGCTGGGCCACCGAGATACCGCCGTTGACCACGTACTTGCCGTGGTCGCCCGCGTCGTACCAGCCGCCGGACACGTCCAGCCGGTAGTCGCATTCCCCCGTCCGGCAGGGGACGTCGGTGTCGCCCTTGTTGGGCGCGACACCGATGTGGCCGGCCGGGCGCGCGTACTCCTCGCCGACGAGGTCCGCCTCGATCGGGGTGCCGCTGCGGTTGTGGTAGAAGTACGCCAGCGCGTCGGAGCGCAGTCCGTCGTACAGGTCACCGCGGATGGAGAACGGCTCGCTCACCTCGCCGTCGACCTCCACGGTGTAGCCGTCGCCCGCTGTGGTGAGGCCGCCGAAGTCGAAGGTGTGGACCCGCTGGCGCGAGCTGGTGTCCTCGCCCTTCGGAACGGTCGTGCCGGTGGCGGCCGTCGACCCGTCCTCGGCCTTCACCGTCCAGGTCAGCGGCGCGTCGGCGTCGGTGACCACGGTGCCGCTCTTAGGACCGTGGGGCAGGTACCCGACCTGGTTGACGCGTACGGGCGAGCCGGTGTCCGGTACGTACACGGGCGGTTCGGCCCCGCCCCGCAGCGATACGTCGTCCAGACAGAAGTCCGTCGCCCGCTCGCCGCTGCCGATCTGCAGCTGCACCGACGCGGCGGGCAGGTCCGCAGAAGCCGTGAACGTACGAGTCACCTGTGTGACCTCCGTACCCACCGGGTCCGCGGTGCCGAGCACTGTGGTGTACGGCTCCACCGCCTCCTGGACCCGGGTCTGGACGGTCAGCGGGACGGTCGAACTGGCCGTGTAGGACAGCTCGTAGCTCTCGCCCGCGACGATCGGAACATCGTTCTGGCCGACGATGACGTCCCATGCGTTGGCCGTGCCGGCGGGCACCTCCGCGCACAGTCGGCCGTCCGAGACGGCCGCCGGCGCGTTCGCCGTCCACCACCAGGGGGCGGTACCGGCGGCGAAGTCGCCGTTGGTGATCTGTTCGGGGCCGGGTTCGGCTGCCAGGGCACCGGAGGTGCCGGGCACCGCCAGTGCCGCCGCGAACAGTAAGGCGGTGGCTGACATCCCGAACACGCGTCTCCCGTACCGGGGACGTATGCGCACGGGCCGTGCGGAGAGTGGTGAGGCATTCACCGGGAAGGCCTTTCGTCGACAGAGGTGGTGAGCGTGGGGGAGTGGCTGAATGGGAGCGCTCCCATCGCATTGTGGGGGGAGATCGTCCGTTCCGCCAGGGTCATGACAGCTCTAGGTCGTGAGAAGACGGCGTCAAGGCCGAAGAGGGCCGCCCCGGCCTGTGAGGCTCAACACCCCACGTCTCCCTGCCCCGCGCAAGACGTCCGGGACGCTGCCCCCGGGCGCTCGCTGAAAGCCCGGCCGACGCCGGGGAACCGGAAGGGTGGTGTGCGGGGCCGCCGGAACCGGGTAACGTCTTTGTCATGTTCTTCCAGACGCCGATTTACGAGTGAGCGCGTGATGGGCCCCTGCTGACGTCTTTCGACGTTGCCGCCCGTCCCCCACCGATGAATCCGTAGATCACTTCACATCACTACCGGGAGAACCCGTGACCGTGAGCAAGAACATCAACAACCCCGTGGGCATGGGCGGCGGCAAGCGCAAGAGGCTGTCCCGCGCCGAACGGCAGAACAACGGTCCGCACCGCAACCTCGACCGCCAGGGTGCAGCCGACCAGAAGGCGGAGCTGGTACGCAAGATGCGCGAGAAGGCACGCGCAGCCGAGGGCGCCGGGCAGGCGGACGACGCCACCGCACAGAGCTGACGCACCGCCGCCGCAGGGCGGCACCGCACGGCAGCAGGGCCCGGACCGCGACGCGCGGCCCGGGCCCTGCTGCCGCACCGGGCGCCTGGCCCGGCTCACCTCTCGGCCGACCACCCGCTTCTCAGCTGACCACCCGGGGCGGCCGGACGTTCGGCAGCCCCGTCACCGCACCGCCCCGAGCTGTTCCAGGAGCTCAGCGCGTTCCCCCTACCCGGCCCGGGCCGACACCGCGGCTAAGGCCTGCCCTGTGCGGTGGCTGCGGCGCACACCGCCGCCGTCGGCGACATGATCGGCGGGTCCGCCTGAGCACAGTCGTCGCCGCACCCGGCGTGCGTAAGAGTGAACAGGAATTGTTCGTCGACCGCCGATTCGTCCCCGTCGCCGGTCAATGCCGTGGCCTGAGCAGCGCAAGCTGGTCCACCAGGACGAGGTCCTCCTTGGCGCGGAAGTGCCGGTACACCGTTACGTGCCGGGCCTCGCCGAACAGCCGACGGGCCGCCGGATCCACTTTCGGCACACGCTCCGGTGCTCCAGCTGTAGAGCGTTTCTTCATGTCGGCATCGTGGCTTGCCTCGCGGGACCGGCTCGGGCTCCTGGCGGCCGCCCGGGGCTGGTGCGTAAAGTTCCCGGATGTTCGAGACACCAGAGGCTTTCGCGCGCGGCACCATCGAGCGCGAAGGGGAACGCGGAGCGGCGTGGCTCTCCGAGCTGCCCGGAATCGTGGATGAGCTGCTGGAGCTCTGGGGGTGCGTGCCCGACGGGGAGGTCATGCACGGCGGGGTCGGAGTCGTCGTCCCGGTGCGGCGGAGAACCGGGGACACCGCTGTTTTCAAGGTGTCGTTTCCGCATCCCGGCAATGTCCATGAGCCAGATGCTCTGTCGGCGTGGGGTGGGCGTGGAGCCGTTCTGTTGCACGAGCGCGACGATGAGCGGTTCGCGATGCTGCTCGAACGTGCCCAGGCGTCAACGCTGGCCGAGGTCGAAGACGCCGAGGAGGTAGTGACGGTAGCAGGGCGGATCAGCCACCGGCTGGCCGTCCCCGCGCCGGCCGGCCTGCCCCGGCTGCGGGAGCAGGCCGACACCTGGGAGGAGCAGATGCGCACGGACGCCGACGAGCTGACGCACGCACTGTCGCCTTATGCGGTGGACGCCGCCTTGGCGACCATCCGCGAGCTGGGTCGAATTCAGCCGGACGCCCTCATCCACGGGGACCTCCACGCCAGAAACATCCTGCGCGCCGACCGCGGGCCATGGCTGGCAGTCGACCCGAAAGGGTACGCGGGAGACCCGGCGTACGACGGCGGCACGCTGCTGAAGTCACGCGCACTGACGCTCCTGGGACGGGACGACCTGCGCCGAGCTCTCCAACGCACCTTGGACGTCTTCACCGAGGCCGCGGAACTCGACCGCGAGCGCACTCGGCGGTGGGCCCAGTTCCACGCCGTCCAGGCTGCCTTCTGGGCGCGCCGTCATAGATTCCGTGTGGCGCGCGGCGGGCCACGCTTGGACCGGCTCACCGAATTCGCGGACCGCATGGCGGAGTTGCTCACGGCGCCGCGCTCGGGCTCGTGACCCTTCCGGTGGGCTCCAGGACCGCTGACTTCGATGACGTGAGCATCGCGCGTACAGCCGACCGTGGTTACGCTGTCCACGCAGAGGATCTTGGGGGACATGCGGACGCTGCCGCACTGTCTGTGATCTGCGCGGCACTCCGCGGACCCAGACCGCCGGTCTGCAGGGAGAGTCCACCATGTCGCCGGCGGTAGCGATCCTCCTCCTGCCGCTCGTGCCGCTGATCGGAACGCTCTGGCTTGCCTGCGCTGCATAGAGGGCAGCGACGTCCGTAGGCCTGAGCAGAGAGCGTCCGGTGAGGCAGGAGACGCGGTCGAGGCGGTTGCGCCCCGTATTGCGGTGGCAGTACAGAATCTCCGCGATCTCGGACGTCGACCCCGTTTCCGAGTCCAGCCACGCGGTGAGCGTCTCCATGAGATCCATGCGGTCGGGCGTCGCCAGGCGCAGGGCATCGGTGCTCTCGCCGAGCCTGGTGCAGGCCGGGCTGAGACGCACGCCCCGTCACCGCGGGGACGACGGCCGCCAGGACCGAATTGGGTCCCGGAACGTGCGCGGAGCCGGCGGCGAGGGCCGGGCCGGGCAGCGCGACGATGCCGGCCAGGCCGTCGGGGGGCCTGCTGCTGCGAGGTCCTCTCAACCGCCTCGCCGACTCCCGGCCGGCCCGGACGTTGATGTACGAGTTCGCGTGACGCTCGCCCGTCCTGGAACTGGGCGCGTGCCACGCGCCGGAGATCGGATGCGCCTTCGACAACCTCCGCCACGACGAGGCGCTCAGCGGGCCTGACGCCCCTCAGCCGCTCGCCCGTGCCATGCACCGGACCTGGGGCGCCTTCTCCACCACGGGAGACCCGGGTCGGCCTGCCTGGGATGCCCGCCGCCCGGGCGTGGTGTTCGACCATCCCGGCTCGCACGGTGCTCGCGCTGCGACAGGAGGGACTGGAGGCCTGGCTCTGAAGGGCGTTGCAGAAGCGGATCCGTGACGAGTGCGGTGGCAGATGGTCCTTCGCCCAGGGCGCCCGAAGGCGGATCACCGGTTCGGCCAGTGGCAGGGCATTCATGGCTGGAGTCGAGTCGACCATCAACCGGCTCAAGAACTCCCGTGCGGTCGGCACCCCTTACGACAAGAGGGCCTACATCTTCCACGGAACCGTCGCTGTTGCATCGATACGCCCTCTGGCTCGCGTCGTGATCAGCCCGCTTCGCCGGGACTGAGGGCATCGGCTCGCCTCACCATGTCAGCTGCGATGTCGTCCCAGTCCGGGCCATGCATCCACAAACTCTCCGCAGCCTCACGCAGCAGTGCCGGCTCATCCGGTCGTAGCAGGAGCACCAGCCGATAGGCCAGGTTCCGGATCCAGACGGGCAGGTGGCCATCGACCACATGCGGGCTGAGCTGATGGAGCATGGCGAGGATCGATTCAGCGTCGGCGAAAGTCAGCTCCTCGACGAAGTAACGCTCTTGGTGCTCGAGTTGGCACTCCGGTGTGGATCGGTACTCATCTCCGTAGAGACACCGGGCGTGCTCGGTCAGAGTGCGGTGCATGACTTGAGGCTACGGCGCAGTGTTCCGCCGGACAGCGCCTGGGCCTGCACCACGGTGCGGGCGGATCAGGCCTTCCAGCCTCCCGCTCAACCACGGGGATTCGCCGAGCTGTCCACGAATACTTTCTCCCGGCTCCGTCGCAGGCCGTCGGCCGATTCGCGGGCCCTGGCCCGCCGCCGGAAGTGCCGCTCGGATTGTCCGGATCTCGGGCACCGCACCCGCCCGATGTCAGTGGTGTGGCACGGGTGGACGCGACGGCGCCGCCCTGCGGGGAGCCGGTGTGGTGACGGGATTCGCTGCGGAGGCCGAGTAGATGCTGCGTGCGGCCGGGTGGTTTCCCTGACGGCACGCATCCGTTGAGCTGCGGCGCGAGCGACTGGAGGAAAGCGGCGAAGTGCGCATGCACGAGGCTGCTACAAGCTTCCTGGCGGAGTTCGGCGGCGTGAGTGTGTGGGTCGGCGGGCCGGACATGACGTGCGCCAAGCGCCCTTCAACTTCGGAACTTCGACAGGGTGCCCCTCTCCGGGCACATCCGGACTGAACGCGAGCCTTTCCGGAACACGCCTCTCGCGTGGTTGAAAACCGGGTGTCCGACTCGCTTTCTCTGAGATCATTTCATTGAAACGGCATCGCCTCCCAGCTGCCACATCTCATAGTTCCCACATTCTGCCGTGATCTCGGCCGCCGTCTGAGCCGCGGTGAAGAAGTCATCGACCACCGGCGAGGTGTGCGATGCCGCCATCGCGAGGCACACCTGGTCGGACGCCAGATCCGGGACGGGCACGTAGCTGATGTTCGGATGTGAGTAGAACACGGTCGCCGAACGGGCCAGGAACGAGATGCCCCGGCCGGCCGCGACATGCTCGAGCGTCTCGTCCACCCCGCGCACCAGGTACCCGGCGTTGGGGTGCGGCCGCCTGGTGGGCTGCGTGCTCGTGTCCATATGCCAGACCAGTGGCTCGCCGGTCAGGTCGGCCTCGGTGATCTGCTCTCGGCCGGCCAGTTTGTGGCCGGTCGGCAGCACCGCCACCCGCGGCTCGGCGTACAGCGGGGCGACGCGCAGGCCGGCCTCGGCCATGGGCAGCCGCACATAACCGACGTCGATGCGGCCGTCGAGCAGCATCGGGGCCTGGTCGTCCCATTCGATCCGCTGCACGTCCACCAGAACGTCAGGGTGCCGGGCGGCGAACAGCCGTATCGCCGGGGCGACCGCGATGCCCGCCCGGAAGCCGACCGTTATTCGCCGGCTGCCCCGCGCGGCCACGGTCACCCGGCGGCGGACCGCGTGCGCGGAGGCCAGCAGAGGACCGGCGTCGGTCAGCAGCTGCCTGCCGGCGTCGGTCAGCGCCACGCCGTGGCTGTCCCTTGTCAGCAGCGGGGTGCCGAGGTCCTGTTCCAGCGCGCGGATCTGCCGGCTGAGCACGGGCTGCGCGATGTGCAGCTCATCGGCGGCGCGGCCGAAGTGGAGTCTGTCTGCGACGGCGACGAAGTAGCGCAACTTGCGCAGGTCCAGATCCATGGAGCCTCCCGGTCCGGCGATGCCTTCAGGGTATCGCAACAGCTGAAAGAGGTCTTGGACACCCACTCACGCCAAAGGCATCCTGAACAGGTACCCGATGGGGCCGGAGTGAATTCGGCACAAGACAGCAGGGCCCGTAACCAGAGTGGGCACATCGCGAATTGAGCCAGGCCCATCGCGTCATTCGACGACGTCGACGACGCAATCGTCAATAACGACGGGGTGGGGTTGGTGTCCTGTCCAGATCCAGAAAGCAGCCACACCAATGAGCAGCGTCAGCATTATCGGCTTGGGGAACATGGCCGGTGCCCTGGCCGGCCGCAACGCCGTCGAGATCATCGGCCGCGACCCGGCCAAGGCCAAGGAGTTGGCCGCCGCACTCGGCGACGCCACTGCCGGGACGGCCGGCACCGCCCCGGCCGGGGACATCGTCATCCTCGCCGTGCCGTACGCAAGCGCGGCGGCGGTGGTCGGCGAGTACGGGGACGCACTGCATGGCAAGATCATCATCGACATCACCAACCCCGTCACTCCCGATTTCAAGGGCCTTGTCACCCCCGAAGGCAGTTCCGGCGCGCAGGAGATCGTCAAGGTCGCCCCCGCCGGCGCGCACGTCGTGAAGGCGTTCAACACCGTTTTCGGTCACATGCTGGCACAGGGCAACCCGCTGGACGTGCTCATCGCCGGCGATGACACCGAGGCCAAGGCGACTGTGTCGGCATTCATCGAAAGCCTCGGGCTGCGGCCAATGGACACCGGCTCCCTGGAAATGGCGCGCTGGCTGGAGGGAACGGGCCTGGTGATGATCGGTCTGGGCCGCTTTGGCGCGGGGAGCTTCGACTTCACCCTCGGCGTCAACACTTCTGCCTGAGCGTGCCCGCACGACCACTTCTCGCGCCACATCAATCACAAGGACCAGTAGCATGCGCGTTTTCGTCACCGGCGGGACCGGCCATTCCGGTTCGTACATCATTGCCGAGCTCATCGCCGCCGGACACGAGGTCACCGGCCTGGCCCGGTCGGACGCGGCCGCGGCGGCGGTGTCCGCGCTCGGCGCGAAGGTACGTCGCGGCGGCCTCGAGGATCTCGACGGGCTCAAGGAGGCGGCCTCGGATTCCGACGGCGTCATCCATGTCGCGCACAGGCAGGACCTGCTTCCGTCCGGCGGGATCGACGCCGTGGCCGCCGCGGAGCTCCCGATCATGCTCGCGTACGGCGAGGCACTCGCGGAAACCGGAAAGCCGCTGGTCGCGGCGGGGAGCATCGGCTCGCCCGGGAGCCTGGGCCGGCCGGTCACCGAGGAGGACCCGGCCCTTCCCGGCGGCGAGGAATACAGGGGCACCCTGCGGGTTCGTAACGTCGTGGAAGCCGCCGTAATCGGCCTCGCCGAGCGAGGAGTGCGATCTTCGGTCGTGCGGATTGCCAACATCGCGCACAGCACGACCGATCGGGCCGGCTTCCTCGTGCAACTGATCGCGCTCGCGAAGGAGAAGGGCTTTGTCGGCTACCCCGGAGACGGCGCGAACCTGTGGAACGCGGTGCACGTCCGAGATGTCGCCTCCTTGTTCCGCTTGGCGCTGGAGGAGGGGCCGGCTGGCAAATACTGGCACGCGGTTGGGGACGGGGCCATCCCGCTCCGCGAGATCGCCGAGGCCATCGGCAGCCGTCTGGGCCTGCCCGCCGTGAGCGTTCCCGCGGACGTACTGATGGTGCCGGGATACTTCGGGTTCCTCGCGAACATAGTCACGCAGAACTACCCGGCGTCCAATCTCATCACCCGCCGGACCCTTGGCTGGGAACCCGCTCAGCCCAGCCTGCTCGCCGATTTGGACAACGGCCATTACTTCTCCGCCAACTGACGGCAGGAACCCGAATTATAAAAAGTTCGGCAAGTGACGAGGGTACGGCTCTTCTGGAGAGACGAAATATGACGACTGTGGGATTCATCGGAAGCGGCAACATCGGCAGTACCGTCGCGCGGCTTGCCGTCGAGGCCGGGCACCATGTCGTGCTCAGTAGCTCGCGCGGTCCGGAAACGCTCGCGGACGCTCTCGCGGAACTGGGGCCGCGGGCTTCCGCGGCGACGAGCGGGGAGGCCGCGGCGGCCGGTGACATCGTCGTGGTCACGGTGCCGGTCGACGCCTTCCCCAAGTTGCCCGCCGCGCCACTGGCCGGGAAGACGGTCATCGACACGTGCAACTACGGCCCTGAGCGTGACGGGCACATCCTCGAGCTCGACAGCAAGTCGCTCACCTCGAGCGAGCTGCTGCGGCGGTACATCCCGGACGCCATGCTCGTGAAGGCATTCAACAACATCTTCTTCAAGCACCTGCTGTCCCTCGCCCGCCCGGCGGAGACGGCCGACCGTTCCTACCTGCCGATCGCCGGGGACTCCGCGCCCGCGAAGGCGGCGGTGACCGAATTCATCGAATCCATCGGGTACAGCGTGGTGGACGCGGGACCGCTGGCCGACAGCTGGCGCCAGGCGACGGGCACGCCGGTGTGGGGGACCCCGTACGGGCCGTTCTCGAACGAGAAGGGCCGACCGGTCGGCGAGGACGCCATCCGTGCGGCGCTGGCCACCGCAACGCGGTAACCGTGAGTTGGGGCGGGCCGCGGTACCCGGTCCGGCCGTGTTATAGCCCCGTCCGGTAGGCATCGGGCGGGCCATGACACAGAACTGGTTGCCGTCCGGATCCGCCGAGACGTGCCACGTCCAGCCGTTCTCGCGGACCGGACGCCCGCAAGTACGGCCGCTCAGACTCCGAGGCGTGATTACACCGGCCACACCAAGACCGTGGAGGCTGACCTGGAACATCGCGGCTCGGGAAGACCTGAGTCCGAAGGTTTCGCGGATGTCGCTGTCGTCCACGATGAACGAACACTCGGACATGTAGCCCTGCTCGGGCGCGCCCGAGCGGTCGCCCTGCGCGCCGCGTCCACTGGTGCCACGACCGGCGAGATCGCCCGTGCCGCCGGATTCTCGGCATCCTCCGCCAGCAGACATGCCACGGTGCTCCGTGACGCAGGCCTCATCACCACCATCCGGAATGGCCCCACCGTGCTGCACACCCTCACCCCGGCGGGGGCGTCCTTGCTGCGTGCGGTGAGCCCGAAGAAGTGACCAGCGCTGGTTCGCCGCCTTCGGCACGAACACGAAGCGGGCCCGCCGACTGTCCACCGGCGGGCCCACCCCTTTCGTACCGCCGAGTCAGTGCGGTAGTTGCGGTCAGGCGGCGTATGAGCCCGACGCGGAGCCGGTGGTCTGGAAGAAGAACACGAACTGCTGGGAGTCGCGAACGTCGGTGGCGATCACCTTCCAGGAGCCCGAAGGGGCCCACTTGTAGTTGCTCTGGCAGTCGAAGGAGCCGTTGCTGAGCTTGAAGCACACCTGCACGTAACGTCCGCCGGAGCCCATCTTGAGATTGATGTCGTTGCACCTGGTCGACGTCTTGAACACGCTCGTCGTGCTCCGGCCGGACGCCTTCGAGAAGGACGAGGCCCCGTCGTAGCAGCTGACCTGGGCGCTCACGTCGCCCTGCGGAGCGGCGACAGCCACTGTCGAACCGCCGAGTGCCAGAGCAAGACCGCTGGCGGCCACGGCGAGCGTCTTGAAGTTCTTCTGCAAGTTTTCCCCTAGGACTGTTGTGCATGGAGAGACCCACTCTGCTGAGTGGCACCGCGTCCGGCCATGCTGTTGCGGCGGGTCGCGAAAGCCGAGTTCATCGGGGGTGAACGAGATGTCGGGAGTCCGCTTCGGTGGCAGAGGCGGGGCCCTTCTTCACAAAGCCGTATCGTCCACGATCAACACGCCACCGTCGGTGCCAAGGTGGTCGGCGACGTAGGAGTGGATGTAGTCGCGGACGTGCGTGGTGGCTGCGCGGGTGGAGGCGCTGCGGTCGAAGGCGGAGCGGCTGGCTGGCCGAGCAGGCGCCTGATCCGTTCACGCTGCCCGCGGTGTGGCCGGGCCAGGCGCCGGGTCATGGCCATGTCGTCAGCCAGTAGGCCATCGCCTCGGCACTGGCGGTGCGGCACTCGTAGTCGCGGGCCGGAGGGCGGCTGCTCATCAGGTGGTGGAAGAGGCGTTGCGAGGTGGCCACCCGCGCCAGAAGGACCTGCGCGGCGTTGCGATCGCCGATTTCGGCGCTGGTGACCATCACGCCCAGCAGCGGGCCCAGGGTGTCGACCACGACGTGCCGCTTGCGCCCGTTGATGCGCTTGCCACCGTCGTAGCCGCGGCTGTCGGCGACGACGACGGCGTCCGCCTTGACCGACTGCGAGTCGATCACCCCGGCGGTGGGCCCCGCATCCCGGCCCACCCTCTCGCGGACCTCGGTGCGCGGCCGGTCGTGGAACTCCCTGACCAGGCCATGGTCATAGGTGACCTTGTGAAACGTGGGCGTTGATCGCCGTGGTGCTATACGAGGTTTCGGCGCCGGGTCGGACCGGTGCGATGGACGTGCGACAGACGCGCGGTCGGCACGTCTGGCGCGGATGAGCCTCTTGTGATTGAACAGCACTGCCCCGGCCACGTGGGTGGCCGGGGTACGGGTGGTTGTGCTGTGTGTGGGGGCCACTGCTCCGGGTCCCAGGCCACCGGCTGGTCGAAGATACGCCCGTTGCCGTCGAGCTTCAGGGAGTTGAACGGTATGAGTGGCTCCGTATCTGGCGTATCGACGTCAGTCAATGGTCCAGGGAGGCCGCCGTGTCTGTGATCGCTGCGTGGGTGTCGTCTGTCAGCTCCGGACGGTCCCCGGCGGCGTGGCGGCGCCGTTCAGGCAGCTCTCCAGGAGCGCGTGCAAGCGTGGAACAGGGAGAGTCGGATTGGCCGCCGCGCCCTCGGCTGTGCGGGGGTCGGTGAGGAGGGCCTCCAGGGCGTCCGGTGCCAGGCTCGGGTTGGTGGCTGCCGCCCGGCGCACCGCGTCGTTGAGGTCGTCCACTGGAGGGTCGGGCAAGGCGGGGTCGGCTGCGGCAAGGGCCCGTACCTCAGGATCCGGGTGGCCGATGAGGTGAGCCCGGCCTTTGGGAGGGAAGGCGGGCAGGGTGAGCAGGTGCGGACGGTGGGCTGGGCGGGTGACGAAGACGTCCAGGAGGAGGTGCGGTGGAGCCAGCGGGTGGTGGCAGGCCAGCCGGATCCTCACGTCCTCGTCGTCGTCCTGCGCGAGCGTTTTGACGAGTTCCGCCGACAAGCCCGGCCAACTCGCCGCAATCCGGCGGAGTATCGGTTCCTCGGACACCGCACAGGCGGCGAACCAGTCGGGCGACGGCCCGACGTCCGGCTCAGTGTTCGACTCGGCAAGCGGCTCGGTGATCGGGCAGGTGCAGTCAGGGCCGTGGTCGGTGATCCTGTGGATCATCTCGTACTCGGTCCAGGTGCGTGAGAAGGAGTGGAGGCGTGCGCGCGTCCGCACGTCCTCGTCCGGGTCCATCCTCAACTCAGCGGCCAGATCCGGCCCCAGGTCGGGCCGGGTGGCGACCATCTTGCGGACCTTCGCCTCAGGATGCCGGGCGAGCCGGGCGACGGCGTCGGCCGGAGTGTGGGGGTTCCAGGCCAGGGGGTGCACCGTGTCGTCCGCGAAGCACTGCTCGACGAGCGCGGGCGACAGAGCGCACCTGCCGAGAACGAACGGCCTGCTGCTCGGGCGCATGGACGGCAGCTCGGCCTCCACCCGTTCCGGGTCCAGCACCCAGTTCCTGTCCTGCGCAGCTGCACGGACCGCGGGGTCTGGATCGACGAGCAGCCCCGCCCGCTGCGCCGGGGTGAGCGACTCCCACCTCCAGGTGGCCCGTATCCGGAGTTCGGGGTGCTCGTGGTCGGCCATGCGACGGAAGAAAGACAGAGGGATCTGCCGGGACGATTCGAGCTCTCCGATGATCTCGTTCTCCGTGACCTTGCCGTCCTCGCCTCCGTCCAGCGCGGTCAAGAGTGTCACGAGGATGTCGTCCGGCAGCGGTCGGACCCATCGAGGGTAGTGACGGGGGCCGCTGGCCAGGGATGCGCGGACGAGCCCCGACGGGTCCGTCGCCAAGGGGGCGAGTCGCGCCGGGTCGACGTACTGGTTGCGGGCGAGCGCGCGGCGGATGACTTCGGCCGGGTGGCGCAGGGCGGCGTCGATGACGGCGTGGGGCAGGTCACGACCCTCGCACATCAGCCGGCCGGTCTCACCTGCCGCTCGATCCAGCAGGCCTACCAGCACGTCGGAGGGCGCCGCCGGATTGAAGGCGATGCCGCGCAGCCATAGTTCACGCAGAGAGTCGAACACCGTGTCATCCTGCCACCTCGCCTGCCGAACCGAACCGCCCGACCGGCGCCGCGGCGGCGCTTGCGGCGGCTCCGTCCGCAGGGCTTCGGAGCACGTGGCGAGGGCCTTGCTCATCATGCGCCCACCAACTGTGGCGCAACACGTTGGTGACGACCTCCGAGACGAAGAGGATCACGCTGTCGGCGGCCTCGGCTGCGATCGGACGTACGAGACGCTCGAGGAAGGTCCGGGCGCTGTCGCGTGCGTCGGCGACGGACGTCGCGGGGCGGGCGAATGCAACGGTGACGCTCACCGTGCCCATCAGGTCAGGACACCTGGTCTCTGCATCGTCATACCGGGTTCTGCCTGGATGGTGCTTCTGCCTGGCTGTGCCCCGGCAAACGCTGCGGCATCACTGTCCGATGCCGGTTTCCTCATTACCGAACACACGAAAAGCTATGTTGGTCAGAGTAGACATTGGGCTGTGGCGTAGCTATGGTTTCTCTCGTAGCCCAGGAAGTCAGCAGGGCCTGGCAGGGACGAACTGCCAGGCGGCGGTATCAGTAGTTGCAGTTGGCAGGACGGCACGGTGGCGGAGTTTCGAAGCCAGGGTTGTTGCAGGACGGCGACGGGACTGGCGACCGGACCGGGTGGCACGCAGTGATCAGGGGCCGCCGTGAGCAGTATCCGTAAGAGCAGGACGCAGTACCCAGCAGCAAAGTCACTGAGCAGCACCTCGGTAAAGGCGTCGGCTGCGGACGCACGTACCGGGAAGTTCGGCAGCGGGGTTCCAAGCCAGAGCGGATGCAGGACAGGCGACGGGGCTGGCTGTTGAAGGCGGTGCTACAACAGGCCACGGAGTATGACCAGCAGTACGCAGTTGATCATCAGAGGGAAGAACGGAGGAGCCAGGCGCCATCAGGATCGCCCGGGTGGAAATCTTGAGCCCGGGTACCGCAGGACATCGATAGTGAGGTGGTCTCCGGTCAAGCAACCGCGATCCCCGCTTCCCCGACAGGATTCCCGTCGGGTCAGCGGACACAGTAGGCCGACGCAGTTCCAGGGTCGGCAGATGGTGTAGCAGTTCCTTCGGGGCCCTGGTGCCATAAGGCACCAGGGCCCCTCCAGCGCGTTCCACAGAGAGGTGCAATGCCCGCAGACGACACCTTCGGCCGTCTCGACGACGACGACTATCCCGCCTACACGATGGGCCGGGCCGCCGAAATGCTCAACACCACCCAAGGCTTCCTCCGCGCCATCGGCGAAGCCCGCCTGATCACCCCGCTGCGCTCCGCGGGTGGCCACCGCCGCTACTCCCGCTACCAGCTTCGCATCGCCGCCCGGGCCCGGGAACTCGTCGACCACGGGACCCCGATCGAGGCTGCCTGCCGCATCGTCATTCTCGAGGACCAACTCGAGGAAGCCCAGCGCATCAACGCCGAACACCGCCGCGCCGACGAACCACCAGGTCCACCCGGTACGGTCTGACGAAGATCTTCAACAGCCTTGACCACTGAGCGGCCGGGGCCTCCGTGTGCCCCGTGGAGGCTGGCGCGTCCCTGAGCCAGAGCGCGAATTCGGGAGGCCGTAGACCGTGCCGGCCCAACGCGGGGGTTTCCGGTCGGCGCACGCGAACGCCCCGGTTGCCGGCGCCGCCTTCCTCTCCGCCGGTGGGAGATGGGCGATGGATGACTGTCAACGCGCTCATCTGCCCAGGGTGTGACTCCAGGCTGGACGGGGTGCGTCGGGCGCGGAATCGGAAGGGGCCTGAAAACTACGTGCCTTTTGGGGCGATAGGCCGTTAGGGGTGTCGCGGACGCACTCGGCGTCCCGTCCGGAAGGATGCTTGATGTCCACGAAGCGCGTTGCCAGCCGTCTGCTGGTGCTGACAGCCACGGCGGCTGCCGGGACGGGTGCGTTGAGCGTTCCGGCCGTGGCGAGCACGAACATTCTCGCGGCCGGTAACGCCGCTTACGACACCGTGATGATCAATACGGAGCGTGAGGTCACGGCGGTCGGCGTGACGACATACAGCAGCGGGGTGGGCAGTGGTCTGGTCCAGCTGCCGGTGAGCAGCCCTGAGAACCGCGGCGGTGGGGGCAGTCTGCTCTTTTCTGATCGTGAGCTGAAGACCGAGGTCACCGCGGTGGTCTGGGAGCGATGAGTTGCCGGCGGTGGAAAGATTCGTTGGCCGGGATGCTGATGCAGACCCTGGTCAGGATGCGCCTGAGGCGGGGTGTTTCTGCGGCCGGTCTGGCTTCCGATGCAGTGTCCGGCGCGGTGCGCGCTGGCGATCCGGTCAACGGTTACCGGGTACTGGAGCAGGTGGTGCAGCTTCCGGTCAGCACGTGGCGGTATCACTGGGACCCGCCACACGTACGCCACCTGGGCCCCATGGCGCAGGACTGGTGGAAAGCGTTCGGGGTCGGTGAGAATGACCGGACGATCTGCTGCACTGATGCCAACGGAGTGGCCATTGTCGCCATCCAGGCACTGCACCGGGAATTGACCGAACTACGGGGCGAAGTCGCGGCACTCCGAGCCGAGAGTTCACGAAAAGCACAGCCGAACCGCGCACCTGCGCACACGAAATCCGAGAACGCCGCAGATCGGGCGTAAGTGTCCTGCGTGCCCACCGCTACTAGGTGGTGCCACCTCAGCTTCACTGCCTTGCAGCGCTGCGCGACCGCTGGCCGCAACGCCAAGGCCTGGGGGTGGAGCTCCCCGCCCATTTCACTGCGTTCGACGTGTTCTGCGGAGCGACGGACAGGAGCTGCTGGATTAGCCGTCCGTGCGCCGCCGCGAGGCTTTGGAGGCGCTGTCCACCTCATACTGGTTTGCGCCGCCGTGGACGCTGTGCCCGTCGACCACGAGCCCTGCGGTCGCGGGGGAGTGGCTGCGTGAGTGGACCGACGTCCCCGCTTCGAGGGCGTAGGGGCAAGACTCCTGACGGGCCGGTACCGGCCAGGCGTGCGTGGGTGGTCGAAGGCCCGGTCGCAGAGATTCCACCGAAACGCTCATCGCCGGCGGGACGGGTCCCTGCGGCGCCCCAAGCCCTGCTGCTGGGCTGCCACGACAGCATCGGTCGTCTACGGCTCGTGGGGGAGAACACCCCGCTGCAATGGTGCCGGAGGACGTCGACCTCCGGCACCTGCCGATTCTGGGGCAACCAGGTGCCCTACATTTACCGTATGCACGTTCGGTTAGGCTGACCTTGCCTAGTATGGCGCTCCGGGAGTACGAGTTCCGGTTCCAGTGCCACGACGGGAACCTGGCGGACAAAACAGGCAGAGGCAGGGCGCAGGTGAGAAGCGATAACCGGGCACGTGAGCGACACGCACCCGGCGGGGCGAAGCCGCCCACGTGGGTAATGAGGGGCGTGAGTCCCCGCACAGCGGCCGAGACGAGGCATCGTGGATGAGATCGCGCTCACAGCCGGAACCTTGTATGTGATCGTCCTGCTTCGCGCCGGAGGGACGTTCGCCGTCGGATGGCTCGCCGGCGCTGGTACCCGGCGCAGCAGCTTCGCCAAGAGAATCTCTTCGGCGAAATTCCGGCGCGCCGAGCGGGCCATCCAGCGGTGGGGCGCACCGGTAGTGGCCGCCTCCTTCCTGACAGTCGGTTTCCAGACCGCCGCCAACTTCCTCGCGGGCAGCATGCGCATGCCCCTGCCGCGTTACCTCCCTGCCCTGCTCCTGGGCGGAGCCGCCTGGGCGCTCATCTACGCGACTGCGGGGCTCGGCGTCCTCGAAGTGCTGGGAAGGCTCTTCGCCGAGCGGACGGCCCTCGGGGTATCCGCCGTGGCCGTCACCCTCTTCGCGGCGTGCGGGGTAGTGGTGTACCGCAGAAGAAGGGCGACCCTGACCTCCGGCGCCACCGCGGCTGAAAATTCGTGAACCCGTCCCAGTGGTTGGTCCCTCTGCAGCGGTGCGGGAAGCCAGAGCGTCGGGTATCAGGTGCAGTGGACCGGACAGGTCGGCGAGGTCCTGCGCGGCGTTGCAGTACGTACACCCTGCGACGGGAAAGGCCAGCGGCCGGGGGATTCGGGGCTGCGTACCATGGTAGGAGAGCGCGGGTGACAGCGGCCAAGAGGGATGCGGCCAGCGGACTGACCGCGCCTGCGTCAAGGTGGTGAACCGCAGTGCGCCAGATCCGTTGGAGTCGCCGGTCGCGATCCACGGTCCGCGCCCGTGCACTGCCGGCCCCGCGGGCGGGCAGTGGGGCGACCAGGCGGGCCAGGACCTTCGCTGCCGCATCGGTGTCTTCCGCGTCCGGGCGCCATTCCCCGGCGTCCAGCCACTGTCGGGCGCGGCCCGACTCTCGGGTCAACGCAAGGACCGGCAGCTGTCGGGCACCGGAGATCGCTGCTGGAGTGTCTCGCCTGCTCGACATAGCGCACGCCCCCTTCGTTCCGTCCCCGCTCTTGCCGCGTGTGTAGCGCGTGAGTCGCGAACACCACATCACATGATCACGCAGATGCCCATACGCACGCGGTTGCCTCAAGTCGGCCTGATCACTACTCGGCTCCGCCGCTCCACCTGCCAACTCGAATGCACAGCTCGACAGATCCAGCGCTCATCAAACAGATGCGGGATTCAGTCAAAAATGTGTCTGAGCGCGATAGTGGGCCCCGGATCCAGCACCGACACCGCTTCCCGAACGGTCATTACGCGGCCGTCTGAGACGCTCCTGACCTGGACCGCCATCACCGATTGGCCAGCGGGTTCCGCCAGATCGAAGTCGACTGAATCCGCATGCGACAGTCAGACTGCAGCTCCCAGCGCGGCGCGTGTGCCTATGGGCGCCACTCGGGCTGATAGTCCGGGTGGCCGGCGTGCGCCTGCGCGAGGTGTCGCACTGCCATGTCGACTGCCATGCGTTGCATGCTGGCCCCGTAGCGATTGAACGTGTCCGGAAGCCCTTCACCCGTCTCGGGTGCCGTGTACTGCTTCAGCAGGCCCCGCGCCGCCTCGACCTCACGCAACACCTGTGCCGGGTCGTGCAGGGCGATGTGTTCGGCGCGGGCGGCGTCCTCGTCGGACCCGCCGACCTCCGGGCCGGCAGTGACCAGAGGTGGGACGTCGTCGTCCAGAGAGGCCGCGGAGTAGACGCCCGTCCCCAATGCCTGCCAACCCTCACCCGTGCCGCCGACGGCAACAGCAGCTGCCTCCTGCTCGTCGAGACGGGCTTGGAGGAAGGCCACCAGATCGGCGGTCATGTAGGGCTCCCGGGCCGGTCGGTGGGTTCCTTGTCGTGCGGGTAGTCTCGGTGCTCGACGTAGGGCGCGGCAAGCAGCCGAAGCTGAAATTCGGCATTCCGGCCGACCGGCCCCGAGGTTCCCAGGTACGGCACCACGGTGTCGTCAAGCAACGCGAGGTGCGCTTCAGCGGCGGCGACGGAGAAGCGGGCGTGCTTGGCGGCGTCCTCGGGTTCGACGCCGAAGCGTTCGGGCTGTGTGACCACCACGTTGCTGGCGAAGCGGGCTTTCTCCAGCTCCTCGTTGAAACGTGCCCGGACAAAAGCCACCAGGTCGGCGGTCATGCGGAGGTCCTTGAGGGGTTGAGCCCGGCCTGCACATGGCTGACCCGCTCCATGCCGACGGTGACCTCGACGCCTAGGTCGGCGTGGATCCGCCGGTAGACGCCGTCCTCCAGTAGCGGAATCTGGATTTCGTCCGATGGGGTTGGCCCAACGAGTGGCGTGAGCGCCTTGCTGCGCTCCTTGATGTGGTCGCACTGGATGGCGCACTGGTCCCCGATAGCGCTCCGGCGGGCGTCCTGCAGGTCACCCCGCAAGTAGCCCAGCCCTTCGCGGGCGACCCGGTTGAGGTGGTCGGTCTCGATCATGCAGGACTCCTAATTGGTCGGTCATCTTCTTCGACTGTCACGGCCGCGTTACCTCTGGCCACAAGAGTGGCCGTTGTGCTGCATGGTGAGCAACTTCAGTGTGCGACGCCCCCCGACCCGCTCTGAGAGCTCAGGCGGGCTTGGTCGAGTCCCCGCATATCGGTACCGAATGTCACTCCTGCACATAATTGGCTCAGACACTACTTACTCTCGTACCACCGCCGAGGAACCAGCCGTGCATGACAACGCCGACGATGACACTTACGAGTGGCTGACCTGCGTATCCATCCCCGACTGCGGGCGGAGGCTATGGATTTCCGAGACCTGCCGATACGTCAGCCGGTCGTGGCAAGACAACGAAGCAGTTCGCCGAACTCCCCGGCCTGTTCTGCCATCTCGACGACACAGTCGCGCTCATGTGTGGAGTCGCATGAGGCGGCGCGGCGACCAGCAGGTCGAAGCGCCGTCCATCGAGGCCTGAGTCTTGTCCCTCACCGCGGCTGGCGGAGTCGCCACCTGCCTTCGAGATATCGAAGATGCCTGGCGAAAGGCAGTCTCGTGCTGAGCATGTGTTCATTGGTCGGATCACAGGCTCAGCCGAAGGCCGCCTACGGGTACGTCAGTCACCAGGCCGAGTGATCAAGCGCGACGGACCGTTCGGACCTCGAGTTCAGCCACAGGCCGACCTGCTGGGGCCTCGTCAGGCTGTTGCGGACACTCGACCTCAGCCTCGACACCAGCGGCACGCAGCCGATGGGCGAGAAGAGTCATCTCGGGCATCGTTCCTGCGAACATGCCGGCCCGGATCTGCTGGAGCGTCCTCTTCGTCTGTGCCAGATCTCCGCCAAGTTCGGCGCGAAGAACCTTCATTACGAGGATCGGACTGGCGAGAGAATCACAGAGTATGAGCCGCGCCTCGCCGTGCTCGGCCAGAAGGCGCCGGCGCAGGTCGTCCGGAACGGAGCTTCCTTCTGGCCCGCACTCGTACGAAGCGTCACCGCAGCCGGAGCAGTGGTAGCCGATGTCCCATTCAAGGCTTTGCCCAACCACTGCCTGAACGCCGACGCACTCCAGCTCCGAGCCGCAGCCCGAACACTGTGCCGGGTACCTGACAGACGCGATCAGCACGACTTGTCCCATCCAATGGCACGACCTTGACGACACAGACTCCCGGACCCTGAGGATGAAAGGCAAGTAACGGCGTACGAGTGCCGGAGTTGATCGGTGGGTTCTCCGCCGAGCGTGCGGGTACACGTGCCCGGTTCGTCATTGAACGCGTTCAGCAGAGCGCGTTAGGGTGGTGTCGAAATACTCGCGGATGCTGGAGCGCGGCGTGCGTGAGCAGTGCGGCATGTCGGGGGTCGAGATGGCGCAACTGCTGGGCAGACGTGAAGCCGACCGGGCGGGGGCTGCGCCGTCGTCGGTATCGATGGCTGTGCTCTGCGTGGTAATTGCCGCGTTGGCGCTGGCGTGGACCGGACGGCTTGCCGGTCTCCCGACGGGCGTCGCCCTGCTCCCTCTCACGCTGGTGGTCGGGGTGCCAACGCTGTTGGGTGCGAGCGCGCTGCTGACGGCCGTACACATCTTGCGACCGTGGCCCTGGGGCATTGGTTCGGGCGGCTCGCAGGGCACGGGAGAAGGTGGTGGTGGGTGGCGATCAGCACAACATGGGGCTTCTGCCCGCCGTCGTGCTGCCCACAGAGCGTAAGGCCCCCCCGGTACTGCGTGCTGAAGGCCCAGCGGGCGCCACAGACCCAACCGTCGCGAACGTCCGCGACGGTGGCGACGGCCCACTGGGCGGTGCGCTCGTCCATGCCGAGGCGGAGGGTACCGGCACAGCCAGCGAGCCGGAGACCGACTCCGGGGAGCAACTCGAACATGCGGAGATGGTCCCAATGAACGGCACTGCGCCACAAGCCGGAAACGACGATCACCTGCTGCCGACTTTTAAGGGGAGTTTCGTGTTCCTGTAGATCAGGCGGCTGCGCGAGCTGGTCCGGTCGGCTCGCCGGCGGCTCGGTGCGACCGGCTGACTTGCGGGTACGCTCGCGCTCCGAGCGGGCTCCGGACTCGGTCCGGAGCCGTGCGATTCCCTGCCGTAGGAGTCACCAGCTGGTGTGCCCCTCGCCGTGGTGGCCGGCGCCGCCTGTGCCGCCCTCGGACCAACTGCTGGAGTCAAGGTCGTGGGCGAGACCGTGGCCGCCGGTGGTGAAGTCGGAGTAGAGGTTACTGAGCTCGCCTAGGAGTTGGCGGGTGAGGGTGTCGACGCCGGTGGTCAGTGCCGCAGCGATTTCCTCGTCGGCGACCGGGGCCCCTCCTGCGGTTGGCGTTGCGGCGAGGGCGGCCATACGGCGGCGGTCGGCGATGCCGCGCAGTCCAGGGTAGGCGGCAGGAGCGAGGCCCGCTGCCTGGGCGAGCAAGGCGAGGGTGAGGTCTCGGTCAGTGGTGGGCCTTGCGGAGTCAACAGGGACCACGCTGTCGAGGCGGGTCAGTAGCGCCTGGCGGCGCGGCAGGTTACGGAGAGAATGTCGTTGCGGGTACGGCCGCTGGCATCGCGCCACCGACGGACACGGACCGCCTTCTGGTCCTCCAGCCGGGAGAGGTACTCGACGGTTAGGGAGCGCGGTGTCCGGCGCAGCCAGTCCCTGGGGCCGAGCGGGGGAGCAGCTGCGCCGAGACCTTGCAGGACATTGCTCAGGCGGCGGTCCTCGATGGGCTGGGTGTCCAGTACCTCGATCAGCCGTCGCCCGACGACGATCCGTCCGGCCAGACACAGATCCGCCAACTCCGAGGCCCGCAGCGCGTACCGAAGCCGGCTTTCGCTTCGTATTCGTATGCGGTGCCTGCCCGGGACTATCGCGAGCAGGAGCAGTTCATCCGCCGTGGCCATGCCTGCCAGGGTAGGCACGGTGGTCCGCGGAAGGGAGAGATCCGCAGGATTCTCAGCGGCCGCCCGTATCTGAAGCGTCCCCCCGGAAGGCCGAGCCCGGCCGCACAGGCCCTTCATCAGCCCTGTGCGGCCTTCACGGCATGCGGACATGGTGGAACTGCCCCTGGAGCCTGCAGCCGGGGGGACGGGATGGTCGGGCCACCGGCGGCGATCGTTGCGCATTCGAGGCCAAGTTCGACGGTTACCGCGCTGCTGTTCACCCCGCCCGAGTAGGCGGCCCCACACTCACTTCCCTGATCTGGTCGCCGCGGCCGGGCAGCTGCCGCACGGCCTGGTCCTCGATGGTGCTATGAGAGCTGCGAGGATGCCTCAGCCCTAAGGTGCCTCAGGCGGCGCAGCTCCCATCGACGAGACGAGACGAGACGGGCGTCGCGGCCATGTGCCGCAGCGGACACTCAGAGGTGGCCGTCCAGGAACTTCCGTACCTCGGCGGTGGTCATAGGCCCCCTGCCATGCGCCACCGCCTCTCCCTCCTTCAGCAGGACGCAGGACGGGGCTCCGGTGATCCCGTATCGCTCGGTCGCGGCCGGACAGCGCTTGATGTCGGCGCGGACGGCCGTCAGGCGGCCCGTGTAGTCGTCGGCGATGCCACCCACGACGAGGTCCATCACCCGGCAGGGCTCGATGGCCTTGGGCCATGTCCCGGTGAAGTATGCGAGGACCGGAACTCTGCTCATCCCGAGGATGAAATCGAACTCCGCGTCCTCACGGGGTCGGTGAACCCGTGTCGTCATGGAAGCTCCTGTCCTCACGTCCGTTGTTACATCCCCATCATCCCTCGCGCGGTGTGTCAGGCCGGCCCGGCCGGTTGTCCGGTTGACCTTTCGAAGGGAGGCACGGGGTCGTCGCAGAACCACAGTGGTCCCCGGCGCGAGCGGCCCGGGCCCCGCCCCTGGTGACTCGGCCTGGCCGCCCCGCCGGGCACCCAGCTGCAACCCGCCGCGCTCCCGTAGGCCAGTTCGTGCCGGCACAGCGCCTCCATGACGTCATGAAAGCTGGTTTCGAGCCATTTGATGGCAACGGAAACGAGGCAGTACTCGTCAGCCGACCCGAAGACCGACCGCCAGCGTCAGTTCAAGGACCCGGTGTGGCGATGCGAGATCCGGAAACAGCGCCCGCAGCTGCGACATCCGGTACCGGACTGTCTGGGGATGGACGAACAACGCAGCCGCCACTTCTTCCCGCCTGCCCTGGTGCAACAGCCATGCCCGCAACGTCTCCTCCAGCCGCCGCGCGGTCGCGACAGGCAAGGTCCGCAACGGTGCGAGGGCTCGGGCGCGCAGGTCCGCGAACGCCTCCACGTCGGCGCTCAGCACCAGCTCAGGCAGGTGGTCCTCGGTGTCGCGAATATCAGAGGAGAGAGAGCGCGCGCGTACGGCTCGTGCGTACGAGGCGGACGCACGAGTCCATGGCCGGGCCGGGCCGACCACGGCGGTGCGGTCGGTCAGCTGCCGCAAGAGATGTGATCGGTCGGCATCGGGGACGAGCAGCACACCGGTGGCGTCCGGCAGATCGTCGAGAACGAGGGTGCTCGGGTCGAGCGCGCGGTAGGCAGGCCGGGCCCGGTCGGCGGGCAGCAGGACCGCGGTCAGCGTAACCGGAGCCTGCCACCCGGCCCGTTGAACAGAGGCCAGCAGCACGTCCGGGCTCGCGCCGGCGAGGAGGTCGCGGGCCAGGTGTTCCAGGTGGCGCTCGTGGGCCCTGCCCCGGGCGGCAAGTTCGTCGGCGTGGCCCGCGGCGCTCGCGGCGGAGAGCTCGTCGATGTAGGCGAAGGTCAGCTCGGCGAACTTGGCGACCTCGGCGGCGGGCAGACCTGCGGGTACGGCACCCGCTGCCAGGCATCGCCAGGCCACGCGGGCGCCGACGCGGTAGGCGCTGAGTAGGGCGTCCATCGAACGGCCGGCGCGCACTTCGCCGCGGCCCAGCTCGTAGGCTGCGTCACCGGCGTCGCCGCCTGTGGCGTTCCCACTCGCGAGGTCCAGGTAGTGCCCCAGGGCGGTGCGGACGGCTCGGCGGATGGTGCCGCCCATGCGGCCCGAAAGGGCATTGGCGTAGGGAGGGACCTCGTCGATGATCGCCTGGACGACCTCGTCGGCGGTGGTCTTCAGCGCGGCCCGAAGTGCGGTGACCGTCGTCTCATTGAGGGCCAGTTCGCTGGCCCTCCGGATTGCATGACTCACGTTTTGTTCCCTGCGAACAATTCAGCCGACCAGATTTACATCCTGCGGTCAGGACTTTACGCCTTGAGGCGCAGCAAGCTGGAGTCATGACGAGTGCAGCCCTCCGCAGCAGGGCGTGGAAACTGCTGGAGATGGTCACGACGCCGCTGCTGCCGTCGGACTACCTCGACCTGGTCAGCCCGCTACGTGCCAGCGCTGACCTGCGTGGGCGCATCGAGGCCGTGCACCCCGAGACAAGTGACGCCGCGACTATCGTGATCAAGCCGGGACGGAGCTGGCGCGGCCACGCAGCCGGTCAGTACGTGCGGATCGGGGTCGACGTCGACGGGGTGCGCCTGTGGCGTGCCTACTCCATCACCTCGCCGACAAACCGCCAGGACGGCCGCTTCACGATCACCGTGAAGGCGATCCCGGACGGCAAGGTCAGCAACCACCTGGTTCGCAGGGCGAAACCGGGCAAGCTGATCCAGCTCGACCAGCCGACCGGTGACTTCGTGCTGCCGCAGGCCAGGCCCGCGAAGGCGCTCTACCTGACGGCCGGCAGCGGCATCACGCCCGTGATGTGCATGCTGCGCGACATCGAGTTCGATGACGTCGTCATGGTCCACTGCGCGCCACAGCCGCAGGACGTGATCTTCCGCAACGAACTGCACGACCTGGTCGCGGAGAAGAAGCTGCGGCTCACCGAGGTGCACACCGACACAGACGGCATGCTCGACATCGCCCGTCTCGACGAACTCGTGCCCGACTGGGCCGAGCGAGAGACCTGGGCCTGCGGGCCTGCGGGCCTGCTCGACGCCGCCGAAGAGCACTGGGCCCAGCGCGGCGTACAAGAGCGCCTGCACACCGAACGCTTTCGCCCCAGCATCGTCGTCGCCGGCGACGGCGGCGAGGTCACGTTCAGCGCCACCGGCAAGGCCGTCGACGCGGACGGCGCCACGCCGTTGCTGGACATCGGCGAGGAAGCCGGCGTGCTCATGCCCTCCGGGTGCCGCATGGGCATTTGCTTCGGCTGCGTTACGCCGCTCAAGGCGGGCGCCGTCCGCGACCTGCGCACCGGCGAGATCACCGAGGCCGAGCCGGGCGTCCTCATCCAGACATGCGTGTCCGCCGCGGCGGGCCCCTGCGACATCGAACGGTAGGAGCACCTTGACCGCCATCGACCCCACCGCCCACCTGACAGCGGAGCAGATCGAAGAGCTTGGCCGCGAGCTGGACGCGATCCGCGACGAGGTGATCGCCAGCCGCGGAGAGAAAGACGCCGCCTACATCCGTAAGGTCATCTCGGCGCAGCGCAAGCTCGAGCTGGTCAGCAGGGGCGTGCTGCTGTTCTCGATCTTCCCGCCCGCGTGGCTGGTCGGCACCGCCGGTCTGTCCGTGGCGAAGATCATGGACAACATGGAGATCGGCCACAACGTCCTGCACGGCCAGTGGGACTGGATGCGAGACCCGAAGATCCACTCCACCACCTGGGAGTGGGATCACGTCTCGCCGTCCGAGCAGTGGAAGCACTCGCACAACGAGTTGCACCACACGTACACCAACGTGATCGGCAAGGACAACGACCTCGGCTACGGCATCATGCGCGTCGACGAAGACCAGAAGTGGCACCCGTTCCACCTCGGCCAGCCGCTGTGGAACTTCATCAACGCCTGCTTCTTCGAGTACGGCATCGCAGCGTACGACCTGGAGCTCGGCAAGAACCTGCAAAAGCGCCGCCGCAAGAACCCGGAGTTCCGTGCACAGGCCAAGGCCGTGGGCCGCAAGATCCGCAAGCAGGTGCTCAAGGACTACGTGATCCACCCGCTGCTGTCGGGCCCGTCGTTCCTCACCACGCTCGCCGCCACGTTCACCGCGAACCTGGTCCGCAACATCTGGTCCCACTCGGTGATCATGTGTGGGCACTTCCCCGAGGGCGTGCAGGTCTTCGAGCGCCGGTCGATCAAGGGCGAGACGCGCGGCCAGTGGTACCTGCGCCAGATGATGGGCTCCGCGAACATCAGCGGCAGCAGGGCCATGCACTTCATGACCGGCAACCTGTCGCACCAGATCGAGCACCACCTGTTCCCGGACCTGCCGAGCAACCGGTACGCAGAGGTCGCGGTGAAGGTGCGCGCGCTGTTCGAAAAGTACGAACTGGAGTACGTCAGCGGGCCGCTGCCCAAGCAGGTGGTCTCCGCTTGGCACAAGGTCTTCCGACTCTCGCTGCCGAACAAGAAGCCCAAGGTCAAGACGCCGGACCGCGAGCAGGAGCTCGTCGCGGCCTGATTCCCGGTATTGGTTCAAGCCGGAATCCTTCCTGTTCGTCGGGATCGGTCCGCGCGACCAGGCACACCATCTCCTCGGCACCGCCGTTCACCGGCAGGTGCGGGGTGTCGGCGGGGATGTGGATGTAGTCGCCCGGGTGCAGGACCACGTGCTCGGTCAGCTCGGGCCCGTGCCAGACCTCGACCTGGCCGGACTGGATGAAGATGGCTGACTCGTGTGCCTCGTGAAGGTGAG
Source organism: Streptomyces sp. NPDC091271 (assembly GCF_044757505.1). Taxonomy (NCBI): domain Bacteria; kingdom Bacillati; phylum Actinomycetota; class Actinomycetes; order Kitasatosporales; family Streptomycetaceae; genus Streptomyces; species Streptomyces sp. NPDC091271. The sequence goes on along the minus strand of NZ_JBIVVD010000002.1, from coordinate 45,394 downwards.
GGCGGCCGCGGGTGCCCGCAGACATCACCAGCCGGTGCAGACACAACCGCTCGGCCCCGGCGGACTGCGCACTCACGCCCGCCCCGAACACGCCGCCTTGGACGCCTTGGTAGTGCCCGGTCCGGCCCACGGTGCACTGCTTGAGTGTGTGCCGATGCAGCGCGGTGGCGGACAGCACGGAGGTCGGGTCGACAGTGAGCGCGCGGCCCGCGTGCTGCTGTTGCAGACGCTGCGCGGGGCGCTGGTCCAGGACCGCTTCACCGCCCTGCGCCGCCGGGCAACCGCCGGCCGCAACACCAAGACCCTGGCGGGCTCGACGCCGAGGTGGCAGAAGCCCCGAAGTACACGGTGCCGGCCCTTCTCCCAGAGCGAGTCGAAGCAAGCAACCTGTCTGCGTGCACTGCCTGGAAAGAGGTTATGAGGCCCGTGCCGCCTTTTTGAGGACTTCCATGGTTCCCACGTCGCTGGGGATGGCCCCCAATCGGGTATGCCCAGGTGTCGGCCGGCGGGCAGTCCATCACGCGCCGGGCTGGCCCGAAAGAGGAGTCGCGTGAGCACGGGGCGGTCCAGATTTCTGGGCACTCTCGCGAGCCGAGCTGTCGGAGGCGCCTTGTACCCTGCACTCATCCGACGATCGGATGATCACAGGTACGGAATGCGGGCACGGGGCGGGCATCCAGGGGCGGGAGCGCGGGGATTTCGATGAGTGACGCACATCTGATTCGAAGCCGCAGAACGGGTCTTTCGGCCGGTGTGTGGATCATCGTGGGGGTCGTCCTCGCCGCGATCGGGGCTGTCGGTGGCCGGCTCCAGCACGACGCTCCCGGCCGGAGCGCGGAGCCGCGTACGGAGTTCACCGCGAACAACCCACCCGCCGGTCTGCCCACCGCGCTCACCACCGGCCAGCACCTCCAGTGGTCACGCTGCACCTCGCCGCCCTCCGCGCGCACGGGCTACGACTGCGCTGTCTTGAAGGCCCCCATCGACTACCGGAAACCAGACGGCAGGACGATCGAGGTCGCCTTGATCCGCCACAAGGCCACCGGCCCGAACGCCCGGCGCATCGGCTCGCTCGTCCTCAACTTCGGCGGCCCCGGCATCTCCGGCGTCAGCGGACTGCCCGAATTTCTCAACCAGTACGCGCCGCTCCTCGACCGCTACGACCTGGTCTCCTTCGACCCGCGCGGCGTCGGCGCGACCATCCCCGTGCGCTGCGGGAAGACCGCGGACGACACCGGCTATGACGGGGCCGACGCCTGCGCCGAGCACTCCGGGGCGCTCCTGCCGTACATCGGCACCTCGCACACCGCGCACGACCTCGACCTGATGCGCTACCTCCTCGGCGACGAGCGGCTGCACTACTTCGGCGTCTCGTACGGAACGGCGCTCGGCGCGGTCTACGCCCACCTGTACCCGTCACACGTCGGACGGCTCGTCCTCGAAGCGCCCGTCGATCCGACCGAGGACCGCGACGAAAAGCAGGTGTCGCAGGTCAAGGCGGTCCAGGCGGCGTTCGACCGGTTCGCTGCGCACTGCGCAGCCCGTATCCGCCACTGCCCGACCGGCGACGGGCCCGAGGAGGCCACGCGACGCATGGCAGGTCTGGCCGACCGCCTGAAGAAGAAGCCCGCCCAGGCCGGCGGCGGAAGGAACCTCGACGCCGACGACCTCGCGTACGCAGTCAGCGGCCATCTCGACCTCGGTACAGACGGCTGGTCACCGCTCGCCAAGGCCCTCACCGCGCTGATCGACCACAACGACGGCCGTCCGCTGAGCAAAGGCGCGGACGACATCGGCTCCGCCGACCGTACGGAGACCCCGCGCGACAACAGCCGCGCCGCCCAAACCGCAATCACCTGCGCGGACTCCAGCCTGCGACCCGGCTTCGAACGCCTCGACAGGGACGAGGCCCGCATCAAAGCCGCCTCACCCGTCTTCGGTGCGACATGGTCCACCAGCGTCTACCTCTGTTACGACTGGCCGTTCGACGGCGAGCGCACCACGCCCCAGGTGAACGCCGACGGCGCCGCCCCCGTTCTCGTGGTCGGCGGCACCGGCGACCCGAACACCCCATACCTCGGCGCCCGCCACATGGCCCGCGCCCTGGGCGACGGTGTCGGCGTGCTCCTGACGGCCGAGGAGGAGGGCCACGGCACCTACCCGCAGAACCGCTGTGTCACGGAGACGGTCAACGAATACCTCCGCACGGGCCGCACCCCGGCGCTGGGGACGGTGTGCCGGGGCAGCATGTCCTGAGGCCCGTACGGACCACCACACCGCCCGGCCCGAGACCGCCTTCGGGTGGCACCCGTGACCTCGAAGAGGGTGGGCTGGCCTCGACGAGGACCGAGCCCGCACCCGATCCGCCTGCTGGTCGTCTCGGGTCGGCTCGGGATGACTTGCACCTACACGGGCAGCCCTCGACGACACCGGCTCAGTCCGGGGTGGGCAGATGGACCGAGGCGAGTTTGGCCGGGTCGACGACGATGTGGATGCCGGTGATCCGGCCTTCGGTGACGCTGAAGGCGATGATGGAGAGAGGGCTTCCGTCGGGGCTCCAGGACATGTGGCCGGGGACGCCGTTGACCAGCACGGGTCGTTGGCGGGCAACCTCGCCGGAGAACATGCGGGCGCCGGCGGCGACCCTGGTGGCGCCGAGGGTGACGACCGCACCATCGGAGGTGTCCACGGTCAGCTTCACGTTCGGGTCGAGAACACGCAGGAGCGCTTCGAAGTCGCCGCTGAGGGCGGCGTCGCCGAATGCCTGGACGACCTCTCGGTGCTCGCGACCGGTGCCCGCCGGGCGGTCCGTTGCTTGGACCTTGCGGCGGGCACGGCTGGCGACCATCTTGGTGGCGGCGGTGGATTTGCCCAGGATCTGGCCGATTTCTTGGAACGGGACCGCGAACATGTCATGCAGGACGAACGCCAGGCGTTCGCTCGGGGTGAGCGAGTCGAGCACGACGAGCAGGGCGAGGCCGACCGAATCGGCCATCAGTACCTGTTCGTCGGGCGTGAGGCCGTCGGCGGGCGTCACCACGAGGTCCGCGGACTCCTGCCCGTAGGCGGATTCGGGGTGGACCCGGCGGGATCTCAGGAGGTCGAAGCTGATTCGGCCGACCACGGTGGTCAGCCAGCCGGCCAGATTGCCGATAGTCGACGCGTCCTGGCGGGCGAGACGCATCCAGGCCTCTTGGACCGCGTCCTCGGCATCGGCGTGCGAGCCCAGCACGCGGTACGCGACAGCGTGCAGCCGGTCGCGCTGGGCTTCGAACGCTTCGGCCACGAGGCCGGACGGGTGGGCGGTCACGGCTTTCGCTGCTGACGGAGCGAGACCCGGTTGCCGTCCGGGTCCACCGCCTCGACGCGGACCCCGAACGGGTAGTCCACGGGTTCGGACTCTTCGAAGACGACGCCGCGTCGGCGCATGGCCTCGAAATCCTCTCGCAAGTCCTCGGATTCGAGAATCAGTGGACCGGGCGCGTCCGAGCTGCCCGGCTGTCCCGCGGCCGGCGCATGCGACCACAGGATGATCTGCACTGGGCTGCCGGGCACGCCGACGGTGAGGAAGCGTCCGTCGGGCCCCGGGAAGTCGAGGCGCTTTTCCAGACCGAGTTGCTCTGTGTAGAACTTCAGTGCGCGGTCCTGATCGGTGACGTAGACCGTCACGTACATGATGTTGGTCAGCATCCGGTTCTCGATCCACTCGTAGGTGTGACGACCATTCGTATCCGGTCGTCACACTCATGACGCACGCCGACGGGCGAAGGTAACAGGACGGTCCGCTGCGGCGGACACCGGCGGCTGTGGTGGGGCTCGGCAACACGCGTGCAGCCCGGCACGCCAAGGACGATCACCCAAGGATGAGGAGATCAACTGAGCAGGCTTGGTCCCAACAAGAGTGCCCCTTGAGGAGATCCAAAGAGCGCCACCAAGCGTGGCTGCACAGGGGATCCGCTCCGTCTGCAAGGCTCGGCCGAGTTCGCCCCAGTCCCATATCTACATATCGCCTTTAATGCGGTCGATGTCCACGCGCCCTCAGCTGGTGCGGCAATGTGCCGCAGCTGTGTGCGGGACCTCCAGGCGGCCCCGGAACCGGTGGCAGGCCAGAGAAGCGGACCCTTGCGCGGCTGCCCCGCTGACCTGCCGTGCTCGTGTTTCCCGCAAAGCCGCCGGGCCGGCGGCCCGCGACACTCGGAATGCCAGCAGCCTCACCCTCTCGGCCGGTGCACAGGATGTGGGCTCGCGGTTGTCGGCGTACACCTCGAAGAGCGCAGGCGGATACAGCCGAACGTGCACAGTGGTGGTACCCGAGCCCGTCGCGTTTTGGCTCTGGCGGGCGGGCCTGTCCAGAGGCGAGGCGGGCCGCGGGGGAGGCGAGGTGGCGTCGCTCCGGTGTGCTGCTGGTGCGCCGGGCCGCCTCGCGGTAGGCGTGGGCCGCTGCGTCGTGGTCGCCGAGTTGTTCCAGCGGCCCGCCCGAACGATCAACCCACCCGGCGCCCTCCGCCCAGGCCCAGCCACCTGCACTGGTGCACGTTCGCGCGTACCCGCCTGTGCAGATTGACCCGTACGCCGACACGGGTGCTCGCTCAGCGTGCAGGACCTCTACGAACCGGCTCTGACGGATTCGGCCTGGCCCCGCGTGGTTCCGGCCCGGTATCGCCGCGCCCACACCGCACCGCACCGTTGATGGATCAACCACCCACGGCACCGGAGCCCAACGGAGACTGATCCAGGAAGGTCCTCGACCACCACCGGCAGCTCAGCTTCGCTGCCGCCCCGCGTCAACTCGGTACAAGCACGATCCAGACCTGGCCGGTCGCGAACGTCATCTGCTTGCCGTCCTTGGTGGTGAAGCGGGTCGCTGACTCGGCGGTGTTCCGCTCCCATGCCACGTCGTATGACTTGCCGTCACGTAGGACGTCCGCAGAGCCGGACCCCACGGTCGCGCTGAACGGCGATGTGTTGCCCCCTCGGTCCCGGAAGCGGGAAGGCTGCACGTTCACCTCCTGCAGGATTACCGTTGCTGCTCCGAGCCGGTTCCCGGAGGCCGTACGGGCCGGGGTTTCGTCCATGCTCACCAGCCACTGGTCCCGGTCCGCGGCCCAGGTGAAGGTGAACCGTGCCGACGGGTACGCCACGGTGCGCTCGTTGACGGGGGTGCCGCCCGGAGGCGGCGCGGCGAAGCGGAGCCCGATGTCCTCGGCCGCGTTCACCCCCGTGGAGGCGTGCGGGATCTTCCCCGGGCGCACATACAGATTGTGCGGTGCGGCGCGGTCCCCGCTGCGGAAATAGGCGTCCGGTGCCTTCGACGGTGGCAGCGCGTCGAGGGGGGCCGCTTCGATCAACGGCCGGAGGGCGGACTGCGCGCCCGAGTACGCGAGCGTGGGATCGTCGAACTGCCGGAGCAGCTCCAGGTCCGTTTCGCGGGCGCTGCGTACGGGGCCGAGGACGGGCGGCAGGTCGGAGGAGTAGGCGGCGAGTATGCGACTGAGGCCTGCCTCTACCTGCTCCACGTAGACGATGTCGGCCTTCTCGAGTCCGGTCGGCGGCCGGGCCGCGGCTACGTTGTCGATCTTCACGGCGAGAACCTCGGCGCGTGGCGCGGATGTTGTCTTCTCTCCGCCCGAGCTGCCGCAGGCCGCGGTGATGACGAGCGTGAGCGCGGCGAGTGCGGCGGCGGCCGATCTCTTCGTTCTGGAGGTAGGCATGGCTGCCGCCCCTTTCGAGCCGACTCTGCGGTATCGGATCATGTCTGCTGCGGCGATGACTCTCTCGTCAATCATCACGCAGAAGGCCGGCCGGAGCGCCTCAGGCGCGGTGTCGGACCACTCCGGGCTGCCCGATTCCGCCACAGGCCCCTCCACGCGGCCTGGAACGGAAAATTCGCGAGAACGCGACCGAACGGCCCAGCGCGCGGACCGTGGCCCAGCGCTCACCCGGAGCGCTCCGACGGAGAGCCGCCGTGTCCACGCTCGCCCTGCTCGTCCTGCTGCTCCCGGTCCTCGTCGCCGGCCTGCTTATGGGCGCCCTGGAACACCGTCACCCGGCGGCCGCGACGCCGCTGGTGGTTGCTACGGCCGCGCGGCGCTCATGGGATGTCGGCTGCATGGTGTGAACGTGGGGAAGGCGCCCCACTCCGGAGAGTGGGGCGCCTTCGCTTCCTTCTCGTCAGAGGAGTTGCGTTACGAAATCGTCTACGGCACCGCCCTGATCTCCTTCTCGGAGAGGGCCCCCTCCCATGTGCGCACCTCGTCGATGTCACCGTCGAGGAAGTGGGAACCCACGCCGTCGGCGGCGGAGTCCCGTCCCGCCTGGAGGAAGCGATCGGCTTGCCAGGCGTCGGCCTCCGCGTAGGGTGCGCTGTCGGCGAGCACTCCGTCGACGTACAGCTGCACCTGACCGGCCTTCTCGTCGTACTGGAGCAGCAGGTTCTGCGCCCCGCCCGGTGCCGGTGCGCTGAGCTGTGTGGTGTCCGCGTCCGCAGAGTCGGCGTGGGCGAGGACGGCGCGTCAGGTCTGGTCCGCCGCGTGGAACCGGAAGGGTGAAGGCGTCCGCCTGCCAGCCGGTCTGCGACAGGACGGCCATGTCATGGTCGAGAGCGCCGTGCAGCCGGACCTTCGTGGAGACGGCCCAGCTCTGGCCGGTGTAGAGCGGCGGGATGTCGCTGACGAGGTAGTCGCCGTTGCCGTGGCCGTCGCCGTCGAGCGTGACGCCGGCGCTCCCCGTCTGTCCACTTACCGGGATGTTGCCACCAGGCCCGCCTCATACGCCAGGATCACCAGCTGTACCCGGTCGCGGGCATTGAGCTTGGCGAGCAAGCGGGTCAGGTAGGTCTTGGCGGTGGCGACGCTGATGGAAAGCTCGCCTGCGATCTCCGTATTGGACAGACCCCTGCCGACGAGGGTCAGCACCTCGCGTTCCCGGTCGGTGATGCCGCCGAGCTCCACCCGCCGCGGCGGTGACGCTGCGGGTCGGGCGGTGAACTCTTTGATCAGCCGGCGTGTGACAGCCGGTGCGATCAGAGCGTCCCCGGCTGCAACGATCCGGACTGCGGCGAGGATGTCGTCCAGGGCCATGTCCTTGACGAGGAATCCGGAGGCACCTGCGTGCAGCGCCCCGTAGACGTAGTCGTCGTCGTCGAAGGTCGTCAGGACGACGACGCGTGTGGAGCCGGTGCCCGTCGTGATCAGCCGGGTGGCCTCGATGCCGTCCATGCCAGGCATCCGGAGGTCCATCACCACGACGTCGGGGGCGAGTTCCTCTGTCAGCCGTACCGCTTCCGCGCCGTCTCCTGCCTCGCCCACCACCTCGATGTCCGCGGTGTCGGTGATGACCATCTGCAAGGCGGCGCGGACCAGGGGCTGGTCGTCGGTGAGCACGACACGAATGGTCATCTGGTTCCTGCCTTCGCTTCTGCCGCGGTCCCTGCCGGTACCGGGAGTCTGGCCGCTACCAGGAAGCCGCCCCCCGGACGTGGCCCGGCAGTGAAATCACCGTGCAACAGGGCGGCCCGCTCGCGCATGCCGATCAGACCGTACCCGGTGTCCGTGCTGGTGCCGCCCCCTTTCCCTCGGTCCGAGACCTCGACGGCGAGTTCGTCCGCGCGGTAATCGAGGCGCACCTGGCAGGAATCGGCACCCGAGTGCCGCACGGCATTGGTCACCGACTCCTGGACGATCCGGAACGCCGCGAGGTCGATGTCGGCCGGCAGAGGGCGGCGCCTGCCCTGCCACCGCACCTCCACGCGGACTCCGGCGGCCGTGGTCGTCGCGGCCAGCTGTTCCACGTTCGCCAGGCCGACGGCCGGTCGCAGGGGCGCCGTCGCGTGGCCTTGGCCCTCCTCATCCTGATCGGCCTGGCGCAGCGCGCCGAGCATCCTTCGCAGCCCGGACAGCGTCTCGCGGCCGGCCATCTCCACGGTGAGCATCGCCTCGCGGGCTTTGGCCGGCTGGGTTTCGATGACCCGGGCCGCAGCGCCGGCCTGCAAGGCGATGATGCCGATGCTGTGGGCGACGGTGTCGTGCATCTCGCGGGCAATGCGCAGCCGTTCGGCGGTGACGGCCTCGGCGGCGGCCCGGGAGTGCAACTCCGCGGTGTGGGCACGGGCCTGATGCGACGAATTGCCGATGAGCCAGGCGATGACCACGGTCAGGGCCACGAACGGCTCCTGCGCGACGCTGGAATCGTCGCCCGTGAACAACCGCAGGACGAGGTAGCCGGCGAGTGTGCCGAGCGCTGCGGCGGCCGCGGTGAGCGAGCTCCGACGGGGCCGGGTGGCTGCGATGTAGCAGAGGGCGACATCCACGGCCAGGAATTGCGTGGGCGGGATCTCATCCTGACGCCAGGCCGCCGTCGAGATGACCGTACCGACGATCACCAGACCGTATGCCGCAGAGGTCCTGCGGCGCAGCACCGCGCTGCCGGCCAGGATCAGCGCGAAGGAGACGGCGAGCAGCGCCTGGGCTCCGAGCGAGTCGAGCCCGTCCCGGGGGTAGTTGAGCGAGTACGTCGGCGTTTGCGGCATCGCTACGTACTCGACGATGGGTTGCACTGCTGCCGCATACCACGCCAGTGCCGTCCACAGGCCCGGCGGTATGCGTTTGAGCAGCGGCAAGGGCAGCGGCGGTGAGGCGTACATGCACTGATCGTAGGCACCTGCATCTGACGGCACATCCGACCCTGGCCGTACAACCAGGGTTGACACCCGTTCTCTCCGATTGTCATCGGTGGTCCGATGACGGGCGGGGTCGCCCACCGGCAGCGTTGTCCCCGTGATCGAAGTCAACGAGCTCACGAAGCGATACGGCGGCACGACGGCCGTCAAAGATATGACCTTCACCGTGCGGCCCGGCCAGGTGACCGGGTTTCTCGGTCCGAACGGCGCCGGCAAGAGCACCACGCTGCGGATGATCCTCGGCCTCCACGAGCCCACCAGCGGCACCGTCACCGTCGACGGCCGCCCTTTCCGCGACCGGCCCCGCGGCCTGCGTCATGTCGGCTCCCTTCTCGACGCGCACGATGTGCACGGCGGGCGCAGCGCGGTGGCGCAGCTGTCCGCCCTGGCCCGCAGCAACCGCATCCCTCAGCGCCGGGTGGAGGAGGTTCTGCGCGAGGTCGGCCTCGCCGAGGTCGCCCGACGCCGCATCGGCGGATTCTCGCTCGGCATGAAGCAACGGCTCGGCATCGCTGCCGCCCTGCTCGGCGAACCACCGGTACTGCTCTTCGACGAGCCGCTCAACGGCCTCGACCCGGAAGGCGTGAAGTGGGTGCGTGACCTGTTCAGGCGGCTCGCCGCCGAGGGCCGCACGGTGTTCGTCTCCAGCCATCTCATGTCCGAGATGGAGCACACCGCCGACCAGCTGATCGTCATCGGCCGCGGCGAGCTGATCGCGGCGGAGAGCCTCACGGAGTTCTCCGCGCGTGGCACCCGGCAGCGAGTCACGGTGGGTACGCCCGCCGCTGACGTCCTGAGAGATCTGCTGACGGCCGAGGGCGCGGCCGTGGACACGGCGGGCGACCTGCTTGCTGTGACTGGTATGACCGCGGTCCGGATCGGTGAGATCGCCATGGAGCACCGCATTCCGCTGCATCACCTCAGCACCCGGTCCGCCTCCCTGGAAGAGGCGTTCATGGAGCTCACCGCCGACAGCGTGCAATACCTCGCAGGAGACCCCCAGTGACCACGACATACGCTCCCGTCGGCGGACTTGGCGCCGACGAACCCCGCGCCCGCTTTCACGACCTGGTGGCCGCCGAGTGGATCAAGCTTCGGTCGCTGCGCTCGACCTGGATCGCGTACGGGGCCACGGCCCTGGCCGTCATCGCGTTCAACGCGGGGACCGCCTATGACACCTACAACTACTGGCCGGCGCGGAGCGCGGCGGACCGGGCTGACTACGTCCGGGCCGGGATTCCGCTGCAGGAGGCGTTCACGGCGAACGCTGCCATGGTCATGATGCTCGCCCTCGGCGCCATCGGTGCCGTCGCGATCATCGGCGAGTACAGCACGGGCACCATTCGTACGACGTTCGCGGCCGTTCCCGCCCGTCGTTCGGTGATGGCCGCCAAAACGGTGGTCGTCACGGCGGTCACGACCGTCTTCGGCTCGATCGTCGCGGGGGCCTCGTTCGGCCTGACGCAGGCGATCCTCGACGGCCGGGACGCAGGCGTCTCGACCAGCTACCCGGGTGCCCTGCGTGTCGTAGTGGCATCCGCCCTCCTTGCGCCGGTGTGCGCGGTCGTCGGCATGGCCATCGGCTCCGTCATCAGGCACACCTCGGCCACCATGATCGCCTCGGTGGCGGTCATCCTCGTGCTGCCCCTCGTCTTCACTGACGGCCGCCACTGGTCGGCGGTCGCCGGGCACGCCACGCTCTACCAGGCGTGGTTGCGGCTCGTGGAGGTCGGCTCCCCGCAGACCGACTTTCCGTGGACGACCGGCGGAGCCTGGACCGTCTACGCGGCATGGGCGCTCACCGCAGCCGTGCTCGCCGTCAGCAGCGCACACCGGCGCGACCAGTGAGAGGGCCGGTCGGCCAACGCCCGACTACGGACGCCCGGCGAAGGCGGCAGCTTAGGATGACGGGTTGACAACCGTTGTTCCTCATCGACGACATCGGGGTCACGCAGGGACCGCGGGCCACCAGACAGAAGGGGATCGCTGGGGGAAGACCAGGCCGATCCGGTGTTGAGGAAACGGGCGGTCCGGCTGGAGGAAGTGGTCGGGTCGGCGAGTGTCTGGGACGTTCCCGCGGCGGATTCACCACCAAGATCCACCTTGCCGCCGACGGGTGACGCCGGCCCCTCGCCCTCGTCCTGACACCCGGACACTACGGTGACGGCCCCCAGTTCGACCAAGGGTGTCGGTGGCAGTCACGAGGGGGATGCGCCGCCTCTGCCAGCCGCGGTGGCGCTTCGGACGCAGTCGCGGAGCAGGGCGCGGCGCTGGTCATGTACGTCATCGGGTTCTTGGCTGCTGGCCGCGTATACGTTGCTGACCGGTGACCAGGCCATGGACATGGCGATGACCATGGCCATGATGTCGAACGGGTCACCTGCACGAACCCGCCCGGCGTCCTGGGCCTCGGTGATGGCCCTGAGCTTGCGGTCGTCGTAGTGCTGGTGGGTCTCGACGAGGTGCCCGGCAGGCCGGCGCTCCAGTCGTGTCCAGGTCGCCAGTCGGATGAGGTCGGGGCGGCGCAGGTATTCGTCGTAAAGACGTACAGCCCAGTCCGCGAGATCGTCGGCGTCGATGGGCACGACGTTGGTGATGCGCTCCAGCGAGCTGAGGAAGATCGCGTCGAAGAGTCGTTCCTTATCGCCGAAGTAGGCGTAGAGCTGTGCTTTGTTGGTGCGCGCTGCCGTCACGATGCGTTCGATGCGCGCCCCGGCAATGCCGTGCTGGGCGAACTCTTCGGTGGCGGCGTCCAGGATGCGCTGGTAGGTCGCGGCGCCTCGCGAGGTCTGGGGCTGTTCCGGCATGCCCGCACTCTACCAAACAGAACAGTTGGTTTGCCTTGGCATGCGGTTGCACTTACGCTGCAACAGACAGAACAGTCTGTTTAAGGAGTCAGGCATGCGAACGACCACCGGATGGCAGGCGGCCGGTCCGACGGCGCTGCGGCGCACGTCGCTGGAGCGCCGTGACCTGCGCCCGGATGACATCGCGGTGCAGGTCGACTACTGCGGCGTGTGCCACACCGACCTGCACGCCCTGCGCGCTCACGACCAGCACGCGAAAGTGCCCCTCGTGCCCGGTCACGAATTCACCGGCGTGGTGGCCGCGATCGGCCCCAAGGTGACCACCTTCTCGGTCGGCGACCGCGTCGCGGTGGGCAACATCGTCGACTCCTGCGGCGTGTGCGGTATGTGCGAAGCAGGGCAGGAGAATTTCTGCCGCTCCTTCCCGACTCTGACCTACGGCGGCGCCGACCGGCAGGACGGGTCGACCACCCTGGGCGGCTACTCCCGCGAGTACGTCGTGCGCGACGCCTTCGCCTACCCGCTCCCCTCCGGCCTCGACCCGGCCGCAGCCGCCCCGCTGATGTGCGCCGGAGTCACCGTCTGGGAACCCCTGCGCTCCCTCGGCGTGGGTCCCGGCAGCCGCGTCGCCGTGGCCGGCCTCGGCGGCCTGGGCCACCTCGCGGTCAAGATGGCCCTGGCACTCGGCGCCACCGCGACCGTCATCAGTCGCACCCAGGACAAGCGCGACGACGCCCGCAAGCTCGGTGCTGACGACCTCATCGTGTCCACCGACACTCAGCAGATGGCCACGGCGCGCGACACCTTCGACGTCGTCATCGACACCATCTCAGCCCCTCACGACCTCGCCCCGTATCTGAAGCTGGTGGCGATGGACGGCACCCTCAGCCTCCTCGGGTATCTGGGTCCCGTCACTGTCGAGGCCGCGGACCTGCTCATCGGCCGAAAGAAGCTCAGTTCCGCGGGCAGCGGAGGCCGCCTGGCGACAGCCGAGATGCTGCAATTCTGCGCTGACAACGGCATCGCCGCCGACATCGAGGTACTCCCGTCGTCACAGGTGGACATGGCACTCGACCGCCTCCGGCGAAACGACGTCCGCTACCGCTTCGTGCTCGACATGTCCGACCTGGACTGAGTAGACGTTGGGCCCGGCCGCGGCGTGCGGTCCATACCTCCCTACCTATCGATGGGCGATGGGTTACTATCGAATCTCGATAGAAGGAGATGTGATGGGGAAGTTGACCGTGCTCGCACTACGTGCCGTGATCGTGGTGTTGCTCACCGGTTCCGTGTTCGTGCAGGCGGTACTGGTGCCGCTGCTCGCCCGCGACCTGGACGGACTGGACAAGGATGTTGCGGACCTGCCTCGTATTCCGATCCTGCTCATCGTCGTGCTGGGCATTCTGTGCGCCGAGGTCGTCCTCGCCTGCGTGTGGCAGCTCGTGACGAAGGTTCGCCACGGGACGGTGTTCTCCCCGTCCGCCTTTCGGCAGGTGGACATCGTGACCGGCGCCTTCACGGCAGCTGCGCTCCTGCTGTGGGCGCTCGGTGCCGTCCTGGCTCCGGGTGAAGCCGTCGCGCCAGGCGTCGTCCTCCTGATCGGCGGTGCCGGCCTGGCCGTGCTTGGAGTCGCACTCGTGGTCCTCGTGCTGCGCACGCTGCTTGCCCAGGCTGTCGCACGCGACGTCGAAGCGGCGCAGATGCAAGCCGAGTTGAACGAGGTGATCTGATGCCGATTGCTGTCGACATCGACGTGATGCTGGCCAGGCGAAAGATGTCCGTGGGTGAGCTCGCCGAACGTGTCGGGATCACCCCGGCCAACCTGGCGGTTCTCAAGAACGGGCGCGCCAAGGCAGTGCGCTTCTCGACGCTCGCCGCGCTCTGTGAAGTACTCGACTGCCAGCCGGGGGACCTGCTGCGCTGGGAGGCGTCCGACGAGCCGGACGGACAGCCCACTCCGGACGCTCCGGTCGTGACCTGACAGCCGGACCAGGGGGGCGGCTGAGACGCTGCGCCGACAATGGTTCGCTCCGGCCATTGCCCTCAGCTTCACCTCCGAGGCCAAACGGCTCCGCCATGCCCGTGCCCACCTGCGCCACCTCTTCCCCCTACCTGCCCAGCAGCCCGGCTACAACAAGCGGCTGCGCAAGGCCGCCGGTCTTCTGCGAAGCGTCAACCGGATCCTGGCCTGCGCCTGCACCTGGTCTGCACCCTTCAGGGCCTGCCCATCGCCTTCGCGCTGGCCCCAAGGCCGGCGAACGCGAGACCCTCCTTGACCTCCTGGCTGCCGAATGCGAACTTCTGCGAGAACGCCCCCGACAGACTCTCATCGGCGACAAGAACTACTTCGGTCGTGGCTTCGAACACGAACTGTCCCAGCTTGGACTGCAGTTGCTGCGGCCTGCCCGTAAAGGTGAACGGGAACGGCCTGGCGCAGCACTGTTCAAGCCTCTGCGACAGGTCATCGAATCGATCAACGAGAACTTCAAGGGGCAGCTTGACCTCGAACGGCACCGGGGGCGCACACACGGAGGTGTGACAGCCCGCGTCATGCAACGCATCCTCGCGCTGACCGCCGCGATCCGCCACAACGACGCCACCGGGCCAACCCTACGATCACTGACCCCTTGGAATAGATCATCTAGGGTGGTGCGCCAGCACCAGCCGGGCCACGCTGACCACCTCCGTCGACCGCACCATCGGCGGTGCGTGCGGCGTCTGCCGGTTCTCCTCCTCTTCAGCGGAGGAGAACCGCTGGGTGAGGTGGAGCAGGCTCGGCGGGCAGAGCCGAGCCGCCGCATGTCGGCGAAGTCCTACGAATAGTGCCCTGTCAGCCCTTCAGCGGTTCCTTCGCGGTCTCGGGCAGGACCAGGTAGAAGCAGGCGGATACGAGGCACAGTCCTGCCACGTACCAGGGAAACCCTCCGGCGTTACCGGCTTCCTTGAACCAGGTGCCGACATAGGGAGCCGTGCCGCCGAACAGGGCCACAGTCAGCGAATAGGGAAAGCCGATCCCCGCGGCCCGTACGCGCGCGGGAAAGATCTCGGCGTTCACGGCCGCTGCCACAGAGGTGTAGCCGGTGAGCAGGACCATGCCCGCGCACTGCACCAGAAGCAGGGAGACAAACGTGTCGGTGACTGAGTCGAGCAGGGGAACGACGAGCGCAGCGAAGCCGATCGCGAAGAAGAGCAGGAGCGGCTTGCGGCCGATCCGGTCGGACAGTATGCCCCCCAGGGGCTGGAGCAGCGCGAAGAAGGCGAGGGAGATGGTGCTGACGACAAGCGCGTCCCCCTTGTCGAAGTTCGCGTTCACCTGGGCGAAGGTGGGCAGGTAAGTCGTCCACGTGTAGTAGGCGATGGTGCCACCCGCGGTGATGCCACAGATCAGGAGAGACTCGCGGGGGTGGCGTCGCAGGGCCTCGAAGAGACCGGGGCGGGCACCGTCTCGTTCTTCTGCGGGGCGGGTCTCCTGGGCTCCTCGGCGGATCCAGAGGCCGACGAGGCTGAAGAGCGCGCCGAGCAGGAAAGGAACGCGCCAGCCCCAGTCGTTCATCCGGTCGTTGGCGAGGAGAAGCACGAGAAGAGCCGCGACGCCGGATGCGATGAGCTGGCCGATGGTGGTGGAAATGTACTGGAAGCTGGAGAAGAGTCCGCGCCTGCCAGGACCGGCCGATTCGACGAGAAAGGTCGTCGAGGCGGCGAACTCGCCGCCCACCGACAGTCCCTGGACCAGCCGTGCGATGACGAGAACGATGGGAGCAAGGACGCCGACGTCGTGGTAGGTGGGGGTCAGGGCGACGAGAAGGCTGCCGGCGCCCATCAGCAGAATAGTCGCGGTGAGAGCAGCGCGCCGGCCATGGCGGTCGGCTACGGCTCCCATGATCAGGCCGCCGATGGGCCGCATGAAGAACCCGACGGCGAATACGGCGAAGGTGGCAAGCAGGGGGACCAGGGAGTTGCTCGCGCTCTTTGGAAAGACCTGGTCAGCGATGTAGACGGCGAGGAACGAGTAGGCGTACCAGTCGTACCATTCAACCGCGTTGCCGACGGAGGCGGCGGCCAGCTGACGGGCCGACGAGACTGGTGGCGTTCCTGGGGGCTTGTTGGGACCGTTCGCGACATGATCGGTACTCGTCATGATCCGCTATTCCCCCGACGCAGCGTTTCGCTAACCCGACAAGTCGTGGACGACACGAGGACGAAGCATTTTTCTTGAGTCGACGGGCCGCCTGTCCCAACGCCGTGCAGGTGGCGCCGCGTTCGCCCTCCATCTCCTAGCCGGCAGCGGCCTTCGTTTGAGCCGGGAGTCAGGCGGCGGCCGCGACGCCCATGCCGATGGCGATGAACAGCCAACCGGTAGTCAGCTCCCAGCGGTGCTGGATCTTCGGGCGAGCCAGTAGAGCACGCAGCCGGGTAGCGACGGCTACTACAGCGAACCAGTAGACGATCCCGATCAGGACGTCCAGGAGACCGAGGAAGAAAATCTGCCGCGTCATCGATCCGCCGTCGTTGACGAACTGCGGCAGGATGCTGAGGAAGAACAGTGCTGCCTTGGGATTGAGCACATTGGTGAGAAACCCCTGGGCGAAGCCGGAACACCAGCGCGCGTCGGCGGACCGCGGCTCTGCAGGCGGCGGGTCGTCGTCCTTCGCCCCCCGTGCGGTGGCACGCTCCCGGGCGGCTCGCCGGGCTGCGAGCACTGCCCGAACCCCGAGATAGACCAGGTAGAAGGCGCCCAGGAGCTTGATGGCGTCGTAGATCACCGGGGAGCCGGCGGCGACCACCGCCAGCCCGATGGCAGCGGCGAGCATGTGCACGCACAGTCCTGCCTGGGCGCCCAGTCCCGCCGCCCGCCCCTTGGACGGATGCTCGATCGCCGACCGGAACACCACCAGGAAGTCCGGACCGGGGACGACGTACGCCACAAACACCACCCCGAGGAAGCCCATGAGGTCAACCGACATTCGCTCTCCGTTCATCCACCCCAGGTATTCGAACCGGGGTCGTGCGCTGCTTCGGACAGGTCTCGGTCAGGCCGCGAGGGCTCGAGCGCGCCGATCACAGTTGCGACGGCGTCGTCGAGTATCGCCAGGCCCCGCTCCAACTGCCCGTCCGTCACCGTGAGCGGCGGGTAGGAGCTTCACCACTTCGTCCCTGGGGCCCGCCGTCTCCAGCAGCAGACCCGCCCGGTAGGCGGCGTCGCACACTTCACGGGCCGAGCCCGGGCGTTCGAGGGGCAGCCCCCAGGCCAGGCCACGCCCCGCGGACCGGGGAGCTCGGAGCGGTCGGCCGTTCCGGAGAGGGAGCGGCACACCCGTTCGCGCGGTGCGGCGGTCCTGGACCGGAGTACACGGCCGGACCGGAAGACCTCCAACACCCGGGTGACGGTGACGAACGCCGGGTTGCAGCCCCGAAAGGTGCCGTTGTGCTCGCCGGGCTGCCACACGTCGAACTCGGGGCGCATCAAAGTGAGGGCCATGGGCATCCCGTACCCGCTGATTGCCTTGGGCAGGCAGACGATGTCGGGGTGATACCGGACGTTTCGAGGGAGAAGGGCGGGCCGGTGCGCCCGCCGCCCATCTGGATGTCGTCGACCACCAGCAGGGTGCCATGGGCGCGGGTCCAGGAGGCGAACGCAGTCAGCCAGGCCGGACGCGACTGGTTGACCCCGCCCTCGCCCTGCACGGTCTCCACCACGACGGCGGCAAGCGGTTGGTCGACGGAGGCGGCATCGAGGGACTGGACGAGCCCTGATACGCCCGGGCGGGACACGGGCGCGTCCCGCCCCACCGCGTGACCGCCCCATCCTGAGCCGCCACCTGCCGGCCGCAGTCCCACCGGTGACCGGTGCTGTGTCCACCGACTGGTGGACACGGAGTTCAACCTGTCGAGCCTGTCGGCGCCCGTACCTCGGCGACCAACATGAACACCATGAAAGAGACACGGAAGCAGCACGCGGAGCCGGTCGTCCGCCTCGATTCGGTGAGCAGGCTCTACGGCGCGCCGAAGCATCGGGTCACCGCGCTCGACGATGTGAGCATCGGCCTCGAACAGGGCACCTTCACCGCGGTGATGGGCCCCTCCGGTTCGGGCAAGACCACCCTCCTGCACTGCGCGGCGGTAGGTCGGCTTCCGGGGCACGTAGTGCTCTTCCAGGGCTTCGTCTCGTCGTCGGCGAGGGCGCTGTGAACGCGACGGCGGTTGCGGGTTCCTTCGGCGCGCCGACGATGGGGGGCGTTGCCCACCGGGTTCCTGAGAGCCCAGGCCAGGGCGATCCTGTCCATGGAGGCGTCCCGGTCGTACGCGATGCGTTCGCCGGCGTCAGTGGTCGGCTTGTCGCCGTCTTGCCTCAGCGGCCGACCGTCGAAGTTGGTGCGGGGCTCTCCCGCACCTGTCCCCGCGTCGGGTCAGCGGTCGATGGAGGCCATGTTCGCTTCGTCGTAGGCGCTCGCCCGCGGCCGGCGTGAGGTTGTTCAGGCGCTCCGGCTGGGCCGGGGTGAGCTCGAGGCCGTCGGCCGCGGTGTTCTCCTCGACGCGTGCGACCCGTCGGGTGCCGGGGATGGGGGCGATGCCGTTGCCGCGCGTGAGCAGCCCAGCCAGCGCAGTCTGTGCCGGCGTCGCGCCGTTCTCGCCGCCGATCGCCTGCACCTCGTCGACGACTGCCAGGTTGCGCTGGAAGTTCTCGCCGATGAAGCGCGCGGATCGGTCTTAAGTCAGTCGTCATCGGCGAAGTCGTCCACCGTGCGGATCTGTCCGGTCAGCAGGCCGTGTCCGAGCGGCGAGTAGGGCACGAAGCCGATGCCGAGCTCGCGCAGCAGCGGGAGGATCTCGTCCTCGACGTCGCGAGTGCACAGCGAGTACTCGGTCTGTAGGTGCATCCTGCGAGGGTGAGGCCGGGCTCGGCTGTGTAGGCCAGGAGGATCTGACCCGAGCTGTCCTTCGACGACTACGCCCCGCGATCCGCTCGAGGATCGAGGGCATGAAGAGCATGAACGGCCGGCAGGCTGGCGACCCCGTCGAACTCGCCCGCGCACTGGTCACCATCGTCGGGCAGGACAAGCCTCTGCAGCGCTTCGTCGCTGGCGCGGACGCCATCGAGTTCGCCGAGAATAGGGCGCAGGAGCTCCTTGCCCAAGCCGACGCCTCCCGCGAACTGGGCGGCGCCTTGGACTACGACGACCTCCACGTTTGAGCCGCACCTCGAACGAGGCGAAGGACCGCCACCGGAGCACCTCCATGCCGTGCCGCCGCCACGGGCGGTGTGCTCGGGCTGATTGCTCTCCCGGGGTGAGAACTAAAGATCGTCGCGAAATCGGGTGACTCGGGGGCGGTCGGTAGAGTGCCGGGGGTGCTGGCCATCCGGTCGGTGCCTTCTTGGGGGGATGAGCGAGACGAGGAACATGCCGGAACAAGCGAGCGTGCCTGCGATAGCACCGAACGATCCCCTGGTCGCATCGGTCGAGGCGGCGCGGATGGCGGCGGTGCGCCGTTACGACATCCTCGACACCCCACCGGACGGCGCATACGACCGAGTCGCGGCGCTGGCCGCGCGGCTGTTCGAGGTGCCGGTGGCCACGGTGACGATCGTGGACGAGGACCGGATCTGGTTCAAGGCCACCCACGGCCTGGAAGGCGTCACCGAGATCGGCCGCGATCCCGGGCTGTGCGCTTCGGCGGTGCTGACCGATGACACCACCGTCATCCCTGACACGTTGCTGGATCCGGTCGCCTGCTCCAATCCGCTGGTCGCCGGCCCGATGGGGGTGCGGTTCTACGCCGCCGCTCCCATCACGACCGCGGACGGGTACCGGCTGGGCACGGTCAACATCCTCGACACCCGCCCCCGCGAGATCAGTGAGGCCGATGCCTCCGCCCTCGGGGACCTGGCCGCCGTGGTGTGTGACCAACTGGAGTTGAGGCTCTCGGCGTTGCACGTGGTGCGCGTCGAGCAGGAGCGCCGCAAGGTCGAGCAGGACAAACGCCAGGCGGAGGAAGAGGCCAGGCAGCGTGCGGAGCGGGACAGGGCGGCCATCGCCGCGTTCGCCTCGACCCTGCAGCGCACCCTGGTGCCTCCCGCACTGCCCGCGGTACCGGGGCTGGAGCTGGCCTGCCATTACAAGACCGCTTCCCCGCAGGAGGTGGGCGGCGACTTCTACGACGTCTTCCCCGTCGGCGGGGGCCGGTGGGCTTTCTTCCTGGGCG
This sequence comes from Streptomyces sp. NPDC091271, assembly GCF_044757505.1. NCBI lineage: Bacteria > Bacillati > Actinomycetota > Actinomycetes > Kitasatosporales > Streptomycetaceae > Streptomyces > Streptomyces sp. NPDC091271. The sequence continues at coordinate 25,708 of NZ_JBIVVD010000002.1, read as the reverse complement.
ATGTGTGCGGGAAAGGCGCTGAAGCCGCCTCGGTCACCTCACTGACCCGCTACACGCTGCGGGCTGCAGCCCTAGTCGACGCGGATCCCACAGCCGCGCTGAAGGCACTGAACACGGCGCTGCTGCTGGACGCGGCGGTTGGCACCCGCTTCTGCACCGCCGTCTTCGGCCTGCTGGACCCCGCCGGGGACGGAGGTTTCACGGTCACGCTGGCCACCGGCGGTCACCCGCCCGCCTATCACCTGCGCCCCACCGAGGGCGGCGGTGTGCGGGTCGAAGCGGCCCGCGCCAAGGGCGGTATGCTGGTAGGCGCGTTCGCCGAAGCCGTCTTCGCCTCACGCACCCTGCACCTGGCACCCGGCGAGGGACTGCTGCTGTACACCGACGGGCTGACCGAGGCGCGAACCTCTGATGGCCACATGCTCGCCGATACGGGCCTGACCGACTTCCTGGCCCGGCTGGCGGGACCGGTGAGCGCCGGCGTCCTGATCGACGACACCGTCGCACTGCTGGACACACTCCCTGACACCGAACGCGACGACGTGGCCCTACTGGCCCTGTCCGTTCCCACCCCCGATGCCGCTCCCGCAGGCATCACCACCACCGCTCACAGCGCCGCCGCCCCGACCGCCGACGTCGCCGGGCAGGAGAACCGACGCCCATGACCGACGTATTCCACATCGACGTCCCGTACACCGACGGCGCCCTGGCGGTGATCGCGTTGTCCGGCGAATTCGACATCACCACCGCACCTGCTGTACGGTCCCGCGCCCTGGACCTCATCGCGGCCGGACATCCCGACCTGGTCGCCGACCTGACGGGCGTCACCTTCTGTGACTCCTCGGGGCTGGGAGTCCTCATCGGTATCTGGCGCTGCGCCAAGGACGCCGACGGCTCCCTGACCCTGGCGGCCATTCCCGAACGGCTGGGCCGCCTGCTCAGCGTCACCGGGATGGACACCTTGCTGCCCGCCTACCCCAGCACCGAGGCCGCGCTCGTGGCACGCCGGGGCAACCGCTCCACCGCCTGAAATCCCCTCACGCGCACAACCGGTTTCAGCGAATTCGCCTGGCACGGCACAGCGTCACGGCCAAGCGCGCGGGGGCATGACCAAGCGCGCGCCGCGACCTACGTACTGATCGCGACGCGCGCTCGGCCGCTCTGTCAGAGCGCCACACATCGGCGCGGCGGCTTCAACCGAGCCACCCCGCACCCCCGGATCAACGCCCTGCCCGAGGCGGCAGTTCAGTCCGCGAACGCGGCCACGTACGACGCCACGCACGGCTCCGGGGTGGCCAGTGAGGTGACGACGTGGCCATCGACGGTCACCGGCGGGTCGAGCGGCATCTGGAGCAGCCGCTCGGAGCGGGACACGTCGAGCTGCTCGGCCGGCATCAGCGTCCAGCCCTCGGTGTCCCGGCCCACCTCGAACAGGACGTTGAGCATGTCCCCGGCAGGAGGCCGCAGCGGGGCCATGGGCAGGGCGGCGAGGATCGCGTCATGCATCGGCGGGTCACTGTCTCGGGCGGGAAGCCGCAGACCGTAGGGGTCGAGGTCGTGCAGGCTGACCATGGGCTTGCGGGCGGCGGGGTGTTCACGCGCGAGCACCGCGTGCAGCGGCTCGGACCAGGCGCGCACCACCGTCACTGCCGCGGAGGTGAGCGCGCCCCGCACCAATGCCAGGTCCAGCTCTCCGTCGCGGACGGCGTCGAGTCGCGCGGCAGTCGGCAGGTCGACCAATCTCGGCTCGGTGGGGCGTTCGCTGTCGCTCAGGCGGCCCACCGCCCGGTCGAGCCGTCGGGTGGCGCAGGACGCCACCCCGATCCGCAGGACGGCCGCCGGTTCTCCGGCAACCACCCGCACCCGGGCCGCTGCGGCGAGGGTCCCACGGGCTGCTGCGAGCACTCGTTTGCCGGCCGGGGTGAGCCGTACCCGGCGCGAGGTGCGGTCGAGCAGGCGCACGCCGAGCTCGCGTTCGAGCCGGGCGATCTGCTGGCTGACCGCCGGCTGCACTATGCCCAGCCGTTGCGCCGCGCGCCCGAAGTGCAGCTCCTCGGCTACGGCTACGAAGTACTGCAGTGCCCTCAGTTCCATCTGCCTGATCTATCACATGATGTGATCGCTGCCGGGTGTTTCTGGTCATTGTTCGCGCAGGTCACTCCGGCTGTGATGGGTACGAGCCCGCCGGGGCGGCCCTGCCCGCCGGATGCCGCGACGCGGGACATGCGAACGGACAACAGAGTGAGCGCAATAACCCTCGGCGTCATCGGCACCGGCATGGTCGGCCTCGGGGCCGCCCGCCGCGCCGTCGACGCCGGCCTGAACGTCGTCCTGAGCAACTCACGCGGCCCCGAAACGCTGGCCGGTCTCGTTTCGGAGCTCGGCGAGCGGGCCCGCGCGGCCACCCCGGCCGAAGCAGCAAGAGCCGGCAATTTTGTCATCGCGTCCGTGCCGCTGGCCGCCTACGAGCAGTTGCCGCGGGCGGAGCTTGCCGGCAAGACCGTGATCGACCCGATGAACTACGCGCCACATAGCGAATTCGAAGTACCGGAACTCGACAACGACGTGCTGACCTCCAGCCAACTGGTGCAGCGCCACCTCGCAGATGCCCAGGTGGTAAAGGCATTGCACAACATCGGCCCCAAGCAGTTGTTGGAGCTGTTCCGCCCGGCCGGAGCCCCCGACCGCACCGCGCTGCCACTTTCCGGCGACGACCCGGACGCCAGGAAGGAGGTGGCCGACCTGCTGAATGTCCTCGGCTTCGATGCGGTGGACCTCGGCACACTGGCCGACAGCTGGCGCAGCGAACCGAATACCCCTCTCTACGCCATCCCGTACGTGGGGCAGCCGCCGTCCGACCTCACCATCATGGAATTCGTGGCCTGGGTCCAGCAGGCCCCCGGTGTGCCCGTACCCGTCGCCCGGATCAAGGAGCTCGCCGCCGCCGCAGTGCGAGGGCCCGCGGGTTTCCGGATGTAACAGCGGGCGATCAGCCCCCCGGTTGCTCGCGAAACCAATGCGCCCGCCCGCCCCGCCACTCCACCCACTCCGACCGGCGTCGGTGACGTGCTCCCGCCAGTCGACGTCGTCGCCTTCCCACAGTGCGATGTGCGCCATGAACCGATCCGGGGCCGCACCGTGCCAGTGCTCCTCACCGGCCGGGGTGAAGATCACCTCACCGGGGTGGGCCTCGACGATCTCACCGCCGCGGGACTGGATGAGGGCGATGCCCTCGACGATGTAAAGGGTCTGCCCAGGCCGTGGGAGTGCCAGGCGGTGCGGGCGCCGGGCGAGAAGCGCACCATGTTCACCCTCGCGCGGGAGGGGGCCTCACCGCGGTAGATCACATCCGCCCACGCATCCCCGGTAGACATTTCCACCGGCAAATTCGCCGTGCCGGAGGCTGAATGATCTCCACGATGGTTCTCCTTGCTTGCGTACGGACGTGACCTGGTCACGCACGGGTGGAGGGTGCAAAAGGGGATCGGTAGGCACAGCCGCCTGTCACCGATGGTCCCCAGCCGGGCGCCTGGTTCCGGACCTTCTCGGACTTACGCCCGCCCTCGGGTTTCCCGGGGTGAGGACAGTGAGGGCGGACATCGCCTTGGGCCATCCGGCGCAGAACGCCAGGTGCGTGACCGTCGCGATCAGCTCGGTGTCGCTGACCCTGTTCTCCCGGGCCTTGCCCAATTGGAAGGCGAGCTGCTCGTTGCTGCCGCTGGTGATCAGACTGGCCACCGTGACCAGACTGCGGTCCCGAGCGGGCAGGTGTGGGTCCTCCCACACCTGCCCGAACAGCACGTCCTCGCTGTATCCGGCCAATGCCGGGGCGATGTCTCCGAACTGCTGGCGCGGTCCCTTAGGTTTCTCGCTCTCCGTCATCATCGGGTCCTTCCGCGTGCACGGCCCGGGTGCATCCGTTCCCGCAGTAGAACTGCCGCGAGGAGGTCGCGATGCTCGCCGGGGTCAGTGCCGAGTACTACGCCCGCATGGAGCGCGGCAACCTCTCCGGTACCTCCGAAGCCGTCCTGGACTCCCTGGCCCGCGCTGCAGCTCGACGAATCCGAGCGCTCCCACCTCCTGGACCTGGCCCGCACCGCCAGTACGACCCGCAGGCCCGAGCGCCGCCGTGCTGCGCAGCCGGTCCGGCCCGCCCTGCAGCAACTGCTGGACGCGATGACCGAGGCGCCCGCCTTCGTCCGCAACGGCCGTCTCGACATCCTGGCGACCAACCGCCTGGGCGAAGCCCTGTACTGGCCTCTGTTCCAGGACCCGGCACGGCCGGCCTATCTCGCACGGTTCCAGTTCCTCAACCCCGGTGCAGTCGAGTTCATGCCGGAAGTGGACTATCCACGGGCCGCGTCCGCGGCCCTGCTGCGCACCGAGGCCGGACAGGACCCCTGTAACCGTGATCTCAGCGACCTGATCGGTGAACTCTTCACCCGGAGCGAGGACTTCCGAAGGCTGTGGGGCGCACACGACATGCGCCTGCACCGCACCGGCATCAAGCGCCTTCGCCATCCCGCCGTCGGTGACCTCACCCTCGCCTTCGAGGGCCTGCCCACCCCGAACGCCCCGGGCCTCACACTCACCGCGATGAGCGCCGCGCCCGGCACCGCATCGCACGACGGACTCCGCCTCCTGGCGAGCTGGGCCGCCACTCTCGACCAGATCGAGCAGCCGAGCAACGGGGTCTCCAGCGACGAGCAGCCCCAGCGCCGCTCCTGAGGCAACGCTCACCCAGGCAGGCAGCCACGTGAGCTTTGGCGAGCTCGTCAGCAACCGCGTTCGCCGAACGGGGCCGGCGCCGAGCGCGCCCCGGCCATCGGCCCAGGCCGGTCCCTCAAGCGTTCCAGCCTCGAAACCGGCCGGGCTGAGATGCAGGTCCGGCAGCACGGGGAACGTAACCCTTGCATGTTCTATGCCATAGACCATAAGTTACTAGCTGGTACCTCACGTGGGCGAATTCCGCCCGGCGGTGCCAGGAAGGCCATCGCATGCCCCACAACTTTCTCCTCACGCAGGACGCTGCCGGGACGGTGAACACGTGAGCCCTCGCAAGAGCGACAGCCGCGAGCGGATGATCGTCAGTGCCGCCTCGCTCCTGCGCGAGTACGGTGCCGGCGCCACCAGCATCGACCGCGTCCTGGAGCACAGCGGCGCACCCCGCGGGTCGGTGTACCACCACTTCCCCGGCGGCCGGACGCAGCTGATCGACGAGGCGGTGACACTCGCCGGCGACTTCATCTCCGCACTGATCGACGCCGCGGTGGAGGCCGACGACCCGCTGGTTGCCGTCGACGCCTTCTTCGCGTTGTGGCGTGAGCGGCTGATCGAGAGCGATTTCCGGTCCGGGTGTCCCATCGTCGCGGTGGCCGTGGAGACCAATGACAACGCCCCGGAGCTGGCCCGCTCGGCAGCCGTGGTCTTCGCCCGCTGGCAGGAGGCGCTCGCCGGACTGTTCACCCGGCACGGCCTGCCCGAGGAGCGCAGCAGGCGGCTGGCCGCGTTTGTCATCGCCGCGGTCGAAGGCGCGGTGATCATGTGCCGGGCCGAGCAGAGCACCGCTGCGCTGGAAGCCGCCGCCGCCGAAATCCATGACCTGCTGGCCTACGCACTGCACCACCGCCCCGACCAGGGCGACAAGACGCAGCACTGACCTGCACGAATCTGTTCCGACCCGTCTGAAGGAGCCGTCATGCCCACGCTCGACCGCCAGGAAAACGTCTTCGTGCTCGACCTCGGGGACGGCGAGAACCGATTCCACCCCGACTGGCTTGCCTCCGTCGGCGCAGCGCTGGACGAGGTGGAGAAGGCGGAGGGGCCACGCGCCCTGGTGACGGCTGCGACGGGGAAGTTCTACTCCAACGGGCTGGACCTGGACTGGCTGTTCGCCCACGCCGACCAGCACCAGGACTACGTCGCCACGGTCCACGGATTGTTTGCCCGGATGCTGTCGCTGCCGGTGATCACCGTCGCCGCGCTGCAGGGGCACACCTTCGCGGCCGGCGCGATGTTCTCCCTGGCCCACGACTTCCGCGTGATGCGCGCCGACCGTGGCTACTGGTGCCTGCCCGAGGCGGACATCAACATCCCCTTCACCCCCGGCATGGCGGCCCTCATCCAGGCCCGGCTGGCCCCGCAGACCGCGCACCGGGCCATGCTCACCGCCCACCGCTATGGCGGCAGCGACGCCGAGACAGCTGGCATCGTCGACCAGGCGGTCGCCGAAGAAGCCGTCCGCGCCACGGCCGTCGAGCTCGCCCAGACGCAGGTCAGCAAGGCCGGCGACACCCTCGGCACGATCAAGGCCCGCATGTACGCCCCCGCCCTGGCCGTCCTGCACGACACGACCAACCCCCTGGGCTGACCCCACCCCGGCAGACGGGCCGGACAGCCGAGCTCCGGTGTCCGGCCCGCCTGCCCGCACCGAGGTCAGTCAGCACCCGCAGGCCGCCGCAGCCCACCAGCAGCGCAGGAGAGTCGAGGACAAGCAGATGACGCACCTGGCAGAGGCACCCTGGCACAAGACCGCCTGCATCCTGTGTGAGAACAACTGCGGGATCCAGATCCAGCTCGACGGCCGCCGCTTCGCGAAAATCCGCGGCGACAAGCAACACGTCCTGACCGACGGCTACACCTGCAACAAAGCACTGCGCCTGGACCACTACCAAAACGGCGGCACCCGGCTGACCACCCCGCTGCGCCGCGAGGCCGACGGCAGCTTCACCCCCATCGACTGGGACACCGCCATCGCGGAGATAGCCGCCCGCCTGAAGACGGTGCGCGACACCCACGGCGGAAAGTCGATCTTCTACTACGGCGGCGGCGGACAGGGAAACCACCTCGGCGGCTCCTACAGCGGCGCCCTGATGCGCGCCCTGGGCGCCGGCTACCGCTCCAACGCCCTCGCCCAGGAGAAGACCGGCGAAGGCTGGGTGGACGCCCACCTTACCGGCGGACACACCACAGGCGAGTTCGAGCATGCCGAAGTCGCCCTCTTCATCGGCAAGAACCCCTGGCAGACCCACGGCGTCCCGCGCGCCCGCACCGTCCTCAAGGAGATCGCCAAGGACCCCGCCCGCACCATGATCGTCATCGATCCGGTGCGCACCGAGTCCGCCGACCTCGCCGACATCCACCTGCAGCTGCGACCCGGCACCGACGCCTGGTGCCTGTCCGCCATCCTCGGCATCCTGGTCCAGGAAGACCTGATCGACCACGCCTTCCTCAACACCCGCACCACCCAGGCCCCGGAGGTACTGCCCCACCTGGCCGCCGTCGACGTCGCCCGGTGCGCCGAGGTGTCCGGCCTGGACGAGGACCTGCTGCGCACCACCGCACGCCGGATCGCCAGGGCCTCCAGCCTGTCGACGTACGAGGACCTCGGCGTGCAGCAGGGACCCAACAGCACCCTCGTCTCCTACCTCAACAAGCTGATCTGGCTGCTGACCGGGAACTTCGCCAAGCCGGGCGCCATGCAGCCGCACTCCTGGAGCGCCCCGCTGGCGCAGTACTCCACGCGCGTGCGCCACACCCCGGTGACCGGTGCCCGCATGCTCGGCGGCCTGGTGCCGGCCAACGTCATCGCCGAAGAGATCCTCACCCACCATCCCGACCGGTTCCGGGCGATGGTCATCGAGTCGTCCAACCCCGCCCACTCCCTGGCCGACTCCGCGACCTTCCGCAAGGCGCTCGCCGCCCTCGACCTGGTCGTCGTCATCGACATCGCCCACACCGAAACCGGGCGCCTGGCCGACTACGTCCTGCCCGCCTCATCCCAGTTCGAGAAGTGGGAAGCCACCTTCTTCAACGTCGAGTTCCCCCGCAACAACTTCCACCTGCGCGCCCCGCTCCTCGACGCACTGCCCGGCACCCTGCCCGAACCGGAAATCTACGCACGGCTCATCCGCGAACTCGACCTGGTGCCCCGCACCCACCTGACGGTGCTCCGCACGGCGGCCCGCCTGGGCCGCACCCCCTTCAAGCTCGCCTTCGCGGCCCTCGCGGCGGTGGACAAGAAGGTCCTCGGCCTGGCGCCCCACCTGCTCTACGAAACCCTCGGCCCCACCCTCCCCGACGGCGCCCGCTCGGCCGCCGTGCTGTGGGGACTCGCCCAGCGCATCGGCCGCGCCTACCCCAAAGCCATGCGCCGGGCCGGGCACAAGACCGCCGACGCCCTGTTCGACGCGATGCTCGCCGGCCGCTCCGGGATCACGTTCACCGAGGACGAGTACGAGGACGCCTGGCGGTACGTCCCCCACCCAGGCCACCGCATCCCGCTGCCCATCCCCGAACTCCTCGACCTCCTCGACGCCCTGGACACCACCCCGTCCGTGCACACCACCGACGAGTTCCCCATCGTCCTGGCGGCCGGGCAGCGCAGGGCGTTCACCGCGAACACGATCTTCCGCGACAACACCTGGCGCAAGCGCGACCCGGACGGAGCCCTGCGCATCAGCCCGCACGACGCCCAGCAGTTCGGCCTGGCCGACGGCGCCCGCGCACAGATCACCACCCGCAGCGGCACCGCCCAGGCCACCGTCGAGATCGACGACCGCATGCAGGCCGGCCACGCCGCCCTGCCCAACGGCTTCGGCCTCGACCTGCCCACCGAGGCCGGCACCACCGAGCGCACCGGCGTGGCCGTGAACACCCTCACCGACCTTCACTGGCGCGACCCCATCGCCGGAACCCCCTGGCACAAGCACGTGCCCGCGCGCATCGAACCGCTTCCCGGCTGACGGGCGCCCCACCGACCTCTTCGCCCCCGAGGCGAAGGAAGGCCCCGCACTCGAGTGCGGCCTCATCATCAGCACGACAGCAAGGAACACCCCGTGACGACCACAGACTTCACCGCCCTGACCGGCCTCGAGCTCATGCGCTGGGTCCAGACCGAACTCCCCACCGACGTCCCCTCCATCGGCCGGCTGCTCGGCATGCGCTTCGACGAGGTCGAACACGGACGCATCGTCGTCTCCCTCGACACCCGCCCCGACTTCTCCAACCCCCTGGGCACCGTCCACGGCGGCATCGCGGCCACCCTGCTCGACTCGGCGATGGGCTGTGCGGTACACACGACGCTCCCGGCGGGCGTCGGCTACACCACCCTCGAACTCAAAGTGAACTACATCCGCGCCGCACAGACCGATGGACGCACCCTCACCGCCGAGGGCACCGTCATCCACGCCGGCCGCCGCACCGCCACCGCCGAAGGCAAGGTCCTGGACAGCGACGGAAAACTGATTGCGCACGCCACCACCACCTGCCTGATCCTCCAGGGCTGACAGCAGGGCTGCCGTGTCCGAGGCCCCGCCGGGCCTCGGGCCGGGAGCCCGTCGGCCCTCCCTCCAAGGAGGCCCCGGCACCGCTCTGGGCCCTTCACTGCAAGCCGGCGACAAGGCCAGCGGCACCCGCCGAGGCGACGACCTTCGCCGACGCCGTGAACCAGCACCACTTGATCGACCGTATCCAGGAATCGTCCCAAGCGTTCCCTGCGTAACCAGGCCCTGCGGCTCCCCGCATATGCCGACCGCTGCCGCTCACGCACGTTGTCCGGACCGCTTCAGCGTTCCGGGGCCCTCGACCCGCGCTCCGGCAGGGCCCGCAACCGGGGCATCACGCGCCGGGGCCGAAGGCGGCATCACCGGCTCCCTGCGACGCCCTTGGGATCCAGGAGCAGTGGGACGTCGTACGCGTACGAAGCCGGTTCGCGACGAGAGCTTCCACGTACGCCACGATGCGCGGCGCGGGGGGCACGACGACATCGTCCGACTCCAGATAGCGCTCGTATAGCTCGTCATACATCGAGCTCGCAGCACGGTTGTCAGATGGACGGTCGCCGCCCCATACAACAAGGTCGTAGCTCACAGGCGCATCGTCGCAGGCAACAGTTTCGTCGCCACCATCAGGTCCTGAGATCTCTCTGCCGGTGATCCGTAAGAGAGCTCCTAGCAGGCCGCGAGGACAACGCACAGGCCCGGCGCCTCACCTGGTCCGCGGCCTTCTTTGCCCGCCGCTCACTCCTGCCGACCGCCATCCGCAAGTACCGCGCCAACCGGCCCCGCTACGCCCAGCAGGTAGCAGATACCGCCGGCCTGGGCGTCGAAGTCGTACGACTCCGCAGCCCGCGCGAGGTCCAGCGCTTGGCTGCGTCAGTGACAACTGACTCCAGACGTAGGACAGTTTTGACTCCGCTCAGGGGCGCCAGGAGCAAAATCCGAATGTGAGAAGTGACTCCGCAGGTATTCTGCACGACATGATCAACTCATACGCGGGCCTTGACGATGCCGGGGTTGCGATAGCTGCGGCACGTGCCGGCGCGGATGTGGTGCGCAACATGTACGGCCAGCGGCTCACCCGCATCGATAAGGGCGCCGGGGACTTCGCCACCGCCGCCGATGTCGAGGCCGAGAAGGCGATCCTCGGTGTCATCCGTTCCGCTCGACCCCATGATGCGGTCCTCGGGGAGGAAGGCGGGCAGCAGGGTGCCGCCGAGGCTGTGCGCCAGTGGTTGGTGGATCCCTTGTGCGGCACACTGAACTACGCCGTCGGCAACATGCTGGTGGCCGTCAACGTGGCGCTGCGCGACGGTGCGGCGACAGTGGCCGACCCGTTCAGTGGCGAGGTCTTCTTCACTGACGGTGAGACCGCCTGGGTGCGGCACGATGGGGCTGATGTGCAGCTGTCGCCCACGTCCGTCACCCAGCTGGTGGACGTCAACCTGGATCCGCCGTTCCCGAGCGCGCCCGGCTTCCGGGCGGTGGACCTGCTGGCCAACCCCGGGTTCGTCGAGCGGTTCCGGCCACGAGTGGTGTCCACGACGCTGGCGTTGGCCTGGGTCGCAGCTGGCAAGCGCGCCGCGTACGTCACCGATGGCGGCGACCTCTCCGCGAGCGTGCATTTCGCCGCTGGCATCGCTCTGTGCCAGGCTGCTGGCTGTGTAGCCACTGGGATCGACGGCGCCCCGATCGGGCAGGCAGGCCACGGACTTGTCGTGGCCGCCGACGCCGAAACCCACGGGCTGCTGATGTCGATGATCGGCAGCCGAAGCTAAGACTGCACTTGGAAAGCAGCCCTCGCTTCGGCCGTGGCGTGGGTGGGGGTGCCGGGTCAACTCGCCGCTGCTGCTTCCGTACGGGCCCGGGATGGCCAGCCGGTAGGAGTCTGTGCCGGTCTCGATGATGTTGCCGGCGAAGGTGAGGCGGTCGACGATGGCCGCGCAGAGCCTGGGGTCGGTGAAGGTCTTGGTCCATCCTCCAAACGATTCGTTGGAGGCTATCGCCACAGAGCTCTCCTCGCGCTCGGTTAAAACTTGGAAGAGGAGTTCGGCTCCGCGTCGGTCCAGTTCCATATAGCCGAGCTCATCATTACAGAGAGGGTCGACGCGGCCGTAGCGGGCGGTGGCTTCGTTGATGTCTAGTGGTTCTGGCTCAGGTTTTGTGGTGCCGACACGGTGGGTGACAGCTGGGAATGAGTGGGGCGGCGTGCACCGAGGCCGAGGGGGCGGGCCGTGGTGTTACAGGGCGATCAGCCCTGCTGCTGTCTCCCGGAAGCCACAGGCGTCGAAATAGAACGTACGCAGATGTTCCTCAAAGTCGACGTGGAGCCACTCGCACTTCGCGGCGCGAGCTTCTTTGGCTGCCACTGCGACAAGCGCGGCACCAACACCTCTCGACCGAAGATGCCGCGCGACCACCGTGTCCAGAATGAAGGCGTGTGCTCCTCCGTCCCAGACAACGTTGACGAATCCGATCACAGCGCCGTTTTCCCACGCGCAGACCCAGCCAAGGCTGTGGCGCTCAAGCCGTGCTTGCCAGTCGGTCTGAGCGACCGGGGAGCCGAAACCGTCGGCGTGCAATCTGTTGAGGGATGCGTTGTCGAAGTCGCCTTGCCACTCATACTTGATCGCCACGTCCAGATCCTAGTGCCCAGACGGTACTTGGTCCGCATCGACTACTGGGCGAGGAGAACCCGCTTCCGGAGGAGGTGGAAGCCGGCACGGCCGAACATCTGGCGCTTGAGCATCTTGATCCGGTTGACATGGCCTTCGACGACACCCGAGCTCCAGGGGAGGGTCAGGCCGGCGGTGACGGCGTCACGGTCGCGGTCGATGCCCGCGGCGAGGGTGTGGAGGCTGGGGAGATCGTCTTGTCTCACGGCGGTGAGCCAGTCCGGCAGGAGCTCGCCCTGGCGCTCGGTAAGCATGGTCGCGAAGGACCGGACGTGCCGGGTGAGTGCATCGATTTCGGGACAGTTGGTTCGGACGTGCTTCAAGCGGAGTTGTTCGGTCTCGGAGAGGTATTCCGGTCGGCGGAGGACCCACCCGGCGACGATCCGGGGCAAAGGCGGACGGGCCGTCACCGGCCGTGGTGAAGTGCGTTTCTGGCGGAGGTAGGCGCGAACCCGCTGGTAGCTGCCCGTGTAGCCGAGTGGAGCGATCTCCTCCCACAGCTTCCATGCGTTCGTTGCGCCCTCGTTCCAGCGGTCGTCGAGATAGGGCTTGTACTCGTCGAGAACCGAGCGCCTTGCTTGCCACTGACCAATGAAAAGATCTTCTGGCCTGCCAGCGTCCGCGTACCGTTTGACGGTTCGGCTGGTCATGCCGAGCTGCCGCTGGATCGCGCGACGGCTGTGTCCGGCCTCCACCAGGGCGTGGACCGTGGCGTGAACGGTCCGGGTTCGGTCGGCGAACCGCTGGCCGGTCGGCCAAGGCGAGCCGGAGGACTCCTGCACAGGTCCTGGCTCCGTCTCGGGCGTTTCAGGTGTCTCGGGCACCAGGACACGCAGGCATCGGCGGTGCTGGGCGATGCTCCGCTCGGCTGCCTCACTGAGGTTGTGCCAGAGGTGCCACCGGTCTGCGACCTGCACAGCCTGCGGGGCGCCGACGGCGGCGCCTTCGGCGAAGAACGGGGCGCGGTCCCGGCAGACCACCTCGATTCCGGGCCGCTGGGCCAGCCACGCAGCCAGGGTCGACGACTCCCGGTCAGGCAGCAGGTCGATGGGCCGACGGGTCTCGACGTCCACAAGAACGGTCCCGTAGTGGCGGCCCTTGCGGGTGGCGTACTCGTCGACGCCGACCACCCGCGGAGCGGGCACCTCCGGCTCGGGAAGCGCGTTGACCAACCGCAGGACCGTGCTGCGGCTGACCGCCCCGCCCACGATGGCAGCCAGGCGGGCACCGGCCCAGCCGGCCAGGGCAAGACCGATTGAGGCCAGGGTCGAGCGGAGCCGCTCGGCACGCTGACCGTTTCTCCGAGTCAGGCCGGGTATCTGCTCGACGAACGTGCGACGTCCGCACTCAACGTTCTCGCAGGTGAACCGGCGGACCCGCAACTGGAGAACCACGCTTCGTCCCGCGCTCGGAACAGCAGCGGGAAACCGCAGGTACGAGCCGTGCACCTTGGCTGACCATGCCCCACAACCCGGACACGAGGCACCAGCTGCGGTGCACCGCACATCAACACGCACTATCGCGATGTTCACGTCTACCGACAGCACCGCGACGTCCGCGATCGACGGGAACAACAGCTCCTCCAGCCGGAACAAGATCTCATTCACAGCCACGAACTGTCGGCCCAGCCACGCGTGCCACTGGTCGTTTTGAGGCAACTTACCTGGCTGTCCCTGTGAGTTCAGTCGTTACTCACAGTGCACGGACCACACAACCTGAGCCAGAACCACTACTGCTCGACAAAGCCACGGGCGGTCTTGGCAAGGTGCTTCTCATCAGCGGCTTCAACGAGTTCGTTGACGGGTTTCGTCGCGAGAACGTATTTGACTGGCTACCCGTGCATCGCGGCCTCGGTGCCGAGCGCGATCAGCAAGTGTGATTTCCTGGCCCCGGAGTCGCCGATCAGGCACAGCGGCATGCTCTTCTTGACCCAGTTGCAGGAGGCCAGGGTGTGGATGGCGGCCGGGTCGATGGCCGGATTCGCATCGAAATCAAACGACCTCGGCCCGGTCGTCGCACTCCGACATCAGCAGTTCTGCCAGATACCGGCTGTAGGTCATCTGGTCTTGCGCGGCAGCCGAAGCGAGCTCTGGATATTGGGCCCGGATGGTGGGCAGCCGGAGCATCCGGCAGGCCTGGTCCACCGCCGCGTCCGCAGCTTCCTCGATCAGTCCCCGGTTGCGCTTTGCGGTCATGATTCCCCCTGTTGGGCAGATGGTCCGGCGTGCCGGCGGCGCAGCCGTAGCAGTTCGTCGTAGGCGGCCACTGACGGCAGCGGCCTCGGGTCAGGCGGCAGCGGAGCGAGCCGTGTGGCACCGTTCGGGGCCGTCGATGCGGGCACCGTCACAGCGACGTTCTACAACTTCAACCACGAGCATGTGCAGCGGTACATCCCCGCCGCGTGAACTTTCACCACACCGCAGGCGGTGCTCACGGCACGCCTGTACGGCGCGGACCGGACGCCGCAGCGGCTGCTCGGGAAGGAGGCCCTCGTCTGCGCAGAGGTGACCGGGGTGGCTGCACGTCATCGAAGTCTGCTGTCGGGAAGGGCGTCCGCTGTACGCCGCCAACGCCGATCTCCCCGTACCCGAAGCACCGCACCTGGCCCTGTGGCACGCTGCGACGCTGTTGCGCGAGCGCCGGGGTGACGGCCACCTCGCCGCCCTGGCGACAGCCGGCCTGTCCGGCATCGAGGCGCTGGTCCTGCACAATGCCACCGGTACGGCGCGGACATCGGCAGTGTTCATGCGGGCCCGTGGGTGGTCCGCGTAGCAGTGGGACGCCGCCCGGGACCAGGTGCGCGAGCGCGGCCTGCTGGACGGGGCGGGCAACCTCACGCAGGCGGGCACGGCCCTGCACGGCGAGACCGAGGTGCTCACCGACCGCCTCGATGCCGCCCCGTACGACCCCCTCGGCCTGGCTGCCACCGCGCGCCTCACCGTACTGGCCGGCGCGTTTTCCGGAACCCTCCGAGCAGCGGGCGCCTTCCCCTCGGTGCACTTCGGCAAGGGCTGAGAGCTTGGTCGAAGGCATTTACACGTAAGGGCGGGCCATTGACTGCTGTCGATCTGGCGGCGGTCTGATGCTTCTGCAAGGGTGTCGGGTCCTGTTGTCGGCTGGAGAGGGCCGGCGCCCCGTTGCCCTGTGGGTCCGGTACAGCGGCCGCCGGTCAGTGGATCCTGCTCACCCCGCCGCCTACATCAGTCCTCGGCGTCGATGTCGCCTCAGGGTGCCTCTCTCGGGCCCCAGCACCCGCTCGACCACTACGCCGGAGAGGCAGAGGAGGGCCGCGAGCACGGAGAAGACGGGGAAGATCGCGGTGTCGTTCCAGACGGTTGCGCCGATGCCCAGACATGACGGCCCCGTGCCGCTCGGCGGGGAGGTGTGCGGTCCGGTGGCGCAGGGCGAGTTTGTAGGCACCGCCCTGGAGTGCGACGGTGGCAATGATGACGGCGGCGTTGCCGGTCGCGAGGCCGCCTGCTCCGGCCAGTATGAGCTCGGCGAGTGCCGTGTCGCCGACGAGCGCGACTGTGCACCCTGGGTAGCGGGCACTGGCGATCTGGGTGGCCGCGGTGGTGAGGGTCACAGCCGCGATGACGACGCCGCCGAAGAACGGGCCGTCGGCGTGCGCGGCGATGGAGGGTTCCAGCGGTAAACAGACCCCGAGCACGGCCCAGGTGGCGCCGGCGCCGATCACCGAGGAGATGAAGCGCCCGCGGATCTCCTTGGCCGCCTGGGGGCGTGGGATCCCGATGGTTGCGGCACCGGCCGATGGGTGAGGTTCACGCATCACCAGGAGGAGGACGAGCAGGACCAGGGCGATGAGCGCGTGGGCGGGATAGGGCAGGAGCAGGGGGTGGCGGGGGGTCTGGGCGCGAGGGTGGCGGTGCCGAGTGCGGCGATGGCGATGCCGACGTTGAACGCGATGGCGGTGAGTGTCCCGCTCCGTGCCGCCCGCTGCGGGTGCACGTCCAGCAGGGCGGCCCCGCCGACAACAACGATCGCGCCGATCCCCACCGTTGAGGATCCGCCACGACGAGATACTCGGGTCCCGCGGCGAAGATGAAAACGGCGAGCCCGGCGAGCAGCAGCAGGACGTGCGACGAGGAGTACGGGCCGACGGCCGTACCGGTCGGACAGGGCACCGGAGACGAGGATCGCGAGGACCGCCACTGTCCCGTACGCGGCGAAGATGACAGTGGTCAGAAGGGGGCGGGTAGTCCCACTTCTCGGCGTACAGGGAGTAGAGCGGGCAGGGGATGGCGGAGGTTGCCTGCCCCGGCATGGCCGCCCTCATCCAGTCCCGGCTGGTCCCGCAGACCGCCCAGGAGGCGATGCTCACCGCTCACCGCTACGGCGGCACCGACGCCGCGGCCATCGGCACGTCGATCAGGCGGTCACCGAGGGCGCCGTGCGCTCCACCGCCATCGAGATCGCCCAGGCACAGGTGAATCCGCCGCGGGGACTCCACCGAAGCGCTCATCGGGGGCGTCACGGGTTTCCTGCACCGCCCCCAGGTTCTGCTGCTGGGCCGCTACGACATCGCTGGCCGCCTACGCCTGGTGGGCAAGACCGTCCCGCTGAGGCCCGGCCCGGCAAGGCCTGGCCCGGCCCGTCCCGTCCCGGCCCGGCCCGGGCCTTGCCGACCACCTCACCGCATCCGGCCCAGGACCACCCGCGGACCGGTGTCCGCTTCACCGCGCCTGGAACAGCCGCACCCCGCTGGAGCCGGGAGCCGTTGAAATGCGTGCTGGCGGCTTCGACACACGCCTTTGCCCTGTCTTTGAGGATGTTGTGCCGCGCGTCGAACTTTGCGCTCGCGGTAGACGCGACGGGGCCCTCGGCTTGCTGGAGTTCCAGCGCGGCGCCGTAGACGTGATTCGAGGCGAGCTCGATTCCGTGGGCCAGAACAGCGAGGTGCGCCGGCCCTTCCAGGCGGACTGCTGCGGCGGCGAAGACAAGGGCTTCGTTGTCCTGCGTGGTGAGAGTGCCGTTCCAGTGGCGCCGCAGCCGTGGGGTCGAGGATGCCGAGGTACACCCGGAACATGTGGCTCTCGCACGGGGCGGTCGGGGCGACGAAAGCGGCGTATGCCTCGCGCTGGTGTTGCCGGCGGACGGCGTCCACGGGGCCGCAGCGGGCGGCTGCTCACGCTTGTGCGCGGCCTGCGGCGTAGGCAGTTGCGGCCGCGAGGACAGCCGTGGGCGTGGTGATGAGCGCAGCTATGACGGCGGAATCCATGGCAGGTGATCCTGCCAAGCTTCGACGCAGTCGACACCGGGACCTGAACACTCGCGTTCGCGGCCTCGGATACAGCCGCTGGCTCTGAGAATGATCAAGGGCTCGGCCGAATGACTCCTGCGGCCCCGGGCATGCCTCGCCAGAGCTGCCTAGGGAACACCTGACCCCTGTCAACGATGATCACGCTGTGCAACGATGAGAGTCAGCCCGGCCAGGGCGGAGAGCCAGATACAAGGGCTCACTGATCGCCACGGAAGTGCTCACGGAGTTCGTCACGGCAGTCGTTCTCGGCACCGACCTGGACTCGCGAGAAGCCCAGCACTGCATCGTTGCCTTCCTGCTTGGTCTTGGCCAACTGTGTCTCGAGATCCGCTATGCGCTCGGCGCACTCGGCGCTGACGGGCATTTCGGTCTGCGGGTCCGGTGACGAGGAGGCGTTCAGACCGGCAGCGGCGCCGAGGCCGGCCGCGCACAGCACCGCCCAGGTGGCAACCCACGCGCGGCGGCTCATTCGTATCGGCTCAGGCATTCAGGCATCCTACGAGCACCGTTGAGGGCTGTCACCGAATCGCGGCTACCGTCAGCCACGATCCCGTTGGCGCTCGGGGATCATCTGGGCGAAGGACCGGGCGTGGCCGGCCAGGGCGGCGAGTTCAGGGAAGTTGGCCGGGACGGCCCTGAGCCGGAGCTGTTCGATCTCCGTCGGCGTCTCGGGTCGGCCACCTCGTCCCCACGTGGGGTGCAGGCGGCTGTGCAGGCTCCGGCCGCGGTGACGTGCGCTTCTTCCGCCTGTCCTCGTCCACCGCGGGCAGCTCAGCTTCACCGCCCTGCAACGCCGCGCGACTGCCGGGCGCAACACCAAGGCCCTGGCGGCTGAGATGCCCGCCCATGGCATCGCGTTCGACGTCCTGCAGAGCGACGGCCAGGAGCTTTTGGACGAGCCGTTCGCGCGCCGCCGCGACATTCCGGAGGCCCTGTTCGCCGGCCACCGGCTAACACCGCGTCCACGCTGTGCCCGTCGACCACCGACCGGCGATCGCCGGGGGAGTGGCTGTACGAGTGGACTGACGTCACCGGCGTCGAAGGCGTGGTGGCCAAAGCTTGACGGGAAGCTACCGCAGGGGCGTGCGCGGCTGGACCAAGGGTCCGCCGCGGGGACTCCACCGAAGCACTCATCGGCGCCGTCACCGGCTCCCTGCACCGCCCCCAGGTCCTGCTCCTGGGCCGCTACGACACCACCGGACGCCTGCGGCTGGTGGGCAAGACCACCCCGCTGAAACCCAGCTATGCCCAGGACATCGCCACCCATCTCACCGCAGCCGATCCCGGCCACCCCTGAACCGGCGTCCGCTTCACCGCGTCCTGGACCAGCCGCACCCCCTTGGAGCCGCTCCTCGTCGTTCCCGTCCTGGTCGCGGAGATCAGCGCGAACGTGTCACAGGACCACGGCGTGTGGCGCCACCCGCTGCGCTACGAACAGCTACGCCTGGACGCCCTCGAAGCTGATGTGTTCCGCTGTTCGGATAGACGCAGTTGCTGCACAGAGGGGGGACCTGCTCAGGGGCACGCTGAGGATGCTTCGCACAGCCGCCGGCATCTGCCTCCCTTCAACCGTCGACCTATCCAGTCGTCTCTCGGCTTCGAGGACACGCGGGTGATCAGCCGCTGGCCGACCCGTCGCGCGCGGCCACCGCGTCAGCCCCCTCCTGCACGAAACCCACGACCGCCGGGACCTTCTTCGCGACCCCGGTCCGTTCCGCCACTCCATGAGCGGCTGTGCCCGTCCGCTCTCCGGCGGTGCCGGCGGTGAGAACGGTGTTGGTCAGTGCCGGAGCGAAATTGTCAGCCTGGGCAGTGGGGGCGGCGGCCAGCACAAAGCATCCGGCCGCGGCGACGGAGAAGGTTCGGCATACGTTCATGGCCGGTACAACGCGCCGCCCTCCCGCAGGGCACGCCTGCGCCCCGATGCTCACCCTTCGTCCGCTCCATTCACCCGTGGGGCGACCGGCCCTGTCTGGTGGCGCTACGGACACCCCGCCTGGGAAACCGTCGAGCACGCCCTCGACAACCCGACGACTCCCGCGCATACCGTCTCCGCGAGGAAGAACGCCGCACCGAGCAGAGCACCCGGAAGGAAGGCGAACGTCAGCAGGAGATAGAGGCCCAGCGCCGGCCGAAGGCCGCCGCGTGGCCGTGTCCGACTTGCGGCCGCGAGCTCTGGCCCGCGACGGCTGGGAGGACCAGACCTCAGGGCAGCGACTGCAGCGTCTGCACCAGCATCAAGAGGCGCGACGGGAGGCAGCCGAGGCTCGCGCGGCCGAGGAGGGCCGAAGGCCGGGAGGAAGCCAAAAACGGTCTCTTCGGCTACCTCCACTGAACGCCGGGGCTCCGCCATGGGCCACGGGGCGGGCGGGTGGGAGTAGTGCTCGGGCCGGTGTCGCTTGAACAGGGGGCCGGGTCAGCAGGAGGTGGAGGACGCGACGGGCATCGGCGCGCCGGGCGGGGTCGTGGGCCAGAACCGCGACGGCGGTGGCCGTAAGCGGACCAAGTACCGCCTAGTACGAGGCCGACGAGCAGCAGAATGAGGACCATCACGAGGGTGCCTTCCAGTGGCGCGGATCGGTCTGACGCCACTCATTGAGGCAGCCCTGGCGTGTTCGGTGGGGCGGGCCGAAGGACGGCGAACGACACCGAACAGCGAAGAGAGCAGGAGATACAGATGGGCCCGGTCGAAGAGTTCGCCGCACGACTGCGCCACCTGCACCGGGAAACGAAGGCCCGGCCTGCCACGCCGCCAAGCGATCCATGAGAAGCCACGACCAGCCCGGCGTGGTTCGTCAGGTGGGGATGTAACCGGATGGATGCGAGTGGCAGTCGGAGCCAGCAGGGGCGCTAGCATCAGTCCGCCCGCCGAGGTCTGATCGAGAAGGCGAATCCGCGCGATGTCCGATGACGCATACCTGTTCCTTCTTCCTGACCGCCACCCTCGGCGGGGGGCGGCCCTGGCTGCCGTCGGTTTCCTGGAGTGTGCGGACACACCAGCCGTTCTGGGATGGCTGCAGGCTCACGGAGTCTCGGCCCTTTCGGAGCAGGTCAGGATCCTCCCGGCCGAAGCCCAGGGGTTCATCCCAGACAACGCGGAGCGCCTGCCTGTTCCACTGAGCGAGGACGAAGCGCTGCGGGTGCAGCAGGAGTGTGCGCCCCAGACCGTCACGGACATGGAGAGCGAACTGCTGGATTTCCGGGAGACGACTCAGGACTGGGAAGCCCTCGTCCATCGGGCCCTGACGGCGGGCGTTCCGGCTCCGCGCATCGCCCAGTTGACCGGTCTCGACCCTCAGGACATCGGCCGCCTGACGGTGTGAACGTTCGGCGACACCGCCCATCGGCCCAGGGCCTTTCTTATGGATCTAGGCGCTGACGAGACCGGCGTGTGCTGGGGACAGCCAGCCTGACTACGTGACCGAGACCGAACCGCCACTGCTTGCGGATGTCTATCCGCGCCGGTGTCGTTCCTGGGTGCGGCTCTGCTCCTGCGGTGGCCGGCTCACTGACCGCGTGACCTGGGCAGCCGGATGCCTACCGGGGGAGGGCGGTGGGCCACAGCCGCAGTATCGCCGTGATGTGCTCGAGCACGGCGCCGACATCCGGTGACGATAGGTCCGGCTTCTCACGGGCCGCAGCGTGTCAGCTCCGGCGGCGGGCCGAGGGCACCCGCCGCCCCGGCCGCACGGCGCGGGACCGGCCCGCCCCGGCCGCACGGCGCGGGACCGGCCCGCCCTCAACCTGCGAGGGCGGGTACCTCGTCGACCGCGGGCCGGGCGCTGGCCATCCCGCCACCGGGTGACGGCCATCCACGCGAGCGTGAGCACGGCGGCGAGCAGGCAGAACCGCCCAGTCGCCGGCCAGCTGCCGAGCGCTCCCTGCAGGAGTTGGAGTACGTCCGATGCGATGGCCATCTGATGCCTCTGCTTGATCAAGCCGGCGAGTTCCGGCGATCACAGCGAACGGCATCAACAGGACCTGGTTCCACCACCGTTGGCCGGGCTGGACACTCCTGGACACCCCAGACCGGCATTCCGGCGTCCCCGCCAATGCTCTGCTCGATAGCCTCGCTGGCATGGTGATGGAATCGGGGCGAGAGCTCGACATTCAGGCAGATCCGCAGTGGTTCATCGGTCAGCTCCGGCAGCTAATGACCTCCTGCGGAGCCGGGACGGCGACCAAGCTCGGGGGCAGGAAGAAGAACCAGCCGAGCGAGAAGGAACAGCTGCCGCACGCGACGATCAGCCGGGCCTTGAGCCCGTCGATCCAGAGCCTGCCGACCGCCGACTTCGTCCAGCGATTCGTGAAGCGGTGCATCGAGTATGCGGACCAGCACGAGGGCGAAGGCAGGCTCACGGCGGCTGACCGCGATGTCGAGGGCTGGCTGGATCTCCTGGCCGCGGTCGATGAGGAGATCAGCGAGACCGCCCGCCTGGCTGCAGTCGACCTCGCGATGCGCTGGTCCGAGCTGGCCGGCCTCGACACCTGGCGCAAAGCCTCCGAAGCGTCGCTGACCCCGCCGCTCGGCATGCCCTTCACGGTCCAGGACCGCCTGAAGGAGCTGCGGCTCTGGATGGTCGACGCTCAGTGGCCGAAGCCGTTCACCAAGGTCACCAACGCGATGGGCAACTTCCAGCACGCCCTGTCGGACCTGCTGGACTTCTTCACCCACGCCAGCACGTTTTCCCGGAAGGCCGACGACTTCTACGAGCTCTGGGACCACTCGCTCGTTCTTGACTACGATCCCGAGCGCCGCCGGGCTGAGCGCGACTACCTGCAGAACATCGAACTGGTCATGGACTTGTGGTTCGAGCTGACCGCAGCGGGACATCACGTCTGCGACGCGGTCCGCGACGAGCTCGACGGTGCTTTCCGGCTCGGCGCGGGCAGGCTCTCCACCCTTCACAACCCGGACTATCTGGGACACTGCCAGGTCACGTGCTGGGTCTACTGTGCTGAGACTCGCCGCAGCGCGCACCCCTATCCGGGGATCGACGCACTGCGGGAGGCGCTGACCAGGCCGTCGGGCGATGGCCGTTCCAGCGTCGCCGGGGGGCACGGACGGCTGGTGGACGAGCCCGACGATGACTCGCTCAAGACCGGCGGGTGCAGGACAGCAACCGGTCGATCTCCAGCAGGCCCGCGCGGTCATACATGCGATTGGCGGCCGCCCGGCTCCGCACCGGATCGTCCGTTAGGGCGTCCTCCTCGACGAAGAGGATCACCTCGCCGGCCCCCAGACCCTGCAGCAGGTCCAGGCTGGAGCCGAAGTGCGCGCCACCAACCGCGCCCGCCTCTACGCAGACGAGCTCGTCCGCCTCACCCGGCAGCCGCCAGCACCGCGTGCACCTTCATCCGTTGACCGCCATCGCCTGGTAATCGCCCACCCGCTGCCGCAGATCAACACGGACCACCTGTCAGCCCACTCCCTGCTCGCCCGTGGTCATCACGCCACCGCCTCGGTCGCCGCCCACTCCAGCCCGAGTGAGGCGAGCACCTGGAGCTTGTCGGCGGTCAGCTTGTCCCGGCGGCTCTTGCTGTTGCTGAGGAACACCCCGAGCTTCACCTCGCTCCCGTCCTCAAGTCGCTCCACGTGGGCCCTGGGGACCTTCACTGAGCCTTCGCGGGCCTTGTACTGCTCCAGGGCCGCCACGCCCTTCTCGAAGGCGCTCACAGCCTTCCTGGGGGCCTTGGCGGGCTCTGCCTGCTCCGGGGACAGCAGCACGACGCCGACCGCCTCCAGGAGCTCGCGCTGCTCCTCCATCAGCCCCACCCAGACCGTGTGCTGACGCTGCTTCGCCAGCCACTTCCCCACGTCCATGCCGTGGACGGTGAAGCCGGGCAGGACGTCGGAGTGGTCGTCCTCGTCCGTCAGCAGCTCCCGCAGCGCGGCGTAGTGCCTCTGCCACTCCGCCGGCCACGCCGGATCCCAGTGCTCATCCACGGCCTCCAGAGCGGTCTTCCACTCGGGGTGCCCCTCCAGCGCACCGGCCCGGCGCAGGTTGGACAGCCACTGCCCCACCGGCCTGTCCAGGGCCACGGCGGACCTCGGAGCGCAGAGAGTCCAGTGCTCCGCGTAGTACGCCTTGGCGGCCTCCAAGTTCTCCTGGAACCGCTCATCGGCCGGGTTCCAGACCATGCCGAGTTTCTCCAGCCTTTGGGCGCGCAGGCCGGTCATCTGCCCCGCCCCATACGCCCGCCGCTGCTCCGCGACCCACTGCCCCAGCGGGTACGCGCCCTCCTTGTGCCCGTACGGAACCCGGGCGTGAAGCTCACGCTCCGCGAATTTCTTGAACGCCGCCCAGCCGCGACCCCAGTCCTGGCGCTCCGTGTCGATCACGTTGAAGGAAATCCAGTCCGCGACCATCACCGGGTCGCGCGGAGCGGCAAAACGCAGCAGCAGACGGGATTCGTCCTCGCCTTCCTCGGGCGGCGAACCGATGTACTCGGACGGCTGCGCGACGTCCTTCTGAGGCTCCTGCGGAATCGCGAGCAATTCGATTGCCTCTTCGTCGTGAGCGCGCAGACCCTCCAACACCTTCACCAAAGGCTTATACGATCCGGAGGTGAACATGTCTTCCGGCTGCTCTCCGGGCTGGAGAAATACCGGCACGATCAAAGAGGCCACCTTGCCCTGTCCGGGCTTCTGACGCAGCGCCCGGCCAATCGCCTGGACGATGTCGTGCGGAGCGCCCTTGGGGTCCAGGAGCGCCACGGAGTCCACGGCTCGGATGTCGACGCCCTCACCCAGGACCCGGCAGTTCGAGAGCACGGCCCGCAGCGCGGTGGACCCGAAGCCGCCCAGGACGCCCCGCCGGCGCTCGGGCACGTGCTCACCGCACAGCCAGTCCGCCCAGATCTGCGCCGGGTACTTCTCCGGCTGGTCAGCGTGCAGCTTCGCTGCCACACGCTCCAGGCCCTCCGCGTACGCCTGCGCCTCTATCGTCCGGTGGTGGAAGGTGATGCAGGTCGACAGGTCGTGCTGCGCCATCGTGTGCAGCAGCGCCGCCTGTAGCGCCCCGAGGCGCTCACCACGCACCTTCTCGCTGTGCCGCTCCTCACCCATCAGCCGCTCGGGCGTGACGACCGGGTCCTGGAGCTCCAGGACGATGATCTGGTAGCGCGCCAGCAGCCCGCGCGACACGGCCGACGCCAGCGAAAGCTTGTAGAGGACGGGCCCAAAGACAGCCTCGTCGTCCATGGAGGCCGCCATCTCCTGCGGCAGCGGGTCACGCACCCCCTCTGCCACCTCGCGGTTCAGGCGCTCTTGCCAGATCCGCGGCGTGGCCGTCAGGTACAGCCGACGCTGCGCCGGGATGACGCTCTGGTCGTGAATGTCCGCCCACGCCTTACCCATCGACCCGGAAGTCCTGTGGGCCTCATCGACCACCGCGAGGTCCATCGGGGCCAACTGCTGCCCGTAGACGCCCTCGAAAGCCTCCGCCAGGACACCCAGGGACGCGTAGGTGGCGTACACGGTCACGGGCCCCGTGCTGTGCCACAGCGCCAGCTGTACAGGGTTCGTGGTGGAGCGCACCTTCATGCCCCACAGCTCCGGGTCGTCCTGCAGCGAACACACGGCAACCGCCGGCCCCTTGTGCCCGGCGTCGCGCCACGCCTTCACCGTCTGTGCCAGCAGGTCCAACGTCGGCACCAGCACGAGAGTGCGTCCCTTTGGCACAAGCCGCTTAGTGGAAGCCGCCGCAATGATCGTCTTTCCCGTGCCACACGCGGCGTGCACCTGCCCGCGCAAGCCATTGAAAGGGATACCGCCCGGCGGGACATCGAAGCCGCGCACGATGGCAGCAACGGCCTCGGTCTGATGGTCACGCAGTTTCACGGCCATGCCCCGTGTCCCCCTTATCGCAGAATGCAGCACGTAATCATAAAGGAAAGAAGCCCCGGCGCGAGATGCGCGGCGCTAGCGGGTGTGACTCCAGATCCCAAACGCTACACAGCGCTGACTCATGATGCATAACCCACTCCCCATCTTCGCTCCCCAACATGCCACGCGACTCGTTATCGCCCATGAACAGCTGACCGAACAGTACACTGATGGGGCATCAGCAAGATTGCCCAAACCACCTTTGAGGTTGGGGGAGAGGTCAGGGTGGAGCGCAGCGGAACCCGTCACCACAACAGTGAGGGCCGGCGCGCCGTCAGGCCAACGACCCATCACCTCCACTACGGGGATCAGCTGAGGATCCTAAAACCTACACAGGCCACAACGTGATACCCACTCACACTGCTGCAGCGGCGAAGCCGGTGGGCGGGAGCGCAGCGGACGCTCCCGCATGGAGCGCAGCGGAATGCGGTCATGCTTTTTGCGAAGCGAAAAGCCAATTCACGCGAAGCGTGAATTAAAGAAAAGCGCGAAGCGCTTTTCCTAAAGGCGCGAAGCGCCTTTAGGAATTCGCTAAGCGAATTCCGTCACTTTCAGGCGCGCAGCGCCTGTATACCCGCTCCGCGGG
>NZ_JBIVVD010000001.1:1337669-1543874 GCF_044757505.1 Streptomyces sp. NPDC091271 | reverse complement strand
CGTCCTGAGCCAGGATCAAACTCTCCATGAATGTTTTCCCGTAATCGGGAGAGCACCATAAAAGAGCGGGACAACCAACCGGAATAGGGTTGGTAAGTCCACTGCGTCCTCGCTGATGTTGCCTACCCGCCACATGGACCGGCAGGACTTCAAAGGAACCACCAACCCACCGAAGTGGGCCGGGGTATCAACATATTTGGCGTTGACTTTTGGCACGCTGTTGAGTTCTCAAGGAACGGACGCTTCCTTCGGTCCCGTTTCACCGGGGCCCTCCGGGCGCTTCCCTTCGTTCTTGCGTTTCCGACTCTATCAGACTCTTTCGCGTCCGATTCCCGGCCGAAGCGGGTTCCTGCTCAATCGCTTTCCAGTTCTTCGCTTTCGCGTTTCCCTTTCCGGCGGTTCCAACTTTACCAGACTCTTTTCCGTTCCGTTTCCGGTCCGAATTTGATTCCGGTGGCCTGTGGAGTGGCCTTTGCCTTTCGGCGCGTCCGACTTTATCAGAGATTCTGAGTCGGATTTCCCGCCTCACCGAAGGGCTCCCAGCGCACATGTGCGCGAGGTGCTTCCCGTTCAGGCGGAATGGCAAACGTACTGGAGCGGGGCGCCCCGATGCAAATCGGGGCGCCCCGCTCCTGGTTGGCGGCCTGTGGGCGGTCTGTCGGACGGCCGCCGGTGGCCGTCCGGGTCAGACCTCGACGACGACCGGAAGGATCATCGGACGCCGACGGTAGGTGTCCGACACCCACTTGCCCACCGTCCGCCGGACCAGCTGCTGGAGCTGGTGGGGCTCCATAACGCCGTCCTGCGCCGACTTGTTGAGGGCTTCCTCGACCTTGGGTACCACCGCGGTGAACGCGCTGTCGTCGATGCCGGAGCCGCGGGCCTGGATATGAGGACCGCCGACGATCTTGCCGGACGAGCTGTCGACCACGATGAAGACCGAGATGATCCCCTCGTCGCCGAGGATCCGGCGGTCCTTGAGGGAGGTCTCCGTGACATCGCCGACCGAGAGGCCGTCGACGTACACGTAGCCGGCCTGGACCTTGCCGACGATCTTCGCCTTGCCGTCGACGAGGTCGACGACCACGCCGTCCTCGGCGATGACGATGTGGTCCTTCGGCACGCCGGTGAGCGCGCCCAACTCGGCGTTGGCCCTGAGGTGGCGCCATTCGCCGTGCACCGGCATCAGGTTCTTCGGCTTGCAGATGTTGTAGAAGTACAGCAGCTCGCCGGCCGAGGCGTGGCCCGAGACGTGGACCTTGGCGTTGCCCTTGTGGATGACGTTGGCGCCCCAGCGGGTCAGACCGTTGATCACGCGGTAGACCGCGTTCTCGTTGCCCGGGATCAGGGACGACGCGAGGATCACCGTGTCGCCCGGGACGATCCGGATCTGGTGGTCGCGGTTGGCCATCCGGGACAGGGCGGCCATCGGCTCGCCCTGCGAGCCCGTGCAGACCAGCACGACCTCGTCGTCGGGCAGGTCGTCCAGCGTCTTGACGTCGACGACCAGGCCGGCGGGGACCTTCAGATAGCCCAGATCACGGGCGATGCCCATGTTGCGGACCATCGAGCGTCCGACGAACGCGACGCGGCGGCCGTACTCGTGGGCGGCGTCCAGGATCTGCTGGATGCGGTGGACGTGGCTGGCGAAGCTGGCCACGATGATGCGCTTCTGCGCGTTGGCGAAGACCGTGCGCAGGACGTTGGAGATGTCCCGCTCCGGCGGAACGAAACCGGGGACCTCCGCGTTCGTCGAGTCGGAGAGAAGAAGGTCGATGCCCTCCTCGCTCAGTCGGGCGAACGCGTGCAGGTCGGTGAGACGACCGTCCAGCGGCAGCTGGTCCATCTTGAAGTCGCCGGTCACGACAGCCATGCCCGCAGGGGTGCGGATGGCGACCGCGAGGGCGTCCGGGATGGAGTGGTTGACCGCGACGAACTCGCAGTCGAACACGCCGATGCGCTCACGCTGTCCCTCGGTCACCTCAAGGGTGTAGGGACGGATCCGGTGCTCCTGGAGCTTGGCCTCGATGAGCGCGAGGGTCAGCTTCGAGCCGATGAGCGGGATGTCCGGCTTCAGCCGGAGCAGATAGGGGACGGCGCCGATGTGGTCCTCGTGGCCGTGCGTGAGGACGATGCCCTCGACGTCGTCCAGGCGGTCCCGGATGGTGGTGAAGTCCGGAAGGATCAGGTCGATGCCGGGCTGCTCCTCCTCCGGGAAGAGCACGCCGCAGTCGACGATGAGCAGGCGGCCGCCGTACTCGAAGACCGTCATGTTGCGGCCGATCTCGCCCAGGCCACCCAGCGGGGTGACCCGCAGGCCGCCCTTGGGGAGCTTCGGCGGGGTACCGAGTTCAGGATGCGGATGACTCAAAAGACTCTCCTTACCACGCGCGCCACGTACCGCTGAGGGCACGTGGCGCGCATGTCATTCGTGCACTTGCTGTTGTCAGGTGGTGTTTCCGCCGCGAGTGTCCTCGCGTATTCAGTTGTGAAGTCCGTGGTTAGAGCTGTACCCCACCGGCAGCCAGATCGATCTTGAGCTGGGCCGTCTCCTGGGCGGTGAGTTCCACCAGAGGAAGGCGCAGCGGGCCGGCGGGCAGGCCCTGCAGGGTGAGCGCGGCCTTGGTGGTGATCACGCCCTGGGTGCGGAACATCCCGGTGAAGACCGGGAGCAGCTTCTGGTGGATCTCCGTGGCCTTCTGTACGTCGCCGCCGAGGTGGGCCTCGATGAGCGCGCGCAGCTCCGGGGTGGCGACATGGCCGACGACGGAGACGAAACCGACGGCGCCGACCGAGAGGAGCGGGAGGTTGAGCATGTCGTCGCCGGAGTACCAGGCGAGGCCGGACTGGGCGATGGCCCAGCTGGAACGGCCCAGATCTCCCTTGGCGTCCTTGTTGGCGACGATCCTGGGGTGTTCGGCGAGGCGTACGAGCGTCTCTGTGTCGATCGGCACACCGCTGCGGCCCGGGATGTCGTACAGCATGACCGGGAGCTCCGTGGAGTCCGCGATGGCGCCGAAGTGGCGGAGGAGGCCCTCCTGCGGCGGCTTGTTGTAGTACGGCGTGACCGCGAGGAGGCCGTGTGCACCGCTGCGCTCGGCGGTGCGGGCAAGCTCGATGCTGTGCCGCGTGTCGTTTGTGCCGACGCCGGCGACTACGTGGGCCCGGTCTCCTACAGCTTCCAGCACAGCCCGTACGAGCTGGTCTTTCTCCGCGTCGCTGGTGGTCGGGGACTCGCCCGTGGTGCCGTTGACGACCAGGCCGTCATTGCCTGCGTCCACCAGATGGGCGGCGAGCCGCTGGGCGCCGTCGAGGTCGAGTGCGCCGTCAGCCGTGAACGGCGTGACCATAGCGGTGAGGACCCTCCCGAAGGGGGTCTGCGGAGTGGAGATCGGAGCCATGGGTAACACGCTACTCGTTGCTCGGAGCGCCGCGCTCCCTCGGGGGACGAGGAAGAGGAGCCCGGCACTGCCTGCTCGGGGGTTCAGGCAGTGCCGGGTCCGTTTGATCAGCCTAGATGAACTTCACGAAACGTCGCAATACGGACACCGCCTACGGGGCTACCCGTCCGTTTTTGTTGAAGGCGGCATGAGTGAGCGGCATCAGGCTCTGCCAGTGCTGTTCCATCTGCTCGCCGACCATTTCGATCTCGCGCTGCGGGAAGGACGGCACCTTGGCCAGCTCGTGCTGTGTACGCAGGCCGAGGAAGTGCATCAGCGAGCGGGCGTTGCAGGTGGCGTACATCGTGGAGAAGAGGCCGACGGGGAGCACCGCTCGCGCGACCTCGCGGGCGACCCCGGCGGCGAGCATCTCCTGGTAGGCGTCGTACGCCTGGCGGTACGACGCCTCCATGGCGCGGCTGGTGAGCTCGTGCTGCTCCGGGGTTCCCTCGACGAATTCGTACTTGCCGGGGCGGCCCTGCTGGATGAGCTTGCGGGACTCGCCCGGGACGTAGAAGACCGGCTCGAGCTCCCTGTAGCGGCCCGATTCCTCGTTGTACGACCAGCCCACGCGGTGCCGCATGAACTCACGGAACACGAAGATCGGGGCGCTGATGAAGAAGGTCATCGAGTTGTGCTCGAACGGGCTGCCGTGCCGGTCCCGCATCAGGTAATTGATGAGCCCCTTGGAACGCTCGGGGTCCTTGGCGACCTCTTCCAGGGACTGCTCCCCTGCCGTCGACACGCGGGCTGCGAACAGCACGTCGGAGTCGCCGGCAGCTGATTTCACCAGGTCAACGGTGACATCGCTGCGGAAGTGGGCCTTTGTGGGCTCGGGGGTGTCGGTCACCGGCGGGGGTCCTTCCAATGGCGTCGCTCGGGCGGCGTCCACTCTACGGGCCCCGGGGTCGGCCTCCGTCAGCGGGAAATTTTGGACGGGTTCGGCGATTCGGGGCACCGATAGGGCCTCTCGTACGTCTGACTCATTAGCAGCACCCGTCACAGAGTTCAAGGAGAGCTTCCTCATGTTCCGCCGGCGTGAATCCGTCCCGTTCTCGTTCGTTGCCGAGGCCGACCGGTTCCGCAGTAATGTCACTCCGCCTCCCCGCCGACGCGCCAGCCGCTCTCAGCTGGCCGCTCATTCCCTCGTAGGGCTGACGCTGATCGCCGGCTTCGCCGGTTCGCTGCTCTTCGGCCTGCCCGCTCTCGACACCGACCGGACGCCGTCGCACAGCCAGACGTCCGAGGCCGCGCAGCACCACTGACCCGTACGGGCCCCCTGGGGTGGTCCACCGGGGGGCTGCTCGGTAGCCTCACCGGGCACAGCAATCGAGCGTGCTTGTGAGTGAGGATCAGTCGTGCCCCTGCCCTTCCTGACGGCCGACCGCGCATTCGACGCGGAAGCGGAGGACATCGCGCTGCCGTTCGACGACCATGACAGCTGGCGGCGGCCCTACCGCCCCGGCCCGTGGCGGGTCGCGGCGGCAGCCACCCTGCTGCTGCTGGCGTCCTTCGTCCTGCTGGCCGCGATGATCATCACGTTCGCCGGGTCGCTCTCCGGTGCCACCGTGTGTTTCGCGCTCGCCGCCGTGGTGATCGCGTGTGCGCTGCGGCTGCTTCGGGTCGGTGCCTGGGTGAGCCGGCACGGCGTACGCCGGGTGGGCTTCTTCCTCACGACCACCGTGCGGTGGAACGACGCCGCGGCCGTGCGCACGGTGCAGCAGCCGGTCAAGTGGCTCGGTCTCCCGCGCACCGTCCAGGGGCAGGCCCTGATCGTGGTGCGTAAGGGCGGCGAGTCGTCGGCGCCACTGGTCACCGACCACAACGCCGACTTCCTGGCCCGCGCCGAGGCCTTCGAGCGCGCCACGGACTCCATCGAGGCCTGGGGCGACGAATACCGCACCCGCTGACCCGATGGCCCCCACGGGGCCGCCAGAACACCTCACAAGCCGGTACGGCGCCAGTCAGGCGCGTACCGGCTTGTTCGTGTGCAGCGCGATGGCGCGCTGCATCGCCTTACGGGCGCGTGGGGTGTCCCTCGCGTCCTGGTAGGCCACCGCCAGCCGGAACCAGCAGCGCCAGTCGTCCGGGCTGTCCTCGGTCTCCTCCCGGCGCCGAGCGAAGACGGCGTCGGCGGAGTCGCGGTCGATACGCCCGGAGGGGGTGCGCACGAGCTCGTCGACGGGGAGGCCGCCCTCCGCGTCCAGTTCAGCGGCCAGGGCGTTGGCCCTGCGTACGAACTGGGTGTTCTTCCAGAGGAACCAGATGCCGATCACCGGCAGGATCAACACGGCCACGCCGAAGGTGACCGTGAGAAGCGTGCCGTGCTCGATGAGCAGGACGCCGCG
The DNA here is from genome assembly GCF_044757505.1 of Streptomyces sp. NPDC091271. Taxonomy (NCBI): domain Bacteria; kingdom Bacillati; phylum Actinomycetota; class Actinomycetes; order Kitasatosporales; family Streptomycetaceae; genus Streptomyces; species Streptomyces sp. NPDC091271. The sequence continues at coordinate 1,538,086 of NZ_JBIVVD010000001.1, read as the reverse complement.
GCTGCCGGCCAGGACGAAGTAGAAGACCAGTACGGCGGCGGTGACGACGTAGGTGAGCTTTGCGCGCATGGGGTTGGGCCCAGTCAGTTCAGGTCGAGGAAGTGTTCCAGGCCGAAGGTGAGGCCGGGAGTGGTCACCACGCGGCGGGTGCCGAGCAGGATGCCCGGCATGAAGCTGCTGTGGTGCAGCGAGTCGTGGCGCAGGGTGAGGGTCTCGCCCTCACCACCCAGCAGGACCTCCTGGTGGGCGAGGAGGCCGCGGAGCCTGACCGAGTGGACCGGGACACCGTCGACGTCCGCGCCGCGGGCTCCGTCGAGTGCGGTGGCGGTGGCGTCGGGCTGCGGCGCCGCTCCGGCCTTCTCGCGGGCCGCCGCGATGAGCTGGGCGGTGCGGGTGGCGGTGCCGGAGGGTGCGTCCGCCTTGTTGGGGTGGTGCAGCTCGATGACCTCGACGGATTCGAAGTAGCGGGCGGCCTGCTCCGCGAACTTCATTGTGAGGACCGCGCCGATGGAGAAGTTCGGCGCGATGAGCACACCGGTCTCCGGGGAGGCGGAGAGCCAGGTGTTCAGCTGCGCGAGCCGTTCGTCGGTCCAGCCCGTGGTGCCGACGACCGCGTGGATCCCGTGCCGGACGCAGAAGTCCAGGTTGTCCATCACCGACGCGGGTGTGGTCAGTTCGACGACCGCCTGGGCGCCGTTGTCCGTGAGGGCGTCCAGCGAGTCGCCTCGGCCGAGGGCGGCCACCAGCTCCATGTCGTCGGCGGCCTCCACGGCTCGTACCGCCTCTGACCCGATGCGTCCCTTGGCACCGAGAACGGCCACGCGCAGCTTGCTCATCTGTTCTTTCCTTACGGGGTGGTTAGGAGACCGCTTCCTGGAGGCGGTCGGCCTGCTTGTCCTTCAGCGGGCCGATGACCGAGAGCGAGGGCCGCTGTCCGAGGACGTCGGCCGCGACGGCCCGGACCTCGTCGGGGGTGACCGCCGCGATCTTCGCCAGCATGTCATCCACGGACATCTGTTCGCCCCAGCAGAGCTCGCTCTTGCCGATGCGGTTCATGAGCGCGCCCGTGTCCTCCAGTCCGAGGACGGTGGACCCGGCGAGCTGTCCGACGGCGCGGCTGATCTCCTCGTCGCCGAGACCGTCCGTCGCCGCGCGGTCGAGCTCGTCACGGCAGATCTTGAGGACGTCGTGCACCTGGCTGGGGCGGCAGCCCGCGTACACGCCGAAGAGCCCGCAGTCGGCGAAGCCCGAGGTGTACGAGTACACGCTGTAGGCCAGGCCGCGCTTCTCCCGTACCTCCTGGAAGAGGCGGGAGCTCATGCCGCCGCCGAGCGCGGTGTTCAGGACGCCGAGCGCCCAGCGGCGCTCATCGGTCCTGGCCAGGCCGGGCATGCCGAGGACGACGTGGGCCTGCTCGGTCTTGCGGTTCAGCAGCTCGACGCGGCCGGTGGCGCGCAGCGTGCGGGAGCCTTCGCGGGGCGCCGTGGGGACCGCGTCGGTGCGGCCCAGGGCGCCGGCGCGCTCGAACGCCTTGCGGACCTGTCGTACGACCGTGGCGTGGTCGACGTTGCCGGCGGCGGCGACGACCAGGTGCGTGGGGTCGTAGTGCTTCTTGTAGAAGCGGGCGATCTGGCCGCGGTTCAGGGCGTTGATCGTGTCGACGGTGCCGAGCACGGGGCGGCCCAGCGGGGTGTCACCGAGCATCGTGTGCGCGAACAGGTCGTGCACGCAGTCGCCCGGGTCGTCCTCCGTCATCGCGATCTCCTCGAGGATGACGCCGCGCTCGGCGTCGACGTCCTCGGGGGCGATCAGGGAGCCGGTGAGCATGTCGCAGACGACATCGATGGCCAGCGGCAGATCCGTGTCCAGGACCCGCGCGTAGTAGCAGGTGTACTCCTTCGCCGTGAAGGCGTTCATCTCGCCGCCGACCGCGTCGATCGCGGACGAGATGTCGAGGGCACTGCGCTTGGCCGTGCCCTTGAAGAGGAGGTGCTCGAGGTAGTGCGTCGCGCCGTTCAGGGTGGGCGTCTCGTCGCGTGAACCGACGTTGGCCCAGATCCCGAAGGTGGCGGAGCGTACGGAGGGCAGCGTCTCGGTGACGACCCGGAGACCGCCCGGGAGGACCGTGCGGCGGACGGTGCCGATGCCGTTGCTGCCCTTGAGAAGCGTTTGGGTACGGGCGACGGCCCGCCCCTCCGAGGAGGGGCGGGCCGTCGTCACGGAACTACGGGACGTCACTTGTCGGTGTCGTCCTTCTTCTCGTCCTCTTCGCCCTCGACCACGGGGATGAGGGAGAGCTTGCCGCGGGAGTCGATCTCCGCGATCTCGACCTGGACCTTGGCGCCGACGCCGAGCACGTCCTCGACGTTCTCCACGCGCTTGCCACCGGCGAGCTTGCGGATCTGCGAGATGTGCAGCAGACCGTCCTTGCCGGGCATCAGGGAGACGAACGCACCGAAGGTGGTGGTCTTGACGACCGTACCCAGGTAGCGCTCGCCGACCTCCGGCATGGTCGGGTTGGCGATGGCGTTGATCGTGGCGCGGGCGGCCTCGGCCTGCGAGCCCTGCTGGGCACCGATGTAGATGGTGCCGTCGTCCTCGATCGTGATGTCGGCGCCGGTGTCCTCCTGGATCTGGTTGATCATCTTGCCCTTGGGGCCGATGACCTCACCGATCTTGTCCACCGGGATCTTGACGGTGATGATCCGCGGGGCGTTCGGGGACATCTCGTCCGGGACGTCGATGGCCTCGTTCATGACGTCCAGGATGTGCAGACGCGCGTCACGGGCCTGCTTCAGCGCGGCGGCCAGGACCGAGGCGGGGATGCCGTCGAGCTTGGTGTCGAGCTGGAGCGCGGTCACGAACTGCTTCGTACCGGCGACCTTGAAGTCCATGTCGCCGAAGGCGTCCTCCGCACCGAGGATGTCGGTGAGGGCGACGTAGTGCGTCTTGCCGTCGATCTCCTGCGAGATCAGGCCCATGGCGATACCGGCGACGGCGGCCTTGAGGGGCACACCGGCGTTCAGCAGCGACATGGTGGAGGCGCAGACCGAGCCCATGGACGTCGAGCCGTTGGAGCCCAGCGCCTCGGAGACCTGGCGGATCGCGTAGGGGAACTCCTCGCGCGACGGCAGCACCGGCACGATGGCGCGCTCGGCGAGCGCGCCGTGGCCGATCTCGCGGCGCTTGGGCGAGCCCACGCGGCCGGTCTCACCGACGGAGTACGGCGGGAAGTTGTAGTTGTGCATGTAGCGCTTGCGGGTCACCGGGGAGAGGGTGTCCAGCTGCTGCTCCATACGGAGCATGTTGAGGGTGGTGACGCCCAGGATCTGCGTCTCGCCACGCTCGAACAGCGCCGAGCCGTGCACGCGCGGGATGGCCTCGACCTCGGCGGCGAGCGTACGGATGTCCGTGACGCCGCGGCCGTCGATGCGGACCTTGTCCTTGATGACGCGCTCGCGGACCAGCTTCTTGGTCAGCGCGCGGTAGGCACCGGAGATCTCCTTCTCGCGGCCCTCGAAGGCCGGGAGGAGCTTCTCGCCCGCGATCTCCTTGATGCGGTCGAGCTCAGCCTCGCGCTCCTGCTTGCCGGCGATGGTGAGCGCCTTGGCGAGCTCGGTGCTGACGGCCTTGGAGAGCGCCTCCAGGACGTCGTCCTGGTAGTCGAGGAAGACCGGGAACTCGCCGGTGGGCTTGGCGGCCTTGGCGGCGAGGTCGGACTGGGCCTTGCAGAGCGCCTTGATGAAGGGCTTCGCGGCCTCGAGACCGGCGGCGACGACCTCTTCGGTCGGGGCCTCGGCGCCGTCCTTGACCAGCTGGATGGTCTTCTCGGTGGCCTCGGCCTCGACCATCATGATCGCGACGTCGCCGTCCTCCAGGACGCGACCGGCGACGACCATGTCGAAGACGGCGTCCTCGAGCTCGGTGTGCGTCGGGAAGGCGACCCACTGGCCCTTGATCAGGGCGACGCGGGTGGCGCCGATCGGGCCGGAGAAGGGCAGGCCCGCCAGGATCGTGGAAGCGGAGGCGGCGTTGATCGCGACCACGTCGTACAGGTGGTCGGGGTTGAGCGCCATGATCGTCTCGACGATCTGGATCTCGTTGCGCAGGCCCTTCTTGAAGGAGGGGCGCAGCGGGCGGTCGATCAGGCGGCAGGTGAGGATCGCGTCCTCGGAGGGCCGGCCCTCACGGCGGAAGAAGGAGCCGGGGATCTTGCCGGCCGCGTACTGCCGCTCCTCGACGTCCACCGTGAGGGGGAAGAAGTCGAGGTTGTCCTTGGGCCGCTTGGAAGCGGTGGTGGCCGACAGCACCATGGTGTCGTCGTCCAGGTACGCGACGGCGGAGCCTGCGGCCTGCTTGGCCAGGCGGCCCGTCTCGAAGCGGATGGTGCGGGTGCCGAAGGTTCCGTTGTCGATAACGGCCTCGGCGTAGTGGGTCTCGTTCTCCACTAGTGATTTCTCCATACTCGTCGTCTTTCGTCCTTCCGCCCGTGTGGCGGAGGACGGTGCGGAGAGGCGCACCGTGTGTGCGGGGCCGGTCTTCGATCGAAGCTCCCGGGCGTTGTCCCGGGGGCCACTACCGAGGACCGGCGGCGGCCGTCGGGCGCCCCTCCTCGTCTGGTGTTGTACGTCCAGGTTACTGAGCCGGGGCCCGGTACCGCACGTACGGCAAAGGGAGCGGTCCCCTGGAAGTGGGTACCGCTCCCTTCAACAGCGTCTTTACTTGGCGCCGCCGGCCGCGCCACGGCGGATGCCGAGGCGGTCGACGAGCGCACGGAAGCGCTGGATGTCCTTCTTGGCAAGGTACTGCAGGAGGCGGCGACGCTGGCCGACCAGGATCAGCAGACCACGACGGGAGTGGTGGTCGTGCTTGTGCGTCTTGAGGTGCTCCGTCAGGTCCGAGATCCGGCGGGAGAGCATGGCGACCTGGACCTCGGGGGATCCGGTGTCACCCTCCTTCTGGGCGAACTCGGACATGATCTGCTTCTTCGTAGCGGCGTCGAGCGGCACGCGTACTCCTCTTGATGTTCGATGCGCCCACGAGTGCCCCTGGTCTTGATCTCAGGGGAGCTTCCATGACTCGGAGGCGAAGGTCCGATGAGCGCAGCCCCCAGGATGATCCGGGGACGCGTACACAAACGGCCACTGGTCAGAGTACCAGCCCTCCGGGGCGCCCCCGACGGGTGCCGGACGGGTGTCAGCTGGTGAGCGCCCGGATCGAGTGGTAGACGTCGAAAACGGCGAGGCACAGCGGCAGCAGCGTCAGGAGTACGCAGGCCTCGGCGACCTCCAGGAAGCGCCCCCAGAACGGGGTGACGCCCTTGCGCGGCACGATCAGGCCTATGGCGGTGATCAGCGCGGCCACACCCGCGACCGCGGCGGTGAGCCAGATCGTACGGATCTCGAGTCCCGTGTTGTCGCCCGTGAGCGCGTCGCGGATCAGTGCGGTCGGCGGGTTGAGCGACAGTCCGAGGCCGAGGAGCACGAGTGCGGCGAGGCCGGCCCCCAGGGCGCAGCCGACCTGGGCCGTGTAGCGGAAGAGGTGGGCGCGCATCAGCATCGCGGCCCCGGTGGCGAGCGCAAGCAGCTGGCCCCAGACGCTGTCCGAGAAGCCGAGCACCGCGGCTGCGCCCACGGCCACCAGCGCGCATCCCCCGACCAGGCCGAGGAGCAGCTCGTGGCCACGGCGCGCCTGGGCGGCGATGCGGTCGGCGTCGACGGGGCCCTGCGGCGCCGGGTCGGATGTCCCGTAGTCGCCGACGGTGGTGCGGGGAGGCTCGAAGCCGATCGGGAGGCGGGCGAAGCGGGTGGAGAGCCCGGGCAGGAAGCCGAGGAGCCCCACCGAGAGGGGCGCGCAGACGGCCGCGGTCTCGGACGGCGACATGCCGGTCATGATCGCGATGAAGGTCACCAGTACGCCGATGGCGGAGGCGAACACGAACGCGACGAAGGTTCCGTCGCCCTCGGGAGCGGCGATCATGAGGATCACCGACACCACCAGCACGGCGGCACAGGCGAGCAGGAACTGGAGCCTGCCGATGCCCTGGCCCTGGCTGAGCGAGAGGAGCCCGGCACCGGCGACCGCGGCGTTGGTGAGTGCGCCGATCCCCAGCGCGATGGACGACCCACGGTCCGCGTAGATACGCGCGCGTACGCACGCCAGCGCGAGAAGGAGCAGTGCGGTGACGGCGGCCAGGATGCCCGGCAGGCCGTGCATGTCGTGCCGGACGTCGGAGGTCCACAGCACGAAGCCGAGCAGGACCAGCAGGACGGACCCGCCGAAGAGGCCGGCCGAGCGCATGAGGGTGTCGCCCCAGAGGGTGCGGTCCCGGGCGACTGCTGTGGCGACGGCGTCGGAGACGTCGTCGAAGACCGCGGGGGGCAGCGACTCCGAGAAGGGCCGCAGGGACAGGAGCTCGCCGTCGAGGACGCGCAGGCCGGCCAGTGTGCGCCCGCTGTCGAGGACGGTGCCGTCACGGCGCACCAGGTGATAGCCGACCGGGGCGCCCTGGGCGGGGCTCTGCCCCGACAGCCGGAGAATCTCCGGGTAGAGGTCGGCGACGGGAATGTCCTCGGGCAGCGCCACGTCGACGCGGCTGTCGGGCGCGACGACCGTCACCCGGCAGAAGCCGGTTCCGTTGCCGGCCGGAACTCCGGGACCCGGCCGACCGGATCCGGTCGCCGCCGTTTGGGCCGTCATAGTCACCTGCTGCTCCCCCTCATGCTTCTCCTGGGATCCCTCTGGAACGCACCCCTGGGCCACGGGCTCCAGCTGCGTCCCGAATGACCCATTTTTTTGCGGTAGTTAGCGGATGCGTACACGCGTCGCGACACCCTACCGCCCTCGGGTCGCCGGGTACGCCAGTAGGATCCTCCCGCGGACGGAACCCGTCGCCACGGGGGCGCCGATAGGAACAGTTCCGTCCGGCAAGGGAATTGGTGAGCTGTGAGCCAGATCGTCGTCAAGCGCCCACCGAGGGCCCTCCCCTCCGAAGTTCCGGGCGAGCAGGTGCAGTTGCAACCTCCACCCGAGTTGCCCCGTGGGCAGCAGGAGGGGGTGATGATGCAGCTGCTGCCGATGCTCGGCATGGGTGGTTCCGTCGTCTTCTTCTTCATGACGCCGAACCCGATCATGCGGATCATGGGCATGATCATGATTGCGTCGACGGTCGCGATGGCCATTGCGATGATCATCCGTTTCCGGCGCGGCACCCAGGGTCAGCTCGCGGACATGCGGCGCGACTATCTGAAGTATCTGACGCAGACCAGACGCGCTGTGCTGCGGACCGCCCGGCAGCAGCGCGACGCGCAGTTCTACCTCCACCCGTCCCCGGAGCAGCTGTGGGCGCTCGTCGCCGAGGGCAGCCGGGTGTGGGAGCGCCGTGTCGGGGACGCGGACTTCGCACACGTACGCATCGGCCTGGGCAGCCAGGAACTCGCCACGCCGCTCGTCGCACCGGACACCGCACCGGTCGATGAGCTGGAGCCGCTGACCGCCGGGGCGATGCAGCAGTTCCTGACGACCCACAGCACGCTGGAGGGGCTGCCGATGGCGGTCTCACTCCGTGCCTTCTACCACCTGACGATCAGCGGCGAGGCGGAGTCCGCGCGTGCCACGGCCCGCGCGATGGTCGGGGCGCTCGCCTCGCTGCACTCCCCCGAGGACCTGATCATCGCCGTCGCGACCGGCCGCGACGCCGCTCCGCGCTGGGAATGGACGAAGTGGCTCCCGCACGTCCAGGTGCAGGGCTCCACCGACGGCGCCGGCAGCCGCCGTCTGATCAGCACGAGCGTCGCGGAGCTGGAGGAGATGCTCGCGGGCCGTCTCGACGGCCGGCCTCGCTTCCAGCCGGGTGGCCAGCCGATCCTCGACCAGCCGCACGTCGTGGTCGTGCTCGACGGTGAGTCCGTACCGGCGACGTCGGCGCTCGCGTCGGCGGAAGGCCTTCAGGGCGTGACGGTCGTCGAGATCGTCACGGGCCAGGTCAACGGGGCGCGCGGCGGCCTCTCGATCGTGGTCGACCCCCACTCGCTGCAGCTGGAGTCGGGGCACGGTCTGGTGTACGACGGCCTCCCCGACCTGCTGAGCCACGAGGCCGCGGAGGCGCTGGCGCGGCAGCTGGCCCCTCTCCACGTGGCATCGGGCGGGGACGACGACGAACCGCTGCTCGCCAACCTGGAGTTCACCGATCTGCTGAATCTCGGTGACGCCGCCTCGGTCGACGTCAGCCGGACCTGGCGGGCCCGCTCGCAGGCGGAGCGGCTCCGGGTGCCGATCGGCGTGGGCGAGGACGGCGGCCCCGTGATGCTGGACCTCAAGGAGGCGGCGCAGGAGGGCATGGGCCCGCACGGTCTGTGTGTCGGCGCCACCGGTTCCGGAAAGTCCGAGCTGCTCCGCACGCTCGTGCTGGGCCTCGCCGTCACCCACACGTCGGAGACGCTGAACTTCGTCCTCGCGGACTTCAAGGGTGGCGCCACCTTCGCCGGCATGGCGCAGATGCCCCACGTCGCGGCGGTGATCACCAACCTCGCGGACGACCTGACGCTGGTGGACCGCATGGGCGACTCCATCAGCGGTGAGCTCAACCGCCGCCAGGAGATGCTGCGCGACGCGGGCAACTACGCCAACATCCACGACTACGAGAAGGCGCGGGCCGCGGGTGCGCCGCTGCAGCCCATCCCCTCCCTCGTCCTGGTCATCGACGAGTTCAGCGAGCTGCTCACGGCCAAGCCGGACTTCATCGAGATGTTCGTGCAGATCGGGCGCATCGGCCGTTCCCTGGGCGTCCATCTGCTGCTCGCCTCGCAGCGCCTCGAGGAGGGGCGGCTGCGCGGCCTGGAGACCTATCTGTCGTACCGGATCGGTCTGCGTACGTTCTCCGCGGGTGAGTCCCGGGCCGCGCTGGGCGTCCCCGACGCCTACCACCTGCCCAATGTCCCCGGTTCGGGCTATCTGAAGTACGGCACGGACGAGATGGTGCGCTTCAAGGCGGCGTACGTCTCCGGGGTGTACCGCTCGGGTGCTCAGCCGGCCGCGTCCTCCGGTCCTCTGCCGGTGGACCGCAGGCCGGCGGTGTTCACCGCGGCTCCGGTGCCGGTGCGTTACGTACAGCCGACGGCGCAGGCCGGCGTACCCGATGCCCGCACGGCCGAGGACGACGCCCTGGCCGACACGGTGCTCGACGTGATCGTGCGCCGGCTGGAGGGCCGGGGGGCGTCCGCGCACCAGGTGTGGCTGCCTCCGCTGGACAATCCGCCGTCGCTGGACGAGCTCCTGCCGGGGCTCTCCGCGGTGGAGGGGCGCGGGCTGACCCAGCCCGGGTTCGAGGGTGCGGGACGCCTCGTCGTGCCGCTGGGTGTGGTCGACAAGCCGTACGAGCAGCGCCGCGACACGCTCTACCGGGACTTCTCCGGAGCGGCGGGCCACATGCAGATCACCGGCGGCCCGCAGTCGGGCAAGTCCACGCTGCTGCGCACGCTCATCGCGGGCTTCGCCCTCACCCACACGCCCCAGGAGGTCCAGTTCTACGGACTCGACTTCGGTGGCGGTGGACTGTCCTCGGTCTCCGGTCTCCCCCATGTCGGCGGGATCGCGTCCCGGCTCGACCCCGAGCGGGTCCGCCGTACGGTCGCCGAGGTGTACGGGATCATGGCGCGCCGCGAGGAGTACTTCCGCAGCGCGGGCATCGACTCCATCGCCACCTTCCGCAGGATGCGGGCGCGCGGCGACATCTCGGTCACGGACCAGCCGTGGGGCGACGTGTTCCTGCTGATCGACGGCTGGGGCAACTTCCGGACGGACTACGAGGGCCTGGAATCCGCGGCCGTCGACATCGCACAACGCGGACTCGGCTACGGCATCCACCTGATCGTCACGGCGTCACGCTCCATGGAGGTCCGGGCCAACCTCAAGGACCACCTGATGAACCGGCTCGAACTGCGGCTCGGTGACGTCATGGACTCCGAGCTGGACCGCAAGGCCGCCGTCAACGTGCCCGCCGGCGTACCCGGTCGCGGTCTCACCCCGGAGAAGCTGCACTTCATGGCCGCGGTGCCGCGGATCGACGGCATCAACTCCGACAGCGACCTCTCCGAGGCCACGGCCGCCATGAACCAGGAGGTCGCCCGGCACTGGACCGCGGCGCCCGCCCCGGCGGTCCGGCTGCTGCCCCGCGAACTCCCGGTCCGCGAACTGCCCGCGGGCTACGCGCGGCCGGAGCGGGGCATCGCGTTCGGTATCGACGAGAACAACCTGGAGCCGGTCTTCCTCGACTTCGAGCGGGATCCGTTCTTCCTGGTGTTCGGCGAGAGCGAGTCCGGCAAGTCCAACCTGCTGCGCCTGCTCATCAAGCAGCTGACCGAGAGGTACGAGGGGAACGCCGCCAAGTTCTTCGTCATCGACAACCGGCGAGCGCTCCTGGACGTCACCCCCGCCACGCACCTGGCGGAGTACGTGCCCATGTCCAACAACATGGAGCACCACGCGGACGCGCTGTACGACCTCATGAAGCGCCGCACCCCCTCGCCCGAGGTCACGGCGCAGGAGCTGCGTGACCGCAGCTGGTGGAGCGGCCCCGACGTGTACGTGGTCGTCGACGACTACGACCTGGTCTCGACGTCGAGCGGCAACCCGCTGGCGAAGCTCACGGAGATGCTGCCGTTCGCCCGCGACGTCGGCGTGCGGTTCATCATCGCCCGCAGCACGGCGGGCGCGGGCCGCGCCCTGTACGAGCCCTTCCTGCAGCGCATCCTGGAACTGGGCGCGCAGGGCCTGATGCTCTCGGGCGACCCGATCGAGGGAGACATCCTCGGCAACGTACGACCGCGCCCGATGCCCCCGGGGCGCGGGGTGTTCGTCACCCGGCGCCGCGGGAATCCGCTGGTGCAGTCCGGTCTCATGGACGGGGAGCGGTAGGGCGTACGCGGTCCCGGGGCGGGCGGTGACGGCAGGCGCATACGCGCCGCTGTCGCCGCCCGCCGTGGCGTGTCCGCCGACGCGCAGATGTTCGAAACGTTCAGCATTGCAGTACGCACCGAGTGACGGGGGTTCCAGATGGCATGGGCCGAGTGGGAGCAATTGAAGGAAGACGCGGCCGACAAGGGCGGCACGCAGATGCGCCTCAACAAGGCCGAGCCTGGTGGCGGCGGGGGCAGGAAGGGAGACCTCGCCGTCGATTAGACCGACCTGTCGGGCGTCCGTAACGAGGCCTCCAAGCTGAATACGCGCTTGCGGAAAGAGGCCCGCGTAGCAGTCCCGACCAGCGAATCAGCGGCGGGCGATCTCACCACGCAGGGTTTCGAACTCGGTGGCGCGCTCCGGCACGTGGCGAGCAAGTGGGACGTCCAGCTCAAGTCCCTTCTGGATGCGTGTGGGCACATCGCGAACCACATGGACTTCACGAAGTACGTGCACGACGGAGACGATCAGTACGTCCGGAGCAGGGTCAGCAGTATCGCCGCGCTCGACGAGGCCTTCGATGATGACAACGCGCCCAAGGGTGAGAAGAACAAGGCGGACAACTGATGGATTTCGAAACCTTGCGCTTCGCCAAGTTCGAACAACTGGACGCGGCCGTCACCGACTGGTCGACCATGGTGAGCAACCTCGCCGTCCTGAAGGATGACGCCCGGGACGGTCTCAAGGCAGCGGCCGACAAGGCCGACTGGTCGGGCGACAACGCCAACGTCACCAAGGGGTTCGTCGACAAGACGGTGCGTGAATTCGATGACGCCCACAAGCAGGCGAAGTCCCTGTGGAACATCGTCAAGGACACGCGCGACGAGTTGAAGGCCTACCAGAGGCAGCTCAACGAAGCCGTGGAACGCGGGACGGCGAAGAACCTCAGGGTCGCCGCCACCAGCGGAGGCGGCTTCATGGTCACCACCGGCTCCCTCTATGTCGCCCCGACCATGGGCCCTACCGCTCCCGGCTCCAGCGAGAGCCAGCATGATGTCGACGCACTGCGCGGCGAGCTCCAGAAGATCCTCGACAAGGCGACCGAGAGCGACCACACAGGCTCTGCGCCCTCCGCGCTCTTGCGGACCAAGCCGAGCTCGGATTCACCGGTGCCGAGTACAAGGACCGGGACTCCGCGGACAAGGCGATCAAGCAGGCCGACGAGCTGGCGGCCATCGCGAAGAAGAACCCGGACGACCTCACCGCCAAGGAATTCGACAAGCTGAACACCGGGCTCAAGAAGATGTCGGGCGACGAGCTGTTCAGCGCCCGCTTCGCGGAGCAGCTGAAGGCACGGGGGACGTTGGACTTCTGGGCGGAGCTGAACACCCCGAGTTCTACCGACCTGCAGAGGGCCCGGGGCGACCAGTTCGACGAATTGCAGAAGAACCTGAGTCTCACCCTCGCCACTGCCAGTCATAGTGATTCGTCCGGGATGACGAAGTGGAAGCACGAGATGGTAGAGCTCGGCAGCCAGCCCATCTCGAAGAATTCAGGCACCGTCGGCTTCCAAGTGATGAGCAATCTCATGCGTTGGGGGAACTACGACAACAGTTTCCTCAACGAGTACGGGAACGAGTTGATCAAAACCGAGAAGGAACGCACCGACAACGGCAGGCACGGCACCTGGAACACCCCGGCCCCCATGGACCCGACGCTCAACCGCACCGGATCTGATTCCGGCATGGACCCGATGACCGGATTCATGAAGGCGCTGTCGAGCAGCCCTGATGCTGCGACGGAGTTCTTCAACGACACCTTCCTGACGAAGGATGAGGATCACGACTTCAAGGAAGACGACGAGAAGAAGGGGCGGAGGGAACTCAGCAACTTCGACTATCTCTTCGAGGAGCGTGACTGGCCGAAGGATTACACGAACAAAGGCGAGGACAGCATCTCCGGACGGAACTCCATGGCCTTGGCCCTGGAAGCGGCGACGACAGGGCATCCGGCGGGGGAGATCCCAGCAACTGGCCTGCCGGCCCACACCGCAAGCCAGGCCAAGCTTATGGAGAGCCTTACCGCCTCCATCTCGGAAGACCCTGAGCGGTTGACTGGGCATGGATACATGTCTGACAGCATCGGCCAAATTGCGTCCGAGTATCTGCCAGACATCAACCGGGCTACCACCGACGCCAGCGACGAAAACAAGAGCGTTCCAAAACTCTTCCCCATTGCTGGTCATGCCGCCAAGCTGGAGCACACGGACGTGACTCGCCTACTGGTAAGCCTAGGGCAGAATCCGGAGGGCTACAGCGCAGTCGAAGTAGGCCAGAAATCATACATGGCTAACCTTTTGCATTACCATCTCAACCCAGAAATCGCCGCCGATCAGAAATATCCGCACTCGACCGAAGACACGGTCAAGGAAATCACCCGCAGATCGGGCGAGGTCGGCGGCACTCTTGCCATCGGGCGCCAAGAAGCAGTGCTGGGTGAAGCGAAGGAGGATGACGATAATTTCGAACATGCCGTAAACCAGAAGAAGGGCATCACTTCAGGGGTTATTGGCACTGGTGTGGGCATCGGTACCAGTTTCGTCGCGAGCCCTGTCGTAGGCGCCGCAGTGGGTGGGGCGGCAGGGACCGTGAGCGGGGCCGTACTGGAACAGCTCTTCAAGGACACAGAGCCCGAAAAAGTGAAGGAGGCAGGTAAAACTGTAGGTGAACTTTGGGAGGACAGCGCAGAAAGGAATACTGAACTTGCAAGAATTGCCGCGGACGGTGCCGGGAGGACACACAAATCACCTGACGTAGGAAAGTTTGAGGAGTGGACGCGAGAGGGAACCCGAAACGGGTTCAATGACGCCTCCACAGCAGGTCAACGAATGGCCGACGACCTGGAGACCGACATTCCTACATAGTTGCATGAAATGAGCCACCCATCACGGGCGTGACGCAAATAGACAGCACAATGTTATAGCAGAAAGGTAATCACCATGGTAAGGCCAACCCTGGAGGGGCGTGCCACCGCAAGGCTTCGAGCTTCAATTGCCGGGGTGATGATCTTGGCCATCGTGGGCACAGCCTGCTCGACATCAGGAAAATCCTACGAAACCCCTTCCTCGCTCTGCGGCAAATCCATTCCCTCTAAGCTCCTGGATCCCTTCATGCCTGCCGGGAAAAGCGCGTCCGTCGTATCACGTCACGAAACAGAGGGCATCAGAAGGTGTCGCATCTATGTCGACAACAAGGAAGTACTATCCGCTAGTTCCGAGTGGCTACGCAAAGACATGTCGTTGCGTGACGCCGCGAGGTCAACTTTTAACAATGTTGATCCCGACGACAAGATCACAAAAGACGGAAAGTATATCTACTCGAAAACCGGAGCAATCGGAGCAGTGGTGTGCGAAACACCTCCCACGAGCAGCGAGAGAGTATTCTCAAGCATTCGAATTTCAGGAGGCAAGCCCAACGCTGAGGCGCTGGAGGGTCTGATTCGCGAATACTCGGAGAAGCTCGCAAATTCAGACCACTGCTCATCGTAGGTACCCATGGCGAGACCACAAGGTGAAATTTCCCCGTACCATCCCCATGCGACCCGCCAACTTTGCCCCTGTGGAAATAATGGATGACCTAGCATCTGTGTTGCATTGGGTGTGCGGATCGGACATATAAGAACAGGAACGCACTACACGTGATGGTCGTAATTCTTCTGACGCTAGCTGCCGGACTCATCGCCATGTGCTGCGTCAAGGCGGACAGGGTCCGCAGGTGGCGTGAGTCGTTCAACCCGTCGGCGCCCGAACTCCCCGATTCCGCTTTCGTAGTGGCTCGCGTCGTCCTCTTCGGGATGGCGGGAATCGGCATCTTTTCGGCGTTCCAGTTCATGGCCGTGGTCGCCGATGGGGAGTGGAGCGATGACGAGCTGTCCAGCGCGGTCAGCCAGGCCACGGCGGAACTGGACGGCACTTCGCGCTTCGGTGACATATTCGGTGATGACAGCGGCTTCGACGAGGAGTTCGCGACGATGATCGAGGAGGAGGTCGTCGAGAACGGCGGCGGTGGCGCCCCGCAGGATGGGTGGGGGCCAGCGGTGCAGCCACGAACAAGCCCTCGGACGCCGACTACACGGTCCAGGCCGGAGGTGCGGACGCAGCCTTCTGCGTACACGTCGTGCGCACCCCGTCGAAGGACGGGGACTACGAGCCTCCCGGCATAGCGGGCGGAGCCGGCTCGGTGACGGTTCCGAACTACGACTTTGCCGTGACGAGCCGTGAAGGGGCGTGCTGAGGGAACTCTCCCCTTCGCAGCGCCGCTTCCTCGCCGAGGGGGCCCTGCGTAGAACTGTCCGCCTGGCAGGAACGGCTGCGGCAGAGAGGGCGTGCTCAGCCCTTTCGACGGCCCCGGATGGGCGGAACCAAGTAATCCGCTGCCGAACCGGTGAATCCCGAACTTTCGAGAGTCACTTTCGGGCCAACTGTGCGCAGAGCTCGATCAACTGCAAACGATGCGTGATCAACCACTTTCGCACCTCCCTCGGACGCCGGAGACGCTGTCAGACGCCGCAACCAAGGCCGAAAACGACAGCCGTACACGAGCCAACCAGGCTGGAAAAGGCTGTACCCGTTCCCCGTACACCTTGCTAACTTCCGGGTCTCAGAGGCATTGAAAAGTACATGTGAAAGGGCGGTACATGACCTCCCCAGCACCAGCGCCGAAGATCCCCCAGCTGTGGGTTCCGCTCCCCTCGGGGATCCATCCAAGTTGGCGTGAGATCGACGAACGCTCGGCCGCCTGGCTCGATCGGTTCGGCCTCTACTCCGACCGCGCGCAACGCGAACGGCTGACCCGGATCTCCGTGGGCGAGATAACCAGCCGCGGCGCCCCTTCCGGACGCGTCGCTGCCTTGCAGTGGACCTCGGACTTCCTGATGTGGCTCTTCGCCTTCGACGACGAGTACTGCGATGAGGGACCCGTCGCGGCTTCCCCGGATGCCACGCTGCTCATGATCACCAAGCTTCAGCGCATCGTCGAGGTCCCCTGGACGGCGCCCACCGACGACAACTACAGCGCGGCGTTACGCGAGTTGCGTCTGCGGCTCGACAGCTTGACCACCCCGGTGCAGACAGCCCGCTGGGCGGCCAGTTTCCGCGCCTACCTCCAGGGCCAGATCTGGATGGCCGCCAACAGTGCCGCTGGGCGGATCCCCACGCTCTCCGACCACCTGGCGGTCCGGCTCGACTCCTCCGGGGTCAAGATCTTCTCGACCCTCAGCGAGATCATCCACGGGTACGACCTCCCCGCGGCCGACTACGAGCGCCCCGACATCCGTGGGTTCGTCGAGGTCTTCGCCTCGATCATCGGCTGGTCCAACGACCTGGTCTCGTACCACAAGGAGCGCCAGCGCAGCCAAGACGGATACGGAAACATCGTCGACCTGATCGCGTACGAACGGAAATGCACCCTCGACGAAGCGGTGAGCGAGACCGCCATGATGCACACCCGTGCCATGGCCCTCTACCTCCGTCTCCGCGACCAGATCCTGCGTGACGCCGGCCCCGAGCTCCGTCGATGGATCACGGACTGCGACTCCTGGATCCGCGCCGACTACGACTGGTCCCTCACCACCCATCGCTACGTCAACCCGGAGAACCCGGCCGACCTGCCGGCCGGCAGCGCCGCTTCCCCCTTCCAGGAGAGGGAGGCGGACCAGCCGCTGCCGATCGCCAGCATCGCTTGGTGGTGGAACCTGGTGAAGGACTAGGAGATCGATTTCAGGGGGCTTGGTGGTCGCAGGCGGTCAGGGCTCGCATGATCGGTTGGTGGGTGCGATCGCACCTGCTTTACCGCCTCTGCATCACCGCCCGATCGATCCGTCGATCTGCTCGCGCAGGATGTCTGCGTGGCCGGCATGCCGGGCGGTCTCCTCGATCATGTGGACTAGCACCCAGCGCATCGACGGCGGCGCGGTTTCGCGCAACGAGCGGGCGCCGGGGCGGTCCAGGTCGGTGGAGGCGAGGATGACCTCGTTGGCCCGGGTGACCGCTTCGCGATAGGCCTGCGCCAAGTCCGAGGCGGTGTCGTCGGCGGACACCGCAGCCTCGTCCTCCCACTGTTCGCGGTCGGCGCCGGCGTAGGCCCAGACGAACCAGTTGAGCTCGACGGCCGTCAGGTGCTTGAGCAGTCGGAGCAGGCTGGTCCCTGAAGGGACACCGGCCGTGCGGACCGCCGGCTCCGGGACACCGGCCACCTTCGCAAGGACCGACTCGCGCAGGTAGTCCAGGAAGGTCAGCAGGGTGGTCTTCTCGTCGGCGTTCAGACCGGGGGGCCGAAGATCCGAGCGGGGCTCCGTAGTCGTCATGGCGGAACCGTAGATGATCGATTCAAGCCGTCAGGGTCGCATGCAGTCAGCGATCGCATGACGGGCTGCCCGGTGTGCTCGTTGTGCCGGTGGCGGCGGTCGGCACCCCCCGGGGGGCCGGTCGGTGACCAGCGTCGGCTCAGTGGCGAAGACTTCGAGGAGCGTCTCACGTTCGTCGGCCTGCGCCCCGGTCAGCGCGAACGCGATTTGCAGGATCAGCAGGTCGGCTGGGTGGAGCGCTGGCCGTCGGCTCGACCGTGCCACCTTCGATCCATCCAGGTTTGTCGCCAAGGCTTGGCGAGCGGCGTGCGCTTGCTCGTGGGGCCGGCCGGCTTACGGGCCGGGGGCGGCGGCCAGCTATACACGCCGCGTATACTTCGCGTCGGGGTTACAGCCTCATGGACACCTGACAAGCTACGGAGGACGGGATGAGTGAGCCGTCGAGCGAGGGGCGGGAAGGCGCCCTGCCTCGTTTCCGAGTCGAGCTGGCAAGCCCCGACGAGGGAATCCGCCGCACGACCCAGGTGCATGCGAGCACCATGGAGGAGGCCCTGGCAAAGGCCCGCGAGCCCGACGGGTGGCCGGATGCCGGGCCCGGCAGTTACCCCGGCCGGTTTCGCGTGGTGGAGGCGGCCGAGGAGAGCCCTGAAGGTGAGGCCCGGCGAGACAGGAATGCGCGCCGCCGCTACCTCAACACCATCGTCGAGTCCGGCCTGACGGCACTGGGCAAGCCGGTGCCGGAGCGCCCGGACGCAGAGTTCGCAGATGTCCTGTGCGACTTCTTCACCCGCGCCGTAGTGCTGCCCGGTCGCTACCCCTTCACCTCCGGAGAGGAGGACGGAGACGGTGAGGGCGGCCACTTGCTGAACCAGCACGACGACTCCGCCGTACTGGCTGAGCTCCTCATCAAGCATCTCGCCGGCCACGGACTGACGTTGGCACAGGCCGCGGGCGAGGAGTAGGTCAGGGGGCCCTCGCTCACACCGCTGAGTCAGCTGCGAGCATGGTGAATGCCGACCAGGCACCCGGGGATACGCTCAGTGGACGCCTCTGCGTGTTCTTCGAGTCCCGGATGAGGACCGTCGCCTGGTGTGCCGCCACTTCGACGCAGTTGTCGCCCTCGCTCCCGCTGTAGCTGCTCTTGAACCATTCCTGCTCGGTGGTGTTCATAGCACTCCTCGCATCTGTTCCAGCAGGCTGATCGTGGCCCTGCAGTCGTGGGCCTGCGAACGCAGCTTGCCATAGCGCTGGAGTAGAACGCTTACGTCCTTCGGGGCGGTGAGCAGGCTGCTCGACCGCTGCCCCTCGGTGTATCCAGCCCACTGATGCTCTGGGGTCTCGGCGAGGTACATGTGCCCGTCGATTCCGCAGTGATCCTCTTGCCGCAGCGGCATGATCTGGATCTCGACGTTGCGCAGTCGGCCAACGGACAACAGATGGTCGATGCTGGCCCGCGTGACTTCGTCGCCGCCCAGGCTCCGTTCCAGGACGGCCTGTTCAATGATGAAACTGAACGCAGTGTTTGGCTTCTGCTGGATGACTTGCTGCCGGTCGAGCCTGGCAGCGACCTCCCGCTCCAGTTGCTCCTCGGTGACCGGCGGCAGCCGACGTTCGAAGATCGCCCGGATGTACCTCTCCGGCTGCAACAGTCCCGGAATCGCCCGGCACTCGTACGCGTACAGCGTGATCGCATCCTCCTCGATCCCCGCCCACTGCCGGAACCACGACGCCAGCCCCACCTTCCGCGTCAAACTCCGCGCCGCCGCAGCGAGCACCCGCGCAGCCGGCGCCCCAAGCACGCCCTCCGAGCGGTCCAGCAAGTCTCTCGGCGGGAACCGTTTCCCCTGCTCGATCTTGGCGATGTACGCCGCCGAGTACTGCACGAGCGGCGCGAACTGCTCCTGCGTGAGATGGGCTTCGTCCCGCAGGGCCTTCAGCACCGCCCCGAACGTCTTGAGGCTGTCCGACAGCTCCGGCTCGTTGTTGGTCGCGTCCCCGGCCCCGTTGTCCGTCCGCATAGCCACCGTCCACCTTTCCGTGCCCGCCCAGTGCTGGACCCGCCCGTGCTGCCCGGTACAACGCTGACGCCCGCTGTGGTCACGGGCAGTTACCCACCCAGATCAGAGGGTCAACCAGTACAACGGATTCTGTATCAGCGACGGGCCTGTGGACCTCGATCACGTCGGAATCACTCAACCTGGTGTGGGGTTTCGTGTGGGCGCGTCTTCGGCACTGGTGGTCCGCCATCAGGGGGCGCGAGGCGCGGCCCTCGTACGACGAGCCCAGACGGTTCGCGCATCCGATCGTCGGGAGGCTCATTCTGCGCCGGCAGGCACTCACTGTGGGCGGCGCCGAGGAACAAGTCGGCATCGTCTACCAGGCGGGGCCCGTAAGCCCCTCCGAGACCCCGCTCGCCCGGCTTCCGTGACGTAAGCCCGGCCCGACGGCGGTGCGTATTCAGCATCGCTGACCACGCCTGTGGTCACTCTGCTACCTGAGGCGCCGGGGCTGCGGGTGCCGAACGGTGGCTGCCAGGTGTTCAGGATCTGCGGCGTTGGCGGCCGAGGGCGAAGGCTGCGGCGCCGAGCACCACTACCGCCGCTACTCCGCCGAAGATATAGACCAGTTGGTCGTCGTCGCCCTTGTCTGGGCTGGCGCCTGCTGCGACAGCGCCGTCAGCCTTTTCTTCCTTCTCAGGCTTGGCCGAAACTGAGGCGGACGGGGCGGGGGTCGCTGTGGAGCCGGACGTCTTCTCGTTGGTGAGAGGGCTGATGTCCGGGGCGCCAGGGGTTCCCTCGCCCTTCAGGATGTTCATGGATGGGCGGATCAGGCCATGGCCGAGGTACTTGCTGAGCGTGCCCTTTTTCCAGTCCCGGCTGGCCGTGTCGAAAAGTACATTGAGGACCTGGTTCGCGGTCCAGTCGGGATGGGCGGACCACACCAGGGCTGCGGAGGCGGATGCGATCGCGGTTGCTGCGCTCGTTCCGCCGTCGCCGTCGCAGTAATCCTGGAACGTTTCGTTGCACCAGTAGGGGATGTCGTTACCGGGAGCGGCAATATCCACGGTGTCCCCATTCTGGGAGTACTCTGCTACCTTTCCATCACGGTCTGCAGAAGAGACTCCGACGACCTCCGGGTATGCGGCGGGGTAGCTCTCCGGATTTCCTTCCTTGGCCTCGTTGCCGACAGCGGCAAAGAACAACTTACCCTTACTCTGAGCGTATTTGACCGCTTCAGCTTCTCGCTGCATTTGGAAATCGCTACCAAACGACATGCTGATAATCTTGACGTCACTGTCAGCCGCTGCTCGAATCGAGTCCGCAGTATCGTAAGCATTCACCGAATGCTCATTCTGAAACTGCGTATCGGCCACTCGCATCGGGACGACCTTGGCCCCCGGCGCAAGGCCCTTCAGGCCCCCGCCCCGGCCCGTGCCGACAATCAACTCCGCCATGGTGGTGCCATGCCCGTCGTAAT
Source organism: Streptomyces sp. NPDC091271 (assembly GCF_044757505.1). Classification (NCBI taxonomy): domain Bacteria; kingdom Bacillati; phylum Actinomycetota; class Actinomycetes; order Kitasatosporales; family Streptomycetaceae; genus Streptomyces; species Streptomyces sp. NPDC091271. The sequence goes on along the minus strand of NZ_JBIVVD010000001.1, from coordinate 1,517,350 downwards.
CGTCAGTTTCGTCTCCTTCGGCTCCTGTAGCGTCTAGTCCTTCCAGTACCTGTCCTGCAAGGGAAGGCGTCGACGCATTAACGCCAGAGTCGATGACAGCAACCTTGACGCCTTGACCCGTGGCTGCCTTCCACATCTCCTCGGCCTGCATCGCGCTCAGGTACCACTGTTTCGATTGCACGTCTGCGGCGAGGGCAGAGGGAGCAGTCGCTGCGAAGCACATACCCCAAGCGGCGGTTACAGCCATCGTCACGAGCAGGCGACCTCTCAATCGGAGAGACACACAACGCTTCCGGGTCTGGCTCACTAGTGCTGTCATCCTGACTTTCGGACCTTCCCTGCAACTGCTCCACGACACACGTCAGGGTGGGCACCTCCCGTGCGTGCCCACCCTGATCGGTCCGTCCTTCTCGAGTTCTACTCGAAGTTGGCCCTCGCCCGCTTGTCGCCTGCGTGGTAGGCGACACCGGCGTCGCGCACCTTGCGAGAGATCTCGGACAAGGCGGTGTGGATCCCCGTGGCATCGCGGTCCCAGCCGGCCTGCGACGCGTCGTACGCGGACTTCGCCTCGCCCACCCAGAGCTCGGAGACGCTGGCGATCATCCGCTTGATGGCCGCAAGGTCTTCCTGGAGCTGCTTGCTCTGCCGGTCAATGTCCCCGGCTGCCTGCTCCAGGCTCGAGTAAGTGACAACCATCGTGCCGTCGTTGGCTGACATACGGTCCTCCAGTTCAATCTAGTTCGGTGTGATGGCCCGCACTCGGTACGGGTGCAGCAGGGTTCAGAGAGAGTTGATGGCGGAGGTCCTGGCCTCCGAGCCGCCCGAGTGACCGGAGACGACGTCCACGCCCTGGAGGGCCTGCTTGATCTCGTCTTCGGTGTTGCCCGAGATGGTGCGAGCCGCCTTGATGGCTTCCTGGAAGTTGACCAGCCGGGTGGCGATGCCGCTCATCCTGTTGTTGATGTCGACCTGCTTGGCGTTGAACGCGTTGGCGCCGATGCCCTTCCAGGCGCCTTCCAGGCTGTCGATCGTCGCGTTCAGCGTCTTCAGCTGGCCCCTCACGGAGTCGAATCGCCTGCCGAGCTCGCCTTCGAGCTTGAGGAGGGCTTCATCTGAAAGCTTCTGATCTGCCATAGTTCTGGCTTCCTTTCTGGTGCTCTTGTTCGGTCCGGCATTCTTGCCGGGGGTACATACAGGAGGAACTACGGTCGGTCAGGTGGTACGGCGCTTGCGAACGAGTGCGAAAGCGCCGCCGCCCAGCACGAGGACTACTGCCACTCCGCCAAGGATCAGGCCCAGTTGGCTGTCGTCGTTCTTCTCCGCGCTGGAGCCTGCCATGGCGGCGCCCTCAGCCTCGCCCTTCTTCTCAGGCTGTGACGAAGCTGATGCGGAGGCGGCGGGTGAGGCCGTGGAGCCAGCCGTCTTCTCGTTGGTAAGAGGACTGATGTCCGGGGCGCCGGGATTTCCCGTGCCCTTGAGAATGTTGACGGCCGGGCGAATGATGCCATGGCCGATGTAGTTGCTGAGCGTGCCCTTTTCCATGTCACCTCGCCCAGCGGTGTCAAAGAGGACGTTGAGGACTTGGTTGGCTGTCCAGTCCGGGTGGGCGGACCAAATCAGGGCAGCGGCGGCTGACGTGATGGCAGTGGCCTGACTGGTACCACCTTCAGTGTCACAGTAGCTCTGAAATTTTGCGTCACACCACAGGGGAATTCCGTCGCCGGGGGCCGCAATGTCTACAACCTTGCCGTGCTGGGAGTAAGCCGACGCGCGACCACCACTGTCAGTAGCGGCAACACCGACGACCTGCGGGTATGCGGCGGGATACTGCTCCTTGTTTCCCTTATCCGCATTGTTTCCCACGCCCGCAAAAAATAGCTTTCCTTTACTCTCTGCGTATCCGACAGCTTCCCGCTCTTCCCGGCCAGGGAAATCACTGGCGAACGACATGCTGATGATCCGTGCCTCACTGTCCGCCGCAGCTCGGATAGCATCAGCACTGTCATGCGGGTTCACGGAGTTCTCGTTCTGAAATTGCGTATCGGTAATCCGAATGGGAACGATTTCCGCGCCTGGCGCAAGGCCTTGCAGCCCTCCGCCCTTTCCCGTTCCAGCAATCAACTCAGCCATACTCGTGCCGTGCCCGCGATAGTCGTCGTACTCATCGCCCTCGGCTCCCGTCGCGTCAAACCCCTCCAGGACCTGCCCCTTCAGCGATGGCGTCGATGAGTTCACACCGGTATCGATGACAGCAACCTTGATGCCCTCGCCTGTGGTTGTCTTCCACATCTCTTCGGCATGCATGGGTTCGAGGTACCACTGCTTCGACTGTGCGTCTACGGCAACCGCAGTGGGCGCAGTCCCGGCAAATCCCAGACTCCAGGCAGCCGCCACAGCCATCGTGCCGAGCAGGCGGCCCCTCAAACCGAGAGATACGCGACGCTTTCGGGTCTGGCTCATTCCTGCTGTCATCCTGACTTCCGAACCTTCCCTGTACCTACTCGATCACCGGCGGTGCGGTTCCACGCCGGCCCGCCTCCCACGTCTCTCTGTCTTCCGTCAGGTAGTCCGGGCGCGGCGTGCCGTCGTCCTGGTCCTCGTCACCGGAATCCTTCCGGCCTGCCGGGCCACGCACGAGCCCCGCACCTCCGGCAGTAAAGCCCTTCCCGCCTGCTCCAGGCCCCACAGCGCCTCCACGAGGCGCGCCGACAACCCCTCTGGTGCTCGGGGCCCCCTTCCCGCCGGGGCGCGACGCGTTACCCGTTCCGCCGGCTCCGACCACGCCCCGCTGGCCGACGCCGCCGACGGAACCGCCTGCCCTGGCCACTCCTCCGGCTCCGATGACCGTGCCGCGTTGGACACCACGTGTACCGCCGGGCGCCCCGGCGCCAGGGACTGCGCGTTGCGGAGTCCCGCCGACGATGCCACCTCGGCCTGCGCTCGCGCCTGTGGCTCCGGGCGCAGCTGTCCGCCCTGTCGCCGTGGGCCTGCCGCCAGTGACACCGGACCGGCCGGCAGCAGGGGCCTGCGGCCCACCGCCTCCGCGTCCGCCGGTGCCGGAGGCCGAGCCCCCAGTCATGGGCGAGGGGCGCCCTACCTGGGGTCCGGTGCGATTATTTGCCGCAGGACCGCCTACTGATCGGGCATTACTGCTACCCGCCTGGCTGACGGTCTTGGGGGTGTTTGTAATTGCTTGAGGCACCCTCGAGCCACTTGTCACTGGCTTCACGTAGCCGTTGGCCATGGGCGGAGGAGGAGGGCCTCCTGCCGGACCAGGGCCTGTGGCAGTAGGGGTCGGTGTGGGCCCCGGGGTGGTCACAGGAGCTGGCGGTGTGGCCACGCTGTTGATCTCTGTCGCAACCGGTACGGGTGCGTTTCCCAGCGCATCAGCTCTGGAATGCCCTCCTGCACCCACGCTCGCTGCGCTACCCGTTGCGCCGTGCCCCGTGCTCTCCCGTGGCGTATTGCTGTCGCCCGCCTCTGAACCTGCTGCCGAGCCCCCCGAATCAGGAAATCGCCCAATACCATCCGACGGCCTCGGCATCGCCACATCAAGCCTCTTGTCGAACCGCGGCGGCTCCTGCCCCGCCAGCGACTCCCCCGCCACCGCGTAATACGAAGCCAGCCGGTTGGCCTGGTTGATGGCCTCCTGACGGTCCTTCTCGACCTTCAGCGCCGCCGCGTACTCCGGGTTCGATTCGATCCGCGCCGGGGACTCGATGTCCTCGGGGGACTTACGGATGAAGCGACTGTCACGAGGAGGAAGCGAGTTGCGCACTGAGGCGAGGCCCGTGCCCGCGACCGTGATCTGTGTGCCGGCCGCCTGGGCGAATTCGCCCAGCTTCTCGGCATGGGCGACCAAGCCCTTGCCCCAGTCCCGGAAGGCGACTCCGGACTCGCCCTCCCAGTCGACCTCGGCAATGAAGTCGCCCAGCTCCTTCGCCGCGTCGCTGATCGCGGTCCGTGCCTTCAGCAACGCCTCGCCGGCCTCTTCGAGGTGCTCCGGGTTGGAGTTCTCGATCAGGTCGATCATCACGTTGAGGTCGACGCCCTCGAAGGACGTGCGACCCGAGGCGCCGGGGCTCCCGAAGCCGAACGCCTCCATCACGCCCTGCATCTGGCGCGTCACGTCCGTGACGATCAGCTGACCCTGGACGCGCTCCGTGTCCTGCTGCTGCTGCTCAGCGGGCGTCAGTTCCGGCTGCTGCTTCTCGTCACTCATCAGCTATCACCCAAGTCGTCGTAGGCAGAGCCGGTCTTGCTGTCGGAGCGCGGCTGCTCAGGCTTGTCGTGCTTCTCCGCCCGCGCCTTCTCGCTCTCCGCGTCCAGACGCGCCTGGATCTCGTAGAACCGCCGCCGCGTGTCGTCGTCCACGTTGTCGAAGCCGACCGCCGCCGCGTGCACGCCGAGGCTCAGGTACTCGATCTGGTCGCCCAGCGACTTCGAAAGCGTGACGAGTGCGTCGTGAACGCGGTTGTACTGGGTGAAGAGGCCGTCCGCCTCTGCGAAGCTTGTGTTCCCACCGCTCAAGGCGTTGCGCGACACCGTCTGTGCCGCGACCTTCGACTTGCCGGCCGGTGAGCTCTCGAGGTCCGCCAGCAACGCGTTGACGCTCTTCTGGAACTTCTCCAGGGCGCCTACTCCGCGCCGGAGATCTCCCTTTCCTTTGCTCACGTTGCTGCCTTCCCCGATTCCCCGTTTGCTCAGGCCGTTTCGCGTTGCTATCGCACCCGCGTGAACAGCACTGGCCCCATAGCATCACTCTAGCCAATGGCACTGACAGGACCAACTGTCTTGTCCATCACGTAACTTCCCGGCCGTCAATCAGCCACCGACCAGGACGGGACGTCACATACCGCCCGTTTGCCCCTGCCGTCGCTGTCTGTCGCGTACGGCCACCGCCGCACCCGCGATCGCGGCGACCAGGACTCCTCCGCCCACCACGACATACGTCGCGAGCCGGGAGTTGCGTTCCTCGGCGGTTTCGCCCAGGTGGACGACGGCCGGGGACGGGGCCTCGCCCTTGCTCACACCTTCGTGTGACACGGGCTTCTCGATGGGCTTGTCATCCTCGGTCAGGGCGCGCACCGGGTCGACGACGCCCCAGCCGACCAGGTGGTCGTGGCCCGCGATCGAGCGTTCCGCCGTCTGCTCGATCTGGGCGACGATTTGCTCCTGCGTCCAGTCCTTGTGCTTGGCCTTGATGAGGGCCGCGACCCCGGCGACGTACGGGGCCGAGAAACTGGTGCCGTTGTCGGAGCAGTGTCCCCCGCCGGGAACCGTCGAGATCATGTCCACGCCGGGGGCCGCGACCCCCACGAAGTCACCGGACTGGGAAAAGGCCGCGCGTTCGTTGTTGCGGTCCGAAGCGGCGACGGCGAGGACACCGGGGTACGAGGCCGGGTAGGTCTTCTTGACGTTTCCACCCAGCCCGTCGTTGCCGGCCGAGGCGACGACCACGATCTCCCTGGCCAGGGCGGCGTTCACCGCCTGCTCCAGGAGGGGCGTGGGCTTTACCGCGTTGGCCGTGTCCTGGGAGATGTTGATGACATTCGCCCTGCCCTGCCCGGCCGCGTAGTTGATGGCGTCTGCCAGCGTCTCCGCCGTGCCGTGCCCCTCCGCGTCGTTCTGCTGGATCGGGATGATCGTGGCGTCGGGAGCGAGCCCGGTGAAGCCGGTGCCCTTCATCTCCCGGGCGGCGATGATGCCGGCGACCTTGGTCCCGTGACCGACCACGTCGGTGGTGCCGTTCTCATTGCCGCGCTCGATCTTGACGCCGTTCTCGTCCTTGATGTCCTTGTCCAGGAGGTTCTTGCCGCTCTTGGCGTCCACAGCCTTTGTGAGCTGCGGGTTCTTGATGTCGACGCCGGTGTCGATGACCGCCACCCGTACGCCCTTGCCGGTGGACTGCTCCCACAGTTCGTCCATCAGCACGCGCTGGAGTGCCCAGGGCCGGCCCGTGTACATCTTCGAGTCCGGGCCGAAGGTGCACTGGGTGGAGTCGTCCGCGGCTGCGGGCAGCACCGGCAGCGAGACGACGAGAACGGCGGTGGCGGCCGCGGCTGTCAGCAGCCGCCGCGAATAAGACCGGGAGGAAGAGGGGGCCGTGGTCACGTGGTCGCTCCTCACGAGCCCTGCGGCTGGCGGGCCGCACCTGTCGACAGGCGGGGGCCCGTCGGCAGGAAGGCGGACCAGGCGGCGGGAACGGGCGCGGGATCGACGTCCTTGTACCCGAGATGGTTCTGCGCCTGCTGTGCCTCCTGCTGACTCTGCGCCTTCTCCTCCTTCGTGCCGGACTCACCGATTCCGGAGTCGTCCTGCACGCTGTCACCGTTGGACTGCATCGCATAGCGCAGCCCGGTGTCGGTCACGAGGAAGAGGGGGCCGGAGTCGGGGCTGGACCCCTTGAACTGCCGGAAGAGCTGCCCCGATCCGGGGGTGGCGTAGGCGCTGCTGGAGCCGGTGGGGAGTGTGGCGGGGAAGGCCGTGCCCGCCCAGGTGCTGAGCGTGCTGGCACCGTCCTTGTCCGAGACACCGCGCAGGACGTTGCACACGGTGTTGCGGCTTCCGCTCTCCGTGCTCGCGGAGTTGACGGGCGTCGGCTTGCTCGTGGGCCAGTTGTTCTCCTGCCCGAACGCCTCACCGGGCTCGAACGCTCCGGCGCTGACGTTCTTCGCTTGGCCGTCCTGGTCGAGGCCGACCAGGGCGCGGCTGCTGAGCAGGAGTTTGGCGACGAAGTCGGACACCGGGGCCACCCTGCCCGGCAGGACCACGTACTGCTGGGTTCCGGTGCCGGAGGTCGCCGCGAGGATCATGCCCACCTTGTTGTCCTCGGCCTGGAGGATCCCCGGAACGTTCGCGTCCTCACCGGGAGTTCCCTCGATGGTCGGGATGGTGACGGCGTCTCCCTTGTGCAGGGTGTCCAGCCAGTCGGCGGACACCCGCTGGGGGTCACGGTCCGGGCCGACCAGGGTGCGCAGCAGCAGTTCGTCGTTCTTCACCGCGTACGCGGTGCCCGTGGCGTCCACGATGTAGCGGGCCTTGTCCGGCCCCGGGCCCTCGACGTACATGAGCTCGCCGCCCCGCAGCTTGCCCGTGCCCTCGGTCTTCTTCTGCTCGCGCTCCGCGAAGACGAACGCCGCCTTCTGGATGGCCCTGCCACCCTCGCCGGGGCGCTCGCAGACCGCCCAGCGCTTGGCGGAGCCGGCTTCCTTCGGGTCGGGCAGGCGGTCCGGCGCGTACGGGATCCCGAGGGTCGCCCCGTGCGGGATCTTGCCGTTGTCGAGGACCGACTCGTCGACGTTGATGACCTTGCCCTTGTCCGGGGCGAGGAGGAGCTTCGCGCTGGACATGTTCAGGACGGGGTGGAGCTGCGTCTTGCCGTCGGTCACCAACACCACGTAGCGGGTGGTGGATTTGCTGGCGATGATGACGTTCTCGTACGGGGTGTCCCACTTCTGGGGCGCCACGGGCTTGAACATCCCCCAGGCTCCGAACACCGCCAGGACGACCACGCCGACGATCGCTCCGGGCACCACCGCGCGAAGAGGGCGCGGCGCACCCTCCTCCGAGCCGGACGGGTGGGGCTGCAGGAACTGTGCGACCAACCTCCGCTTCGCGAAGGTGTAGGCATTGAGTTCGTCCCGCCGTGATGCCATGTGCGCGCTGCCCCTTCTCCCCAGTGGGCGACCAGGTTCCCACACCCGCCGTGGACCGCTGCCGCCGACCGGGACCCCTACTATGCCTGTTGGCACTTGGCCTTCACCGCTCAGGTAGGGTGATCGCCCGATCAACGCCCGTAAAAAAAACGGTGAATACGGACACGAGGGGGCAACGCGGCGATGGCTGCAGCGACGGGCGAGCGCACGAGGCGGTCCAGCCGGCGAACGCCCGCCCCTTCCCGGCGGCAACGCAGCAACGGACCGGACGGATCGGCTCCCCGTCAGTCGGGGGACACCCCCGCTGCGACCACTCTTCACTCGATCTCCAGGACCGGCCGTGTCGGGCCCGCGCTGCGGCAGATGGTGCTCGTCGAGGCCGCCCTGGCAGTCGCCGTGGTGGGCGCCGCGCTCGGCGGTGCCTGGATGATCCCCGCCGGTGTGATCGCCGCTCTGCTGATCCTGCTCTCGGTGGTACGCCGCCGGGGCCGGGCCGTGCAGGACTGGTTGTCGACAGTGTCGTCCCTCCGCCGGCGCAGGCGGACCGCCGCGGCGTCGCCCGCCGAGACGGAGCCGCAGCTGGCACCGGTGGCGGAGAACGTGCCGGGGTTCGCTCCCTACATCTATGTGGACGGCGCCCGCCGCACGGTGGGCATGATCGGGGACGGGACGTTCCTGACCGCCGTCGTGCGGGTCGAGGCGAGCGGTGAGTCGCTCCGTCAGGCCATGGGTGCCCGGGCGCTTCCGCTGTCCCTCCTGGGTGACGCGCTCGCGGTGGACGACATCGTGCTGGAGTCCGCGCAGCTGGTGCAGCAGGTGCGGCCCGCTCCGGCGCCGCATCTGCCGGAGCGGTCGGTGGCCAGGCTGTCGTACGCCCCCCTCCAGGACCGGACCGGGGCGCCCGCGCTGCGGATGACCTGGGTGGCGGTGAAGCTGGATCCGGAGCTGTGCCGGGAGGCCGTGGAGGCGCGCGGTGGCGGGCTCGGAGGCGCTCAGCGCTGCCTGGTCCGGGTCGCGGACCATGTGGCGAGCCGGATCACCGGCGCGGGGTTCCGGGCCTCGGTGCTGGACCAGGACGAGCTGAACTCCGCCGTGGCCACGTCCGCTTGTGCGAATCCCATCCTGTCGGCGCGCGCCGGGCGTCCGGACGCCGCGCCGCAGCGACGGACGACGGAGACCACGCGGGTCTGGCGCTGCGACGACCGCTGGCACACCACCTACGCCGTGGACCGCTGGCCCGAGCTCGGCCGGGGAGCGACTCCGCTGCCGCGGCTCGTGGCGCTGCTGACCTCGGTGCCCGCGTACGCGACGACGTTCAGCCTGACGGTGCGCCGCGGGGCGCACCAGGGGCACATGTCCGTGCGCGGCCACGTACGGATCACCGGCGGCTCCGACACCGAACTGGTCGGGGTACGACGGACATTGGAGCAAGCCGCCCGGCACGCGGAGGTCGGTCTCGTACGGCTGGACCGCGAGCAGCTGCCGGGTGTCCTGGCCACGCTCCCGCTGGGAGGCGCGCAGTGACGAAGCACATCGCTCCGAGGCGAGGGCTGCTGGGGCCGCGCCATGCCGGTCACACCCTGGCCGCGGACCATCTGGGCGCGCTGTCGTTGCCGGTGGGGGACGACGGCGTGATCATCGGGGACGACGCCGAGGGGCGCCCGCAGATGATCGGGTTCCACCGGCCGGCGCCTTACGACGTCCTGCTGATCGGCGGTCTGTGGACCGCGCAGGTCCTGGCGCTGCGCGCGGCCGGTACGGGTGCACGCGTGGCGGTCGAGACGGGCCGCACCCAGGCGTGGACCACACTGGCGCAGGCCGCGGGTGCCGGTCTCGAGTGCGTCTCGCTCCATGACGTGGGGCGGGTCCCGCCGACCGGTGCGACCGTGGGCAGCCCTGTGGTGGTGGTGCGCGACTGCGGAATGCGTCCGCCCCGCGGCCGGGTGGTGTCCTCGCCGTGGCAGTCGGTGCTGACGCTGCTGCCCTATCTGAGCCCCGTGGCACCCCGGTTGATGCGGGCGGCGACCCTGGTGGGTGTTCAGCGGGTGTCGCCGGAAGAGGCACAGCAGATCGGCCGGATCCTGGGGCTCGCGCGGGCCGAGAGCGAGGCACTGCCCACCCTGGCGGACGGTGTCACCCTCTGGGTGGCGGGCCGTGAGCGCCACTGGGTGATGACCAGCGCGACGGACGTGGAGACCGGATTGCTGGGCACCGCTCGCAGGATGGACTGAATCCCTCCCGTTCGCGCCCCGGACCGGCCGCTTTTCAGGATCATGGCGGGGAACCAGACAGTTCGACCGAAGGGACGTGCGCATGGGCACCCAGCAGGAAAAGGACGAGCTCTACGCTCTCGACATCTCGGATGTGGAGTGGCTGAGCGCACCCGGTACCGAGAACGTCGAGGAACGGGTCGAGATCGCCCACCTCCCGGGGGGCGCGGTCGCGATGCGGTCGTCGCTGGACCCGGGGACCGTACTGCGCTACACGGAGGCCGAGTGGCGCGCGTTCGTGCTGGGCGCCCGGGACGGCGAGTTCGACCTCAAGTAGGCGACCGCGAGGTGAGGGGGCGGCGGTCGGGACCGCCGCCCCCTCACCGTGGCCGCCCCGCCCGCTCCGCCCTGTCCGCCCCGCCCCGATGCGCGGGACCTGGCCCGTTCCTCCGTGTTCTGCCACGCTCGTTCCGTGCGGGAGCCACGCGTGACCTACGGGACAGCGGTCGCGAGCGGTACGGCCTGCCGTACCGCGCCCCATGGCGATTAGGGTGGGTGGGGGCGCGGCAGAGGAACCTGCGGGCAGGCACTGCGCGTCGCAAGGGGGAGAGCCGGGCGGACCGGACATAACGGGAACGGTCGCCCCCACCCACCACGGCACAAGGGTGCTCGACCACACCAGGAGGCAAAGTGAACGGCGATCGGGACGAGATCAGCGGGGGATGGAACACGCCCGTCGACGAGTCGTCCGACGCGGATCCCGCCGAGATGACGGGTGAGTTCACCATCGACTACACCCCGCCCGCCTGGTACACACAGAACGCGCCGGGTGACTCTTCGGGAGGAGCGGGGTCGCACCTGGCGCCGCCTCCGCCGCCGCAGGGGGCGCCCTTGTCCGTACCGGGGCTGCCCGCTTCCGGCGGATTCGAGCCCGGCTGGCCGCCGGTTCCGGCCGCGCCGTCCGAAGCGTCGTCGGCCGCCTCGTCCGAGCCGCCCTCACCTTCCTACGAGCCCGCTCCTCCGGCGCCGGCTTCCCCCGCGGCGGGCTCCGAGGAGCCTGACTCCGGGAGCGGCGCGGACGGCCCCTTCGGTGGCGGTGATGTGGAGAGCGGCGCCACCATGCGCTTCTCGCCCGCCGCTCTGAAGCAGGAGATCGCCGAGCGCGAGGCGGCCAGGGCCAAGACGGAGACGCAGGCGGAGGCCGGGTCCACGGCCCCGACTTCCGCCGGGCCCACGCCTCCTGCCGCCCCGTCGGAGCCCGAAGGCGCGGGCCCGGCCGGCCCGGTGGGTGAGCAGGAATCCGCAGGATCCGGGGAAGACGCTGCGGAGACGGGCGCCCCGGAGCCGGACGCGTCGAAGGCCTCCGTACGGGAAACCGACGGCGAGCCCGGGACGGGCGAGGAGCGAGCCGACGGGCAGACCGATGAGCCGGCGGACTCCGTGACGGATGCCGGCCCCCAGGACACACCGCCGGCCGGTACACCGTCGGACGGCACACCGCCCGGAGGCGCGTCGCCCACCGCCGCATCGCCCACCGCCGCATCGCCCACCGACGCGCCACCCGCCGACGCATCGCCCACCGACGCTCCGCCCACGAACGCGCCGTCCGTCGACGGGCCTCAGGGTGCCGTGCCGCCGAACGCACCGGCCCCGTGGTCGCCCGCGCCACCCGCGCAGGGCGCCCTCCCGCCGCTGCCGCCCGCCTTCCAGCCGGCCGCACCGCAGCCGAGCGCGCCTCAGCCCGCGCCGCAGTGGCCCGCACAGCAGCCGCCCGCTCCGGCCGCCGGGCCGGCGGGTGGCTACGGCTTCCCACAGGCTCCTCCGCCGCCCCCGCCCGCACAGTCGGCCCCGCCGGCTCCCCAGCAGCACGCTCAGCCCAACACGCCCGCGCCCCAGGGTGGTTACGGTTTCCCGCAGGCACCGCAGCAGGGCGGTTACGGGTTCCCCCAGGCACCGCAGCAGGGCGGTTACGGCTTCCCCCAGGCACCGCAGCAGCAGTATCCCGCCCAGGGCGCGCCCCAACTGCCCCCGGGCGCGCAGCCCCAGGGCGGCTACGGCTTCCCGGCTCCGCAGGGCGGCCAGCCCCCGCAGTTCCCCGCGCAGGGTGCTCCGCTCCCCCCGCAGGCCCCTCAGCAACCGGCGCAAGGCACGCCGAACCTGCCTGCACAGCAGCAGCAGCAGCCCGAGGCCTACCAGCCCCAGCCTCCCGCTCCCCAGGCCCCGCCGGTCGACCCGCGCACCGGCGCCGCCTGGCCGACGCCGGTCACGCATGACCAGCGCGAGCGCTCCGTGCCGGGCGCCCCGCTCGGCTACACGGCCGCGGTGGAGCTGTCGTCGGACCGGCTGGTCCGGGGCAAGCAGAAGGCGAAGAGCAGCCGCACGCCGTCCGCCGCCTCCCGCTTCAAGCTGGGCGGGAAGAAGGAGGAGATCGAGCGGCAGCGCAAGCTGGAGCTGATCCGTACGCCGGTGCTGTCGTGCTACCGGATCGCGGTCATCAGCCTCAAGGGCGGCGTGGGCAAGACCACGACGACCACCGCGCTCGGCTCGACCCTGGCCACCGAGCGGCAGGACAAGATCCTCGCCATCGACGCCAACCCGGACGCCGGCACACTCGGGCGGCGGGTGCGCCGGGAGACCGGGGCGACCATCCGCGACCTGGTCCAGGCGATCCCGTACCTCAACTCGTACATGGACATCCGCCGCTTCACCTCGCAGGCCCCCTCCGGCCTGGAGATCCTCGCCAACGACGTGGACCCGGCGGTCTCCACGACCTTCAACGACGAGGACTACCGCCGGGCGATCGACGTCCTGGGCAAGCAGTACCCGATCATCCTCACCGACTCGGGCACGGGCCTGCTCTACAGCGCGATGCGCGGTGTACTGGACCTCGCCGACCAGCTGATCATCATCTCGACGCCGTCCGTCGACGGCGCATCGAGCGCGTCGACCACGCTGGACTGGCTGTCGGCGCACGGCTACGCGGAACTGGTGCAGCGCTCCCTGACGGTCATCTCCGGTGTCCGCGAGACCGGCAAGATGATCAAGGTCGACGACATCGTGCAGCACTTCGAGACGCGCTGCCGCGGCGTCGTGGTCGTACCGTTCGACGAACACCTGTCGGCGGGCGCCGAGGTGGACCTCGACATGATGCGGCCGAAGACCCGGGAGGCCTACTTCAACCTCTCCGCGCTCGTCGCCGAGGACTTCCAGCGCGCCCAGCAGCAGCAGGGGCTGTGGACGGCCGACGGCAGCGCTCCGCCGCCGCAGTTCGCCCCGCCCATGCCCGGCTGGCAGACGCCCGGTCAGCAGGTGCCCGGCCAGCAGCCGTACGCACCCCAGCCCGGTCAGCCGTACCCGGGGCAGCAGCAGTACCCCGGACAGCCGTACCCCGGGCAGCCGCAGCAGCCGTATCCACCCCAGCAGCCGTACGGCGGGCAGCAGCCGTACGGAGGACAGCAGCCTCCGCCCCAGCAGGCCGCCGCGCCGCCGCAGGCGTACCCGCCGCACGCCGGCCCGGGTGCGCAGAACAACAGCTGGCAGCAGGCGCTGCCCCCGCAGGCGCAGCCCGGTGCGGGGCAGGCCGGACCGCCTCCGCCGCCCGCGCAAGACGATGGCCAGGCACATCAGTCCGGACAGCCCGAACTGCAAGGCCCCGTTCCGCCCGCGGGCTGGCAGCAGCACCCCCCGCAGCCGCCGCCGGCCCCTCAGCAGTAAGGCAGTAGAGGTCTAAACCAATGAGGGCCCGCACCGTTCACACGGTGCGGGCCCTCATCGCATTCCCGCAGACCACACGCGGTTTGGCGGACCGTTGACGCGACTCGACCGCCGCTGATAAACCTTCGCTTCACCAGCTGGCGAACCAGAGATCTGCCCGCCTTCACCGTGCGAGTCATGACGCGAGGTCCACGTCCATGGTCACAAGATTCCCACCACGCCCGTCCCGCCCACGCGGCCGACTGCGTATCCTCCTCGCCTCCGGAGCCGCCGCCCTGGCGCTGGCCGCCGGATCGGTCGTCCCCGGAAACCCGCTCGCCCCCGCCCCGCAGCAGGCGCAGGCCGCCGAAGGCAAGTCGACGCTCACGGTCGCGGTCGCGCAGAGCGTCGACTCCCTGAGCCCGTTCCTCGCTCAGCGGCTCGTCTCCACGAGCATCAGCCGGCTGATGTACGACTTCCTGACCAACTACGACGCCAAGGACAACCACACGATCCCCGGGCTCGCCACCGAGTGGGAGTCGTCGGCGGACAAGCTGACGTGGACGTACACCATCCGGAACGACTCGAAGTGGTCGGACGGCGAGAAGGCCACCGCCGAGGACGCGGCGTGGACCTTCAACAAGATGATGACGGACGAGGGTGCCGCGACCTCGAACGGCAGCTTCGTCTCCAACTTCAAAAAGGTGACCGCGCCCAGCCCGGACAAGCTGGTCATAGAGCTGAAGCAGCCTCAGGCCACGATGACGGCGCTGGACGTGCCCATCGTTCCCAAGCACGTCTGGGAGAAGGTCGGCGACTTCTCGAAGTTCAACAACGACACGAAGTTCCCGATCGTCGGCAACGGGCCGTTCATCCTGACGGACTACAAGGTCGACAGCTATGTGAAGCTCAAGGCCAACAAGGACTTCTGGCGAGGCTCACCCAAGTTCGACGAGCTCGTCTTCCGGTACTACAAGGACCAGGACGCAGCGGTCGCCGCCCTCCGAAAGGGTGAAGTTTCCTTCGTCGCCGGAAGCCCGAGTCTGACCCCCGCGCAGGCCGCGTCGCTGAAGTCCGCCGACAACATCAAGGTGAACGACGCCCCCGGCCGGCGCTTCTACGCACTGGCCACCAACCCCGGCGCGCAGACGAAGGACGGCAAGAAGTTCGGCGACGGGCACGCGGCGCTCCAGGACCAGAAGGTCCGTCAGGCGCTCTTCATGTCCGTGGACCGCACGGCCATCATCGACAAGGTCTTCCAGGGCTACGCCGTGGAGGGCGAGGGCTACATCCCGCCCCGCTTCGGCTCCTACTTCTGGAAGCCGACGGCCGAGCAGAAGCTCGCCTACGACCCGGCGAAGGCGGGCGCCCTCCTCGACGAGGCGGGCTACAGGAAGAACAGCGCGGGCAAGCGGACCGGCAAGGACGGCAAGCCGCTCGACTTCCGCATCCTGTGCCACGCCACGGACCCGAACGACAAGGCGATCGGCAAGTACCTCCAGGAGTGGTGGGGCGAGCTCGGCGTCGGTCTGAAGGTCGACTGCCGGGACAACGTCTCCGACCCCTGGTACGCCGGTGAGTACGACCTCGCCTTCGACGGCTGGTCCGTCAACCCGGACCCCGACTTCGTCATGTCGATCCACACCTGCGCCGCGCTGCCGGCCAAGGCGAAGGAAACCGCGCAGACCGACAACTTCATCTGCGACAAGCAGTACGACGAGCTCTACGCGAAGCAGACGGCGGAGTACGACCCCGCCAAACGGGCCGACCTCGTGAAGCAGATGGAGTCGCGGCTGTACGACACGGGGTACATGAATGTCATGGCGTACCCGAATGCCGTCGAGGCCTACCGCACCGACCAGATCAAGTCCATCACGACCATGCCCTCGGACGCGGGCAACATCTACGGTCAGGACGGTTACTGGAGCTGGTGGTCGGCGGTCCCGGCCGCCGGTGCGTCGGGCGACTCGTCCGGCGACAGCGGCAGCTCCACCGGAGTTCTCGTCGGTGTCGGTATCGCTGTAGTCGTCCTCGCCGGTGGCGGGCTGCTGTTCGCCATGCGTCGTCGTTCCACCGCGGAAGACCGTGAATAGTCCATGAGCACAGAAAGCACTCCCGCGCTCGTGAAGGGCGCGGCGGGCGTGGACGCTGTGCAGACCGACGGCCCGGCTCCGGCCGGGCCGTCGGCCCGCAGTCCACGCGCCCGCAGCACGACCGCCTATCTCCGCTATGCGGCGGGCAAGCTGGCCGGTGCGGCCGTCTCGCTGTTCGCCGTGCTCGTCACCAGCTTCTTCCTGTTCCGTCTGATCCCCGGCGACCCGGTCAAGCAGATGACCGGCGGCCGGCAGGTGTCGACCGAACAGATCGCCGCGATGCGCAAGGAATTCGGCCTGGACCTGCCGCTGTGGCAGCAGTTCACCGAATACTGCGGCAACGCCCTGACCGGGGACTTCGGCACGTCGTACCAGTTCCGTGCTCCCGTCATGGACAAGATCAGCGAGGCGCTCCCCGCGACGCTGCTGCTCACCGGCACCGCCTTCGTGATCTACACGGCGATCGGCATCTGGCTGGGCGCCAGGTCCGCCTGGCGCAACGGCTCGGCCGGCGACCGCTTCCACACCGCCTTCGCGCTGACGCTGTACTCGGTGCCCTCGTTCTGGCTCGGGCTGCTCCTGATCATCACCCTGTCGGTCGGCATCGGGCCCATTCCCGGCATGTTCCCGACCGGGGGCATGGAGTCCGGCAGTGAGAGCGGCTTCGCGTACGTCCTCGACGTGGCCCACCACCTCGTGCTGCCGGTCATCACCCTCGTCGCCGTCGAGTACGCGCGCACCCTGCTGGTGATGCGCTCCTCGCTGCTCGACGAGATGGGCAGCGACTATCTGACGACGGCCCGCGCGAAGGGGCTCCGCGACGACCTCGTGCGCCGCCGGCACGCCGTCCCGAACGCGATGCTGCCGACGGTGACCCTGCTCTTCGTCAACCTGGGCAACACGGTGGCGGGCGCCATCCTGGTGGAGACGGTGTTCTCCTGGCCCGGCCTGGGCGGCCTCTTCTACCAGGCGCTGAGCGTGCCCGATCTGCCGCTGGTGCAGGCGCTGTTCTTCATCTTCGCCGCCGCGGTGATCCTGATGAACACGCTCGCCGATGTGATCTATCCGCTCCTCGATCCCCGGGTGGGCCGATGACGACCACGACCGACGCCGCGCCGACCCTCGGCCCGCGCGCGCTGACCTGGACCCGCCGGCGCCATGCGGCGGCCCGCTTCTGGCGGCAGTACCGGAGCCACCGTGCGGGCCTGGCCGGCCTCGCCGTGCTCGCGCTGATCGCCCTGACCGCGCTGGCTGCCCCGCTGCTGGTCGGCACGGACTCGCTGAGCGTGACTGCCGCGCCGGGCGGACCGCTGGAGGCACCGAGCGCGGAGTTCCCCCTCGGCACCGACCAGTTCGGCCGCAGTCTGCTCGCCCTGCTGGTGTGGGGGACGCGGGTCTCGCTGACCGTCGGCCTGCTCGCCGCCTTCCTCTCGGTGGCCATCGGGACCCTGGTGGGCATCACGGCCGGCCACTTCAAGGGCTGGTACGGCAACGTCGTCATGCGGATCACGGACTGGTTCCTCGTGATGCCGACCCTGGTGCTCGCCATCGCGCTCGCCACCGTGCTCTCGCGGTCCCTCTGGACGACGGTCCTCGCCATCGGCGTGACGACCTGGCCGACGACCGCGCGGCTCGTGCGGGCGCAGACGCTGTCCGTGGAGTCCCGTCCGTACATCGAGCGCTCCAAGGCGCTCGGGGGCGGGCACGGCCACATCATGTCCCGCCATGTGCTGCCCAATGTGATGCCGCTGGTGCTCGCACAGACCACGCTGGTGATCTCCACCGCCATCCTCACCGAGGCGACCCTCGCCTTCCTCGGGCTCGGCGATCCCACGATCGTCTCCTGGGGCGGGCTGCTCCAGGACGCCCGTGAGGCCGGAGCGGTCAGCTCCGGCAACTGGTGGTACCTCGCTCCGCCCGGACTCGCCATCGCGGTCGTCGCCCTCGCGTTCACGCTGTGCGGCCGCACCATCGAGACCGTGCTCAACCCCAAGCTGGGGGTGTCCCGTTGACCGCCGTGAAGACCGAGAGCGTTCCGAAGCCGGAGACCGGGCAGCCGCTGCTCGACGTCCGGAACCTGCATGTCACCTACGGCTCCGGGGCCTCGGCCGTCCCCGCCGTACGGGGAGTCGACCTGCGGGTCGAGGCGGGCCAGAAGCTGGGCATCGCCGGGGAGTCCGGCTGCGGGAAGTCGACGCTCGCGCTGGCGCTCCTGCGGCTGCTACCCGCCTCCGCGACCCTGAGCGGCGAGATCCTGCTGGACGGCGAGGACATCCTCACCATGAAGTGGGGGCGGCTGCGCGCCGTGCGCTGGGCGGGGGCGTCGATCGTCTTCCAGGGCGCGATGCACTCGCTGAACGCCGTGCACCGCATCGGGGACCAGATCGCCGAACCGATCCTGCTGCACGGCAAGGGAACCCCGGCTGCCGCACACAGGCGCGCAGGTGAGCTGCTGGAACAGGTGGGACTCCCGGCCGCACGCGCGGACGCCTACCCGCACGAGCTGTCCGGCGGTCAGCGCCAGCGCGTGATGATCGCCATGGCGCTGGCCTGCGACCCGCGGCTGATCATCGCCGACGAGCCCACCACGGCCCTCGACGTGATGATCCAGGCGCAGATCCTGCGGCTGATCGAACAGCTCGTCAGCGACCAGGACCTGGGTCTGATCATGATCAGCCACGATCTGGCGGTGCTCTCCGACACCTGCGACCGGCTGTCGGTGATGTACGCGGGCCGGGTGGTCGAGGAGGGCCCCGCCAAGAAGGTCTACGAGAACGCCCGTCACCCCTACAGCAGCGCCCTGTCGGCCGCCTTCCCGCGGATCGGCGACCTCTCGTCGCGGCACGCGCCGCGCGGCCTGCCGGGAGATCCGCCGGACCCGTCGGCGCTGCCCTCCGGCTGTACGTTCCATCCGCGCTGCGCTGCCGCTCTGGACTCCTGTGCCACCGAGGACCAGGAGCTGCGGCCGGCCGGCCCGTCCCGGCGGGCGGCCTGTGTGCTGGTGGAAGCGGAAGCCACCGCGACGCCCGGTCCGCACGGCGGTACCGAGGAAGCAAGGAGCACCTCATGACGACCACTCCCCCGGCTCCCCTGCTCAGCGCGCAGGCGCTGAAGGTCGCGTTCCCCGGGCGGCGCGGGGCGGCGACCGCGCGGGCGGTCGACGGGGTGGACCTCGACATCCGTCCCGGTGAGATCGTCGCCCTGGTCGGCGAATCGGGCTGCGGGAAGACGACGCTGGCCCGGTCGTTGCTCGGCCTGGTGCCGCCCACGGCGGGCCGCGTCACGTTCGGCGGCGAGCCGCTCGACTACGGGGGCCGGGCGCTCAAGGCGTACCGCAAGCGGGTGCAGCTGGTGCTCCAGGACCCCAGCGGTTCCCTCAACCCCCGCCACACGGTGTACGACGCGGTGGCGGAGGGCCTGCGCATCCACGGCTACGCGGGCGACGAGCGGGAGGCCGTGTCCGGGGCGCTGGCGCGGGCGGGGCTGCGGCCCCCGGAGCGGTTCTTCCTGCGCTATCCGCACGAGCTGTCCGGCGGTCAGCGCCAGCGCGTCGTGATCGCGGGCGCACTGGTCCTGGAGCCGGAGCTGATCGTCGCGGACGAGCCCGTGGCCTCGCTGGACGCCTCCGTACGCGGCGAGATCCTCGCGCTCCTGCTGCGGCTGCGCGACGAACTGGGACTCTCCGCGCTGGTGGTGACGCATGATCTGGGGCTGGCGTGGAACATCGCGGACCGCGTGGCGGTCATGTATCTCGGCCGGATCGTGGAGACGGGTGACGTCGAGCAGATCCTCACGGCTCCCCGGCACCCGTACACCCAGGCGCTGCTGTCGGTACTGCCGGAGGCGGACGGTGAGCCGGTGCTGCTGACGGGTGAACCCCCGGACCCCTCGAAGGTCCCGTCCGGCTGCCGCTTCCACGCCCGGTGCCAGATCCTCGCCTCGGGCGAGGCGGCACGCGCCGGCGTCGCGGACGCGTGCCGCACGAAGGATCTGCCGGTGCTGGAGGGAGACGGCAGGACCCAGGTGGCCTGCCACTGGGCGGCCGCGGGGGCGGGCGTCGTCTCCTAGGCGCCGCCGCGGTCGTGGTGGATCGCGCCGGCCAGCTCCCCCAGGGGACGGCCGGTGCCGCCCCAGCGGTGCTGGATGATCTCGGCGGCGATGGAGACGGCCGTCTCCTCGGGCGTACGGGCTCCGAGGTCGAGGCCGACGGGTGAGGCGAGGCGGGCCAGTTCCGCCTCGCCCACACCCGCCTCCCGCAGCCGGGCGATCCGGTCGGCGTGGGTGCGCCGGCTGCCCATCACACCGATGTACGCGGCGGGTGTGCGCAGCGCGGCGGCGAGCAGGGGCACGTCGAACTTCGGGTCGTGGGTCAGGACGCAGACGACGGTGCGCGCGTCCACCGGCGTCGACTCCAGGTAGGTGTGCGGCCAGGCGCAGACGACCTCGTCCGCCGTGGGGAAGCGCTCACGGGTGGCGAAGGCCGGACGGGCGTCGCACACCGTCACCCGGTAGCCGAGGAACGCCCCGATCCTCGCGGTGGCCGCCGCGTGGTCGATGGCCCCGAAGACGAGCATGCGGGGCGCGGGGGCGTACGTCTGGACGAAGACGGTGACGTCCTGCATCCGGCGCTCGCCGTGCGCGCCGTACAAGACGCTGCCGGTGGCTCCCTGGGCGAGCAGCCCTCGCGCGTCGTCGGTGACGGCGGCGTCGAGCCCTTCGTCGCCGAGCGAACCGCTGACACGGCCGGTCAGGACAACCCGGCGGGCGCCGGGCCGCGCCGCTCCTGACACCACGGTGGCGAGCGAGACGGGCTCCCCGGCGGCGACGGTGCCGACGAGTTCCCGCAGTCCGTCCCGGTCGGCCGCCGTGACGAAGGGCTGCACCAGGATGTCGATCGTGCCGCCGCAGGTCAGCCCGACGCCGAAGGCCTCGTCGTCGCTGATGCCGTAGGTCCGCAGCTCCGTCCGGCCGGTGGTGAGCGTCTCGGTGGCGACCTCGTACACATCGCTCTCCACGCACCCGCCGGAGACGCTGCCCGCCACCGCGCCCGTCGCGGACACCGCCATGAGGGCGCCGGGGGCCCGTGGCGCGCTGCCCCGCACCGCGACGACCGTGGCCAGGGCGAAGGGCGTACCGGCCGTGTGCCAGTCGCGCAGTTCCGACAGCAGTTCACGCATGGGCGGACGTCCTCCCGGGCTCGACGGGCTCCTGCCACCGACCATGCCCCGGTGCCGGCGTCCGCACCACAGGAAGGCGTCAGGCCCGCTCGTACGCCGCGATCAGCTCGCTGGAACGCTTCACGTCGGCGGCCATCGCCACGAGCAGGTCGTCGATCGACTCGAACTTCAGCATGCCGCGTACGTAGGCCAGGAAGTCCACCGCGACGTGCAGCCCGTACAGGTCGAGGCCGACGCGGTCGATCGCGTACGCCTCGACGGTCCGCTCCGTGCCGTCGAACTGCGGGTTCGTGCCCACGGAGATCGCGGCGGGCATCGCCTCGCCGTTCACCGTGAGCCAGCCGGCGTAGACGCCGTCGGCGGGGATCGCGGTGTGCGGCAGGGTCTCCACGTTCGCCGTGGGGAAGCCGAGCTCGCGGCCCCGCTGGGCGCCGCGCACCACGACGCCCTCGACGCGGTGCGGGCGGCCGAGGATCTCGGCGGCCCCCGCGACGTCGCCCTCGGCGACCAGGCGGCGGGTGAGCGTGGAGGAGAACGGCTCGCCGCCGCCCGCGTCACCGCTCACGTAGAGGTCGATGACCTCGACCTGGAAGTCGTACGTCGGACCGAGTTCGGCGAGGAAGGTGACGTTGCCCGCCGCCCGGTGTCCGAAGCGGAAGTTGGGGCCTTCGATGACCAGCTTCGCGTGCAGCTTGTCGACGAGCACCTTCACGACGAAGTCCGCGGGCGAGAGCTTGGAGAACTCGGAGGTGAACGGCAGGATCATCACCGCGTCCACCCCCAGCCCGGCCATGAGCTCGGCGCGCCGCTGGTGCGGTGCGAGCAGCGGCGGGTGCGTGCCGGGGCGGACGACCTCGCTGGGGTGCGGGTCGAAGGTGACGACGACGGAGGGCACACCGAGCTCGCGCGCCCGCTCCACGGCACGGCCGATGATCAGCTGGTGCCCGCGGTGCACCCCGTCGTAGGAGCCGATGGTGACGACGCTGCGCCCCCAGCCCTCAGGGATGTCCTCCAAGCCACGCCAGCAGTGCACTCTGACCGCTCCTCGCCCGAACCTGTGTACGTGTGTGTGTCCATTACGCAGGTCTAAGACTGCCATGCTCACGTCCCGCGGCCTGCATCGGCATAGGGATCCCGGGCCGCGAACCGTCCAGCGCCTCCATCGTGCGCCGGGCGCCGGGGCCCACGACGGCGGCCCACTCCTGCGGGGCGTCCGCCAGCCAGCGGCCGACGAGGGCCGCGAATCCGGGAACGTCCCGGGCGAGTTCGACCAGGCCGCGGTCGAAGCGGGCCGCGCCCTCGGGCGTCCGTACGAGGAGCATCCCGGTGCGGTGCACCAGCGCCCGTGTGCGGGCCTCGGGGCGGCGGCCGGAGCCGGCCGCCGCCGCCCTCAGCAGGGCGTCGAGGACCTCCGGGTCCCTCCCCTTCTCCTGTTCGAACTCCAGCAGGACCTCCAGCAGCTCCGCCCGCAGCGGCCTCGACGCGGCGCTGCCCGTGGCGGCGAGCACCCGGGCCAGCGCGGCGCGTACGGACGGGGGTACGGGGCGGTCCCGCAGCAGCCCGGCCATCAGGGGCAGCAGGAGTGCCCGGGCGGCAGGACTGTGCTCCAGCCGGAGATCCACATAGGCGGCGGCCTGCGCCCCGGAGTCCTCGCCGTCGCCCCGGCTGTCGATGTAACGGCGTACGAGACCCGGGGCGTGCAGCGCCAGGGCCGGGGTGTCCAGGGCGGCCAGTTCCCGCAGGACACCGTCGGCCGCCTCCCCGGGGAGCGACAGGCGGGCGCGCAGCGCGGCCAGGACCGGCTCGGGGTACTCGGGGAACGCCTCCGTGAGCAGGCCCACCGGCAGCCGGGGGTCTCCGGCGGCGAAGAGCCTCAGGGCCTGCGGCAGGTACCGCCCCCCTGTGCCCGGGTCCCGTACGAGGACGGTGAGCGCCTGGGCGTGCAGGGGTGTGTCGTCCGGCCGGGCCAGCAGGGTGAGCGCCGCCCCGCGCAGCAGGGTGCGGTCAGAGGCGGTCAGGGCGCGGGCGGCGGTGAGCGTGGCGTGGACCGCCGCGGCTGCGCGCCGCTCGGGCCGCTGTTCGTCGCGCGCCCACCGGTCGACGGCCCGGCAGAGGGCGGTCGGTTCGTCCTCGGCGAGAGCGGTGAGCAGTTCGGCGGCGCGCGGGTGCCGGGTGTCGACGAGCGCATCGGTCAGGTCGTCGACGGCGAGGTCCCGACGGGCGTAGAGGAGTGCCTGCGCGGCGGCGGCCACGGTGAGCCGCATCGGCAGGCCCTCCTCGGCGGACAGGGGGCTCTCGTCGGTGAACCAGCGGCACAGCAGTGCCTGCACGGTCCTGGGGTGGGCGGCCAGGCGCCGGGAGACGGCGTCCAGATACCGTTCGCCGCCGTCCGTGCGGGGGGCGCCGTCGGCGGGCAGGAGGCGGCGCAGGAGATCGATCCGGTCGGCTTCGGGCAGCCGGATCCGGCGCCAGAACCACGGCCCGAATTCCGCGTAGGGCCCGAGCGCGGCCGGACCGCCGCCGGACAGGGAGCGCCGGGTGATCCGTCCGGCGAGCACCCGCAGCACCCCGAGGCAGGGCCGGGCGTCGGGGACCCTGAGCAGGCTCTCCCGGAGCAGGTGCACGGCCCACCAGGCGGCGTCGGTGAGCCGCTCCTCCGCGCCCGGGCCGGACGGCAGGCGGTCCATCGCCTCGATCAGGTCGGCCATGCGGTGGGCCAGGGCCGCGTGCCCCTGCCGCCGTTCCAGCAGGAGCATCGCCTGGAGCACGGGGCCGATGCGATGGCGCGGCACAGGAAGGTTGTGGGGTTCCGCCGGGTCCTGCGGGGCGGGCGCGGGCTCTGTGGTGGCCCCGTCCGCGTGCCAGCGGTGGACCAGCGAGTGCAGCGCCGCGTCCAGGTCGAGGTGCGCGCCCTGCACCCAGTCGCCCAGCTCCTCGTGGGCGAAGCGGTACCCCGCGCCCGCCGGGACCAGCAGGCCCTCGGTGAGTACGGCCGAGGCCCAGCCCGTGCGCCAGGGGAAGATCTCCTCGAACGCCGCCCGGTCCAGCTCGCCCTGGCCCGGGCCGAGACAGCGTCTGGCCGCCTCGTGGACCTGGCCGGCCACCTTCGCCGCCAGTCTGCGGACCGCCGTGCCCCTGAGCCGCGGCTCGGCCTGGGCCCCGATCCGGACGGCGATCCGGACGCAGGCGAGGTCCAGATGGGCGGCGAAGACCTCCTCCGTGCCTGGCCTGCCGGGCACGTCGGGGGGCAGTGCCGCCCGCACCTCGGCGAGCAGGCGCAGCGTGAGCGGATGCCGGTCGTGGCCGGGAGCGATCGTGCCGGGCGGGATGCCGTACCGCTCCGCCGCCCGCTCGGCCTGTTCCGCCGTGAGGTCGCCGAGCCGGACCGCGGGCGGCAGGCCTCCGGCGGGCCGCTCCGGGCGGTGCAGTGCCCCCGGGGGGTAGAGCGCGCCTGCGGTCTCCCAGTGCTCGGGGCGGCAGGCGACGACCATCCGCACCTCGTGGGCCGGCAGCCACTCGGCCGTCGCCACGGCCCACCCGGCGAGCCGGTGGGCCAGCAGGGGCGGCATCTCCTCCGGGCCGTCCACGACGACCAGGAGCGGGTTCCCGGAGGCCGCGGCGAGGCGGGCCACCCGCTCGGGGGTGGCCGTCTCCATGTCGCCCCTGCCCCCGGCAGCGGTGATGATCCTGCCGGAGCGCTGCAGCGCCCTGGTCATGGCGTCGGTGACCGAGGTGTCGTCGGCCAGCAGATCGGCCCCGCGCAGCCAGAGCGTCAGCGCGGGCACGGGCCCGCGGGCACGGCGGTCGGCCAGGGCGGCGAGCTCCGTGGTGCGGCCGGTCCCGGGGGCGCCGACCACGCCGAGCACGGGTCCCGTGCCGGTCTCGAAGGCGGTGAACTCCGCCCTGATGTGGGGGCGTTCGACAATCTCTGTGTCGCAGGGCCGGCTGTCCGCGTGGCCGAGCGAGGTGGCGGTCAGCTGCAGCGCCCCCGCGAGGTTGAGGTCACGGCCGTACCCCGGAACGCTGTTCGCGTTGCGCCGGAGCACCTCGGCCAGCGGCGCCGGAGCGTCCTGGGGAGCCAGCGGCACCGCGAGCCCGGCGGTCTCACGCCCGGCGGTCAGCGCGGTCGAGAGCACACCGAGGACGGCCCCGGTACGCGGGTCCGTCACGGGCCCGCCGACGGCGGCGCCGCCGGAGCGCAGCGCGTCGCGCCCGTCCGTGCCGAGGGCGAGCTCCAGGGCGTCGCCCACGGGGTGGTCGCGTCCGCCCTCGGAGTACGTCGCGGGGGTGGTCCCGAGCACCCGTGCCTCGCGCCAGCCGTGGGCGGCGATCCGCACATAGGTACCCGTCCCGATCTGCTCCCGTACGGCGATGGGGAGCGGCTCCACCCCGAGCGTCCCGGGGCCGCCGGTGCGCAGCAGGGCGAGGCCCAGGGCGGGCAGCTCGGTGATGTCGTCGGGGCCGACGGGACAGCTGCGGCCGTCGGCGGAGTGCAGCGTCAGGGGCACGGAGCGTGCGACGGCCTGGTGGCTGGTGACGACTGTGCCCCGGTCGTCCGCGACGAATCCGGTCCCCCGCGGCCGGCCGGCCTGATCGCAGATCTTCACAAGTTTCGACCGGTCCCCGCTGCCCATGGTCCGACGGTAGGTCCCAGATGATCGGCACCGGAAACGCACGGGGCGAAAGCGCCCCCCTCGCACCCCCCTGTCACTCCGAGCGCCCGTCCATCGGGGTGAATCGGCGGGTTCCCGTGGACAGGGATGGGCGCGGGAGGGGGATCGTGGAGCGGGCACGCACCGGGGGGCTGCCCGCTCCACGACGGGCCGGACACGCACCGGAAGGCTGCCCGCTCCACGACGGGCCGACCCCATGGGGAGCCCGCGTGCCCTTCGTCGGACGCGGACGTCAGGCGAAGACGGCGAGGCTCTTGGCCTTGCCCTTCTGTTCCTCGACGAGCACGAGGAACGCCCCGTCGGGCCCGAAGACCCCGACCGGCCCCGGCGGATACGACGGCATGTCCAGCCGCACGCCGTTGAGCAGAAGCTTGGCGCGCTTCTCGTCCACGTCCCAGCGGGGGAAGGCCGATGCGGCCGCCTCCGCAACCGGCATCACGGTCAGCTCCTGCTGGTGCTGGTCGAGGGTGCGCGCCGCGTCGAGGCCGTACGGCCCGACGCGGGTGCGCCGCAGTGCGGTCAGGTGCCCGCCCACGCCGAGTCCCGCGCCGAGGTCGCGGGCGAGGGCGCGGATGTACGTCCCCGAGGAGCACACGACGGAGACGACCAGGTCGACGACCGGGGTGCCGTCCTCCGCGACGGCCTCACGGACGTCGTAGACCCGGAAGGACGAGATGGTGACCGGGCGGGCCGGGATCTCGAACTCCTCGCCGCCGCGCACCCGGGCGTAGGACCGCTTGCCGTCGATCTTGATGGCGCTGACCTTGGACGGCACCTGCATGATCGCGCCGGACAGTGCGGCGACCCCGGCGTCGATGCCCTCGCGGGTCACCCCCGAGGCATCGGTGGACGAGGTGATCTCGCCCTCCGCGTCGTCGGTGACGGTGTCCTGGCCGAGACGGATCGTCCCCAGGTACTCCTTCTCGGTCAGCGCGAGGTGCCCGAGCAGCTTGGTGGCTCTCTCGACGCCCAGTACGAGGACGCCGGTCGCCATCGGGTCCAGCGTGCCGGCGTGGCCGACCCGCCGGGTGCGGGCGATGCCGCGCATCTTGGCCACGACGTCGTGCGAAGTGAAGCCGGACGGCTTGTCGACGATGACAAGTCCGTCCGGCGTTTTGTTCTGCGTCATGCGGAAGGTGAGCCCTCGCCGTTCTCGTCCTCGTCCTCCGGCTTGCGGTACGGGTCCGCGTCTCCGGCGTACGTGGCACCCGAGGACGCCTCGCGGACCTTGGCGTCCGAGGCACGTGCCCGGTCGAGCAGGTCCTCGATCGCCTTGGCGTTGTCCGGCAGGGCGTCGGCCACGAAGGCCAGCGTCGGGGTGAACTTCGTCCCCGCCGCCGCACCGACCGCCGAGCGCAGGATGCCCTTGGCGCTCTCCAGACCGGCGGCCGCGCTGGCCCGCTCCTCGTCGTCGCCGTAGACCGTGTAGAAGACCGTGGCCTCCCGCAGGTCGCCGGTGACACGGGTGTCCGTGATGGTCACGTGCGTGCCCAGACGCGGGTCCTTGATACCGCGCTGCAGTTTCTCGGCGACCACCACCTGGATGAGGTCCGCCAGCTTCTTTGCCCGCGCGTTGTCGGCCACTGGTCCTTCTCCTTCTGATACGTGCTCAGTCTTCTTCGTCGTTGTGCAGCCGCCGTCGTACGGACAGCAGCTCCACCTCCGGCCGGCCGGCGATCATGCGCTCGCACCGGTCGAGTACGTCTGTGAGGTGCCCGGTGTCCCCGGAGACCACGGCAAGACCGATCTGGGCCCTGCGGTAGAGGTCCTGGCCGCCCGTCTCCGCGACGCTCACCGCGAACTTGCGGTGGATCTCGGCGACGATCGGGCGGACGACGGAGCGCTTCTCCTTCAACGACCGTACGTCGCCGAGGAGCAGATCGAAGGACAGTGTCCCCACATACATGTATGTCCGGATGTCCCGCCGGTTCGGGTTCGGGGTCCGGGGTCGTCCCCCGGACTGGCACAGCCACGCCCCGCCTTCACCCGGCGGGGACATCCGAACCGTACACGGAACGGCCGGGGCCGATCGACGGAAATACGACCCGTCGACCGGCCCCGACCGTGCAGGAGAGCCCGGGGGTCACCCCCCGGGGTTCCCCGTGGATCAGCCTCGCGGCTTCTCGCGCATCTCGTACGTCGCGATGACGTCGTCGATCTTGATGTCGTTGAAGTTTCCGAGGTTGATACCACCCTCGAAGCCTTCGCGGATCTCGGTGACGTCGTCCTTGAAGCGGCGCAGACCGGAGATGTTGAGGCTCTCCGCGATGACCTTGCCATCACGCAGCAGGCGCGCCTTGGTGTTGCGCTTGACCTCGCCGGAGCGGACCAGCACACCGGCGATGTTGCCCAGCTTGGACGAGCGGAAGATCTCGCGGATCTCCGCCGTGCCGAGCTCGACCTCTTCGTACTCCGGCTTGAGCATGCCCTTGAGGGCCGCTTCGATCTCTTCGATCGCCTGGTAGATGACCGAGTAGTACCGGACGTCCACGCCCTCGCGCTCGGCCATCTGCTCGGCACGCCCTGCGGCGCGCACGTTGAAGCCGATCACGATGGCGTCGGAGCCGGTCGCCAGGTTGATGTCCGACTCGGTGACCGCACCCACACCGCGGTGCAGGATCCGGATGTCGACCTCTTCACCGACGTCGAGCTGGAGCAGCGAGGACTCGAGAGCCTCCACCGAACCGGACGCGTCGCCCTTGATGATGAGGTTGAGCTCCTGGACCAGACCGGCCTTGAGCGCCTCGTCCAGGTTCTCCAGGGAGAACCTGACACCCTTGCGGGCGAAGTTGGCGTTGCGCTCACGGGCGGCACGCTTCTCGGCGATCTGACGGGCCGTACGGTCCTCGTCGACGACCAGGAGGTTGTCGCCGGCACCCGGGACGTTCGTGAGACCCAGGACCAGGACGGGGGTCGAGGGACCCGCTTCCTGGACGTTCTGACCGTTGTCGTCGAGCATCGCCCGGACACGGCCGTATGCGTCGCCGACGACCACCGTGTCACCGATGCGCAGCGTTCCGCGCTGGACGAGGACGGTCGAGACGGCACCGCGGCCGCGGTCGAGGTGGGACTCGATCGCAATACCCTGCGCGTCCTGCTCCGGGTTGGCCCGCAGGTCGAGCGAGGCGTCGGCGGTGAGGACGACGGCCTCCAGCAGTGCCTCGATGTTGAGGCTCTGCTTGGCGGAGATGTCGACGAACATCGTGTCGCCGCCGTACTCCTCCGCCACCAGACCGAACTCGGTGAGCTGACCGCGCACCTTGGTCGGGTCGGCACCCTCGACGTCGATCTTGTTGACCGCGACCACGATCGGCACCTCGGCCGCCTTGGCGTGGTTCAGCGCCTCGATCGTCTGGGGCATCACACCGTCGTTCGCCGCCACCACGAGGATCGCGATGTCGGTCGACTTCGCACCACGTGCACGCATGGCGGTGAACGCCTCGTGACCCGGGGTGTCGATGAAGGTGATACGGCGGTCCTCGCCGTTGACCTCGGCGCCGACCTGGTAGGCACCGATGTGCTGCGTGATGCCGCCGGCCTCGCCCGCGACGACGTTCGTCTTGCGGATCGCGTCCAGCAGTCGGGTCTTACCGTGGTCGACGTGACCCATGACGGTCACGACCGGCGGACGGGAGACCAGGGCCTCTTCGCCACCCTCGTCCTCGCCGAACTCGATGTCGAAGGACTCGAGCAGCTCGCGGTCCTCCTCCTCCGGGCTGACGATCTCGAGGACGAAGTTCATCTCGTCCGCGAGCATCCGCAGCGTGTCGTCGGGGACGGACTGCGTGGCGGTGACCATCTCGCCGAGGTTCATCATCACGCCGACGAGCGACGCCGGGTTCGCGTTGATCTTCTCCGCGAAGTCCGTGAGCGAAGCACCGCGGGACAGCCGCACAGCCTGCCCGTTGCCGCGGGGCAGCATGACGCCGCCCACCGACGGGGCCTGCATCGACTCGTACTCCTGGCGCCTCTGCCTCTTCGACTTGCGGCCACGACGCGCGGGACCGCCGGGACGGCCGAACGCACCCTGTGTGCCACCACGGGCACCCGGGCCGCCGGGACGTCCACCGAAGCCGGGACGACCGCCGAAGCCGCCGCCACCACCGGGACGGCCTGCGCCGCCACCACCGGGACCGCCGGGACGGCCTGCGAAGCCGCCGCCACCGCCACCGGGACCGGCCGGACGGCCTGCGAAGCCGCCGCCACCGGGACGACCGCCGCCGCCACCCGGGCGACCGCCGCCGCCACCGGGACCACGGCCACCGCCGGGGCCACCGCCGGGACGCGGGCCCGCAGCGGGACGCTGCGGCATCATGCCGGGGTTCGGACGGTTACCCGAGGGGGCACCGCCCGGACGGGGAGCCTGCGGACGGGGCATGCCGCCCGGAGAGGGGCGTGCGCCACCCTGGCCCTGGGGACGCGGGGCGCCACCGGGACCACCCTGGGGGCGCGGGGCGCCGGGGCGCTCCTGACCGCCGCCGGGGCGCGGGGCACCGCCGGGACGGGGCGCCTGGGGGCGCGCCATGCCGGTGGAACCGCCGGAGGTGAAGGGGTTGTTGCCCGGACGGGGACCGGCCGGACGGGCGCCACCGGGGCGCGGGGCGCCCTGGCCCGCGGGACGCGCGGGGCGGTCGCCGCCACGCTCGCCACCACGGCCGCCGTCACGCTGGCCACCGTCGCGGCCACCGTCACGCTGACCGCCGGCCGGAGCCGGACGGGCGGGACGGGGACCCGGGGTGGCACCCGCGGGACGCGGGGCCTGCTGCGGTGCGGCAGGCTGCTGCGGCGCGGCCGGCTGCTGGGCCGGAGCCGGTGCCGAGAACTCCGCGGCGGGCACCGGGGTGACCGGGGCGGGCTTCGGCGCGGGCTTGGGGCCCGGACGGGGGCCCGCAGACGGCGCGGAGGGCGCTGCGGGGGTGCTGCTCGCCGGGGTCTCCGCGGCGGCCGGCTTGGGGGCCGGGGCGCCGGGCTTCGGGGCAGCGGGACGTGCCGCAGCGGCCGGGGAGGGCGCTGCGGGCTTCGAGGGGGCGGCCTTGCGGGGCGCGCCAGGCTTTGCAGCGGACTTGCCGGCGTTGCCACCGGGACCCTGCAGTGCGTCAGTCAACTTGCGTACGACCGGCGCCTCGATCGTCGAGGACGCCGAACGGACGAATTCACCGAGTTCTTGGAGCTTGGCCATGACGACCTTGCTCTCCACTCCGAACTCCTTGGCGAGTTCGTATACCCGGACCTTAGCCACTTCGCTCCTTTTAGGTCCGGGTTACCGCCGGACCGTCGCTACTTCATGGGCGTACTCATCGCGTACTCATCGAGTGCTCATCGCAATCTCGACCTACTTCCAACTCGCGAGGTACCTGACCGCACGGGGACCCGTGCCGTTCACTTTCTTACGGTGTCACCCGCTCGACGAACCGCTGCAGTGCCGCGGAGTCGAACGGCCCCTTGGCCTTGAAGGCCCGGGGGAATGCCCGGCGGCGGACCGCCAGGTCGAGACAGACAGAGGCGGGGTGTACATACGCACCCCGGCCGGGCAGCGTACCGCGTGGATCAGGGACAACATCTCCCTCGTCCACCACGATGCGCAGCAGCTCGCTCTTGGCCGCTCGCTCCCGGCATCCCACACAGGTTCGCTCGGGGCAAGCGCGGGCGTGCGTCCGGCCAGACACGTTTAAGTCTACCTCCCCGCACCGACCTCACCCCTTGGGGGCAAAAATCGAACGGATGTTGTCGTGATCTCAGCGGCCTGGCGCCTCGATCTATTCCTTCGGAGACCCGTCCGGAGACCCGTCCGGAGACCGTCCAGGGCCTGTCCGGGGGCCCGGACGGACCCGCACCCGGGGCAGGCTCCGGGCGCGGGTCCGCGGGTCAGCCGCGCTCGGAACGCTCCCGGGCGCGCTCGGCACGCTCACGGTCCGCGACGTCGCGCTCCTCGTCGGTCTCGGTGTCCGGGCGGATGTCGATGCGCCAGCCGGTGAGACGGGCGGCCAGGCGGGCGTTCTGCCCCTCCTTGCCGATCGCCAGCGACAGCTGGTAGTCCGGCACGGTCACCCGGGCGGAGCGCGTCCCGAGGTCCACGACCTCGACCTTGCTCACCCGTGCGGGTGACAGAGCGTTGGCGACCATCTCGGCGGGGTCGTCCGACCAGTCCACGATGTCGATCTTCTCGCCGTGCAGCTCGGCCATGACGTTGCGCACACGGCTGCCCATCGGGCCGATACAGGCACCCTTCGGGTTGAGGCCGGCCCGGGTGGAGCGTACGGCGATCTTGGTGCGGTGACCCGCCTCGCGGGCGATGGCCTCGATGACGACCGAGCCGTCCGCGATCTCCGGAACCTCCAGCGCGAAGAGCTTCTTCACCAGGTTCGGGTGGGTGCGCGAGAGCGTCACGGACGGGCCGCGCACACCCTTGGCCACCCGTACGACGTACGTACGCAGCCGCAGGCCGTGGGTGTACTCCTCGCCCGGGACCTGCTCCTGGACCGGCAGGATCGCTTCCAGCTTGCCGATGTCGACCAGGACGTTCTTCGGGTCCTTGCCCTGCTGGACCAGGCCCGTGACGACGTCACCCTCGTGGCCCGCGTACTCCCCGAACGTCCTGTCGTCCTCGGCGTCGCGCAGACGCTGCAGGATGACCTGCTTGGCGGTGGTCGCGGCGATACGGCCGAAACCGGACGGCGTGTCGTCGAACTCCTTGGGCTCCTGGCCCTCTTCGAGCTCGGCCGGGTCGTCCTTGGCCCACACCGTGACATGGCCGCCGGCGTCCAGCTCGACGCGCGCACGGCGGTGGCTGCCGTCGGTGCGGTGGTACGCGATGAGGAGGGCCGACTCGATCGCCCCGACGAGCACGTCGAAGGGGATCTCCTTGTCCTGCGCCAAGCCCTTCAGAAGCTTCACATCGATGTCCACGGCTACGCCTCCTCTTCCTTCTTGTCCTTGCGGTTGAATTCGATCTCCACGCGCGCCTTGGCGATCTCGTCGAAGGTGACACGGCGCGACGTGGGCTTGCGGCCCTTGACGCCCGGTACTTCCAGATCGAGTCCCTCGTCGTCCACCCCGAGGATGCGGGCCACCAGCTCGCCGCCCTCACTCAGGGTGAGCCTGGCCAGCCGGCCGGTGGCACGTACGTAGTGGCGGTGCTCGGTCAACGGGCGGTCGGCGCCCGGAGAGCTCACTTCGAGGACGTACTCGCCCTCACCCATGGCGTCGGTCTCGTCCAGCGTCTGCGAGATGCCGCGGCTGAGCTCCGCGCAGGTGTCGAGCTCCACGCCGTCCTCGGAGTCCACGATGACCCGCAGCACCCGGCGGCGGCCCGCCTGGGACACCTCGATCTCCTCGAGGTCCAGCTCCTTCGCGCTGACGAGCGGCTCCAGCAATTCGCGCAGCCTGTCGCTCTGGGTGGTGCTCATCCGGGTGACTCCTCGGCCGCGTGTGCTGTTGTGGGGATCGTCGCGTGTCAGGTCAAAGGGTATCCGGTCCGCAGGGGTGTTGCCGTCCGCCTCTCGTCCGGCCGCGGGTACGCTCACGTCCGGTGATCACTTCAGGTCAGAAACTGACAAAAACCAGGCTGAAGGAGACAAGTGCACCGCACGGGGACGACGCGCAGGAGTGCGCTCACCGCTACGGGAGCCCTGGCCCTGGGTGCGGTTCTGACAGGTTGCGGGGACGGGGCGGAGACACCGAGCGCTTCGGGGGGCGCGGACGCCAGGGCCGCCTCGCTCCGGGCGGGCACCGCGCTGCGTGCGTCGGCGGCCCGTGACAGTGCCTCGCTGCTCTCCCGTTACGAACAGCTCGCGGCCGCCCACCCGGTGACGGAGCCCGGGCTCGCGCCGATGGGGGCCGCGGTGCGGGAGCACCTCGCGGCCCTGGGCGGACCGCCGAAGGCCGCGAGCGGCTCCCCCGCCCCCGCCCCGCCGGCGGCCGCCACCGACGCGCGTGCGGCCCTCAGGGAGCTGGCGGGCGAGGAGCGCAGAGTGGCCGACGGCCGCGCCGCGGCCCTGCTGACCGCCGAACCGGAACTGGCCAGGCTGCTGGCCTCGATCGCCGCGGCAGGCGCGGCCCACGCGTATCTGCTGACCGAGCTGGCCAAGGAGCCCCCGGCATGAACGGCATGACACAGGAGGCCGGCACGGACGACCCGGAGGGCGTGCTGCGTGCCGCACAGGCCGCACTCGCCGCCGAGCACGCCGCCGTGTACGGATACGGGGTGCTGGGCGGCCGGCTGGACGGCGGCCGCCGCAACGACGCCACGGCGGCCTGTGACGCCCACCGGGCCCGGCGGGACGCCCTCACCCGCAGGGTGCGCGACCTGGGCGGTACGCCCGTGGCGGCGCACGCGGCGTACACGCTGCCCTTCGCGGTGCGGGACCCCGCGACCGCGACGCGGCTCGCCGCCGTGCTGGAGGACCGGGTGGCCGGCGTGTACTCCGATCTCGTACGGGCTGCCCGGGGGCCGTTGCGGCAGGACGCGGCGGGCGCGCTCCGGGAGGCCGCGGTGCGTGCGGTGCGCTGGCGCGGCACCGGCGTAGCCTTTCCTGGGCTCACCGAGAAGGCCGCCCCGCCGGAGAACACGGCGGAGGCAGGCGCCACGGGTGTCACGCACTGAGCAACTGAGCACGCTCTGAAAGGGAACAAGGCACGTATGGGTTTCGAACCGCCGCAGCGTCTGGTGCGAGCGCTCGGCGAGACGTACGGGGACGCGGCCGCCGCCGAGTGGCTCGGGCGGCTCCCCGCACTCACCGGCGACGCGCTGTCCGCGCACTCGGTCTCCCTCGACCGGGTCTGCGCCCCCGGCGGGCGGAGCGCTCTCGTCCTTCTGGTGCACCGGGGCGACGGCACGCCTGCCGTGCTGAAGATCGCGCCTCCCGGGGCCGCTCCCGCGCAGGAGAGGGCCGCGCTGGCGCACTGGAAGGGCTGGGGGGCCGTCGAGCTCCTGGCCGCTCCGGACGCGGCTGGGCCCGAGGACGCCCTTCTGCTGGAGCGGCTGCACCACGAGGTGTCCCTGCGCTCCCTGCCCGAGGCGAAGGCGCTGCTGGAGGCGGCGGGCACGGTGCGTCGGCTGTGGGTCGAGCCTCCGGCCGGCCACGTCTTCGAGACCGTCGAGGAGCGCACCGCCCGGCAGGCGGGGCCCGTACGGGCCGCCGCCGAGCAGGACCCCGCGCTCGAACCGCTTGTCTCGGCGGCCCTCGCGGCCCGCGAGGAGCTGGTCCGGGACTCCCCCGAGGCCTTCCTGCTGCACGGCAACTTCCGGCAGAGCAAGGTCCTGGCCGGTGAGCGTGCCCCGTGGCTGGCGGTCGGCCCCGAGCCGGTGACCGGGGAGCGTGCGTACGACCTGGCGCGGCTGGTGCGTGACCGGGTGGAGGATTTGATCGCCTCGCCCGGCGGTGCCGTGACGGCCCGCCGCAGGGTCAAGAAGCTCGCCGAATCGCTGGAGGTCGACCAGGCGCGGCTGCGTGGCTGGACGCTGTTCCGTGCCGTCGAGTCCGGCACGCGGGCGCTGGCGGCGGGGCGCACGCAGGACGGCGAGATGTCACTGGAGTTCGCGGCCTGGCTGTAGGGCCTTTCGTCTGGATCATGCCGGGCTCGCGTACCCCGGCACCGCACCTCGCGGCGTTGTCGTCGGTCAGCCGCACGCATGGGAGAGGGCCCCGCGCGGTGCGCGGGGCCCTCTCCGTGGCCGGGTCGGATCAGCCCTGGTCGGTCAGGCGGGCGATCGCCTCGTCGACGGTGAGCTCCTCGCGCTCGCCCGTGCGACGGTCCTTCAGCTCCAGGACGCCCTCGGCCGAACGGCGGCCGGCGACAAGGATCTTCGGGACGCCGATGAGCTCGGAGTCGGTGAACTTCACGCCCGGCGAGACACCGGGGCGGTCGTCGACCAGGACGCGCAGGCCCGCGGCGTTGAGCTTCTCGGAGACCTCGAGGGCGAGCTCGGTCTGGAGCGCCTTGCCGGCGGCGACGACATGCACGTCGGCCGGGGCGATCTCGCGGGGCCAGCACAGCCCCTTGTCGTCGGCGGTCTGCTCGGCGAGGGCGGCCACCGCGCGGGAGACGCCGATGCCGTACGAGCCCATCGTGACGCGGACCGGCTTGCCCTGCTGGCCGAGGACGTCGAGGGAGAAGATGTCGGCGTACTTGCGGCCGAGCTGGAAGATGTGGCCGATCTCGATGGCGCGGTCCACCTGGAGGCCGGTGCCGCACTCGGGGCAGGGGTCGCCCGCCTCGACGACGACGACGTCGAGGTAGTCGTCGACCTCGAAGTCGCGGCCCGCGACGACGTTCCTCGCGTGCTTGCCCTCCTTGTTGGCACCCGTGATCCAGGCGGTGCCGGCGGCGACGCGGGGGTCGGCGATGTAGCGGACCTTCTCCAGGCCCTGCGGGCCGACGTAGCCGCGCACCAGGTCGGGGCGGCCCACGAAGTCCTCGGCGGTGACGAGCTCGACGACGGCGGGGGCGAGGTGCTCACCGAGCTTGCCGAGGTCGACCTCGCGGTCGCCGGGCACACCCACGGCCACGATCTCGCCGTCGACCTTGACCAGGAGGTTCTTCAGGGTGGCGGAGGCCTCGACGCCGAGGTGGGCGGCGAGGGTCTCGATGGTCGGGGTGTCGGGGGTGTCCAGCTCCTCGACCGGGCCGGTCGCCGAGGCGTCGACGGCGGTGGCCTTGAAGGTCACGGCCTCGGTGTTGGCGGCGTAGTCGCAGTTCGGGCAGTCGACGAAGGTGTCCTCGCCGGCGGCCGCGGGTGCGAGGAACTCCTCGGAGGCGGAGCCGCCCATGGCGCCGGAGACGGCGGAGACGATGCGGTGGTCGAGGCCGAGGCGCTCGAAGATCCGGATGTACGCGGCGCGGTGCAGCTGGTACGCCTCGGCCAGGCCCTCGTCGGTGGTGTCGAAGGAGTACGAGTCCTTCATCTGGAACTCGCGGCCGCGCAGCACACCGGCGCGGGGGCG
Organism: Streptomyces sp. NPDC091271; assembly: GCF_044757505.1. Lineage (NCBI taxonomy): Bacteria > Bacillati > Actinomycetota > Actinomycetes > Kitasatosporales > Streptomycetaceae > Streptomyces > Streptomyces sp. NPDC091271. The sequence continues at coordinate 1,480,903 of NZ_JBIVVD010000001.1, read as the reverse complement.
GGCCTCGTCGCGGTACTTGGTCTGGATCTGGTAGAGGATCACGGGCAGGTCCTTGTAGGACGAGCACATGTCCTTGACGACCTGGGTGAAGATCTCCTCGTGGGTCGGGCCGAGGAGGTAGTCGGCGCCCTTGCGGTCCTTCAGCCTGAACAGCAGGTCGCCGTACTCGTCGTACCGGCCGCTCGCCTCGTACGCCTCCTTGGGGAGCAGCGCGGGGAGCAGGACCTCCTGGCCGCCGATGGCGTCCATCTCCTCGCGGACGACGCGGGTGATGTTCTCCAGGACCTTCTTGCCGAGCGGCAGCCAGGACCAGATGCCGGCCGCGGTGCGGCGCACGTAACCGGCGCGGACGAGGAGCTTGTGGTTGAGCGTCTCGGCGTCCGCCGGGTCGTCGCGCAGTGTCTTGATCATCAATCGGGACATGCGCTGGACCTGGGCCATGATGAACTCCTGCTCGGAAGGGTGGTGAGCCCGAGGTTAGCCGGGGGGCCCGCGCGGGCGGAAATCCATTCCTCAGCCGCGGAGCAGCGGAAGGGGCGCGCCCATCACCGCGTACGGCTTGGGCGCGCTGGGGAAGAGCACCTGCCGGGCCAGGTCCTGGTAGCCCAGGGCGCGGTAGAGGCCGCGGGCGGGGCTCTCGGTGTCGATCGCGGAGAGGATGGAACGAGGCAGGTCGACGGCGTCCGTGATGGTGGTGATCAGACTCCGGCCGATGCCGCGCTGCTGGAACTCCGGGTGGACGTGGAGCTCGGTGATCACGAACGAGTCGTCGAGCCAGCTCTCGGATCCGGTGGCGCGCAGATACGGTTCCACGACGGTGGACCACCAGTGGGTCCGGTTGTTCGGCAGCCCGTAGACGAATCCGGCGAGCCGTCCGTCGGCGGTGGTGGCGCCGAGGGCGCTTGCCTGCGGATGGTCGAGGTGCCGCAGCACGATGTGGCGGCGTACGTCGATCTCGTCCTGGGTGAGGCCGAAGGCGAGGGCCTGCACGGCGAGGGCCTCGTCGACGCGTTCGGCGAGGTCGAGCGGTCCGACCACGATGTCGGGGGTCCCGGAGCCCCTGGGGGACGTGGGGGTTGCTGCTGCCATGCGCGAACCCTACTGGCCGTACCGCCCGGTCAGAACAGCACGCTCATGAAGGAGCCCGTCTCGCGGAAGCCGACACGGCTGTAGGCCCTGCGCGCGGCGGTGTTGTAGTCGTTCACGTACAGGCTGACGACGGGGGCCACATCGCTGAGCGCGTAGCGCAGGACGGCCGCCATGCCCGTCTCGGAGAGTCCCCGGCCGCGGGCCTCGGGGGCGACCCAGACGCCCTGGATCTGGCAGGCGTGGGGGGTGGCCGCGCCGATCTCCGCCTTGAAGAGGACCTTGCCGTCCTCTATGCGTGCGAAGGAGCGGCGGGTGGTGATCAGTTCGGCGACCCGGGCCTGGTAGAGGAGCCCGCCGTCGCCGGCCAGCGGGGAGACGCCGACCTCCTCGGTGAACATGGCCACGCAGGCCGGCATGAGGACGTCCATCTCCTCCTTCTGGACCCTGCGGACGAGCGGGTCGGGCGCCACCTCGGCCGAGGGGCGGTCGGTCACCATGAGGGGCTGGTTGGGCCGGACCTCACGGGCGGGGGCCCAGCTCGGTTCGAGGAGGCGCCACAGCTGGGCCGTGGGGCCGGCGGGGCCGACGATCGAGGAGCAGCGGCGGCCGGCCCGCCGGGCACGGTCGGCGAAGGCCCTGACGGCCTCGGGGGTGGCGCAGATGGGCACGAGGTTGGCCCCGGAGTAGCAGAGCGAGCGCAGTCGGCCGTCGGCGTACCAGCCCCACATCTCGCCGCCGAGACGCCATGGATCGAGCCCGGCGACCTGGACGCGGGAGGTGACGAACGCGTTGTCCACGGGTTCGCTCTCGAGGATGGCGAGCGCGTCGGGGAGCTCGCCGGGGTCGAGGACCCGGGTAGTGGTCTGCGTCAACACTGGGGCCTCACCAAACGGTCTACTGATGTCCGCACTGTACCCAACAAGGCTGTGGGGTGCGCCCCAGGTGGGGAAGGCCGATGGCCGAGGACATGGCTGTGCCCCGCAGGACACGGCCTGCGGGGCACGGAGGGGTGGGAGGTCAGCCGGCGATGGAGATCTGGGGTTCGCCCGAGGCGATGCCGTCCTTCTCCATCTGCTCCGCGATCTTCATGGCTTCCTCGATGAGGGTCTCCACGATCTTCGACTCGGGGACGGTCTTGATGACCTCGCCCTTCACGAAGATCTGGCCCTTGCCGTTGCCGGAGGCCACACCCAGATCGGCCTCACGGGCCTCACCCGGACCGTTCACGACGCAGCCCATGACCGCGACCCGCAGCGGAACCTCCATGCCCTCCAGACCCGCACTGACCTGGTCCGCGAGCTTGTACACATCCACCTGCGCGCGCCCGCACGACGGACACGACACGATCTCCAGCCGGCGCTGCTTCAGATTCAGCGCCTCCAGGATCTGCAGACCCACCTTGACCTCCTCCGCCGGCGGCGCCGACAGCGAGACCCGGATCGTGTCCCCGATCCCCTCCGAGAGCAGCGCCCCGAACGCCACCGCGGACTTGATCGTCCCCTGGAACGCCGGACCCGCCTCGGTCACACCCAGGTGCAGCGGGTAGTCCGACTGCGCGGCCAGCTGACGGTAGGCGTTCACCATCACGACCGGGTCGTTGTGCTTCACCGAGATCTTGATGTCCCGGAAACCGTGCTCCTCGAAGAGCGAGGCCTCCCACAGCGCCGACTCCACCAGAGCCTCCGGCGTCGCCTTGCCGTACTTCTTCAGCAGCCGCGCGTCCAGCGAACCCGCGTTCACCCCGATACGGATCGGAGTGCCCGCGTCCCCCGCCGCCTTCGCGATCTCCTTGACCTTGTCGTCGAACTGCTTGATGTTGCCCGGGTTCACCCGGACCGCCGCGCAGCCCGCGTCGATCGCCGCGAACACGTACTTCGGCTGGAAGTGGATGTCCGCGATCACCGGAATCTGCGACTTCTTCGCGATCGTCGCCAACGCGTCCGCGTCGTCCTGCGTGGGACACGCCACCCGCACGATCTGGCAGCCCGAAGCCGTCAGCTCCGCGATCTGCTGCAACGTCGCACCGATGTCCGACGTACGCGTCGTCGTCATCGACTGCACCGACACCGGTGCGTCCCCGCCGACCGCCACCGTCCCGACCTGGATCTGGCGGCTGACCCGCCGGTCGGCGAGCTTGGTCGGAACGTCCGGCATTCCGAGAGAAATCGCAGTCATGCGCTGAGCATCCCCAAGGTGTGGATCAGTGTGGATCGAGGTCCCGAGAACGGCGGGCTCCAGGCTTCGAGGTTACGGCACCGGAGGGGAACGGGGCGCACCCGTGCCGTCAAACCGCCCGATAGGTGGCGGCCGGACACCACCTGTGTGGCCGGCCGTCACCCATGTGACAGGTGGGACGTCAGGTGATCTTCACGGGGTTCACGATGTCGGCGACCAGCACCAGCAGCGTGAAGCAGATGAAGATCCCGGCGACCACGTAGGCGACCGGCATGAGCTTCGCCACGTCGAACGGGCCGGGGTCGGGCCGCTTGAAGACCTTGGCCACATTTCGGCGCAGGGCTTCCCAGAGGGCGCCCGCGATGTGCCCGCCGTCCAGCGGGAGCAGGGGCAGCATGTTGAAGAGGAAGAGCGAGAGGTTGAAGCCGGCCAGCAGGAACAGCATCATCGCGATCTGGTTCTGGGCCGGGACGTCGAGGTTCATCACCTCGCCGCCGATCCTGGCCGCTCCGAGCACGCCGACCGGTGAGTCGTCGGCGCGCTCGCCGTCGCCGAACGCCGCGTTCCACAGGTCGGGGATCTTGGAGGGCAGCGCGATGATCGAATCGACGCCGTTCTCGATCATGTCGCCCATGCGGACGACCGAGTCGCCGAAGGAGAGCGGCAGGATCTCCGTCTTGGCGGCGAAACCGAGGTAACCGGCGTCGACGAACTTGCCGGGTACGACCTCGCCGTCACCGTCCTTCTGCGCGACGGCGTTCTTCTTCAGCACGGCGTTCAGGGTCTGTTCCCTGCCGTCCCGCTGCACGGTGACGGTGGCGGGGCCGATGGTCTTCCGGATCTCGTCCGAGAGGGTGGCCCAGTCGTCGATCTTCTTCCCGTTGAAGGCGACGATCTTGTCGCCCTCCAGCAGACCGGCGGCCTTGGCCGGTGAGACCGGGTCGGACGCCTCGCACGTGTCACGCTTCTCACTCTGCGCGATCGTGCACTTCTGGACGCCCGCGACCTCGGTGGTCTGGGTCTGGAAGCCGAAGGTCATGGCCACGCCCATGAAGATCGCGACGGCCAGGACCAGGTTCATGAAGGGGCCGGCGAACATCACGATCACGCGCTTCCACGGCTTGCGCGTGTAGAAGAGGCGCGTCTCGTCGCCCGGCTCGAGCTCTTCGAAGGCGGCGGACCTGGCGTCCTCGATCATGCCGCGCCACGGCGAGGTGGAGCGCGCTTCGATCCGGCCGTCGGGCCCCGGGGGGAACATGCCGATCATGCGGATGTAGCCGCCCGCGGGGATGGCCTTGATGCCGTACTCGGTGTCGCCCTTCTTGCGCGACCAGACGGTCGGCCCGAAGCCGACCATGTACTGCGGCACCCTGATGCCGAAGAGCTTGGCCGTCGACAGGTGGCCCAGTTCGTGCCAGGCGATCGAGAACAGCAGACCCACGGCGAAGATGGCGATACCGAGGATCGTCATCAGGATCGTCGTCATGCTCATGCGTGCGCCTCCGCTGTCGCTGCCGCCGAGAGTTCGCGGGCCCTGGACCGGGCCCAGGTCTCCGCTTCGAGGACGTCCGCGACCGTCAGTGAAGTTCCCGGTACGGGGGTGCCGTGTTCGGCCACCACCGCTGTGACCGTATCCATGATGCCGTTGAAGGGGAGCCGTCCCGCCAGGAACGCCTCCACGCACTCCTCGTTGGCCGCGTTGAAGACCGCGGGGGCGGTGCCGCCCAGGGTCCCCACGTGCCGGGCGAGCCCGACGGACGGGAACGCCTCCGTGTCGAGCGGGAAGAACTCCCAGCTGGAGGCCTTCGTCCAGTCGAAGGCGGGAGCCGCGTCCGGAACCCGTTCGGGCCAGCCGAGACCGATGGCGATGGGACCCCGCATGTCGGGCGGGGTCGCCTGCGCGAGGGTGGAGCCGTCGGTGAACTCCACCATCGAGTGAACGTACGACTGGGGGTGGACCACGACCTCGATCCGGTCGAACGGGATGTCGTAGAGGAGATGCGCCTCGATGACCTCCAGCCCCTTGTTGACCAGGGTCGCGGAGTTGACCGTGATGACCGGGCCCATGGCCCAGGTGGGGTGCGCGAGGGCCTGCTCCCGCGTGACGTCGGCCAGCTCCGCGCGCGTACGCCCGCGGAACGGGCCGCCGGACGCGGTCACGACGAGCTTGCGGACGTCGGCCCGCTTCCCCGCGGCGAGGGCCTGGAAGAGCGCGGCGTGCTCGGAGTCGACCGGGATGATCTGGCCGGGGGCCGCCAGGGCCTTCACCAGCGGGCCGCCGACGATCAGCGACTCCTTGTTCGCCAGGGCGAGCGTGCGGCCCGCCTTCAGCGCGGCGAGCGTGGGGGCGAGACCGATCGAGCCGGTGATCCCGTTCAGCACGGTGTGGCATGCGCTCGCCGCGAGTTCCGTGGCGGCGTCGGGGCCGGCCAGGACCTCCGGGAGCTGCTCCCCCGCTCCGTAGACCTCGCCCAGGGCCTCGCGGAGCGCCGGCACCTTGTCCCCGTCGGCCACCGCGACCGTACGTACGCGAAGCTGCCGCGCCTGCTCGGCGAGGAGCCGGACCCTGCCGCCCGCGGCGGAGAGCGCGGTGACGCGGAACCGGGCGGGGTTGCGCAGGACCAGGTCGATGGCCTGGGTACCGATGGACCCGGTGGAGCCGAGGATCACCAGATCCCGGCGGCCTTCCGCCGCGTCGAAGACGAGATGCGGATCGGCGAGGGGTGCGGGGCTGTCGCTCATGGCCCCCATTGTTGCCGCTTCCGCTGTGCGTCGTGACAGCGCGCCCCCGTCGGCACGCGCCTCAGGCCCGCGCGGCACGGAATTTCTTCCACTGGGCGGCCATGACGTCCTCCGGGACCCCGCCGATGTCCTGGGTGCCCAGGATCTCGGCGCGGAAGGCGAGCGTGGTGGAGCCGGAGCGCAGGACCGTGAGGTACTCGTACAGTTTCAGCTTCCCCTTCACGTCGAGGACGGTGAAGCGGTAGGCCTTCGCCTCGTCGGCCTCGTCCGCGAAGGCGGGCAGCGCGGCGGGTTCGACCTTCTCGTAGGCGGCGCGCGCGACCGCCCGTTCCTCGGTGAGGCCCCCGGCGCACTCCCGGCCTGCCCGGTCCAGCGACTCCATGACCTTCGCGGCCTCGCCGTCGCCGTACGAGCGCAGGGTCACGTCGACGGTGACCCCGAGCATCTCCTCGGGCTTGTCGGCCTTGCGCTGCACCTGGGCGACGGGGTCGGGGTCGCTGACGTCACCGGCGAGGCTGACGAGCGGCTGGCAGACGGCGGGGTCGGCGGTGTAGGCGTCCCCGAGCGGCCCGTCCAGGGTGTACTCGGACGCGGTGAGGCCGCCGGCCCGCTCCCCGTCGGTGAACGCCGCGGCGGTGAGCTGCGCCTCGGTGAGCCCTTCGGCCGTCGCAGCCGGGCGCGAGGGGGCGGGGCTCTTCCCGGCACGGCCCTTGCCGTCGCCGTCGTCCCCGCCGCCGCATCCGGTGAGCCCCATGAGGGCCACCACCGCGCATCCCGCCGCCACGGCGCCCCGCCGGCCGCCCGCCCCGTACACCCCGAACATCCCCGCCCCTGTCTCCTGTTGACGCGCCGGGATCCGTACCCGATCGCGGCCGAGGCTCGATTGTGCGGCATCCGGGGGTCAGAAGTGCGTATCGATGCCGAACTTCTCCCCCAGCCGCCGCATGTCCGCCACATCGTGCCCGGCCGGTTCGTAGCCCTGGTGGAACAGCGCCTGCTGCTCGGCCGAGATGCAGCGGACGGTGGTCGTCCCGATGGTCCCGGTGACGAAGCAGGCGGCCGGGTAGCGGAAGGGCTCCTCGGGGTCGAGCGATGACTGGACGGCCGACCCGTCGGCGGCGAACTCCAGCGGGTGCAGGTCGATCTCGAGCCCGGAGGGGTGGCTGAGCACGAAGCGGGCGGGACGCCAGTCCAGCGTCTCGGTGTATCCGGCGGACTCCAGGGCGGCCACGACCGCGGTCTCCTGCTCACGGCGGTGCAGGAGGTCGAGATCGCGGTGCTCACGGGTCTCCTCGCCGAGCAGGGCGTCGATGCCCCAGCCTCCGGCGACCACCACGTCGGTGCCGGCTTCGCGCAGCAGGGCGAGGACGGCCAGGGCGTCGTTCCGGGTCATCATGCGGGCGACCGTAGTCCGTCCCGCACCGGGGCGCACCGCGATCACGGCCGCGCGGTCCTCGCCACGAAGTCCGCGAACTCCTCGTGGAACCGGGGGAACGTCTTCCGTACGCAGCCGGGGTCGTCGTAGCTGATTCCGGGCGTGCGCAGTCCGGCGACGGCGAACGACATCACGATGCGGTGGTCGCCGTGGGTGACGATCTCGGTGGCGCGGGGGGTGCCGGGGTGAATCTCGATCCAGTCGGGTCCGGTGTGAACGGTGATGCCCATGTTCCGCAGGTTCTCGGCGCACGCCTCCAGCCGGTCGCACTCCTTCACCCGGGTGTTGGCGACGTCCTCGATCCGTACGGGCGAGCCGGCGAACGGCGCGATCGCGGCGAGGGTCGGCATGGTGTCCGAGATGTCGCGCATGTTGACCGTCAGGCCGGAGAGCCGCCGGGAGGACCGTACGGTCGTGGCCTCGGCCGTGGTGGTGACCTCGGCTCCCATGCGGCGCAGCACGTCGGTGAAGCGCAGGTCGCCCTGGAGCGCGCCGGTCCCGAGGCCGGGGACGGTGACCTCGTGGCCGGTGAGGGCCGCCGCGGCGAAGAAGTACGAGGCGGTGGACGCGTCGGGCTCGACGGCGTAGGTGGTGGCGCGGTAGCCCCCGGGAGGAACGGTGAAGGTGTTCCCCTCCCGGACGACCTCGGCACCGAAGCTGCGCATCATCGCGAGGGTGATCTCGATGTACGGCGCCGAGACGAGGTCCGTGACGTCGATCCGGAGGCCCTCGGTGGTGAGCGGGCCGAGCATGAGCAGCGCGGTGAGGTACTGGGACGACTCCCCCGCGTCGAGGGTCAGTTCGCCGCCCTTGACGCCGGATGCCTCGATGGTGAGCGGGTGGTGGCCCTCCGCTCCTCCGTGGCGCAGGTCGACGCCGAGGGCGCGGAGGGCCTGGGTGAGGGGCGCGAGGGGGCGGCGGCGCATCTGCGCGGAGGCGTCGAAGCGGTACGTGCCGGAGGCCGCGGCGGCGGCGAGCGTCGGCAGGAACCGCGCGGTGGTGGCCCCGTCGCGGCAGTGGACCTCGGCATCCGACGCGGGTCCCGAGGGGCGCCCCTCGATGTGCCAACGGTCCGGCTCGCGGCTGACCCCGTATCCGAGGCGGGTCAGCCCCTCGGTGAATCCCTCGGTGTCGTCCGAGTGCAGGGGGCGCAGGAGGGTCGTGGTGCCGTCCGCGGCGGCGGCCAGGAAGAGGGCGCGGGCGGTGACGGACTTGGAGCCGGGGATGTCGATGACGGTCACGGACGTCCATTTTGCCGTGCGGCGGGCGTGCCCGCGGGGCGCGTCCAGGCAGTGGACGCGCCCCGCGGGTGTGCCGGGTTCAGCGGATGGGGCGGTGGACGTTGTCCCCGGTCGCCGGTCCGGGGGTGGCGTCGGCGATCCAGGGGCCGTCGCCGCTGGGGTCGATGACCCCCTCCTCCAGCCAGGTGTAGGTCCCGGAGAGGACTCCGTCGACGACTCGCCTGTCGATGTCGTCGGTGTTGGACCACAGCCGGTTGAAGAGCTCCTCCACCCGGATACGGGCCTGCCGGCAGAACACGTCGGCGAGCTGGTACGCCTCACGGCCGTGGTCGTCGTCGGCCCGCAGGTGCTCGGCCCGGACGCAGGCCGCGCTCATCGCGAAGAGTTCGGCGCCGATGTCGACGATCCTGCCGAGGAAGCCCTGCTTGGTCTCCATGCGTCCCTGCCAGCGGGACATCGCGTAGAAGGTGGAGCGGGCCAGCTTGCGGGACGAGCGCTCGACGTACCGCAGGTGCGCGGAGAGGTCGGGGTGGCCGGGGATGCGGAACTCTCCGTAGGCGTTGGGCAGCTGACCGGGCCCGCTGACCAGCTTGGGGAGCCAGCGTGCGTAGAAGCCCGCGGCGTTGGCGCCCGCCTTCGCCTTGTCGGAGAGCGGCTTGTCGGGGTCGATGATGTCGCCGGCGACCTTGAGGTGGGCGTCGACGGCCTCGCGGGCGATCAGCAGGTGCATGATCTCCGTGGAACCCTCGAAGATCCGGTTGATCCGCATGTCGCGGAGCATCTGCTCGGCGGGTACGGCGCGTTCGCCGCGGGCGGCGAGCGAGGCCGCTGTCTCGAAGCCGCGACCGCCTCGGATCTGGACGAGCTCGTCGGAGATCAGCCAGCCCATCTCGGAGCCGTACAGCTTGGCCAGCGCGGCCTCGATGCGGATGTCGTTGCGGCTCTCGTCGGCCATCTGCGAGGAGAGGTCGACGACCGCTTCGAGGGCGAAGGTGGTGGCGGCGATGAAGGAGATCTTCGCGCCCACCGCCTCGTGCCGGGCGACGGGCCTGCCCCACTGCTCGCGGACCGCCGACCACTCCCGGGCGATCTTCAGGGACCACTTGCCGACGCCGACGCACATGGCGGGCAGCGAGAGGCGGCCGGTGTTGAGCGTGGTGAGGGCGATCTTGAGCCCTGCGCCCTCGGGGCCGATCCGGTTCGCCGCGGGGACCCGGACCTGGTGGAAGCGGGTGACGCCGTTCTCGATGCCGCGCAGCCCCATGAAGGCGTTGCGGTGCTCCACGGTGATGCCCGGGGAGTCGGCCTCGACGACGAAGGCGGTGATGCCGCCCTTGTGGCCGTCGGACTCGGGGACCCGGGCCATGACGACGAGCAGGTCGGCGACGACGCCGTTCGTCGTCCAGAGCTTCACGCCGTCCAGGACGTATTCTCCCCCGCTCTCGGCTTCGCTCGAGCGGGAGGTGCCCCCATCGTCGGGCACGGCCGTGGTGGCGAGCCGTGCCGGGTCGGAGCCGACGTCGGGTTCGGTGAGGAGGAAGGCCGAGATGTCCGTCCGCGCGAGGCGGGGCAGGAAGGCGTCCTTCTGCTCCTGCGTGCCGAACATCTTCAGCGGCTGCGGTACGCCGATCGACTGGTGGGCGGAGAGCAGCGCGCCGATCGAGGGGCTCGCCGAACCGGCCAGCGCGAGCGCCTTGTTGTAGTAGACCTGGGTCAGTCCGAGACCGCCGTACTTGGTCTCGATCTTCATGCCGAGGGCGCCGAGCTCCTTGAGGCCGTTGATGACCTCGTCGGGGATCCTGGCCTCGCGCTCGATGAGGGCGCCGTCGACGTGGGCCTCGCAGAATTCGCGCAGCCGGGCGAGGAAGGCCTCGCCGCGCCGTACGTCGTCCGGGGCCGGCAGGGGGTGGGGGTGGATCAGGTCCAGCCGGAAGCGTCCGAGGAAGAGTTCCTTGGCGAAGCTCGGCTTGCGCCAGTCCTGTTCACGGGCGGCCTCGGCCACCTGCCGTGCTTCGCGCTCGGTGACTTTGGGGGCCTGGGGAATGTCGGATGGGGCGGACATGAGGAGCTCACCTCGCCGCGAGTCGGGATATGGGTCGGGCCGTACGCGTGCCGATCGGTACCACTCGTCCGTATCTACCCGATCTGCGTCGGCCCCACCACCCCTGCGCCGGGCCCCCGGTGGCCTGCGGAAGCGGCCGGAGCCCCCGCGCAGCGGGCCGCCGGCTCCACCCGGGCCTGCGTCCCTCCCCGGGACGTGCGAACCGCCGGGGGCTCGAAGTCGGCCGGGACCCGCTCCGCTGGTCGGGCGACCTCGTCCTCCTCGTCCGGCTGCCGGCCGGGGCCGTGGCGGGTACGCACCGGAGGACGGCCCGAGGACCGTCCGCACGGCAGGTTCCGGAAGGTCGCTCAGTCGAAGACGTACGTGGTGCCCAGGATCGCCGCGTGCTCCAGCACGTCCTCCAGGGGGTCGTCGATCTGCCCGGTCTGGATGAGAGCCACGTGGGGCGCGTTGTGCGAGTGGGTGTGCGTCTCGTCGGCGTACGCCGCCCCGGCGGACAGTCCGACGGCCATCAGAGCGGCACCGCACCCGAAGGCCCCTCGGAGCAGTGACCGCGTCCGGTGTGATTTCACGTGGTGACCTCGTCTTCTCTTCATCGGATGTGTCCACCCGCTCATCGCCTTAACCGCTGGATCCGCCCGAGGTAACGCAAGATCATCCGTCAGAGGGCCGGGGGCCTGCGGTGCGCTTCCGGCACCGGCGGGAGCCACTCGGCCGGGTCCTGGTCGGCCTTCTGCCTGTTCACGCGCGTCGTGACGGCGACCAGCGACGCCGACGCGCCCTGGTCGTTCGCGTACGCCTCACGCCGGGCAGCGCTCCACGCGGCGGCGCCGGGGTCCCAGGCCTCCGCGAGCGGCACCGTATGGGCCGCGTCCAGGGCGTCGGGGCCGGACACCTCCTGGCCGTCGTAGTACGACCTGCCAGGTGCCGCCGGTCAGCTTGCACCCCCGGCCGCCGCGGCAGGGACCGTGACCGCCTCGGCGAGCAGCACCTCGTTGCGGGTGTCGCAGCCGTCGGAGGGGAGATCGCCCGCGTTCCAGTGCTTGAAGTGCGAGGGGGCGTAGCCGGCCCGGCAGGAGGTTCTTGATCACCCCCGCGTTCTACCGGCCACCTCGGCCCGGGCAGACACCCGACAGTCGTCTCCCACCCGCACGGGCGTGGCCGTTCACCGCAGGAACGATTCGCGGATGCGCCCGGCCGGCCGTGGGCCCGTCGTCGGACCGGCCGGAACGGACGGACCGGCCGGAGCCCCCGCACAGTGGGCTCCGGCCGGTCCGCCGCGGGTGTCCGGCTACAGGGCCAAGCCGGTGAGCACCAGCACCCGCTCGTAGGTGTAGTCGTCCATGGCGTAACGCACGCCCTCGCGGCCCACTCCGGACTGCTTGGCGCCGCCGTACGGCATCTGGTCGGCGCGGTAGGAGGGCACGTCGCCGATGACCACGCCACCCACCTCCAGGGCTCGGTGGGCGCGGAAGGCGGTCTGCAGGTCGTGGGTGAAGACGCCCGCCTGCAGCCCGTACTTGGAGGCGTTGACGGCGGCGAAGGCCTCGGCCTCGCCCTCGGTCCTCTGGACGTACAGCACCGGGCCGAAGATCTCCTCGGAGGCGATCGTCGTGGTGTCCGGAAGGTCGGTGAGGACCGTCGGGGCGTACGTGGCGCCGTCGCGCTTGCCGCCGGTCAGCAGCGTGGCGCCGGCGCTGACGGCCTCGTCGACCCAGGACTCGACCCGGAGGGCGGCGTCCTCGCTGACCAGCGGGCCGACGTCGGTGGCCGCGTCGGAGGGGTCGCCGGTCACCAGTGCCTCGACGGCCGCGACGATCTTCGGGACGAGCCGGTCGTACACCGTGGCGTCGGCGATGACACGCTGCACCGAGATGCAGGACTGGCCGCCCTGGTAGTTGGAGAAGGTCGCGATGCGGCTCGCGGCGTGGTCCAGGTCCTCCTCGGAGGACCAGTCGCCGAGGACGACGGCCGCGCCGTTGCCGCCCAGCTCCAGGGTGCAGTGCTTGCGCGGCACCGACTCCATGATCGCGTAGCCGACCGGGCCGGATCCGGTGAAGGAGATCACCGGCAGCCGCTCGTCCTGGACCAGGGCGGGCATCTTGTCGTTGGGCACGGTCAGCACGGACCAGGACCCTGCCGGGAGGTCCGTCTCGGCCAGCAGCTCGCCCAGGATCAGGGACGAGATCGGGGTGGCCGGGGCCGGCTTGAGGATGATCGGCGCACCGACGGCGATGGCCGGGGCGACCTTGTGGGCGCTGAGGTTGAGCGGGAAGTTGAAGGGCGCGATGCCCAGGACGGGGCCGCGCGGGAAGCGCCGGGTCAGTCCGAGACGGCCGGTCCCGCCGGCGTCCGTGTCCAGCCGCTGGGCGTCGCCGCCGTTGAAGCGGCGCGCCTCCTCGGCGGCGAACCGGAAGACGGAGACGGCGCGGCCGACCTCGCCGCGGGCCCACTTGATCGGCTTGCCGTTCTCGGCGGAGATCAGCTGGGCGATCTCCTCGGTGCGCTCGGTGAGGCGGCGTACGACGTGGTCGAGGGCGGCGGCCCGTACGTGCGCCGGGGTCGCGGCGAACTCCTCGCGCACGGCGTACGCGGCGGCGACGGCCTCCTCGACCTGGGCGTCGTTCGGCACGGCGACCGTGCCGACGAGACGGCCGTCCCAGGGGTTGGTGACGTCGAAGCTGTCCTCGCCGGTGGCCTGGCGGCCGGCCAGCCAGAAGGCGTGGGTGGAAGTCATGGCGGTACCGGCCCTTCGGGGTGGTGAACGACGATCGCCGGGCGCCACGAGGGGCGCCCGTCGGCCCCACCGTAGGACGGTCGGGCGCGGATGAGGCTTGTCCGCGGTGGAGTGGAGCGGAAGGCCGGTACGCCGGTTTGTCGGAGCCGGACGGAGTTACTGCGTCCCCGAGGAGGCGGCCGTCGCCTTGAGGGCCAGCCAGAGCTCCATCCGGACGTCCGGGTCGTCGAGCGAACGGCCCAGGATCTCCTCCACCCGGCGCATGCGGTAGCGCAGGGTGTGGCGGTGGACGCCCAGGTCGGCTGCGGCGGCGTCCCACTGGCCGTGCCGGGAGAGCCAGGCGCGAAGGGAGGCGACCAGATCGCCGCGGCCCTTCGCGTCGTGTTCCTGCAGCGGCCGGAGCATCCCGTCGGCGAAGGCCCGTACGGCGTCGTCGGCGAGGAGCGGCAGGACGGAGCCGGCCGCGAGCTCCTCGTGCTCGACGATGGTCCTGCCGCGGCGGCGGGCGACCGAGAGCGCCTGTTCGGCCTGTTTGTACGCGGCGGAGACGGCGATCGGGCCGGAGGGCGCGGACATGCCGACGACCACGTCGGTGTCCTCGGCGCCAGGTTCGCGGACCGGCGGGTCGCCCGCGGCCCTGGCGTGGGCCGCGCCGGCTTCGACCGCCGCACCGCCGTCCGCGGCCAGCACCACGAGGCGTTCACCCTCGGGCACCATCAGGAGGGTCTCGCCGGACCGGGATGCGGCGGCTTCCATCGACTCGGCGAGCAGATCCGTCCCGGCGGGCGCCTGCGACTCCGCGATCAGGAGCCGGAAGGGGGCGTCGAGCAGCCCGCCGTACAGATCCCCGGCGACGGCGCGGGCGTGGTCCGACTCCCCCGCCAGCAGCATGCGCAGGATCGCGGCGCCGAGGCGCTGCTCCGCGCCCTGGAGTGCGCGGGAGCGGGCCGTGGTCAGGGTCAGCAGGGCGACCGCGGAGTGCACCGCGTAGCGCTCGGCCGTGCCGAGCGCCGCCCCCGTGCCGACGGCCAGCGCACCGCGGTTCCGGCGGCCGGCGCCCAGGGACTGGAGTTCGACCCGGTCGTCGCTCTCGCTGTCGCCGACGACCACGCTGGCCGGGGCGGGGCGGTCCCTCAGCCGCTCCACCTCGGGGGTGAGCCGGGCGGCGCGGCGTGCCGCCCAGTCGGGAGCGGCGGCGACGACGGCGCCCGAGGAGTCGTACAGGGCGGCCCACCCGTCGACGTGCGCGGCGAGGCGGGTGAGCAGCTCCGCGGGTCCGTCCCCGGCGACCGCGGCCCGGGTCAGTTCCCGCTGGGCGTCGAAGCCGGCCGTGACCGACCGGTACTGGTCCGCGGCGATCGCGGCGGACACCGCCTTGCTGATGGCGAGGAACGGTGTGCGCCGGGGGACCTCCAGGAGCGGCAGCCCGGCCTCCTCGGCGGCGTCCACGAGCGCCGGCGGAATCTCGTCGTAGGTGACCCCCACGGCGAAACCGAGGCCCGCGATCCCCGCACCGGCCAGCCGCTGTACGTACCGGCGCATCGTCCCCGGGTCCCGGGCGTCGAGGTTGGTCGCGGTGACGAGGAGCAGCTCGCCGCCGTCCATGTACGGGACCGGGTCGGCGAGCTCACTCGCGTGCGCCCAGCGCACGGGGGTGGCGAGCCGGTCGGCGCCGGCCCGGACGGTGAGCTTGAGCGCCGAGTGCTGGACGAGGGAGGCGAGAGTGGGTGGCATGGGACCGCCGGACCTCTGGAGTCGATGGCACCGCCCGGGCGGGCGGCTCGATGGCGCCGCTCTGCGCGAGCGGCTCGAATGCGCCGCCCCGTACAGACGGACGATGCCAATTCTGCCAGGGCGGCAGGGTCCCCGTAACCTCGCGGCCGCCCGCTCAGCCGCCCAGCTCCACCAGGAGCGGCGGCGCGTGCTCGCCGTCCACCGACGTCAGGGACAGGACCGCGTGGCCCGCGGGCAGCTCGTAGGCCAGCTCCGAGGCGGACCAGCGCTCCCGTTCGACCCGCCGCACGGTCACGGCGTCCCTGGTCACGGCCTTGCCGGTGACGAGCTTGCGCAGCCCGTGCAGGGCGCGGGTGAACGGCTGGTCCGCGAAGACCGCGTGCTGGGCGACCTCACGGGTCTCCACCCACTCCTTGCCCCAGGCCTCGGAGAAGCGCTTGCCGTCCCAGGTGGTGACCCCGCTGAAGGCCATGCAGCAGCCGACCGCGCCGAGGAGCGCGGTGTGCAGCCCCTCGGGGACGTCGTCGACGGTGCGCAGGGTCAGGACCGCTCCGGCGTTGACCGACCGCAGCCGCCGGATCCCCCGGACGGTCTCCGCGGTGACGGCCTGCGTGGCGTCGTCCAGCACCAGACAGACGAAGAGCGACCGGTCGGTGCGGGCGGCGGCGATCGCGGTGAACTGGGCGAGGACCAGCCGCGCGAGCAACCGTGACGCCTCGGCGTGCGCCCGCTCCGGAAGGTCGATCCTGACCCGGAGCGGCAGGTGTTCGAGTGACCGCAGCGAGAAGGGCCGGGCCCCCGCCCCGGTGGCGAAGAACGGTGCGAACGCGGGCCGGTCGAGGAGCGCGATCCGGTCGGCGAGCACCGGCCCGGGATCCCCCGCCCCACCCCTCTGCCGGGTGCGGGCCTCCAGCTCGCGCAGCATGGCCTGGTGGCCGCCTGACCCGAGCGTCTCCCGCAGCGCGTCGATCGCGGCGGCGTCGCCGTCCAGGAGCTCGCGGAGCGCCGGTACCCCGGGGAAGTGCCCGTGGACCGCGCGGTAGGGGCCGAGCAGCTGGGCGAGCACGGTGGCGGCACGCCTGCTGTCCAGGTGGGTCACGTCGCCGACCAGCCCTTCCGCGAGCACACTCGCGGCCTCGTCGGGGTCGGTCGTGCCGCCGTACAGGTCGAAGTCGTGCGCGGAGGCCGGGTCACCGATCCGCACCACGACGTCGAACGCGTCGTCCGGGCCGAGCTCGGCCCCGGCCGCTCCTACGGCGAGCACCGCTGCCCGGCCGGCGAGTGCCTGCAGGGCGAGCGATTCCACGACCGGCCGCACCAGCCGGGCGGACTTGCCCGCTCCGGGCGGCCCGACCGCGAGCAGCGAGGTGCCGAGCAGCGCGGGTTCCAGGGCGAGTCCGGAGCCTCGCCGGGCGTACGGGTTGTGCGGGTCGTCGGCGCAGCTGCCGAGCCGCACCTGACCGGTCAGCAGATCGTGCCGGGCGGTGCGACGCGGCAGGTCCCGGGCGCCCGAGGGATGGAGCGCGGCGGCGCCGCCGGTGCGCAGGACGGCCTCGGTGAGCGCGGCGAGACGCTCCGGGTGCCCCCGGCCGACGGTCCAGGCGTGGCGCAGGCGTGCGATGTCGACGTCGTTCATGCGGCCGGTGCGCACCTCGGCCGTGAGGGCGTCGGCGGCGTCCGTCCGGCCTGCCGCGCGGAGCTCGGGCCACTGCTCGGGGGTGGGTGCGTCGGGCGGCCCGGCAGGGGCCTCGGGTGCCGTGGGGGCGCCCTTCCCGAACCGGCCGGCGATCAGCGCGCGCCACTGGCCCAGGCGGGCGAACGGCCAGAGCACCCCGAGCGCGATCAGGGTGTAGATCACATTGACCACGGCCTGGCTCTGGTAGATCTCACCGCCCGCGACCGAGGCGACGAGGATCAGCACCGGCCGGACGAGCGGCACGGCGTCCTTCCACACGAGGAGCTGGGCGAGGGCCCCTCCGGCGGCGGTGGCCAGCCCGAGGAAGGGCTGCCCCCGGCCCGCGACGTGGCGCCGGAAGATCTCGGACCAGTTGCCCAGCCGCGCGCAGCCGTAGACCAGCAGTCCGAAGAGCACGGCCTCGTAGACCGTGAGGGCGTCGGCGCCCTCGATCGTCCGGGGGCCGCCGAACGTACCGGCGTACCACCAGTCGCCGGGCGTGAACAGCTTCAGCGGGACGAGCCGGTAGGGGATGTACCCGTTGCGCCAGAGGGACCAGACAAGCAGCCCGCTGAGTACGGAGATGAGCACCCCGACCAGCAGCGAGCGGTCGGACACCCCCTCGGGCTTCTCGGGCGGGCGCGGGGTGTGCCCGTAACGCCATACGCCCGGTTCCCGGACGGGGCGTGGGGTGCGCAGCCATTCCTCGACACCCGCCTCCGCCGTGGGCGGGCGCCTGGGGTGCGGGGCATACGCGGGGGGCGGCGGCGCCGCGGGTGGTGGCCCAGCCGGACGGGGCACCCGGTCCGCGCCCGTGCCGCGTGCGTCGTACGTGCCTTCGGTGTCCATGAACCGCTGCCCCCTGACCAGCCAGGTCCCGCCTCTGCACGGCCAATCTAGTGCCCGGGCACGGGGAGTTCAGCCATGCGGCCGGATGACCCGGCGGGGGCGCCGCCGGTGACGCCGCCGGAGCATCTGTCCGTCACGGACAAGGACACGCCCCCACCACTCCCGATCGGAGCATGACCGCTGCCCGCACCCGCCCCTAGCCTGCAGAAACAGAAGCGTCCGAAACACCCCCAGGAGCCCCGCATGTCCGACATCCCGCAGGAGCGCCGCGTCGTCACCGCCATCCCCGGCCCGAAGTCGGCCGAGCTGCAGGCCCGCCGTGTCGCGGCGGTCGCCGCAGGTGTGGGTTCCACGCTGCCGGTCTTCACCGCTCGGGCGGGCGGCGGAATCATCGAGGACGTGGACGGCAACCGGCTGATCGACTTCGGTTCCGGTATCGCCGTGACCTCGGTGGGCGCCTCCGCCGAGGCCGTCGTACGCCGCGCCTCGGCGCAGCTCGCCGACTTCACCCACACCTGTTTCATGGTCACGCCGTACGAGGGGTACGTCGAGGTCTGCGAGCAGCTCGCGGAGCTGACTCCGGGCGACCACGCCAAGAAGTCGGCACTGTTCAACTCGGGCGCCGAGGCCGTCGAGAACGCCGTGAAGATCGCCCGTGCGTACACCAAGCGCACCGCGGTCGTCGTCTTCGACCACGGCTACCACGGCCGGACGAACCTCACGATGGCGCTGACGGCGAAGAACATGCCGTACAAGCAGGGCTTCGGTCCCTTCGCACCCGAGGTGTACCGCGTGCCGGTGGCGTACGGCTACCGCTGGCCGACCGGCGCCGAGAACGCCGGCGCCGAGGCGTCCGCGCAGGCCATCGACGAGATCACCAAGCAGATCGGCGCCGACAACGTCGCCGCGATCATCATCGAGCCGGTCCTCGGCGAGGGCGGCTTCATCGAGCCGGCCAAGGGCTTCCTCCCGGCGATCGCGCAGTTCGCGAAGGAGAACGGCATCGTCTTCGTCGCGGACGAGATCCAGTCGGGCTTCTGCCGCACCGGCCAGTGGTTCGCCTGCGAGGACGAGGGCATCGTGCCCGACCTGATCACCACGGCCAAGGGCATCGCGGGCGGCCTCCCGCTCTCCGCGGTGACCGGCCGCGCCGAGATCATGGACGCGGCCCACGCCGGCGGCCTCGGCGGGACGTACGGCGGCAACCCGGTGGCCTGCGCGGGTGCGCTCGGCGCCATCGAGACGATGCGCGAGCTGGACCTGAACGGGAAGGCCAGGCGCATCGAGGAGGTCATGAAGGGCCGCCTCGCCGAGATGCGGTCCAAGCTCCCGAACGGCGACATCATCGGGGACATCCGCGGCCGTGGGGCCATGATCGCGATCGAGCTGGTGAAGTCCGGCACGAAGGAGCCCGACGCGGCCGCCGCGGGGGCTCTGGCCAAGGCCTGCCACGCGGAGGGCCTGCTGGTGCTGACGTGTGGCACCTACGGCAACGTGCTCCGCTTCCTGCCTCCGCTCGTCATCGGCGAGGACCTCCTGAACGAGGGCCTGGACATCATCGAGCAGGCGTTCGCGACCCTCTGAGCCGTACGAAGCAACCGGGCGCCTGGGCGGTGACGACCGGGGCCCGGGTGAGGGCGTGTGAAGAAGGTGTGCGGGGGCGATGGCGGGATACCGTTGTCACTTCCGGTGCCTCCTTCCTCTGACGTACGGTTTCCCCAGATGAGAGAAACACCCCGCCCGCAGGGGACTGCGGGTGATGCCGGGCCGGGGCTCCCCCAGCGCCGTACCGGCCGTGCCATCGCGCACACCGCTGGAGCTTCGGGCTCCGGGACTCCTCACCGATCGGATGGCCGCCCGCCCCACACCCCCCGGGGCGCGCGGCAACCCGATCCGACCGGCCACCTCGGAACAATCCCCCCTGTTCCCCGGTGGCCGGTTCTTCTCGTTCCCGCTGCCGGTGCCCTGCTGGCGCTCTTCCTCGTGATCACCTGGCAGGTGCTGGCCGACGGCCCGCTGCTGGATCCCGACGAGCGCCTCGGCCTGGAGCTGGCCGGGCGGGGCCCCGCACCGCTCGCGGACCTCTTCGCCGACCTCGGCAACATGCAGGTCGCCCTTCCCGTGCTGGCGTGCGCGGTCCTCCTCGCCTGGTTCCGCCGCGCCAGGCGTGCGGCGGTGTACGCCGTCGTGACCATGGCGGCCGTCCCGGCGCTCGTCGTCCCGCTCAAGCTGTGGACGGACCGTCAGGGGCCGCTGACCGAGGCGACGGGCTACTACCCCTCGGGTCACACGACCACGGCGATGGTGGCGTACGGGGCCGCGGCCCTGCTGCTGGCCCCGCACCTGAAGCGGCCCTGGGTGACGCCCGTCGCCGCCGTCCTGCTCACGGCGGCGACGAGCGTCGGTCTGGTGCTGCGCGGCTACCACTGGCCGCTGGACGTGGTGGCCGCCTGGTGCGTCGGCGGAATGCTGCTGCTCGCCCTGCGGGCGGGCACGAGGAACGGTCAGCCGCCGAAGTAGGCGTCGAAGTTCTTCGAGAACTCCCAGTTGTTGAAGCGGTCCCAGTTGATGGACCACGTCATGAGCCCTCGCAGCCCCGACCAGGTGCCGTGGGTCGGGTACGAGCCGCAGTCGGTCTTCTTCGTCAGGCAGTTCAGCGCCTTGGTGACCTCGGCCGGTGAGGTGTGGCCGTTGCCCGCCGGGGTGGAGGCCGGAAGGCCGAAGGCGACCTGTTCGGGACGGAGCGCCGGGAAGACCTTGGCCTGGTCACCCGCGACCGGGAAGCCGGTGAGCAGCATGTCGGTCATGGCGATGTGGAAGTCGGCGCCGCCCATGGAGTGGTACTGGTTGTCCAGACCCATGATCGAACCCGAGTTGTAGTCCTGGACGTGCAGCAGGGTGAGGTCGTCCCGCAGGGCGTGGATGACGGGCAGGTAGGCGCCGGCGCGCGGGTCCTGGCCGCCCCAGGGGCCGGAGCCGTAGTACTGGTAGCCGAGCTGCACGAAGAAGGTCTCGGGGGCCATGGTGAGGACGAAGTCGTCGCCGTACTTGGCCTTGAGGGACTTCACCGCGGAGATGAGGTTCACGATCACCGGGGTCGTGGGGCTGCGGAAGTCGGTGTCGCCGGTGTTCAGCGAGAGCGAGTGGCCCTCGAAGTCGATGTCCAGGCCGTCCAGACCGTAGGTGTCGATGATCTTGGACACCGAGGAGACGAAGGCGTCACGGGCGGCGGTCGAGCTGAGCTGGACCTGGCCGTTCTGGCCGCCGATGGAGATCAGGACCTTCTTGCCCGCGGCCTGCTTGGCCTTGATGGCGGCCTTGAACTCCGCCTCGCTCTCCACGTTCGGGCACTCGGCCACGGGGCAGAGCGAGAAGCGGATGTCGCCGGACGTCACGGACGTCGGCTCGCCGAAGGCGAGGTTGATGACGTCCCACGAGCCGGGGACGTCGGCCATCCGCGTGTATCCGGAGCCGTTGGCGAAGCTGGAGTGCAGATAGCCGACGAGGGCGTGGGCCGGGAGACCGGCGTCGCCCCCTCCCCCGCCGCCCGTGGCGGTGGTGACGCCCACGGCCGCCGACTTCGCCGACTCACCGGCGGCGTTGACCGCACTGACCTGGAAGCTGTACGCGGACGAGGCGGTCAGCCCGGTGACGGTCGCCGAGGTTCCGGTGGTGTCCAGGATCTTCGTACCGCCGCGGTAGACGCGGTAGCCGGTGGCTCCGGCGGACGCCGACCAGGACAGCGGGACGGAGGACGCGGTGGCCGTGCC
Organism: Streptomyces sp. NPDC091271; assembly: GCF_044757505.1. Lineage (NCBI taxonomy): Bacteria > Bacillati > Actinomycetota > Actinomycetes > Kitasatosporales > Streptomycetaceae > Streptomyces > Streptomyces sp. NPDC091271. Next base: position 1,459,394 of record NZ_JBIVVD010000001.1, on the reverse strand, counting down.
GGCCCGCAGTCCGGTGGGGGTGGCGGGCACGGCGACGGGGTCACCGCCCGGGCCGGTCAGGGTGAGGTCGTCGGCGTAGTAGGCGGGGGTGCCGTACCAGCCGTGGGTGTAGACCGTCACCGACGTGGTCGCGGGGCCGGTCCGGAAGCTGGTGGTGAGCTGCTTGTACGCCCCGGCCGACTGGGTCCAGGTGGAGACATCGGTGGTCCCGGTGCCGGACGCCCCGAGATAGACGTAGCTGCCCTGCACCCACGCGCCCAGCGTGTAGGTGGAGTCGGGCTTCACGGTCACCGTCTGGGAGCAGCGGGCATTGTCGCTGCCCGCCGGTGTCGCCTTGAGGGCCGAGGTGCCGCTGTGCACGGGCGTGCTGACGGCCGCACCGCTGCCGGCGGTGCAGCTCCAGCCGTCCAGTCCCGCTTCGAAGCCGCCGTTGCTCGCCAGATCCACGTCGGCCGCTCCGGCGGCCGGCGCCGTGGCGACCAGGGCGCCGACGGCGAGCAGGGCGGCCGAGAGGACCGCGATGGGTCCGGAGAGACGGACGGGTGGTCTGGATCCGGTGCGTTCCACAACAGCCTCCACGCAGGGGGGAATTGAGTGGTGCACAACATGGTCCAGACCAATCAGGTTGTCAAGACCTCTGGCGGTGCCTCACCCTCCGCCGTCGCGCGAGCCCCTGGCCGCCGCGGCCTCGTGCAGGGCCAGTTCCAGAAGGGTCGCGTCGGTGAGCGTGCCCGAGCCGTCCGGCGGGATCAGCCATCGCACCCCGCCCACGGTGCTGCCCGGCCGGGGGACGACGATCCACGTCCCCTCGCCGACCCCGCGGATGCCCGTCCCGACCCAGCGGGCCGCCGTCCCCGGGGGCACGAAGAAACCCATCCGGGCCTCGCCGAAGTCCGCGAGGACGGGCCCCGGCCTGTCGAGGAGCCGGGTCAGCACGTCGAGCGTGGGATAGCCCAGCTCCCCCGGAACGAGCAGCACGTCCCAGCGCCTTCCGGCGGGAAGCAGCGCCATCCCCTGGGGGTTGCGCTCCCACTCCCTCCGGCAGGCCCTCGGATCCGGCGCCACCGATGCGAGCCAGACGACCGCGGCCTCCGCCCCCGTGCGGGTCATGGGCCACCTTCCCTTCCCGTGGGCACCGGCGGCCGATGCCGGTGCGTACGGGAGGGAGAGGGGGGCGGAGCCGGATCATGACGCGGGTCGGCCCCGCTGATGAGAGTGAGCCCGGTCACGTCGGCGAGGCTTCCGCGTCCCGGAGGGCCGCCCCCGCCGGCAGCCCCGGGCCGGGCTCAGCTGTCGAAGCCCAGCCCCAGCCGGTCCATGGTCCGCAGCCACAGGTTGCGGTGCCCGCCATGGCTGTCCGCCCGGGCCAGGGACCTCTTGGTGAGCTCGATCCCGGTCCAGGCGAACGGCTCCGGCGGGAAGGGCATCGGCTTGGAGCGGACCATGCCGAGCGCGGTCCGCCCGGTCTCCCGCCCCGAGAGGAGGTCGAGCATGACCTCGGCTCCGAAACGCGTGGCTCCGACGCCCAGTCCGGTGTATCCGGCGGCATACGCGACCCGGCCGCGGTGGGCCGTACCGAAGAAGGCGGAGAATCGGGAGCACGTGTCGATCGCACCGCCCCAGGCATGGCTGAATCGCACGCCCGTCAATTGGGGAAAGCACTCGAAGAACTGCCCGGCGAGTTTCAGGAAGGTCTCCGGCCGCTGGTCCAGCGACGCGTTCAGCCGGCCACCGTACGGATATACGGCGTCGTATCCACCCCACAGGATCCGGTTGTCCGCGGAGAGCCGGAAATAGTGGAACTGGTTGGCGCTGTCGCCGAGCCCCTGACGGTTGCGCCAGCCGACGGAGGCGAGCTGGTCCGCGCTCAGCGGCTCCGTCATCAGCGCGTAGTCGTACACCGGGACCGTGTACGGGCGCACCCGCCTCACCAGCGACGGGAAGACGTTCGTACCGAGCGCGACGTCCCGGGCGAACACCCTGCCGTACGGGGTGCGCACCGCCGTGCCCGCGCCCGACCGGGCGATTTCGAGGCCCGGGGTGTGCTCGTAGATCCGTACGCCGAGGCCGGTGCACGCCTCCTTCAGACCCCAGGCGAGCTTCGCCGGGTGCAGCATGGCGACGCCACGCCGGTCCAGCAGTCCGCCCAGGAATGTCGGTGAGTCGACTTCCGCGCGCACCTGGTCGCGGTCCAGGAATTCGAGGCCCCCGAGGCCGAGGCCCTCGGCCCGGAGGTGCCATTCCCGCAGCTCGTCGAGCTGGTGGGGCTGGGTCGCCACATCGATCTCACCGGTGCGCTCGAACTCGCAGTCGAGGGAGTAGCGGGCGACGGCCGCCTCGATGGCGTCGAGGTTCCGCGTGCCCAGCTCCTCCAGCTTCCCGATCTCGTCCGGCCAGCGCTCCAGACCGTTGGCCAGGCCGTGGGTCAGCGAGGCGGCGCAGAAACCGCCGTTGCGGCCCGAAGCGGCCCAGCCCACCTCATGGCCCTCGATGAGGACGACATCGCGCCCGGGGTCCCGTTCCTTGGCGATCAGCGCGGTCCACAGGCCGCTGTAACCGCCGCCGACGACCAGGAGATCGCACCGCTCGTCGCCGGTCAGGGTGGGGCGGGCTTCCGGCTTCCCCGGGTCGTCGAGCCAGTAGGACAGGGGGCGCGCTTCGGAGAGCGAGTGTGCGGCAGTACGCATGGCATCCGGCGCCATGGTTTCCAACTCCTTCGTTTTCACTTTCCCGCGTTGCTTCTGCGCCGGTTCGCAATGAGCTGTCCGACGAGAACGACCGCCACGGCGATGACGAACATCGCCGTGCCGATGACGTTGATCTGCACGGGTGTGCCTCGCTGCGCCGAGCCCCAGACGAACATGGGGAACGTCACCGTGGAGCCCGCGTTGAAATTGGTGATGATGAAATCGTCGAAGGAGAGCGCGAAGGCGAGCAGCGCTCCCGCGGCGATTCCTGGGGCGGCGATCGGGAGCGTCACCCGGACGAAGGTCTGCACGGGTCCCGCGTACAGATCGCGGGCGGCCTCCTCCAGCCTCGGGTCCATCGACATCACACGCGCCTTGACCGCCGTCACCACGAAGCTGAGACAGAACATGACGTGGGCGATGAGGACGGTCCAGAAGCCGAGCTCGGCGCCCATGTTGAGGAAGAGCGTCAGCAGCGACGCCGCCATGACGACCTCGGGCATCGCCATCGGCAGGAAGATCAGGGAGTTGATCGCGCCGCGCGCCCTGAAGCGGTAGCGGACCAGCGCGAAGGCGATCATCGTGCCGAGCACGGTGGCCCCGACGGTCGCCCAGACGGCGATCCGCAGCGAGAGCGAGAGCGAACCGCAGAGGTCGGCGACGCCGCAGGGGTCCTTCCACGCGTCCAGGGAGAACTCCTGCCAGGCGTAGTTGAAACGCCCCACCGGCCGGTTGAAGGAGAAGACCATCACGACGATGTTCGGCAGGATCATGTAGGCCAGGGTCAGCAGACCCGCGATCACGACCAGGTTCCGGCGGAGCATGCGGAGTACGGGCATCAGACCAGGTCCTCCGTCCCGGAGCGGCGGATGTAGACGGTGACCACGAGCAGGACGACCGCCATGAGGATGAACGAGAGCGCGGCCGCCGTCGGGTAGTCCAGGACCCGCAGGAACTGGGTCTGGATGACGCTGCCGACCATCTTGGTGTCGGTGGAGCCGAGGAGTTCCGCGTTGACGTAGTCACCGCTGGCCGGGATGAACGTCAGCAGGGTGCCGGAGACGACGCCGGGCATGGACAGCGGCAGCGTCACCTTGCGGAAGGTGGTGGCGGGGGTGGCGTACAGGTCGCCCGCGGCCTCGTGCAGCCGGCCGTCGATCCGTTCCAGCGAGGTGTAGAGCGGAAGGATCATGAACGGGAGGAAGTTGTACGTCAGACCGCAGACGACGGCCATGGGGGTGGCCAGGACCCGGTTGTTCTCGGTCCAGCCGAGCCAGGCGGTGACATCCAGGACGTGCAGGCTGTCGAGCACGTCGACGACCGCCCCGCCGTCCGCGAGGATCGTCTTCCAGGCCAGCGTCCGGATCAGGAAGCTGGTGAAGAACGGCGCGACGACCAGCACGAGCACCAGGTTGCGCCAGCGGCCGGCCTTGAACGCGATCAGATAGGCGAGCGGGTAGCCGAGCAGCAGGCACAGGAGCGTGGCCGTGCCGGCGTACAGCAGGGACCGGACGAACTGCGGGTAGTAGTCGGCCAGGGCGTCCCAGTACGTCCGGAAGTGCCAGGTGACCTCGAAGCCCTTCTCCAGGGATCCCGTCTGGACGGAGGTCGACGCCTGGTAGACCATCGGCAGCGCGAAGAACACGACCAGCCACAGGATGCCGGGAAGCAGCAGCCAGTAGGGGACGAGCCGCCTGCGGGTGGACGGCTTGCGGGCCACGGTCTCCGCGGGGGGCGCGGGTGGCGCCTTCGTGACGCTCACGCCACCTCCTCCAGGCCTTCCGTGCCGGCGTCGATGGACTGGTCCGCGTCGAGTCCGAAGGTGTGCTCGGGGTTCCAGTGCAGGACGACGTCGGCGCCGGGTACGAGCCGGCTGTCGCGCTCGATGTTCTGCTCGTAGACCTGGAGTGCCGTGCCGGCCGGGCTCTCGACGACGTACTGCGTGGAGACGCCGATGAAGCTGGAGTCGGTGATACGGCCGGTGACCCGGTTGCGGCCGTCGGGTATCGCGGCCGCGTCGGCGGTGTGGGTGAGGGAGATCTTCTCGGGGCGGACGCCCACGAGCAGCTTGCCCCCGCCCCGGGCGGGGGACGCGCACCGCCCGCCGGGCAGCCTGAGCTTCCCGCCGCCGGCCGTGACGACGACGTCCGTACCCGTGGAGACGATCTCCCCCTCGATGAGGTTGGAGGTGCCGAGGAAGTTCGCCACGAAGGTGGTCCGGGGGTTCTCGTAGAGGTCGGCGGGGGCGCCGAGCTGCTCGACGCGGCCGCCGTTCATCACCGCGACGGTGTCGGCCATGGTCATGGCCTCCTCCTGGTCGTGGGTGACGTGGATGAACGTGATGCCGACCTCGGTCTGGATCCGCTTGAGTTCGAGCTGCATCTGGCGGCGCAGTTTGAGGTCGAGGGCACCCAGGGGCTCGTCGAGGAGGAGGACCTGGGGGTGGTTGATGAGCGCGCGGGCCACGGCGACGCGCTGCTGCTGCCCGCCGGAGAGCTGGTGCGGCTTGCGTCGGGCGAAGTCGCCGAGCTGGACGAGGTCCAGCATCTCGCCGACCTGCTTCTTCACGGACTTGATGCCGCGGCGGCGCAGCCCGAAGGCGACGTTCTCGCTGACGTCGAGGTGCGGGAAGAGCGCGTAGCTCTGGAAGACGGTGTTGACGGGCCGCTTGTACGGGGGCAGGCCGGTGATGTCGCGGCCGCCCAGCGAGACCGTGCCGGTGGTTGCCTCCTCCAGGCCGGCGATCATGCGCAGGGTGGTGGTCTTGCCGCAGCCGGACGCGCCGAGCAGCGCGAAGAAGGAGCCCTGCGGGACGGTGAGGTCGAGGGGGTGCACTGCGGTGAAGGAGCCGTAGGTCTTGCTGATCCCGGTGAGACGGACGTCGCCGCCCTCTGTCTGCTGCTGTGTCATGGGTCGCGGTCCCAGTGGTGTCGGGGGAGAAAGGGAGGGGGACGGGCCGGTCAGGCGCCGATGAGCTTGGCGAACTTCTCCTCGTACGCCGTCTCTTCCTCGGAGCTGAGGGAGCGGAAGGCCCGCGACTTCGCGGCCATCGCCTTGTCGGGGAGGATCAGCGTGTTGGACGCCATCGATTCGTCGATCTTCGCCAGTTCGCCGGCGACCCCGTCCACGGGGCAGACGTAGTTGATGTAGGCGGCGAGCTGGGCCGCGACGGGGAGCTCGTAGTAGTAGTCCATGAGCTTCTCGGCGTTGGTCTTGTGCCGGGCGTGGGCCGGGACCAGCATGTTGTCGCTCGACGTGATGTAACCGGCGGGCGGGATGGAGAACTTGATCGCCGGGTTGTCCGCCTGGAGCTGGATGATGTCGCCCGCCCAGGCGACACAGGCCGCGATGTCACCCTTGCTCAGGTCCGCGGTGTAGTCGTTGCCGGTGAAGCGGCGTATCTGCTTCGTGTCGACGCCCTTCTGCATCCGGCCGATCGCCGCGTCGAAGTCGGCGTCGGTGAAGGTGCCCGGGTCCTTGCCCATGTCGAGGAGCGTCATGCCGACCGAGTCGCGCATCTCGGAGAGGAAGGAGACCTTGCCCTTGAGCGCCGGGTCGTCGAGCAGCTGGGTGACGGAGTCGACCTTCCGGCCGCCGGTCGCCTTCTCGTTGTAGGCGATGACGGTCGGGATGCCGGTCCATGGATAGGAGTAGGCGCGTCCCGGGTCCCAGTCGGGCCTGCGGAACTGGGCCGACAGGTTGGCGAAGGCGTGCGGGAGGTTCGCGTGGTCGAGCTTCTGCGCCCAGCCGAGCCGGATGATGCGTGCGGCCAGCCAGTCCGTCACGATGACGAGGTCGCGGCCGGTGTCCTGGCCCGCCGCGAGCTGCGGCTTGATCTTCCCGAAGAACTCGACGTTGTCGTTGATGTCCTCGGTGTACTTGACCTCGATCCCGGTGCGTTTCGTGAACGCGTCCAGGGTCGGACGGCTCTTCTCGTCCTCGCTGACGTCCATGTACTCGGTCCAGTTGGAGAAGTTGATCCGCTTCTCCGCTGCCGAGTGGTCGTCGGAGGCCGCGGCGTCCCCTTCCCGCTCGGCGGGCGGGATGCCGCACGCGCTCAGCGCCCCGAGGCCGCCGAGCGCGAGGGCGGCCGTGCCCGACGCCCTCAGAAGGGAACGGCGGGTGAGGGCGCCCCTGCCGTTCGTGAGGCTCCGCCTCATGGCGGCCAGCTGGGGCGCGGAGAGGCGCTCGGGCTCGTACTGCTCCATACGCGTGTGCCCTTCCGGGTGGGTGGGGCCGCCGGGCGGCGGCCGCTGCTATCGGTCCCCGAAGACGGTGCGGTGCCAGTCCTTCCTGGCCACCGCGGTGTTGTCGTACATGACGTGCTTGACCTGCGTGTACTCCTCGAAGGAGTACGACGACATGTCCTTGCCGAAGCCGCTGGCGCGGTATCCGCCGTGCGGCATCTCGCTGATGATCGGGATGTGGTCGTTGATCCACACGCAGCCCGCCCTGAGCTCACGGGTGGCGCGGTTGGCCCGGTACAGCCCGGTGCTCCAGGCGGAGGCGGCCAGTCCGTACGGGGTGTCGTTGGCGAGGCGGATTCCCTCGTCGTCGGTGTCGAAGGGCAGCACCACCAGGACGGGTCCGAAGATCTCCGAGCTGACGATCTCGCTGTCCTGGGCGGCGCCCGTGATCAGGGTCGGCCGGTAGTAGGCGCCGTCGGCGAGTTCGCCCCCAGGAGCCTCGCCGCCGGTGACGACGGTGGCGTAGGCGCGGGCCCGGTCGACGAATCCGGCTACACGGTCGCGCTGCTGATGGCTGATCAGCGGACCGAGGTCGGTCGAAGGGTCGAAGGGGTCACCGAGCCGCACGCTCTCCATCAGGGTGGCGACCCCGCTCACGAACGCGTCGTAGAGGGGGCGCTGGACGTAGGCGCGGGTGGCGGCCGTGCAGTCCTGGCCCGTGTTGATGAGGGCCCCGGCGACCGCTCCGTGTACCGCGGCTTCGAGATCGGCGTCGTCGAACACGAGGAAGGGCGCCTTGCCGCCGAGTTCCAGGTGCAGGCGCTTGACGGTGGAGGTGGCGAGCGCGGCGACCCGCTTGCCGACGGCGGTGGAGCCGGTGAAGGAGGTCATCACGACGTCGGGGTGGCTCACGAGGTGCTCACCCGCGTCCCGGCCGGCGCCGGAGACGATGTTGATCACGCCGTCGGGGATGCCTGCCTCCGTGGCGGCCTGCGCGAACATCAGCGAGGTCAGCGGCGTGATCTCGGCAGGCTTCAGCACGATGGTGTTGCCCGCCGCGACGGCCGGGAGGATCTTCCAGGCGGCCATCTGGAGCGGGTAGTTCCAGGGCGCGATCGAGCCGATGACGCCGAGGGCCTCGCGGCGTACGTAGGAGGTGTGGTCGCCGCTGTACTCCCCGGCCGACTTCCCTTCGAGGTGGCGGGCGGCCCCGGCGAAGAACGAGGTGTTGTCGACCGTGCCGGGGACGTCGAACTCGGTGGAGAGCTTGACCGGCTTCCCGCACTGCAGGGATTCGGCATGGGCGAAATCTTCCGCCTGCCCGTCGAGTACGGCGGCGAAGCGGTGCAGTGCCTCCGACCGTTCGCCAGGGGTCAGCCCTGACCAGCCGGGGAACGCCTCCCTGGCGGCGGCCACTGCCGCGTCGACGTCGTCGGTACCCGCGAGCTCGTAGCGCAGGACCGTGCTGCCCGTCGCGGGGTCCACCACGTCCTGATGGCGTCCCGATGTTCCGGGACGCAGCTGTCCGCCGATGTACTGCGCACCCTCGGCGAAGCGGTCCCGCACCTGGAAAGCGTTGCCCATGACGTTCTCCTCCGCTGCCCCGTGACCAGGGGCGGCGTAGCTTCTTGTCGAATTGAGTGCCGATCCTGACAGAGGGCACCTCTACCAACAAGTGATTCCGTTGTTTCCTTTTGGTTACGCGACGGAATCTGTCGACGATGTGTCTCGTGCGTACGGAAATCCCTGTACGGGCTGTCAGTGGCGGATGCCAGACTCGGCTGCCATGGGACAGGAACACATGGACGGCCTCCTGGCACGCGCGGCCCGCGGGGAGAACGTGAAGTACCTGCCGTTCTGGGGGCATCGGCCCCGCTCGGACGGCAGGCTCGGTGAGAGCTGCCTCAGTCAGTGGTGGCCGGCGCCGTTCACGGTCGCTTCGGTCACCTACGCCTCGGCCGAGCACTGGATGATGGCCGGCAAGGCCAGGCTCTTCGGGGACGCGGAGGCCGAGGCCCTGGCCGTGTCCGCGAGCAGCCCGGCGGCGGCGAAGAAGGTGGGCCGGCTGGTCAAGGGCTTCGACGACGGCGTGTGGGCGCGGGAGAGGTTCGCCCTGGTCGTCGAGGGCAGCGTCCACAAGTTCGGTCAGGACCCGGCGCTGCGGGCGTTCCTGCTCGGCACCGGTGAGCGCGTGCTCGTCGAGGCCAGTCCGATGGACCGGATATGGGGCATCGGGCTCGCCAAGGACGATCCGCGCACCGCGGACCCGGCTTCCTGGCGCGGTCTGAATCTGCTGGGGTTCGCGCTGATGGAGGCGCGGACGCGGCTGCGCGCGGGGTGATACGGCGCGTGGCCGGGCTCCGGGACACCTGTCCGGTCCCCGGGCCCGGCCACGGGCAGCCGTGCGCCGTCGGTCAGCGGGAGGTGCCGACGACCAGTGACGTGGCGTAGGGGTCGTCGTAGTCGTAGCTGCTGCCCGACTCGTCGTTGGCGATGGCCCAGATCAGGAATCCGAGGAAGACCGCGCTGACGACGATCGAGACCGAACCCAGAATGATCCCGGCGAGGGCCATGCCCCCGTTGGTCGCCTCACCGCGCTTGGCGCGGCCCCGGCCGATGATCCCGAAGATCAGGGCGAGGATGCCCAGGATGATCCCCAGCCCCCACATGCAGAAGCCGACCACCGCGATGATGCCGAGGACCATCGCAGCGGTCCCCAGCCCGTTCGCGGGCGCGGGGCCCCAGGGCTGCTGGCCGCCGTAGCCGGGGTATCCCGGGTAGCCGTACGAGGCCGAGGGCGCGGCGGGAGCAGCCGGGTAGCCGTACGCCGCCGACGGCGCGGCAGGGGCGGCCGGATAGCCGTACTGCCCGGCCTCCCCCGGCCCGTTCGGCCCGACCGGCGGGGCCGGGACAGGGGGCTGCTGGGGGCCGAAGGTCCCGGCCGGTCCGGGTATGGGCCCGGTGCCCGCGTCGACGCCCGGCATGGACGTGACCGTGGGCTGGTTGTGCACAGCGGGCGGAACGGCGTCCGTGGGCTGCTTGCCGAGCTCGACCCTGCTGTCCGGCGGAGCCCACGGATCGCGCGGCGCGCCCTCGCCCCCGGGCTGCTGTGTGTTGTCTGACATGGGCCTCCCCCATCGTGGTCCCGCCATGCTACGGCCCGGCATCCGCCCGCAGGGCCCCGCCTACGATGATCGGTGCAGCCGGTACACCCGGCCCGAAACAGAGATCCGGGAGTATTCGATGAACGACCTGCATCCCTTCATCGCGGGGCTTCCCAAGGCCGAGCTCCACGTGCACCACGTGGGGTCGGCCTCTCCGCGCATCGTGGCCGAACTGGCGGCCCACCACCCCGACTCCAAGGTCCCCACGGACCCGGAGGCGCTGTCGGACTTCTTCACCTTCACCGACTTCGGACACTTCATCGACGTCTATCTCTCGGTGGTGGACCTGATCCGCACCCCCGAGGACGTCCGGCTGCTGACCTTCGAGATCGCCAGGGACATGGCACGGCAGAACATCCGGTACGCGGAGCTGACCGTGACCCCGTTCAGCTCGACCCGCCGGGGGATCCCGGAGCAGGGCTTCATGGAGGCCATCGAGGACGCCCGCAGGGCGGCCGAGGCCGAGCTCGGCACCGTGCTGCGCTGGTGCTTCGACATTCCGGGTGAGGCCGGCCTGGAAGCCGCGGAGGAGACGACCCGGCTCGCTGTCGACCTGCGGCCCGAGGGGTTGGTCTCCTTCGGCCTGGGCGGACCCGAGGTCGGCGTGGAGCGCCCGCAGTTCAAGCCCTACTTCGACCGTGCGATCGCCGAGGGCCTGCACTCCGTCCCGCACGCCGGGGAGACCACGGGCCCGGGGACCGTCTGGGACGCGCTCACCGCGCTGCGCGCGGAGCGCATCGGCCACGGCACCAGCTCCACCCAGGACCCGAAGCTGCTGGCGCATCTCGCCGAGCACCGCATCGCCCTGGAGGTCTGCCCGACGTCGAACATCGCCACCCGGGCCGTCGCCGACATCGACCAGCACCCGATAAAGGAGATGGTCGAAGCGGGCGTCCTCGTCACGGTCAACAGCGACGACCCGCCCATGTTCGGCACCGACCTCAACAACGAGTACGGGGTGGCGGCCAGGCTGCTCGGCCTGGATGAGCGCGGAGTGGCCGAACTGGCGAAGAACGCCGTGGAGGCCTCCTTCCTGGACCCGGCCGGCAAGCGGACGCTGGCCGCCGAGATCGACACGTACACGACGAGCTGGCTGGAGGCCCCCGGCCGGTGACCCCGGCCGGACACAATGGCCCCATGACCACCTCTGTCACCGCCGTGGCACACCGCGGCGATCCCTACCGTGCCCGCGAGAACACGCTCCCCTCGATCCGGTCCGCCGTGGAACGGGGGGCGGACGCGGTCGAGATCGATGTCCGCGTCACTCGGGACCGGGTGCCCGTGCTGCTCCACGACTCCACGCTGGAGCGGCTGTGGGGCCATGACGTCCGCCTCGACCGGCTGGACCACCGGGAGTTGAAGGAGAGGACCGGCGGCGGGGTGCCCGCCCTGCGCGAGGCGCTTTCCGCCGCCGGCGACCGGCGGATCATGGTCGACCTGCCCGGCGCGACCGACGCCTCCGTGAAGGAGGTCGTCGGTGTGGTGCGGGAGTGCGGGGCGGAGGAGCGCGTGTACTACTGCGCGGACACGCACGCGATGCTGAAGGTGCGAGCGGCCGATCCGTCGGCCGAGATCGCGCTGACCTGGACGACGCTCGCGCCCCCGCGTGCCGTACTGCTGGAGGCGGTGCGGCCTCGCTGGCTGAACTACCGTTTCGGGCTGCTGAGCCGCGAGCTGGCCGACCGTGTCCACTCCGACGGGCTGCTGGTCTCCGCCTGGACGGCGGACACCAGGCGCACCATGCGCCGGCTGCTCGCGTACGGGGTCGACTCCATCACCACCAACCGGATCGACTCGCTCCGGGCCCAGTTGGCGAACTCCCCTTACTCTGGCGCTTCTTGATCGGTCCGGCATCATGGGCGGGTCCGTACCGTCCGTGATCCCAGGAGCAGACGTGACCGAGCCCGGCCGTCCCATCGCACCCTCCCGTGTACGTTCCGACATCGCCCACAACGCCCGGGTGTGGAACTACTGGCTGGGTGGCGGCGACAACTACCCCGTCGACCGCGCGGTGGGCGACCGGGTGACCGGCATGTATCCGAGCATCGGCGAAGTGGCCCGCGCGGACCGGGCGTTCCTGGGCCGGGTGGTGCGCCATCTGGCCGGTGACGCGGGGATCGGCCAGTTCCTGGACATAGGTACCGGGCTCCCGACCGCGGACAACACCCATGAGGTCGCCCAGCACACCGCGCCCGACGCACGCGTCGTCTATGTCGACAACGACCCGATCGTCCTGGCGCACGCGCGCTCCCTGCTCAGCAGCTCGCCGGAGGGCGCCACCGAGTACATCGAAGCGGACGCCCGGGATCCGGAGCACATCCTGCGCGCGGCGGGACAGACCCTGGACCTCCGGCGACCGGTCGCCGTGATGATGCTGGGCATCCTCAACTTCGTCCTGGACACGGACGAGGCGCGCGGCATCGTGACGAAGCTGATGGACGCCCTGCCGTCCGGCAGCCATCTGGTGCTCACCCATCCCACGCTGGAGCTGGGCGGCGAGGGCAACGAGGCCGCGATGCGCTTCTGGAACGAGAACGCCACCCCGCCGATCACGGCTCGCAGCCGTTTCGAGTTCGCCTCGTTCCTCGACGGCCTGGACATCCTGGAGCCGGGCATCGTGTCCTGCTCCCGCTGGCGGGCCGGCCCCGCGGGCCGCACCCCCGAGGTCGCCCAGTTCGGCGCGGTGGGCCGGAAGCCCTGATGGTGAGACCCGTCGTACGGAGACCGGGCGCGCGATGGGTTCCGCGTGGGGCCTGGGCCACCGACATCGGCGTCGTGCTGCTGGTGCAGGCCGCGGTGACCATGCCGTTCGTGGTGCCCCGCTCGGCCGGTCTGCCGCCGGCCACCTGGGCGGCGTACGGGCTGACGACGCTGACCGTGCTGCCGCTGGTGGCCCGCCGGCGTGCGCCCGTCGCCACGTTGGTCGCGGTGCTCGCGGCGGGCGCCGCGTACAGGTTCACCGTGGACGGCCCGGGCCAGCCCCTCCCGTACACCGGGCTGGTGGCGTTCTACACGGTGGCCGAGCTGTCCCCGCCCCGGCGGCGGATGGCGGTCGCCGTACTGGTGATGACGGCGGTGTTCCCGTCGGTGGCGTGGAACACCGGCGAGGCCAGGGAGCTGCTGTTCTCACTGTTCGTCTTCGCCGCCGCGTACGCCTTCGGACGGTTCACCCACACCCGTAAGGCGTACATCCGGGCGATGGAGGACCGGGCCCGGCAGCTGGAGGTGACCCACCGGATCGAGGCCGAACAGGCGGCCGCGCGCGAGCGGGCGAGGATCGCCCGGGAGATGCACGACATCCTCTCCCACGCGGTGAGTCTGATGATCGTGCAGGCGGAAGCCGGTCCGGTGGCCGTGCGCACGGCGCCCGACCGCGCGGAGGCGGCGTTCGACGCCATCTCGGAGACGGGCAGGGACGCGATGGTGCAGCTGCGCCGCATGCTCGGGGTGCTCCGGGAGGACGGCCCCGGAGACCTCCCCGCGCCGCGAGCCCCGCAGCCCGCGCTGGCGGAGCTCCCGGCCCTGCTCGACCGGGTCCGCTCCGGCGGACCGGAGGTCACGTACACGGTGACGGGCCGGCCGCGGCCGCTGCCCCAGGACACCGAGGCCACGGTCTACCGGATCGTCCAGGAGGCACTGACGAACGTCGTCAGACACGCCCGTGCGAGCCGTGTGACGGTGGAACTGGACCACTCCCCGGCCGGGCTGACCGTCACCGTGACGGACGACGGGCGGGGCCCGGGCACCACCACCGGCCTGGGACTGGTCGGCATCCGGGAGCGGGCCGCCGCTCACGGGGGGACGGCCCGGGCCGGGGCGGGACCGGGCGACCAAGGGTTCCAGGTGCTCGTGGTCCTGCCCCTCGAGCCCTCGCCGCCCCTTGTACCCTCGCCCGAGGGGGTGGGGAGTTGACGATCCGCGTGGTGGTGGCGGACGACCAGGAGCTGGTGCGCAGCGGTTTCGCCATGATCCTGGACGCTCAGCCGGACATAGAGGTGCTCGCCGAGGCGGGGGACGGCGCGCAGGCGCTCGAAGCGGTGCGCGGACTGCGGCCCGACGTCGCGCTGCTGGACATCAGGATGCCCGTCATGGACGGCATCGAGGCCTGCCGGGCGATCAGTGCCCGGAGTGACTGCCGCACGGTGATGCTGACCACCTTCGACTCGGACGAGTACGTCTACGAGGCGCTGCACGCGGGCGCGAGCGGGTTCCTGCTGAAGGACGTCCGGCGGGACGATCTGGTGCACGCGGTACGGGTGGTCGCGGCCGGGGAGTCGCTGGTCGCGCCGTCCGTGGCCCGCCGGCTGATCGCCGAGTACACCTCACGGCCGTCTCCCGGCCGCTCGCCCGTGGGATCGGACCGGCTGGACGTGCTCACCGCCCGGGAGCGGGAGACTCTTCTCCACCTGGCGCGCGGGCTCTCCAACGCCGAGATCGCCGCGGCGCTGGTGGTCAGCGAGCACACGGTGAAGACCCACGTGGGCAACGTGCTGTCCAAGCTGGGCCTGAGAGACCGCATCCAGGCCGTCATCTGCGCCTACGAAACAGGGCTCGTCGCTCCCTCGCCCGAGGGAGGGGCCTCCGCCGCCTCCCCCGCTCGGGGGAAGCGGTCTCCCTCCCAGGACCCCTCGCTCGGGTGATCCGCCGGGGACTCCGGATCAACAGGATGGAGCCATCGAGCAGTTACGGACTTCATCTCTCCCGGAGGCATCCCATGAACTCCCGTGCCCGCACACTGCTGGCCGCTGCCCTGGTCCTCGGTATCGCAGCGGGGCCCGCCGCTCCGGCCGCGTTCGCGAACACCACCGCCACCGCGCCGCACGCGGGCGACGCCCGCACACGCACCGTCCCCGAGGCGGACGCCGAAGCCCTGGGCGCGGCGATCGCCGGGCTGCCCGCCGACGATGCCACCGCCGCACTCGTGCGGGTCGGCGGCACCGACGGCAGCTGGCGTGGGAGCTCAGGCGTGCACGATCTCGTCTCCAACCGCCCGGCCGACCCGGCGGGGCGCTTCCGGGCCGGGTCGGTGACCAAGGTCTTCACCGCCGCCACGGCGCTGCAGCTGGCCGGCGAGCGGAAGCTGGACCTCGACCGCACGGCCAGGCACTACCTCCCGGACCTGATCCCGGCGGCCTACGGCCGGGTGACCGTCCGGCAGCTGCTCGATCACACCAGCGGGATACCGGCCGCTCAGATGCCCGGCAAGACCCTGGAGGAGGCGTACGCCCACCGCTTCGACCCGCACACGCCGCGCGGGATGGTCTCCTCGGCCATGGCGCAGGCCCCGGAGTTCGCACCCGGCCGGAGCCAGCACTATCTCAACATCAACTACACGGTGCTGGGGCTGCTCATAGAGAAGGTGACCGGCGACTCGTACGCCCACCAGGTGGGCGAGCGCATCCTGCGCCCCCTGGGCCTGCGCTCCACGTCGTTCCCCGGCACCGACCCGGGAATCCGGGGTCCGCACAACCACGGGTATCAGCTCTTCGACACCCCGGGCGGCGGCACGGAGCTGCGGGACGTGACGGTGTGGGGTGTGACCGACGCCTGGGCGGCCGGGGACATCGTCTCGACCACGGCCGACCTGGAGCGCTTCACCCGTGCGCTGTTCGCCGGGAGGGTCGTGCGCGGCCCGCTGCTGGAGGAGATGTTCACGCTGCCCGCCTCCTCGGTGCGTACGTACCTGACGGGTGCGCCCGCCCGGTACAGCGCGGGGCTGAGCGTGCTGACCCTGGGCGGGCGTGAGGTGTGGGGGAAGACGGGCGGCCGCTGGGGCTACAACACGGTGATGGCGGCCACCCGCGATCTCTCCAGAACACTGGTGTACAGCGTCAACTCCACCGACGCGAAGGGCCAGGACATGAACGCCACGGCGATGGACATCGTGGTGGCGGCCTTCGGGGCCCCGCCGGCCGGGTGAGTGTCACGCCGTCACGGTCACCGCCTCCAGGCGCTTGATCACGCGGCGGACGACGAGGAGCGGGATGACCCCGAAGACTCCGAAGGACATGTCGATGACGGTCCACCAGAAGGGGATGTCCCGGATCGGCCCGCAGATCAGGGCGAGCGGGATGATCCCGGCACAGGCGATCATCCCGAACTCGATCACCCAGATGTTGCGGACCGGGTCGCGGTAGGGGCCGTAGAAGGCGACCGCGATGACGAGGTGGGCGAAGGCCAGCCAGTCGGTGCCGTACAGCACGAAGGGGTAGTTCGCGTCGGCCTCGTCGAGACCGGCCCGGACCCGGGAGATCCACTCCATCAGGGCCGGGAAGTGCTCAGGGACGGGGGAGGCGGACGAGGCCAACAGGTCCTCGGCCCAGTGGAGTTCGGTGACCAGCGGGAAGGCGGTCAGCCCGCTGAGCACCAGACAGACGATGAAGACGACCAACCACACGCGTATGCGCCGCAAGAGGGCTCGCTCGCTCATGGCCGCAGCGTACGCCCATCATGAACACGTTCAAAAGTTGGGTCGGCGGCGGTGCCGCCTCCTCCGGCCCCCACGCGTACGGGCCGCGAGCCGCGAGCCGGTTCTCGGCCGTACGCTGAAGGGGAACCTCGCTCAGCCGCACCCGGGAGACCCCATGGACACCACACCACTGCCCTCGCTCCTGGAGCAGCACCCGGTCGTAGCGAGCGTCAAGGACAAGGACGACCTCGCCGCCGTGCTGCGGTCCGAGTGCCGCATCGTCTTCCTGCTCTACGGCACGGTCCTCGACCTCCCGGCGATCGTGCAGCGGCTCAAGGACGACAACCGGATCGTCCTGGTCAACGTGGACCTGCTCGAAGGCTTCGCCGGCAAGGAGATCGTGGCCCGGTACGTCAAGGAGAGGACGGCCGCCGACGGGATCCTCAGCTCCAAGGCGTTCATGGTGCGGGCGGCGCGCGACCTCGGGCTCTACGCGGTCCACCGGTTCTTCCTCATCGACTCGCTCTCGTACCGCAATCTCGCGCCGCAGGTGCGCATGTCGAAGGCGGACTGCGTGGAGATCCTGCCGGGCTGCATGCCGCGGGTCATCTCCTGGGTCGTCGCGGACATCGACGTCCCGCTGATCGCGGGCGGCCTGGTCTGCGACCGGGACGACGTGTTCGCCGCACTGAAAGCGGGAGCGAGCGCAATCGCGTCGTCGAACCGGGAGGTCTGGGCGATGTGAAATCGGGGGTTGACACGGCTGACACCTCCCATTTACTTTTGCGGAGCGGCCCGATGACTGCGCCGCCCACCATACGTACACAATCGCATATCGGCTTCCGGTCCAAGGCCATCCGGCCATTGTCCCGGGGCAGTTACTAGAGACCAGAGAACAGTAACTCCTCCCGCCAGGGAGAGTTGCTGTTCTTTTTTTGTGCCCTTTTCGGGCATCGAACCCCTTCCCTGCATTTCCACAAAGAGGTGGTGAGCGCCGTGACCAAGTCCCAGAAGTGGGTCAGCTTCCTGATCCTGTCGATGACCGGCGGAGTCATCTATCAGGTCGCGTACATTCGGTTCGTTTTCCTGGGGCCCACGGCGCAAGCGCTCGATCTCTCGGCCCAGGACTACGCCAACATCGTCTCGGTCTTCGGCATCGTCGCCATGGTGATGTATTTCTTCGGAGGCTGGTTCGCCGACAAGTTCTCTCCGAAGGTCCTTGTCGTGGCCGCTCTCGTCGGTACCGGAGCCGCCGACCTGTATCTGGGGACCGTTCCGGGTTACTGGGGAGTTCTGGCCGCACACGTACTCATGGCAGTCATGGGAATGGGCCTGTATTGGTCCGCTCTGGTGAAAGCCATCGGAATGCTGGGCGATTCCTCGGAGCAGGGCCGCCTGTTCGGTTTCCTGGAGGGTGTGCGTGGTGTCACGTCGACGGTCGTCGGCTTCGTGGGGACGGCCGTCGTCGCGGCGAGCGTGGCCGAGGCGGCCGGTGTGCTGTGGCTGATCCGGCTCTACGGCATCCTGTGCTTCGTCTACGCCGTGCTCGTATGGCTCTTCGTCAAGGGTGACGAGAGGCGGCTGGCCGGCCTCGGTTCCAGCACCGTCACCCTGCGGCAGCTGGGGCGGGCGGCGCGCAACAAGTACACCTGGCTGATCGGCGGCACGGTCATGCTGATGTACTGCTTCTACACCACGCTCGGTTACTTCTCTCCGCTCCTTGAGCACCGGTACGGAATGGCCGCCGCCCTCATCGGCGTCATCGGCGTCGTGCGGACTTACGTCTTCCAGTTCGTGGCGGGGCCGGCCGGCGGGGTCGTCGTGGACAAGGTCACCCGGTCCACACCGCGCTTCCTGCGCTGGATGTTCGTGGGCTGCGCGGCCGTCGCCCTGCTCTTCCTCGTCCTTCCGCGTGACTCCGCCTTCAAGTGGGCGGCACTGGCTCTGATGTTCGCCCTGTGCCTGCTGGTGTTCGCCAGCCGTGGCGTCTACTGGGCACAGGTCGGCGAGGTCGAGGTCCCCGAGAACGAGCGCGGCGGCGTCATCGGTCTCGCGTCCGGGCTCGCGTATCTTCCCGACGCGTTCCTGCCCACCGTGAGCGCCTGGTGGATCGGCGACCCCTCCGCGAAGCCCGCCGTCCCTGAGCATGGCGGCGGCTACACCACCCTCTTCCTGTTCCTGCTCGCGATGGCGCTGCTCGGCGTGGGCCTGACCACGCTCACCGACCGCACCCGGCGCCGCGAACTGGCCGCCCGCACCCCTCGCACCGTCCCGGAGACAGCTCCCGTGACTCCCTGAGCAGCCCTCCGATACCAACCCCCCAGCCCCGCCTCGCCCCGCCCCGTTTCAGGAAAGTGTGAACTCCTTATGGAAATCACCGAGTTCAACCGCGACTTCTTCTCCCTCGACGGCAGGAACGCCATCGTCACCGGTGGCAACACCGGCCTCGGCCAGGCGTTCTCACTCGCTCTCGCCAAGGCGGGCGCCAACGTCTTCGTACCCTCGGTGGCGCCCGACGACGGCACGACACGGAAGCTGATCGAGGCCGAGGGGCGCCGCATGGAGTTCCTGGAGGCGGACCTCACCGGGCCCGGCGTCCCGAAGCAGATCATCGAAGGCTGTGTGGACGCCTTCGGCTCGGTCGACATCCTGGTGAACTCCGCGGGCATCTGCAACATCGCCGACGTCGAGCACTTCGACCGGGCGCAGTGGGACCCGATGGTGAGCGTGAATCTCACGGCCCCTTTCGAGCTGAGCCACGAGGCGATCCGCTTCATGGTCCCGCAGCGCTCAGGAAAGATCATCAACATCGCGTCGATGTTCTCGTTCCTCGGCGGCCAGTGGTCGCCCGCGTACGCCGCCACCAAGCACGGCATCGCCGGCTTCACCAAGGCCTACTGCGACGAGCTCGCGCAGCACAACATCCAGGTCAACGCGATCGCGCCCGGTTACTTCGCCACGAAGATCACCGAGGAGACACGCTCCGACCCCGAGACCAACCAGCGCGTCCTGGACCACATCCCCGCCGGCCGCTGGGGCGACGTCGCCGATCTGATGGGAGCGACGGTCTTTCTCGCCTCCCGCGCGTCGGACTACGTCAACGGCCACGTGCTCCCGGTGGACGGCGGCTACCTGGTCCGCTGACCCCGGTGTCTCGCACCCACACCCCACGTTCGCCCTCCCCCACACCGAACACAACGAGGTAGATCCCCATGGCCCAGTCGCTTTCCAAGCTCTCCCGCGCAGACATCGTCACCCGCCTCACGGCCCTGCTCACCGCGGAACAGATCGTCACGGACGAGGAGCAGCTGAAGCTCGCGAGCGTCGACCGGTTCAAGAAGTACCAGTCCGTGCACGGCATCTTCGACGGCCCGATCCCGGCCGTGATCGTCAACGCCCGCTCCACCGACGACGTGTCGAGGGTGCTGGCCTTCGCCGACGAGAACAAGATCAATGTGGTGGCCCGCACCGGCCGCACCGGCACCGAGGGCGGCCTGGAGACCGCGGTCGAGGACACCATCGTGCTCGACGGTTCCGGCCTCGACAAGATCATCTCGGTCGACGTCGAGAACATGCAGGTCACGGTCCAGTGCGGCGTACCGCTCCAGGTCCTGGAGGACAAGCTGCGCGAGCAGGGCCTGACCACCGGGCACTCCCCGCAGTCCAAGCCGCTCGCCCAGTACGGCGGTCTGGTCTCCACCCGCTCGATCGGCCAGTTCTCCACGCTGTACGGGGCGATCGAGGACATGGTCGTCGGCCTGGAGGCGGTCTTCCCGGACGGCTCCGTCACCCGCGTCAAGAACGTCCCGCGCCGCTCGGCGGGCCCGGACATCCGGCACATCGTCATCGGCAACGAGGGCGCGCTGTGCTACATCACCGAGGTCACCGTCAAGATCTTCCCGTACCTGCCGCAGAACAACGAGTTCCACGGCTTCCTCGTCGACGACATGGCCACCGGCATCAAGGTGATCCGCGAGGTCGTCACCAACGGCTTCAAGCCGTCGGTCGTCCGTGTCTACTCCCCCGAGGACGCCCGCCAGCACTTCGCCCACTTCTACAAGGAGAAGGTCGTCATCGTCTTCGTGGCGGAGGGCCCCAAGGGCCTCGTGCGCGCGACCAGCGAGGAGATCGAGCGCGTCATCGGCCAGTACGCCCACGAGAAGGTCGACCCACAGCTCATCGAGGCGTGGTTCGACAACCTCAACTGGGGCGTCGACAAGATCGAGGCCGAGAAGCAGGTCATGCTCTCCAAGGCCGAACTCGGCTACACCACCGAGGTCTCGGTCGACTGGTCGCGAACCGTGGAGCTCTACGAGAGCGTGATCGGCCGTATCCGTACCGAGTTCCCGGCTGCCGACGACCTGGTGATGCTGGGCGCCCACTCCTCCCACAGCTACCAGACGGGCACGAACCTGTACTTCGTCTACGACTACAAGATCAACTGTGAGCCGCGCGAGGAGATCGAGAAGTACCACATCCCGCTCAACGCGATCATCGTCGAGGAGGCGCTGAAGGCCGGCGGCTCGATGGTGCACCACCACGGCATCGGCAAGTACCGGGCACCGTGGACCGCCCAGGAGCACGGCAGCGCGTACGCGATCCTCGCCAAGCTCAAGGAGACCTTCGACCCGAACGGGATCATGAACAAGGGCACGATCTTCCCGATCGACGCCTGAGCCGACCGCTCCCGTGGCGCTCCGGACGAGCATCCCGCTCCGCCGGGGCCGCCCCCCTTCCTCTCCCGACCCGCACGAGCTCCCCGGAGTGGGCATGACCAGCACCCGTCCCCGCTATTTCATCGGCATCGACAACGGTTCCCAGTCCTCCAAGGTGACCGTCTTCGACGTCCACGGCCGCGCCGTCAGCGAGGGACGCGCCGCGCTGCGCCCCTACGACACCCCGCGCCCCGGCGTGGTGGAGCACCCGGACGACGACCTGTGGACGTCGATCGGTGAGGCGAGCCGGGCGGCGCTGGCCGCCTTCGACGGCGACCCGGCGGACATCGTGGGCGTGGGTCTGTGCACGATCCGCTTCTGCCGTGCCGTCCTCAAAGCCGACGGCACGCTCGCCCAGCCCGTCATGAGCTGGATGGACGAGCGGGTCGGCCTGCCGTACACGCACACCGACCCCGAGGCGGCGTACGTGACGACGTCGTCGGGATACATCAGCCATCGCATGACGGGGAACTTCCGCGATACGGCGGCCAACTACGCGGGCATGTGGCCTCTGGACTCCGACACCTGGCAGTGGACCGACGACGCCGCGGAACTCGCGAAATCCGGCATCCCCCGCGGCATGCTGTTCGACCTGGTGCTGCCCGGCGACCTCCTGGGCGAGGTCACCGGGGCGGCGGCGCGCCACACCGGCATCCCGGCGGGCGTGCCGGTCGTCGCCACCGCCAACGACAAGGCCGTCGAGGCCCTGGGCTGCGGCTTGCGTGCGCCCGAAACGCTCCTCGTCTCCCTCGGCACCTACGTCGCCGGCATGACGACGGGGCCACGCAATGTCCGGAACGCCACCGACTTCTGGACCAACTACGCCTGCCTGCCGCACTCCTACCTCTACGAGTCCGGTGGTGTGCGACGGGGTATGTGGACCGTCAGCTGGTACCGCGACCTGCTCGGTGAGGAGGCGGTGGGGAAGGCCCGGACGGCGGGGCTGGGTGTCGAGGACCACCTCAACTCCGAGGCCGCGAAGGTCCCGCCCGGTTCCGACGGGCTGATGACCGTCCTCGACTGGCTCGCGCCGGGTGAGGCCCCCTTCCGCAAGGGCACCCTCCTCGGCTTCGACGGCCGCCACGGCCGCTTCCACATCTACCGCTCCGTGCTCGAGGCGCTCGCCATGACCGTTCATGACACGGCGGCCCGTATGGCGGGTGAGCTCGGCACCGAATACGGCGAGGTGATCGTCTCCGGTGGCGGTTCACGCTCCGACCTGATGATGCGGATCCACGCCGATGTGCACGGCGTCCCGGCCCGTCGTGCCGAGGCGTCGAGCGCGGCCGGGCTGGGCTCCGCGATCTGCGCGGCCGTGGGGCTCGGTGTGTACGCCGGCTTCGACGAGGCCGTCGACGCCATGGTCCGCCCCGGCGAGACCTTCCTGCCCGACCCGGCGAACCACCAGCTCTACCGGCGTCTGGAGAACGTGTACCGGGACGTGCGCGGCCGCACCGACGCGATCTACCGGCGGACGTACGACATCTTCGGCTGAGAACCGGGCATGGAACCGGGCGCGGCCCCTCAGAGGCCGACGATGGAGTTCCACTTCTTCGCGTACTCGGTGCGCTCCTCGGAGGTGATGTCACGGGCGATGACCAGACGTTCGCGCATGGCGTCGTCGGGGAAGATCAGGGGGTCCTCGGCGAGCGCGGCGGTCTCCTCGTCCTTGGCGGAGGCGAGGATGTCGCGGGCGGCCGGGACCGGGCAGACGTAGTTGACCCAGGTGGCCAGTTCGGCGGCCACCTCGGGCTGGTAGTAGTGGTCGACCAGCTTCTCGGCATTGCGCTTGTGGGCCGCGAGGTTGGGGATCATGAGCGACTCCGACCAGAGCTCGGCGCCTTCGGCGGGCACCACGAACTCGATGTCCGGGTTGTCCGCCTGGAGCTGGATGACGTCACCGGAGTAGGCCTGGCAGGCGAGCACATCGCCGTTGGCCAGGTCCTTGATGTAGTCGTTGCCGGTGAAGCGGCGGATGTGGCGGGACCTCACCCGCTTCTCCACCTGCTCGCACATCCGGTGGAAGTCGTCGGCGGTCCAGCGGGTGATGTCGGCCCCGTCGCCCTGCATCAGCAACGCGAACGCCTCGTCGAGCCCGGACAGCAGCGTCACCCTGCCGCGCAGGTCATCCGCCCATAGCTCGCTCGTGTGCCGGATCTCCCGGCCGAGCTTCGCGCGGTTGTAGGCGATGCCGGTGATCCCGGACTGCCAGGGAACGCTGTGCAGCCGGCCGTCGTCGAAGGCGGGCGAACGCAGCTGCGGGTCCAGGTACCTGGCGACATTGGGCTGACGCGCCCGGTCCATCTTCTGCACCCAGCCGAGCCGCACGAACCGGGCCGCCATCCAGTCGCTGATGACGACGAGGTCCCGGCCCGTGGGCTGGTGGTTCATCAGCGCCGGGCTGATCTTCCCGAAGAACTCGTCGTTGTCGTTGATCTCCTCGGTGTACGTGACGGAGATCCGGGTCCGGCGCGAGAACGCGTCGAGCGTGGGCCGCTTCGACTCGTCCTCGTCATCGGTGTCGATGTAGAGGGGCCAGTTGGCGAAGTGCAGCGAGTGGTCACTGTCCGAGCGGTCGGGGCCCGAGCGGTCGCCGGGCTCCACATAGGCGGCGGGGACTCCGCAGCCGGCCAGAGCGGCGCCGGCCGCACCCGTGCCGAGGGTGCGGAGCAGGGAGCGACGGGACATGAGGTGGTCCTGAATCGAGCGCACCCGCGCAGGATTCCGCTCCGCCACCCCGGCGGACAATGGACCAACCGTCCAGCGCGAGCGGCCGCGCCCGCACACCATGTCCATGACGGGCGACGGCGGGCGGCGTCCGGGCACGTGGACGGCCCCGGGTGAGGGGGCGCGGGCACGTGAACGGCCCCGGGCGCGGGGCCCGGGGCCGTGGTCACCGCCGTACGCGGGTCAGTCGTCGAGCGACGTCATGACGTGCTTGATCCGGGTGTAGTCCTCGAAGCCGTACGCGGAGAGGTCCTTGCCGTAGCCGGACTTCTTGAACCCGCCGTGCGGCATCTCGGCGACGAGCGGGATGTGGGTGTTGATCCACACGCAGCCGAAGTCGAGCTTCTTGGACATCCGCATCGCGCGGGAGTGGTCCTTGGTCCACACCGAGGAGGCCAGGGCGTACTCCACGCCGTTGGCGTACTCGACGGCCTGGGCCTCGTCCGTGAAGGACTGGACGGTGATGACGGGCCCGAAGACCTCGTGCTGGACGATCTCGTCGTCCTGACGGAGGCCCGAGACGACGGTCGGGGCGTAGAAGTAGCCCTTGTCGCCGACCCGGTGGCCACCCGCCTCTACCTTGGCGTGCGCGGGGAGCCGCTCGATGAACCCGCTGACCTGCGCCAGCTGGTTGGCGTTGTTGAGCGGGCCGTACAGCACGTCCTCGTCGTCCGGGAGCCCGGTCTTCGTGTCGGCCGCGGCCTTGGCGAGCGCGGTGACGAACTCGTCGTGGACGGACTCGTGGACCATGACGCGGGTCGCGGCCGTGCAGTCCTGGCCCGCGTTGAAGTAGCCCGCGACGGAGATGCCCTCGACGGCCTTGGCGATGTCGGTGTCCTCGAACACGACGACGGGCGCCTTGCCGCCGAGCTCCAGGTGGACCCGCTTGACGTCCTTGGCCGCGGACTCGGCGACCTGCATTCCGGCCCGCACCGAGCCGGTGATGGAGGCCATCGCCGGGGTCGGGTGCTCGACCATCGCGCGGCCGGTCTCGCGGTCACCGCAGATGACGTTGAAGACGCCCTTGGGCAGGATCTGTCCGATGATCTCGGCGATCAGCACGGTCGACGCCGGAGTGGTGTCGGACGGCTTGATGACGACGGTGTTGCCCGCGGCGAGTGCCGGGGCGAACTTCCACACGGCCATCATCAGCGGGTAGTTCCAGGGCGCGACCTGGGCGCAGACGCCCACCGGCTCGCGGCGGACGATGGAGGTGAGGCCCTCCATGTACTCGCCGGCCGAACGGCCTTCGAGCAGCCGGGCGGCACCCGCGAAGAAGCGGATCTGGTCGACCGCCGGCGGGATCTCCTCCGTGCGGGTGAGCCCCAGCGGCTTGCCGGTGTTCTCGGACTCCGCGGCGATCAGGTCCTCGGCACGCTCCTCGAAGGCGTCGGCGATCTTCAGCAGTGCCTTCTGGCGCTCGGCCGGCGTCACGTCGCGCCAGGCGGGGAACGCGGCGGCCGCCGCGGCCATGGCGGCATCGACGTCGGCCTGCCCGGAGAGCGGCGAGGTCGCGTAGACCTCTTCCGTCACCGGGTTGACCACGTCGATGGTCCGCCCGTCCGCGGCGTCCCGGAACTCTCCGTCGATGTAGTTGCGCAGACGGCGCACCTCGGTGGTCACAACCACCCCTCCTGTCGGCTGTCCGATGGGTGAGACTTCCACACTAGACCGTTGGGTGACGCTTTCGACATACCCACCCGCCGTGAACTTCGGATTCGGTGAGATTGAGACTCCCAGACAACGAATTTCATCGATTCGGGCTTGCCAGACAGACGAGGCGCGGTGCAGAGTGGGGACGTGGCCAGTCGCAGCGCAGACTCCAGGACCGGGAACGGATCGGCACCAGCGGTCGATGCCGTCTCCCTCGCAATCATCGAGCAGCTCCAGGAGGACGGACGCCGGCCGTACGCCGCGATCGGCAAGGCCGTGGGCCTTTCCGAAGCCGCCGTGCGCCAGCGCGTCCAGAAGCTGCTGGACCAGGGCGTGATGCAGATCGTCGCCGTCACGGACCCGCTCACCGTGGGTCTGCGGCGTCAGGCGATGGTCGGCATCAACGTCGAGGGCGACCTCGACCCGGTGGCCGAGGCCCTGTCGGCCATGGCCGAGTGCGAGTACGTGGTGATGACCGCGGGCTCCTTCGACCTCATGGTGGAGATCGTCTGCGAGGACGACGACCACCTGCTGGAGACGATCAACAAACGTATCCGGGCCATACCCGGCGTGCGCTCCACCGAGAGCTTCGTCTACCTCAAGCTCAAGAAGCAGACCTATATGTGGGGAACCCGATAGCCGTGAGCAAGGACCTCAGCCGAACCGCGTACGACCACCTGTGGATGCACTTCACCCGCATGTCGGACTACGAGAACGCGCCCGTTCCCACCATCGTGCGTGGCGAGGGCACCTACATCTACGACGACAAGGGCAAGCGCTACCTCGACGGTCTCTCCGGCCTGTTCGTCGTGAACGCCGGACACGGCCGTCACGAGCTCGCCGAGACGGCGTACAAGCAGGCCCAGGAGCTGGCCTTCTTCCCGGTGTGGTCCTACGCGCACCCCAAGGCCGTCGAGCTCGCCGAGCGGCTCGCGGACTACGCCCCGGGCGACCTCAACAAGGTCTTCTTCACCACCGGCGGCGGCGAGGCCGTGGAGACGGCCTGGAAGCTGGCCAAGCAGTACTTCAAGCTCAAGGGCAAGCCGACCAAGTACAAGGTCATCTCGCGTGCGGTCGCGTATCACGGCACCCCGCAGGGCGCCCTGTCGATCACCGGACTGCCCGCGCTCAAGGCCCCGTTCGAGCCGCTGGTGCCCGGTGCGCACAAGGTGCCCAACACCAACATCTACCGCGCGCCGCTCTTCGGTGACGACCCGGAGGCCTTCGGCCGCTGGGCCGCCGACCAGATCGAGCAGGAGATCCTCTTCGAGGGCCCGGACACCGTCGCCGCGGTCTTCCTGGAGCCGGTGCAGAACGCCGGCGGCTGCTTCCCGCCGCCGCCCGGCTACTTCCAGCGGGTGCGCGAGATCTGCGACCGACACGACGTGCTGCTCGTCTCCGACGAGGTCATCTGCGCGTTCGGCCGCCTGGGCACGATGTTCGCCTGCGACAAGTTCGGCTACGTCCCGGACATGATCACCTGCGCCAAGGGCATGACCTCGGGCTACTCCCCCATCGGCGCCTGCATCATCTCCGACCGGCTGGCCGAGCCGTTCTACGAGGGCGACAACACCTTCCTGCACGGCTACACCTTCGGCGGCCACCCGGTCTCCGCCGCGGTCGGTCTCGCCAACCTCGACATCTTCGAGCGCGAGGGCCTCAACCAGCACGTCCTGGACAACGAGAACGCCTTCCTGACGACGCTGCAGAAGCTGCACGACCTGCCGATCGTCGGCGACGTACGCGGTAACGGCTTCTTCTACGGCATCGAGCTGGTGAAGGACAAGGCCACCAAGGAGACGTTCACCGACGAGGAGACCGAGCGCGTCCTGTACGGCTTCCTCTCCAAGGCGCTGTACGAGAACGGCCTCTACTGCCGGGCCGACGACCGTGGCGACCCGGTCGTCCAGCTCGCTCCTCCGCTGATCTCCGACCAGTCGACCTTCGACGAGATCGAGGGCATTCTGCGCGGTGTCCTGACGGAGGCCTGGACGAAGCTCTGACCGACTGACAACGGCTGCCCCGCCCAGGGTTTCGGCAGCCGTCTCATACGGACCACGCGGCCCGGATGCACCCGTTCGAGTGGGAAGGGAGCATCCGGGCCGCGTACTGTCCCGACACCTCGCTCCGGCTGCCTAGCGTGCCGAGTGACCGATCGGCTTTTTTCTCGTTGTATTCGTCCCCCCGTACCCGGGGACAGGAAATCTGATCCGAACCGAGGTGTACGCCATGGTGGCCCCGCCCGACAACGACGTGATCTGGGCACGTTCCCTGCACCACTCCCACAACGGATCACCGGGCCTCGGTGGTGTCTCCCTCGGTGTCCGCGACGGTGAGGTCCTCGCCGTGTCCGGACCTCGTGGGTGCGGGAAGTCGACGCTGCTGCACTGCCTCTCCGGACAGCTGGTGCCCGAGCAGGGCGAGGTCTGGTTCAACAGCGTGCCCGTGCACACCATGAGCCCCAGGCTGCGCGAACAGCTCCGCCGGGAGAGATTCGGCTGGATCGGGGCCGAGCCGCAGCTCGTGCCCGAGCTCAGCACCTGGGAGAACGCCGCCCTGCCGCTGCTGCTGCGGGGGGTCTCGCACCGGGCGGCGAAGAAGGCCGCCACGGAGTGGCTGGAGCGCCTGGACATCGGCCCGCTCGCCAAGAAGCGGCCGCACACCCTGCTCCAGTCGCAGCGTCAGCGGATCTCCGTGGCCCGTGCGCTGGCCGGCTCGCCGTCCGTGATCTTCGCGGACGAGCCGACCGCGACGCTGCACCACGCCGAGCGCACCCAGCTCCTGCGCACCCTCACCACGGCGGCACGGTCCCACGGGATCACCGTCGTGCTCGCCACCCACGACGCGGAGGTCGCCGGGCTCGCCGACCGCGTGGTCAGCCTGCTGGACGGCCGCCGCGTCACCACCGTCTCCCTGCCCGCCGCGTCCGATACGGAAGGCCGCTCGGCGTGCTCGCTCTCCGTCTGACCCGTGGCTCGCACCCCCTGGTCCTGATGCGGCGGCTGCTTCTCGCCGCCGCGTCGGCGGGGGTGGGCTTCCTGCTCCTGTGCACCCTGGGGTACGCCTCCGGGCACCCGTCGCACGCGTCGAGCTCCGTGCTGCGGCTGCTGTGGTGCGCCGTTCCGCTCGCGGCGACCGTCCAGTTCGCGGTGGCGGTCGCGCGTACGGACCCGAGCACCCGCCCACGGCCCGGGCTCTTCTCCGCGGGCCTCGGCCCGGCGCGTCTGGCCCTGCTGGCGGCGATCTCGACGGCGGTGTCCACCACGCTGGGCTCGGTGGTGGCGCTGCTCTTCTTCCTTCACCTGCGCGGCGATCTGACCGGCCTGCCGTTCGACGGCGGCGCGGCGGAGTTCCTGGGCGCCGGCACCCCGTTGCCCCTCGCCGCGGCTCTCACGCTGCTGGCCCTGGTGCCGCTGGCCTCGTCCGCGGCCGGCGGGCTCGCGCTCCGCTCCAGGCCGGTCGCTCCGTCCGACGCCCAGGAGGCCGAGGAGGACCTCGCGCCCGCCCCGGTGCCGAAGGGGCTGCCGTGGGGGGTCGCGCTCACCGCGGCCGGGCTCGCGGTCGAGGCGTACGCGAGCCGGGGCTCGGCGGGCAGCCCGTTCCCGCTGCCGGGCCGGCTCGACTCCACCCCTGCCGCCGTGCTCGCGGGCTGGATCCTCACCGCGATCGGCCTGGCCATGGCGGGACCCGGTCTCACCTATCTGTGCGGGCGGCTGCTCCAGGCGGTGCGCCCGGGAGCCGTACGGCTGCTGGCGGGCCGGGTCCTGATGGACGAGGCGTGCCGGATCGGCCGCCCGCTGGGAATCGTCTGCGCGGTGCTGTCCGGGGTGATCGCGGCCTCCGTGCTCTACACCGACGGACCCCGTCCCTTCGGCCCGCTCACCGCGCTCGGCGCCGTACTCGTTGTCGGCTGCACCATGGCGACCCTGCTGACGACCGCGCTCGAGGCCAGGCAGGCCCGTGCCCGTACGGCCAGGACCCTGCTGCGGCTCGGCGCCCCGGCCTCCTCGCTCCGCACGGCCGCCGCCCTGCGGGCGCTGGTCCTGCTGGCCGTCTTCGCCCCGCTGACCTGGGCGATCGCGGAGCTGGCAGCACTGCCTCTGACGGAGTGACCCCGGCCGCCGGGACGGTACGTAGCATGGCGGCGTGGAGAATCCGGACGAGAACACGTACGCACCCGGCGTCGAGATCGAGACGCTCACCGCATTCGACCAGGCAGTCGCGGCCGGAACCCTGGCCGGCCACCGCGTCCAGTCCGTCGACCTGACGGACCGGAGCGGCGCGCTGCTCGCGACCGGCACCCGGGGCGCCGTCTTCCTCGGCTGCCGCATGGAGCCGCGCGCCGAGGCGAAGATACGCGCGGACGGGGCCTTCGTGTTCCCGCCGGTGCCGGGCCTCCCCTTCGACCCGTACCGCGGACTGCTCTACACCCCCGACGCCCTGTACGAGGGCCTGTCGGAGGGCGGTTACGCCGCCACCCCCGACGCGCGGGCGTACGGCTGGTTCCAGCTGACCAAGGCGAACGGCGACGTCTTCGCCTCGATGCTGCGGGCGCTCCACGACGACGCGGTCTCCGACGCTCTGGACGAACACCTCGTCGGGGCCCGGGTGGTGGGCGTGATGGGCGGCCACGCGATGGCCCGCGGTTCGCAGGAGTACCGAGGCGCCGCGCAGCTCGGCAGGGAGCTGGCGCGCAGCGGTCTGACCGTGGCGACGGGGGGCGGTCCTGGCGCCATGGAGGCGGCCAACCTCGGGGCCTACGCGGCTCCGCATTCCGACGCCATGCTGCTCAAGGCCTGCGAACTCCTGGCCTCGGCGCCCTCGTTCAGCCCGTCGGTCACCGACTGGGCCACGGCCGCCTTCGCCGTACGGGAGCGCTGGCCCGACGGGGGCTCCTCGGTCGCGGTCCCCACGTGGTTCTACGGCCACGAACCGCCGAACGCCTTCGCGGACCACATCGCCAAGTACTTCGCGAACGCCGTGCGCGAGGACGGGCTGCTGGCCCGCTCGACCGCAGGTGTGATCTTCCTGCCGGGGGCCGCCGGGACGGTGCAGGAGATCTTCGACAACGCGACGCCGAACTACTACGAGTCGCGTTCCGCGCCCACGCCGATGGTCCTCGTGAACCGCGCGCACTGGACGGAGAAGCTGCCCGCCTGGCCCCTGCTGAGCGCGCTCGCGGCGGACCGGCCGATGGAGTCCCGTATCGCGCTCGTCGACACGGTGGAGGAAGCGGCCGGGGCGCTCGCCCGGCTGACGGGCTGACCCGCTCCGACGGGCTCAGCGGGCGGCGAGCCGGGCGTCGAGGGCGTCGAAGAACGCCTCCCAGCCGTCCTCGGCCGCCGCGTACTGCTCGGGGGTGAGATTGCCGCCTCGCTGCCGGAAGACCATCTCGGTGGACTTCCGGCTCTTCTCCGTGAGGGTGACGGTGACGGTCTCGCCCTCGATGTCGGCGGGCGCACTCCTGTCCTTGAGCGTGAACACGAGCCGCTCCGGGGCGGACACCTCCTGGTAGACGCCGTGGAAGGGCATCTCCGCCCCGGGCACCACGATGACCAGGCTCCACTCGCCCCCAGGCGTGACATCCATCGACACCCGGTCGAGCGGCACGTCCGCGTCACCCCCGTACCAGGCGGCGAAGTCCTCCGGGTCCGTCCAGGCTTCGAAAACGCGGTCGCGGGGCGCCGCGACGACGCGGGTGATGTCGATGCCCTCGCGGGCTGACCGGTTCATGGCCCCTGCTCCTTCCGGACGGTTCCCGTGTCCAGGGGATCACGCCCCGAGAAGCACCGCCAGCCGGTCGTACGCACGCTCCCACCCGGGCAGGGCGGCGATGCCCAGCCCCTCCACCTCCAGGCCGGCACGGCGGGTGCGGCAGGGCATCGCGAAGACGTCGTCAGCCGCGAGCGCCCTGACCGTGCTCGCGGTCGTGGAGCCGGCGGTCGGTGTGGGCCGCCGGACCCGGGCGCCCTACACCTCTTGGGGAAGGACCACCGTCTCCGCCGGGTCGAAGGTCACGCCCACGGTGACCCCCTCCTCCGGGGTCTCCCGCAGCGCGCACTCGGCCTCCAGGGGCGGCCCGTCGTCGGGGTGCAGGGTGACGGTGACGTGGTGGCCGCGGAAGGTGCGTACGCCCACCGTGCAGCGCAGGCCTTCCTTGGGGCCGCCGATCCGGACGCCGCCCGGCCGCACGAGCAGCTCGCACTCGCCCTGCGGCGAGTCCTCGGGCACCGGGACCTTGCCCCAGACGGTGTCGGCGGCCGTGCCCGTGACCGTGGCGTCCACCAGGTTGTCGAAGCCGAGGAAGCGGGCGACGAACGCCGACGCGGGGTGCTGCCACACTTCCAGCGGGGTGCCCGCCTGGGCGATCCGGCCGTCCCGCATGACCACGACCCGGTCGGCGAGCGCGAACGCCTCGCCCTGGTCGTGGGTGACGGCGAGCACCGTCGTGCCCAGCCGGCCGAAGAGGGTGCGCAGTTCGACGACGAGCCGTTCGCGCAGGCTCCGGTCCAGCTGGCCCAGCGGTTCGTCCAGCATCA
This sequence comes from Streptomyces sp. NPDC091271, assembly GCF_044757505.1. Taxonomy (NCBI): domain Bacteria; kingdom Bacillati; phylum Actinomycetota; class Actinomycetes; order Kitasatosporales; family Streptomycetaceae; genus Streptomyces; species Streptomyces sp. NPDC091271. The sequence goes on along the minus strand of NZ_JBIVVD010000001.1, from coordinate 1,427,313 downwards.
GCAGCTTCGGGCGGGGCGCCAGGGCCCGGGCGAGTGCCACCCGCTGCTGTTCGCCGCCGGACAGGGCGGCGACGGCCCGTCGGCCGGCACCGGGCAGGCCGACCAGGTCCAGGAGTTCACCGGCTCTGCGGTCGCGCTCCGAGCGGGTGACGCCGTGCATCCGCAGTCCGAACGCGACGTTGGCGCCGACGTCCCGGTGTGGGAAGAGCTGGTGGTCCTGGAACATCAGGCCGAGCCCGCGGCGGTGCACCGGCAGCCGTGCCTGGTCCGCGCCGTCCAGGAACACCCGCCCGCCGTCGAGGGGCTGGAGCCCGGCCACGGCCCGCAGCAGCGTCGACTTGCCGCTGCCGCTCGGGCCCAGCACGCAGACGATCTCGTGGTCCGCGACCTCCAGGTCCACCGCGTCCAGCGCGGTCCGCTTCCCGAAGCGGACCGTGGCCGACTCCACTGTCAGCATCTCTAGAACTCCCCGGATCGGTCGGTACGGATACGTTCGAGCAGGAGCAGCGACACCGCGCAGACCAGCATCAGAATCGTGCTGAGGGCCATCGCCTGGCCGTAGTTCAGCTCGCCCGAGCGCCCCAGCAGCCTGGCGACGGCGACCGGCAGGGTGGGGTTGTCGGGGCGTGCGATGAACACGGTCGCGCCGAACTCCCCGAGCGACACGGCGAAGGCGAAGCCGGCGGCCACCAGCACCGCCCGCCGCACCAGCGGCAGGTCGACCTCCCGCCAGGCCCGCAGCGGCGACGCGCCGAGCACCGCCGCGGCCTCCCGCAGCCGGTCGTCCACCGCGCGCAGGACGGGCAGCATGGTCCGTACGACGAAGGGGACGCCCACCAGCGCCTGGGCGAGCGGCACGAGGATCCAGGACGTACGCAGATCCAGCGGCGGCTTGTCGAGCGTGATGAGGAAGCCGAAACCGACGGTGACGGCGGACACTCCGAGCGGCAGCATCAGCAGGGCGTCGAAGCCACGCACCAGCGGCCCGGAGCGGGGGTACCGCCCGCTCGAGCGAAGCCGAGGGTGCGGGAGGGCCAGGGCCGCCGCGGCGAGACTTCCGATGACGAGGGCGATCAGGGTAGCGACCAGTGCGTAACGCAGGGAGTTCCCGATGGCGTCGAGCGGCGGGACCAGGAAGGTGGAGCCGTTCGCGTCGGCCGACTGCAGCGCGCGGTAGAAGCCGAAGCCGTAGCCGTCCGAGGTGTCCAGGGAGCGTTCCACCAGCACGCCGAGCGGCACCACGATCAGCAGCAGGACCGTCATGAGCACCCCGCCCAGCAGCGCCCGCTGTCCCGCCCCGTGCGGTCGGCGGGAGGTCTGTGCCGGGTCGACGAGCTTCAGCGCGGTCTCCCTGCGCCGCACGGTCCACGCGTGGACGGCGAGGATCCCTCCGACCGCGGCGAACTGCACCAGGGTCAGTACGGCGGCCGTCGGCAGGTCGAGGAGCTGGGCGGTCTGCCGGTAGATCTCCACCTCCAGCGTGGAGTAGGCCGGACCGCCGAGGATCTGGACGACTCCGAAGGAGGTGAAGGTGAAGAGGAAGACCATCAGAGCCGCCGCGGCTACGGCCGGGGCGAGTGCGGGCAGGGTGACTCGCCGCCAGGCCGCGAGGCGGCCGGCCCCGAGCACCCGGGCGGCCTCCTCCTGACGGGGGTCGAGCTGGGACCACAGGCCGCCGACGGTCCGTACGACGACCGCGTAGTTGAAGAACACATGGGCGAGCAGAATCGCCCACACGGTCGTGTCGAGGCGGACCCCCCAGAGCTCGTCGAGGAACCCGCCGCGCCCCAGCAGCGCCAGGAACGCCGTACCCACGACGACGGTGGGCAGGACGAACGGCACGGTCACGACGGCACGCAGCAACTGCTTCCCGGGGAAGTCGAAGCGGGCGAAGACATAGGCGCCGGGCAGTGCGATCAGCAGGGTGAGCGCGGTCGAGGCGAGGGCCTGCCAGGTGGTGAACCAGAGGACGTCGAGGATGTCCGGCCGGCTCAGCACCGTGCCGATCCGGCCGAACTGCCAGTCTCCGTCCGTCTTCAGGCCCCGGCCGACGATCGCGACGACCGGGTAGGCGAAGAACAGCGCGAAGAACGCGACGGGCACGGCCATGAGACCGAGCCGCACCGCGTTCCCCCTCCACGGGGACCGCGCGACTACTTCACGACGAGCGAGGACCACGACTGGACCCACTGCTCACGGTTCTTGGCGATCTTCTCCGGGGCGACGGTCGCCGGCTTGTCCACAGTGGCCCCGAACTTCGTGAAGAGCTCCGGAAGCTTCGCATCCTTCACCACCGGGTTCACGAACATGTTCAGCGGCATGTCCTCCTGGAACTGCTTGCTGATCAGGAAGTCCAGGAGTGCCTTGCCGCCCGCCTCGTTCTTCGCGCCGTCCAGCAGTCCGGCGAACTCGATCTGGCGGAAGCAGGTGCCGGCGGCGACACCGGTCGGGGCCTCGCCGGGCTGCGGATCGGCGTACAGCACCTCGACGGGCGGGCTGGAGGCGTACGAGACCACGAGCGGCCTGTCGGCCTTGGCCTTCCTGCCGCCCGCGGAGCCGGAGAACTCCTCGTTGTAGGCCTGCTCCCAGCCGTCGACGACCTTGACGCCGTTGCTCTTCAGCTTCTTCCAGTAGTCCTGGTACCCGGTCTCGCCCTGGCTGGCGACGGTGCCGAGGAGGAAGCCGAGGCCGGGCGACGAGGTCGCGGCGTTCTCGGTGACGAGGAGGTTCTTGTACGCGGGCTTCAGCAGGTCGTCGAAGGAGTTCGGCGGGTCGAGCTTCTTGTCGGCGAAGTACTTCTTGTCGTAGTTGACGCAGATGTCGCCGGTGTCGATGGGCGTGACCCGGTGCTTGTCCGCGTCGAGCTGCGTGTCGGCCGCGACGCGGTCCAGGCCCTTCGCCTCGTACGGCGTGAACAGGCCGTTGTCCAGGGCACGCGAGAGCAGGGTGTTGTCGGCGCCGAAGAACACGTCGCCACGAGGGGAGCCCTTGGTCAAGATCTCCTGGTTGAGCGCCGCCCCGGCATCACCGCTCTTGAGCACCTTGACCTTGTAGCCGGTCTCCTTCGTGAACGCCTTCAGGACGGCGTCCGAGGCGTTGAACGAGTCGTGGCTGACGAGTGTGACGGTCTTCGAACCGGCTCCCGTGTCACCGGAAGACTTGTCGTCGGAGCCGCCGCAGCCCGCGAGCGCGGTGACTCCGAGCGCGGCGGCGAGCGCGGTCGCCGCGTACTTCGTCGTGGTGTTCATGGTGATGTCCTCCTGGAGGTGACCAGGAAGAGACGCGGCCCCGCCCGCTCGGCGAGCGGGCAGGGCGCAACAGCTTGAGTAAGGTCCGAACTTCCTACCCGGAATGACCCGGGCGAGGTTCAGAGGGTCTGCGGCCGACCTGTCCTCGGTGCCGCACTCTCAGCGCTGTGGCGCTCCCCTGTCGGAATATGAAGTTGATTTCCCGGCCAGGCTACACCGGCCGGATCACGCCGGACCGGCCGGATCCTGCCCGTAGGCAGGGCCCTCAGCGCTCGGACGCCGCCAGCTGCCCGCAGGCGCCGTCGATCTCCTGGCCACGGGTGTCCCGGACGGTGACCGGCACACCGTGCGAGGCGATCGCCTCGACGAACGCCTTCTCGTCCTCGGGCCGAGAGGCGGTCCACTTGGACCCCGGCGTCGGGTTGAGCGGGATGAGGTTGACGTGCACCCGCTTGCCCTTGAGCAGCCGGCCCAGCCGGTCGCCCCGCCAGGCCTGGTCGTTGATGTCGCGGATGAGCGCGTACTCGATGGAGATGCGGCGGCCCGACTTCTCCGCGTACTCCCACGCGGCGTCCAGGACCTCACGGACCTTCCAGCGGGTGTTCACGGGGACGAGGGTGTCGCGCAGGTCGTCGTCCGGAGCGTGCAGCGAGACCGCGAGGCGGCACTTGAAGCCCTCGTCGGCGAAGCGGAGCATCGCCGGCACCAGACCCACCGTGGACACGGTGATCCCGCGCTGCGACAGCCCGAGGCCGTCCGGCTCCGGGTCGGTCAGCCGGCGGATCGCCCCGACCACGCGCTTGTAGTTGGCCAGCGGCTCGCCCATGCCCATGAAGACGATGTTGGACAGCCGCGCGGGCCCGCCCGGGACCTCCCCGTCGCGCAGGGCCCGCATGCCGTCCACGATCTGGTGCACGATCTCGGCGGTCGACAGGTTGCGGTCGAGTCCGGCCTGCCCGGTGGCGCAGAACGGGCAGTTCATCCCGCAGCCGGCCTGTGACGAGATGCACATGGTCACCCGGTCCGGGTAACGCATGAGGACGGACTCCACGAGCGTGCCGTCGTGCAATTTCCAGAGCGTCTTGCGGGTGGTGTCGTCGTCGCAGCTGATGTGGCGCATCACCGACATCAGGTCGGGGAACATCGCCTCGGCGAGCTTGTCCCGCGACGCGGCCGGGATGTTGGTCCACTCCGCCGGGTCGTGCGCGAACCGCGTGAAGTAGTGCTGCGACAGCTGCTTGGCACGGAAGGGCTTCTCGCCGGTCGCGGCGACTGCTTCCTTGCGCTCGTCGGGGGTGAGGTCGGCGAGGTGCCGCGGCGGCCGCTTGGCTCCACGGGGCGCGACGAAAGTGAGTTCTCCGGGCTTAGGCATGGTTCATCCAGTGTCGCAGACACGCCGAGGTACTCATGGCCGCCGGAGAACCGTGCGGTACGCCGGGGCGGCACGGACGGCGTCAGCCCTGGTCCTGCAGGGCGGACCGCATGTGGCGGTGGCGCTCCAGGGCACGGCGGCGCATCCAGAAGACCCAGGAGCAGAAAACGGCCACCCCGGCGACGAAGACCAGCGGGACGGTCAGCGAGCCGGTGACGACTCCGAGCACGAGCATGCCGGCCGCGATCAGGCCCATGCAGCCCAGCCAGTACGGCAGCCACCGGCCGCCCCGCTCCATCTTCCCCAGCTGCTCGGCGACCAGTTTCTGCATGGTCGCCCGCTTCTCGGGATCGCTCGGCACCTCACGGTGCCGGATCCGGCGGTTGAGCTCGGCGATCCCGCGGGGGTCGATGCCGGCCGCACGGCTGGTCCTGCGACGCTGGGCGGCCACGATGCCGATGGCGACGGCGGTGAAGACCGCTGTCTGGATCACCCACCAGCCGAGGTGCCCGTCCCGGCGGAGCAGGGCGTTCACCCCCACTCCGAGGACGAAGATCAGCACCGCTTGCGCGGCGAGACTACGGTCGAGCCTGAGCTTCGACGCACGCACGGCGTCCTCCTCGAAAGCGACGGCATACTCTCTGTCGGCCTTCGGGTACCCCACCGTGACCGACCCACCCCGCACACAGGTGTCCTTGCCGCAGGGGGGCATACGAAGCCCATGACTCCTGAGGTGTTGGTCGCGGCCGAACTTGCCGGTCGCTGGGAGGGCCCTCCGTGGTTCAAGTGGGCGTTCCTGGCGGTGTGGGCCCTGTTCGGACTGTTCCTGTTCCTACGGTTCCGCAAGAACGGCTGGAAGCTTCCCCGACGTCGTTGAGCAGACACGGACGGGGCCCGCTGTCCGTGTGGACAGCGGGCCCCGTCGAAGAGCGACGCAGGAAGTCGTTGCTCCGCTCAGCCGGATCCGACGAACAGCACCAGCAGCAGCCATACGACCGGGGCGCTCGGCAGCAGCGAGTCGAGCCGGTCCATGATGCCGCCGTGGCCGGGCAGCAGCGTGCCCATGTCCTTGATCCCGAGGTCCCGCTTGATCATGGACTCGCCCAGGTCCCCCAGCGTGGCGCTGGCGGCGACGGCGAGGCCCATCAGCAGGCCCTGCCACCAGCTCCCGCCGTCGATCAGGAACTCCATGCACAGGGCGCCGGCCACCATCGCGAAGCCGACCGCGCCGAGCAGGCCCTCGCGGGTTTTCCCGGGGCTGATGCGGGGTGCCAGCTTGTGCGTGCCGAAGCGCCAGCCGACGGCGTACGCCCCGGTGTCGCTGACCACGGTCAGCAGGAGGAAGGTCAGCACACGCCAGGCACCGTCGTCCGCGGTGAGCATCATCGCGACGAACGTCGCCAGGAACGGCACGTAGAACACGGCGAAGACGCCTGCCGTGACGTCCTTGAGATACCCCTCGGGGGGCTCCGTCATCCGCCACACGAGCACCGCGAGGGCGGTGAGCGCCATGGCGACCCACGCGCCCTCCGCCTCCCGCACATAGCCGGCGACCACCATCGCGGCGCCGCCGACGGCGAGCGGCACGAGCGGGGCGTTGATGCCCTTGCGCTCCTTGAGGCGGGATGTGAGCTCCCAGAGACCGACCACCACCGCCAGCACGACCACGCCGACGAAGACCGCCTTGACGATGAACAGCGAGCCGACCACGAGGGCACCGAGACCGACACCGACCCCTATGGCGGCACGCAGATCACGCCCCGCACGCTTCTTGGGCGGCGGCGGGGACGGCAGCGGGGTGGACATGGGCTCCTGCGGCTTCTCGTCACGGAACAGGGGGCCGCCGACGCGCGCGGCGTCCCCGTTCCGGTCGTCGCGGTCGTCAGCGTCTCTACCTGCGTCGGGAACGTCCGGCACGATGGGCATGGGCCGAGTCTGCTGGGCGCCGTGCACATCGTATGCAGGACCCGCCGGAGCGCCCCGCATCTCGGGCGCGCTCCAGTAGCCGGCTCCCTGCGGGGCGCCCCAGGAAGAGTCGTTCATCAGACTTCGAGCAGCTCGGCTTCCTTGTGCTTGAGCAGCTCGTCCACCTGCGCGACGTACTTCGCGGTGGTGTCGTCGAGCTCCTTCTCCGCACGGCGGACCTCGTCCTCGCCGGACTCCTTGTCCTTGACGAGCTTGTCGAGCGACTCCTTGGCCTTGCGGCGGATGGAGCGAATCGAGATCTTGGAGTCCTCGGCCTTGGTCTTGGCGACCTTGATGTACTCCTTGCGGCGGTCCTGCGTGAGCTCGGGGAACGTCACGCGGATGATGTTGCCGTCGTTGCTCGGGTTGACGCCGAGGTCGGAGTCGCGGATCGCCTGCTCGATGTTGCGCAGCGCGGTCTTGTCGAACGGGGTCACCACGGCCATCCGCGGTTCGGGAACCGAGAACGAGGCGAGCTGGTTGATCGGGGTCAGCGCGCCGTAGTAGTCGGCGACGATCTTGTTGAACATCGCCGGGTGCGCACGGCCGGTCCGGATCGCGGCGAAGTCCTCTTTCGCGACCACGACGGCCTTCTCCATCTTCTCCTCGGCCTCGAGGAGGATTTCTTCGATCACCACGTGCTCCTGCGTGTCTTGAGCGGACCCGGCATCGTCGGGTCCTGCGGATCCTGCGTCGCGTCCTCACCTGCACGGTGTCCGACCGGCAGGCCGTTGTCCATCTTCTGGGCCGTCAGGCCCGGGTGCTCCGGTCGCTCACCAGCGTGCCGATCTTCTCACCCTTCACCGCGCGGGCGATATTGCCCGCCGTTGTCAGCTCGAAGACGAGGATCGGGAGCTGGTTGTCACGGCAGAGAGTGATGGCGGTGGCGTCGGCGACCTTGAGGTCCCGGGCGATCACCTCGCCGTACTCCAGGGCGTCGAACTTCACCGCGTCGGGGTTGGCCTTCGGGTCGGAGTCGTAGACCCCGTCCACACCGTTCTTCCCCATCAGCAGCGCCTCGGCGTCGATCTCCAGGGCGCGCTGTGCGGCGGTCGTGTCGGTGGAGAAGTACGGCATGCCCATGCCTGCGCCGAAGATCACGACGCGTCCCTTCTCCAGGTGCCGCACGGCACGGAGCGGGATGTACGGCTCCGCGACCTGGCCCATGGTGATGGCGGTCTGGACGCGCGAGTCGATGCCTTCCTTCTCCAGGAAGTCCTGCAGCGCCAGGCAGTTCATGACCGTGCCGAGCATGCCCATGTAGTCGGACCGCGCCCGGTCCATGCCGCGCTGCTGGAGCTCGGCGCCACGGAAGAAGTTGCCGCCGCCGATGACGATCGCGATCTCCGCGCCGTCGCGTACGACCGCGGCGATCTCGCGGGCGATGGCGTGCACGACGTCGGGGTCGACTCCGAGTCCTCCGCCACCGGCGAAGGCCTCACCGGACAGCTTCAGCATGAAGCGGCCGGAAATCGCGTCGTCGCGCTTGTGGTCACCCTGTGTGGCGTCCGCGCCCTTGTTCATGGAGATTCTCCTCGTGCACATACGAAGAAGGCCATTGCCGGTGGGTCTGTTGTCCCTCAGCGGCAATGGCCTCCTCGTCAGATCTGCGGTCGTCCGGCTGAGTGCGGCCGTCGACTGCACCAGACCCTATCGGGGTCCACCGTTGTTCGCGGACGGACTCAGATGCCGACCTTGATGCGCGTGAAGCGCTTCAGGGTGACACCGGCCTCGTCCAGGACCTTCTGGACGGACTTCTTGTTGTCCAGCGCGTACGGCTGGCCGAGGAGGGTGGCCTCCTTGAAGAAGCCGTTGACGCGACCCTCGACGATCTTCGGGAGGGCGGCCTCGGGCTTGCCCTCGGCGCGCGTGGTCTCCTCGGCGACGCGGCGCTCGGCCTCGACGACCTCGGCCGGGACGTCCTCGCGGGAGAGGTACTTCGGGGCGAAGGCGGCGATGTGCTGGGCGATGCCCTTGGCCAGCTCGGCGTCGGCCTTGTCCAGCTCGACCAGGACACCGATCTGCGGCGGCAGGTCGGGCATGGTGCGGTGCATGTAGACGGAGACGTAGTCGCCGGTGAACTGCGCGAAGCGGTCCAGGACGATCTTCTCGCCGAGGTTGGCGTTGGCCTCGTCCACGTACGCCTGGACGGTCTTGCCGGCCTCGATCTCGGAGGCGAGGAGCGCCTCGATGTCGGCCGGGGAGGTCGCGGCGACGTGGGCGGCGAGCGTGTTGGCGACGGCCTGGAACTTGTCGCCCTTGGCGACGAAGTCCGTCTCGCACTTCAGCTCGAGCAGGACGCCGGACGTCTTGTCCTCGGAGACGAGGGAGACGACGGCACCGTTCTCGGCAGAACGGCCTTCGCGCTTGGCGACGCCCTTCTGGCCCTTGATGCGGAGCGCCTCGACGGCACCGTCGACGTTGCCGTCGGCCTCGTCGAGCGCCTTCTTGCAGTCCATCATGCCGGCGCCGGTGAGCTCGCGGAGCTTCTTGACGTCAGCGGCGGTGTAGTTCGCCATGAGTCTGTTTCTCTCTCGAAGTCTGAAAGATCTACGGGTGAACGGCGGGGGCGGTGCCGATGCACCGGCCCCCGCCGTCATTCAGCCGTGACTGACGGGTGTCAGGCCTGCTCGTCCGTGGCCGGGGCCTCGGCGGCCGGGGCCTCCGCGGCGGGAGCCTCGGCCTGCTCGGCAGCCTGCTCGTCGGCGGCGGCAGCCGGCTCGGCGTCGGCGGCCTTCTCGGTCTCGGCGGAGGACTGCACCTCGGCGTCGTCCTTCTTCTCGCCCGCGAGCAGGTCACGCTCCCACTCGGCGAGGGGCTCGCCGGCGGCCTTCTCGCCCGGCTTCGAGTCGCCGGTGGCGGCACCGGAACGGGCGATGAGGCCCTCGGCGACGGCGTCGGCGATCACGCGGGTGAGCAGGGTGACGGAGCGGATCGCGTCGTCGTTGCCCGGAATCTTGTAGTCGACCTCGTCGGGGTCGCAGTTGGTGTCGAGGATCGCGACGACCGGGATGTGGAGCTTGCGCGCCTCACCGACGGCGATGTGCTCCTTCTTGGTGTCGACGATCCAGACGGCGCTCGGCACCTTCTGCATCTCGCGGATACCACCGAGGGTCTTCTCCAGCTTGGCCTTCTCGCGGGAGAGGACCAGGAGCTCCTTCTTGGTGAGGCCGGAGGCGGCCACGTCCTCGAAGTCGATGAGCTCGAGCTCCTTCAGACGCTGAAGGCGCTTGTAGACGGTGGAGAAGTTGGTGAGCATGCCACCGAGCCAACGCTGGTTGACGTACGGCATGCCGACGCGCGTCGCCTGCTCGGCGATGGCCTCCTGGGCCTGCTTCTTCGTACCCACGAACATGATGGAGCCGCCGTGGGCGACGGTCTCCTTGACGAACTCGTAGGCGCGGTCGATGTACGACAGCGACTGGAGCAGGTCGATGATGTAGATGCCGTTGCGCTCGGTGAAGATGAAGCGCTTCATCTTCGGGTTCCAGCGACGGGTCTGGTGACCGAAGTGGACGCCGCTTTCCAGCAGCTCCCGCATCGTGACGACGGCCATGGCCGTACTCCTTGAGGTACTCGGTTTTCGCGACCGCAGGATTGCTGTCGCGCCTGACGCCCCGACGCGCCGTGCCACGAGGGACCGAGGAGCGCGGCCACCGTCCGCAGAGAGGGAGGTGGCGGGGCGTGCGAAGTCGACCCGGTGACCCGGATCGCCAGAAGAAGTGTACGGGACCCGCCGGGTCCAGGGTGACGGCGATGTCCACAACCCCTCGGCCGTCCACAGATCCGGGCCATGATCCCCGTGGAACGGGCCTGCGGGAGATCGTTGCGTCATGTGCCGCTCACCTGGAAAACCCACCGGCCGGCCGCGTGCCGCACCGGTGGCCGTCCTTCTCGCCTTACTGCCCGCAGCGCTGCTCGCCGTCCTGCTGGGGCCGTTCTCCGGGAGAGTCTGGGCGGCGCCGCCGGGCGGTGACCGTGTCTGGCCGCTCGCGGGCCGGCCCCTGGTCGTACGGGGCTGGGAGCCGCCCGCCGGTCCGTACGCGCCGGGCCACCGCGGGGTCGACCTCGCCGCCCCGCCGGGCACCCCGGTTCTGGCGGCGGCCCCGGGCCGGGTCGCCTTCGCGGGGCCGGTCGCGGGGCGCGGGGTGGTCTCCGTCGACGTCACCGGGAGCGGGGAGCCGCCGCTGCGCTTCACGTACGAACCAATGCGGGCGCGGGTCTCCGAGGGCGACGAGGTGGTCGCGGGCCAGGTGGTGGGGGTGGTCGGGCCGGAGCCGTCCCACTGCGCCTCCGGCTGTCTGCACTGGGGGCTGCGGCGCGGAGACGTCTATCTGGATCCGTTGTCGCTGCTTCCTCCGTCACTGCTGCGGCGGGGGCCCTCCAGGCTGCTGCCGGTCTTCGGCGTACCGCTCCCGGGGGCGGACCGGAGGCTCGCTCAGCCCCGGACGCCGCGCAGGACCATGGCCACGGCCGTGTCCGCCACGATGCCCGGCTCCTCGGCCGCGCCCAGCTCGATCCTGCGCACCGCGGCGTCCACGGAGCCCTGCAGGAGCATGGCCGCGAGCCTCGGTTCGGTATGGCCCAGGTCGGCGAGCGCCTCGACGATCATGGCGATCAGACCGCCGTGCGCGGCACGGATCTTCTCCCGGGCGCCGGCGTCCAGCTCGCTCGCGGAGATCGCCACGACCGCGCGGTGCCGCCGGTCCCCGACGAGGTCGAGCTGCCGGCGCACATAGGCCTCGATCTTGGCCTCGGGCGTACCGGCCCGCTCCATCGCGTTCTCGACCTCGGCGGCCCAGACCGGGAAGTCGACGGCGCAGAGCTCCTCGACCACGGCCGCGCGGGAGCGGAAATACTCGTAGACGGAGGACCTGGCGAGGCCGGTGCGCTCGGCGAGGGCGGGGAAGGTCAGCGCCTCCGTGCCGCCCTCGGACAGCAAAGAGCGTGCGGCGTCCAGGAGGGCGCCGCGCTGCATGGTCCGGTGCTCGGCCACGGAGGCCGCTCGAATCCTGGGCACGCCTCCACTCTACGGCGAGGCCGGTTCGAAGGGGGGTGCGCGTCGGCGGGCGGTTGGCCGAAGCCGCTCCCGCTCAGCGTCCGGCGTCGGCCAGCTTCGCCCGGAGCTGCAGCACCGACTTGGTGTGGATCTGGCTGACCCTGCTCTCGGTGACCCCGAGGACGTTGCCGATCTCGGCGAGGGTGAGGCCTTCGTAGTAGTAGAGCGTGACCACGGTCTTCTCCCTCTCGGGGAGTGTGTTGATGGCGCGGGCGAGCAGCCGTCTGAGCTCGCGGTCCTCGGCGACCTCGACCGGATTGTCGGCCGCGGTGTCCTCCAGGGTGTCCATCAGGCTCAACCGGTCGCCGCCCTCGCCGCCGACATGCAGCAGCTCCTCCAGCGCCACCACGTTGGCGAGCGACAACTGGCTGAAAACCGCGTGCAGTTCCTCCAGGGCGACGCCCATCTCCGCGGCGACCTCGGCCTCCGAAGGCGTACGCCGGAGCTGCGCCTCCAGCGTGGCGTAGGCGCGCTCGACGTTGCGCGCCTTCTGCCGCACGGACCGCGGAATCCAGTCCAGCGCCCGGAGTTCGTCGATCATCGCGCCGCGGATCCTGGTGATCGCGTAGGTCTCGAACTTGATGGCCCGCTCAATGTCGAACTTCTCGATGGCGTCGATCAGACCGAAGACACCGGACGAGACGAAGTCCGCCTGCTCCACGTTGGACGGCAGCCCCACGCTGACCCGGCCGGCGACGTACTTCACCAGCGGTGAGTAGTGCAGGATCAGCTGCTCCCGCAGCCTCTCGTCACCGGTGGTCTTGTACGAACGCCACAACTCGTCGAGCGAGGAGGGGGCGGGAGGACGCACAGTGCCACGCGCAGCCGGTGGTACTGCCGCGCGGTCAGACCCGGAGGTGTGCTGGGGCATGTGGTGCCTTGAGCCGTTCTGCTGTGAAGTGCTGGGACGTGTCTCTGGGGCGGAATCCTTGTGAGCGTAGCGTGACTGAGGTGTTGCGGTGCGCGCAGGACAAGGGAACCGTGCAGTGCGATTGCGTACCAAATCCCTTGCCTTCCTCCCTCCACCTGACGGGGGTGACGGCAAGGGCCGTCACCGCTCACACCGCCCCCGGAGGCCTGACCGGGTGCCGCCGAGGTCATCTCCATCACCTTTTCACCCGAATGCTCCGGGTCAAGTACCGCCTCGCCGCGCGTCCCCATTGCGTGTCCGTCCCCGCGTCAACCGCCATCCGTCGCCCTCGCGTTCGACGAACCCCAGTGAGTGGAGTTCGTACAACCGCCCGAGGGCTTCATCCATGGACGCTCCGGCGCTCCTGGCGACGTCGCGCCCCTCCATCACGCCCGTCCCCGGCAGCGCGTCCAGCACCCGCGCGGAGGCGGCGTCGAGGAGGTCCCTGGGCAGGACGGGGCCGCTTCTGGCCGGGGCCAGCTCGCCGATGCCCCCCACCAGTTCGGAGATCTCGGCGGCGTCGGTGACCAGCACGCCCTCACCTCGCAGGAGTTCGTGCACCCCGGCCGAGAGGCCGCTCGTGGCGGGGCCCGGGACCCCCATCGTGAAACGGCCCAGCCTTTGCGCGTTCCTCGCGGTGACCAGCGAGCCGCTGCGGTATTCGGCCTCCACCACCACGGTGCCTCTCGTGAGCGCCGCGATCACCCTGTTCCGCAGGATGAACCTGCTGCGCGTCGGATGGTCCGAGGGCGGCAGCTCGCCCATGACCATGCCCTGTTCCGCGATGCGTCCGATCAGCTCGGCGTGTCCCCGGGGATAGGCCACGTCCACCCCGCAGGCCAGCACCGCCATGGTCGCTCCGCCCGCGGCCAGCGCCCCGCGATGGGCGGCGCCGTCCACCCCGAACGCCGCACCGGAGACCACGACCCAGCCCCGCTCCGCCAGCCCCGCGGCGAGAGTCGCCGCCATGTGCGCCCCGTAGGGCGTGCAGGCCCGGGCGCCGACCAGAGCGACGGAGCGGAGCGCCCAGAGGCGCAGGTCGGACCGGCCGCGCACCCAGAGGCCGATCGGCCGTGCGTCCCCCAGGTCGTCGAGCTGGCTCGGCCACTCCCGGTCACCGGGGCAGACGAACCGCCCGCCGATCGCGGCGATCTCCGCCAGGTCCCTGCCGGGGGCGGCGCTCGACGCACGCATGCGGTACCCGGCGAGCCGGGCCGCCGTCATTCCCTCCATCGCCTGCGCGGGTCCGTCCGCGCCCGTGAGACGCCGTATCAGCTCGACGGGCCCGATCTCCCGGATCCAGCGGCCGGCGCGCTCGTCCCCGGGCTCGAACACCCGGGTCAGGGCGGCACGTGCGAACCGCTCGAGCTGGCCATGGGCCGGCGGGGCGTTCACCGGGCGCCCGCCTGCATCGGGACCCCCCGCTGGATGCCCGTCCGCAACTCCAGCGCCACCGCGATGTCCGAGGCGTCCGGGCGGTCGGCGGCCCTCAGGTCCGCCACGGTCCACGCCACGCGCAGGACCCGGTCGAGGCCGCGGGCCGTGAGGATGCCACGCTCCATGTCCCGCTCGGCCGCCATCAAGGCGCCGGGGGCCGCGACCAGCCTGGTCCGCAGCTCGTGCCCGGGCACCTCGCTGTTGGTGGTCCAGGGGGTGCCCGCGAGCCGCCCGGCGGCGCGCTCCCTGGCTGCCCGCACCCGGGAGGCCACCTCGGCGGAGGACTCCCCGCGTCCGCCGCTCCCCATCAGGTCCGCCCTTCCGACGGGCTCGACCTCGACGCGCAGATCCACCCGGTCGAGCAACGGGCCCGACAGCCGCGCCTGATACCGGCGGACCGCGGAGGGCGGGCATTCGCAACCCGCCCCGGCCAGGGTGTGCCTGCCGCACGGGCAGGGGTTCGCGGCCAGGATCATCAGGAAGCGCGCGGGCAGCCGGACGACCCCGGCCGCGCGTGCGACCACCACATGTCCGGATTCCAGGGGCTGGCGCAGCGCGTCGAGGGCCCGGCCTGAGAACTCCGGGGCCTCGTCCAGGAAGAGGACGCCCCGGTGCGCCAGGGACACCGCTCCCGGCCGCGGCAGGCCGTTCCCCCCGCCCACGAGTGACTGCATCGTCGCCGAGTGGTGCGGGGCGCAGTACGGCGCTCTGCTGATCAGGGGTTCGCCCGGAGGGAGGATGCCCGCGACCGAGTGCACCGCCGTCACCTCGAGGGATTCCTGCCGGGAGAGCGGCGGCAGGAGCGCCGTGAGCCGCTCGGCCAGCATGGTCTTCCCCGCCCCCGGCGGCCCGGAGAGCAGCAGGTGGTGTCCCCCTGCCGCCGCCACCTCCAGGGCCTTGCGCGCCCGCCCCTGGCCCGCGACGTCGGCCAGATCGGGCCGGTGCGCCGTGCCGTCGGCCGACAGCGGAGCCAGCCCCGTGCCGAGGCCCGCTCCGGGCACCATCAGCCCGGCGAGCATCGTGTCGGGGCGGCCCCGGTCGGCGGCCGGCTCCTCGGGTACGGGTTCGTCGCCGAGTACGGCGATCAGCTGACGCAGGCTCCGTACGCCGAGGACGGAGAGTCCCGGCACGAGCGCGGCCTCCCCCGCGGTCTGCTCCGGGACGACGACGTGCCGGTACCCCGCTTCGGCCGCCGCGAGGACCGCGGGCAGCACCCCGCGCACCGGGCGCACCCTGCCGTCGAGGCCCAGCTCCCCGATCATCACCACATCGGCGATGGCCGCGGGGTCGATCCGCTCCGCCGCGCCGAGCACCGCACACGCCACGGCGAGATCGAAACCCGAACCGCCCTTGGGTACGGAGGCGGGGGACAGCCCCACCGTGAGCTTCTTCTGCGGCCACTCCGCCCCGGAGTTGACGACCGCGGCCCTGACCCGGTCCCTGCTCTCCACCAGGCTCTTGTCCGGCAGACCGACGAGCGTGAACGCCGCCACGCCCGGTTCCAGATCGGCCTGGACCTCCACCACCACGCCCTCGACGCC
This sequence comes from Streptomyces sp. NPDC091271, assembly GCF_044757505.1. NCBI lineage: Bacteria > Bacillati > Actinomycetota > Actinomycetes > Kitasatosporales > Streptomycetaceae > Streptomyces > Streptomyces sp. NPDC091271. The sequence goes on along the minus strand of NZ_JBIVVD010000001.1, from coordinate 1,411,781 downwards.
GACCAGCGCCACCGAACACGCCCGCGCGAATCCCATCAGGCCACGCCCCGCACGTGCTCGGCGACCGGGGCGCCACGCCTGGGCAGGATCACGCCGATCAGATCGATCCGGACCCCGCCGGGCGGCGGCCCGCCGTGCCGGTCGAGCCAGATCTCGGCGAGCCTGCGCAGCCGCTCCGCCTTGGCCGGTGTGACGGCCTCCATGGGATGCTCGAAGGAGCCCGCCCTGCGGGCCTTCACCTCGCAGACGACCACCGCGTCGCCGTCCCTTGCGACGATGTCGATCTCTCCTGCGCGACACCGCCAGTTGCGCTCCAGCACAGTCATGCCGGCGTCGGCCAGCAGCCGTGCCGCCAGATCCTCGCCGTACCGCCCGAGTGCCCCCCGTGCGTTCATCTCGGCACCACCTCCGGCACCGACTGTGACGCGCCCCGCCCGATCTATTGGATCTTGGTGGACAACCAGGCCGATGTGGATATCCCGGCCACTCGGACGAGTGAACCGGGATATCGGGGGAGGAGGCCGGGGTCAGCCGCCCGGAAGTTCGAGATCACTCTTGTTGAGCTCCTCGATGTTCACGTCCTTGAACGTCAACACCCGGACCTGCTTGACGAACCGGGCGGGCCTGTACATGTCCCAGACCCACGCATCCGCCATGGAAACCTCGAAAAAGACCTCACCCTGGACCGAGTGCACCTGCATCTCGTAATCGTTGGTGAGGTAGAAGCGCCGTTCGGTCTCGATCACATATTTGAACAGACCGACGACATCGCGGTACTCCCGGTAGAGCTTCAGCTCCATCTCGGTCTCGTACTTCTCGAGGTCCTCGGCACTCATGGCATGTTCCCCTTCAGCCGTGCGTCCCCCTATTGTGCGTCAGCCCCACGCACCCCTGACCGATTAGACGATTTCGGGGGCGAGAACCAGCGGAACACTCGGGGGACCCTCGTCGAGCAGCGTGCGCAGCAGCCCGGCGAGCCTGGTCGGATACACCGTCTCACGCGTGGCGAGAAGTTCGGCGGAAGTCCACCACCTCAGACCGGCGACACTGCGCAGCTCCAGCTCGGTGAGCCCCTTCTGGTCGGTCGCGGTCTGCGACGTACGGGCCAGGAAGTACCACTCGTCCTGGTCCCAGCGCCGCCCGTCGAACGGGAAGGAGCAGGTCCTCGTCCACAGCAGCGGACCTAGGGAGACATCCGTGATCCCGGTTTCCTCGGCGAGCTCACGCAGAGCGGCCTCCTCGCGGGTCTCGTCGCCCTCCAGGCCGCCGCCCGGGGTGAACCACCAGCTCTCGGCCGGGTTCGTGGGCTCGAAGCCGTGCAGCAGCAGGATCCGGTCGTCCGGGTCCAGGAGCACCACGCGAGCGACCTTGCGTGCCTCAGCGAGCACCGGCGGACACCTTCGGCCTCTTGCTCCGCCGTGCGGAGCGCGCCGCCAGCGGGCCGTAGGCCGCCCCGCCCAGGATGAGCACCACACCCGCCACGAGGGCGCCCACCTGCAGCGGCAGCGGTCCCTCGGACGACACGCCGCCGGGCAGGGACGCGAAGGCGTCGGGCCGGCCGATCATGCCGTTCATGGGCCAGGCGATGGCGTCCACCCGCGCCTGGACCGCGCCACGCGGCACCGAGCCCTGGCCCGGGTCCTCCAGGTGGACGCGGGAGTCCATGGAGGTGCTGCGTTCGTCCCCGAGGAGGAAGAGCTGCCCCTCGGGCACATCGGCCGTGAAGTTCTGGGGCGAGGCCGGGGCGTTCCCGTCCGTCGGCAGGAGGGACGAGGCGCCCTCCCCACGCAGATACGGTTCTTCGATGGGCTTGCCGTTGACGGTCAGCCGGCCTTCCTTGTCGCAGCAGGCGACCTTGTCGCCTCCCACGCCCACGACCCGCTTCACCATGGGCACGTCGCCCCACGTCGAGTCGGTGAAGACGACCACGTCTCCGCGCCGCACGTCGCCGCCGTCCGTCCGCTCCGCGAGAACCCGGTCGCCGGCGTTCACCGTCGGCGTCATCGAGTCGGTCGGCACGGTGTACGGCTTGTACACCACCGCTCCCCAGGCGAACCCGCCGAGGAAGAGCACACAGCCGACGGCCACGGCCAGGTTCGACAACACGTTGCCGAGCCGGCCGCGGCCGTCGTCACGTTCTGATCCACTCATCCCAGCGCTCCCCCATCGGAGATCGACAATCGCTGATCCGAGCGGCACCCTACCCGGCGGTATGCCCGCGGGTCAGCCTGCGGCGACGCCAGAACACGAGGGGCAGCGCTCCGGCTACACCGAGTGCTCCGGGAACGGCCGCCGAGGCAGCAGCGTTCAGCCCGGGCTGGTCGAACGTCTTCGGCACCGGAAGCGTCGCCCAGCGGTTGATGGGCCAGGCCACGACCACGGCCCGTCCGACCACCTCGTCCGTGGACACCGTGCCCTGACCGGGAAGCTCCTGGTGGTAACGGGAGTCCAGCGAATTCTGCCGGTGGTCGCCCATCACCCAGATCCGGCCCTCGGGCACATGGATCGGCCCGAACGGCTCGTCGTCGCAGGCACTGTTGCCCTCGAAGATGAACGACTTGTCGTCCAGCGCCTTGCCGTTGACCGTCACCGGTCCGTTCTTCTTGCACTGGACGGTGTCACCGCCGACGGCGATGACCCTCTTGATCAGGTCCTTCTCCTCGGCGGACGGCATCAGCCCGATGAAGCTCAGGAACTTCTGCACCGCGTTGGGCTCTGGCGTCGCGGTGTCCTCCAGCCAACCGCCCGGGTCGTGGAAGACCACGACCTCCCCGCGCTCAGGCTCCGAACCGAACCACGGAGTCAGCTTGTCGACCAGCACCCGGTCACCCCGCTGCAGGGTGTTCTGCATGGAGTCCGAGGGGATCGAGAACGCCTGTACCAGGAACGTCTTGATCAGCAGCGCGAGAATGAGCGCGATGCCGATGAGGAGCGGCAGCTCCTTCCAGAACGAGCGCGGCTTCTTCACCGCCGAACTGCCACCGCCCGGGGACTCGCCGTCACTCTCCGCCTCCACCGGGACCCCGTCGTTCGAAGGCCGGTCCTCGGGTTCGTCGTGTCCGGATCGTGCGCCGACCGCCAAATCCCCCACATCCACTCCTCACTCCGTGCCACCGCCCGCGCCCGATTCGGCGCAGGCCCACCACTCCCATAACGAGCGGGAGTTCCGCAGGGGTCGGGAGCAGGACCATTCCGTTGCGATCCTGGGAGGACACACTATTCGACGGGGCCTGCGCAGCGGTCGCTCCGACGCCCCCCTCGGGAACGGAGGCATACGTTCCGGGCTCTTCCAGCCTGCGCCAATGCCCGAACGGCCAGGCGATCACCACGGCCCGCCCCACGACCTCTTCCTCCGAAACCGTGCCCTTCCCCGGCTTGTCGAGATGGAATCGCGAGTCTGCGGAATTCGACCGGTGGTCGCCCATCACGAAGATGCGGCCCTCGGGAACCTTTACCTCGAATTTGAGAGTGGAGGGGACATCGCCGGGATTCAGGTAGGGCTCGTCGAGCGCCACGCCGTTGACCGTGATCCTGCCGTCGGCGCCGCAGCACTTCACGGTGTCGCCCCCGACGGCCACCACGCGCTTGATCAGGTCCTGCTCGTCCTCGGAGGGCAGCAGTCCGATGAAGGTCAGCAGTTCCTTGACCTGTTTGACCCCGGCGGGCGGATCCTCGGTGGCCGCGGTCTCCTGCTGCAGCCAGCCACCCGGGTCCTTGAAGACGACCACGTCGCCGCGCTGCGGTTCGGAGCCGAACCAGGGCGTCAGCTTGTCCACCAGCACCCGGTCGCCGATCCGGATGGTCTGCTCCATCGACCCGGAGGGGATCACGAAGGCCTGGACGAGGAAGGTCTTGAGTACGAGCGCGATCAGCAGCGCGACCAGGACGAGGAGGGGTATCTCCTTGATCGCGGACCGGCGCCGGCGGCGTTTCACCTTGCGGGCCAGCTTGCGGCGCTCCGCCCGCGTGGGCAGTGAACGGCCCGTGGCCGGCCTCGACCCGGTGGGCAGCGGCTGGCCGGTGTCCGGCGCACCCGGCTTACGCCCCCGGTTACCCATGGTCCGCGTCCGCCGGCCGTATACCGGTGAAGGCATCGGTACCCTCCAGGGAGCCGAGCCTGCCGAGCGGCCAGCCGAGCCAGTCGACCCGCCCGATCACCCGCTCCACGGGCACCATGCCGCCCCCCGGCTGCCCCAGGTGGTCCCTGGAGTCCCGCGAGTTGCTGCGGTGGTCGCCCATCATCCACAGTCTGCCGTCGGGCACCACGATGTCGAAGGAGACGTCGGACGGATGATCACCCGGGTGCAGATACTCCTCGTCCACCGGAGCGCCGTTCACCTCGAGCCTCCCCCGCTTGTCGCAGCAGACCACTCGGTCGCCCCCCACGCCCACCACCCGCTTCACGAAGTCGGACCCGGCGGGTTCGACCAGCCCCAGGGACGCGGCCGCCCCGTGCAGCAGCGCGCCGACGGCGTTCCCCCCGGACGCCGTCTCCTGCACGAAGGATCCGGTGCCGTCGAAGACCACCACGTCGCCGCGCCGCGGCGCCGAGCCGAAACGGTACGCCAGTTTGTTGACGAGGACCCGGTCCCCGACGCGCAGCGTGGGCTGCATCGAGCCGCTGGGGATGAGGAAGGGCTGCAGCACGAAGGCGCTGAAGAGCAGCAGGGCGACCGTGCAGAGCATGCCCAGGAAGACGGTTCGCCCCCAGGTGATCGACCCGGCCGGCCGGTCCCGGACATGCGTGGAGCGCGACCCCTCCTCCGCCCCTTCTGCGGGGCCGGAGGAGCGATCGCGCTCCATGTGCTGTGCTTCCGTGTCCATCGGGGCCGAATCTTATCCGGCCGCGCTGTGGACGCCGGAGGTGAATCAGCGGTCGCGCTTCTCCTTGATCTTCGCGGCCTTGCCGCGGAGCTCACGGAGGAAGTACAGCTTGGCGCGACGGACGTCACCGCGGGTGACGAGCTCGATCTTCTCGAAGATCGGGCTGTGCACCGGGAAGGTGCGCTCGACGCCGACGCTGAAGGAGACCTTGCGGACCGTGAAGGTCTCGCTGATGCCCGAGCCCTGGCGACGGATGACAATGCCCTTGAACTGCTGGATACGGGAGCGGTTGCCCTCGATCACGCGCACGTGGACGTTGACCGTGTCACCCGGGCGGAACGCCGGGAGGTCGGTACGGAGCGAGGCGGCGTTGACGCCATCGAGCAGGGAAGTCATGTTGTCTGCTTTCTTCGCCGATGCCACAGGTCATCGACGGGAGAGAGTGAAGTTCGGATGCTGATCACATCGGGCGGGCGTCTTTCCCCCTGTGGCAGGGGCGCACGCCGGACGTACAGCGGGCCTATTCTTCCACGGCCTCGGGCCTGCGCCAAAATCGTCCGTCGGGCCCCGGGGACCAGCCGAGGATGGAGAGCATCTCGCGGTCCTTCTTGTCGAAGCCCGAGGCCTCGCAACGCTCGATGAGGTCGGGCCTGTGGAGAGCGGTACGGCGGAAGGCCTCGTCCCGTCGCCAGCGTGCGATCCGGCCGTGGTGGCCGCTCAGCAGCACCTCGGGAATGCCGCGTCCGCGCCACTCGGGGGGCTTCGTGTAGACCGGCCCCTCGAGCAGGTCGGCCATGGCCCCGGGCGCGAAGGAGTCGTCGCGGTGCGACTCGGCGTTGCCGAGCACCCCGGGCAGCAGCCGGGCCACGGCCTCGGTGATCACTAGGACGGCGGCTTCCCCACCCGCTAGGACGTAGTCCCCGATGGATACCTCGATGACCGGCATCCGGGTCGCGTACTCGTCCATCACCCTGCGGTCGATGCCCTCGTAGCGGGCGGGGGTGAAGATCAGCCACGGCCGTTCCGAGAGCTCGACGGCCAGTTCCTGCGTGAAGGGCCTGCCGCTCGGCGTGGGCACCACGAGCACCGGGGTGTGCGCCCCGGCCTCGTATCCGCCGGCCAGCGCGTCGTCCAGGGCGTCGCCCCAGGGCTCGGTCTTCATGACCATGCCGGGGCCACCGCCGTACGGGGTGTCGTCCACCGTGTTGTGCCGGTCGTACGTCCAGTCGCGCAGGTCGTGGACGTGTACGTCGAGACGCCCCCGGGAGCGCGCCTTGCCGACGAGCGAGACGTTCAGGGGTTCCAGGTACTCGGGGAAGATCGTGACGACGTCCAGCCGCATCACGCGTCGCCCTTCTTCCCGTCGCGCGCGGCGTCATCCTCGGCCGCGCCGTCCTCGTCCGCGTCACGCGTGGAGGCGATCACCGCCTCGCTCTCGTCGATCAGGCCCGGCGGCGGGGTGATGACGGCCCGCTGCTCCTCCAGGTCGATATCGGTGACGATCTCCTCGACGAACGGGATCATCACCTCGCTGCCGTCCGGCCGTTCCACGATGAACAGGTCCTGCGACGGCAGGTGCGTGATCTCGGTGATCCGGCCGATCTCCGTGCCGTCGGCGAGGACGACGTCGAGGTCCATCAGCTGGTGGTCGTAGAACTCCTCGGGGTCCTCCGGCAGTTCCGCCGGGTCGACCTCGGCGATCAGCAGGATGTTGCGCAGCGCCTCGGCGGCCGTACGGTCGCGCACGCCCTCGAACCGCAGCAGCAGCCTGCCGCTGTGCACCCGGCCGGTCTCGATCGTCAGCGGCCCGGCATGGGCGGGCTCCGTGGCCAGGACGGCACCGGGCCCGAGCCGGAGCTCGGGCTCGTCGGTGCGCACCTCGACGGTGACCTCGCCCTTGATGCCATGGGCGCGACCGATCCGCGCAACTACCAACTGCACGCTACTTCTCCCGGTGATCTTTTACTTGAGGAGGCGGTCATGTACGGATACTCGAGGAGGCGGTCGTGTACGGACGACAAAGGCCGGGGACGGCTCGAAAGCCCTCCCCGGCCCCGGCCGGTGTTCAACTCTTTCAGCGAACCTGGTCCACATCGACGAGGTCGACACGGATTCCACGGCCACCGATGGCACCCACGACGGTACGCAGGGCGCGCGCGGTGCGGCCGTTGCGGCCGATCACCTTGCCGAGGTCGTCGGGGTGAACCCGGACCTCGAGAACGCGTCCACGGCGCAGGTCACGCGAGGCGACCTGCACATCGTCGGGGTTGTCGACGATGCCCTTCACGAGGTGCTCAAGAGCCTCCTCGAGCATGCTCAGGCCTCGGTCGACTCGGTGGACGCGGCAGCGTCAGCCGCCTCGTCCGCCTTCTTGTCCGACTTCTTGGCCTTCTGGGTGATGGCCTCACCCTTGGCCTCGTCGCCGTCCGTGGCCAGGGCCTCGAACAGGGCGCGCTTGTCAGCCTTGGGCTCCGGCTGCAGCAGCGGTGCGGGGGCCGGGAGACCCTTGTGGGCCTGCCAGTCACCGGTGAGCTTCAGGATCGCGAGAACCGGCTCGGTCGGCTGGGCGCCGACGGACAGCCAGTACTGAGCGCGCTCCGCGTTGACCTCGATGCGGGAGGGGTTCTGTACCGGGTGGTACAGGCCGATCTCCTCGATGGCCCGGCCGTCACGGCGGGTACGGGAGTCGGCGACGATGATGCGGTAGTGAGGCGAACGGATCTTGCCCAGACGCTTCAGCTTGATCTTGACTGCCACGGAAGTGGTGTCTCCTGGTCTCTGACGTGGTTGGGCACAAAAGATGCCACGTGGGGTTGCGGTACTCGGGTGCCCGATGGACGCGTCAGCCGGAGGAGAGAGGGGTCCTGTGCGACTGTCGAGTACAGCTGACCATTGTGCCACACCACATCGGGTCACCCCACCGCGACCGCCGCTTCCGGGATACGGAAGGGCTTGCCGCAGCCACCGCAGACGATCGGAGCCTGCGCGAGGACGGAGGGGACGACGCGGACGTTGCGCCCGCAGTCACAGACGGCCTTGACCCGCACCCCTCCCCCGGACGAGCCGTGCCGTGCCGCGGGACCGCGGAACGAGCGCTTGGTGTCCGCCGCGGTGGCCACGGTGTGCGCCTTGAGCGCCCGCTGCAGCCGTTCGGTGGTCGGGCGGTATCTGCGTTTGGCCTCGGGATTGAGCGTCACCAGCGAGAATCCGCTGCTGGGGTGGGGTTCCTCGGCATGATCGAGGCCCAGCTCCTCGGCGATCGCGAGGAAGCGTCGGTTGTGGTAGCGGCCGGCCCGGGAAGTGTCCCGGACACCTCTCGCGGCGGCGATGCCGTGGACTGCCTCATGGAGCAGCCGTTCGAAGGAGAGCTCGGCGCCACAGGCGGACGAGGACTCTCCGATCAGGGACTCTGGCGCGGCAAGATCGGGCAGCTCGGGGTGGTACCGCTGAATGTCGGCCCACGCCTGTGCCAGCTCTGCGGCAAGTACAGGTGGTGTCGTGCTCACGTCGTGACAACGAGCCTGAGTGCTCCGGTGTTCCTATTCCGGGGCATCTCAAATAATTTGCACGTACCAGTCAGTTGCCCTTGATGCGTCCGGACGAGGGCGGGTGCGCAGATCAGCGGAGAAGCCTCACAGCTCGCACCAAGCTGGTACGTAGCAACGCGTACGCACCGGCGTGGACGGGCGCCCCGCGAGTGACAGTACCCGGCACGGAGCGACGGCCGCACACCGGTCGTGACCGGCGGCCGGGGCGCTCGACGTGCTGCGCCCCGCGTGTCGGGTAAGACTGTGAGGAAGCGAGCAGCAGGCGTGCTGTTCCCGGCGCCCGCATCCGCAAAGGTGCGCCCGGGGGCGCACGGCCGGAGCACGCAAGCAATGCCATCCCACTCCGTCCCACCTCTGGACGGGACCGCCGATGCGGAGTTCTCTGACATACGGGGGCTGTGGGCGCACACACACAGCACATAGACATGGGGGACCTCACTCGGGCACGACCGACCTCACGGCGGATTGGGGCGCATTCCATGACACCTACGCTCGTCCGGCACCACAGGTACGCGGATTCGTCCGCCCCGGTGGACGCCGGTACCCGCGCCCGTGACTGGGCCGAGATCCAGGAGCGCATGCTGGCACCGCTCTACGAGGCGGTGTACGAGCGCCTCGAAGTCGGAGGCGGTACGCGGATGCTCTCCCTCGGCTGCGGTTCCGGGCTCGCGCTGCTGATCGCGGCCTCACGCGGGGCGCGCGTCACCGGCGTCGACACCGACCGCGAAAGGCTCGCCCTGGCCCGCGAGCGCCTGGCCTCCGGCGGCCCGGGGCAGGACGCGGGCCCCGGCCGTACGGAGCCGCGGGCGAGGCTCGTCGACAGCGTTCCGGCGGCCGCTCCCGGCGGCGGGGCGCCCTACAACCTGTTGACCGCATTCCAGCCGATCGGCTGCGCGGCCGGGGACTCCGAGGGGCTCGCACCCGCTCTCGCCTCCGCTGTGCCGCTGGCCGTGCGGGGAGCCACGGTGGTGCTGGCCGGCTGGGGACCGCCTGAGCGGTGCGCCACCGCTCCGGTGCTGAGGGTGGCGGCCCGGCTCACGGAGTCGGCGCGCGCCCCGCGCTCCGGGAGCGGCTGGCGGCCCGCTCTGCGGGACGACCTGGAAGAGGTGGCGGCGCGGGCCGGGCTGAAGCCGGACGGCTCGGGCCGGGTGTCCTGCCCGTTCGGCTACGCGGACGTGGACAGCGCGGTGCGCGGTCTGCTGTCGACCGGGCTGTTCGACGCGGCGATACGGGCGACGGACCGTACCCAGGTGGAGAAGGAGGTCGCCGAAGCCCTGCATCCGCATCTGCGGCCCGACGGCACGGTGTGGATGCCGAACGTCTTCCGCTACCTGGTGTGCGTGACGTAACGGTCGACACGGGACAGCGAAGGGGCGCCCCGCCGGGCGGGGCGCCCCTTCGTCGGTGTTCCTGGCCGGTCAGCCCATGAACTTCTTGAACTCGTCCGGGAGCTCGAAGTTCTTGTCCTCCTGGGCGGGCAGCCCCAGCGCGCCACCCTGCGCCGCCTGCTCGCGGCGGGCCGCCGCGGCCTGCTCCTCGGCCTTGCGCTTCATCGGGTTGCCGCTCTTGCGCTTGCCCTTGGCCTGCTTGACCTGCTTCTTCTGACGGCCGGGGCCGCCGCCCATGCCGGGCATCCCCGGCATCCCGGGCATGCCGCCGCCCTGGGCCATCTTCGACATCATCTTGCGGGCCTCGAAGAACCGCTCGATGAGCCCCTTGACCGCGGAGACCTCGGCACCGGACCCCTTGGCGATACGGGCCCGGCGCGAGCCGTTGATGATCGTCGGCTCGGCGCGTTCCTTCGGGGTCATCGACTTGATGATCGCGGCCATGCGGTCGACGTCGCGCTCATCGATGTTGTTGATCTGCTCCTTGATCTGCCCCATGCCGGGCAGCATCCCGAGCAGCTTGGAGATGGAGCCCATCTTCCTGACCTGCTCCATCTGCGCCAGGAAGTCGTCGAGCGTGAAGTCCTTGCCCTTGCTCGACGCCAGCTTGGAGGCCATTTTGGCGGCCTCTTCCTGGCTGAAGGTCTTCTCCGCCTGCTCGATCAGCGTGAGCAGGTCACCCATGTCGAGGATGCGGGACGCCATGCGGTCGGGGTGGAAGGCGTCGAAGTCCTCGAGCTTCTCACCGTTCGACGCGAACATGATCTGCTTGCCCGTGACGTGGGCGATCGACAGGGCGGCACCACCGCGGGCGTCACCGTCGAGCTTGGAGAGCACCACGCCGTCGAAACCGACGCCGTCGCGGAAGGCCTCCGCGGTGTTGACCGCGTCCTGACCGATCATCGCGTCGACGACGAAGAGGATCTCGTCGGGGCTGACGGCGTCGCGGATGTCCGCGGCCTGCCGCATCAGCTCCTCGTCGATGCCGAGGCGGCCGGCGGTGTCGACGATCACGATGTCGTGGACCTTGGCCTTGGCGAACTCGATGGAGTCCTTGGCGACCTTGACCGGGTCGCCCACGCCGTTGCCCGGCTCCGGCGCGTACACCGCGACGCCCGCGCGGTCGGCGACGACGCTCAGCTGGTTGACGGCGTTGGGGCGCTGGAGGTCACAGGCGACGAGCAGCGGGGAGTGACCCTGGCTCTTGAGCCAGAGACCGAGCTTTCCGGCGAGGGTGGTCTTGCCGGCACCCTGGAGACCCGCGAGCATGATCACGGTGGGCGGGTTCTTGGCGAACCTGAGCCGCCGGGTCTCGCCGCCGAGGATGCCGACGAGCTCCTCGTTGACGATCTTGACGACCTGCTGGGCGGGGTTCAGCGCCTGGGAGACCTCGGCGCCCCGCGCCCGCTCCTTGATGTTGGCGATGAACGCGCGGACGACGGGGAGGGCGACATCGGCCTCGAGCAGGGCGATACGGATCTCGCGAGCCGTGGCGTCGATGTCCGCCTCGGACAAGCGGCCCTTGCCCCTGAGGTTTTTGAAAGTCGCGCTAAGGCGGTCGGAGAGAGTATCGAACACGGCGCTCGTCGGTCCTCAGGGTCGGGGGCGTGGCAGGTCAGTCGCTCTCCAGGGTATCCGGACCCCGGAGAACGCGAAGCCCTCGCCCGTTTCTCGTGACGAACGGGCCTGGGGCAGGGGCTCAGCCCAGCTCCTTCTCGACCTCCCTGGCCACCTCCGCGGCCCGTTCCGGAGCCAGTGGCTCACCGTCGCCGTCCGTGACGTAGAAGGCGTCCACGGCGTTCGCTCCGAGCGTGGAGACATGGGCGCTGCGCACGCGCACCGCGCTCTGCTCCAGCGCCCGGCCGATCCGGTGCAGCAGCCCCGGGGCGTCCTGGGCGCGGACCTCGATCACGGTGGCCAGGCGCGAGCCCGCCGCCGCGACGGTCACCCTGGGGGGCGGGGCCTTCACCCCGCGCCGCCGTGGATAGGCCGCCTCACGTTCGGCGAGCCTGGCCCGGATGTCCAGGGAGCCGTCCAGGGCGCGTACGAGATCGGCCCGCAGCCGGGTGGCCTGCGGGAGCGAGCCGTACTCCGCCGCGACCCGCCAGCTGAGCACCAGCAGGCCGGCCGACTCGCCCATCTCGGTGGGCAGCTCGACGGCGCGCAGGTCGGCGGCGCGCACGGTGAGGCGGTGGAGGGCGAGCACTCCGGCCGCGGCGGGCAGGACGCCGGGGCGGTCGGGCAGGGCGATGAGGAGTTCGACACCGACGGGTTCGGGGCCGCCGTCCTCGGCGGGCGGTTCGGGCCGGGTGTGCAGGGACAGGACGGGCTCGCGGGTGCGCAGGGCCTCGACGGCCAGGCGTTCCTGCTCGGCGCTGGGCGCGAGGGGTTCCGGCGCGGGGGGTTCCTCACCGGCCAGGAGCGCGGCGACGCGTCGGACCAGGTCGGCGACGAGGGAGGCCCGCCAGGAGCTCCAGGCGGCGGGACCGGTCGCCAGGGCGTCGGCCTCGGTGAGCGCGTGCAGGAGTTCCAGGGTGGAGGCGCTGCCCACGGCTGTGGCGACGGAGCGGACGGTCGCGGGGTCGTCGAGGTCGCGGCGGGTGGCGGTCTCCACGAGCAGGAGATGGTGGCGTACGAGCGTGGCGACGACGCCCACGTCCTGCTGGTCGAAGCCGATGCGGGCGGCCATGTCGCGGGCGATGACCTCGCCCGCGACGGAGTGGTCCCCGGGCCAGCCCTTGCCGATGTCGTGGAGCAGGGCGGCGATCAGGAGGAGGTCGGGGCGGCCGACGCGGCGGGTGAGGTGGGAGGCGCGCACGGCAGTCTCGACGAGGTGCCGGTCGACGGTCCAGGTGTGGACGGGGTTGCGCTGCGGACGGCAGTGGACCCGCTCCCAGTCGGGCAGCAGGCGGGTGATGATGCCTTCCGCCTCGAGGGCCTCCCACACGCCCACGGTGGACTCGCCGGCGCCGAGCAGGGTGACGAGCTCCTCGCGCGCCTGGGCGGGCCACGGCACGGGCAGTGGCTGCGCCGCGGTGCCCAGGTGGCGTACGAGGTGACGGGAGAGCGGCAGCCCGGCCTCCGCCGCCGCGGCGGCGGCCCTGAGGGTGAGCACGGGGTCGCGTTCGGGGCGGGCGGTGCGCGCGAGGACCACCTCGCCGTCGGCCTCGACGACACCCTCGGCGAGCGGGGTGCGTTCCGGTGCGGCCTTGGTCCCGCCGAGGATCGTCCGCAGCCGTGGCCGGACGGAGCGGGCCCGCAGGACGCGGTTGACCTCGCGCCAGGTGACGTCGGTGGCGTACGAGACGGTCCTGGCGGCCTCGTACACCTGGCGCAGCAGGGCGTCGGCGTCGAGGAGGCCGAGGGACCCGGCGACCTGGTCCTGTTCCTGCAGGGCGAGGCGGTCGGTGGCGCGGCCGGTGGTGAGGTGGAGCGCGTCGCGCGCGTCGAGGAGAGTGCGCCGGGCCTCGGCGAGCCCTTCGCGGGGCGCGTCCGCGACCCAGGAGGCGGCCACGGCACGCAGGGCGGTGGCGTCACGGAGGCCGCCGCGGGCCTCCTTGAGGTCGGGTTCCAGGAGGAACTGGAGCTCGCCCATGCGGTCGGCCCGCTCCCGGCAGAGTTCGTCGAGGGCGGGGAGGCGTTTGGGGGCCTGGTTGCGCCAGTCGGCGAGGATCGCGGTCCGCAGTCCGGCGACGAGGCCGAGGTCTCCGGCGACGGGGCGCGCGTCGAGCAGTCCGAGCTGGACCTTGAGGTCCTCCCCCGCGGTCCTGCGTGCTTCGCCGGGGGTGCGTACGGAGTGGTCGAGGGCGAGGCCGAGATCCCAGACGGGGTACCAGATCCCGTCTGCGAGCGCGGCGACGGCTCCGGCGTCGGCGGTGCCGTCGTGCAGGAGCAGGAGGTCGAGGTCGCTGCGCGGGGAGAGCTCGCCGCGCCCGTATCCGCCGACGGCGACGAGGGCGGCCCCCCGGACACCGGCCCGCTCGGCTGCGGCGCTGAACAGCCCGGTGAGCCATTCGTCGGTGAGCCGGGCCAGAGCGGCACGGCGCGGCGGCCCGGACCGCGTCTTCTCCTGGAGAAGACGCAGCCGGGCCGCCGCGTAGCCGCTGGGTCCCGAGTCCTCGGATTCGGTGGTCACTTCGGTGCTCGTCACCCAGCTGCCTTTCCGTTCAAGGGACCGTCGGTCAGAGTGCGTCCGGGCCGCGTTCCCCGGTCCGTACGCGGATCGCGGTCTCGACCGGGACGCTCCAGACCTTGCCGTCACCGATCTTGCCCGTCCGGGCGGCCTTGACGACCACGTCGATGAGCTGTTCGGCGTCCTCGTCCTCGACGAGGACCTCGATACGGATCTTCGGTACGAGGTCGACGGTGTACTCGGCACCACGGTAGACCTCGGTGTGGCCGCGCTGACGCCCGTAACCGCTGGCCTCCGTGACCGTGAGGCCCTGGACGCCGAAGGCCTGGAGTGCCTCCTTGATCTCGTCCAGCCTGTGCGGCTTCACGACTGCGGTGATGAGCTTCATGCGTCCACCTTCTTGTTCGTCGGGGCTGCCGGGCTGCCGGGGGCCGGACCCGTGCTGCGCTGTGCGGCGCCGCCGCCGGCGCCGCTGAAGTCGTATGCGGTCTCGGCGTGCTCGACCTGGTCGATGCCGGAGACCTCGTCGTCCTCGGAGACGCGCATCCCGATCGTCCTGTCCAGGATGAAGGCGAGGACCGCGGAGACCACCAGGGAGTAGGCGAGGACCGCGAACACTCCGACGGCCTGCTTGCCGAGCTGGTCGAGCCCGCCGCCGTAGAAGAGGCCCTTGGCGTCGGACTGCACACCGCCGGTGGCGAAGAAGCCGACAAGGAGCGAGCCGATGACGCCGCCGACGAGGTGGACGCCGACGACGTCCAGGGAGTCGTCGTAGCCGAACTTGTACTTGAGGCCGACGGCCATGGCGCACAGGACACCGGCGATCACACCGACGGCGATGGCGCCGAGCGGGCTGACCGCACCGCCCGCGGGGGTGATGGCGACAAGACCCGCGACGGCGCCGGACGCGGCACCCAGGGTGGTGAAGGAGCCGTGGCGGATCTTCTCGTAGGCGAGCCAGCCGAGGACCGCCGCACCCGTGGCGACCTGCGTGTTGACGAACATGACGGCGCCGACACCGTCGTCGTTGCCGAGCCACGAACCGGCGTTGAAGCCGAACCAGCCGAACCACAGGAGGGCGGCGCCGAGCATGACGAGCGGCAGGCTGTGCGGCCGCATCGGGTCCTTCTTGAAGCCGACCCGCTTGCCGATGACGAGGATGACGCCGAGGGCCGCCGCACCCGCGTTGATGTGGACGGCCGTGCCGCCGGCGAAGTCGATGACACCCAGCTCGAAGAGCCAGCCGCCCGCGCCCCACACCCAGTGGGCGACGGGGAAGTAGACGACGGTGACCCAGAGCGTGATGAAGAGGGCCCAGGAGGTGAACTTGACCCGGTCGGCGAGGGCGCCGCTGATGAGGGCCGGGGTGAGCACGGCGAACATCAGCTGGAAGACCGCGAAGACGTAGGTCGGGATGGTGTAGCCGTCCCAGAGCTCGGTCACGCCGATTCCGCTGAGGCCGACGAAGTCCGAGCTCCAGCCGATGACGGAGCCGACGTCGGTGCCGAAGGCGAGGCTGAATCCGTAGAGCACCCAGAGGATCGTGACGATCCCGAGGCTGATGAAGCTCATCATCAGCATGTTCAGGGTGCTCTTGACGCGGACCATGCCTCCGTAGAAGAAGGCCAGACCCGGGGTCATGAGCATCACCAGCGCGGTGCAGATGAGCATGAACCCTGTGTTGGCGGCAGACAGCTCCGGGGCGTCTGCGGCAAGCGTCGTGATGCCTGGGGGCATCGGCGTCTCCTCGTCGTCGGTGCGGCCACGTGCGGGGGTGCGGGACCACGGTGAAAAGGTGCGGGCCGGTTATGCGCCATGAGATTCGCGCAGCGCGGTTTCCACGGATGCCGCACGATGTTTCACCGCAGTGACGGCTGGGCTCCGCGTGTTACGTACCGATGAACCGCGGGTGTCGGACCCGGTGTGCTGCCTACCATGCTCCCTGCGCCGCATACGGAGCGGCCGGAGCGGCCGGGAACGTGAACCGGCCACGACGGAGACCCGCTGACCTGGCAATGGGGGAGCCGGATCGGGTGGTACGGGGCGGCCGTCGTGGCCGGTGGCAGGTGTGCCGGTCAGACCGCTTCGGCGGTCTCCGGGAGCTGCTCGGTGAGCAGGTCGGTGAGCCGGGCGACCTCGGGAATGTCACCGAAGTCCCTGGCAGCGGTGTCGACGGTCTTGCGGAGCCTGGTGTTGACGCGCTCCGACCTGACACTCTTGGCGATCTTCAGGGCCCTGGTGGCCAGGACCGTCGACTCCTCCGGCTCGCGCTTGAGCAGGTGCACGGTGGCCATGCCGATCAGATTGAGCGCGTAGGACCGCTGGTGCTCGTCGTCCTCGCCGAAGAGCTCGACGGCGCGGGCCATGACGGGCTCGGCGAGTGAGGCGTACGTGGGGCTGCGGCCGGCGACATAGGCCAGGTCACGGTAGGAGTGGGCGTTCTCCCCGTGGAGTTCGGCGTCGGAGAAGAAGCGGATCCAGTCGGGCTCGGGCTCGTCGTCGAGAACGGCGTCGGCGAAGGTGTCCTCGGCCATACGGACCGCCCGCTTGCACTTGCTCGGCTGGCCCATGTTGGCGTAGGCGCGCGCCTCCATCGCATACAGCATGGCCTGGGTCCGGGCGGTGGCGCAGTCACGGCTGCCGTACTGGGCGAGGTGGATGAGTTCGAGTGCGTCGTCGGGCCGGCCGAGGTGGATCATCTGACGGCTCATGCTGGAGAGGATGTACGAACCCAGCGGCTTGTCGCCGGCCTCCTTGGAGGCGTGCAGGGCGAGCACGAAGTACTTCTGGGCGGTGGGCTGGAGGCCCACGTCGTAGCTCATCCAGCCCGCGAGCTCGGCCAGTTCGGCCGCGCAGCGGAACAGGCGCCTGGCGGTGGCCTGGGGCTGCGGCTCCTGCAGCAGGTCGGTGACTTCGTGGAGCTGGCCGACGACGGCCTTGCGGCGCAGCCCACCGCCGCACTGGGCGTCCCACTGGCGGAACATCGCCGTGGTGGATTCCAGCAGGTCCAGCTCGGGGCCGGAGAGCCGCGAGGGGCGGCTCTCCGCGGTCGGCAGCTCGGGTTCCGCCTGCCCCTGGCGGGTGACGGGCACCAGCCAGCGCTGCATGGGCTCGATGAGGGTGGGTCCGGCGGCCAGGGCGAGAGAGCTTCCGAGGAAGCCGCGCCGGGCCAGCATGAGGTCGCTGCGGGAGAACTCGCTGAGCAGTGCGACGGTCTGCGGTCCGGCCCAGGGCAGGTCGACGCCCGCCACCGAGGGTGCCTGGTGGGCGGCGCGCAGTCCGAGCTCCTCCACGGAGACGACGGCGCCGAAGCGCTCGGAGAACAGCTCGGAGAGGATGCGCGGGATGGGTTCGCGGGGCTGTTCGCCGTCGAGCCAGCGGCGCACCCGGGAGGTGTCGGTGCTGATGTGGTGGGCACCGAGCTGGCGGGCGCGCCGGTTCACCTGGCGGGCGAGCTCGCCCTTCGACCAGCCGCTCCGCACGAACCACGATCCCAGTTGCCCGTTGGGGCGCTTTCCGGCATTCGTCTCGCCTGCGCCGCTGCCACTCACTGGAACGCCCCCATCCCGCTGAAACC
This sequence comes from Streptomyces sp. NPDC091271, assembly GCF_044757505.1. Taxonomy (NCBI): domain Bacteria; kingdom Bacillati; phylum Actinomycetota; class Actinomycetes; order Kitasatosporales; family Streptomycetaceae; genus Streptomyces; species Streptomyces sp. NPDC091271. The sequence continues at coordinate 1,394,312 of NZ_JBIVVD010000001.1, read as the reverse complement.
TGTCGCGCGAACCTCTATCAGAATGCCGCGCCTCGGTGCTGCCCGTACGCCCGTTGCGCCCCATCGAACAGATCGGCGAATTGCCATCGGCATACTCAACTGCAGATGCAATTGCAGCTTCGAGTACCCACGGTAATCCTACGATCACGGCTGCGGCGAGGGTCGTTGCAGAAACGCCACCATTCGCCACCCCTTCGGATGAACCCGTTCGGCGTAGTCCGCGATTCACTTGACAGGCCGCGATCAGCAGCGAGCGGAGTGAAGCATTCAGGGGCGCGTGGTGCACCTCGCGCACCCCTGTGACGCGACCCCCACGCTCCGGCGGATCGGCGGCGACGGAGGACGCCCGGTGCTCCGGGTCGTAACCACCGGTGACTCCGACCCGTTGGAGGGGGCATGGGCTTCACGATCGGCGGCATCCGGGAGATCCGGTCCGGCACGCGGCGGCGCGGCCGTGCGGCCGTGGCGACCGCGGTGGCCGAATACACAGGACTCTGGGGCTGGGCGGTGGCTCCGGGCGCGCGTGCCGCGGCGGGCGTCTGCTCGTGCGGCGACACCACGTGCGCCGCCCCCGGCGCCCATCCCCTGGACTTCGCCCGCGAGGTGCCGCCGGGCGCCACCCTCGACATGGCCTCGGACGCCTGGGCCGAGGTGCCGGGCGCCTCGATGCTGCTCCCCGCCGGCCGTTCCTTCGACGTCCTCGATGTCCCCGAGGCCGCGGGGATGCGCGCGCTGGTGCGGATGGAGCGGATGGGTCTGCCCCTGGGGCCGGTGTCGGTGACGCCCACCGGCCGTACACAGTTCTTCGTCGCCCCGGGGGCGGCGGCGGGACTCCCCGGACTGCTCTACCGGATGGGCTGGGACGACGCGGATCTGGACCTGCGCGCACTGGGCCGCGGGGCGTACGTCACCGCTCCCCCGTCGGACCTCGGGGGCCTCGGCCCGGTCCGCTGGCTGCGCCCGCCGGTGCCGGACACGGCCGCCGCTCCCCCGCAGGCCCGGCTGCTGCTGGGCACGCTCGCCTACATATGCCACCGGTGGTGAACGCCGAAGGGCGGTGACCCCCTGCCGGGGTCCACCGCCCTTCGCACGTACGCGGGGGTACGCCCGGTCAGTCGCCGATCAGCGCGTCGACGAAGGCGCCCGGCTCGAACGGGGCCAGGTCGTCCGGACCCTCGCCGAGACCGATGAGCTTCACCGGGACGCCCAGCTCGCGCTGGACGGCGATCACGATGCCGCCCTTGGCGGTGCCGTCCAGCTTGGTGAGCACGATGCCGGTGATGTCGACCACCTCGGCGAAGACCCGTGCCTGGACGAGGCCGTTCTGCCCGGTCGTGGCGTCGAGGACGAGCAGGATCTCGTCGAGCGGGCCGTGCTTCTCGACGACCCGCTTGACCTTGCCGAGCTCGTCCATCAGGCCGGTCTTGGTGTGCAGCCGGCCCGCGGTGTCGATGAGCACCACGTCGGCGCCCTCGGCGATGCCCTCCTTCACCGCGTCGAAGGCGATCGACGCGGGGTCGCCGCCCTCGGGGCCGCGCACCGTACGGGCTCCGACGCGTTCGCCCCAGGTCTGGAGCTGGTCGGCGGCGGCGGCGCGGAAGGTGTCCGCGGCGCCGAGCACGACGCTGCGGCCGTCGGCGACGAGCACCCGGGCGAGCTTGCCCGTCGTGGTCGTCTTACCGCTGCCGTTGACCCCGACGACCATGACGACGCCGGGCGTCGCCTCGCCGCCCTCGGTCTTCACCGCACGGTCGAAGTCCGGACCGAGCAGGGTGACGAGCTCTTCGCGCAGCAGGGTGCGCAGCTCGTCGGGCGTACGGGTGCCGAGGACACGGACCCGCTCACGGAGCCGCTCCACCAGCTCCTGGGTGGGGGCGACGCCGACGTCGGCGGTGAGGAGGGTGTCCTCGATCTCCTCCCAGGTGTCCTCGTCGAGGTTGTCGCGGGACAGGAGCGTGAGCAGCCCCTTGCCCAGGGAGTTCTGCGAACGGGCGAGCCGGGCGCGCAGCCGCACCAGGCGGCCGGCGGTGGGCTCGGGGACTTCGAGCTCGGGGATCTCCGGCTCGATGACGACGGGGGTTTCCTCGACGGGAGTCCCGGCGCCGGGGAGACCGACCTCCTCGATGGTGCGCCGCGCTTCGTCGCGCGGCGTCTCGGCCTCCTCGCCGACGCGGGGCTCGGCGGGAGGAGTGAGGGTCGGCGTGCTCGACGGCGCCGAGGGCGGCAGCTGCTTCTTCTTGCGGCTGCTGACCACGAGCCCGCTGATCAGGCCGACCGCGACCAGGGCGATGACTACAGCAAGGATGACGATTTCCATAACGCGTCCAGTATCGGCCACAGCCGTGGTCCGGCGGGTCCCTGGAGAGCGGCGGGTGTCGACCGCATGGTCCGTATGCCACGTTTGGGCGTAAAGGTACGCTGCTGCCCGTGGAGAACCGCGGCCTGGATCCCGTCCCCGACGACGAACGCACCGGCCGGGTCCGCACCCTCTTCCCCACTTGGGTCACGGCCAACATGACGGTGCTGCTGCTGACCGTGGGGGCCGGGCTCACCGTCTTCAACGGGCTGAATCTCTGGCAGGTGCTGGCCGTGGCGGTGACGGCCCCCGTGGTCTCGTTCGGGCTGGTCGGCCTCGTGTCGATCGCGGGCAAGCGCGGCGGGGCGCCCGGCATGGCACTGTCCAGGGCGGTTTTCGGACAGCGCGGCAATCTCTTCCCCGGAGCTCTGCTGTGGGTCGCCCGCTGGGGGTGGGAGACCGTGAACGCGGTCACCGGCTCCTACGCCCTCCTGGCCGTACTCGATCTGTTGTTCGACATCCGGCGTACCCACGCGCTGGTTCTGGTCATCCTGACGGCCTTCGTCGCCGCGGGCTTCCTCGTGTCGGGGCTCGGGATCAGGGCACTCCGCGTGTCCTCCCGGGTCTCCGTCCGGCTCTTCGGGGCGGCGAGCCTCCTGGCCCTGGTCCATCTGGTCGGCTCGACCCCGTGGCGGGCCGTCCTGGACCGGCCGCCGGGCCCGGCGGCGATGATGATCGCGGGGATCGGGACACTGGCCGCCGGGGGGATCAGCTGGGTCCCCTCCGCCCCGGACTTCGCCCGCTACCTGCCGCGCTCCGCGTCGGGTCGGGCGATGGTCGGCGCGACCGTGGGCGGGGCGCTGGTCACGGTGGCGCCGATGGTGATGATGGGTGCGGTCATGGCGGTGAGCTCACCGCACCTGGCCGTCACGAAGGACCCCGTGGGGTTCATCGGCGAGCTGCTGCCGATGTGGATCTCGGTGCCCTACCTCCTCACCGCCGTGGCCGGCATGGTGCTGATCAACGCGATGTCGATGTACTCCGCCGGCTTCACCGCGCAGACGCTCGGCTTCGCGATGCCCCGCGCCTGGGCCGTCGGCGTGAACGCGGCGATCAGCCTGCTGCTGGGCGGGACGCTGATGATGGTGGCGACGAGTTTCATCGACACCTTCCTCTCGTTCCTGACCCTGCTCGGTGTGACGTTCTCCGCCTGGATCGGGGTCTTCGGCGTCGATCTGCTGCGTGGCCGTACGTACGACGCCGAGGCCCTCCTGGACACGGGTCCCCGCAGCGGCTACTGGTACGCCGGGGGGTTCAGCCGGCAGGCCATGGCCGCCTGGGGGGCGGCACTGGTGACCGGACTGCTGTTCACCGATGTCGAGTGGTTCACCGGCCCGCTCGCCGGCTACTGGATCGGGCGTCACGGCCTGGGCTGGGCGGCCACCGTCCTCGTCGCGGCGGGGGTGTACGCGGCGCTGCCGCGCCCGGCGGACCGGACGGGCGGCGCACCGGCCCGGTTCTGACGCCGTACCGGCGGACGGCCCGCGGCACGACAGAACGCTGCCCCGGGCCGGCATGGGCCGGACCGGGGCAGCGGGTCGAGGAGAGGGGCAGCGGGGATTAGCCCATCTCCTCCAGCGCCTTGCCCTTGGTCTCCTTCACGAACTTGATCACGAAGGGAATCGAGAGCACGGCGAAGCAGGTGTAGATGATGTAGGTGGCCGAGAGATTCCAGTCGGCCAGGCTCGGGAAGCTCGCGGTGATCGCCCAGTTGGCGATCCATTGCGCGGAGGCGGCGACACCGAGCGCGGCGGCACGGATCCGGTTCGGGAACATCTCACCGAGGAAGACCCAGACCACGACACCCCACGACAGGGCGAAGAAGAGCACGAAGACGTGGGCCGCGATCAGGGCGACGGTGCCCTGCGTGGTGGGCAGCTTGCCATCGACCAGGTCCGCGGAGAAGGCCCAGGCCTCGAACGCCAGGGCGATGGCCATACCGACGGAACCGACGAGCGCGAGCGGCCTGCGGCCGACCCGGTCCACCAGGATCATGGCGATCACTGTGCCGATGATGTTGATGATCGACGTCGTGAACGAGTAGAAGAACGAGTCGGTCGGGTCGATGCCGACGGACTGCCACAGCGTCGCCGAGTAGTAGAACGCGACGTTGATGCCGACCAGCTGCTGGAAGACCGACAGCCCGATACCGACCCAGACGATCGGCAGGAAGCCGAAGCGGCTGCCGAGCAGGTCGCTGAACTTCGACTTGTGCTCACGGCGCATCGCCGTCTCGATCTCGTTGACGCGCGCGTCGAGGTCGACGTTCTTGCCCTCGACCTCTTCGAGGATCTTCCGGGCGCGGTCCCTCTTGCCCACGGAGATCAGGAAGCGCGGCGACTCGGGGATCGCGAAGGACAGGAGCCCGTACAGGATCGCGGGTACCACCATCACGCCGAGCATCCACTGCCAGGCCTCGAAGCCGCCGATCTCACCGCGCTGGTCGCCGTCGGCGAGCTGCAGGATGCCGTAGTTGACCAGCTGCGAGATCGCGATGCCGATGACGATGGCGGCCTGCTGGAAGGAGCCGAGGCGCCCTCGGTAGGCGGGCGGCGAGACCTCGGCGATGTAGGCCGGGCCGATGACCGAGGCCATGCCGATCGCGAAGCCGCCGATGATCCGCCACATGGCGAGGTCCCAGAGGGCGAACGGCAGAGCGGATCCGACGGCGCTGATGGTGAAGAGCACCGAGGCGATCTGCATACAGCGGATACGGCCGATCCGGTCGGCGATGCGTCCCGCCGTCGCCGCGCCGATCGCGCAGCCGATCAGCGCGATCGCGATCACCTGGGCGAGCGTCCCCGACCCGATGTCGTAGCGGTCGCGGATGGCCTCGACGGCACCGTTGATCACGGAGCTGTCGTAGCCGAAGAGGAAGCCGCCCATCGCTGCGGCTGCGGTGATGAAGATGACATGGCCGAGATGGTCCGGGTGGGCCTCCCGGGCTCCGGACTCCGGTCCGCGCGCTGTGCTGGTCACATGAACTCCTGGTACCTGGCCGCAACGTCAGGTGTGGGGGGTGAGCCCTCCTAGTGGCGCACAACTTCCAGCCGACCACCACTTGAAGGTAAAAACAACATTGCTGAGGTTATGCGTTCAAGTTTCGAAGTCAAGACGTGGGTTCCGGTGAAGAGGTCTCTCACAAGTACCCAGGAACACCCAAAAGGTGCGTTGAAGTGTTGAAGATTAGGTAAAGAAGATGTGAGCGCCTGTCAGCCGATGTACGGATGGCTCAGCGGAGCCGCTGGCTGATCACCTTGGAGACTCCGTCGCCCTGCATCGAGACCCCGTACAGCGCGTCGGCGACCTCCATCGTCCGCTTCTGGTGCGTGATGACGATGAGCTGGGAGCTCTCCTGGAGCTCCACCATGATCCGGATCAGACGCTGCAGATTGGTGTCGTCGAGCGCCGCCTCCACCTCGTCCATGACGTAGAACGGGCTCGGCCTCGCCTTGAAGATGGAGACCAGCAGGGCAACGGCCGTAAGGGATCGCTCGCCGCCGGACAGCAGGGAGAGCCGCTTGACCTTCTTGCCCGGAGGCCTTGCCTCGACGTCGAGACCGGTCGTGAGCATGTTGTCCGGGTCGGTGAGGATGAGACGGCCCTCGCCGCCCGGGAAGAGCCGGGAGAAGACGCCCTCGAACTCGCGTGCGGTGTCCCGGAACGCCTCCGTGAACACCTGCTCGACCCGCTCGTCGACCTCCTTGATCACCTGCATCAGATCGGCCCGGGTCTTCTTCAGGTCTTCGAGCTGCTCGGAGAGGAACTTGTGCCGTTCCTCCAGCGCCGAGAACTCCTCCAGGGCGAGAGGATTCACCTTCCCGAGTTGCTGATACGCCCGTTCGGCCGCCTTCAGGCGCTTCTCCTGCTCGGACCTGACGAACGGCTTCGGCTGGTTGCGCGGGTCCTCCGGATCCGCCGGGAGCTCCTCGCCCTCCGCCGCGGGGGACGGCGGCACCAGCTGTTCGGGGCCGTACTCGGCGGCCAGGCCTGCCGGCTCGACGCCGAACTCCTCCAGCGCCTTGGCCTCCACCTGCTCTATGCGCAGCCTCTTCTCGGCCCCGAGCACCTCACCCCGGTGCACCGAGTCGGTGAGCCGGTCGAGCTCGCTCTTGAGGTCACGGCCGCGTCCGCGTTCGGCCGCCAGCCCCCGCTCGCGCTCGGCCTTCGCCGCCTCGGCCCGGGTCCGTTCCTCGTCCGCCCGTACGACCGATACCTCCACGTGGGCGAGCAGCTGACGGGCGCCCGACGCCACGGCGGTCGCCACGGCCGCCTCGTGGCGCAGCCGGGCACGGCGCTGCTCGGCACGGGTGCGCGCCTCGCGCTCGGCCCGGGCCCCGCGGTCGAGCGCGTCGGCCCGTCCGGCGAGCGCCTTCACCCGCTCCTCGTGCGTACGGGCCTGGAGACGGGCCTCCATCTCGGTCTGGCGTGCGTTGGCCCCGTCCGCGGCGAGCCGGTCCCGTACGGAGGTGTCGGGCTCCTCCTCGACCGGGGTCTCCTCCGCGACCAGCAGGCGTTCCGCCAACTCCTCGGCCTCCTCGGTGGCCCGCTCCAGCGCCTCCTGCGCCCGGGCGGCTGAGGCGGTCATCCGCTCGGCCTCCCCCGCGGCTCCACGGGCCTGCCCGGCCAGCCGCCCGAGTTGCTGCGCCACTCCCGACTTCTCACGCTCGGCGGCCCGGCGCCGCTCCCCCAGCTCCTCCACCCGTGCGGCGCCCTCGCCGCGCCGTGCGGCCTCGGCCCGCTGGGCCGAGGCGAGTGTCTCGCAGCGCACGGCGAGCTCGGCGAGCTCGGCGGCGGCCTCGTCGACGGACGCCTGGACCTCCAGCAGGCTGGGTGCGCCGGCGGATCCGCCGTGTGCGAAGTGGGTGCCCAGCACATCGCCCTCGGCGGTGACGGCGGTCAGTCCGGGGTGGGCTGCGATCAGCTCCTCGGCGTCCTCCAGGGTGCCGACGACGACCATGTCGCGCACCAGCCGCCGCACGGCCGCCATCAGTTCGGCGGGCCCCCGCACCAGGCTCGCGACGGCGGGCGCGGCGGATTCCCCGGTGGCGAGTGCCGGGCCGGCCGACGCCGCGCCGGAGACCGTGACGGCTGCGGGACCGTGCTCCGCGCCGGAAACCGTGGCGGCCGTGGGGCCGTGCTCCGCGCCGGAAACCGTGGCGGCCGTGGGGCCGGACGCCTGTCCGGGTACCTGTCCGGCGGGGCCGTCGACGGACTCCCTCGGCTGCTCCGTACCCTGCGCGGGTACCTGTCCCCCCGCCGCTCCGCCCGTCACCAGCGCCGCGCGCCCCGCGTCCTGCTTACGCAGCAGACGGATCGCGTCCGCGGCGGTGGCCGGACCCGTCACAGCGACGGCGTCGGCGGCCGCGCCCAGCGCGGCGGCCACCGCGACCTCGTGCCCCGGAGCCACGGTGAGCAGCTCCGCGACCGGTCCGAGCAGCCCGGTGAGCCCCTCCCCCGCTCCGAGCAGCGCCCCGGTTCCGTCCTTGCGGCGGAGGCCCAGCGACAGTGCCTCGTGCCGGGCGGAGACCGCCGCGCGGCTGCGTTCCGCCGCGGTGACCGCCTCGCGCGCCGTGCTCAGGGCCGCCTCAGCCCCGGCGAGTTCCCGTTTGGCCTCCTCGTGCTGCTCCGCCAGCTCCGCGTCGCCCGCGTCCAGCCCCTCGACCTCGGCCTTGAGCTGCTCGTACTCCTCCTGGGCGGCGAAGGCCCGCTCCTGCGCCTCGTCCCGCGACGCGGCCAGCCGGTCGATCTCGGCCTGCGCCGAACCCGCCCGGCTACGGGCGGCGTTGACCTGCCCGGTCAGCCGGGCGAGCCCCTCGCGCCGGTCGGCGATGGCCCGGGCCGCGTCCCGGAGCCTGCGCTCCTCGGCGGCCAACTCCCGCTCCAGTTCGGCCCGGTGTGCGGTGGTGTCCTCCAGGGCGTGCTCGGCCGCTTCGAGCGCGGCCTCCAGCTCCGCCTCCTGCTCGCGGATACGGGCGGCCTCACGCTCCATGTCCTCCGGGTCCCGCCCGCGCCGCTCCTCCTCCGGTGCGGCGGTGGCGCTGTTCACCCGGGCGTCGGCGAGCGAGATCGTGCCCCGCACGCGTTCGGCCAGCTGCGAGAGTTCGTACCAGGTCTGCTGGGCCCGTTGCAGCCGCGGCGCGAGCCGGCGTACCTCGCCCTCCAGGTCCGCCTCGCGGGCGAGCGCCGCCTTGAGCTCGGCCTCCGCCGCTTCCCTGCGCTGTTTGAGGGCGGCCTCGTCGGCGATCTCGCCGCGCAGCGCCTCCCGCAGCCTGACCAGGTCGTCGGCGAGCAGACGCAGCCGGGCGTCCCGCAGGTCGGCCTGGATGACAGCGGCCCGGCGGGCCACGGCGGCCTGCCGGCCCAGCGGTTTGAGCTGGCGCCGGAGTTCGTCGGTGAGGTCCTGGACGCGGGCGAGGTTGGCGCCCATGGCCTCCAGCTTCCGCAGCGCCTTCTCCTTGCGCTTACGGTGCTTGAGCACACCCGCCGCCTCTTCGATGAAGGCGCGGCGCCCCGTCGGGTCGGCGTGCAGGACCGAGTCCAGCCGGCCCTGGCCGACGATGACGTGCATCTCGCGGCCGATACCGGAGTCCGAGAGGAGTTCCTGGATGTCGAGCAGCCTGCAGGTGTCGCCATTGATCTGGTATTCGCTGCCGCCGTTGCGGAACATGATCCGGGTGATCGTCACCTCGGCGTACTCGATGGGCAGCGCACCATCGGAATTGTCGATGGTCAGCGACACTTCCGCACGCCCGAGAGGCGGCCTTCCCGTGGTGCCGGCGAAGATCACGTCTTCCATCTTGCCGCCGCGCAGGGATTTGGCCCCCTGCTCCCCCATGACCCAGGAGAGGGCGTCCACCACATTGGATTTACCCGACCCGTTGGGACCGACGACACAGGTGATCCCCGGTTCGAACCGCAGGGTCGTGGCGGAGGCGAACGATTTGAAACCACGGAGGGTCAGGGCCTTGAGGTGCACGCCGCCGGACTCTACCTTTCACTCTCGGTTTCGCTGATGAAGGTGCAGGGCACATCAGACGGTAAGCGAAGAGCGATAGGGCGACGACGGCCCGGGGGGAAAGAAAGAAGGGACGCCGGAGCGTCCCTTGTAAATCCTGCACGGTGCTGCTGTGCAGTCATCCGAGCACAGTCTTGCGTAACGGATCGCTTGCGGACCGGATCACGAGCAATCCTCGGTGTTCCAGGACGACGATCCGTGACGAAGACTTCGATGGTTATCCCGAGCGGCTGGCGTGTGGCCCGACCGGCCCCGGCAGGGCCTAGGGGTCAGGTCAGCGCGGGCTCCGCCTGGGGTACGTCGATGTCGATGCTGTCGAGCAGCGACTCCTGGTGCTGAGCGGCGGCGTTGAGCGCGTCGTTCTCGTCCTGGATCCGCACGAGCTCGGATTCCAGGTCCTGGACGCGCTTCTGAAGCCGTCGCATCTCGGCGAGGAGTCGCGGATCGGAACCGCCGACGTAACCGAGAAGCGCCTTTGCCATGATGAAAGGTCCTCCACACTGAGTGACCGACCGATGCGGTGTGGGTCGTGAGGGAATCGCACCCGCGGTGCTCGGCAGTGCTGTGAAATCACTGCTGTTCTGCTGTCACCAGCTCTGCCGAACAGCTAAGGTGCGCGGGGTTTTCAGCGTCTCACCAAAAAGTTTGACGGTCAACACGATCACACGCCAGCGGGCCGGGTGTCCCGGGGGCGCGCGGCCTGACGATCATGCGGCGCGACTCTCCTGCGGGTTCCCGAAGGGTGTGGAGATCTTCGTCAATGCCGCAGCCTGGCACGGCGCGCCGTTCTTGGCAACCATGTCCAGGCGCCGGCTTCCTCCGCAGGTCATTTCGGGTGCGAGGTCTTCGCCCGCCCCCTGTTCACCGCTCGCCGTCGTCCGTGCGCGCAGCGCGTCCGGCCCGCTTTCCCCGGGGCGGGATCAGCGGATCGCGAACCCCTCATATCCGCCGCGCGGCGTGTCCCAGATCTCAGTGACGCCGTCCACGCGCCCGGGTGTGTCGTCGGAGCCGAGCCAGTCGAGCAGACGGTGGCAATTCTCACGCGGCCCTTCGGCCACCACCTGCACCCGGCCGTCGTCGAGATTGAGGGCGAAGCCGACGAGGTTTCCGATCTCCAAAGCATTTGCCCTGGTGAACCAGCGGAACCCTACTTGCTGTACTCGGCCGCGTACCCAAACGACGAGTCGTGCATCTTCGTTCATGCCCGAACGCTAACCGCCCAATTACTCAAGGAGTACGCCGCCCCAATCCGCCATGGCGTAAGGTCCCCTCGCAATAGCCTCACCCGAACGGGTGAGTTTGATCTTTAATACGGTGACGTCGTGACGACGCCCCGGAGCACGAGGAAGGCACAGCGCATGGGACGGCATCGACGCGCAGGCGCGGCCCCCGCCGCTGAGCAGCACGCGGCGAACGCGGAGGACGGGCCCCGGGGAGCACGCCGGAAGAAGCGAGTCGGCATACCCGTTCGCGCCGGGCTTCTCGGCGTGTCCGCGGCCGTGGCCGTCGGAGCGGTCGCCGTGGCCTCGGGCCTGCTGCCCGGCGGTGACAGCTACAGCGTGAGCGGAGGCGGGGCCGCCGACCAGGTCCACGCCGGCGGTGCTCCCGACCTGCTGACCCAGGGCGAGTCGTCCGCCGAGCCGACCGGCCGCACCTCTGCCTCCGCGTCCGCCGAGGCAGACCGGGGTTCCGGCCGTTCCGCCGCCCCCTCGAAGTCTCCTTCGGCCACGCCGAGCGAGAAGCCGAGCAAGAAGCCGTCCGCCACCGCCACGAAGCCGGCGACGAAGGCTCCGGAGCGGACGAAGGCTCCCGCCCCGGAGCCGAAGAAGACCACGTCGTCCAGCCCCACGGCCAAGAAGCCGGCTGCTCCCAAGACCTCGTCCGCCGCGCCGAGCCGCAAGGCCACCGCCCCCGCGAGCCCGTCCGCCACCGCCGCTCAGGCCACCGTGCTCACCCTGGTCAACCAGGAGCGCGCGAAGGTCGGCTGCAGCCCGGTCACCACGAGCGCCTCGCTGACCGCGCTCGCCCAGGACTTCAGCGAGGACATGGCGGCCCGCGACTTCTTCGGCCACACCGACCCCGACGGAGCGACCCCCTGGGACCGTGCCGCCGCAGCGGGCGTGCAGGGTCTGGGCGGCGAGAACATAGCCCGGGGCCAGGCCGACGCACAGGCCGTGATGGACGCCTGGATGAACAGCGACGGCCACCGCGCAAACATTCTCAACTGCGATTACAAGACGCTCGGCGTGGGGGTCCACCTCGGCTCCGGCGGCCCCTGGTGGACGCAGGACTTCGGCTTCTGAGCCGTTGGCACCATCGCGACGGGGCGGCGGCCGGTCGGGTCAGGAGATCCGCGGGGGACGCTGGCAGCGCGGGCAGAAGTAGCTGGAGCGGTTCATCCACGGCCGTCGGCGCATCGGCGTACCGCAGCGGTGGCAGGGTTCGTCCTCGCGTCCGTAGGCGTCCAGCGACCGGTCGAAGTAGCCGGACTCGCCGTTCACGTTGACGTAGAGGCTGTCGAAGCTGGTGCCGCCCTGGTCGAGGGCCTCCCGCATCACGTCCCGGACATGGCCGAGCAGCTCCGCCGTCCTGGGGCGGGTCAGGGTCGCGGTCGGCCGCTCGTAGTGCAGCCGGCTGCGCCAGAGCGCCTCGTCGGCGTAGATGTTGCCCACGCCGCTGATCAGGGACTGGTCGAGCAGGGCGCGCTTGACCGTCGTACGGCGCAGGCGCAGCGCCAGGTGGAAGGCGGTGTCGTCGAAGGCCGGGTCGAGAGGGTCGCGAGCGATGTGCGCGATCACGTCGGGCAGGCCGTCCGGGGTGTTGGCGTGCAGCGAGAGCCCGCCGAAGGTCCGCTGGTCGACGAAGCGCAGCTCGGTGCCGAGCGCGTCGTCGAAGCGGACCCTGATCCGCAGGTGCTTCTCGTCGGCGGCATCCTCGGGCTGCACGAGCAGCTGACCGCTCATGCCGAGGTGGCCCAGGAGCGAGGAATCCACCTCGTCGAGGGGGACCCAGAGGTATTTTCCGCGGCGCATCGCCGTGCCGAAACGCAGACCACGGAGGCGCGCCGCGAAGTCCGGGCCGCCCGCGAGATGCCGGCGCACCGCACGCGGGTGCAGCACCTCGACGTCCTCGACGGTGCGCCCGGCGGTCCAGCGCTCCAGACCCCTGCGCACGACTTCGACCTCGGGCAGTTCGGGCACGGTGACTCCTTCGGCACAGGGGGAGGACAGCGAGAGCCCCCCGGTGCACAAGGCACCGGGGGGCTCTCGGACGGTTCAGGCCGGAGCCGCGTCCGAGTGCGGCGACGGGTCGGCAGGGATGTCGGCGATCCCTCCGTCGGCCGCGGCCTTGGCCGCGGCCTCCCGTGCTTCCGCGGCGGCGCTGATCTCACGCCAGGCGGACTCGGCGGCCTGCTGCTCCGCTTCCTTCTTGCTACGGCCGGTGCCGGTGCCGTACGAGACACCACCGACGCGAGCGGCAGCAGTAAAGGTCTTCTCGTGATCGGGGCCGGTCTCCGTGACGAGGTACTCGGGGACTCCGAGGCTCTCGCTCGCGGTGAGCTCCTGGAGACTGGTCTTCCAGTCCAGGCCGGCTCCGAGGTTGGAGGACCTGTCGATCAGCGGGTCGAAGAGCCGGTGGACCAGCTCCGAGGCCGCGCTGAGGCCCTGGTCGAGATAGACGGCGCCGATCACCGCTTCAAGGGTGTCGGCGAGAATGGAAGCCTTGTCCCGGCCACCCGTGCCCTCTTCACCACGGCCGAGCCGGATGAAGGAGCCGAGTTCGAGGCCGCGGCCCACTTCCGCAAGCGCACGCGAGTTGACCACCGCGGCCCGCAACTTGGCCAGCTGGCCTTCGGGCAGGTCGGGGTGGGTGCGGTACAGCGTGTCCGTGACCACCAGGCCGAGCACGGAGTCCCCGAGGAACTCCAGCCGCTCGTTGGTGGGCAGACCGCCGTTCTCGTACGCGTACGAGCGATGGGTCAGCGCACGCACCAGAAGGGCGGACTCGAGGTGATACCCGAGCCGCCCTTCCAGAAGCGTGTGGGACGAGGCTGTGTTGATGTTGTCTGTCTTCTTGGAACTGGACAACTCAGACATCGGGCCTCTCACCAGCCGCTCAGACCTCGAGGACCTGGCGCTTGTTATAGGTGCCGCAGCTCGGGCACGCAATGTGCTGGAGCTTCGGCTCCTGGCAACGCTCGCACGAAACCAGGGTGGGGACCGCAGCCTTCCACTGCGACCGGCGGTGGCGCGTGTTGCTGCGCGACATCTTCCGCTTCGGAACAGCCACGGCTACTTCTCCTGCTTCTCGTCGACGCCCGGTTCGGCGCCGCCCATGTTGTCCTTCTCGCCGTCCTGAACGGTCTCGGCGAGTCCTTGCAGTGCCGCCCAACGTATGTCGGCGACGTCGTGGTGGTGGTCCGGATTCTCGTCCAGCCTGATTCCGCATTCGGAACACAGACCGGCACAGGTCTCCTTGCACACCGGCTGCAGCGGCAGTGCGAGCACCACCGCGTCACGCAGCACAGGCTCGAGGTCGAACGAATCGTCCTCGAGAAAGAACCTGTCCTCGTCGTCCTCGGCGTCGTCGACCGGGTCCGCGGTCCTGCTGCGGTTCCGGTCATCGGCGTCAGGGTACGAGAACATCTCCTGGAAGTCCGCTTCGACCTCGAGGGCCAGCGGCTCCAGACACCTTACGCACTCCCCCTCGGCCGTCGCACGGGCGGTGCCTGTGACAAGCACCCCTTCCATGACCGATTCGAGGCGGAGGTCCAGCGCCAGGGGCGCGTTCTCCTGCACACCGATGACCCCGTCGATGCCGAGGTCCTTCGGTGCTTCCGCCGTGCGGGTCAGCCGCTTCTGGGTACCCGGACGCCGGCCCAGCTCGCGCGTATCGAACACGAGAGGGCTGCGGTGGTCGAGGTGGCCGTTCAGGGCTTCTCCTGCTTTCGAAATCATGTGCGTGGTGCGGCTTCGGGAGGGCCACCCCTGTCCTGACGGAAAGAGGGCAGCCGGGATCGCGGACATACACGCGACCGAAGAGCCAGGATACTGGACGTACCGCCCAGCTCCCAATCCGGTACGGACCGCTCCGGTCAGCGGCCCTGTTCGTAGCGGCGCAGCTGTTCCAGGTCAATCATGCCGGTGTCGAAGAGGCTGGTCTCGTCGAGTGCGCTCTCGCCCTGCTGCACGGGCACCTGACCCTGCTGCGGCCAGTACTCCTGCTGCTGGTTCGGGTCGTACGGCTGCTGCTGGTAGGCACCGTACGGGTCCTGCTGCTGGTAGCCGTAGCCGTCCTGGAGCTGCTGGTCCTGGTAGCCGTACGTCTGCGCGTACTGCGGCTCGGGCTGCCCCTGGGCCGGGAAGCCGGTCTGCGCGGGGTCCTGGTACTCGGCGGCCGGCGTGTAGTCCGGCTGCGCGGGCTCCGCGTAGGACGGCTGCTGGGGGCTCTGCCGCGGCTCGGGGGTGGAGAGCTCGGCAAGGCCGGCCCAGTGGTCCTCGTCGCTGGTGTGCAGGTGGCCACCCGCCGCGTCCTGGGCGGCCATGTGCGCGCCGAGCTCGTCGGTGGCGACCCGGCCGTGCAGCTTCTGGCGGCCCCGGCCGACGGCCTCCAGGGTCTTGGCGAGGACGGCCTCGAAGGCGCCGAGCTTGGTGTCCACGTAGTCGTCGGCGCGACGGCGGAGCGTCTCGGGGTCGGCGCTGCGCTCCGGGGCCTCGGCGAAGTCGGGGTCCTCGTAGCCCTGCTCGTCGAGGCCTTCGCTCCGGCCCAGGAGCTTCTCGCGGCCCCGGTCGACGGAGCCGATGGTCTTGGTGAGGACGACCTCGAAGTTGGCGAGCTTGCTGTCGACGTACTCGTCGGCCTCGCCGCGGACCTCGTCGGCCTCCCTGCGGGCCTCGGAAAGGATGCGGTCCGCCTCGGCCTGGGACCGCTGGGCGATCTCGGTGCCGGAGATCAGGGAGCCGCGCTCCGCGCGGGCCGACTCGATGATCCGCTCGGCCTCCTGCCTGGCCTGCTCGACGAGCTGCTCACGGCCGCCGATGAGCTCTTCGGCGTGGGCCAGCGAGCCGGGCAGGGCCTCGCGCACCTCCTCGAGCATCGCGAGCAGTTCGGCCCGGTTGACCACGCAGGACGCCGACATGGGCATGGAGCGGGCGTTCCCGACCGTTTCGACGATCTCGTCGAGCTTCTTCTGCACGTCCACCGTGTGCTCGCCACTCTCTGCTGCTGTTGGAGACGGACGGGACGACTGTAAGGCCAGTCGCCTCCCGTTCGACACCTGGTGACGGTCGGTCAGCGCATCACTTCTCGCCGAGACGCTTCACGAGGGCCTCGTGGACCGTCGGCGGCAGCAGGTGAGCCACGTCACCACCCCAGGTGGCGACCTCCTTGACCAGGGAGGACGACAAAAAGCTGTAGGTCGGGTTCGTCGGGACGAAGAGCGTCTCGACCCCCGAGAGGCCGTTGTTCATCTGGGCCATCTGCAGCTCGTAGTCGAAGTCACTGACCGCTCGCAGGCCCTTCACGATCGCCGGGATGTCGCGCTGCTTGCAGAAGTCGACCAGCAGGCCGTGGAAGGACTCGACCTCCACGTTGCCGAAGTCCGCCGTGACCTCGCGGATCAGCTCGATCCGCTCGTCGACGGTGAACAGGCCCTTCTTGGACTGGTTGATCATCACGGCGACGTGCACGACGTCGTACAGCTTCGAGGCTCGTCCGATGATGTCGAGATGTCCGTTGGTGATGGGGTCGAACGACCCCGGACAGACGGCGCGGCGCAACGTGGTTCCCTCGCTCTCCGGTGCGGTCATCGTGCGTCTTCGCACGTAGAGGCGGCGCGACCGTACCAAAACGTGGCCTCGCCGTAGCGACGGGACCGCTGCGGCTCGAACCCTTCGGGCCAGTTGAATTCCCCGCCTCTGGTGCTCCGTTCCACCGTGACGAGAGCGTCGCCCGTGAGCCACCCCTGAGCACGGAGTGTGAGCAGGATCTCCCGAAGATCGTCGTCGGTGACGGCGTACGGCGGGTCGAGGAAAACCACGTCGTACGGTTCGGAGGGTGCCGGTCCCGTCACGATCTGTTCCGCTTTGCCCGCACGGAATTCGGCGCCGGGCAGACCGAGGGTGCGGATGTTGTCGCGCACGGTGCGCGCGGCCTTGGCGTCGGCCTCCACGAGCAGCGCGTGATCCGCTCCGCGCGAGAGTGCCTCCAGGCCGACCGCACCGGAACCCGCGTACAGATCGGCGACACGGATTCCGTCGAGCGTGCCCAGGAGCGCTTCCCAGGTGGAGAACATGCCCTCGCGCGCGCGGTCGGAGGTGGGGCGGGTGCCGGTGCCGGGCGGGACGGCCAGGCGCCGTCCGCCGGCCGAGCCGGCGATGACGCGGGTCATGGGTCTGTTCCTCGGGTCGCGGGCGGCACACCGGACGGGACGTGCGCCGTGCTCCCCACGATATGGCGTCGCCGGGGATCCGTCCGGTCACCCCTTGTCGAGGTACTCCTCCCGGTCCTTGTCGAGGAGGGCGTCCAGTGCTGTGCGCAGCTCCGGCAGCCGCTCGAGCCCGGGATCGTCGGCGACGACGCGGACGGCCTCCTCGCGGGCCGCCGCGATGACCTCCTCGTCGTCGATGACGCTGAGCACCCGCAGGGAGGAGCGGACGCCGGACTGGGCCTGGCCGAGGACGTCGCCCTCGCGCCGCTGTTCGAGGTCGATGCGGGAGAGCTCGAAGCCGTCGAGTGTGGCGGCGACCGCGGAGAGCCTGGCCCGGGCGGGGCTCGCCTCATGGGCCTCGCTGACCAGCAGACAGAGGCCGGGGGCGCTGCCTCGTCCGACGCGGCCCCTGAGCTGGTGCAGCTGGGACACCCCGAAGCGGTCCGCGTCCATGATCACCATCGCGGTGGCGTTGGGGACGTTCACCCCGACCTCGATGACGGTGGTGGCGACCAGGACATCGGCCTGGCCGGCGGCGAACCGGCGCATGACGTCGTCCTTGTCGTCGGGCGGCATCCTGCCGTGCAGGACCTCGACGCGCAGGCCGGCCAGCGGGCCCTTGGCGAGCTGCTCGGCGATCTCCAGCACGGCGAGCGGCGGCCGCTTCTCCGCGTCGTCCTCCGGGGCGGCCTTCTTCCCCTTCTTCTTCCCGGCCTCGTCGGCGTCGTCCCCGATGCGGGGGCAGACCACGTACGCCTGGTGGCCGTTCTCCACCTCCTCGCGGACGCGTTCCCAGGCACGGCTGAGGAAGTGCGGCTTGTCCTTGGCGGGGACGACATGGCTGGCGATCGGCGAACGGCCGGCGGGGAGCTGGTCCAGGACGGAGGTCTCCAGGTCACCGAAGACGGTCATCGCGACCGTACGGGGAATGGGGGTGGCCGTCATGACGAGCAGGTGGGGCGGCTGCTTGCCCTTGGAACGCAGCGCGTCGCGCTGTTCCACGCCGAAGCGGTGCTGTTCGTCGACGACGACCAGGCCGAGGTCGTGGAACTGGACCTTGTCCTCGATCAGCGCATGGGTGCCGATGACGATCCCGGCCTCGCCGGTGACCAGGTCGAGCAGCGCCTGCCGGCGGGCCGGGACACCCATCGACCCGGTGAGCAGCACCACTTTGGTGCCCCGGTCGGAGCCGCCCAGCATTCCGCCTTCCGCGAGCTCCCCCATCATCTCGGTGATGGACCGGTGGTGCTGCTGGGCGAGCACCTCGGTGGGGGCGAGCATCGCGGCCTGGCCGCCCGCGTCGACGACGGTGAGCATCGCGCGCAGGGCGACCATCGTCTTCCCCGAACCCACCTCGCCCTGCAGCAGCCGGTGCATCGGGTGTTCCGTCGCCAGGTCGCCGAAGATCTCTCCGGTGACCTTCTGCTGGCCTTCGGTGAGCGTGAAGGGCAGCTTGGCGTCGAAGGCGTCGAGCAGGCCGCCGGAGACGGACCTGCGGGCCACCGCGGGGAGCTGGGCGTCGGCGTAGCGGCGGCGGGCGAGTGCGACCTGGAGGACGAAGGCCTCGTCCCAGCGCAGCCGGTCCCGCGCGGCCGCGATGTCCGCCTTGGTGTGCGGGCGGTGGATCCTGAGCAGCGCCTCGGGCAGGGGGACGAAGCCGCGCCCTTCGCGCAGCGCCGGGGGCAGCGGGTCCACCGCGTCCTGCGCGCTGGGCAGGACCGTGTCGACGGCCTTGGCGATCCGCCAGGAGTCGAGCTGCTTGCAGGCCGGGTAGATCGGCAGCAGCTGCCCGGCGAAGGCGTCGACGGCCTCGGTCGCCTCGTCCTCGTCATTCGCGTCGAGGAGCTGGTACGTGGGGTGGGCCAGCTGCATCTTCCTGTTGAAGACCGAGGCCTTGCCCGCGAACATCGCCCGCCGGCCGGGCAGGAGCTCCTTGTGGGGCTTGTGGACGCCGTGCCCGAAGAAGACCAGCTGGAGCCGGCCGCTCCCGTCGGTGAGGGTGACCTCGAGCCGCTTGCCTCGGCCGTTGTTGAACATCATGATCCGCGCGTCGACGACCTGGGCGACGACCGTCACATGCTCGTCGAGCGGGAGCTCGGTGAGCGCCGTGAGGCGGCCCCGCTCCTCGTAGCGCCGCGGGTAGTGGTGCAGCAGATCACCGACCGTGTGCAGGTCGAGGTGTTCGGCCATCACCTTCGCGGTGGCTCCGCCGAGCAGCTTCTTGAGGGGTTCATCGAAAGCGGACACGCGGTCCATTGCACACCACGCCACTGACAGTTGTCTCCGTGCGCCGCCCCGCTCGACGTGTCACTCGACGCCGATGAGCAGGGGCGCCGCCTGGCGGCCGCCCCGGTAGACGACCGTGTCGACGGCGAGGTAGCCCTCGCGGACGTGTTCGCTCAGCTCGTCGGCGAGGTCGTCGGGCACGTCCTCCCCCAGGATCAGCGTGACGAGTTCGCCGCCTGCCGACAGCATCCGGTCCAGGACCGTGCGGGCCGTGCCGGGGACGTCCTCCCCGATGACGGCGACGTCCCCGTCGATCAGGCCGAGGATGTCGCCGGCCTGGCAGATGCCCGCCATGGTCCACGACTGCCGTTCGGCGACGGCCAGTTCGGCGTACCGCGTGGCGCCGGCCGCCGACGTCATCGCGACGACGTCCTCGTCGAAGCTGCGGCCGGGTTCATGGACGGCGAGCGCGGCGATGCCCTGGACCGCGGCCCGGGTGGGGACCAGGGCGACGCGGATGCCTTCGCCCCGGGCCTGTTCGGCGGCAGCGGCGGCGGTGTGGCGCAGCTGTGCGTCGTTCGGCAGCAGGACCACCTCCCGGGCGTGCGCCCGGCGGATGGCGTCGACCAGTTCGCCGCTGGCGGGCGGCTCGCCGGGACGTGCCAGCACGGTGGTCGCCCCGGCCTCTGCGCACAGGCCGGAGAGCCCGTCACCGGGTACGACCACGACGACCGCGCGCTGGGCGGGTTCACGGTGGGCCGAGCCCCGGTCGGCGGCGAAGTGCGTGATCCGGATCCGGTAGGGCCGGCCGGCCTCGACCCCGGCCTCGACGGCCGCCCCGGCGTCGTCGACATGGACGTGGACGTTCCACAGGCCGTCGCCGCCGACCACGACGAGCGAGTCCCCCAGGGCGTCGAGCCGGCTCCGCAGCCGGGCGACCGCCTCGTCCGGGGCCTCCAGCAGATAGATGACCTCGAACGCCGGCCCGCTGTCCGGGCCCGCGTCCGCACAGTCGCCGGTCAGCGGAAGGACGTCGGGGGAGGGTGTGACGGCGCGCTCCCGCACACGTCCGCCGACCGCTTCCAGCAGTGCGCCGAGCACGGTCACCAGGCCATGCCCGCCGGCGTCGACGACGCCCGCGCGCCCGAGGACGGCGAGCTGGCCGGGGGTGGCTGCCAGGGCGGTGCGCGCCCCTTCGTAGGCCGCCTGGGCCACCTCCGTGAGCCGGGCGCTCCCGGCGGTGGCCCCGGCCGCCTCGGCGGCGGCGGTGGCGACGGTGAGCACCGTGCCCTCGACGGGATGGGCCACGGCCAGCCGCGCCGCCGCGGCGGCCTCCGTCAGCGCGGTCCGCAGGTGACGGGCGTCACCCGACTCGGACAGCACGGAGGCCATGCCGCGCAGCAGCTGGGCGAGGATGGTCCCGGAGTTGCCCCGGGCCCCGATCAGCGCGCCGTGCGCCATGGCCCGCACGGCGTCGGCGGGTCCGGGCACGGTGGAGCCGGTCTCATGGGCGGCGAAGACCGCCTCGACGGCCGCGGCCGCCGACTCGACGGTGAGGTAGAGGTTGGTGCCGGTGTCCCCGTCCGCGACGGGGTAGACGTTGATGGCGTCGATGGCCGTCCGCTCCCGGCCCAGGGCCTCCAGGGCCAGTGAGCACCAGGTGCGCACCGCGACGGCGTCGAGATCGTCGGGCGACTGCGGCACCTTTGGTCCTCCTTGGGGCGGCCGTGGGGGGCTGGCTGCACCGCAGGGTAGCCCTCGTGCGCGGGCACGGTGGGCGGAGGTGCGGGACGGAGTGCCCGGGGTGCCGTGGTAGTTTCGTATCTCCGACGCAGCCGTTGTATGCTGCTTCGGTTGCCCGACGAGAGTCGGGACATTCCCTCCGGTACCGCCACTTCAGTAAAATGATTCCGGCGCGCCGGAATTCACTGTAAGTGCATCTGAAGTTTTGGAGTGACCCGTGGCTGCCAACTGCGACGTTTGCGGCAAGGGGCCGAGCTTCGGCAACAGCATTTCGCACTCGCACCGCCGTACGTCCCGTCGCTGGAATCCCAACATCCAGCGCGTGCGTGCCGTGGTCGGGCGGACGCCGAAGCGGCTCAACGTCTGCACCTCGTGCATCAAGGCCGGCAAGGTCGCGCGCTGACGTCCCCGTCGTAGCGCAGCCTTCCGGTTGCCCAAAAAGCCGGTCCACCTCGGTGGACCGGCTTTTTGCTGTGCTCCGCGTCAAGTCGTCGCGCCCCTGTTCCCCCGCGCTGCCGGAGCCACGGTCCACGTCCGCCCGGTGGTCTGCCGGGCGGCGTCCTCGCGTTCGCCGGCGCTGACCAGCCCTGTCTCGTACGCGACGATGACGGCCTGGACACGGTCGCGGAGTCCGAGCTTGGCGAGGATGCGGGCGACGTGGGTCTTGACGGTCGTCTCGGCCAGGTGGAGGCGGCCGGCGAGTTCGGCGTTGCTCAGCCCTCGGGCCAGCAGCCCGAGGACCTCCAGTTCGCGCGGGGTGAGCGAGGCGAGGTCGCGGTGGAGGGAGGCGGTGTCGCTGCCACGCCGGGCGAACCGCTGCACGAGACGGCGGGTGATGGCCGGCGCCAGGAGGGCATCGCCGGTACGGACCGTGCGGACGGCCGCGACCAGGTACTCGGGGGTGACGTCCTTGAGGAGGAAGCCGCTGGCTCCGGCGGAGAGCGCCGCGTAGACGTACCGGTCCAGGTCGAAGGTGGTCAGGATGATCACACGGGGTTCGCCGGCCTGGGGAGCGGTGAGAATACGGCGAGTGGCTTCCAGGCCGTCCATCTCGGGCATCCGGATGTCCATCAGGACCACGTCGGGCCGGGTGCGGCGCGCCGCTTCGACGGCTTCGGCCCCGTTCGTCGCCTCGGCGACCACGTCGATGCCGTCGGCGCCGAGGATCATGCGGAATCCGGTACGGACCAGTGTCTGGTCGTCGGCGAGAAGCACACGCAGCGGTTCGGTCACGGTGTCTCCAGGGGTATCAGCGCTTCCACACGGTAGCCGCCGGCCGGGCGTCGGCCGGTGTTCAGGGTCCCGCCGTAGACGGCGAGGCGCTCACGCAGCCCGATCAGGCCCCGGCCGTTCCCGTCGGCCGCGCCGGCGCCCGGGCGCCCACCGGTGTCCGTGACTTCGACCCGGAGCCGGTCGGGTCCGTGGTCGACGGTCACGGCGGCGGTGGCGCCTGAGGCGTGCTTCACGGTGTTGGTCAGGGCTTCCTGGACCACTCGGTAGGCGGCGAGTTCGACGCCGGGCGGGAGGGGGCAGGGCGGGCCGGTCACGGTCAGTTCGACCCGCAGCCCGGTGCCCCGTACCCGCCCGACCAGGGATTCCAGCTGGTCCAGGCCGGGCTGCGGCTCCAGCTCCGCCGCCGGGCCGGCCCCGTCCGCATCCCTGTCGGCCCCCTCGCTGCCCATGGTGAGCAGTCCCATGACGTGGCGCAGCTCGGTCATGGCCGCCCGGCCGCCTGCCTCGACGGCGAGCAGTGCCTCGCCGGCCTGCCCGGGGGAGGTGTTCATGATCTTGCGGGCGGCGCCCGCCTGGATGATCATCACGCTGACGTTGTGCGTGACGACGTCGTGCAGCTCACGGGCGATCCTGGCCCGCTCGTGCTCGACGGCCCGGCGCAGCGCCTCGGCCTGTTCGCGTTCCAGGGCGGAGAGCCGGATGCGCCCCTCGTCGGTGCGGAGTTTCCAGGTGCGCAGGCCGACCGCGGCCACGGCCATCGGGACCAGGATCAGCAGGGCGATGTATTCGTTGGGGACGATCGGGGTGACCGCATTCCCCGAGGTGCCGACCAGGACGACCGACACCGGCAGCGCCGCCAGGGTCGCCGCCCGGTACGGGCTGAACACGGCGGCGCTGTAGACGGCGATGACGAACGCGTAGAAGGTCAGCCGCATGACGCTCTGCGGTGTCGCCAGTGTCGCGGCCGTCACGACGCACAGCACGGCCAGCGGACAGCGGCGGCGCAGCGCCAGGGCACCCGAGGCGGTGGCCGCGAGGATCACCATCAGGGCCAGCCCGCCCGGGCCGGAGGGGCGCGGGATGACAATCTCCACGCCGGGTGCGATCTCACGCAGGACGACGTTGCCGGCGTTGTCGATGCCGTAGTAGACGGTGACGATTCCGAGTGTCAGTGCCACCAGCGCGTCGAACTGCCGGGCGCGACGGGTGAGCCGCAGCGGCGGACCGCTCGGAAGCCTGGCGTCGCGGACCGTCCGGCGGGCGGCTTCCCGCAGCCGCGCCGGCGTCGTACCTACGTCCATCACCGGTTCATTGTCGCCGCCGCGCATCCCGGCGGCGTCCGTCCCCATGGCCATTCCCGCCGGGCCGGATACATCGCCCGCCTACATCGCAGGGATGACGTTTCCGGGTGGGGTCAGCCTGCGGTGCGGGTGAGCCAGCCGTGATCGACGGGGCCGATGCCGCCGCCCAGCGCGAAGCCGGCCCGGATCGCGCCGGTGACGTACTCCTTCGCGCCCCGCACGGCGGTCGGGACGTCCTGGCCGCGGGCGAGTCCGCAGGCGATGGCGGAGGCGAGGGTGCAGCCCGTGCCGTGGGTGTGCCGGTTGTCGAGCCTCGGGGCGCGCAGCCAGTGCTCCTCGCTGCCGTCCGTCAGCAGGTCCACGGCCTCGCCGGGCAGATGGCCGCCCTTGATCACCACCCAGCGCGGTCCGTGGCCGAGGATCTCGGTGGCGGCCCTGCGCATCCCCGGTTCGTCGGTGACGGTGACGCCGGTGAGCTGGGCCACCTCGTCGAGGTTCGGGGTGGCGACCGTGGCGACGGGCAGCAGCTTCGTGCGTACGGAGTCGAGGGCTTCGGCGGCCAGCAGCGGGTCCCCGTGCTTGGAGACCCCGACGGGGTCGACGACGACGGGTGCGCCGGTCCCCGCGAGGAGTTCCGCGACGGTGTCGACGAGCGCGGCCGAGGACAGCATGCCGGTCTTCACCGCCTGGACGCCGATGTCGTCGACGACGCTGCGGTACTGGGCGCGTACGGCGTCCGCCGGCAGCTCCCAGGCTCCCTGCACGCCCAGCGAGTTCTGGGCGGTCACCGCGGTCAGCACGCTCATTCCGTGGGCGCCGAGGGCCAGCATCGTCTTGAGGTCGGCCTGGATGCCCGCACCGCCGCCGGAGTCGGATCCGGCGACGGTGAGGACACGGGGCGGTATCGGGGCAGGTGCGGTCATGCCCCGGAATCTACTGGGCGTCCTCGATGGATCCGAAATGGTCCCAGCCGCCCTTGCTCGTCCAGGGCGCTCCGTCGACGGTGACCTGGGGAAGCGCCGACGGGTTGAGTACCTCTCCGATGACCTTCCAGCGCGCGGGGAGCTTCACGTCGGCGGGGAACGTCGCCACGATCGCGTGGTCCTCCCCCCCGGTCAGCACCCACTGCAAGGGGTCGACCCCGACGGCCTGGCCGATGTCGGACATCTGCGAGGGGATGTCGATGAGCCCGGAGCGCAGGTCTATACGGACCTTGCTGGCCTCGGCGATGTGCCCGAGGTCGGCGACGAGCCCGTCGCTGACGTCGGTCATGGCCGTGGCGCCGAGCCCGGCGGCCGCGGGGCCCGCGTGGTACGGCGGTTCGGGGCGCCGGTGCGCCTCGACGAAGGCGCGAGGCGAGCGGAACCCCCGGGAGAGCACGGCGAATCCGGCGGCGGACCAGCCGAGCCACCCGGTGACGGCGACGACGTCGCCGGGCCGGGCACCGGCCCGGGTGACGGGCTCGTGGTTGCGCAGGTCGCCGAGCGCGGTGATCGCGACGGTGATGGTGTCACCGCCGACGACGTCGCCGCCGACGACGGCCGCACCGGCGACCTGGCACTCGTCACGCAGTCCGTCCATGAGCTCGGCGGCCCAGGTGACCGGCAGGTCGGCCGGTACGACGAGTCCGAGCAGCAGCGCCGTGGGCACCGCGCCCATGGCGGCGATGTCGGCGAGGTTCTGGGCGGCGGCCTTGCGGCCGACGTCGTACGCCGTCGACCAGTCGCGGCGGAAGTGCCGCCCTTCCAGCAGGATGTCCGTACTGGCCACGACCCTGCGGTCGGGAGCGGCCACGACCGCGGCGTCGTCGCCGGGTCCCAGCCGTACCGCCGGAGTGGTGGTGAGCCGGGACGTGAGCTCTCTGATGAGCCCGAACTCCCCCAACTCGCCCACGGTTCCCTTCACCGAGTCTCACCTCTCATCTATCGCACCGGACACCTGTCCGGGCTGCTGCAGCGGCCGGAGGTCCGGACCGTGGGCGGACGGCCCACGGGAGCCGGTGGCCGCGGGGCGTACGGGCGTCACTGTCGCCCTTCCGCACCGGTGGGCTTGCGGTCGCGAGCCCCAACTGCTGTCGGTACCGTCAAGAGATACGTCAACTTCTGTGGTGCGTACGCCACGCTGTGGGCGTCAACCGGCCCGTAGGTCTCCCCTCGGCCCGGGGCGACGCGATAACGTGGCGTCCCTTTCCCCCACATGATCCTCGTGGCCGCCCTGGAGGTTCCGTGGTACAGGCGTACATCCTCATCCAGACCGAGGTGGGCAAGGCGTCGATCGTCGCCGAGACCATCGCAAAGCTCCCGGGAGTGATCCAGGCAGAGGACGTCACAGGCCCCTACGACGTGGTCGTGCGCGCGCAGGCCGACACGGTCGACGCACTCGGCCGCATGGTGGTCGCCAAGGTCCAGCAGGTGGACGGCATCACACGTACCCTGACCTGCCCGGTCGTCCACCTCTGACCCCTGTCTACGCTGGTCCGGTGACTCACACCCGCCGCCGGTCCCCCCGTTCCCGTGTTCTCGCCCCGTCCGCCGCCCTGTGCGTCCTCGCCGTGGCGGGCTGTTCCGGCGGCGGCGACCAGCCCTCGGTGGCGGTTCCCAAGCCGTCGTCGGAGGCCGCCGGGTACTGCGAGGACCTGCACGAGGAGCTGCCGGAGACCGTCGACGATCTGGAACGGAGTGATCCCTCACCGGATTCGGACCTGACCGCCGGCTGGGGGGACGGGGCGATCGTACTGCGCTGCGGTGTCCCCCGGCCCGCGAGGATGGATGATTCCCAGTCGAAGGCCGTCGACGCGGACGGCGTCAACTGGCTGTTGGAGCAACCCGATGACGCTGACGCCGGCCCGCGGTTCACGACCACCTACCGCAAGGCGTATGTCGAGGTGACGCTCGGGACGGAGTACGCCCATGACATCACCCCGTTGTCCGCGTTCGCCGTACCCGTGAAGAAGACGGTCCCCGACAGTCTCTGAGGGCTGTCCCGCGTCGCGGGACAGCCCTCGGCGGCTCAGCGCAGGCCGGTGGAGCGGTTCAGCGCGGAGGTGATCAGCCGGTCGACCAGCTCCGGGTACTCGACGCCGCTCGCCTGCCACATGCGGGGGAACATGGAGATCGGGGTGAAGCCCGGCATGGTGTTGATCTCGTTGATGACGAACGTGCCGTCCTCGGTGAGGAAGAAGTCGGCGCGCACGAGGCCCTCGCACGAGGCCGCCTCGAACGCCTCGACGGCGAGCCGCCGCACCTCGGCGGTCTGCTCCTCGGTGAGCGGTGCGGGCACCAGGCCGGCCGCCGAGTCGATGTACTTGGCCTCGAAGTCGTAGAAGTCGTGCGCGGTGACGGGCGGGATCTCCGCGGGCACGCTGGCGCGCGGTCCGTCCTCGAACTCCAGCACACCGCACTCGATCTCCCGGCCGCGCAGCAGGGACTCCACGAGGAACTTGGGGTCGTGCCGGCGGGCCTCCTCGATCGCCTCGTCGAGCCCGGCCGCGTCGTCGACCTTCGTGATGCCCATGGAGGAGCCGCCGCGGGCGGGCTTGATGAAGAGCGGCCAGCCGTGCTCGGCCGCGAACTCCATGACGCGCTTGCGGGCGGCGGGGCGGTCCGCCTCCCATTCCCGGGGGCGGACGACCTCGTACGGGCCGACCGGCAGCCCGAAGGAGGTGAACACCCGCTTCATGTACTCCTTGTCCTGGCCGACGGCCGAGGACAGCACACCGGCGCCGACGTAGGGGACGCCGGAGAGCTCCAGGAGCCCCTGGAGCGTTCCGTCCTCGCCGTAGGGGCCGTGCAGCATGGGGAAGACGACGTCGACCTCGCCCAGGGCCGTGGGCACCGCACCGGGTTCGCTGACGACGACGTCACGGTTGCCGGGGTCGACGGAGAGCGTCACCGCGCCCTGCGTGGAGTCGGCCAGCTGGTCCACGTCGGGCACCTGCCGGTCCGTGATGGCCATGCGGGCCGGGTCGTCGGACGTGAGGGCCCAACGTCCGTCCCTCGTGATGCCGATCGGCAGGACGTCGTACTTCGTCCGGTCGATGGCGCTCATGATGGCACCGGCCGTGACGACCGAGATGCCGTGTTCGGAGCTTCGGCCGCCGAACACGACGGCCACGCGCGGCTTGCGGCCCGGCTCGGAGCTCCGCTCGGAGCTCAGCGGGCTCTCAGGGCTCTGGGGGAGGTTCTGGCTGCTCATATCGCGATGAGCGTACCTGCTGGTAGGGCTCGAGTCAGCGTCGCTCGGGCTTGGCGCTGCGCGACATCAGTTCCTTGAGGGCGACCACCGGCGGCTTGCCCTCGTGGACGATGCCGACGACCGTCTCGGTGATGGGCATGTCGACGCCGTGCCTGCGCGCCAGATCGAGCACGGATTCGCAGGACTTGACGCCCTCGGCGGTCTGGCTCGTGACGGCGACGGTCTCCTGGAGGGTCATCCCCCGCCCGAGGTTCGTGCCGAAGGTGTGGTTGCGCGAGAGCGGTGAGGAGCACGTCGCCACCAGGTCGCCGAGTCCGGCCAGACCGGAGAAGGTGAGCGGGTCGGCCCCCATGGCGAGTCCCAGCCGGGTGGTCTCGGCGAGGCCGCGGGTGATGAGGGAGCCCTTGGCGTTGTCACCGAGGCCCATGCCGTCGGCGATGCCCACGGCGAGACCGATGACGTTCTTCACTGCGCCGCCGAGCTCGCAGCCGACCACGTCGGTGTTGGTGTACGGCCGGAAGTACGGGGTGTGGCAGGCGGCCTGGAGGCGCTGGGCGACGTTCTCGTCCGAGCAGGCGACGACGGCGGCCGCGGGGCGGCGTTCGGCGATCTCCTTGGCGAGGTTGGGGCCGGTGATGACGGCGATCCGGTCCGGGGTGACCTCGGTGACGTCCTGGATGACCTCGCTCATCCGCTTGGCGGTGCCGAGTTCGACGCCCTTCATCAGGGAGACGAGCACCGTGCCGGGCTCCAGATGCCGCGACCAGTCCGCGAGGTTGGCGCGCAGGGTCTGCGAGGGCACGACGAGGACCGCGAAGTCGGCGCCGCGCAAGGCCTCGGCGGCGTCGGTCGTGGCCCGGACCGAGGCGGGCAGTTCCACGCCCGGCAGGTAGCCCGGGTTGGTGCGGGTGGTGTTGACGGCCTCGGCGACCTCGGCGCGGCGTCCCCAGAGGGTGACCTCGCAGCCGGCGTCGGCGAGCACCATGGCGAAGGCCGTACCCCATGAGCCGGTTCCGAAGACGGCCGCCTTCGCGGGGTGCGTCACGTCGTTCCCTTTCCCTCTGCCTTGCGCCGCTGTTCGGCGCGGGCCTTGCGGTGATCGTAGAGCTCGGCGGGGGCCTTCTCGCCGCGTACGTCCTCGAGCTGGGCGGTGATCGCGGCCATGATGGTCTCGGTGGCCCGGCGCAGGACGTCGGGTGTCGGTTCGAGGCCGTAGTAGCGGGAGAGGTCGACCGGCGGACCGGCCTGCACCCGCAGGGTCTTACGGGGGAACAGCTGGAGCTTGTTCTCCTCGGCGTAGGGCGGCATCGCCAGGTTGGCGCCCCACTGGGCGACGGGGATGACCGGGGCCTTGGTCATCAGCGCGACCCGGGCGGCACCGGTCTTGCCGGCCATCGGCCACATGTCGGGGTCGCGGGTGAGCGTGCCTTCCGGATAGAAGGCGACGCACTCGCCCCGCTCGATGGCGTCCACCGCGGCGCGGAAGGCGTCGAGGGCGTTCGTCGTCTCCCGGTAGACGGGGATCTGGCCGGTGCCGCGCAGGATCATTCCGACGAAAGGCGTCCTGAAGAGTCCGGCCTTCGCGAGGAGCCGCGGAACGCGTCCGGTGTTGTACTGGAAATGCCCGTACGACAGCGGGTCCAGATAGGAGTTGTGGTTGACCGCGGTGATGAATCCGCCATCGGCCGGAATGTGTTCCATTCCCCGCCAGTCGCGCTTGAACAGAACCACCAGGGGCGGTTTTGCGATGACCGCCGCCAGGCGGTACCAGAAGCCGATTCTGCGGCGGGACACTCGGACGCCTTCCTCTAGGAACTCAGCTGCGCGGGCTCGGGCGGTGCTGCCTCGCCCCTGGGCCCCTGCTGTGTGGAGAACACCGTACGCCTCACCCGTGGGGGCGGACCTCCGGGTCGTCGTACCGGCAGGCGAGAATAAGGGCTGATGCGTACGGAGGGGGAGATCGCCACGAACACCGACCCGACCGGCCCCTGGTCCCTGGTCGTCCCGCTGAAACCGCTCGTACGGGCCAAGAGCAGGCTCGGCCGGGCGGTGGGCGGGGATCTGCGTCCGCGCCTGGCCCTGGCGTTCGCGCAGGACACCGTGTCGGCCGCGCTGTCCTGCCCGGCGGTGCGGGATGTGGTGGTCGTCACGGACGACCCGGTGGCCGGAGCGGCGCTGGCGGCGCTCGGCGCGCGGACGGTGGCCGACACCCCGGCGGCCGGTCTCGACGCGGCGATGGAGCACGGTGCCCGGTCGGCGCGCGGCCGGCGCGGGGGTGCGGCGGTGGCCGTGCTCAACGCGGATCTGCCCGCGCTGCGTCCGGATGATCTGGCGCGGGTGCTCGAATTCTCCGCGGTATTTCCCCGCGCATTTGTCGGTGACGCACAGGGAATCGGCACCACATTTCTTTCCGCGGCACCCGGGGTGGAATTGCGGCCGGCCTTCGGCGGGGCGTCGAGGGCGCGGCACCTGGCGTCGGGGGCTGTGGAGATCTCGCTGCCGGGAATCGATTCGGTCCGCAGGGACGTGGACACGGGCGACGACCTGGAGGCCGCGCTGGCACTGGGAGTGGGGCGGTTCACCGCCGCGCTGGCGGCCCCCGTGGCGCCTGCCGCGGACCGATAGGCTGCCGCTCATGCAGGCGACCTCGTTCACGTACGACTCCGAGACCCGCACCGGCAGCGTGCTGCTCGACGACGGCACCCCGGTGGACTTCGACGCACCCGCGTTCGACGCGGGAGGGCTGCGGCTGCTGCGCCCGGGGCAGCGGGTGCGGATCGAGACCGAGGGCGAGGGCGCCTCGCTGCGGATCACCCTGGTGACGCTGCAGACGCTCTGAGGGCGCCCCCTGAACAGCCCGCGGGCCGGGCTCCCCGAGGGGAGCCCGGCCCGGCGCGTATGAGGAACGAGCGGTGCCCGGTCTCACTTCTTGCGTGCGGTGACCTTCTTGGCTGTGGTCTTGCGTGCCGTGGTCTTCTTCGCGGGCGCCTTCTTCGCCGTGGTCTTCTTGGCGGGCGCCGTCTTGGCGGCGACGGTCTTCTTGGTGGCCGTCGTCTTCTTCGCCGGGGCCGTCTTCTTCGCCGCCGCGGTGGTCTTCTTGGCCGCCGTGGTGGTCTTCTTGGCGGTGGTCTTCTTCGCCGGGGCCGTCTTCTTCGCCGCCGTGGTCTTCTTGGCCGCCGTGGCCTTCTTGGCGGTGGCCTTCTTCGCGGCCGCCTTCGCCGTCGTACGGGTGGAAGAACCGCCCGAGAGGCTGCCCTTGGGGGCCTTCTTCACGGCCACGTCGTTCTTGGGGAGCTTCTTGGAGCCGCTCACCAGGTCCTTGAAGCCCTGTCCCGCACGGAAACGGGGCACGGAGGTCTTCTTGACCCGTACGCGCTCACCCGTCTGCGGGTTGCGGGCGTACCGGGCGGGGCGGTCGACCTTCTCGAACGAGCCGAAGCCGGTGACCGAGACACGGTCCCCCGCGACAACCGCACGGACGATCGCGTCGAGTACCACGTCGACAGCGTCTGCGGCCTGCTGACGGCCGCCGACCTTGTCGGCAATCGCTTCTACGAGCTGCGCCTTGTTCACGTCTTCCCCTTCGGAGACATTGCCGGAACGAAACTGTTCAGGCTTTTTCGCACGTTAGGCAGATATATACCGCAAATCAAACACGAAACGGGCTAATCACCCTAGTGCCGCAACGAAGTCGACCGCTGCGCTGTCCGCAGAGTCAGTCACCTTCGGGGAATCGGCCCTCGTCGAGGTCCTTCATCAACCGGTCCAGACGCCTTGCCGCGCCTGGGAGATCGTGCTTAGCCGCGGCCGTGACGACCAGCAGCTTCCGGGACAGCGCCATCCGTACGCCCTCCGGGACTTGCAGTTCGCGCACCTTTGCGTGTGCTTCTTTCAATCGGTCGGCGACTTGGCCATAGAGCTCGAGTTGGCTGTCGCGTTCCATGCACCGATTGTGCCATCTGGGGCGAGTTGTCGCCCGAGGGGGTCTCAACAAGCGACTGCGCCCCCTGCCTACCGGCAGGGGGCGCAGTTCGGGAAAAGCGCTGCTCAGGCGTCAATTGTACGCGGCTTGTGGGACGGCCTGGCCGCCTCGTAAGTCGCAATGTCCGCTTCGTTCTGAAGGGTGAGGCTGATGTCGTCGAGGCCGTTCAGCAGCCGCCAGCGGGCGTTCTCGTCGAGCTCGAAGTCGGCCGTGATTCCATCCGCGAGCACCTGCCGCTTCTCCAGGTCGACGGTCACCTCGGCCGTCGGGTCGGCCTCGGTCAGCTCCCAGAGGCTGTCGACGACCTTCTGGTCGAGGACGACGGTCAACAGACCGTTCTTCAGGGAGTTGCCACGGAAGATGTCGGCGAAGCGGGAGGAGATGACGGCCTTGAAGCCGAAGTTCTGCAGGGCCCAGACCGCGTGCTCACGCGAGGAGCCCGTGCCGAAGTCGGGACCGGCCACCAGGACCGAGGCGCCCTTGCGCTCGGGGCGGTTGAGGACGAAGTTCTCGTCCTTGCGCCAGGCCTCGAAGAGCCCGTCCTCGAAGCCGTCGCGGGTGACCTTCTTCAGCCAGTGCGCGGGGATGATCTGGTCGGTGTCGACGTTGCTGCGGCGCAGCGGGACGGCCCGGCCGGTGTGTGCGGTGAATGCTTCCATGACTCTCAGACTCCGGCGGGCGTACGGTCGTCGGACAGATCGGCGGGCGAGGCCAGATGGCCCAGCACGGCGGTGGCGGCGGCGACCTGCGGGGAGACCAGGTGGGTGCGGCCGCCCTTGCCCTGCCTGCCCTCGAAGTTCCGGTTCGAGGTGGAGGCGGAGCGCTCACCGGGGGCCAGCTGGTCGGGGTTCATGCCGAGGCACATCGAGCAGCCCGCGTGCCGCCATTCGGCGCCGGCGGCGGTGAAGACCTTGTCCAGGCCCTCCTCGACCGCCTGCAGGGCGACCCGGACGGAGCCCGGGACGACCAGCATCCGTACGCCGTCGGCGACTTTGCGGCCGTCCAGGATCGAGGCCGCGTTGCGCAGGTCCTCGATGCGCCCGTTCGTGCAGGAACCTACGAACACCGTGTCCACGTTGATCTCACGCAGCGGCTGGCCGGCGGTCAACCCCATGTACTCCAGGGCCTTTTCGGCGGCGTAGCGCTCCGAGGCGTCCTCGTACGAAGCGGGGTCGGGGACGTTGGCCGACAGGGGCGCGCCCTGGCCGGGGTTGGTGCCCCAGGTGACGAACGGCGCGAGCTCGGCGCCGTCGATGAAGACCTCGGCGTCGAAGACGGCGTCGTCGTCGGTGCGGAGCGTCTTCCAGTACTCCACCGCCGCGTCCCACTCCTCGCCCTCGGGGGCGTGGTCGCGTCCCCGCAGGTAGTCGAAGGTGGTCTCGTCGGGGGCGATCATGCCCGCGCGGGCGCCGGCCTCGATCGACATGTTGCAGATGGTCATCCGGGCTTCCATCGAGAGCTTCTCGATGGCGGAGCCGCGGTATTCGAGGATGTAGCCCTGGCCGCCGCCGGTGCCGATCCGGGCGATGATGGCCAGGATGAGATCCTTGGCGGTGACGCTGTCGGGGAGTTCGCCCTCGACCGTGATCGCCATGGTCCTGGGACGGGCCAGCGGCAGCGTCTGGGTGGCCAGGACGTGCTCGACCTGGCTGGTGCCGATACCGAAGGCCAGCGCCCCGAACGCGCCGTGGGTGGAGGTGTGCGAGTCGCCGCAGACGACCGTGGTGCCGGGCTGGGTCAGGCCCAGCTGGGGGCCGACCACGTGCACGACGCCCTGCTCGACATCTCCCAGCGGGTGCAGCCGGACGCCGAACTCCGCGCAGTTCTTGCGCAGGGTCTCCAGCTGGGCGCGGGAGACCGGGTCGGCGATCGGCTTGTCGATGTCGAGGGTCGGGGTGTTGTGGTCCTCGGTGGCGATGGTGAGGTCGAGACGCCGCACCGGCCGGCCGGCCTGGCGCAGGCCGTCGAAGGCCTGCGGGCTGGTCACCTCGTGCAGCAGGTGCAGATCGATGAAGAGAAGGTCGGGCTCGCCATCGGCGCGCCGGACGACGTGGTCGTCCCAGACCTTCTCCGCGAGTGTCCTACCCATCGCTTTCCCTCCGGCCGGCGTCTTCGCCGGCCCAACTAGAGATTCGGGTGCCGCCGTCCGGACCCCCGAGCGGGGCGGTGGCCGCGGGCCGTTGTAAGGCCGCACGTACAGGTTCGCAACTTCCGGGGAAAATTGAACTTGCGTTTCACAGAGTGAGACGCGAGTATCGTCGTATGGACAACTCTAGCGGCGTCGGCGTTCTCGACAAGGCAGCTCTGGTATTGAGCGCCCTGGAGTCCGGTCCGGCCACCCTCGCCGGGCTGGTCGCGGCGACAGGGCTCGCACGGCCCACGGCACACCGTCTGGCCGTGGCACTCGAACACCACCGCATGGTGGCGAGGGACATGCAGGGCCGTTTCATTCTCGGCCCCCGGCTCGCGGAGCTCGCGGCCGCGGCCGGCGAGGACCGCCTCCTGGCGACGGCCGGCCCCGTACTCACACATCTGCGCGACATCACCGGCGAGAGCGCGCAGCTCTACCGCCGGCAGGGCGACATGCGGATCTGCGTGGCCGCGGCGGAGCGGCTGTCCGGACTGCGGGACACCGTGCCGGTCGGCTCCACGCTCACGATGAAGGCGGGTTCCTCCGCCCAGATCCTGATGGCCTGGGAGGAGCCGGAGCGCCTGCACCGGGGCCTGCAAGGGGCCCGTTTCACCGCGACGGCCCTCTCGGGCGTACGGCGGCGGGGCTGGGCCCAGTCGATCGGCGAGCGTGAGCCGGGCGTGGCCTCGGTCTCGGCCCCGGTCCGTGGACCGTCGAACCGGGTGGTCGCCGCGGTGTCCGTCTCCGGGCCGATCGAGCGCCTCACCCGCCACCCGGGCCGCATGCACGCGCAGGCCATCATCGACTCGGCAGCACGGCTGAGCGAGGCCCTGCGCCGCACAGGCTGAAGCCCGCGCCGCGAGTCGTCGCCGCTCCTACTCCTTCACCGAGGCCGCCCCAGCGCCGTGGCGGCCCCCTTCCTCCGGTGTCAGCTCCCCGGAAACCCCCCGTGTCCGCTCCCCGGACCCCGCGGTGTCCGCTCCCCGGATGCGAGGCGGCCGGCCGCCCGGCGGCCCCTCTTTCTCCAGCGGCAGCACACCGGTCACCCGCCGCAGGCCGCGTATCGGCGTAGATCGTTCGTACGACCCCTCGGGCATGAGACAGGTCTCGTGCCACGGCCCCACATGCTGCCGGGACTTCCTCTCCTCGTGGGTGACCCTCGTCGCATCATTGGAGAGCCCGACTCATTGGAGAGCCCGACTGTCCAAGGGTGGGATGGTGGCGCCACCCAGCGGGCGGCACGAGGGAAGGCACAGAGGATGCGGCTGTCGGAACTGAGTGAGCGGAGCGGTGTCTCCACCGCGACGATCAAGTACTACCTGCGCGAGCGGCTGCTCCCCGCCGGCGCCCGGATCAGCGCCACACAGGCCGACTACGACGAGAGCCATCTGCGCCGGCTGCGCCTGGTGCGGGCCCTGCTCCAGGTCGGAGGCCTTCCGGTGGCCACGGCCCGCGAGGTGCTGGCGCACGTCGACGACGAGTCGCTGGGCCGGACGATCCGCCTGGGTGCCGCTCTGTGGGCACTGCCCCACGGCCCCGAGCCCGACGAGGACGCGCCGGAGACCGCCACCGCGCGCGCCGAAGTCGCCCGGCTGCTCACGGAACTCGGCTGGACCACGGCACTGGAGCTCGGCGAACTCTCCCCCGTACACCGCTCGCTGGTGGCCTCGCTGGCCACGCTCATCCGCCTCGGCCACCCCTGCGATGTGGCGTACCTCGCCCAACAGGCCCGCCTCATGCGGGAGGTGGCGGTGCGGGACCTGGACGCGCTGGAGCAATTCCCCACGGAGGCCGAGCGGGTGGAGGCCGCCGTGGCGTCGGCCGTGCTGTACGAGCCGCTGCTTGCGTCGCTGCGCAGGCTGGCCCAGGCGGAGGAGTCCGCACAGCGGTACGGGCTCTGAGGGGCGCACACCAGAAAGGCCCTCCACCGGGGTGAAGGGCCTTTCTGTACTGCTGTGTTGTACCCCCGACCGGATTCGAACCGGCGCTACTGCCGTGAGAGGGCAGCGTGCTAGGCCGCTACACAACGGGGGCGTGGTTACTGCTGACTTGCGCTGGGCTACCAGGACTCGAACCTAGAATGACGGTACCAGAAACCGTAGTGTTGCCAATTACACCATAGCCCATGGTGAAGTACCCCCGACCGGATTCGAACCGGCGCTACTGCCGTGAGAGGGCAGCGTGCTAGGCCGCTACACAACGGGGGCCCTAGCGATCCTGCATCGAGTACGTGGGTGCGACCCAGACGTTCTCGCGGGAAGGATCTGTACCCCCGACCGGATTCGAACCGGCGCTACTGCCGTGAGAGGGCAGCGTGCTAGGCCGCTACACAACGGGGGCTTGTTACTTCGGTCTTGCGCTGGGCTACCAGGACTCGAACCTAGAATGACGGTACCAGAAACCGTAGTGTTGCCAATTACACCATAGCCCACTGAAACGCAACCCCTGGGGGTTCTGTTTCTGTCTGCGCTTCCCGGCCGGATCTTTCGGCCCGCTCGGGTGGCGCAGGAAGAACATTACCTGAAGGTGTCCGGCGCTCCAAAACGGGTATTGCGCGCCAGCAGGCCGGGAAGCTCATCCAGGCCCGTGATGCGCACGAGCTCGGGGCGCCCGCCCAGCCCCTCACGGTCCAGCCAGATCCCCGTCAGGCCGGCGGCCACCGCGCCGCCCGCGTCGATGTCGGGTTCGTTCCCGACGTACGCCACCTCGTGCGGAGCGAGCTCAAGCACTTCACAGGCGGCGTGGAACGCTCCCGCATCGGGCTTGGAGACACCCAGCTCGACCGCGCACACCACGGCCTCGAAGCGGTCCCGCACCCCGAGGGCGCGCAGCTTGCGGTCCTGGTTGTGGATGCTGGAGTTGGACAGGACGGCATGGCGGAAGCTTCCCGCCAGCCGGTCCAGGACCGGCACGGTGTCCGGGAAGAGCGCCCAGGCGGCCTCGTAGTGGATGACGTGCCGGCCGAACCACTCGTCGGCTTCGGCGTCGCTCAGCGACCGCCCGAGAAACGCGCGTACGCGCTCCCTTCGCTGCCCCTGGAAGTCGAGCTCCCCGGCGGCGAAACGCGCCCACTGCACGTCCGTGATGGCCTTCCAGGCGTCGAGGGCACGTTCCAGGGAGTCGTACCCCTTGGGGAAGCCCTCGTGCTCCAGATGCTTGCGCATCCCGGTGCGGTCGGCGGCCGAGTAGTCGAAGATCGTGTCGTCGATGTCCCAGAGAACCGCTCGGATCGGCATGCCGGCCAGATTACCGGCGCGTGCGCCACATGCCGACGGGGTGGCCGCCCCGGCTCGGGCGGCCACCCCGTCGTGTGAACCGGGCGCTAGGCGGCGAGCTTCGCCAGCGCCGCGTCGATGCGGGCGATCGTCTTCTCGCGGCCCAGGATCTCCAGGGACTCGAAGAGCGGGAGCCCGACCGTGCGGCCGGTGACGGCGACGCGGACCGGGGCCTGCGCCTTGCCGAGCTTCAGACCGTGCTTCTCACCGGCGGTGAGGACGGCCGTCTTGAGCGCCTCGGCGTTCCACTCGGCGGCGGTCAGCTCGGCGCGGGCGGTGACGAGCAGGGCGTCGGAGCCCTCCTTCATGGCCTTCGTCCAGGACGCCTCGTCGTGGACGGGCTCGTCCAGGAAGAGGAAGTCGACGTTGGCCGTGATGTCCGAGAGGACCGTCACACGGGTCTGGGCGTGCGGGGCGATCTCTGCGAACTGCTCCGCGTCGAAGGCCTCGGGCGCCCAGGGGGCGAAGGGGGCCTTCAGCCAGGGGCCGCAGGCCTCGGTGAAGGTCTTCACGTCGAGCATGCGCAGGTGCTCGGCGTTGATGTGCTCGGCCTTCTTCAGGTCGAAGCGCGCCGGGTTGGCGTTGACATCGGCGATGTCGAACGCGGCGACCAGCTCGTCACGGCCGAAGATGTCGCGGTCCTCGGCGATCGACCAGCCCAGCAGCGAGAGGTAGTTGAGCAGCCCCTCCGGCAGGAAGCCACGCTCGCGGTAGAGGTTGAGCGAGGCCTGCGGGTCACGCTTGGAGAGCTTCTTGTTGCCCTCCCCCATGACGTACGGGAGATGGCCGAAGGCCGGGGTGTCCTTGGCGACGCCCAGCTCGATGAGCGCCCGGTAGAGGGCGATCTGGCGCGGGGTGGAGGAGAGCAGGTCCTCGCCGCGCAGGACGTGGGTGATCTCCATCAGGGCGTCGTCGACCGGGTTGACGAGCGTGTAGAGGGGGGCGCCGTTGGCACGGACGATGCCGTAGTCCGGGACGTTCTCCGGCTGGACCGTGATGTCGCCGCGGACCAGGTCCGTGAAGGTGATCGCCTCGTCGGGCATCCGGAAGCGGACGATAGAGGTGCGCCCCTCGGCCTCGTACGCGGCCTTCCGCTCGTCGCTCAGGTCGCGGCAGTGGCCGTCGTAACCCGAGGGCTTGCCGGCCGCCCGCGCGGCGTCGCGGCGGGTGTCGAGCTCCTCGGTGGTGCAGTAGCAGTGGTACGCGTGCCCGGCGGCCAGGAGCTTCTCGGCGACGTCCTTGTAGAGGTCCATGCGCTGCGACTGGCGGTACGGGGCGTGCGGGCCGCCGACCTCGGGACCCTCGTCCCAGTCCAGGCCGAGCCAGCGCATCGAGTCGAGCAGCTGACCGTAGGACTCCTCGGAGTCACGGGCCGCGTCGGTGTCCTCGATACGGAAGACCAGGGTGCCCTGGTGGTGCCGGGCGAAGGCCCAGTTGAAGAGAGCCGTCCGGACCAGGCCGACGTGAGGGTTACCGGTCGGGGAGGGACAGAAACGGACGCGGACAGGTGCGTTAACCACGCTTGATCACCTTGTTGGTGAGAGTGCCGATGCCTTCGATGGTGACGGCGACCTCGTCGCCGACGTGCAGGGGGCCCACCCCTGCGGGGGTTCCCGTGAGGATCACGTCGCCCGGGAGCAGCGTCATGGCTTCCGAGATGTGGACGACCAGGTCCTCGACGGAGCGGACCATGTCGCTCGTACGGCCGAGCTGGCGCTGCTCGCCGTTGACCGTGGCCTGGATGGCCAGGTTGCCGGGGTCGAGGTCGGTCTCCACCCAGGGGCCGAGCGGGCAGGAGGTGTCGAAGCCCTTCGCCCTGGCCCACTGGCTCTCACGCCGCTGGACGTCGCGCGCGGTGACGTCGTTGGCGCAGGTGTAGCCGAAGATGACGTCCTTGACACGCGCGCGTGGGACCTCGCGGCACATACGGCCGATCACCACGGCCAGCTCGGCCTCGTGGTGCAGCTCCTCGGAGAAGGAGGGGTATTCGATGGAGTCGCCGGAGCCGATCACCGAGGTGGTGGGCTTGAAGAAGGCGACGGGCACATCCGGGACCTCGTTGCCCAGTTCGGCGGCGTGTTCCGCGTAGTTGCGGCCGATGGCCACGACCTTGTTGGGAAGCACGGGCGGCAGCAGCCGGACCTTCTTCAGCGGGACCTTGGTCCCGGAGAGCTCGAAGTCGGCGTACGGGATGCCCTTGATGATGTCGAGGACGAGGCTGTCGGGGCTGTCGCCCTCGACCGCGCCGAAGGCGACATTGCCGTCGATGGAGAACCTGGCGATGCGCACGGGATGCTGTCGCCCCTCACTTGCTGGCTGGCTGAAGACTGACGCTCCAGGCTAGCGCGCGTGAGAGGCCGGGCCTCGCGCATTACCGCCGGGGGCGGGCCACTACTTCGCCGCCGCGACCGGGGCTTCCATGAGGATGGTGCGGCGCGGGTTGGCCGTCTGGGTGGGCAGATCGACGGCGTGCTCCCGCTGCTCCGGCGTCTGCGGCGCCTCGGCGTCCTCGATGTGCGCCAGCGTGGTGCGCCGGGGGTTGGCGATGTTGCGGAAAATCATCGTCGTCTTCATCTGCCGTATGGGTCCTTGCCGCTGGGGCGCTGCCCGGAGGTGCGCCGGTTGTCGGATTCGCTATCCCTGTAAAGCGCCAGGCTAAACATCCGATTCCCCGCCTTGGCCGGGATGAGACGGCGATCATCATGTGAGTTTGCTCACGAACTTGGTGACAAAACACCCATTGCAGGCAGTCGATCATGGGCCGCGAACCCGACAATACGGCTCTGAATCCCCTATTCCGCTCCCGATCATGGCGTCTGGGACACCGGTCGCACCTTGGGTCCTCACCCCTAATTGACCGGTTTGACCCTGTACACGCTCCACACCTTGTCACCCTGTCATCACACCGTGTCATCCAGGTCACAGCCCGGTACGCGGGCCTTGTTGGAGATCCTCCACTGTGCTGGAATTCCACGCACCGCCGCGGGTTTCAGGCCCAGCGCGCAGGGGCGCAACGCAGCGCCGAGTGGCGGCGGGAGGGGGAAGTACGCCGGTCACTCACGACCACCATGGGGCGCGTCCAGCGCCCCACGACGCCGACACCGTCCCGTCGCGTATGCGCGAAGGGACGCCTGGTCCAGAGGTTGCGACGCTAGTGCAGGGACGTTTCAAGAGGGATGGCATGGGGTCGCCCCAGCCCCGCCAGGGCCGAGGGGAAACTCCGGCGGATCAGGAGCCGCGCGGCGGGAACGACCGCGGTTCCTCGCCCCAGCACGCCCAGAATCCCGGTGCGTCCGGTGACGGCGGCGACCGCGCCCAGCGCTCCGGCACGACGAGCATCGGCAGCGCGGAGGCCACGCCGCCGCCCCTGAAGCCGGTCGGTCCCACCTCCGCCGGTTCACGGCTGGCGCTGCGCAACTGGCGCATCAGCACCCGTCTGGTCTCCCTGCTCGCCCTCCCCGTGGTCGCGGCGACCACCCTGGGCGGACTGCGGATCAACGAGTCCATGAACGACATGGACCAGCTGGAGCACATGCAGCTCCTGACCCAGATGACCAAGAAGGCGACCGCGCTCGCCAACGCGCTCCAGGAGGAGCGCGACAAGTCGGCCGGCCCGCTGTCGAACGGCGTGAAGGCGACCGACTACAAGGTCACCCAGCCCCGGGAGCGCACCGACCGAGCCAAGGCCGCCTTCTTCGAGGCGACCGACGAGATCGGCAACACCCCCGGCGACGCGGCCCTGGACAGCATCCACGCGAGCGTCAGCCAGATCGGCACGCAGCTGGGCAACATCACCAGCATCCGCAAGGACGCGTACGCCGGGAACAGCCCGAGTCTCAACACGATCGACCAGTACAGCCAGCTGATCACGTCGCTGCTGAGCCTTTCGCAGGACATGGCGCAGGCCACCAGCAGCCCGGAGATGATCAAGCGGACGCGTGCGCTGGCCGCCTTCTCCTCCTCGAAGGAGTACGCCTCCGTCGAGCGCGCCATCATCGCCGCGGCACTGCCGGGCGGCGACAGCACCAAGACGCACCTGAACGACAACGACCAGGCGTTCGGCCGCAACGCCCTCGGCAAGGCGAGCACGACCCTCAAGACCTTCGAGACGACCTACGAGTCCACCGGCAAGAGCTCCGCCGAGCTGCTGGCGCCGCTGGACAACGGGAATCCCGAGATAACCGCCGCCGACATGTACGCGAAGAAGGTGCTCGACAGCCCCCTGGGCATGGAGGGCAGCGGCAAGACGCGTACGTACATGGACTGGTACGACCAGAGCTCCAACAAGCTCGTGGCCATGAAGACCATCGAGCAGACGCTCCTCGGTGAGATGGAGAGCAAGGCCCGCGAGCTCAAGGAGGAGTCGCAGCGCGACGCGATCCTCAACGGTGCGATCATCCTGATCGTCCTCGGTGTGTCGCTGGTCGGCGCCTTCGTCGTGGCGCGGTCCATGATCCGCTCCCTGCGACGGCTGCAGGACACCGCGACCCGGGTCGCCCAG
This sequence comes from Streptomyces sp. NPDC091271, assembly GCF_044757505.1. Classification (NCBI taxonomy): domain Bacteria; kingdom Bacillati; phylum Actinomycetota; class Actinomycetes; order Kitasatosporales; family Streptomycetaceae; genus Streptomyces; species Streptomyces sp. NPDC091271. The sequence continues at coordinate 1,352,923 of NZ_JBIVVD010000001.1, read as the reverse complement.
GACCGGCTGCCCGAGCTCGTCCGCCAGCTCTCCGAGACGGACCCGCAGGACGTCGACACCTCCGTCGAGTCGGTCGGTGTGCACTCCCGGGACGAGATCGGCCAGGTGGCCGCGGCCTTCGACGACGTGCACCGCGAGGCGGTCCGACTGGCCGCCGAGCAGGCGCTGCTGCGAGGCAACGTCAACGCGATGTTCACCAACCTCTCGCGCCGCAGCCAGGGGCTCATCCAGCGTCAGCTCTCGCTCATCTCCGAACTGGAGTCCCGCGAGGCCGACCCGGACCAGCTGTCCTCGCTCTTCAAGCTCGACCACCTCGCGACCCGCATGCGCCGTAACGGCGAGAACCTCCTCGTCCTCGCGGGCGAGGAGCCCGGCCGCCGCTGGACCCGCCCCGTGCCGCTGGTCGACGTGCTCCGTGCCGCCGCCTCCGAGGTGGAGCAGTACGAACGCATCGAACTGGCCGCGGTGCCCGCCACCGAGGTCGCCGGCCGCGTCGTCAACGACCTCGTGCACCTCCTCGCCGAGCTGCTGGAGAACGCCACGTCGTTCTCCTCGCCGCAGACGAAGGTCCGCGTCACCGGTCACGCGCTGCCCGACGGCCGTGTGCTCGTCGAGATCCACGACACCGGCATCGGCCTCTCCCCCGAGGACCTGGCCGCGATCAACGAGCGGCTCGCCTCGCCGCCCACCGTGGACGTCTCGGTCTCCCGCCGCATGGGTCTCTTCGTGGTCGGCCGGCTGTCCCTGCGTCACGGCATCCGCATCCAGCTGCGGCCCTCCGACTCCGGAGGTACGACCGCACTGGTCATGCTGCCCATGGAGGTCGCGCACGGCGGCAAGCAGCCGTCGAAGCCGGGCCAGCAGGGCAAGGGCCCGCAGGGCGGCGCCCCGGGCGGGCTCCTCGCCGGCGCCGGCGCTCCGGCCGCGGGCGGCCAGCGTCCCGGGCTCTCCGGTCCTCCCGCGGCTCCGGCCAAGGGTCTGGGCTCGGCCGCCCCGCGCGGCCAGGTCGGCGCGGGCTCGGCCCCCCGGGCCGCGCTGCCCACGCGTGACGGCGGACTGCCCACGCGTGACAGCGGACCGCGTCCGCCGCAGCAAGGACCCGGCCAGCAGAACCCGGGCCAGCAGGGACCCGGCCTGCCCGGCCAGGGCCGTTCCGACGCTCCCCGCCAGGGCGGCGGCCTCGCCGGTGCCTTCGCCGGCGGCGCCCGGCCTGGCGCACGCCCCCCGCAGGACCCCTCGGCCGGTGCCGACTCGGGCCGGCCCAACCTCTTCGGCCACTCCGGCCAGCAGAGCGGCCAGCCCGGACGTCAGGCTCCGCAGCCGCAGCAGGCCCAGCTCGGCCAGGGCAACCAGCCCGGCCAGGGCGGCCCGCAGCAGCCCGGCGGCCCCGGCCGCCAGCTGCCGCCCTCCGGCGGCCCCCGGGCCGAGCTGCCCGGCGGCAACCCGCAGCCTCAGCGCCCGCAGAGCACGAGCTGGGGTGTCGAGGAGCAGGGTGCCCCCCGGAGCACGCAGCCGGACTCGCCGCGTGGTCACGAGGAGCACGAGGCAGGCCGGTTCACCCGGCCGGGCACCTCCGGCCCGAACCAGCCGTTCAGCCCGCCGAACCAGCGTCCGCCGATGAACGACCGTCAGGGCCCCGGGGCCACCGCGGAGTTCGCCCGCCCGGACTTCTCGGCACCGCAGGCACCGCAGGCTCCTCACGTCCCGCAGGGGGACCCGGCGAGCACCGCGCAGTTCGCCCGCCCGGACTTCAACGCCCCGATGCCGCAGGACCAGGGCTTCGGCAACCGCCCCCAGCAGGACCAGGGCTTCGGTGCCCAGGGCCCGCAGGCCCCGGCACCGCGCCGCCGCGACAACGCCGACTTCGGCGCACCGCGTCCGCCGGCCCCCTCCGCGGGTGAACTGCCGCAGCGCCCGGCCCTGCCGCAGCAGCCCGGGGAGCTGCCGCCGGCCGGTCCCGGTGACGGGCGTACGCCGCTGTACGACACGCTGGAGACGAACTGGTTCCACGGACCGCAGCAGGGTGGCCAGCAGCCGCCCGCCGCGGAGCCGCAGGCACCGGCCGCTCCCCAGCCCGCCGGCACCCCGCCTCCGCCCATGCCGCGGCGTGGTGCGGCCGACACCGGAGCCACCAGTTCATGGCGTGCTTCGCCCAACGACGACCTCGTGCGGCAGGCGGAGCGGGTCAAGAAGCCCGCCGCCGGCGGGATCACCACTTCCGGACTGCCGCGCCGTGTCCCACGTGCCAATTTGGTGCCGGGCACTGCTCAACAGCAGAATCATCAGTCCGGACCTCAGGTTTCGCGTGCGCCGGATGACGTACGCGGGCGTCTCACCAATCTCCGCCGGGGCATCCAGCAGGGACGACAGGCCAACACCGGCTCGTCTACCGGCAGTTTCCAACTCGGCCCCACTCACCAGCAGGAGCGTTAGTTGAGCCCCATGAGTCAGGCCGCGCAGAATCTGAACTGGCTGATCACCAATTTCGTGGACAACACCCCGGGGGTGTCCCACACGGTGGTGGTCTCCGCGGATGGCCTGCTGCTGGCGATGTCCGAAGGTTTCCCGCGCGACCGCGCCGACCAGCTGGCGGCTGTCGCCTCCGGTCTGACGTCGCTGACCGCGGGTGCTTCACGGATCTTCGAAGGCGGCGCCGTGAGCCAGACGGTCGTGGAGATGGAGAGAGGTTTCCTCTTCCTCATGTCCGTCTCCGACGGCTCGTCACTCGCCGTCCTCGCCCACCCGGACGCGGACATCGGTCTGGTGGGGTACGAGATGGCACTCCTCGTAGACCGAGCGGGGACCGTCCTCACCCCTGATCTCCGTGCCGAACTACAAGGAAGTCTGCTCCACTAGACGGCCATGCGGCAGCCACTTGACGCGATCCCCCCAGGTACTACTCAAAACCCTCACCCGTCCGGCCGACACAGCCCCTCACCGGCCACCTTCAGACGGCAAGCCGACACCCTGCTGTCACGCCCGGAGGATTTATGACCCCGCCACCCGCCTCACCTGATCCGTACGGCGCACTGCACCACGCGTCGTACGACGGTGAAGGTGACCAGCCGCTGGTCCGTCCGTACGCCATGACCGGCGGCCGGACCCGGCCTCGCTATCAGCTCGCGATAGAGGCACTGGTCAGCACCACAGCGGACCCCGCCCACCTCGGGACCCTGCTCCCCGAGCACCAGCGGATCTGCCACCTGTGCCGCGAGGTGAAGTCGGTGGCCGAGGTCTCGGCCCTGCTGTCCATGCCCCTCGGCGTGGCGCGGATCCTCGTCGCGGACCTGGCGGAAGCCGGCATGGTGGCCATCCACCAGCCGGGCAACGGAGAGGCCGGCGGCGCGCCGGATGTGACACTGCTCGAAAGGGTGCTCAGTGGACTTCGCAAGCTCTAGCGGCGGTACGGCCCGCGCTACCACTTCGGCGAAGATCGTGGTGGCAGGGGGCTTCGGCGTGGGTAAGACCACGTTCGTCGGTGCCGTTTCGGAGATCAATCCGCTGCGCACCGAAGCCGTGATGACGTCCGCGTCCGCGGGCATCGACGACCTGACCCACACCGGGGACAAGACCACCACCACGGTGGCCATGGACTTCGGACGCATCACCCTGGACCAGGACCTGATCCTCTACCTGTTCGGCACCCCCGGACAGGACCGCTTCTGGTTCATGTGGGACGACCTGGTCCGCGGCGCCATCGGCGCCGTCGTCCTCGTCGACACCCGCCGCCTCGCCGACTGCTTCCCAGCCGTCGACTACTTCGAGAACAGCGGCCTCCCCTTCGTCATCGCCCTCAACGGCTTCGACGGACACCAGCCCTACACACCCGACGAAGTACGCGAAGCCCTCCAGATCGGCCCCGACGCCCCGATCATCACGACGGACGCCCGGCACCGTGCGGATGCCAAGAGCGGCCTGATCACCCTGGTCGAGCACGCGTTGATGGCCCGGCTGAAGTAGCCGTAAGTCGGTAGCGATCTACGGAACTTGCTGTAGTCACACGGGGGCGGCCTGTGTCCTTTGACACGATCCGCCCCCGTGTTCATAACATTTCGACAGAGAATTGGAGCCCCATCAACACCCGACGCGCACGACCGGTACCACTGCGCTCATACGAGCCTCGCCTTTTGACGGGGCTCGCTCTTTATGCCCGTTTTATCGACGCCGGGTCACAGTCGGAATCACTCATTCCGACTGTTTGGAACGCGACCGGTCGGCGTGCTGCAATGCCTCGAACTACCCAGTAGTACGGCTCCTGAACGATAATCCGGCACAACGTAGGTGCCGACGCCGAGAGGTTGTTGGTCGAGTGAGGCGAAGCAACGAGGGCTCCGCGGCCCAGCCGGAGCGGGGCAACTTCACGCCGCCGCCGCGCGCCGCGCTGTCCCCGCCCGCGGACACGTCGTCCGAGGCGGAACCGGCAGGCGGCAGCACCAGCCGGCTGTCACCGCGGAACTGGCGGGTGCCCACCCGGCTGAACGCGATTCTCCTGATCCCGGCACTCGTCGGCCTTGTCATGGGCGGCTTCCAGGTGAAGGGGTCCGTGGACACCTGGAACGAGGCCCAGGACGCCGAGAAGACGGCCCTGGTCGTCCGCGCCGCGGCGGCGTACGGGCAGGCGCTGCTGAACGAGCGCGACCTCACCGCCGAACCGCTGCTGTCCAACAAGCGCACCGCCGCCGAGGTGGAGCAGGTGCGCGCCACCACGGACGCGGCCGCGTCGAAGTTCGACTCCGCCGTGCAGAACATGCCGGACAAGGAGGGCCTCCACCGCCGGCTGAAGCTGTTCAAGGTGGAGGAGCCGCTCCTTCCCGAGCTGCGCAAGGCCGCCTACGCCGAGGCGATGGACCCGGTGAAGACGGAAGAGGGCTACACCAAGGTCCAGCACTCGTTGATGGAGTTCTCCAACGAGCTCGGCCTGGGTACCGGCAACATCACCAGCTACGGCCGGACCGTGTACGCGATCGAGCTGTCCAAGGCCGCCGCGTCGCTCCAGCGCTCGATCGGTATGCACCTGCTGGTGCGCCCGAGCCAGGAGGAACGTAACTTCAACGGCCAGGTCACGGCGTTCAGCTCGTACAACTACCTGGAGCAGATCGCCCTCGGCGAGTTCGTCTCCGGTGGTACGGAGGCCGACGCCGCCCGGCTCAAGCAGGTCATGGCCGGCAAGGCCGCCGAGGGAGCCAAGCAGCTGAAGGCCGCCGAGGCGCAGGCCAAGGCCGCCGGCAAGCCCTTCGTGGCGCCTCCGAGCATCGACGGTTCGGTCTTCGACGGCATGGCCCAGCAGATCGGGCAGGGCAAGCAGCCCGACGCCCTGAAGGCCAAGGGCATCACCCCCGAGACCTGGATGGCCGCGGCCACGGCGAAGTTCGACGGCTACACCACGGTCGAGAACGAGCTCGTCGACAAGGCCGTGACCGAGGCGGCGGAGATCTCGACCGACGCCAGGAACGACGCCATCGTCAACGCGGCGATCGTGATCATCTCGCTGCTGGCCGCCTTCATCATCGCCGGTCTCATGGCCCGCCAGATGAGCCGCTCGATGCGCCAGCTGCGTACCGCCGCCTTCGGCATCGCCGAGCAGCGGCTGCCGATGCTGGTCGACCAGCTGTCGCGGACCGAGCCGGGCCGAGTGGACACCCGGGTGCAGCCGATCCCGATCAACAGCCAGGACGAGATCGGCGAGGTCGCCCGCGCCTTCGACCAGGTGCACCGCGAGGCGGTCCGGCTCGCCGCCGAGCAGGCCATGCTCCGGGGCAACGTCAACGCGATCTTCACCAACCTGTCGCGCCGCAACCAGTCGCTCATCGAGGGCCAGCTGACCCTCATCACCGACCTGGAGAACAACGAGGCCGACCCGGACCAGCTGGAGAGCCTCTTCAAGCTGGACCACCTGGCCACCCGTATGCGCCGCAACGGTGAGAACCTCCTCGTCCTCGCGGGCGAGGAGCCCGGCCGCCGCTGGAACCAGCCGGTGCCGCTCGTCGACGTGCTGCGGGCCGCCTCCTCCGAGGTGGAGTCCTACGAGCGCATCGAGCTCACCGGTGTCCCGGAGAGCGAGATCCACGGCCAGGCCGTGACCGACCTCGTGCACCTGCTGGCCGAGCTGCTGGAGAACGCCACCACGTTCTCCTCGCCGCAGACCAAGGTCCGGGTCACCGCGACCCGGCTCCCCGACGGCCGCGTCATGGTCGAGATCCACGACAAGGGAATCGGTCTCACGGCCGAGGACTTCGCGGACATCAACCACAAGCTGGCCAACCCGCCGACCGTGGACGCCGCGGTGTCCCAGCGGATGGGTCTCTTCGTGGTCGGCCGGCTGGCCGACCGGCACGGCATCCGCGTCCAGCTGCGGCCCTCGGGCGAGCAGGCGGGGACCACGTCGCTGGTCATGCTGCCGGACGCCATCACCCACGGTGGCGGTGGCGAGGGGCTCCCGCAGGACGACTTCACGGTCTCCTCCATCATGTCCGAGCAGCAGCAGACGTTCGACCCGATGCCGCAGCAGGTTCCGATGCGTACGGCGGCGGAGCTCGGCTTCGACGACTCGCGCTACGACACCTCGGTGGCCGACTCCCCGCAGCTCGACCCGGTGAACCGTTCGCTCATGCGTGAGGAGCGGCGGGCGGCGCTGGAGGCGCAGACAGGCGGCGAGCGCCCGTCCTTCCAGGACGACGGTGCCGGGCAGCGGCAGGAGTACACCCCGGAGCAGTACACGCAGGAGCAGTACGCCCCCGAGCAGCAGCAGGGTTACGCGCAGCCCGGTTACGAGGGCGGCTACGACCCGTACGCCGCCGGGAACGGCTACCAGGACCCGCAGCAGAACACCTACACGGAAGCCGCGTACGCCGCTCCGGACGGCCGGCAGGAGCAGTACGCCGACCAGTTCGCCCCGCAGGAGGGGCTCCCCCACCAGGGCGACTGGGCGGACCAGGGTTCCTACCAGGGGGCGTTCGAGCCCCTGGCGGAAGCGGCCCCGAGCGCTCCCGCGGAGACACCGGACCGCGTAGGCTTCGACCGCCCGGGGCCCACCCCGAACCCCGGTCAGGACCTGACCGAGGCGGGCCTCCCGCGCCGGGGTGCCGGCCAGCAGCACTGGCAGCCCACCGGCCGCGGAAACGATCAGCCTGCCGCACCCGAGCAGCGGCAGCGGCCGCAGCAGGAACAGCCGCAGGCGCAGCATGCCGACGGGGAAAGGCCCGACGACTGGCGTTCGTCGAACGACGAGCGCTGGGAGCGGGCCGAGAAGCTCCGGGATCCGAAGGCGGGCGGGATCACTCCTTCCGGACTCCCCCGGCGCGTGCCCAAGGCCAATCTGGTCGAGGGCACGGCGGAGCAGACCCAGCAGGGCGGCCCACAGGTCTCCCGCGCCCCTGAGGACGTGCGCGGCAGGTTGAGCAACCTGCGGCGTGGTGTCCTGCGGGGACGGACCGCGGGGTCGGACGCAAGTAATACCTACAACCAGGAGCGTTAGTGTGAGCCCGATGAGCCAGGCGGCGCAGAATCTGAACTGGTTGATCACCAACTTCGTGGACAACACCCCTGGGGTGTCGCACACGGTGGTGGTCTCCGCCGACGGACTCCTGCTGGCGATGTCCGAAGGTTTCCCACGGGACCGCGCCGACCAGCTGGCGGCTGTCGCCTCCGGTCTGACGTCGCTCACCGCGGGTGCTTCACGGATCTTCGAAGGCGGTGCCGTGAATCAGACCGTTGTGGAGATGGAGCGAGGATTCCTCTTCATCATGTCCATCTCTGACGGATCCTCACTCGCTGTCCTCGCCCACCCGGACGCCGATATCGGTCTGGTTGGGTACGAAATGGCACTTCTCGTGGACCGTGCAGGAAGTGTTCTTACCCCGGATCTCCGCGCCGAACTCCAGGGAAGTCTTCTTAACTAATAGACGGACAGTGCGTTTCTCGTCACCGCGCCATAAGGTGCGGTGGCGCGGCACCACTGGGATGGCGAACGGCAGTCGGAGGAGGAAACGTGGCAGCACCCACAGGCGGACACCCGTACGAGGGCGGTCAGCGGGTTCCGGGTGAGCAGGGTGACAATCGTTTCGACAACCCCTCCATGCCCGGCAGACAGGGTTCGCAAGACCCTTATCAGCCGTATCAGCCCTACCAGCAGCCCCAGCAGGGCAACTGGCAGCAGCAGCCTCAGCAGCCGGGCTCCGGGTGGCCGCAGCAGCAGCCGCACTACCCGCAGCACGAGCAGCCGCAGCACTACCAGCAGCCGCAGCACGAGCAGCAGCCTCCGCAGCGGTACGAGGCTCCGCCGTCGCGCATCCAGCCGGTCCAGCGGCAGGCCCCCCAGCCGTCGAAGCCCGCGGCGCACAACCCGCTGGTCCGTCCGTACGCCATGACCGGCGGCCGGACCCGGCCTCGGTACCAGCTCGCCATCGAGGCGCTGGTCAGCACCACGGCCGATCCTTCCCGGCTGCAAGGGCAGCTGCCCGAGCACCAGCGGATCTGCCGGCTCTGCATCGAGATCAAGTCGGTGGCCGAGGTCTCGGCCCTTCTCTCGATCCCCCTCGGCGTTGCCCGGATCCTCGTCGCCGACCTGGCCGAGGCCGGACTCGTCGCTATCCATCAGCCCGGCGGCGACGAGGCCGCCGGCGGCCAACCAGATGTGACACTGCTCGAAAGGGTGCTCAGTGGACTTCGCAAGCTCTAGCGGCGGAGCGGCCCGCTCCACTACCTCGGCGAAGATCGTGGTGGCAGGGGGCTTCGGCGTGGGTAAGACCACGTTTGTCGGTGCCGTTTCGGAGATCAATCCGCTGCGCACCGAAGCCGTGATGACGTCCGCGTCCGCGGGCATCGACGACCTGACCCACACCGGGGACAAGACCACCACCACGGTGGCCATGGACTTCGGACGCATCACCCTGGACCAGGACCTGATCCTCTACCTGTTCGGCACCCCCGGACAGGACCGCTTCTGGTTCATGTGGGACGACCTGGTCCGCGGCGCCATCGGCGCCGTCGTCCTCGTCGACACCCGCCGCCTCGCCGACTGCTTCCCAGCCGTCGACTACTTCGAGAACAGCGGCCTCCCCTTCGTCATCGCCCTCAACGGCTTCGACGGACACCAGCCCTACACACCCGACGAAGTACGCGAAGCCCTCCAGATCGGCCCGGACACCCCGATCCTCACCACGGACGCCCGGCACCGCGCCGACGCCAAGAGCGCGCTGATCACCCTGGTCGAGCACGCCCTCATGGCCCGCCTGCGCTGACCCCGCCGCCGCACACGGCGAAGGCCCCGCACTCCTCGCAAGGAGTACGGGGCCTTCGGTGTGAAGGGGGCCCGGTGGGCCATGGAGCGGCCTCAGCGGCCGTTCTCAGCCCTGCCAGCTGTGCGGGGCGCGGAAGCCGGGGGTGCGCTCCAGACGGCGCCATCCGGCGGTGCTGCGGCCACGGTGGGACGGTGCGTCCGGCTGTGCGGCCGCACGGGCGAGCAGGACCGCGGTGATGGCGGCGAGCTCCTCGGGGCCGGCCTGGCCCTTCTCGACGCGAAGGACCGAATCGGCGGGGGTGACGCTCATGGATGTCTCCGTCTTCTGGGCAGTGGTCGCGGGAGGTGGGCGGGGTCGCCGCTGTGGCCGGCGACTACTGCGGGGGGTTGCCGTGCTTGCGCGACGGCAGGTCTGCGTGCTTGTTGCGGAGCATCGCGAGTGAGGCGATCAGTACCTCGCGCGTCTCGGCGGGGTCGATGACGTCGTCGACCAGGCCGCGCTCGGCCGCGTAGTAGGGGTGCATCAGCTCGGCCTTGTACTCCTTGACCATGCGGGCCCGCATGGCTTCGGGGTCCTCGGCGTCGGCGATCTGCCGGCGGAAGATGACGTTGGCGGCGCCCTCGGCGCCCATCACCGCGATCTCGTTGGTCGGCCACGCGTAGGTGAGGTCGGCGCCGATGGACTGGCTGTCCATGACGATGTACGCGCCTCCGTAGGCCTTGCGCAGGATCAGCGAGATCCTCGGCACGGTGGCGTTGCAGTACGCGTAGAGCAGCTTCGCGCCGTGCCGAATGATTCCACCGTGCTCCTGATCGACGCCGGGCAGGAAGCCGGGTACGTCCAGCAGAGTGACGATGGGGATGTTGAACGCATCACACATCTGAACGAATCGCGCGGCCTTCTCGGACGCCTCGATGTCCAGGACACCGGCCAGCGCCTGCGGCTGGTTGGCCACGATGCCGACGACCTGGCCGTCCAGCCGGGCCAGAGCACAGATGATGTTGCGGGCCCAGCGCTCGTGGACCTCCAGGAAGTCGCCGTCGTCGACGAGCTCCTCGATGACCTTGTGCATGTCGTACGGGCGGTTGCCGTCGGCCGGGACCAGGTCCAGGAGGACGTCGCCCCGCCGGTCGGCCGGGTCGTCGCTCGGGACGACGGGCGGGTTCTCCCTGTTGTTGGACGGGAGCATGCCGATCAGGTAGCGGACCTCGGCGATGCAGGTCTCCTCGTCGTCGTACGCGAAGTGCGCGACGCCCGAGGTCTCGGCGTGCACATCGGCGCCGCCGAGGCCGTTCTGGGTGATCTCCTCGCCGGTGACCGCCTTGACGACGTCCGGTCCGGTGATGAACATCTGCGAGGTCTCACGGACCATGAAGACGAAGTCGGTCAGCGCCGGGCTGTAGGCCGCGCCGCCCGCGCACGGGCCGAGCATCACGCTGATCTGCGGGATGACACCGGAGGCCCGGGTGTTGCGCTGGAAGATCCCGCCGTATCCGGCGAGCGCGGAGACGCCCTCCTGGATACGGGCCCCGGCGCCGTCGTTCAGCGACACCAGCGGGGCGCCGGCCGAGATGGCCATGTCCATGATCTTGTGGATCTTCGTGGCATGGGCCTCGCCCAGCGCCCCGCCGAAGATCCGGAAGTCGTGCGCGTAGACGAAGACCGTCCGGCCGTCGACCGTGCCCCAGCCGGTGATGACACCGTCGGTGTACGGCTTCTTGGACTCCAGGCCGAAGCCGGTCGCCCGGTGCCGGCGCAGCTGCTCGACCTCCTTGAACGATCCCTCGTCCAGCAGCAGCTCGATGCGCTCGCGCGCCGTCAGCTTGCCCTTGGCGTGCTGCGCCTCGGTCGCCCGGTCGCTCGGTCCACGCCGGGCCTGCTCACGCAGTGCCAGCAGTTCGGCCACCCGGCCACGCGTGTCACCGGGCTCGCCCGCGATTTCGTCCACAACGGTCATACGTCGACCCTACGAACCCGGCCGTGCAAATCCTGCCGTCCACACCGAACAGTCTCCTGCCCGGTTTCCTGGTGGCACCTGACAGAAGTGGTGCACCATGCATCCCATCTGCCAGCTCACAGGGCTTCTGCGTTGTAGGGCTTCGACAAAGCGGAGAATGTGGTCCCGGCCACACACCGCTTCGCGCGCCACGCCGCGGATCCACCGGGGCGGACGACCGGACCCACCGGAATGGCAGGGGGGCCGACGCCGGATTCCGGTCACGGAGGCAGGCTCCGGTGCCACAGTTTCGCATCCCCCGAGGGGCGAGCGGGGCAACACCCGCCCGCCTCACGGGCGCGCCCCCGGTCCCGGTCCGGCGGCGACCGCGTTCAGCACCTGTTCACTCCACGCGCACGGCGAGGGACCAGGCGTGGTCAAAAGCCGTTCCACGGCGTCGAGTTGTGAAGAACAGCAACTTCCTGAGAGCGCTCTCAGTCCTAACTCTTGACGCTCACCGGAGCCGTCGCGAGAGTGGTGCGCACCGCAGACGGCCCCACCGCTCCACCTCCCCGCACCACCCATGACCCCTGTCTGCGTCCCCCCACACCTCGGGAGTTCCTCCGTGATTTCGCGCAGAATGTTCCTGACGGGCGCCGCCGCCTCCGCGACCGCGCTCACCTACCCCCTCTGGGGCAGTGCCCTGAGCCCGCGTACGTCGGCCGCCCCCGCGACGTGTGAACTGGCTCTGGAGAACCGTTCGTTGCCCGGCACGGTGCACGCCTATGTCACCGGTCACGAGCAGGGCACGGACCGCTGGGTGCTCCTCCGCCCCGACGGCAGCGTCTACCGCCCCGACTCCCCCGGTGCCCCGCAGACCCCTCTGCCGGTCGACTGCGCCATCCCGCTGAAGGCCGCGGGCGCCGGCCCGGTCGTCCTGACCCTGCCCCAGATGTACGGGGCGCGCGTCTACTTCGTGCGCGACGACAAGCTGGACTTCTACCTCAACCCGGGCCCGTCCCTGGTCGAGCCGGCCTTCGCGACCCCCACCGACCCGAATTACGGCAGGACCTGGTCGTTCTGCGAGTTCACCTTCAATCCGCAGCAGCTGTACGCGAACATCAGCTACGTCGACCTGGTGACGGCGCTGCCGATCGGGCTGACCCTCGAGGGCGACACCACGCACACGGTGGCCCCGCTCCCGGACGGCGCGGTCCAGCGCATCGCCGACGACCTCACGGCCCAGGCGGCCTCCGACGGGCAGCCCTGGGACAAGCTGGTCACCCGCGGCTCGGACGGGCAGGTCCTGCGGGTCATCTCGCCGCAGAACCTGATGGCGCCGTTCTTCGACCGCCCGGCCGAGATGCCGTTCCGCGATCTGTTCACCGCGCAGATCGACGAGGTCTGGGAGAAGTACCGCTCCACCGACCTGCGGATCGACCTGCAGGGCGGCCGGGCCACGCTCGCCGGCCGGGTCAGCGGCGACACCCTGACGTTCGAGGGCGGCCACACGTTCGTCAAGCCGACCTCGAAGGACATCTTCACCTGCAACCACGGTCCCTTCACCAACAACCCCGGTGACTCCGACGACAAGAAGGCGCTGCTGGCCAGGATCGCGGCGGGCTTCAACCGCTCGATCATGCTCAGCCACCCCAGCCAGCCGAACGGCACGTCGGTGGCGGACTACTACAAGGGTGCGGTGACCAACCACTGGTCGCGCGTCGTCCACGCGAACTCCCCGATCGGCTACGCCTTCCCCTACGACGACGTACGCCCGGACGGCGAGCCGGACGTGTCGGGGGCGGCGCACGACGGCAACCCCCGCCGCTTCACGGTGAGCGTGGGTTCCTGACCCACCCGCCACGACCCGCCCCGTCGTCCGCCGTCGCGGCCGGCGGGGCCCGGCGTCGTCGCCCGTCGGCGCCGCGGGCTTCCTCGGAGCCGGCTCAGCCTCGCCGAGCCCCTGGCCGCCGCTCTGATCGGCGTACTCCTGCTCCACGAGCGCCTCTCGCCGGTGGCATGGGCCGGCGGCGCGCTGATCCTCGCCGGAATGATCACCATGTGCCTGCCGCCACGGCTTCTCCCCGGCTCCGCGCGCCTGTCCGAGGCCTCTCGTCCGATGCACGCCGGGGCCGGCACCGGAACGCGTAACTCCGCCGACATCCCGGCCTATTGACTTCGCAACAACCGGAATGGAGAGTGCCGGGCACTGTACTTGTACATGCCATCGGACTCGGAGGCGCCCGTGTGTGACCTGCACGACCCCAGCGACCACGACCATGCGGTACACACGGGCGACGGGCTGAGCCGCCGCCGGATCATGCAGATGCTCGGGGCCGCCGGAATAGCCACCACGGCGATGGGCGCGACCGCCGATCCGGCGATGGCGGCGGCCTCGGACGAGGCCGCCGGCGGAGCGGTGGACGCCGCCTCGTACGCCCCGCCCGAGGGGCTGGCCCAGGACTCGGCGGCCAAGCGGACGGCGCTCGGCTGGATCGAGCGGAACGCGTCGCGGATCAACGGGCTGAACGACGAGATCTGGGAGCACGCGGAGCTGAGCCTGCGGGAGTGGAACTCCTCCCTCGCCGAGGCCGACTTCCTGCGCAGGGCGGGCTTCGACGTCGAGTTCGGCACGGCCGGCTTCCCGACCGCCTTCACCGCCACGTACACCCGGGGCAAGGGCGGCCCGGTCATCGGTTTCAGCGGTGAGTACGACGCCCTTCCCGGCCTGTCCCAGAACAAGGGGGTGGGCGAGCACGACCCGAAGGAGTACGTCCACGACCCGTTCGCCCCGGGCTACGGGGCCGGGCACGGCTGCGGCCACTGTGCACTCGGGACCGCTGCGGCGGCCGCCGCAGCAGCCGTCGCGGAGGCGTCCCGGCGCCACAAGCTCGATGTGACCGTGAAGTTCTTCGGCTCCACCGCCGAGGAGCAGCTGATCGGCAAGACGTACGCCGTCAGCCAGGGCGTCTACGACGGGCTCGACGCCTTCCTGGACTGGCACCCCTCCACCGGCAACGCCACCGGCTGGGGCACGTCGAACGCGATGACGGCCGTCACCTTCACCTTCCTCGGGGTCGCCGGCCACGGCGGCACCCCGCTCGGCAACAAGAGCGCGCTGGACGCGGCCGTGATGATGGCGACCATGTCGGAGTTCCTCCGCGAGGAGAGCATGGCCCCCTCGGCGCGGCTGCACTGGGTGATCAACAACGGCGGCGACATCCCGAATGTGACGCCGGAGATCGCGGAGATCTCCTACTACGTCCGTGAGGGCAGCGTCGAGCGGGTCACCTCACTGCTGGACAAGGTCATCGCCGTCTCGGAGGCGGCCGCGACCGCCAGCCGCACGTCGGTGCGGCACCGGATCACCTCGGCGTGCTGGAACCAGCTCCCTTCCAAGGCGTTCGCCGAGCTGATGTACGACAACATGCGGCAGATCGGCCCCCCGGTCTTCTCCGAGGACGCCCAGCGTCTGGCCAAAAAGCTCCAGGCCTCACTGGGGCTGCCCGAGAGCGGCCTGCACGACAAGATCGGTGAGCTGGCGCCGCCCAATCCGGTCTTCATGGGCGGCGGTTCCACCGATGTGGCCGATATCAGCTGGCAGGTGCCGACCGTTTCCATGGGCGCGGCCGTGGCCCCCATCGGGTCGAAGATGCACACCTGGTCGACCGCCTCCTGTGCGGGATCGGCGCCCGCCCACGCGGCGGTCAAGGCCGCCGCGGCCTATCTGGCGGCCACGGCTGTCGACCTCCTGGTGAAGCCGGAGCTGCTGCGGGGCGTCAAGGAGGAGTTCGAGAAGCGGACCGAGGGCCTGACCTGGAAGACCGCGCTGCCGGAGGGCTACGAGCCGCCGATGTACGAGCCACCCGCCTGGTTCCTGAAGAAGACCGGCCAGAGCTGGCCGCCGGAGAACATCACGTGGCCGCCGCGCCGGATCGTCAGCAAGGAGAAGTTCGCCTCACTCGGGCCGGCACTGGAGCCGCAGGTCTGAGAGGCGCGGGCCCCGGGGCCCCCGGGGGGGCCCCCCCCCCGCCCCCGGGGGGCCCCCCCCCCCGCGGGGGGGGGGGGGGGGGCGGGGG